>NZ_JBEZAN010000010.1:170576-297685 GCF_040646595.1 Streptomyces sp. NPDC045470
GTCCGCCACGACCGCGGCGTCCGGCTCGCGGGCCCCCAGCGCCCCTCGCGAGGTCTGGATCCGGCGGACGGCGAAGGCGATCGTGTCGCGGCTTCACTACGGCCTGCTGACGACGAGGCGCGGCGCGGTGACCGCCGTGGCGACGCGGGGCCGCACCGGGCGGGCAGGCGCAGGCGGGTGTGCTCCGGGCCGGTGCCGGCCCGGAGCACGCGCCCTACGCACGGAAGCCGGAGGGGCAGGCTCCGGTTCTGTGACGGTCTCCTGTGGTGTGGCCAGGACGGCCGCCAGTACCCGGGTGCGCAGTTCGCCGGGGGCGGGACGGGCGGCGGTGCGGCTGGTCTGTTCGCCGTCCGGCTGACGCTGCGGCCCGGCTGCGGATTGCTGCTCAAGGGGGCGGCAACAACGCCGGGTTGAGGTACGTTTCCACCGCATCGCTCTTTCGCGAGGGGGGCTCGTCCATGAGCGAGGGTCCTGGCAGTGCGGGAACCGGCGGCCCGCTGGGCGGCGGGGACGGCGGACGGCTGCTGGCGGGGCGCTACCGGCTGGTCGACCAAGTGGGCCGGGGCGGCATGGGTGTGGTGTGGCGGGCCCGGGACGAGGTGCTGGCCCGCGAGGTCGCCGTCAAGGAGGTACGGGCGCCGCGCGACCTGACGGGCCGCGAGGAGGAGTTGCTGTACACGCGGCTGGAGCGGGAGGGCCGGGCCGCGGCCCGTATCTCGCACCGCAACGTGGTGACCGTCTTCGACGTGGTGTCCGAGGGCGGGCGGCCGTGGATCGTCATGGAGCTGGTGCGCGGGCTGTCGCTGGCCGAGTCCCTGGGCGCGGAGGGCCCGATGGCGCCCGCCCGGGCCGCGGGCATCGGGGCGCAGGTACTGGCCGCGCTGCGGGTCGCGCACACGGCGGGCGTGCTGCACCGGGACGTGAAGCCGGGCAACGTCCTGCTGTCCAACGACGGCCGGGTGGTGCTGACCGACTTCGGCATCGCGCGGGTGGCGGGCTCCGCCGCGCTGACGCTGACCGGCGAGCTGGTGGGGTCACCGGAGTTCCTGGCGCCGGAGCGGGCGCTGGGCCGGCAGGCGGGTCCGGAGTCGGACCTGTGGTCGCTGGGCGTGACGCTGTACGCGGCGGTGGAGGGGCGTTCGCCGTTCCGCCAGGACACCCCGCTGTCGACCCTGCGCGCGGTGATCGACGAGGAGTTGGCGCCGCCCCGCCGTGCGGGCCCGCTGGCGCCCGTACTGGAAGGGCTGCTGCGCAAGGAGCCGCGGGAGCGCCTGGACGCGTCCGAGGCACAGGGAATGCTGGAGGCGGTGGCGGCCGGCGGTGCCACGCCCACGGTCGTGGTGCCGCCCGGTCAGCCGCCGACGGTCACCGCCGGCCACGCGGCCGCCGGGTACGGGTACGGGCCCGCGACGCCGACGCCCGCGCCGGGCCCACCTGCCGTAACGCCGGGCGGGGACACCACGACGACGACCGCGGTCGACCAGGAGGCCGAGCGGCGCCGGCGGCGCTCGGTCCGGCTGCTGCTGGCGGGGGCGTTGCTCGCCCTGCTGACGGCGGGCGGAGTGGCGTACGCGCTGCTGGACGACAGCGGTACACCGGACCGTACGCCGGGCAGCACGACGGGCGGCGGCTCCGGAGAGAGCACCGGCGACGACGGCGGAGGCGGCGGAACGGGCGGCGGGGCCTCCCCGGGGCAGTCGGCTTCCGGCGGCACGTCGTCCGCCACCACTCCCCCGGCCGCCACGTCTCCCGGCCGTACGTACCCCGGCACCACCTCGCCCGGCCACACCTACCCCACCACCCCTCCCCGTACGACCGGCCGGCCGCCGACGACCGGGCACCCCACCACCACCGCGCCGACCACGTCGGCTCCCACGACCTCCGCCGGCTCGGCCACGGGCGGGACCGCGGACGGCGGGCCGTTCGGCGGAGCGACCGGCACGGGTGGCGACGGCGGCCCGCGGACCTGACGACGGCGGCCCCCGCGCCCCCGGACGTGGAAGAAGCCCCACCCGGCGGGCGGGACTTCTCCTGAGGGGGGGGTGGGGACGGGTCAGGCGGCGGAGCCGAAGACGGGCAGGTAGCCCTTGGACTGGCCATTGGCGGTGGGGTGGTAGGAGTTCTCCACGGGGAGGGTCACACTGTGCAGCCAGGGGGCCGAGGAGCAGATCTCGTGCCCGGCGAAGGTCTTGTTGACGTCCGCGAAGGTGAAGCCGTGGTCGGCGGCGCGCTTGGCGGTGACGGCGTTGATGTCGTCGGCGGCGGCGTTGATCGCCGCGCGGGACTTCTCCGAGAGGCCGACGGAGCAGCCGCCGAGCTTGTAGAAGCGGGGGTAGCCGAGGACGACGACCCGGGCGGCGGGCGCCTTGTTGTCGATGGCGTCGTACACCTGGTCCAGCTTGGCGGGGAGGGTCTGTTTGACGTAGGCACGTGCCGTGGCGACGCGGTTCAGGCAGGCGGTCTCGCCCTGGAGGGCGCAGGTGGTCATGGTGTCGGCGAAGCCCGCGTCGTTGCCGCCGATGGTGATGCTCACCAGGTCCGTGCCGGAGTTGAGCGGGGCGAGCTGATTGGCCAGCACATCGCCCGTACGGGCGCCGGAACAGGCCGTGAAGTGGTAGGACGCGGGTTTGTGGGCGGCGGCCCACAGGGCCGGGTACGCCTTGGTGCTGCGCTTGCAGGAGCCGCTGCCGCTGTCGTAGCCGCCCGCCCCCACACCCGAGGAGTAGGAGTCGCCGAGGGCCACGTAGTCGGTGGCCTTCGGCCGGGGGGCGGACACGGCAGCACTCGCGCCGGAGAGCGCGAGCGCCGTGGTGACGAGGAACGCGGACGCCGTCGCCGCGCGTCGGGACAGTCTCATGGAACCTCCCTGAGCAGGATCTCTGCCATCCCTGATGTAGCAGGACCCATCCGGTACGGGAAGCGTTGACACGAATTCTCACGATCACGGGTGATCTCGATGGACGTGTCACGGCATCGCAATGACGCGTATATGACATACCCACATACCGACAGGCGCACCGGCCGGTGCGCCGGAACCCACCGCCGCGGCCGTCGGGCCGGGCCCGCCTCCGGTGCCCGGCGCCCCTTCCGCGCCACGTGGCGGACGGCGCCCAATCACGCTTCGGACATGGCCCGTTCACACCTTCTTCGTGTCTTGACGCCCCCGCGCCCCCTGCGCGACATTGAAGCCCGGCATCAGGCGGTTCTGGGGGGCAAAGCTGCCCATGCACATCAAGACCATCAACGGCAACACACCGGACGGCGGCAGAGCCGCCGGTGACGGGCCCGCGTACGGCGGTCCGGGAGGCGACGGTCCGGAAGGCCCGGCGCCGGACGCGGACGGCCGGGGCGGCGGTCGGCTGCGCGCGGACTCGGCCCCCGTACTGGCCGGAGCGGCCGTGGCCGTGGGAGGCGTGGGCGCCTTCCTGGCGCTCGCCGACATCGCCTCGCCGCTGCGCGCGCCCTGCACCCTCTTCTTCCTGGTGCTGGCGCCCGCCGCGGCCGCCGCCACCGCGCTGGGCCGGCTCGACCCGCTCAGCAGGGCCGTCGTCGCGGGGGCCGCGGCCGTCGCGGTGGACCTGCTGGTCGCCCAGGCCATGCTCGCGCTGCACATCTGGTCGGCGCGGGGCGGAGTGGTGGCCGTCGCCGTGCTCAGCGGCATCGTGTTCCTAGGGGTCAGCGTGCGGCGCCGGCGTAGCGGCGCCCGTGGACGGGGAAGTCGGACGAACTGACGTGGACATCAGCGTGTACCGCCCGGGTGAACTCAACGGCGCCGACCGGGCGGCGTGGAGCACGGTGCAGTCGCAGGCCCATCTGCTGGGCACACCCCAGTTGGCGAATCCTTTCCTCGCACCCGAGTTCGCCCTCGCCGTGGGCCGCTGCCGGCGCGGGGTGCGCATCGCGGTGATCCGGGAGGACGGCGAACCGGCCGCCTTCCTGCCCTTCCAGCGCTCGGCGCTGGGCGTCGGGCGAGCGATCGGGCTGGGGGTCTCCGACGCCCAGGGCCTGGTGCACCGGCCCGGCTTCCAGTGGGACTGCCGCGAACTGCTGCAGGCGTGCGGGCTGTCGGTGCTGGAGTTCGACCACCTGGTGGAGGGCCAGAAGCCGTTCGAGACGGCGCCGGTGCACAGCTTCCCCTCCCCCGTCATCGACCTGGACCAGGGGTACGAGGCGTACCTGGCGTGGCTGCTGGAGAACTCCCCGAAGTTCACCCGCCGGACCCGGACCAAGGGCCGCAAGCTGGGCCGGGACGTCGGTCCGCTGCGGTACGTGCACGATGAACGGGATCCGGCGGTGCTGCGCCGGCTGCTCGACTGGAAGTCGGCCCAGTACCGCAGGACGGGGCGGAGCGACCGCTTCGCCCACCCCTGGATCGTCCAGCTCGTCGACCAGCTCTTCCACACCCGTACCGGATCCTTCGCCGGCCTGCTGTCGGTGCTCTACGCGGGCGACACGCCGGTCGCCGCGCACTTCGGCATCCGCTCCGAGCGGGTGCTGTCCTGCTGGTTCCCCGCGTACGACCCGGCGTACGCGAAGTTCTCACCCGGCCTGGTGCTGCATCTGCACATGGCCGAGGGGGCCGCCGCCGAAGGGATCTCCTACATCGATCTGGGACGCGGTGAAAAACAGTACAAGGACTGTCTCAAGACGCGCGAACTCACGGTTTCCGAGGGATGGGTGTCACGGCACCGTCATCCGGTCGCGCTCTGCCATCGCGCACACCGGGTCCCGGTGCGGGCCTTGCGCAACACGGTCGTGTCCCGGCCGGAATTGTTCGGGCCGGCCGATCGCCTCCTCAAACGGATGGGCCGAATCCGGTCGCGCGGCTGATCAATGGACCGCTCCATATACGCCAATGACCCAGAACGGGATACGAGGTCGAGGTATTGCCATAGAGTCCCAGTCATCAATACCGTCGTACACCACCCGCACCGGCACGTCATGCAAGGCGGCTCCAGGGGAGGGCTCAAGCGGCCGCGACAGGGCCCGGGGCGGGGCGCGGTAGGGGGGTGCCGTGTCCGATCTTCACATGTCGAGAACCACCGCCGATCATCGGGACACGTGCCGCGCGGCCGGAAACACACATGCCAGCTCACCCTGTTCACCCGGCGAAAGACCTTTGCCGTCCTGAACGGGGTGTGAACCCCCCTTTCGAACCGGATACCCATCCGGGCCGCCCGGGGGTGGGCGGTCCACCGGACGAGAGGGAAAAAGACTCATGAGTTCATTTCTCCACTCCGCGGAAACGGATCCGAAGCCGTTGACGCCGGTGCGCGCGGAGGGGCAATACCGCCCCGTTTCCTCGCACCTGGCCATAGCTCCGCCGGTCAGTGTCGTGATACCCGCGATGAACGAGGCGGAGAATCTCCCGTACGTCTTCAAGACACTTCCGGAGTGGATACACGAAGTCGTCCTGGTGGACGGGAATTCCACCGACGACACGGTCGCGGTCGCCCGGGAACTGCGGCCGGACGTCAAGGTCGTCGAACAGCGTGGCAAGGGCAAGGGGGATGCCCTGATCAGCGGGTTCGCCGCCTGCACCGGCGACATCATCGTGATGGTCGACGCGGACGGCTCGGCGGACGGCGCCGAGATCGTCAGCTATGTCTCCGCGCTGGTGGGGGGCGCGGACTTCGCCAAGGGCTCGCGGTTCGCCAACGGCGGCGGCACCGACGACATGACGCCGGTGCGCAAGCTCGGCAACCGGGTGCTGACCACCGTGGTCAACGCCAAGTTCGGCGCCCGCTACACCGACCTGTGCTACGGCTACAACGCCTTCTGGCGGCACTGCCTGGACCGCATCGCCCTGGACTGCAACGGGTTCGAGGTCGAGACGCTGATGAACATCCGCGTGGTCAAGGCCGGTCTGAAGGTGCAGGAGATTCCCAGCCACGAGTACAACCGCATCCACGGCGTGAGCAACCTGCGGGCCGTACGGGACGGCTTCCGGGTCCTGAAGGTGATACTGCGCGAGCGCAGCACCCGCCACAAGCGCCCCGCCCGCCCGGCCGTGATCACGGGAGAGGCGTCTTGAGCGTCCGCGTCTCCGTGGTCGTCTGCGGATACACCGAGGACCGCTGGGACGACATCCTCGCCGCGGTGGCCTCGGTGCACGACCAGTCCCATCCGGCCCATGAGCTGCTGCTCGTGGTCGACCACAATCCGGTCCTGCTGGACCGGCTGAGGGAACGTTTCACGTCACCCGGGCCGAGCTGCCCGGTACGCGTACTGGCCAACGCCGGACCGCGCGGCCTGTCCGCCGGGCGCAACACCGGCGTCGCGGAGTCCACCGGCGAGGTGATCGCCTTCCTGGACGACGACGCGGTGGCCGAACGCGACTGGCTGCTGCACTTCGCCGAGGACTACGCCGATCCGCGGGTGCTGGCCGTCGGCGGCCGGACCGAACCGGTGTGGGCCTCCGGGCGCCGGCCGGACTGGTTCCCCGAGGAGTTCGACTGGGTGGTGGGCTGCGCGTACCGGGGCCTGTTCCCCGCCGGTACCGGCACCGGGGGCTCGCACACCGTCCGCGTCCGCAACGTCCTGGGCGGCAACGCCTCCTTCCGGCGGGAGGCGTTCGAGATCGCCGGCGGGTTCGCCACCGGCATCGGCCGGGACGCCGGGAAGCGGCCGCTGGGCTGCGAGGAGACCGAGCTGTGCATCCGGCTCGCCCGCGCCGTGCCGGACGCGGTGTTGCTGGTCGACGACCGGTCGGTGATCCACCACCGGGTGCCGGCGGACCGGGAGCGCTTCGCGTACTTCCGTTCCCGTACGTACGCGGAGGGCCTGTCCAAGGCGCTGGTGACGCGCAGCGTGGGCGCGCGGGAAGGGCTGTCGACGGAGCGGCGCTACGCGACCCGGGTGCTCCCGGCGGGCGTCGCGCGCGGCGTGCGCGACGCGCTGCTGCGGCGGCCCGGCGGTGCCGGCCGGGCGGGCGCGATCGTCGCGGGGGCGTCCGCCACCGCGTTCGGCTACGCGCTCGGCAGCCTGCGGGCGCGGCGCGACCGGCGGACGGTGGGTGACAGCGGCTTCGTGGTGGTGCCCGTGCCGGACGGGACGGGAGGTACGGCCCGGGAACCCGCGGGCCCGCACGAACCGCCCGGGGCGACGGCTCCCGCGACCTCCCGGGCGGGCGGCGGGTCCGCCGCCCCGGGGAACGAGGGGGCGGTGGCATGACCACACCGTGCACGGTGCCGATCCTGATGTACCACGCGATCGCGCACGCGCCCTCGCCCGCCGCGCTGGACCTGTCCGTGACACCGCGGGCGTTCGCCGAGCAGATGGCCGTACTGGACGACCGCGGCTTCACCCCGCTGACCACGGCACAACTGGGGACGGCGTGGCGGGGCGGCCGGCCGCTGCCCGAGCGGCCGGTGCTGATCACCTTCGACGACGGCTACGAGGGCGTGCACCGGCACGCCCTGCCCGTGCTGTCCGGACACGGGTTCGCGGCCACCCTGTTCGTCTCGACCGGCTGGCTGCGCGGCCCGTACGACACCGGGGGCGCCCTGGACACCATGCTGGACTGGGACCAGACGCGCGAACTGGCCGCCGCGGGCCTGGAGATCGGCGGCCACAGCCACACCCATCCGCAGCTCGACCAGGTGTCCGACGACCGCCTGTGGTTCGAGGTCACCCGCTGCAAGCACCTCGTCGCCGACGAACTGGGCGCTCCCCCGGTGTCGTTCGCCTATCCCTACGGCCACTCCAGCCGGCGGGTGCGGCGGGCGGTGCGCGGTGCGGGCTTCCGGCAGTCGCTGGCGGTGAACAACGCCCTGGCGGGCCGCTGCCAGGGCCCGTACGCGCTGACCCGGCTGACGGTACGGCGCGACACCGCCACCGAGGAGTTCGCGCGGCTGGTGGAGGGCCGGTCCGTCGGCCGGTACTTCGCCCGGGAGCGGGCGCTCACCAAGGGTTACGCCGTGGTCCGCAGGGCCCGTCAGGCGGCCAAGGCAGTGGGGAAGGTGCACGGAAGCCGTGTCTGACACGACCACCCGGACCGAGCGGCGCACGGAACGGGAACCGGCCGGGGGCGGGCGGCGACGCCTGTTCGGCGGCCTGGTTCCCGGCGGGAAGGGCGGCGGGGGCAGCCAGTTGTTCCGCAACGCCTACGCGCTGATGCTGAACACCGGCATCTCCGGGCTGCTCGGTCTGGGGTTCTGGCTGGTCGCGGCCCGGTACTACACGGAGTCCGCGGTCGGCCAGGGCTCGGCCGCCATCGCCGCGATGAAGCTGCTGGCGGGGCTGACCTCGCTGACGCTGACCGGCGCGCTGGCCCGCTACATCCCGATCGCGGGCCGGGCCACCGGACGGCTGGTCCTCCGTACGTACCTGGGCAGTTCGGTGGTCGTCGCGCTCGCCGCCACCGTCTTCCTCCTCACCCTGAACCTGTGGGGGCCCTCGTACCGCTTCCTGCACGGGCCCGTCCACGGGCTCGGCTTCGTCGTCGCGGTGATCGCCTGGTCGGTGCTGACCCTCCAGGACGGCGTGCTGACCGGGCTGCGCAGCGCGCTGTGGGTGCCGGTCGGCAACCTGGTCTTCTCGACGGTCAAGCTGGCGCTGCTGATCGCGTTCGCCGCGGCGATCCCGACGGCGGGCGTCTTCGTCTCGTGGGTCGCCGCCATCGGTATGTCCGTACTGCCGCTGGGCTGGCTGGTGTTCCGGCGGCTGGTGCCCCGGCACGTCAAGGCCACCGAACGCACCGCCCGGCCGCCGTCCTTGCGCGAGATGGGCCGCTTCCTGGCCGGCGACTACACGGGCTCGCTCTTCT
This sequence comes from Streptomyces sp. NPDC045470, assembly GCF_040646595.1. Classification (NCBI taxonomy): domain Bacteria; kingdom Bacillati; phylum Actinomycetota; class Actinomycetes; order Kitasatosporales; family Streptomycetaceae; genus Streptomyces; species Streptomyces sp. NPDC045470. The sequence continues at coordinate 179,344 of NZ_JBEZAN010000010.1, forward strand.
CGCTGGCCGTCGTCTACCTGGTGCCGGTGCTGGTCGCCTCCCAGGTCAGCTCCGCCGACAACGCGTACTTCTACATCACCACCACCATCGGCGGCACGGTCAACCTGCTCGCCATCAACATGGGCGCCTCACTGACCGTGGAGGGTTCGCACGACCCGGCCCGGCTGGCCGAGAACACCCGGGCCGCGCTGCGCCGGATGGCCCGGATCATGATTCCGGTCTGTCTCTTCCTCTTCGTGTGCGCGCCGTACATCCTCGCCGTCTTCGGCCAGGGGTACGCGGACGCCGCCACCCCGCTGCTGCGCTGGTTCGCGGTGGGCGCCGCGCTGCGCGTCGTGATGGAGGTCTACTTCGCGGTGCTGCGCGCCCAGAGCCGTACGTCCGGACTGGCGTACATGCAGGGCCTGCTGTGCGTCCTGGTCCTCGGCCTGACGGTGCTGCTGCTGCCGCGGATGGGCCTGACCGGCGCGGGCGTCGCGGAGATCTCCAGCCTGACGGTGATCGTCTCGATCGCGTCCGTCAAGCTGTACCGCATCCTCAAGGGGCACCCCTCAGCGCCGCTGACGCGGGCACCGGCCGAGGGTCTGGCGCCGGACGGTGACCTGGCCGACCTGGCGGTCAACGGGGACCTGGGGGACGCGCGGGCGCCCGGCCCGGACGCCGCCGTACCGCTGGTGCCGGACCGCACGCGGGAGCCGGCGGACGGCGCGGTGCCGCACCGGCCCAGTTGGGCGCAGCGGACCCTGCGGGACGTGGACACGGTGCCGCTGGGGCTGCACGTGGACTTCGAGCACATGGAACGCAGGCCCGACGTCCGGCCGCCGGCGCCGTCCTGGGCGCAGGACGACGGCGACGGGGGTACGGAGCGGCCGGCGCCCGCCGGGCCCGTGGCGCCCGCAGCGCCCACGAAGATGTACCGGGCGGAACCGGCCGCGGCACCGAGGGCGCCGAAGGCGGACGAGCCGCCGCCGGACCGCTCCGGCCCGGCTCCGGACGCCCCCGCCCCGTCCGCCACCCCGCACCCCACCTCCGCTTCCCTCAAGGCCCGGCTCACGGCGCCCGGCCCGCTCGGCACCCGGCTCACGGCCCGGCTGGGCGACCGCCCCGACCTCGGCATCTGGGCGCTGCTGCTCGCCGCCCTCGCCCTGTTCTGGCTGCCGCTGCGCGGCATGGGCGACGCCGACCTGGACCGGATGGGCGGACTCGGCCTGATCAGCGTGCTGCCCGCGGCGACCCTGCTGGGCGCCGTCCTGCTCGTACTGGCCTTCGCCTCCGCCCTGTGGCTGTCCCGGCCGCGGCGTGCCCTGCTGGCGGCCGTACTGATCCTGACCGTGGTGGCCCTGCACGCGCTGCCCGCCGTCCTGGAGACCGAGCCGCGCTTCCCGACGGCCTGGCAGCATCTGGGCTTCCTGGACCACATCGACCGGACCGGCACCGCCGTGCCGGACCTGGACGCGCGCTGGAGCTGGCCCGGTTTCTTCGCGGCGGTGCAGTTCCTCGCCGAGGCGTGCGGCGTCACGGACTTCACCGAGGTGCTGCGCTGGTGGCCGCTGACCATCCAACTGCTGTACCTGGCGCCGGTTTTCCTGCTGCTGAAGTCCGTACGGGCGGGCTGGCGCGCGAAGTGGAGCGCGGCGTGGCTGTTCGCGCTGTGCGGCTGGGTCGGCCAGGACTACTTCTCCCCGCAGGGCTTCACGTACCTGCTCTATCTGGTCTTCGCGGCGGTCCTGCTGGTGTGGTTCCGCGATCCGCGGGTGCTGCGCGGCAAGCGCTGGCCCGGCGAGGCGGAGGTCGCGCCGGCCGGCCGGGGGCAGCGGGTGGCACTGCTGGCCGTACTGGCCCTGCTGTTCACGGCGTCCGTGGCGGGCCACCAGCTCACGCCGTTCGTGATGCTGGGTGTGCTGACCTTCCTGGTGCTGGTGCGCCGGACGTCCCTGTACGGGCTGCCGCTGCTGTTCGGTGTGGTGGTCGTGGTCTGGGTCGGCTTCCTCGCCGAGCCGTACTGGTCCGGGCACTTCGACGAGCTGTTCGGCGGCGTGGGCGGCATCGGCGGAAATGTCTCCTCGTCCGTCACCGGCCGGATCGGCACCGGCGACAGCACCCACAGGCTGGTGCTGTACAGCCGGGTGGCGCTGGCCGGCGGGGTGCTGGCGCTGGCCTGCTGGGGCGTGCTGCGGCGGCGCGCCGCCGGGTTCTCCGAACGGTCGCTGCTGGTGCTGACCTTCGTGCCGTTCCTCGCCTTCGGGATGCAGTCCTACGGCGGTGAGATGGCACTGCGGGTGTTCATGTTCGCGCTGCCCGGCGCCTGCGTCCTCGGCGCGCTCGCGCTGTTCCCGCGCGCCGCCGGCCCCCGCCGCGGCCTGGGCCCGCTCGCCGCCCTGCTGACCGGCGTGGTGCTGATGACCGGCTTCCTGGTGGCGCGCTGGGGCAACGAACCGTTCGAGCGCGTCCGGCCGGGCGAGGTCGCCGCGATGGACTACGTCTACGCGCACGACCGGCCCACCGCACGGCTGCTCTGGCCGTCCAACGACCCGGTCGACGACGTCACCCCGGCGCTGCCGTGGGGCGCCGAGGACATGGAACGGGTGCAGTACGTGCCCGTCCTCGCCCCGCGTGACCCGGTGCTGACCGACTCGGTCGTCGACGCGCTGCGCGACGCCGGGCCGCGCTCCTACTTCGTGGTCAACCGAGCCCAGGCGGAGTCGCTGCGCCTGGGCTCGGGGTACGCCGCCACCTGGGAGCAGCGGCTGCGTACCGCCCTGGACCAGCGCCCGGAGCTGCGCCGTGTGCTGGGCAACGAGCACGCGGCGCTGTACGAACTCAAGCAGCAGCCGCCGGGGCCGGTGGACGAGCCGGCTCCCGGCCCGGTCGGACCGCGCATCACGTGGACGTCGTGGTCGGTCGTCGGCGCGCTGGCGGCCGGTGCGCTGATCCTGCTGCTCGGGGCCCGTGAGGTGGTGCGGGTGGCGCTGCCGTCGAGCGTCCGCAAGCTGCGGTGGATGCAGAGTTCCTTCTGGTTCACCCTGCCGCTGATGCTGGTGTTCCTGGTCGCTCTCGTCCAGCGGTTCGTGACGATGTCGTGAGCCGCCGGGCGTCCGGCCGGGCCGTGCGCGGTGCCGGGCGCCCGGTGGCTCACGGCCGGGCGGCGGGCCTCAGGAGCGCTTCAGCCACTGGATCCCGTACGCGTCCAGGGTGACGCGCTGTCCGTCCACCGTCGTCCGGACAGGACGGTCACGGACGTTGACGACCAGGGCGTCCTCGTCGTCGGCCAGGACGCGGACGTCCGCCCGGCCGGCCGCGGCCACGTCGACCCGCTCGTAGGACGTACCGGGCGGGAACGCGCGGGAGAAGCGGGACAGCAGGTCCATCATGGGCAGTCGGCCGCCGCCGTCTTGGAGTTCGGTGCTGCGCCACAGGCAGCCGGGGCAGTCGGCGCCCTCGTTCTGCGGGTTCCAGTAGAAGCCGCTGGTGGCGCCGCCCTCGGCCATGGAGATCAGCGCGCTCGCCTGGGTGGCGGTGCGGCGCGGCTCGCTCCAGCCGCGCCGGTCGTCGTTGCGGTCGGCGACCTCGACGTACCACTCCGCCCACCACAGCGGCAGGCCGGTCGTCTTCCGCAGCCAGCGCCCGACGTCGGCGAACTTGCGGGTGGCGGTGAACGCGTCGGGCACGTACCGGTCGTCCTTGGTGTAGCTGGAGCCGTCCACGACGACGAAGTCCGCGCCCGCCTTGTGCTCGTTCCAGTACTCGACGGCGTCGACGGTGCGCCGGTCCAGGCTGCCCCATGGGCCCTTGACGTCGGAGGCGTAGGTGTCGTCGCCGGGCGCGTAGCTGTCCATGACCGCGTACGGGCCGCCCACCAGGTTGTTCCTGTCGGCCTTCTTCAGCTCCCGGTAGACCATGTTGTACAGGCGGGTGTAGCCCTCGTGGTCCCAGCGGTTGCGTGCCTCGTCGAAGAAGCCCTTCAGCTCGTTCCAGACGATGAAGTGCCGGATGTCCGGGTAGCGGCGGGCGATCGTGCCGGCCAGTGCGGCGAAGTCCGCGTAGTGCTCCGGGCTCGGCGCCTTCTCCAGCTCGCTCCAGTCCGTCTCGCCCGCCCTGCCGCCCTTCATCCAGTCCGGGGCGCAGCACAGCGTCAGTACGGGTGTGCCGCCGGTCCGGCGGATCAGGTCGACGCGGCTGTCCAGCTCCGTGAAGTCGTACTTCCCCGGGCTCGGTTCGGGGTTCTGCGCGCCCCAGCCCATGACGTGCTGGTTCTGCGGCATCGGGTCGGCGGACAGCAGCCGGTCGGCGCTCGCGGTGGCCTGCTCCTCGCCGCGGTCCGCGCTGTACTCGGTGTGGGTGAAGCCCCAGCCCACCTGTGCGGCGGGCGAGCCGGCGGCCCGTCCGCCGCGGCCGTCCTCCGGCGGGAACCCGCACATCGCCAGCGCCATGGCCAGCACCGCCACGCCCATCGCGAGCAGGGCGGTGGCCCGGGACCGGTTGCGGAATCTGCGGCCCCGCCCGCCGTCCGGCGCGCCCGACGGGTGCGGCGGCCGCGCCGCTCCCGTACCGCCGTGCCGGCCCCCACCGTGACGTTCCCCATGACGTCCCACAACGGGCCAGCCTAGCCAGCTTCGCGGGCCGGACGGCCGGTTTCCCGTGAAGTGCGCAGGGCCGGTCCGCCTGCGGCCGGACTTCTCGAAGAAAGAGCCGTTGACAGGGGAAATTCCGTGTACGCGTCGGGCGCTGTTGCCGGATCATGGTGGTCATGTGTGCCGACCGCGTCCAGCCGTCCCCCGCCGAGGAGTCCCTCCCGATCCGTCTGAACATGGACGACAGCGATTCGCCGTCCGATGTCGTCGACGCCCTGTTCCTGGGGCGGTTCGCCAGCGGCGAGCAGCCGTACGCGCGCAGCCGCTCGGTGGACCGGGTCAAATCCGGTCTGACGCTGCTGCCGCCCGGCGCCAAGGTGCTGCGCTCGGCCCGCGACGAGGACCGCAGCGCGACCCTCGCCGAGGGCGACGGCTTCACCCTGCTGGTGTCGCGGTGGAACCGCGGTGCCGACGTGACCGTCACGGCCACCACCGACGAGCTGGCCCAGAAGGTGCTGAGCCAGTCCGCCGACGGCGCGGAGGACGAGCCGGAGCCGCAGCCGGAGAACGTCTCGATGGGCTTCTGGTACCTCTCCCCCCGGCGCGGCCCGCACCGCACGACCCGGCAGATCTCCGCCGGCACGTGGGACGAGATCCGCCCCAACTACTCCACGCCGGTGGCCGAGGCCCTGGACCGGCTGATGAAGGTGGCCCCCGAAGAGATCTCCGGGCGGCTGCTGTTGCTGCACGGGCCGCCCGGTACGGGCAAGACCTCCGCGCTGCGCACCCTGGCCCGCTCCTGGCGCGACTGGTGCCAGGTCGACTGCGTCCTGGACCCGGAACGCCTCTTCAACGACATCGGCTACCTGATGGACATCGCCATCGGCGAGGACGACGCGGCGGGCAAGGGACGCTGGCGGCTGCTCCTGCTGGAGGACTGCGACGAACTGATCCGCGGCGAGGCCAAGCACACGGCGGGGCAGGCGCTGTCCCGGCTGCTGAACCTGACGGACGGGCTGCTGGGCCAGGGCCGCAACGTCCTGGTCGGGGTGACGACCAACGAGGACCTGGAGCGGATGCACCCCGCGGTGGTACGGCCCGGCCGCTGCCTGGCCCGTATCGAGGTGGGCCCGCTGAACCGCGCCGAAGCGGTGCGCTGGCTCGGCAAGGAGGACGGCATCGGCCGGGACGGGGCGACCCTGGCGGAGCTGTACGCGCTGCGCCGCGGCACCGGTCCCGCCGCGGTCCCGGCGCAGGACTCGGGCCCGGACGCGGGGCTGTACCTGTAGCGGCGGGGTGCCTGGGGCGGCGGGGCGTCTGTCGCGACGGGGGCGCCGGCCGGTCGACTGATCTGCCCAAAGCCCAGCGGCGCCCCGCGGCGGGGAGGACGATGGGAGACGCGGGGCGGCAACCCGGTGAAGACGCGGTGCGGTGGATGCGCCGGTACAGGAAAGGTTCCGGCATGAGTCAAGGAAGGCCGCGCGGCGGACCGGTCGGCTTGGACCCGCGCCATGTCGGCGTACTGCTGTGCCGGTGCGGCCAGGAGACGGTGAAGCTGCCGGGCCTCGACGAGGCGCTGTGCCTGCGCTGCTACGGGTCGGAACGGACGGCGTACGAGCGGCGGATGGCCAACGGCAACCATCGCGGAGTGGCGGCCGGCATCGCGGGCGACACCTGTATGGCGTGCGAAGGGGACGACGTGGACGCGGACGGCTGCCTGTGGTGGTGCAACCACTGCCATATCGTCACGCGCGTCGCCTACCCGGCCCCGTACCCCGGCCTGCCGCGGCCCAAGGGCCACCCCGCCTGGCTGCGCTGAGCGTCGCGCGGGGCACGGGCCGGGGTGGCGGGCGAGGGCCTACATGCCGGTCACACGGTGCCCTTCTCGTACGCCTGCTGGTCCCCGGGCCGTTCCCGTACGAGACAGAAGGGGTGTCCGGCCGGGTCGGCGTAGACCCGGAAGCCGTGCGGTCCGCCGTCGTGGGTGGCGTCGAGCAGGGTGCCGCCCGCGTCGAGCACCTGCCGGTGCGCGGTTTCCATGTCGTCCACGCCGAGGTCCAGGTGGGACTGCTGGGGGTGCTCCGGGTCCGGCCAGTGGGGCGGGCGGTGGCCGGGGGCGCGCTGGAAGGCGAGGACCGTGCCGCCTTCGGCGTGCAGGGTGACCCAGTCGTCGTCCGTGGTCCAGAGGGAAGTCGGGCGGTTGATCTCGCCGCCGAGCAGCTCGGCGTAGAAGCGGGCGAGCCGCATCGGGTCGGGGCAGTCCAGGGCGGTGCACTGGACGCGGGCGAGGGCGGTCATGCGTCGTCTCCGTAGGTCGCGCGCAGGGCGTCCGTGACAGCGGTGCGGGCGGCGGCGTGGTCCAGGCCGAGGCGGCGGGCGCGCCGGGCGTAGGAGGCGGCGGCCGCCGCCGCTTCCTTGTCGGCGGCCTCGCCGGCCGCCGCGATGAAGGTGCCGTTGCGTCCCCGCGTCTCGATCACGCCGTCCGTCTCCAGGGCCCGGTACGCCTTGGCGACGGTGTTGGCGGCCAGTCCGAGCTGTTCGGCGAGACCGCGTACGGTGGGCAGTTTGCGGCCGACCGGCAGTCCGCCGGCCCGCGCCTGACCGGCGATCTGGGCCCGGACCTGCTCGAACGGCGCGTCCGCCGCGTCCGGGTCGATGGTCAGCCGCAGGGGCGGCGCTTGCTGGACGGCCACGGTGGCGCTCCTGGTACGGGGGTTGCGAGAGTCGCAGGGGTGGGTCGCCCCCATTGTGCGCCAGCGGTGCCCGCCGTGTCCGCAGGGCCGCACATGTCGTGCCGGACGCGCACCGGTCCCCGGCCCGCGGGAGCTGTTCCGGAACGGCCGTGCGGTGGCGTCCCGCCCGGAGATATTCGGAGGCGGCGTCCGGGCGGTGGGCGTACCGTCCCGCTGATGACTATCACCGTGCGGCCCTTCCACCGCTCCGATGCCCGGGACGTCAGCGAGGTGCGGCGCCGGGTGCTGCCCTACGGGATCTCGACGCCGCAGTCCGTCGCCTGGGAGGTCGCCGAGGCGCCTGCCGCCCGGCGGTTGAAGGTGCTCGTCGCGGAGGCCGGCGGCCGGGTCGTCGGCGTGGTGAAGGCGAGTGTCCGGCACGACAGCAGTACGGCCGGGCAGGGCGTCGTCGCGCCGCTGGTGGATCCCGGCTACCGCGGGCTGGGCACGGGCCGCGCCCTGCTCGACGCGGCGGAGGAGCACCTGGCCGGTCTCGGTGCCACCCATCTGCACGCCTACCCGCAGGACGACCCCCGCTCGCTGGCTTTCGCCGAACGCCGCGGCTACCGCCGCCTGCGCGTGGCCCGCTACCTCCGCCTCGACCTCGCCCACGCCGCCCTGCCACCGCTGCCCGCGAGCCTTCCGCCCGGTACGGAGCTGCGTACCGCCGCCGACTTCGGCGCCGATCCCCGCCCGCTGTTCGCGGCGGACGCCGAGGTCACGGCGGACGAGCCGGACGACCTGACCGTCGACGCGATGACGTACGAGGACTGGATCGTCCACACCTGGGAGCACCCGGACACCGACCTGGACCTGACGACGGTGGTGACGGTCGACGGCGAGGTCGCGGCGTTCAGCCTGGCCGTCACGGACGGGCAGGGCCGCTACGGCTCGGAGATGACCGGCACCCGCCGCGCCTACCGGGCCCGGGGGCTGGCCAGGCTGGCCAAGACCGACTCCCTGCGCCGGGCCCGGGACGCCTGCTGCACGGAGGCGTTCACGTCCAACGACGCCGAGAACGCCCCGATGCTCGCCGTCAACGCCGCGCTGGGCTACCGCCCGTTCGCCGCCGAGTGGCACTGCGTCCGCGCACTGCGCCGCGCGCGCCCCACGGGTGCGCCCGCCGATGCCCCTTCGCCCGTGTAGTGGAAGGCCGGCGGCGGGTGCATGAGGAAGTCGTGGTGCGAGATGTTCCAGGCGTACGCGCCGGCCAGTGCGAAGGCGACCCGGTCTCCGGCCCGCAGGTGGGCGACGGGAACCCGGCGCGCCAGGACGTCCTTGGGGGTGCACAACTGCCCGGCGAGGGTGACCTCCTGCCCGTGTGCGCCCGGGCGCGGCCAGGGGCGGGTCCACTCGTCGACGGGCAGGACGACGAAGGGGTGGTCGTGTCCTTTGGCCACCGGGGTGCGCAGGTGGTGGGTTCCTCCGCGCAGTACGGCGAAGGCTTCGCCGTGGCTGTGCTTGACGTCCAGGACTTCGGTCACGTACCAGCCGCAGTAGGCGGTCAGTGCCCGGCCCGGCTCGATGCGCAGGGTGAACTCGGGGTAGCGGTCGGCCAGCTCGGCGAGCCCGGTGCCGTACTCCGTCCAGTCGAAGCGGGTGTCCGGGCGCGTGTAGTCGACGGCCATGCCGCCGCCGAGGCCGACCTCGCAGAGGGAGTGGCCGTGCCGGGCGGCGAAGTGCCGGGCCCATTCGGTGATGCGGGCGGCGAGGGCGAGCTGGGCGGGCGCTTCCAGGCCGCTGGCCAGGTGGGCGTGGATGCCGCGCAGCCGTAGCGGCCCGTCGCAGAGCAGCGGCAGGCAGTGTTCCGCGCGCGCCGGGTCGAGGCCGAAGGGGGTGGCCCGGCCGCCCATCGCGAGCGCGGCGCCTGCCGTCACGCCCGCGCCGAGCGGCAGGTTGACGCGGAGGAGCACGTCGGCGGTCCGGCCGGTCTCCCCGGCGAGGGCGGAGAGCATCCGCAGTTCGTGCTCGCTCTCCAGGTGGAAGCGTTCGACGCCCAGGTCGAGGGCGGCGCGCAGTTCCGCTTCCGTCTTGCCCGGCCCGCCGAAGGCCAGCGGCAGCGCGGGCACGGCCGCGCGCACATGGGCGGCCTCGCCCGCCGAGGAGACCTCGCAGCCGTCGGTGTACGGGGCCAGGGTCCGCAGCAGACGCGGGTCCGGGTTGGCCTTGGCCGCGTAGTACAGCTCGACGGCGGGCGGCAGCGCGGCCCGTACGGAGGCCGCGTGGGCGTCCAGGTCGGCCAGGTCGTAGACGTAGGCGGGCAGCGGTCCGTCGAGTGCGCTGCCGGGGCCCGGGTGTCCGGCCGTGAGGAGGTCCACCTGGCGCGCGGCCAGCTCGGTGATCATGAGGTGCTCCGGGGGCGGGGAAAGGCGGCGCGGGATGCGGCCCGGGATGCGGCGCGCGTGCGGGGCGCTGCCAGGCCGTCGGACACCGTACCGTTCGCCGTGCCGGGGCCGACGGGCGAGGTGATGTGCACGTACCCCGCCTCCCGGTCCGCCGCGCGTCCCCACCGGGTCAGCAGGTTGGCCTTGGCAGGCAGGGGCGCGCCGGCCAGCAGGGCACGCAGTTCGGCCGGTTCGCCGTGTGCGGCGCTCCGTTCGCGCAGCACTCCGCGTACGGCGCGCCACAGTTCGCCCTCCAGCCCCGGGTGCCGGTCGGCGACGGCGGCGGCCAGCTCGGCGAGGTGGTTGACCAGCAGGCAGTAGACGACCCGGTCCCAGCCGCGCTGCGGCGCGTAGACGAGGGGACGGGCCACGTCCTGCGGCAGACTGCCGAGGAACGCGGTGTGCGGGCCGGGCAGCAGCTTGGTGCCCTCCAGGTCGCGGAGGAGTGCCTGGACGGGCATGCCGAGGGCGTCGACACCGAGGACGACGTTCTGGAGGTGCGGTTCGAGGACCACTCCGTGGTCGAAGTAGGCGGCCAGCACGGGCGGGACGAGCAGCGAGAGGTACGCGTCCCACCAGCCCAGCGCCGCCACCGGGTCGGCACCGCGCAGCAGCTCGCCGAACTGGGCGTCGCTCGACGGGTGTTCGTCGGCGACGGCGGCGGCCAGCAGCGGGGTGACGCCGGGCCGCAGCCGCGCGCCCAGTCCTTCCCTGACGATGACGCCGAGCCCTTCGGCCAGCTCCCGGTCGCCCATGTCGACGGTGCGGTAGCCGGGCTCCCGCAGCAGGTCGCAGCCGGGGAAGCGGGCGGTGAGGGCGGTGGCGACGGGTTCCAGGTGGCGGGTGAGGGCGACGGCGCCGCGCAGTTCGTAGTCGGCGTTCTTGCGTACGCAGTTGGTGATGCGGGTGTTGAGGCTGAACTTGAGGAAGTTCCGGCCGTCGTAGAGCGTGCGGACGGACGCGGTGGGCGCGAAGGCGTCGCCGCGCTCCCCCAGGTCGAGCACGTCGCCGCGCCGTACGGCGTCCCGCAGGGCGGGGTGCGCCCGGAGCATGGCGTACTGCCAGGGGTGGGCGGGCAGCAGCCGGTAGCCGTCGGGCACCTCGCCCTGCCGGTCCAGCGCGGTCAGGGCTGCGGGGGTGGCGGCCTCCTCGCGGATCCGGTCGGCGCGTACGGCGAGGTGGCGCAGCGGGAAGCGGGCCCCGGCCTCGGGCGCGTAGCGGGCCCAGTCGGCGGCGCTGCCGGTGCGGGACTTGGGCGTCGGGTGGAAGCGGTGGCCGAACAGCAGCGACTGTTCGGAGCGCACGTAACGGGCGTGCGGACCGGTGTCCCGGCTGCCCGCCCGGCCGGGGGCGGTGGCGTGTTCCAGGGCGGCGGTGACACCCGCGTGGCTCGCCGCGACCTGCGCCCGGAACTCCTCGTTCCGTACGCCCGTCCGCAGCTCCAGCTCCCGCTGCGCGCACGCGGCCAGTTCCTCCCAGCCCAGTTCGTGCCAGCCGCCGTCGCACCACCGCCCGGCCGGGCCGGTGAAGCGGTGCGCCCCGGTGAGCGAGATGCGGCGCAGGCCGACCCGCAGGAGTTCGCCGCAGCGCGGCAGCCGGAGCAGCAGGTGCGTACCGGCCACGGCGGTCTGCCGTTCCGGGCCGCAGACCTCGCGCAGCAGGCAGTTCAGGAGGGTGTGGGCCACGGGCTCGTCGGCCGTGAGCGGGACCGTGCGGCCGTCCGTGCCGGTGGTGCGGTAGGGGGCGAGGGGCATTGCGGGGACTCCAACAGGGGGGGTGGGGAGCGGATGCCTGGGGGGGGCTGGGCCGGGCCGTGGGGGGCTCCGGGGCCTTCGGGCCCGGAAGCCCGGGGTCCTCGGGCCCGGAACGCGTCAGCGGGCCCGGACGGGCGTCACGCGGGGCGGCACGGAACCGGGGAAGCGGTCACCGGCCCGGCGCCAGGTAGTTCGGCCCGGTGACGTAGAACTTGTTGATGTCCGACGCCCCCGACCGGCGTTTCGACAGCAGGCTGCCGGCCGTGACCATGGCCTTGACCGGCAGCCGGTCGGCGTCCAGGACGCGGTGGCGCAGCACGGCGGCGGCAGCTCCGGGTGCGGCCTCCAGCCGGTCGACGGCCTCCGTGAGCCGCGCTCTGAGCTGCCCGAGCAGGACCGGCAGCGGCGCGCGGCCGAGCCGGGCCAGTTCGAAGGCGAGGGCCCCGGCGCACAGGTGGACGGTGATGGTGGCGAAGACGTCGGCCACCGGGGCGTCACCGCCCACCAGGATGCGCCGGTCGTCGAATCCGCACAGGTCGGCGGCGTCCCCGCCCAGGACGGCGGCCAGCCGTACGGTGTTCACCCGCGGCCCGTCGTTGTCCTTGAGCAGCAGCCGCAGACGCGGGCGTCCGGCCACCTCGTCCAGGACGAGGGAGGTGTTCTGCTGGTGCGACTCCAGCGCGATGCCGTACGCGAAGAGGGTGGTGTGCCAGTCCAGGAGGAGTGTCAGGTAGGCGTCGAGGAGGGCGAGCAGGTCGCCGCCGTAGAAGCGGCGGGCGAGGTCGTCGGCGACCAGTGAGCCGTCCGGCATCCGGGCGGCGAGCGCGGCCAGCGGCACCACCCGGGCGCCGCGCAGCCCGCTGGACCCGCGCAGGCCGCGCAGGCTCCGCGCCCCCTTCAGCCCGTCGGCGCTGCCGCACACCGCCGCCGTGCCGCCACTGCCCTTGGGGAAGCGGCGCACCAGGGTGGCCAGCAGGTCGTGTCCGGCGTCCAGATGGGTGGTCTCGTCGGCGAGCAGCACGGTCTCGGCGAAGCGCGGGTGCCGGTCGACGACGGTCTCCAGCAGCCGCTGGCCCACCGCGCCGTCCACGAGCGTGCCGGGTTTCATGCCGCGCCGGTTGAGGCGGCCCAGGGTGGCGGTGGCGAGCGGGAGTTTGAGGTGGGTGTACGGGTCGTCGGTGACGGCGACGGTCCGCATCGACAGGGTGGGCCGTACCCGCAGCCAGGCGCGGTCGGCGAGCCGCGCGCCGTCTTCGAGGCCGCGGGCGCGCAGCGCTTCGGCCAGCGGGCCTTCGGCGGTGAGCGGGTGGACGGGCAGGGCGAGATGGCTGCCGTCCAGCCGGGGCAGGCCCAGGTCACCGGGGGCGGGCCACCAGGCGGGCAGCGCCGCCGGGTCGCCGTTGACGGCCTCGCGCGGGAGGGCCAGCCAGCGCAGCGCGAAGCCGGGGGCGAACTCCGGCGCGTAGGCGCGGATCTGGGTCTCGTCCAGGCCGAGGCGGGCCCGGCCGGTGGGGTAGACGGGGTGGTCGCGGTACGCGGCGAGCGTGTCGTAGTCGAGTGCGCCGCCGGGGCCGCACCAGGCGCGGTCGCCGTCGTACGCGCCGGCCGCCGCGCCGCGGGCTCCGCCGGCCGTCGCGCCGTTGTTCCCGCCGTACGCGCCGCCGCCCGCGTGCGGGCCGAGGCGGGCGATCACCGCCGCGCGCTCGGCGGCCTGCATCCGGGCGGTGGCCAGCGCCTGGTGGCACTCGCCGGTGAAGGCGTCGAAGCCCGGCCGGTCCTCGGGCGCCACGGCGGTGCGCAGCACGCCCATGATGCCGTCCACCCCGGTCACCCGCGTGCCGTCGGCGCGCGCCAGCTCTCCCCTGCTGGCGGCGGTCTCGCACTGGAAGCCGTCGGCCTCGACCGGGACCAGGACCGGCCCGTCCGGGAGGCCCAGCCGCAGCCAGTCGCCGTCCGGGCGGCGCACCGTCCCCGCGCGGCGGCGCAGCCCGTACGCGTCCTCGCGCAGCAGCGCGCTCAGCACGCGCCGCATCAGGTCCTCTTCCGCTCCGCCCGGCGCGGCCCCACCCTCCGGGGCCACTCCTCCCGTCGCCCCCCGCAGTGTGTCCGGTACGCCGTCTCCCGCCACCGCCGTCACGGCACGATCTCCCAACAGTGTGCGGCCAGGAACTCCCGTACGGCCGCGTCGATACGCCCTTCGTCGCGGCCGGTCGCCCGCAGCACCCCGAGGAAGTCCCGGTTGGTGCGGTACAGCGGGTGCCGCTCGCCCGTCTCACGTAAGGGCCGGTAGTCGAGGCGGACGCCGTCCGCCTCCTGTACGTGCGCCTCCGGCGCGGCCTTCAGCGTTCCGTCCCGGTCGGCGCACACGTACTCCATGCGCACCCTTGTGCCGCGCCGCACGGCCAGGGCGTCCGGCAGCGGCTCCCCCAGGTGCGTACGGAGGATCAGCTCGAAGAGCGGGAGGTCCAGGGCTTCGGCGAGGGCGAGGTCGCACCGGTCGCCGATGGCCCGGTAGTTGACCTCGATGATCCGGGCCCGGCCGCCCTGGTCCACGTACTCGGTGTGGCAGGCGCCGAATCCGACACCCAGCGCGTGCAATTGCTCCAGCACCTGGCGGGTGCAGGGGCCGGGCGGTTCGGGGAGCAGGGTCAGCCGCTCCTCGATGAAGTGCGGCGGCGAGGTGTCCGTGCGGAACGAGGCCATCGGGTGCAGTACGTGACCGTCGCCGAGGGTCTCCAGAGTGTGCAGCGGGCCGTCCAGGTACTCCTCCAGGACCAGCGCGGCGCCGGGCCGCCGTGCCCGGATCTCGCCGCACCGCGCGGCCAGTTCCGCGTCGTCCGCCACCAGGAAGACGTCCTCGCCGGCCACCCCTTCGCGCGGCTTGAGCACACAGGGGTACGGGACGCCGTGCCCGGCCGGGGCGTCGCCCGGCGCCAGTTCGGCGGAGTTGACGGTGTCCAGCCCGGCGGCGGCCAGGCCGCGCCGCAGTTCGGCCTTGTTCTTCGTACGGAGCGCGGCCCGCCAGTCCTTACCGGGCAGTCCGGAGTACTCGGCGGCCAGGGCTGCCTGGGCCTGGAGGTGGTCACTGTTGGTGAAAACCGCGGCAGGAGCCCCAACCCGCCCCGTCTGCGCGGAGGTTCGCGCGATCACGGCGCGGAAGTCCTGCACGTCGCACGGTACGATCTCCAGCCTGCCGGGCAGCGCTCCCGCCGACGGCCCGTCCCCGCACCGTTCGCGCGTGTACCGCTCGTACGCCGCGCGGTGGGCGTCCGGCTGGTCGGTCAGCAGCGTCACGGCGAGGCCGAGGCGGGCCGCGGCCGGCAGGAAACCTTCCGTGACGGAGTCGGTGGGGTTGCGGGCCAGGAGGATCAGGCCCGCACAGGCGTCGTTCGGGGTTGCGGCCTCGTTCACCCGCGCAAGATTAGGTTAGGCATACCTAACCTTGTCAACTCGTGGCGTCCGCCGCCGTGTCGCCCCCTCCGCCTGCCCCTCCCCCGCACCGCCCCGCCCCCGCTGCCACCCTCGCGCCCCCTCACCCCGGCCCCGGACGCCCCTGGCCTTAATCCCTCCTCAGCTCTTTCTTAAGCCGGCCATAAAGATCACCGCGAACCGGCTTCCGGACCGAAATGCGCTGCTCAGCGGGGTTAGCGTGCTGATCGCACCGCCCGGACCGAGCGTTCGTGCGGTGCCGCTCCCCCGATCCGACGAAGGAGACCCCCACGATGACCGCTCGCCGCACGGCAGCCGGGATCGCGCTGACCGGCATCGCCCCGCTGGCGCTCACCGCGCTCACCGCGACCCCGGCCGTCGCCCACGGCTCGATGACCGACCCGGTCAGCCGGATCTCCGCCTGCTTCGCCGAGGGCCCCGAGCACCCGAAGTCCGCGGCCTGCAAGGCGATGGTCGCGGCCGGCGGCACCCAGGCCCTGTACGACTGGAACGGCGTACGGGACGGCAACGCGGGCGGCCGGTCCAAGAAGCGCATCCCGGACGGCAAACTGTGCAGCGCCAACGCCCCCGAGTACAAGGGCCTGGACCTGCCGCGGGCCGACTGGCCGGCCACGAACCTCAAGGCCGGCAACCACACCTTCCGGTACAAGGCGACCGCCCCGCACCGCGGCTCCTTCGAGCTGTACATCACCAAGGACGGCTACGACCCCGCCAAGCCGCTCAAGTGGTCGGACCTGGAGGCGAAACCGTTCGCCAAGGTCACCAACCCCCCGCTGACCAGCGGCGACTACGTCTTCGGCGGCAAGGTGCCCGCCAAGACCGGCCGCCACCTGATCTACAGCATCTGGCAGCGCTCGGACAGCCCCGAGGCGTTCTACACCTGCTCCGACGTCGTCTTCGGCAAGGGCGGTACGAGCGGCGGCGCGGCGGCCTCGGCCCCGGCCGCCGCGGCGCCGGGCGACCAGCAGATCGCCGCCGAGGCGAGCAAGTCGACCATCGACCACACGCACCACGGCAGTCACGGCGCACACGGCGACGCCCAGGCTGCCGGGGACACCGGCAAGGCATCGGACACCTCCACGGGGAACGCGGCGCACCCCGACGGCGGCGCGGCCAAGGAGGTGGACCCGAAGCAGGCCGGTGCCCAGCAGGCGGCCGGCAGCCACCTCGCGGAGACCGGCGGCGACAGCTCGACCGCACCGATGGCCGTCGGCGGCGCGGCCGTCCTGGCGCTGGGCGCCTCGGTCCTGTTCGCGAGCACCCGCCGCAAGGCGGCCCGACAGCGCGGCTGACCCGCACACTTCCTCCCCAGGGCCCTTCCCCCCACACAGGGCCCGACTCTGTGAGGCCATCCCCCACTGGCCCCGCAGGCCCCGCGAGGCCATCCCCCACTGGCCTCGCGGGGCCCCCACACCGGCGCCGCCGCCCCCTTTTCCTTCACCTCAGGGGGCGGCGGCGCCTCGCGCGCCCCGCTGCCGCGCCGCACTCCCCTGTGGTGCGGCGTGACAGCACGGCAGGCGCGCGCGGCCGTGGCGCTTCCCACGTCGTGTCATCTCTCAGCGACGGGCGGCCCTGCGGAGATTCCCGTTCCGCCGGAGGAATCCCGGAAATTCGCCGCTTCAGGCGGTTGTCAGTGGTGTCCCGTACAGTCACGGGAGTTGACCTTGACGACGAGGAGAGCAGCGTGACGACGAAGGAGTGGGCAGGGGCCGACGGGGCCCGGCAGGTCACGGAGGTCGTGTCCGAGCGCGAGTTGCGGGAGTTGGTCGGTGAGCCGAGCGACCACGCGCTGTACAAGGTGCGCGACCGGCTGCACGACCTCGACCGGCAGTGGCTGGCGAGCTCGCCGTTCTGCTACGTCGCCACCTCGGACGCCGAGGGCCGGTGCGACGTCTCCCCCAAGGGCGACCCCGCCGGTTTCACGACGGTGCTGGACGACACCACGATCGCGATACCGGACCGCCCCGGCAACAAGCGCGTGGACGGCTTCCGCAACATCCTCGCCAACCCGCGGGTCGGACTGAACTACGTCCTCCCGGGCCGCGGCGACACCCTGCGCATCAACGGCCGCGCCCGCATCCTGCGCGACGCCCCGTTCTTCGACGCCATGGTCGTCCGGGGCAACCGCCCCCGGCTGGTGCTGCTCGTCGAGATAGACGAGGTCTTCTACCACTGCTCCAAGGCGTTCCTGCGCTCCCGGATGTGGCAGCCGGAGAGCTGGCGGCCCGACGCGCTGCCCTCACGGGCCCGCATGGCCAAGGATGTCGAGGTCCCCGACATCCCGCTGGAGCAACTGGAGGAGCACTACGGCCCGCGGTACGCGGAGCGGCTGTACGGCTGAGCGAGCTTCGCCGCGGGCCGGGCCGCCGCCTCGCCGAAGCGCTCCCGCGCCCGGTCCACGGCGGCCTCGATGCGGCGCGCCTTGTCCTCGGCCGGGTCGAACGTCAGTTGCCGGGCGGCGTGTTCGGCGCGGCACAGGTCCTCCGCCCGCAGCGACACGGACCGTACGCGGGCCCGTTGCAGCCCGAGTGCCGCGTGCAGTGTGTACGCCGCGTCCGTCAGCGCGGGCCCGTGCGCGGTCGGTTCGGGCAGCCGCCGGGTGCGCGTCGTCGTGGAACGGTCGGCGTAGCGGACGGTGAGGGTGAGCGCGCGGGCCGCCCGGCCGCTGCCGCGCAGCCTGGCGCCGAGGTCGTCCGCGAGCGAGAGCAGCGCGCGCCGCCGCCGGTCCGGGTCCAGTTCGTCGTGTGCGAAGCGGTGTTCGGCGCCGATCGAGCGGGCGGCGGCGTTCGGGGTGACCGGGCTCGGGTCGATCCCGCGGGCCTTGTCGTACACCGCCCGGCCCGCCTTCGCGCCGAGGATGCGCTGGAGGGTCGCGGGCGGCGCGGCGGCGATCCGGCCGACGCTGTCCAGCCCGTACGCGCACAGGGCGCGTGCGGTCGCCGGCCCGACGCCGTGCAGGGCGGCGGCCGGTTTGCGGTCGAGGAAGTCCGCGACGGCGTCCCCGGGGACCCGGCGCACCTCGCCGGGCGCGGCACCCTGCGCCGCCATCCGCGCGAGCAGCGGGTTGCCGGCGACACCGATGGTGCACCGCACCCCGTACCAGGCCAGCGCCCGCAGCCGGATCAGCTCGGCGATGCCGGCGGCGTCCCGTTCGAAGTAGCGCAGCGCTCCCCGTACGTCGGCCAGCGCGGCGTCCGGCGGCAGCGCCTCGATCACCGGCGTGAACTGGCCCAGCAGCCGCAGGAGTTGTTCGTAGGTCTCCTCGCCGGGCGGGGCTTCCCGGTCTCCGTCCGTGCCGCCGTCACCGGCGGCGCGGAACCGTACGTACAGCATCTCGGCAGGAGCCCCGGCCCCGGCGGGCGTCCCGCTCCGGCCGGTCATCCCGCGCTCCCCGGGCTGGCGTGCCACAGCTTGCGTCCGGTGGCGGTGCCTTCGCCCGCCGGGCGGAGGTCGGCCCAGGGGTGCAGCTCGTAGCCGGTCTCCAGCCGGATGGTACGGCCGGCCGGTGCGGCCGCCGGGTCCGCTCCGGACGCGGCGGCCGGAGCCCGGTCCGCCGCCCAGGTCGCCTCGACCGCCGCCGAGCCCGCGCGGCCCGGTTCGCTGTGCACCCGGCGCGGCACCCCGCCGTCGACCGGCCCGCCACCCGCCGGCCCGGCCGGTTCCGCCGCCGTCCGGCTCTCTTCGGCGAGGCGCGCGGTGACCGCTTCCAGCCCGCCCTCGCGGCGCAGTTCGGCCAGCTCGGCGAGGTTCCAGGCGGCGGCGCCGACCACGCTGAAGCTGCGCGGCCCGCGCCGCTGGACCGTGCCCCGTACGAGCAGCAGCCAGGAGTGGAAGACGGTGTGCGCGCACGCCTCGTGCGAATCGTCGAAGAAGGCGCAGTCGACCAGGCCCGTGCTGTCGTCGAGGGTGGTGAAGATGACCCGGCGGCCGGAGCGGATCGGCGGGGTCTGGGTGGCCGCCTTGGCCCCGGCGACCAGCACCGTCTCCCCGTCCGCGGCGTCCCGCAGCCGCTTGGCGGGCAGCGCGCCCAGCTCCGCGAGGAACTCCCGGTGGTCGCTCATCAGGTGCCGGGTGGTGTCCATGCCGAGGACGCCCAGTTCGGCACTGAGCCTTTCGACGTCGGTCAGGTCGGGCAGCCCGGCCGGTTCGACCGCCTCGACGGGCGCGGCGGCACCGTCCCCCGCGTCCAGGGGCAGTTGCCCCTCGGCCACGCCCCGCCGGCGGCCGTGCAGTTCGGCCAGGTGCAGCAGCAGGTCGCGCCGGTTGGCGCCGAAGGCGTCCAGCGCGCCCACGCGCGCGAGGCGTTCGGCCACCGGGCGGCTGGGGCGGGCCCGCTGCCACAGGTCGGGGAGCGAGGAGTAGGGCTGCCCGTCCTCGATGCGCCGGGCCTCGGCCTCGCTCATGCCGTGCACGTCGGCGAGGGCGAGCCGCAGGCCCCAGACCGCGGGGGCGGCTCCGTCTCCGGACCTGGCGGCCGGACCACCCCCGTCCCCCACATCCGCACCCGCACCCGCACCCGCACCCGCACCCGCACTACCGGACACCAGTTCGATTCGATGAGCGACCGCCGACCGGTTCACGTCCAGCGGCAGCACCGGCACCCCACGCCGCCGCGCGTCCGCCAGCAGCAGCCGCTTCGGGTACATCCCCGGGTCGTGGGTGAGCAGCCCGGCGTAGAAGGCCGCCGGGTGGTGCGCCTTGAGCCAGGCGGACTGATACGTCGGCACCGCGAAGGCGACCGCGTGCGCCTTGCAGAAGCCGTACGAGCCGAACGCCTCGACGATCTCCCAGGTGCGTTCGATCACCTCGGGGGTGTACCCCCGCCGCCCGGTCCGCTCCACGAACCAGGCGCGCACCTGCCCCTGCACCTCCGGCTTGGACAGCGCGCGCCGCTTCTCGTCCGCCTCGCCCCGGTCGCAGCCGGTCATGATCCGCAGGATTTCGATGATCTGCTCGTGGAAGACGACCACACCGTAGGTCTCGCTCAGCGGCCCCTCCAGGTCCGGGTGCGGGTAGCGGGCGGGCCTGCGGCCGTGCCGGGCCTCGATGAAGGGCCGCACCATGTCGGCCGAGACCGGCCCGGGGCGGAACAGCGAGATGTCGACCACCAGGTCGTGAAAGGTGGCGGGCTGGAGCCGGCCGACCAGGTCGCGCTGGCCGGGCGACTCGATCTGGAAGCAGCCGAGCGTCTCGGTGGAGCGGATCAGGCCGTACGTGGCGGGGTCGCCGGGCGGCACCTGCGCCGGGTCGTCGAGGTCGACGCTGCGGCCGGTGGCCCGCCCGATCTCGGCGGTCGCGTGCGCCATCGCGGACTGCATCCGTACACCCAGCACGTCCAGTTTGAGCAGCCCCATCTCCTCCACGTCCTCCTTGTCGAACTGCGACATCGGCAGCGGGGAGCCGCCCACGCCGTCACGGTGGGGGATCTCGCTGCGGGTCGGTACGACGGGGGTGCGGTCCAGCAGCGAGGCGTCCGAGAGCAGCACTCCGCACGGGTGCATGGCGATACCGCGCGGCAGCGCGTCCAGCGCCTCGACCAGGTCCCACATCGGCCCGTACCGGTCCGCGTCCACGCCGCGCAGCTCCGGCAGCTCGGCGAGGGCCGCGCGGGCGTCGCGCGCCCGGATGTGCGGGAAGGCCTTGGCCAGCCGGTCCACCTCGGCCGGGTCCATGCCCAGGGCGGCGCCCACGTCCCGTACGGCGTGCCGGACCCGGTAGGTCTCGGGCATGGCGACGGTGGCGACCCGCTCGGTGCCGAACCGGTCGAAGATCGCGCGGTAGACCTCCAGGCGGCGCGCGGACTCCACGTCGATGTCGATGTCGGGCAGCACCGCGCGGCGCTTGGACAGGAAGCGCTCCATCAGCAGCCGCTGTTCGACCGGGTCGGCGTGTGCGATGCCCAGCAGGTGGTTGACCAGCGAGCCCGCGCCGGAGCCACGCGCGGTGACCCGGATGCCGAGGCCCCTGGTGTCCTCGACGACCTGGGCGACGGTGAGGAAGTACGAGGCGAAGCCGTGGTGTTCGATGATGTCCAGTTCGTGCTCCATCCGCTCCCAGTACGCACGGCGCCGGTCGTAGCCGCGCAGCACCATCCCGGCGGCGCAGCGGGAGCGCAGCACCCGTCCGGCGGTGCGGCGCGCGGCGCCGACCAGGCGGGGTTCGGGGAAGTGCACGGTGCCCAGCCCGATGTCGTCCTCCGGATCGACCCGGCACCGCGCGGCCGTCTCCTCGGTCATCTCCAGCAGCCGCTGCGCGGTGCCGCGCCCGAGGCCGGCCGCCTCGGCGACCCGCTCGGCGGCGCGGGCCATCGCGTTCGCGTCCTTGAGCCACCGTTCGCCGCTGTCCCGGGCCTCCGGGCGGTGCCGGTCCACCGGCACCAGGCGGCGGGCGGAGTCCAGGACGTCGGCGACCGGGCCCTGGCCGGGGTCGGCGTAGCGGACGGCGTTGGTCAGTACGGCCCGGACACCGTGTTCGACGGCGAAGCCGAGGGTACGGGCGGCGAGGCGCAGCGAGCCGGGTCCGGTGCCGGTACGGCCGTGGTCGACGACCTCCAGGCGCAGCGCGTCGCCGAACAGTTCGCGCCAGGGGGCGAGGAGCCGGGCGGCGCGGTCGGGGCGCCCGGCGGCCAGCGCACGGCCGGGTTCGGAGTCGGGCCCGAGCAGGACGGTGACCGCGTCCGGCGCCCCGGCGCGCACCGCTTCGGTGAGGGCGGCCCAGGTCAGGACGGGCCGGGTCGAATCGCCCGGCAGGGAGGCCGCGTGCGCGGCCGAGACCAGGCGGCACAGCACGGCCCATCCGGCGGCGCCGTCCCGGGCCAGGAAGACGGCGCGGGCCGCCGACTCGTCGACGAACGCGCCGCCGCGCACCGGACCGCGCCGCCGGGCCGCCCCCGGGGCGGCGCCCGGTACCGTACGGCCGTCCTCGGGCGGGGCCACCGCCAGCTCGGTGCCGAACAGTGGACGGACGCCGGCCGAGGCCGCCGCCTTGGCGAAGCGGACGGCTCCGGCCAGGCCGTCCCGGTCGGTCAGCGCGAGGGCGTCCATGCCGCGCTCGGCGGCGCGCTCGGCGAGCCGTTCCGGGTGGGCGGCGCCGTACCGCAGGGAGAACCCCGAGGCGGTGTGCAGATGCGTGAACCGTGGCATCCGCGCCTCCTGCCGCTCGTACACCCCCTGACCGTTGCTGCGTCCCCCGTCGCGGTTCCACCATAACTCTTTTCTCGAACAACCGTACGAAATTCGAACAGGGCCCACCTCCGTCCGCTCCGAACGCGCCGCCGCCCCGATCAGCTCGCCCGGCCTGCAAAGATCCGTAATACGCCGGAAGATATGGGGCAAAAGGTCTGGGAACGAGAGACCTACCTGAGAACGAAAGACCCACTCGGCACGGCAGGGCGAGGGAGCGGCGCATGGCCACGGCGGACGACGGCACCCGCGGCATCCGGGACCAGGACACCCGGGACAGGAGCTTCCTCGAGGAGGTGAAGGACGCGATCTCGGGGCGGGCCGCCCTGCTGATGATCGGCGTACTGGCCCTGACGGCCCTGTTCATCGCCTCGTACGCGGGCGCCTTCCACTCTCCGAAGCCGAAGGACGTACCGCTCGCGGTCGTCGCGCCCCAGCAGATGAGCGGACGGCTCGTCGAACGGCTCGACAAGCTGCCGGGCTCCCCGCTCGACCCTCGTACGGCCTCCTCCGAGGCGGACGCGGCGCGGCAGATCAAGGAGCGGGACATCGACGGCGCACTGATCGTCGACCCGCGCGGCACCACCGACAAGCTGCTGGTGGCCAGCGGTTCCGGGGCCTCGCTCTCCCAGGCCGTCGAACAGGTCGTCACCCAGGCCGAGAAGGCGCAGAAACGCACCGTACAGGTCCAGGACATCGCCCCCGCCGACAAGGACGACACCCGCGGCCTGTCCTCGTTCTACCTGGTGGTCGGCTGGTGCGTGGGCGGCTACCTGTGCGCCGCGATCCTCGCGATCAGCTTCGGCGCCCGCCCCGTCAACCTCAAGCGGGCGGTCATCCGGCTGGGCGCGCTCGCCGTCTACTCGATCCTCACCGGCCTGGCCGGCGCCGTCGTCATCGGCCCCGTCCTGGGAGCCATGCCCGGCAGCCTGTACGGACTGTGGGGCCTCGGCGCGCTGATCGTGTTCGCGGTGGGCGCCACCACCTTCGCCTTCCAGGCGATCGCCGGGATCATCGGCATCGGCCTGACCATCCTCGTGGTGGTGATCGCCGGCAATCCCAGCGCGGGCGGCGCCTACCCGTACCCCCTGCTGCCGGACTTCTGGCGCGTGATCGGCCCCGCGCTGCCGCCCGGGGCGGGTACCTGGGTGGCCCGCTCCATCGCGTACTTCCACGGCAACGCGGTGACCGGCCCCCTCCTGGTGCTCTCCGCATGGGCCGTCGCCGGTACCGCCCTGACCCTGATCTTCTCCGCCCTCACCAAGGGCCGGACGGTGATCAACCGCAGCGAGGTGCGGCAGTGACGGCGGAACGCTTCCGGACGGGGCGGACGGAGTGCGTGATCATGCGTCGTCGGATCTGATTGCCGCGCTCAGCGCCTGCACGGCGTCACGGTATCGGTTCCGGTCGAACCGAAATGGGCCGAACGCCGTGTAGTCGCGTTCCGGGCGGTGGGATTGCTCGAAGGAGTCCCAGATCACGAGATCACCCGTCACGGTGATGCGGGCCGTGAGCGGCCAGCAGCCCGGCTCGCCGCATTCACAGCCGAGCAGGAGTGTCATCCCCCATGTATCGGCGGATCGCCCATGGAAGTGGTCTTCCATCGGACCGTACGGGAAAAGCTGCGGGAAAATACCACCGTAGGCATCGCCTGCGGGCTGCATCCCGGCTCCGGTCTCGAACCTGTCGATCAGGTCGGTGAGCGGCATTCCGTCGATGCAGGGGATGACCTCGAGCCCGTCGCCGTAATCGTCGCGGCGCTGACAGTCGAACCGGATCTCATTGCTGGTCATCCCCTGATTGTCCCAGCGCCCCCACTACGTGAAGGACGGCCACCGATCGGCGGCCCGCTCGGCCCCAGCGAGTACGGAAAAGCCCCCGCGTCTCACATGTGCGTACCACCGTCGATACGTATCTCCGTACCGGTGATGAACGCGCCGTCCTCGGAAGCCAGCATCGCGATGACGCCCGCGACCGTCTCCGGGGGTGCGAAGCCCTCACCGATGGCCGGCAGCAGCTTTCCGAACAGGCTCATGTCGGCGTCTGCCGGCAGGCCCGGGTCGTCGGTCATGCCGGAGCGCACCGACCCCGGCGCCACACACACCGCGCGCAGCCCCTGCTTGGCGTACTCGCTCGCGATGGCGTGTGTCATGGACTGGATGCCACCCTTGCTGGCCGCGTACGCCGCCATGTAGGGGTGCGCGAACGCGGCGGAGGTGGAGCTGAAGTTGACCACCACCGGCGCCCGGCCGCGCAGCAGCGCGGGCAGTGCCTCGCGGATCATCAGGAAGGTGCCGGTCAGGTTGACCGCGATGATCCGGTTGAAGGCGTCCAGGCTGGTCTCGTGGGTGTGTGAGGCGCGCAGGATCCCCGCGGCGTTGACCAGGGCGTCCAGTCCGCCGAGTTCCTCCACCGCGGCGGCGACGCCCGCGCGCGCCGCGGTCTCGTCCGCGATGTCCAGGACCGCGGTGCTCAGCCGGTCGCCGTGACCGTCCGCCGCGGCCCGTTCGGCGGTGGCCTTCAGCCCGGCTTCGCTGATGTCGGCGGCCACCACCCGGCCGCCTTCGGCCAGGATCCGGTGGACGGTGGCCTGCCCGATGCCCGATCCGGCTCCGGTGATCAGCACGCGGCGTCCGTCGAAGCGCTCCATGTGGCTCTCTCCTGCCTTCGGTGTCCGCGTCCGCCGCGGACGACACCGGCACCGTACGCCCAGGTGGCACAATGTGCCACATCGGCATGGAGTGCCACTTCGACGTACGGGCGACGTAAGCTCGCCCCATGCCCACCGCACCCCTGCCGCCCGCCGCCGCCTCCCTGACCGAGCGGCGCAAGGCGGAGACCCAGTTGGAGATCGCGCGTACCGCGGCGGCCCTGTTCGCCGAGCGGGGCAGCGCCGTCACCGCCGACGACATCGCCCGGTCCGCCGGTGTCGCCCTGCGCACCTTCTACCGGTACTTCCGCACCAAGGAGGACGCGGTCGCGCCGCTGCTGGCCGTCGGCGTACGGCAGTGGCTCGCGGACCTGCGCCGACTGGCGGCGGAGGCGGAGACGCAGGAGGACGGCCGGTCCGTACGGGACGTGCTGGAGCGGGCGGCCCGGCAGGCGCTGACGCCGTCCGACGAGCGGGCCGCCGAGGCACTGCGGTGGACCCGCGGACTGCTGCGGGTGATGCGGGACGATCCGGCGCTGCGTTCGGTCTGGCACCGGGTGCACCACGACTGCGAGGAGGCGCTGATCCCCGTCCTCGCCGGGCTGACGGACGGCGGTCCGGCGGAGGTGCGGCTCGCGGCGGCGGCCGCGAACACCGCGATGCGGGTCGCGGTGGAGACATGGGCGGCGGACGAGGCGCCGGAAGGGCGGGCGGACGACCCTGCCGAACTGGTGGTGCGGGGCATGCGCGCGCTGACGGCCGGCCTGTCCGGGCTGGACCGGCGCCGGACATGACACTGCCGCCGGGCCCGTGAAGGACCCGGCGGCAGTCTTACGGGACGAGCCTTGCCGACGCGCCTACAGCGCGCGCTCCAGCCGCTCCGCCACCAGCTTGGTGAAGCGTGCCGGGTCGCTCAGTTCGCCGCCCTCGGCGAGCAGCGCCATGCCGTGCAGCAGTTCGGCCGTACCGGCGAGGTCCGCGTCGTCGGGACGCTCGGCCTGGGCCTTGCGCAGCCCCTCGACCAGCGGGTGGCCCGGGTTGAGCTCCAGGATGCGCTTGGCCTCGGGCAGTTCCTGGCCCATGGCGCGGTACATGTTCCGCAGCGCCGGGGTCACGTCGTCGGTGTCCGAGACGACGCAGGCGGGCGAGACGGTCAGCCGGGAGGACAGCCGCACCTCCTTGACCTCGTCGCCGAGGCGCTCCGTCATCCAGGACAGCAGCCCGGCGAAGTCCTCCTGCCGCTTGGCCCGCTCGGCCTTGTCCTCCTCGGACTCCTCCTTCGCGAGGTCCGCCTCGCCCTTGGCGATCGACCGCAGCTCCTTGCCGTCGAACTCGGGGACGGTCTCGACCCACACCTCGTCGACCGGGTCGGTCAGCAGCAGCACCTCGTAGCCCTTGTCCCGGAAGGCCTCCATGTGCGGCGAGTTCTCGATGGCGGTGCGGGACTCGCCGGTCATGAAGTAGATGTGCTCCTGGCCCTCCTTCATGCGCTCGACGTACTGCTGGAGGGTGGCCGGCTTCTCCTGGTCGTGGGTGGTGGGGAACGAGGCGATGCGCAGGATGGCGTCGCGGTTCTCGTGGTCGCTGAGCAGGCCCTCCTTGACGACCCGGCCGAACTCGCCCCAGAACGTGGCGTAGTTCTCCGGACGCTGCGTCATCATCTCCTTGACGGTGGACAGCACCTTCTTCACCAGCCTGCGGTGCATGAGCTGGATCTGGCGGTCCTGCTGGAGGATCTCGCGGGAGACGTTGAGCGAGAGGTCCTGGGCGTCGACGACACCCTTGACGAAGCGCAGGTACTCGGGCAGCAGCGCTTCGCAGTGGTCCATGATGAAGACGCGCTTGACGTAGAGCTGCACCCCGCGCCGGTGCTCGCGCGCGAACAGGTCCTGGGGCGCGCGGGACGGCAGGAACAGCAGCGCCTGGTACTCGAACGTGCCTTCCGCCTGCATCCGGAGGGTTTCGAGCGGGTCGGACCAGTCGTGGCTGATGTGCTTGTACAGCTCGTGGTACTCCTCGTCGCTCACATCGTCCCGGGAGCGCGCCCACAGCGCCTTCATCGAGTTGAGCGTCTCGGGCTCGGACGCCTTGCCGTCCTCGGCGTCCTCCCCCTGTTCCTCGGCCGCCGGGGCCTCGGGGGCCATCCGGACCGGCCAGGTGATGAAGTCGGAGTACCGCTTGACGATCTCCCTGATCTTCCAGCGGGAGGTGTAGTCGAAGAGCTGGTCCTCCTGGTCCACCGGCTTGAGCCGCAGGGTCACCGCGGTGCCCTGCGGCGCGTCCTCGACCGGCTCGACGGTGTACGTGCCCTCGCCGGTCGACGACCAGCGGGTGCCCTCGCTCTGGCCGGCGCGGCGGGTGACCAGCGTGACCTCGTCGGCCACCATGAACGCGGCGTAGAAGCCGACGCCGAACTGGCCGATCAGCCCCTCGGCGGTGGCCGCGTCCTTGGCCTGCTTCAGTTCCTGGAGGAACTTCGCGGTGCCGGAGTTGGCGATCGTCCCGATGAGCTGGACCACCTCGTCGTGCGACATGCCGATGCCGTTGTCGCGGACGGTCAGCGTCCGGGCCTCACCATCGGTCTCGATGGCGATGTGGAGGTCGGAGACATCGGCGTCGAGCGACTCGTCGCGCAGCGCTTCGAGGCGCAGCTTGTCCAACGCGTCGGAGGCGTTGGAGATCAGCTCGCGCAGAAAAACGTCCTTGTTCGAGTAGATCGAGTGGATCATCATCTGCAGGAGCTGGCGTGCTTCTACCTGGAACTCGAACGTCTCGGTCGGCATATGTGTCAATTCCTTCTTTGTGTCACCAGGTGGCGGACCGTCCTGAGAACTGTAGATGAGCCGGTCAGGAGCTACGCGCGCTTCCCCTGCACAGCCCGTACGGGCAGCGGCGCGGACCGCCGTGCGAGCCGCGGTACGGGCGACGGTCCGCACGGTGGGCGCGGACCGACCCTCGCGCGCCGACCGACGCCTCCTCACGCCCCGCCACGCCCCCGACACACTCCGTCGGCACCACACTTCGGCCATTAGCGGCGAACCCCCACGAGCCCCCTGCACCCCCATGAACAACGGGAGTTGGCCGCTTTTCGCCGCGCACCCGACCCGGCCGGAACCCCACGCCCCCGACGTTCTGGCTGACCGCGCGGCATAGCACACATCACGTACCGAAACGCCCGTCACATCACTTCACGCCACCACACAGCGTTTTCAACCAACGACTGGAAGTCACCGATCGATGTGCTTTCCTGTCGCGCCTCGGCCAGACTCCTCACCGTCCGGCATACGAGACGACAACCGAAGGAGAGTTCGAAAATGCGGTACATCACTGGGGGGATCGCGCTCGGCGCGGCGCTCGTGCTCGGCGGCCTGGCCACCACGGCCCAGGCGCAGCCCGCGACGCCGAAGAGCCTGTACGCACCCTCGGAGTTGGTCCTCACCGTGGGGTACGGGGACAACGCCGCTACGGCCTCCATCCAGCGCGCCGTGTCGCTGAGCTGTAGCTCGTCCGGAACCGGTACGCACCCGATGGCGCGTGCCGCCTGCGCTCAGCTGCGCACCGCGAACGGCGACTTCGACGCGATCACCAAGTCCGCGGCGGACCGTATGTGCACCAAGGAGTGGAACCCCGTCACGGTCACCGCGAACGGTGTCTGGCAGGGACGCCGCGTCACCTACGAGCACACCTTCGCCAACCCCTGCACGATGGAGGGCGGCAAGGGGCTGGTCTTCGAGTTCTGACGGCCCCGACCGGGCGGTGACCCGCTGAAACGGTGCGGCCACCCTCTCGCCGCGCAGGCCGGCCGGCCCCCGGGCATCTTCACGGATGCCCGGGGGCCGGCCGCTGCCGTTGCTCCGCGCGCGGCCCGCGCACCGTGCCGCCGCCCCGCCCCCTCCACGGGACGGCAGCACGGAAGCCCTCGCACCACCCGCCGGAACGGCACGGCGCGCGGCTCACCGGCTGCTCGCCGGATTCTTTTCG
Source organism: Streptomyces sp. NPDC045470 (assembly GCF_040646595.1). NCBI lineage: Bacteria > Bacillati > Actinomycetota > Actinomycetes > Kitasatosporales > Streptomycetaceae > Streptomyces > Streptomyces sp. NPDC045470. The sequence goes on from NZ_JBEZAN010000010.1 coordinate 208,047, forward strand.
GCCACGGGGCTGATGCCTCATTAGAGCCAGCCGCAACGGGCTTGGCAAATCCGTTCCGACCGTCGAACGGGAAAAGCCGGAAGTGCATTTCGGCAAAGGACTCCCGACTTCCTGAAGTCGTCGCGCACCGCACCGACGAAACACCCCCATACCGGACATTTGGCGGTCGCTTTCCGAGAATGCGGCCGCCTTGAGAGGTGCCTCACACCCCTTCGAATGGGCGGGTCACATGACATTCGCGTCAACATTTCAACGGGTCGCACATCGTCACGAAAACGATTCCCTGGGCGCTGGGGCTCACTGCCGCCGGAAGCCCCGGCACCGGGTGCCGTACGCCGCCCGACCTACACCCATCGGACCGGCAGTATTTACGCAGCCTTCTTTCCTATTCTTTTGCCGACCGCCGGCGGCGCGTCCACACCGTCCGTACGCACCGTCGGAAAACGGCAAACGTCCCCCGGCGGCAATTGCCGCCGGGGGACGTTCCGCTACCGAATGGCCGCGCTCAGGACACCGATCGCACGATCGGCCGGTGGCACGGCCGGCCGTCAGCCGATCTCCGCGCCGACCGCCTTCAGGGCCGCCGGGACCGGCTGGAAGTAGGTCTCGCCGCCCGAAGAGCAGTTGCCGCTGCCGCCCGAGGTCAGGCCCAGCGCGGAATCGCCGGCGTACAGCGCGCCGCCGCTGTCGCCGGGCTCGGCGCAGACATCGGTCTGGATCAGCCCTTCGACCGTTCCCTCCTGGTAGTTGACGCTCGCGTTGAGCGCCTTGACCGTGCCGTCGTGCACCTGGGTGGTGCTGCCGCTGCGCGTGACCTTCTGGCCGACGGTCGCCTCGGCGGCCTTGGTGATCTTCTGCGGGCTGCCGCCGTAGGTGTTCACCTCGCTCGGGTGCGCGATGTCCGCGGTGTACTTGGCGATGGCGTAGTCACTGCCCGGGAACTTGGAGTCCTCGGTGCTCGCGATCTCCTGGCCGCCCTGCTTGTCCGACCACGACTTGACGGCGTTGCCGCAGTGCCCGGCGGTCAGGAAGTAGGGCTGGCCGCCCTTGGTGACGTTGAAGCCGAGCGAGCAGCGGGAGCTGCTGCCCCAGATCGCGTCACCGCCGGCGATGAACGGGGTGAACGCGCTCTTGCTGTGCCGGAGCGTGGCCTTGCTGCCCAGGCTCTTGACGACCTTGTTCAGTTTGTCGAGCTTCGCGCCCGAGACCGTGCGGTCGGCGGTGACGACGACCTTGTTGGTCCGCGGGTCCATCGCCCAGGCCGTACCGGGGATGGTGGCCTGCCGCTTGAGCGTCTGCCGGGCCGCGTCGAGCTGGGCGAGGCTGTGCCGGACCATTCTGGCCTCGGCGCCCTGGGCCCGTACGGCGTCGGCCGCCGCCCGGTCCACGACGTTGACGACCAGCTTCTTCGCCGCCGCGTCGTAGTACGAACCGGCCGCGTGGCCGCTGAGCTGGGACGCGAGCGCGGTGGCCGCGGCGGGGGTGAGCTGCTTCGCGGTCGGCCCGTCCGCCGCGTTGGCGTTGGCCAGGGTGAGCGTCGCGGTGGCCGCGAGGGCCAGCGCGCCCGCGCCGGCCAGGACTGCGCGCCGCTGAGTATTCCGTCGGTGCTTCAACTCAAAGCCTCCCGTGGGGGGACGGGCAGCGGTATGTGGGGGGCCGCGTGCCCGGAGGGTGTTGAGGAACAGACACGGAACGGGAGTTGCCCGCGCAGCCTGCCGCAGGAAGTCGCGTCCATGCCAATGCGCGGTTTCGAGTATTCCGATTAACGGGGCTCGCGCACAAGAACGAGATCCGGTCTGGAGAACGGAACGCGCCCGACCGGTCGTTCGTCCCGCGTTCCGATATCCGCGCACGTCGTTTCCCTGGGCGGACACCAAACGAACACTTTGGAGTGGTACGGAACGGGCCTCGGGCGCGGTCTACACCTGTCTGAAAACCGACGCTCCAGGCCGGACTTCACCCACCGGCACCGGAACGCCGCACCGGAGATTCAGCCCAGCGGGGGACTTCCTTCGCACACCAGGACAGCTCTTCCACCTCCGGGAACCGCCGCTCCCGTGTCAGGGGAGCTGCTCCGCCTCCGGCAACTCCTCCAGCCCGGCCGCCGCTTCGGCACCCGGCGCGGTTCCGGACAGCGGGGCGGACTGCGGCGCGGATTGCGGCGCGGATTGCGGGGCCGTCGGGGACGCGGACGGCGGCCCGGCCGCCGCCCCACTCCGCTCGTACGCCTCCGTCCGGGCCTGCGCCTGGAGGCCGGAGCGCTCCAGGAAGCGCAGCAGCTCCACCGGGAACGGCAGCACCAGCGTGGAGTTCTTCTCGGCGGCGACCGCCACCACCGTTTGCAGGAGCCGCAGTTGCAGCGCGGCGGGCTGGTCGGACATCGCCTGGGCCGCCTCGGCCAGCTTCTTGGACGCCTGGAGTTCGGCGTCGGCGTTGATGACCCGGGCCCGCCGGTCGCGGGTGGCCTCCGCCTGGCGGGCCATCGACCGCTTCATGGTCTCCGGCAGCGACACGTCCTTGATCTCCACCCGGTCGATCTGCACGCCCCAGCCCAGCGCCGGGCTGTCGATCATCACTTCCAGCCCCTGGTTGAGCTTCTCCCGGTTGGAGAGCAGGTCGTCGAGGTCGCTCTTGCCGATGATGGAACGCAGTGAGGTCTGGGCGACCTGGGAGACCGCGAAGCGGTAGTCCTCGACCTTGACCACCGCGTCGGCGGCGTCCACGACCTTGAAGTAGACCACCGCGTCCACCCGTACCGTCACGTTGTCGTGGGTGATGCCCTCCTGGGCGGGCACCGGCATCGTGACGATCTGCATGTTGACCTTACGCATCCGGTCGACACCTGGGACGATCATGGTGAAGCCCGGCTCGCGTGCGGCCGGCATCAGTTTGCCCAGCCGCAGGACGACGCCCCGCTCGTACTGCTTGACCACCCGCGCCGCCGCCGACACGTACAGCGCGCCCGCCGAAGCCAGCGCGATCCCGGCCGCCACCAGTTCCTCGACCATCACGGCCCCCTGCCGTATGCGCCCATGTCCGAGTTCGGGCGTCCTCACCACGGTATGACCGGCCCCGGGAACGGTCGAGGGTGCGCGTCGGCCTTGCCCGCGCGCCGCCGACGGGCCCCCGACCGCGGGTGCGGACGGGGGCCCGGGAGCTGCCGGCTGCGTGGGGGTGCGTGTGCGGAGGCCGTCCGGGCGCGGTGCGCCGGGACCGGACGGCTCCGGGCGTCAGTAGATGCTGACCCCGTACGCGCTGATCGCTTCGGTGACCGGCTGGAAGTACGTGGTGCCGCCGGAGGAGCAGTTGCCGCTGCCGCCGGAGGTCAGGCCGAGCGCCGTGCTCCCGGCGTACAGGGGGCCGCCGCTGTCGCCGGGCTCGGCGCACACGGTGGTCTTGATCATGCCGTAGACGACGTCGCCGTTGCCGTAGTTGACGGTGGCGTTCAGGCCGGTGACCTTGCCGCTGTGGGTGCCGGTGGTGGAGCCGCGGCGGGTGACGTTCTGGCCGACGGTCGCGTTGCCGGCCTTGGTGATGTCCTGGCCGCCGACCGTGCCCTCGTGCGGAACACCGGTGTTGCTGTACCGGACCAGGCCGTAGTCGTTGACGGGGAAGCTGGAACCGGCGGTCGGGCCGATGCTCGTGCTGTGCGAGGAGTTGGTGTACCAGGGCGGGTTGCCGTCGGTGCAGTGGCCCGCCGTCAGCAGGTAGTACGTGCTGCCCTTCTTGACGTTGAAGCCGAGGGAGCAGCGCCAGCTGGTCGCGTAGATGGCGTCGCCGCCGGAGATCAGCTTGCGCAGCACGCCGGGTATGCGCTCCACCTTCAGCGCACCGGCGTTGGCACCCGCGGCCTGCTTGATCTTGTCGAGCTGGGCCGGGGTCACCCGGCTGTCGGCCTGGACGACCACCTTGCCGGTCTTCGGGTCGACGACCCAGGCGGTGCCCGCGACGTCCGCGGAGCGTACGGCGTCGCTCACGGCGGCGAGCTGGGACGCGCTGAACGTGGTGGGCGGGGCGGGTTCGCCCGCGTGGGCGGTCGGCAGGGCCATGGCGCCGATCGCGGCCAGCCCGGACGCGACGGCGATCAGCCGTCCGCGTCTCGCGATGCCGCTCCGGGGGGTAGTGCGCTCGAACCTCACTGCTACCTCCGAGGGGATCGGAAGAACCTGCCGGCGGGCAGGTCCGTGTGACGCTGCCCGGCGGGCCCGCGGAACTCCGCACGTCCTTCCGGTGCGGGCCCCGGACAGCGCTGCTCGGGAGTTTCGAGGGCCCGGCCCGCCCGCGCAAGGGTGCCTTTCGGACGCCCGCCCGAAGCCCGTACGCACACACGTCCGGCAGCAACTCTCGCTGCCGGGACGGTGGTTGACCCCCTCGGTCCGGGTTTCGACGGTTCAGCGCACGATGCGGTTCCGCTCCCCCGCGCGCAGCGCGAAGGGCAGGGTGTTGCCGGGCGGCGGGAAGGGGCAGATGAAGTGGTCGGCGAAGGCGCAGGGCGGCAGCAGGGTGCGGTTGAGGTCCACCGGCACGGTGCCGTCGGCCGCGGGGGCCGGCGTGCGCAGGAAGCGGAAGCGGTAGCTGTCCGTGCCGCTGGTGGCGTCGGCGAGGACGGCCCACAGGCTGCCGTCGGCCTCGACCGCGACCTGGAGGGTGTGCTCGTCGCCGTCGAGGGTGAAGGCGAGTTCACCGGCGAGGCCCAGGCCCCGTTCCCGCCCGTCGGCGTTGGCCACCTGGACCGTGCGCCCCGCGCCGTACGGCCGGAACAGCCCGGGGCGCACCCAGCGCTCGTCGTAGGGGAAGACGTCGATGCCGCCGAAGGCGCGCCGGGCCGCGGAGCCGGGGTCGAAGATCCGTACGGCCCATTCCCCGTCGCGGCGCAGCACCGGCAGCCGACGGCCGTCGTGCGCGACCCGGGCGGTCGCGGGGGTGCCGTCCGCGCCGAGCCGTACGGTGCCGGCCGGCGGCGCCCCGTCGACGGTCAGCCCGTCGGCGGCGGCCGCGCGCAGGAGCACCGCGTCGCCGCCCGCGCTCCAGTGGCCCGGTACGCCGTCGAGGCGGCCGTCGGGGAAGTCGGCGAGCCAGTGCGTGGCGGTCAGGGCGAGCGGGCCGTACGGGAGGGCGATCTCGGCGGCGCGCTGCTCGTGCCAGGTCTGCCAGTGCTGCTCGGCCTGGGTGCCGGTGCTGCTCGTGGTGCTCATACGGTCAGTCCTTCCCTACGGGACGTACCGGGTCCGGCAGCCCCAAGTGAGAGCGCAGGGTCGTGCCCGCGTATTCCGTCCGCAGCACGCCGCGCTCCTGGAGCAGCGGCACCACCCGGTCGACGAAGTCGTCCAGACCGCCGGGGGTCAGGTGCGGTACGAGGATGAAGCCGTCCGCGGCACGGGCCGCCACGTAGGCGGCCATCTCCTCGGCGACGGCGGCGGGCGTGCCGACGAAGGACTGCCGCCCGGTCGTCTCGATCACGGTCTCCCGGATGGACAGGCCCTTGGCCTCGGACAGCGCCCGCCAGCGGTCGGCGACCGCCTTCGGGTCGGCGATCCGGACGCGGCCCTGGGCGAGCTGGGAGCCGGGGTCCGGGTCGATGTCCGGCAGCGGCCCGTCCGGGTCGTACCCGGACAGGTCGACGCCCCAGACCTGTTCCAGGGCCAGCAGGGCGTTCTGCGGCGAGACCTGCTGCCGGCGGATCGTGGCGGCCCGCTCCTGGGCGTCGGCCGCGGTGTCGCCGAGGACGAAGGTGACGCCGGGCATGATCTTCAGGGAGTCGGCGGTACGGCCGTGGGCGGCCAGCCGGCCTTTGACGTCGGCGTAGAACTCCTGGCCGGCCGCGAGGGTGCTGTGCCGGGTGAAGACCACGTCGGCGGTGGCGGCGGCGAAGGCGCGGCCCTCCGCGGAGTCGCCCGCCTGGATGACGACGGGGTGGCCCTGCGGGCTGCGCGGGAGGGTGAAGGCGCCCCGGACGCGGAAGTGCGGGCCCTGGTGGGTGACCGGCCGCGGCACGCCCCCGGCCGTCCAGGAGTCCCACAGTTCGCGGGCGATGGCGACGAACTCGGCGGCGCGGGTGTAGCGGTCGGCGTGGTCGAGGTAGCCGCCGCGGCGGAAGTTCTCGCCGGTGAACGCGTCGGAGGTGGTGACCACGTTCCAGGCGGCGCGGCCGGCGCTGAGGTGGTCCAGGGTCGCCAGCCGCCGGGCGAGCTCGTAGGGCTCGTTGAAGGTGGTGTTGACGGTGGCGGCCAGGCCCAGCCGGTCGGTGACGGCCGCCAGCGCGTTCAGTACGGTGATCGACTCCGGGCGGCCCAGCACGTCGAGGTCGTGGATGCGTCCCTTGTGCTCGCGCAGCCGCAGCCCCTCGGCGAGGAAGAAGAAGTCGAAGCGCCCGCGCTCGGCGGTACGGGCGAGGTGCTCGAAGGAGGCGAAGTCGATCTGCGAGCCGGCCCCCGGGTCGTCCCAGACGGTGGTGTTGTTGACGCCGGGGAAGTGGGCCGCCAGGTGCAGGCGCCGGAGGCCGGGCGCGACGGTCGCGACGGGCGCCGCGGGGGTGGGCGCCGTACGCGTCGATGTACTGGACCCGGTCACGAGGAGACCTTCCGGGCCGGGGCGTAGCGGTTGGCCGGGCGCGGCAGGCCGAGGTGCTCGCGCAGCGTCGTGCCCGGGTAGAAGCGGCGGAGCAGGCAGCGGTGCTGGAGCACCGGCACGGTGCCGTCGACGAGCAGCGCGAGGTCCCGCGCGGGGTCGGCGGGCCGCAGGTGGAAGCCGTCGCCCGCGCCGTCCGCGTGCCAGTCGCCGAGCAGGTCGGCGAGTCCGACGGCATCGCCGGAGCAGTACAGCTCGACCGGCAGCGAGGCGAGGACCAGCAGCCGGTCCGGGTCACGTCCCAGAGAGCGGGCGCGCTCGCGCAGGTCGGCGCGGGCGGCGGCCGCCGTGGCGGGGTCCTCCACCCGGACGAACGCGACGTCCGCGTGCGCCGCGGCCACCTGCCGCGCGGGCCGGGCGGTGGCATCGACGGCGACGACCGGGCGGCCCTGCGGCGGCCTGGGGGTGATGGACGGTCCGCGTACGGAGAAGGAGGTGCCGCGGAAGTCGACGTGGTGGAGCTTGTCGCGGTCGACGAACCGGCCCGTCGCGGTGTCGCGGATCTCCGCGTCGTCCTCCCAGCTGTCCCACAGCCGGGCGGCCACGTCGGCGACCTCGCCCGCCTCCCGCCACAGCGCGTCGGCGGGCGCGGCGTCCCGGCGGCCGAAGAGGCGGGCCTCGGCGGGGGTGCCGGACACCTCCACGGTCCAGCCCGCCCGGCCGCGGCTGACCCAGTCCAGGGTGTTCACGGCGGTCGAGACGTGGAACGGCTCGGTGTGGGTGGTGGTGACGGCCGGGACCAGGCCGAGGCGGCCGGTGCGCGGCGCGACCCGGGCGAGGACGGCGAGCGCGTCCGGGCCCGGCCGGGCGAAGGAGTCGCCGAGGGTGACGAAGTCCAGGGTGCCGCGCTCGGCGAGCCGGGCCAGGCGGACGTAGTGCTCCGGGTCGTAGAGCTCGGGGGCGCGGCGGGCCCGGCGGGGCGGCCCGTCGAGTGCGAAGGCGAGGTGCAGGGGGCGCAGGGAGCAGGAGGGCTGGGGCATGGGACGGCCTTTCGTCGCTGGGCACGGGGAGGTGGCGGATGCCGTGGTGCTGCTCAGCCGGGTGGGCACCGGGCCGGCTCCGGTACGGCGTGCGCGCGCAGGAACCGCAGCAGGGCGCGTGCGGTGGCGTCGTTCTGCCGGAAGGCGGGGGCGTTGGTACGGGGCCGGGCGAAGGCGCCGGAGGCGCGGGCGTCGGTGTGCGGGCCGAGCGCGAAGCGGCGCGGGTGCGGCTGCCCGGCACGGTCCAGCACCCGGCCGTCGCCGGGGTCGACGGCGAGCAGGCCGCTGCTGGTCGCGGCGGCCCCGTCGTCGTACAGGCCGCGCAGCAGCGGGTCCTTCGTGTCCGTCACGGTGGGCTGCGGGAGCCGCGCCTCCACCAGCGCCCGGGCCTCGACGCGTACGTCCGGCACGCTCGCGCTCGTGGCCGAGAACACGCCGCGCTCCGGGTCGGGGGTGACGGTGGTGCCGGCGCCGAGGAAGCGCACCGCTCCGGCGCGGGACAGCGCGAGCAGTTGCCGCAGGCGGGGGCCGGGCGGCCCGGAGGCGAGGTGGCTGAAGAAGCCGTGCCACCACGGGCCGTGGTCGCCGAGCCGTACGAGCTGCCCGTACACCGACAGCAGGGCGAGGAAGACGGCCAGGTCGGGGCTGTGGGCGGGGTCGTGCCGCCGGGCGAGGTCGGCCTCGATGTATGCGCGCAGGCCGTCCTGGAAGGCGTCCGCGCCGGGGAAGCGGACACCTTCCAGCGGCCGGTCGAGGGCGTCCAGGTCGAGGCGGTCGGCGGGGTCGGGGACGGCGGCGGCGACCAGCGCCCGCACTTGCGGGCCGAGCGGTCCGGCGGCCGCGTACCGCTCCTCGAAGGCGGCCCGGTCGCCGCGGACCCGTTCCGGGTGCGCGGTGAACAGCCGGTGGTAGTGGGCGTGGCCCAGTTCCTTGGCGATGAGCGGCCAGACGTCGCGCCGGAAGTCGTAGCCGCCGGGCCGGGCGAGCAGGTCGTCCACCTGCGCGGGGCCGAAGAAGCGCGGCAGCGGCGGCCGTTCGCCCTGCCAGGTGTAGCCGATCTTGGAGTGGTACGGGACGCCGCGCCGCGACCCGACGTACAGGACCGGCTCCTTCCCCGACGGCCGGTACACCGGCTCCCCGTCCGGCCCGGCCTCGTACGCGCCGCCGCGCCCCTCGGTGAGCAGCGCCATCAGGTCGACGAAGGCGAGCCCGAAGCCGCGCACGAGCACCGGCTCGCCGGGGACCAGGGCGTCCAGGCCCGCGTCGGCGGTGAAGTCGGACGGCAGGTAGGTCAGGTGGTGGCGCGCGGCGAAGGCGGCCAGGGCCCGCTGTTCCGGCGGCGGCTGGGCGTCGAGGTGGCCGAGGGCGAGGACGACGAGGTCGGCGACGAGCGGGGTGGGCCTGTCCGCCAGCCACACCTGCTGCCGGCCGCCGCGCGGGCCCGTGACCCGCACCGCGCGGCAGCGGTGCCCGTGCACGGCGACGCCCGGCGGCAGCGCGGCCACCGCCTGCTCGTACACCCATTCCAGGTAGGCGCTCTGCACCTGCCGCCCGGCGAACCCCTGCGGCCCCAACCCGCCCACCGCCGCCGCCAGTTCGCCGGGTACGGGGAACTCGCCCGCGCGCACCCCGGCGGCCCACTCGGCGAGCGAGGGCCCGGGGCGTACCGGTCCCCGCAGCTCGACGGACGCGTCGGTGAACATGGTGACGTCCTCGGCCGTCGAGTTCATCCACAGCAGCGGGGACTGGTCGCGGCGCCAGACGCGCCCGCCGCCCGGCGGGTACGGGTCGACCAGGTGCAGGTCCAGGGGCGCGGCGCCGTACAGCTCGGGGGCGTTGGCGGCGATGCGCTCGATCAGGCCGGTGCCGCGCGGGCCCGCGCCGACAAGGACGACGGACGGGCGGGCCGGGGCGGGGGACGGGGGGTGGAGGGGCCGCGCGGACGGCGCGGGGTACGGCGCGTTGTCGGTCGCAGACATGCGTGAAGGCTCCGTGGACGCAGTGATCCCACTGGGAGTTGAGCGTCTTCACACACGGGGCCCGGGGCCGCCACCGGACCGCGCCCCTCAGCACGGCCGATCCTTGAGGCTATGCGCCCGGGACGCCCCGCTGTCAAGGCTGTCCGGACTGTGAGCAACGGAGCACGTCATGGTTGACGGGGAACCGGAAGCCTGTTCCACTTGGCCGCATGGACTCACGGCAGTGGCTGGTCACCCGCGACCACATCGACTTCGGTCGTGTGTGGTCGGCGTCCTGTTGAGCTGACCCGCTGCCCGCCCGCCGCCGTCCCGGCCGGGCCTTTCGCGGCTTCTCCTCCCGTCCGCCGCGCCTTCACACGCCCGCGCCCCGTCGGCGCGCCCCTCCCCTCGTAGCTCCACCCTCGTCTGCCGTTCCACGCTTCACCCTCGCTCCACGCCTGCCCCGTCCGGCCCCGGTAACGCATTGTCGACAAAGTTCGGCAGCCGCGCCGCCGGGCCGCCGGCGCGGCCCCGGGTCAACGCCACGCCTCACACCTGCGGCCGGCCGGGTTCACCTGACCCCCCGTACGGGGTGGAACGGGACACCGCCCGCACTCGGGCGGTTCGCATTCCGTCCGGTTTGAATGCAAGAACGATCGGGTACCGGTCGGCCACTGGACGTTCCGACACTCGATGTGACAGCCTTCACACGGTCAGTTCCCGCGACTCTTCCCAGTTCTGACGCCATGCCACCCTCTTTGCACCAGATGTGTCACGAACCCCCCGTGCGGCGGCTATCCACTTGGCAGAGCATCCGCATCATGGACGACGATAGAGGTGCGGACACACAGACCGCGGGTGAGAGGAGGCGTCAATGGGATCGGTACGCAAGGCAAGCGCCTGGCTGGGCCTCGTCGACGACAACGATGACGAGCGCTACTACGACGACGACTACGCCGAGGGGTCCGAGCCCGGCAGCACCGGTAACACCCCCTGGGTGACCGACCCGCGCGTCCAGGTCGCCGACGAGAGCGCCCAGGACCAGAGCACCCGCATCGCCACCGTCACCCCGGAGGGCTTCGGGGACGCCCGCGGCATCGGGGAACTGTTCCGGGACGGCATTCCCGTCATCGTCAACCTGACCGCGATGGACTCCTCCGACGCCAAGCGCGTGGTGGACTTCGCGGCCGGGCTGACCTTCGGGCTGCGCGGCTCCATCGAGCGGGTCGCCACGCGCGTCTTCCTGCTCACCCCGGCCGACTACCGCATCCTCAGCGGTGAGCCCGGCCGGCGCCGCCCCGAGGGCGGCTTCTTCAACCAGAGCTGAGCGCCGGGGCCGGGGCGGCCGACGCCCCCCGGCCGACGCCCTCGGCCGCCGGCCGGGTCCGCTCAGCGGAACGCGTCGAGGCCGGTGAGCGCCTTGCCCAGCACGAGCTGGTGCATCTCGACGGTGCCCTCGTAGGTGAGCACCGATTCCAGGTTCGTCGCGTGCCGCATGACCGGGTACTCCAGCGAGATCCCGTTCGCGCCGAGGACCGTACGGGCCGTACGGCAGATCTCGATCGCCTCCCGTACGTTGTTGAGCTTGCCGAAACTGATCTGTTCCGGCCGCAGCCGCCCCGCGTCGAAGCGCCGCCCCAGGTGGTGGGCGAGCAGGATGCCCTTGTGCAGTTCCACGGCCATGTCGGCCAGCTTGGCCTGGGTGAGCTGGAAGCCGCCGATGGCCTTGCCGAACTGCTCGCGGGTACGGGAGTACTCCAGCGCGGCCTCGAAACTGGCGCGCGCGGCACCCATCGCGCCCCACACGATGCCGTACCGGGCGTGGCCCAGGCAGCGCAGCGGGCCGCCCAGCCCCTTGGCGTCGGGGAGCACCGCGTCGGCCGGCAGTCGTACCCCGTCCAGGACCAGTTCGCTGGTGACCGAGGCGCGCAGCGACCACTTGTGCCGGATCTCGGGCGCGCTGAAGCCGGGGGTGCCGGCCGGGACGAGGAAGCCGCGGATGCCGTCGTCGGTCTGTGCCCAGACCACCGCGACGCCGGCCACCGACCCGTTGGTGATCCACATCTTGCGGCCGGTGAGCACCCAGTCGCCGCCGTCCCGTCTGGCGTGGGTGCGCATGTCGCCGGGGTCGGAGCCGTGGTCCGGCTCGGTCAGGCCGAAGCAGCCGATGGTCTCGCCGGACGCCATGTCCGGCAGCCAGCGCCGCTTCTGCTCCTCGGAGCCGAAGCGCCAGATCGCGTACATGGCGAGCGAGCCCTGTACGGAGACCAGCGAGCGGATGCCCGAGTCGGCCGCCTCCAGCTCCAGGCAGGCCAGGCCGTACTGGACGTGCGAGGCGCCCGCGCAGCCGTACCCGGTCAGCGCCATGCCGAGGGCGCCGAGGGAGCCCAGTTCGCGGGCCAGGTCCCGGATGCCGGGCAGTTCGCCCTGCTCGTACCACTCGGCGATGTGCGGCAGGACCCGGTCGCCGGCCCACTGACGGACGGTGGCGCGTACCGCCCGGTCCTCGTCGGAGAGCAGGTCGTCGAGGCCCAGCGGGTCTTCCGCGTCGAAGGGCGGGAGCTTCGGGGACGGGGATGCGGACATGGCGGGGCCTCCGGTAGCTGCGCGCGCACAAAAACTAGCGGTGTTAGTTATCCAGGTCCGACGTTACGGGCGGCCGCGGCACGGCGGCAAGGGCCCCGCCGTGGGCACAGCCCCTGCCCGGCCGCCCCGCCCCGTACGCAAAGCCCCCGCTCAGCGCCGTACTCCCCGCGCCGCAGCCCCCGTCCCCCTTGGTTCCGCTACCGTCCTTGTTCCGTTTCCGCCCGGTGGTTCCCGCTACCGTCCGGTGTTCGCGCGCGCCGGCTCCGAGCCGCAGTGCGTCCCGTCGCTGTCGGTCCGGTCCCCCGCGTCCGCGGCCCGCCGCGGCAGTCGCAGCGCGATCACCGCGCCGACCAGCAGCAGCACGGCGCTGGTGACGAGCGTGACGTGCAGCCCGTGCACGAAGGAGCCCTGCGCGGCGTCGCGCAGCACCGACTTCGCCGTGTCGCCGAGCGAGGAGGCGACCTTGTACGCCTCCCCCAGCGAGTGCGCGGCCGAGGCGGACGCCCGGTCCGGGACGCCGTCCACGTGGGCCAGCCCCGGGGCGTAGGCGGCGTTCATGACACTGCCGAGCAGGGCCACGCCGATGCCCGCGCCGAGCTGGTAGGAGGTCTCACCGATGGCCGCCGCGCCGCCCGCCTGGTCGGCGGGGGCCTCGCTGAGCATCGACTCGTAGGCGCCGAAGAGGGTGCTCTGGAAGCCGAAGCCGAGCAGTACGAATCCCAGCACGAGCAGCCAGGGCCGGTCCGTCTCGTCCATCGCGGTCAGGCAGAGCACCGCGGCCGCGGTGAGCACGAAGCCCAGCGAGACCATCACCTTGGGGCCGATGGCCTGCAGCACCTTCGAGCCGGTGAGCCCGGCGGCCATCGCGGCGAAGACCAGCGGCAGCATCCGCAGCCCGGTCTCCAGCGGGCTCAGGCCGAGGACGAGCTGGAGGTACTGCACGGCTATGAGCTGCAGCCCGACGAGGGCGAGCATCGCCAGCACGATGCAGCCCACGGAGGTGCCGAAGGCCGGGCGGGCGAACAGCCGCATGTCGATGAGCGGATGCTCGCGCTGGCGCTGGCGCCGTACGAAGACGATCAGCAGCAGGACACCGACGAGGAGGGAGCCCAGCGTGGTCGGGCCGAGCAGTGCCTCGCCGCTGCCGATGCGCTTGACGCCGAGGACGACACCGAGCACACCGAGCGCCGCGACGACGGCGCCGACGGTGTCCCAGGGCCCGTTGCGCTCGCCCCGGGACTCCGGCAGCAGCCAGCGTCCTATCAGGGCCATGACCGCCATCATCGGGATGTTGATGAGGAAGACCGAGCCCCACCAGAAGTTCTCGACGAGGAAACCGCCGAGGACCGGTCCGACCGCGGCGCCGACGGCGGCCACCGCGCTCCACACGCCGATGGCGACCGCCCGCTCGCGCCGGTCGGGGAAGACCTGGCGCAGGATCGACAGCGTCGCCGGCATGATCATCGCGCCGCCGATGCCGAGCAGGGCCCGGGCGATCATCAGCGTCTGCGGGTTGGGCGCCAGTGCGGCGGCGGCCGAGGCCGCGCCGAACAGGCCGTACCCCATGAGCAGGATGCGGCGGCGGCCCACCCGGTCGCCGAGCGTGCCGAAGAGGATGAGCAGGGACGCCGCGATCAGCGGATAGATGTCCACGATCCACAGCAGTTCCACCGGCCCGGGACGCAGGTCCTCGGTGACCGACGGCACCGCCACGTACAGGATGGTGGTGTCCAGCGCGACGAACAGCAGGCTGACGCAGAGCACGACCAGTACGGTCCAGCGGTTGGCGCCGCCACCTCCATGCCGGGGAACCCCCGCCGTCCGCTCGCTGCCGGACGTGGTAGTCCCGGACATTCGCGTACCTCCTGTCATGCTCTCGCGGCCGCGTGCCGGGGCGCGGGAGGCGCTCCGGCGGAACCGGCGGACGGGCGAGTTGAGACGTCAGACTACGCGAGTCGCGTGACGTGACGCGTGGCTCACCCCACGATGAGACGCTCGTCGCAGGGCCCGGCGGTTCCCATACCCGTTGACGGACGGCGGACTCCGGCCACGGGATAATCGGCCGGATGAACGATCTTGCCCCCTTTCGCGGCCCGGAGCGGAACGGACCCGGCCGGACGGACCGGCCGCGCTCCGCGCTGCGCCGGGCCGCCCCCGCCCTGCTGGTGTACGCCGCGATCCGGGCGCTGGGGCTCGTCGTCCTGGCGGCCTGGTCCGCCGCGCACGGCAAGAGCTGGCACACCCTGCTCACCGCCCGCTGGGACGCGCTCTGGTACACCCGGGTCGCCGAGCAGGGGTACGGCTACAGCGTCCAGCTTGCCAACGGGGACGTGCATTCGAACCTGGCGTTCTTCCCGCTGCTGCCGTGGCTGGAGCGCGGGCTCTCCGCCGTGACGTCGCTGTCCGCCGCCGACGCCGGTCTGGCGGTGTCCTGGCTCGCGTCGCTCGCCGCCGCCTGGGCGCTGTATCTGACCGGCGAGCGGCTGCACGGGCCGCGGGCCGGTGTCGCGCTGGCGGCGCTGTGGGCGGCGCTGCCGGTGGGGATCGTGCAGTCGATGGCGTACTCGGAGTCGCTGTTCACCGCGCTCGCGGCGTGGGGGGTGTACTGCGTACTGACCGGGCGGTGGGTGACCGCGGGGGTGCTGGCCTCGCTGGCGGGACTGACCCGGCCGGTGGGGGCCGCGGTGGTCGCGGCGGTGTGGATCACCGCGGTGGTGACGCTGTGGCGGGACCGCGCACCGGGCGGCGGACCGGCGGACGGCGGGCCGGGCGGCGGACTGCGTCTGCGCCGGCACCGGCGGATGCTGCTGGGCGTGCTGCTGGCGCCGCTCGGCTGGTGCGGCTATTTCCTCTGGGTGGGTGTCCGGGAAGGCGGTATCACCGCGTATCTGGACGTCCAGGGCGGCTGGGGCAACGGTTTCGACGGTGGCGTGGCCTTCGCCTCGTTCCTGTGGGACCTCGGTTTCCCGGCGGGCCTCGGACTGCTGGCCGGTGTCGCTCTGGTGGTCTGGCTCTACGTCCGGGGCGCGCGCCAGGGGCAGCCGCTGCCGCTGCTCGTCTACGGCGGGGTCGTCCTGCTGCTGGCGCTGACGGCCAAGGGGTACTTCGGCTCCAAGCCGCGCCTGATGATGCCCGCCTATCCGCTGCTGCTGCCGCTCGCCGCCGGGCTGGCGCGGTGGCGTCCGGCGGTGTCCTGGACGGTGACGGCCCTGGTCAGCGTGGGGTCGGCGGTGTACGGGGCGTTCTGGCTGAACGGTTCGGGCCCGCCGTGAACGGAGGATTCCCCTCCGTGAACGCCCCTGCGGGGAAACGGACCGCGACACCCGCACGAATCGGCGATAAACTCCTCCGGCGAATTGGAAAGAAGCCGCTCGGGGCCTCCGCCGACACCCCTCCCGGAGGCAATCCGACGGCCGGTGAATTCCTTCCGAAATCCCTTGGCCAAAGTCACCTTTGAGACAGATTGCACATCACATCGTCATTACAAAGCTCACAGTTTGACCAAGCACCGACATCACACGCGGTAACGTCGATTGAGTGCGTACCGATGACAAGCTCGACCAGATGGAGGAGCACCCGCCCGACCGCCCGCCGTCACGCATGACCCGGACCCGCTGGTGGCTGTTCGGGGGCACGCTCGCGGTGTACGTGGCGATCGTGGCCGGTGTGCTCGCCACCTCATGGCTGGTCACCTTCGACTGGCAGGCCATGCTCTTCCGGCCGTACAAGCAGTGGCCGGAGATCCACGCCTTCCTCGACTACTTCGTGGTCCTGGGCCAGCGCGGCCCCACCGCGGTCGCCGTGGCGGCCTGGCTGGGCTGGCGCTGCTGGCGGACCAAGAACCTCCACCCGCTGCTGGTGCTGGGCACCTCGCTGCTGCTGCTCAACATCACCGCGGGCGCCGCCAAGCTGGGCATGGGCCGGCTCGGCCCGCACTACGCGACCACCATCGGCGCCAACGAGATGTGGCTGGGCGGCGATATATTTCCTTCCGGTCACACCGCGAACGCCGTCGTCACCTGGGGCGTCCTGGCCTATCTGGCGACCACTCCGCTGCGCCGCCGCGCACTCTCGGTGATCGCCGCGCTCGGCGCCCTGGGTGTCGGCATGACCACCGTCTACCTCGGTACCCACTGGGTCAGCGATGTGCTGCTGGGCTGGGCCGCCGGGCTGCTGGTGCTGCTGGCGCTGCCCTGGTTCGAGCCCGGAGTGGAGTGGGCCGAGTCCCGGCTGACGGCCCTGTGGCAGCAGTTGCGCACCCGCTGGCTGCCGGCGCCTGCGCCGCTCACCCCGGCGCACGCCCGTACCGGTCTGTCCGCGCCGCGGCCGGCGCCGGAGGAAGAGGTGCTGGTCCGGGACGCGATGGGCGTCGCCAGGCCGGGCACCGCCACCCGCGCCGCGGACAGCCGCCCGCACCACCCGCCGCGGCCGCACACGGTCCGCTCGGAGCGCACCCCGGTCACCCCGACCGGCAGCCGGCGCCCGCCGCACGCGGACCGCGCGCCGCGCACCGCGCCGCTGACCCCGGCCCCGGTCCGCGGCCGCACCGGCGGGAGCTGACCGCCACCCGACCCGCGGGGACGGTACGCACAGCCTCTCCCCCGCGCGGCCGACGGCCCCGGCCGCTCCTGTCGGAGCGCCGGGGCCGTCGCCTTGTCCGGGTCCGCCGCCGGCCGCTCAGCCTTTCCAGCTACGGGTCACCGAGCCGCCCTCGACCTCGAAGTTCAGGCGGCCGCCCAGGTACTCCATGGTGATGATCGTGCCCGGCGCCAGGGACCGGACCGTGGTCCAGCCGTGCGCGCGGGCGCGCTCCTCGGCGGCCTGCTGCGCCAGCCCGACGTAGGTCTCGGGGTCGTCGTCGGGTTCGGAAGGGGAGTTCGGTACGGGTGCCATGGCAGCCACCGTAGGCGTACCGCGCAGCAGGTGGAAGGGCCGGGGTGCCATACGCGCGTACCTGCCCGGTCCCCCCTTGGTCACACTTCTGTCACAGCATGACAGCGCGTGTTTGCCCTCTTTTCCGTCACCCGTACGAGCCGGGCACTGCACCAACCGGGTGGGAAACGACGTCGGTCTGATTTCAGCCTTGATCGCCCGTCGGAGGCCGGCTCCGGACCCTCCGGGAGCGGCCGGAATTAATTCCCCGTCAGCAGCCTTTTATTCCTTCCTTTTTACGGTGTCCGACATCCCGGAAATGAACCGACGGCACGCCGCCGCAGCATATTTCGCAAGCATCGGTGCCGGTCGGCGGGTTTGACTCCACCGCCGTGCGGTACTCGCTGATGCCGAGGAGCCCATGGGAGACAACACAGCGAACACACCGGACAAGAGCAACAACCACCGAGCGGCGTCCGCCCGCCCCAGCGCACCGGAACTCCTGCGGTCGGCACGGGAACAGCTCGCCGAGCTGACCGGCATGAACCCCGAGACCGTGTCCCGGTTCGAGAAGACCGAGGACGGCTGGGTCCTGGAGACCGAGGTGCTGGAGCTCGCCCGGGTACCCGAGACGATGAGCCTCATGGCGTTGTACGAGGTCACGCTCGACCCGGACGGAATGCTCACGGGCTACCGGCGCGTCAGCCGCTACGAGCGTGCGAGAGGAAGACCACAGTCATGACCGTTGTCCCGGCACAACAGCAGTCCGGGGGCGGGGGCGGCACCAGTGGCCTCTACGACGTCCTGGAGCTGATCCTCGACCGCGGCCTGGTGATCGACGCGTTCGTCCGCGTCTCACTGGTCGGTATCGAGATTCTCAAGATCGATGTCCGTGTGGTGGTGGCCAGCGTCGACACCTATCTGCGTTTCGCCGAAGCCTGCAACCGTCTCGACCTGGAGACCGGCGCCAACAAGAGCCCCGGCCTGCCCGACGTCGTCGGCCAGGTCACCGAGTCCGGCGCCAAGGGCAAGTCCAAGGGAGCGCTCTCCGGCGCGGCCGAGACCTTCGCCGAGGCGATCGGCTCGGGGCGGGACAAGGCCGAGAGCGAGGGCGAACCGCAGCGCAGGCCGCGGCGCACCACCTCCCGTAAGAAGGAGGAGAGCGAGTGAGCACGTACGTCTACGGCATCGCCCGCGCCGACCACCCGAAGCCCGAGCAGGAGATCCTGGGCATCGGCGACCCGCCGCGCCCGGTCCGCATCGTCCGCCAGGGCGACCTGGCCGCGATCGTCAGCGACTGTCCCGACAAGCTGCGGCCCAAGCGCCGTGACCTCCTCGCCCACCAGCACGTACTGACCGAGGCCGGCGCGGACGGAGCGGTGCTGCCGCTGCGTTTCGGCTCGCTCTCCGACGACGACGAGGCGGTCCAGGACGTCCTGGCCGAACACGCCGAGCACTACAAGGCGCAGTTGGACGACCTCAACGGGCGGGTCGAGTACAACGTCAAGGCCGCCCACCGCGAAGAGGACGTCCTGCGGCGGGTGCTGACGGAGGAGCCGGAGATCCGCGCCCTCAACGAGGCCAACCAGGCCGCAGGCGGCGGCGCGTACCAGCAGAAGCTGCGGCTCGGCGAACTGGTCGCCAACGCCGTACGGGCCCGTGAGGTCGCCGACGCGCACACCGTGGAAGCGGCGCTGGTGCCGAAGGCGGAGCAGTCCTGCCCCGGTCCCGAGGGCTCCGGCTGGCTGGTGAACCTGTCCTTCCTGATGCGGCGCGAGGACGCGGCCGCGTTCCTGGACGCCGCCGACCGGCTCGGCGCCGACCACCCGCACCTGGAGCTGCTGGTCAACGGGCCGCTCCCGCCGTACAGCTTCGTCCGCCCCCTAGAGTCCGCCGCCGCGGAGTGACCGATGGGCCTGATCAAGGAGCTGCTGCTGCTCCCGGCCGCCCCTGTACGGGGGACGGGCTGGGTGCTGCGGCAGGTCCTCACCGAGGCCGAGCGGCAGTACTACGACCCGGCCGTGGTCCAGCGCGAACTGCGGGAACTGGCGGAGCAACTGGACAGCGGGCAGATCGACGAGGCCGAGTTCGACCGGCGCGAGGACGCGCTGCTGGACCGGCTGGAAGAGCTGCGGCAGCGGCAGGCCGGGGCGTGAGGAAGGTCTTCCGGACCGCCCCGGCCCCCGTGCCGCTCCCCCGGAGCGGCAACCCGTAGCGCGAAGACATCACCGAACCGGACAGTACGAGATCCCCGGAGAGCGTCGTGCCGGACGTCCGAGCCCTGGAACGGGACGGCGGACGAGCGCGACCCGACATGGAGGAGATCCCCGACATGAAGAACCGGCCGGCACTGGTGCTGGCCGTCGCCGGAGGCTATCTGCTCGGCCGCACCAAGAAGGCCAAGCTCGCCATCGGTATCGGCAGCATGGTCCTGGGCAAGCGCCTGAATCTGAGCCCGCAGCAACTGGTCTCTCTGGTCAACGACCAGATAGCCGCCAACCCGCAGCTCAAGGAGTTGCGCGAGCAACTGCGCGGCGACCTCGCGGGGGTGGGCAAGGCGGCGACCGGCGCACTGGTCACCAAGCGCCTCGACTCCCTGGCGGACAGCCTGCACGAGCGGACTCTGAACGTGCGCGACCGGCTGGACGCCGGCGGGACCGCCGGCAAGGCCGCGGACACCGTGCGCGGCGTGACCGGCGGCGGGCGGGACGACGAGGAAGCGTCCGACGACGGCGAGGAGGAGAGCGCGCCGAGAAGCCGCGGCAGCGGTGCGCGCAAGTCCGGGGGTGAGGGACGCGGCGCCGCCAAGAAGCAGAGCGCGCGGTCCTCGAAGACCTCCGCCAGGACCGGCGCCAAGTCCGACTCCGGTTCCGGCACCAAGGCCGCGCCGGACCAGCGCAAACGGCCCGCGAAGCAGGCGGCAGCCGCGCCGAAGAAGACCGCCTCGGCCGCGAAGAAGACGGCTCGCGCCGGCACCCGCCGGAGCGGAGGTGAGGACCGTGGCTGACACGAAGTCCGGCGGTCCGATGGCCACCGTCAAGGAGACCGTGGCCGGCAACCCGGCCGTCGACCGTCTGAAGGAAGAGGCCGTCTCGTTCGCCGCCGCGCAGGCCCAGCGCCTGCTGGTGGCCACCGGCAAGCGGCTCGGCGAGGCCACCACCCGGCTCACGGACGTGGCCGAGGGGCGCAGTGACAGCCTGATCGGGCCGGTGATCAAGGACACCCTCAAGGGCGCGGTCAAGGACACCGCCAAGAACTCCGTCAAGGGCGCCTTCAAGAAACTCACCGGCGGGCGCAAGGGCGGCGGCGGCAAGGGCAAGTTCGTCACGATCAGCGAGGACGTCGACGTCGGCGTGCCGGTGCGCGAGGCGTACAACCAGTGGACGCAGTTCCAGGAGTTCAGCACCTTCGCCAAGGGGGTGCAGGGGGTGGAGTCCACGGACGACACCGACTCCAACTGGCGCGCCAAGATCTTCTGGTCCACGCGCAGTTGGAAGGCGCACACCACCGAGCAGCTCCCCGACGAGCGCATCACCTGGACCTCCGAGGGCGCCAAGGGCACCCTCAAGGGCGTCGTCACCTTCCACGAGCTGGCCGCCAACCTCACCCGGGTGCTGCTGGTCATCGAGTACCACCCCAAGGGTCTGTTCGAGAAGACCGGCAACATCTGGCGGGCACAGGGCCGCCGCGCCCGGCTCGATCTGAAGAACTTCCGCCGCTTCGTGATGATGCGGGGCGAGGCGACCGGCGAGTGGCGCGGCGAGATCCGGGACGGCGAGGTCGTCGTCGGCCATGACGAGGCCGTCGAGCGCGAGGAACAGGAGCGCGACGAGCAGGGCGCGGACCAGGACCGCGCCGAGCAGGAAACCGAGGGCGCGGGCAAGCCGTCCGAGGACGCGTACGAGGAGGAGACCGGCGACTCCGACGAGGAGCCGGACGCCGAGGACGCGTACGACGACGCCGAGGACGCCGGGGAACCGGAAGCCGAGGACGAGGAAGCGGACACCGAGGCGGCCGACGAGGAAGCGGACGACGCCGAGGGCACGTACGACGACGACGCCGAGGACGCCGACGACGAGCCCGAGGACGCGTACGACGACGAGGAGGACGCCGCGGACGAGTACGACGACGAGGAACCGGCGGACACCGAGGACGAGCGGGAGCCGGAGCCGGCCCGATGAGTTCCCAGGTCCCCTCCCCGTACGGCTCGAACGGCGGCGCCAACCTCGCCGACATCCTCGAACGCGTCCTGGACAAGGGCGTGGTCATCGCCGGGGACATCCGCATCAACCTGCTCGACATCGAGCTGCTCACGATCAAGCTGCGGCTGATCGTGGCCTCGGTCGAGCGGGCGGAGGAGATGGGCATCGACTGGTGGCGCGACGACCCGTCGCTGTCCTCCGGTGCCCGGCGCCGCGAACTCGCCCAGGAGAACGAACGGCTGCGCGAGCGGATCGCCGCCCTGGAGGGCGACCAGGAGCCGCGAGAGGAGATCACTTGAGTACGCACGGCGCCGAGCTGATGTACACCTACGCCGTCGCCCGGGCAGGCTGCCGACCGCCGGACGGACTGCTCGGCGTCGCGGACGCACCCGTGGAGACCGTCACGGAGGGCGCGCTGGCCGCCCTGGTCTCCCGGGTGCCGGCCGCCGACTTCGAGGAGGAGGCGCTCCGCGCCCACCTGGAGGACATGGCGTGGCTGGAACGGACCGCCCGGGCACACCGCAGCGTGGTGGACACCGCGGCCGCGGAGTTCTGTGTGCTGCCGCTGCGCCTGGTGACGGTCCACCGCGACACGCGCGGGGTCCGGCAGGTCCTCGCGCAGCGCGCCGAGGAGTTCCTGAGCGCGCTGGTGAGCCTGGACGGCCGGATGGAGTGGGGCGTCAAGGCGTACGTCGAGGACGCCGGGGCCGCCAAGCCCGCCGTTCCCGCGGGCGGGTCGGCCCGCGAGGCGGCCGCGGGCGGCTCGGGCCGCGACTTCCTGCGCCGGCGGCTGGCCCACCGGCAGGCGCAGGAGCAGAACCAGCGGCGCGCCGACGAGCTGGCCCGCGCCGCGCACGAGGCGCTGGACACGTTCGCCGAGCGCAGCCGGCTGCACCGCCCGCAGGACGCCCGGCTGTCCGGGGTCAGCGGCCGCAACGTGCTCAACGGCGCCTATCTGATCCCCCGCGAGCAGGCCGGGGCGTTCGCGGGCCTGGTCGGTGAGCTGGCGGACCGCAGCCCGGGCGTGCGGATCGAGCTGACGGGGCCGTGGGCCCCGTACTCCTTCGCGCAGCCTCCGCAGCCCTCGGAGGCGGCCGGGGACACCGGGACCGGTGCGGTATGACGTCCCCGGTGGCCGGCCCGCAGCCGGACAATCCGCTGGCCGAACGGCAGATCGCGCTGGTCGACCTGCTGGACCGGCTGCTGGGCGGCGGCGCGGTCATCGCGGGCGACCTCACCCTGCGCATCGCCGAAGTGGATCTCGTACGGATCGATCTGCGGGCCCTGATCAGCTCGGTCAACGCCAACGTTCCCTCGCCCTTCGAGGAGTTGGAGCAGTGAGGTCCGTGACGGGGTCCGGGGAAGCCGAGGAGGAGGTGGCGCCGTGAGCCGGCGTGTGGAACTGGACGAGGACACCGTGGAGCGCGACCTGGTGCGGCTCGTGCTGACCGTGGTGGAACTGCTGCACCAGCTCATGGAACGGCAGGCGCTGCGCCGCGTCGACCAGGGCGATCTGTCGGAGGACCAGGAGGAACGGATCGGTCTGACGCTGATGCTGCTGGAGCGGCGGATGGGCGAGCTGTGTGAGCGGTACGGCATCGGGAAGGACGAACTGAACCTCGATCTCGGCCCGCTGGGGCCCCTGCTGCCCCGGGAATGACCCCCGCGCCGCACCCGTCGGGCCCGCCGCAATGATCCGGCCGGGCTGCGCACACCCTCTCGCGCGACCGGGCCGGGACGGCCATCATGGCTTGAGCCCGAGCACGTCCAGCACGTCCCTTACCGACTTCCCGGGCGCGCCGGAGGGTTCCGGCCGCTTCGGTGTCTCTTGGCGAACGAGGTGGCGCAGATGGGTACGGACACCGTGGAGGCGAGCCCGGGACCGGTGCGGGCGCGGCGGCCCGGCGCGGTGGTGGTGGACTGGCTGACCACCACCGACCACAAGAAGATCGGCCATCTCTATCTGATCACCGCCTTCGGCTTCTTTCTCGTCGGCGGTCTGCTGGCGCTGCTGATGCGGGCCGAACTGGCCCGCCCCGGACTCCAGATCATGACGAACGAGGAGTTCAACCAGGCGTTCACGATGCACGGCACGATCATGCTGCTGCTGTTCGCCACCCCGGCCTTCGCGGGCTTCGCCAACGAGATCATGCCGTTGCAGATCGGCGCGCCCGACGTGGCCTTCCCACGGCTGAACATGCTCGCGTACTGGCTGTTCCTCTTCGGCGGTCTGATCGTGCTGGGCAGTCTGCTGACGCCGACCGGCGGCGCGAACTTCGGCTGGACCGCCTACGCCCCGCTCAGCTCGATGGTCCGCTCCCCCGGCATCGGCGCCGACATGTGGATCATGGGGCTGGCGCTCTCCGGCTTCGGCACCATCCTCGGCTCGGTCAACTTCATCACCACCATCATCGGGATGCGCGCGCCGGGCATGACGATGTTCCGGATGCCGGTCTTCACCTGGAACGTGCTGTTCACCTCGATCCTGGTGCTGGTCGCCTTCCCGGTGCTGGCGGCCTCGCTGCTGGCGCTGGAGGCGGACCGGCGCTTCGGCTCGGTGGTCTTCGATGCCGAGTGGGGCGGCGCGCTGCTGTGGCAGCACCTGTTCTGGTTCTTCGGGCACCCCGAGGTCTACATCATCGCGCTGCCGTTCTTCGGCATCATCACCGAGATCATCCCGGTCTTCTCGCGGAAGCCCATCTTCGGCTACGTGATGCTGATCGGCGCGACGATGGCGATCACCGGGCTGTCGGTCGTGGTGTGGGCGCACCACATGTTCGCGACGGGCGCGGTGCTGCTGCCGTTCTTCTCGTTCATGTCGTTCCTGATCGCGGTGCCGACGGGGGTGAAGTTCTTCAACTGGATCGGCACGATGTGGCGCGGCTCGCTGTCCTTCGAGACCCCGATGCTGTGGGCCGTCGGGTTCCTGGTGAGCTTCCTGTTCGGCGGGCTGACCGGGGTGATCCTGGCGTCGCCGCCGCTGGACTTCCACGTGACCGACACGTACTTCGTCGTGGCCCACTTCCACTACGTCGTCTTCGGCACGGTCGTGTTCGCGATGTTCGCCGGCTTCTACTTCTGGTGGCCGAAGTTCACCGGGAAGCTGCTCGACGAGCGGCTGGGCAAGGTGCACTTCTGGACGCTGTTCACCGGCTTCCACACCACCTTCCTCGTCCAGCACTGGCTGGGTGTGGAGGGGATGCCGCGCCGGATCGCCGACTACCTGGCCGCCGACGGCTTCACCGTGCTCAACACCCTCTCGACCGTCGGCGCCTTCCTCCTCGGCCTGTCCACGCTGCCGTTCCTCTACAACGTCTGGAAGACGACGAAGTACGGCGTGAAGGTCACGGCGGAGGACCCGTGGGGCTACGGCCGCTCCCTGGAGTGGGCGACCTCCTGTCCGCCGCCGCGCCACAACTTCCTGACCATCCCCCGGATCCGCTCGGAGTCGCCCGCCTTCGATCTGCACCACCCGGAGATCGCGCGGCTCAGCCCGCCGGGCACTCCGGAGCCGCAGGGGGCGCGGGAGACGCGGGAACCGCAGGCGTCGCGGAAGCCGTCGGGGTCGGGGCCGTCCCCGACGGAGGAGCCGGATCCGGGGGCAGCGCCCGGGTCAGCCGGTCCCTGACCTCGCGGATCGCGTCCGTCAGCGCCGGCGGCTCGCGCACCTCGAAGTCGAAGCCCAGCAGGACGGCATGGACCACCAGGACGTCCAGGCGGTGCGCGCCGGTGTGCAGCAGGCAGCGGTGGGCGTCGAGCGGTTCGACGACGCCGACGGACGGGCTGATCCGCTGGGCGGCCTCCGCGGCGGTGGCGTGCAGCACCAGGGTGGCCCGCTCGGCGTAGACGTCCGTGGAGACGCCCCGCGAGACGTACGCGGCGAGATCGGCGGCCGGGCCGGGGCGCGGGGTGAAGCGCGGGCCGTGCGGCGGGGTGGGGGTGATCCGGTCGACGCGGAACGTCCGCCAGTCGGCGCGGTCCACGTCCCAGGCGACGAGGTACCAGCGGCGCTGCGCGGACACCAGCCGGTGCGGCTCGACGGTGCGGCGGCCGGCCGTACCGTCGTGGCTCGCGTAGTCGAAGCGCAGCCGTTGGCTGTCCCGGCAGGCGTTGGCCAGTTCGGTGAGGGTGGCGGCGTCGACCCGGGGGCCGGCGGCGCCGGGCATGGGCACGGTGAAGGCGTTGAGGGCGCCGACGCGGCGGCGCAGCCGGTGGGGCAGCACCTGTTCCAGCTTGGTCAGGGCCCGTACGGAGGTCTCCTCGATGCCTTCGACGCCGCCGGCGGCCGCCGTGCGCAGCCCGACGGCGACTGCCACCGCCTCCTCGTCGTCGAGGAGCAGCGGTGGCAGTTCGGCGCCCGCGCCCAGTCGGTAGCCCCCGGCGGTGCCGGGGGCCGAGTGGACGGGGTAGCCCAATTCGCGCAGGCGGTCGATGTCACGGCGGACGGTGCGCGGAGTCACGCCGAGCCGGTCGGCGAGATCCGCGCCCGTCCACTCGCGGTGTGCCTGCAGGAGAGAGAGCAGACGCAGCAGTCGTGCCGAGGTTTCCACCATGCCGGGCAGTCTGGCAGCACATGCGGACAGCTACCGTCCGCGTCTCTCCCGGGTCACCACCTGTACCAGCGTGTGCGACCACCGCCCGCGCCCGTCGAACGGAACAGGAAGCCCAGCAGCCAGACGACCAGCACCGCGACGGCCACCCACCACAGTGCCTTGAGCGCGAAACCCGCGCCGAACAGGATCAAAGCCAGCAGCAGTACCAGAATGACAGGAACCATGTGTATCGCACCTCCGCTGCTCCGAGTGCCCCCGGCGTGCGGTGTTATGCGTGCTGTCTGACGAGGCCCGGTCAAGAACCGGCCGGGTCCGGTCGGTCCGTCCCGCCCGTCCCGCCGGCCCCGTCACTCGCGTCCGTCCCGCCACCCGTGACCCGGACCGTCAGGTCGTTGTCGCGGGTGTAGGAGGGGCCGATGCGCAGCCGGCCCGACGGGCAGCCGACGGACAGCGCCGGGTGGCTGACGGTCTCCGCCTTCTCCGGTACGTCGTCGAGCAGCCGGGCGATACGGACCGGCTCGGCCTCCTCGGTCACCCGCAGCCACAGGGCCCAGTGGTCACTGCCGCCCTGCCAGCGGCCCGCGAGCTGCGTGTGGGGCAGGGTGAAGACGAAGTCGGGGCCGTCGCCGGTGAGCGGGACGGTGACGCGGGTGGCCGGGTCGGCCGTCTCCGGGGCGCCGGGGCGGGTCGTGGCCTCGGCGCGGGCGCCCGGGCCGAGGGCGGCGCCGTAGAGGCGGCCCGCCACCGTCACACCGCAGGCGTCGACGAGGACGTCCCCGGCCTCGGCGTGCGGTCCGCGCAGCCAGCTGCGCAGCGCCAGACTGCCGGACCTGGTGGTGTACGGGATGCGGACGCCGAGCCGGCCGATCCCGGCCAGCGGGCGGCGGTCCACCAGCGGGCTCAGGTCGGTGACGCCGGGCAGCAGCCGCTGCGGGCCGCGGCCGTCGCCGAGGTCGGCGTAGGTGTTCCAGCGGCCCTCGGGGAGCGCGACGGTGCTGGGCAGGACGGCCCGCAGGCACCCGGAGCCGTTCGGGCCGAGCGGCAGCCGCAGCTCCTCGTCGGCGCCGCCGTCGCGCGGGCTGAGGACGAGCGCCGCGCTCCAGACCGGCCTGGTGCCCTGCGGGGTGGTGATGTCGAAGGTCAGGCCGCCGGCGGAGTCGGCTATGCAGTCCGCGTGCAGCGGCTGGGCGGCCCCGCCCGCCGCGCGGGAACCGCGGCCGGTGGCCGTGACGTCCGGCCCGGCGGGGGCCGTGGGCTCGGCCCGCACGGGAGCGACGGCTTCGGGACCGGCCGTCCCGGCGCCCGTCACGGGCAGTTGCGTCGACGCGTTCATACCCTCCGCACCCCTCTCACAGCGGCCTGCGCCGCGTCCTTGGTTGCGTACGCCCCGTGCTCCGGGCGGGGTCGCGTCCGCCGGGCGCCGGTCCGGGCCGCCCCTCCGGTGCCGTGGGCGTGGTGAATCAGGAATGAGCTGTGCATCCGTCCCCGTATTCCGTCCCCGTATCCCTTGGTCGCCGCGGACGAGTCCCGCTGTCTGCCCCGTTGAACGGTTGGACCACGTTCCCGGGTTCCGGGTTGAGGCGTTTGGCCAACTTGTTCCGAAAGAGTTAGGACATCGGTAGCGGCGTCGAGGAACTTTCCCGAACCGTTGATCGTCGGTTCTGTGCCGTGCTGTAACGCCACAAGTTATGCCGTCCCGGGGCGTCCCGTCACGAGGTGTGCAGCCAACGGCTCGCTCCGCCGGTCTTCCCGGGCCGACGGGCCGGGCCGACGGTGACGGCCGGGTCCTCAGGGCCGGTACGGAAGCTGGGGGACGGTGAAACAGTTGGTGTCCATGTCGCCCTGGGTGACCCAGCCGCCCCGGCCGCCCCGCGCCGCGTCGCGCCAGCGGGCGACCGACAGGCAGGTCCGGTCGGTGGCCGGCGGCTCGGCCTGCGGCCGGTACGCGGCGGGGAGCAGCAGGCCACGGGCGGTGTAGGGCGCACCCTGCCCGACGAAGCGCTCCACGCACGCGCGGGTGGGCCGCTGCCCGCAGGAACGCGCCGCGTCGGCGAACCACATCGCGGCCGCCCACCCTTCGAGCTGCCACTGCGACAGCGGTCTCCCCTCGGCGTACCGGGTCATACCGGCACGGAAGGCCCGTACCGCCGCGCCGCCCGGCCCGCTCCCCGGATCGTCGTAGTTGCGGCTGGCGCCGGTGGCCCACAGGGCGTTGCGGCAGCCCGGCGAGTCCTTGTAGTCCTTCGCGACCGTGTCCGACCAGTTCTGTACGTTCGTGACCTTGGCGGTCGGCCGGACGCCCGCCGCGTCCATCGCCTCGCACAGTTGCGCGTTGCCGTGCGTGTCCATCGCGTCGAAGACCAGATCGGCCCCCCGGTCGCGCAGCCCGGCGGCGACCGCCGGGAAGTTGGGCAGCGCGAAGTCGACCTGCTCGCTGGTCACGTCGTACCCCTCGGCCTCCAGACCGCGCACGATCAGCCGGGCGTACGCGGCGGACGCCGCCTGGTTGTAGGAGACGACGGCGGCGGTGCGGGCCCGCTGGACGCGCTTGAAGTAGCGGTAGACCTCCGTGCCGCCGTACAGCTTCCCGCCCCAGCCCGCCGCCTTGCCGTCCCGTGGCGCCCGGCTGCCGTAGATCCCGTACAGATGCGGATACGTGTCGTACGCGGCGCCGACCGGCTGTCCCCCGATGTCGGGGACGCCCGCGGCGGAGACCCTGGGCGCGCCCGCGTAGTCCAGCGCGGTGGTCGCGACCAGCGCGAACACCTTGTCCTCGGTGAGAAGTTTGCGCACGCACTCGTTGTTGCCGACGCCGCTGCCCCCGTCGTCGCAGGTCACCGCCCGCACCGGCCGTCCGTTGACGCCGCCCTTCGCGTTCAGGTCCGCGAAGTACGCCAGCGCGCCGTCCCGTGGCCCGGTGAACGCCTCGCCGCCCACCGGGCTCGTCGCACTGGTGATGATCCCGACGACGATCGGCTCCCGCGCCCGGCCGGTGGCGGACGCGGTCCCGCGGTGTTCGAAGTCGCTCTCCGGCAGCCTGCTGCCACAGGCGGCGGTCAGCGCGAGCAGCAGCGCCGAGGCGGCCGCCCCGGCCGCCTCAGCAGCCCGGCGCGTCCGCATTGCCGCTCATGCCCACCAGCGCGCACAGGGTCTTGAGCGCCACCTTCCACACCTTGCCCTGGTACACGGAGGCGCCCTTGGCGTTCGGCAGCGCGGTGGCGCCCTTGAGGGTGAGGCTGTACGTCACCTCGGCCGCGGTCGCCGAGGTGAACCGTACGGCGGACACCTGCGCCGCGACCTGCTTCCCCCGCTGGTCGCCGTTGAACGCCTCCAGCAGCAACTGGAATTCCTCGCCGTTCTGGAGGTACTTCGCCTTCTCCGCGTTGGACAGCTTCGGGTCGAAGAACTTCCGCCAGTTCTCCTTGATCTCCCGCTCGGCGGCGGCCGGATCGGCCGGGGCGTCGCCCGGGGAGGACGGCGGACCGGAGGTCGCCGTTCCCGTACCGCTCTTTTCCGGGGCGGAGGACGCCCCGCTGGGCGCGCGCTGCCCGCCGTCCTCGGCGTCACTGCAACCCGCCGCCCCGGCCGTCATCAGCAGCACCGCCGCCGTCACCAGCGCCGGAGCCCGCCGTGCACGCCCCCCACGGACCGCCATGTACACCACCGCCTGTCATCGCGACCGGCCGCGACCGGTCTGGCACAAGCCTTCTGGGTGCTGTCTTCACAGGGCATAGTGCAGGCATTCGCCGGAAGCCGCGAGGGGGCGTGATGCGCAACGCGCGAACACGGTTCGGGGCGCGCCTGGCCCCGTGGGGCGGCTGGGCGGCGCTGGCGGGCGGGGCGGTGCTGTGCGCGGCCGGTTGGTACGGCGTCTCCGGCGAGCGGTTCGCCGAGCGCCAGATCCCGTTCCTGGCCTCCTGCTCGATCCCGGGCGCCGCCCTGATCGTCGCGGGTGCCGTGCTGGTGGCGCGGGGCGACCAGGGCCTGGCGGCGGCGCGCGTCGAGGAACTGTACGGGCTGCTGGTGACGTACGGCGCCGAGGACACGGTCACGGCGGCGGGCGGCGGGGAGCCGGCGGGGGCGGGCAGGGCCGCGGCCGTGCGAAAGGAGCAGGACGCGGAGGCCGGTCCGCCCCTCACCGTGCCCGGCGGAACGCTTCTGCACCGGCCCGGCTGCCCGCTCGTGGCCGGACGGCCGGACGCCCGCGCCGCCGCCGGCGGACCGGCGGAAGCGGATGTCTCCCCTCCGGCGCCCTGCCCCGTCTGCGAGCCGGACGACCCGCGCCCCGGCCCGGAACGGTGAGCTCGCTCTCGTACGACCTCACCCTGGCCGGGCTCGCGGTGGGCAGCGCCGCCGCGCTCACCGGCATCGGACTGATCGTCACCTACCGGGCCACCGGCGTGCTGAACTTCGCGCACGGCGCCGTCGCCATGGTGTGCGCCTACGTCCTGCGGCAGCTCGTGGTCGGCTGGAACTGGCCGCTGCCGCCCGCCGCCGCCGTCACCCTCCTCCTCGTCGCGCCCGGCATCGGACTGGCGCTGGACCGCGCCGTCTTCCGGCCGCTCTCCCTACGCGGTACGGGCCCGGCCCGCACCCTGGTCGCCTCCCTGGGCGTCTTCGTCCTGCTGGTCGGCGCCGCGGGACTGCTGTGGGGGCCGGGAGCGCGTGCGGACGCGCCCGCGCTGCTGCCGGACGACCCCTGGGTGCAGCTCGCCACCGCCGTCATCCTGGCCGCCGGGGTCGCCGCCGTCACCCGCTGGACCCGCTTCGGCCGCGCGCTGCGTGCCGTCGTCGACAACCGCCCGCTCGCCGTCCTCAGCGGCATCGACGCCGATCGGGTCGCCGCCGCCGGCTGGGCCTTCGGGTCCTTCACCGCCGGGCTGACGGGCGTGCTGCTGGCCCCGCTGCTGCGCCTGGACCCGTACGGACTGCCGCTGCTCGTCATGGAGGTGATGGCGGTCGCGGTGGCGGCCGGTCTGCGCAGCCTGCCGGTGGCGGTGGCCGTGGCCCTGGCCATCGGCGTCGCACAGAGCCAGCTCACCCGGCTGCACCCGGGCGGCAGCCTGGAACCCCTCGTCCAGGCCGTCGGCGCCAACCTGTTCGTCGTGGCGTTGCTGGCCGCCGCCCTCGCCCGGCGCGGCCTCGGTGCCCCCCGGGCCCTGCCGGACGCGTCCCACGGCGCGGCACCGGCCCTGCGCACCGTCCGGCTGCCCGACCACGACGGCCGCGCCTGGCTGGTCTGCGGCATCCTCTTCCTGCTGCCGCTGGGCTTCGCCCACGGCGACCTGCGCACCTCCGTACAGGTACCGGCGCTCGCCGTGGTGCTGCTCTCCTTGGTGGTCGTCACCGGGCGCGGCGGCCAGATCTCTCTGGGGCAGGCCGCGTACGCCGGTCTGGGCGCCCTGTTCACCGCACTGCTCGCGGCGGGCCGCTTCCCGGGCCTGCCGGCCGTCCCCGGGCTGCCCGCCCTGCTGCTGGCCGTCCTGCTCACCGCACCGCTCGGCCTGCTCACCGGCCGGCCCGCGCTGCGGCGGTACGGCCTCGCGACGGCCCTGGCCACCCTCGCCTTCGGGGTCGCCGTCAGCCGGTTCGTCTTCGCCCAGCCGTACGCCACCGCCGGGCTCTCCCTCGACCGCCCCGCCGGTTTCGCCGGCGACCGCGCGTACTACGTCCTCGAACTGGCCCTGCTCGGCCTCGCGCTGCTCGGGGTGGCGGCACTGCGCCGCGGCCGTACCGGGCGCGCGCTGGCCGCGATGCGCGACCACGAGCCGGGGGCGGCCGCCGCCGGTGTGCCCGTACCGGCCCTCAAACTGGCGGCGTTCACGGTGGGCGCCGCCCTGGCCGCACTGGGCGGCGGGATGCTCGGCATGGCGCTGCGCGCCTTCGACCCGGCGTCCTACGACCCGGTACGCGGCCTGCTGTGGTTCGCGGCCGTACTCGTCCTGGGCGCCGACAGCCTGCTGGCGGCGCTCGCCGCGGCGGTCCTGCTGGTCGGCCTGGACTCGGGGGCCGGGGGCGGCGCGGCGGCCGCGGTGATCGGTGTCCTGGCCGTGCTCGCCGGCCGGCTGCCGAGCGGCCCGCACGCCGCCCTGCGCGAGGCCGTGGCCCGTCGGTCCGGGGCTCCGGAGCCGCGGCTGACTCCGCTGGGGGCACGGGCGCGGGCGAAGATGGCGTCGGCACGTCCGCCCGGGGGCCGTACGTCCGGGAACCGTGGTTCCGGGAGTCGTACGCCCGGGAGCCGGACGCCCGAGAACCGTACGCCCGGAGGGGGCCTCTCCGAGCCCCGCCGCCCCGCTCCGAAGGAGCCCGTCCCCCACGCCCCGGCGCCCCCTCGCGCACCATCACTCCTCTCCTCCCCCTCCTCCCCCATGCCCGCTGCCCGCCTCAGTCCCTCCGGCCGCCCCCTCCCTTCCGGCCGCCTCACCGCCCGCTCCCTCCACGCCCGTTACGACGGCTTCACCGTCCTGGACGGTGTCGACCTGGCCGTCGCGCCGGGCCGGGTCACCGCGCTCATCGGGCCCAACGGGGCGGGCAAGAGCACCCTGTTCCACTGTCTGTGCGGCACCCTGCGCCCCGCGGCGGGCCGGGTACTGCTCGACGGGACGGACATCACACACCGCCCCGCGCACGCCCGGGCCCGCCTCGGGCTGGCCCGGACCTTCCAGCAGCTCGCCGTGTTCGACGGGATGACCGTGGCCGAGAACGTCCGGATCGGCGCCGAGCAGAGCGGCGTACCGGACCCGGCCGCCGCCACCGGCCGGGCGCTGGACCTGCTCGCCCTCGACGGCCCGCTGCGCGCCGCGCCCGTCGCCGGGCTGGACACCGGCACCCTGCGCCGCGTCGAACTGGCGCGCGCCCTCGCCGGCCGCCCGCGCACCCTGCTGCTGGACGAGCCCGCGGCGGGCCTGGACAGCGCGGAGGTGGCCGCGCTCGCCGGTGTGCTGCGCGCCGTGGCGGCCGACGGCACGGCCCTGCTCGTCGTCGAGCACGACCTCGACCTGGTCGCCGGGCTGGCCGACACGGTCTACGCGATGGCCGCGGGCCGGATCGTGACGCGGGGGCCCGCCCGCCGCGTCCTGGCGGAGCCGCGGCCGTGAACGGCCGGCAGCGCGCGGAACGCCGACCGCTGCGGCCCGTGACGGCAAAGACAGCGACGGCGGCGGCAGCGGCATGAGCATCGAGACGGCCCTGAGCGCGGCCCGCGTCCGGTACGGCTCCCTGGAGGCCCTGCACGGCATCGACTTGGCCGTGCCCGGCGCCCGTGTCACCGTGCTCCTGGGACGCAACGGTTCCGGCCGCACCACGGTGCTGCGCGCGCTCGCGGGCACCGTGCCGCTCGCCGCCGGGCGGGTGGTGTGGCGCGGTACGGACATCACCCGGCTGCCCGCGCACGCCCGCGCGCGCCGCGGACTGACCCTGGTGCCCGACCGCGGCGCCGTGTTCGGTTCGCTCTCCGTCGGCGAGCAACTCGAACTCGCCGCGCCGGACGGTGCCGTCGGCCCGGCTCTGGATGCCTACCCGCGGCTTCGCGCGCTGCTCGGCCGCCGCGCGGGCACTCTCTCCGGCGGTGAGCAGCGGATGCTCGCCGTGGCCCGCGCGCTGGCCGGGACCGCCCGGCTGCTCCTCCTGGACGAACCGGCCCAGGGCATGTCCCCGGCCGTCACGGCACGCACGTACGCGCTGCTCGGCGACCTCGCGGCCGCCGGGCGCACCGTCCTCGTCGCCGAGCAGACGCTGCCGCCCGCCCTGTGCCGCGCCGCCACGGTCGCGTACGTCCTGCGGCGCGGCACCGTCGCCTTCGCCGGCGAACCGGCCGAGGCCGCCCGCTTCCCCGGCCTCACCGGCCCGGCGGCACCGCCCAGTCCGTGAGCCCGGACAGCGCCCGGTCCCGCTTGCCGAGCCCGTACCGCTTGGCGCAGTACGGCCAAGCCGACCAGCCCTGCGTGCGCCGCACCCGTTCGGCGACGGCGATCTGCTCCTTACGGGTGGCGAGGTCGGCGCGCGGCGCGTAGGCCAGGCCGCCGTACTGCTTCCAGGTCGACTGCCGGAACTGCAGTCCGCCGTAGAACGCGTTGCCGGTGTTCTTGCGCCAGTCACCGCCGCTCTCGCACTCGGCGATGCAGTTCCACGGCCCCTTGCTGAGGGAGCAGCCCGCCGGGGACGGCAGGTGGTGCG
This sequence comes from Streptomyces sp. NPDC045470, assembly GCF_040646595.1. Taxonomy (NCBI): domain Bacteria; kingdom Bacillati; phylum Actinomycetota; class Actinomycetes; order Kitasatosporales; family Streptomycetaceae; genus Streptomyces; species Streptomyces sp. NPDC045470. The sequence continues at coordinate 242,000 of NZ_JBEZAN010000010.1, forward strand.
CGGTGTCCCGCGCCTGCGCGCCGCCGGGCACGCACAGCAGGACCACCGCCGGGACCAGGGACAGGACGGCCGCTCGGCGGCGGCCGGTTCTCGCGAGACGCTTGGGCATCAGCGCCCGAAAAGAATGGGACATCGGGTCACGCTAAACAGGGACACGCGTACCTGCGCGCCGCCGCGCCCGGACAGCGCGACGCCCCACCCGGTCGGTGGACGGCCGGGTGGGGCGTTCGGAGTACGGGCTCCGGGGCCGGGGGCCGTGTCGCGGCCCGGGCGTGCCGCGCGGCGGCCCCGTGGCTCAGATCGAGAGCCGCTGCCCCGGGACGATCAGGTTCGGGTCGCCGCCGACGACGGCCCGGTTGGCGGCGTACAGCCGGTGCCAGCTCACGTTGTGCGCGGCAGCGATCCGGCTGAGCGTGTCGCCCTGCCGCACCGTGTAACCGCCGGCGCCGGCCCGCGCCCGGCCACGGTCGGCGTGCCCGCCGGTGCCGCGCGCCTTCTTGCCGACCTTGGCGCCCACGTCCCGGCGGACGTCCTTCTGCATCTGCCGCTTGCCACTGTCCTGGCCGGAACGGAACGCCTTCGGTGCCTTGGGGGCGCTCCCGTACGCACCGGCACGTGCGGCGCAGGTCGGCCAGGCGCCCCAGCCCTGTGTCGCCTGGACCCGGGTTGCCACGGCGATCTGCTGGGCACGGGTGGCTCCGGCGGCCGTCGGCGCGTAGGCCGTGCCGCCGAACGCGCGCCAGGTGCTGTGGGTGAACTGCAGGCCGCCCGAGAAGCCGTTGCCGGTGTTGATGTGCCAGTTGCCGCTGCTCTCGCAGCGGGCGATGCGGTCCCACACTCCGCCGTCCGCCGCCTGCGCCGGTCCGGCGGTCGCGGCCACCAGCGCGAGCGGGGCCACCAGGGCCGCCCCGGCGAGCGCGGCGATGTCACGGCGTATGACGCCCTTCGAAAAAGGCATGGAATCCCTCTCCACGACCCCGGGAGTCCCCCTGGTGACGCGGTGCGGGCGCATCGTGCGTCCGCGGTCCGCGGCACCCCGCCCGCCGCGGGGTGGTGCCGGTCGTGCTCGGTGGTGCTGCGTGCGGTGCATCCGGTGCCACACGATCCGGCCCGTGAGCCGGGTGTCGTGTGGCGCACCGGCCGTGGTGCGGGCCGGCGGATGCGGACGGCGGGCGTCCCCGGGTGGTGCTCGGTGCACACGGCCGGAGAATGTAGGGAGGCTCACGCACGGTTATCAACCGTGGCGCCGTCCTGCCTGGCCAGTCGGTTGTTACCGGAGGTATCAGCCAAAACCGGCCACCCACTTGATTGCTCGATTTCCGCATTTGTCACCCGGGCCGCCCGGCGATCTGTGACCCACCTCACCAGCCCAACTTTCGTGCCCGCAGCACGAGTTGGCAGGGAGTGAGCGGTTCCGGTCCGCAGCTCACGCTCCGCTTCGAACGGTGCGATCCGGTACCCGGCCGCGCGTGACTCCTGCCACAGATCGCCCGTTGTCCTGGTACGAGCCGGGCACCGCCCGGCAGCCCGCGCAACGATCGAGGAGCCATCCGTGCCGCGCATGCTCGACGTCAGTGACGACGTTCGCGCCGAGATCGGTGACGAAGAAGCCGACCGCCTGCTGGCCGGTGGCAACGCCCCCGGCAACTACGACTGCACCTCCTGCCGCACCCCCGGCGACAGCGAGCAGGAGCGCACCAGCACCGTCCTGTTCGTGGGCGAGGAGACCGCGGTGCTCGCCTTCGCCCACGCGTCGTGCATCCCCTCGCAGGTCGTACCGGTCTCCGAGGAACAGCTCCAGGGCGCCGTGCGCTCCATCACCGGCGAGGACGGCCGGGCCGCCGAGCCGCCCGCGGCGCCGCCGCCCGCCACCCCCTTCGCCGCCCTCCCCGGCGAGCACCGGCAGGCGACACTCGGTGTCACCTGCGGTCTGGTCCTGGTCGAGAACGACCTGCGGCCGGCGCTGGTCGTCGAGCCCGCCGGGCCCATCGCCCGCCCCGGCTCCACCGAGCCGGGCGACGCGTTCCTGCCGCTGCTCCTGGAGCACGGCTTCGCCACGGTGACGGACATGGCCCTGCTGCCCGCCCCCAACCCCGGCTGGTCGGTGCTGCTGGCCGCCGGGCAGCTGCACGCCATCCTCCAGCCGGGCGACGACGGCGGCCAGCCCAGCTCGTGGTGGCAGGCGCACCAGCCGCTGCCCGTCTCGGACGGCTGGCGCGCCGCCGCCGCCAAGGCGCGGACCGTCCTGGTGTACGCGGCACCCGTCGGCGCCGTCGGCCACCAGCCGCGGGAGGACCTGATGCGCGAGGCGATGGAGAAGGCCGCGGCGGAGAGCAGGCTGGTGGCCGCCTCCATGCCGCTGGCCGGCACCTGACCCGCGCCCGTCCCCTTCCGGTTCCGGCGCCCCGGTCCCGCCCCCGCACGGGGCGGGGCCGGGGCGCCGCCGCGCGACGGCGCCGGGAGCCGGTCGTGAGCCGGTCGCGCTCCCTCCGATCAGCCGATTCTTCGCAGAGCCCGCATCCCGGGAGCATCCGGGTCGTTGGCACAGACGTGCACCCATACGACCCCTCCTCCCGCGTCCCGTATCCCTACCAGATCCCCGGTATGCGCCCGTCGCACGACGCGACCACGGCGACCATGACGGCCCCGCACGCCGCCCCCGCCTCGGCCACGCCGATCTTCGACGCGCTGTACGCCGAGTACCGCCGGTCCTTCCGGGCGCTGCCGGGGGACCGGAGCGGCGAGGAAGGGCTGAGCGCCGAGGCGATGCGCAGCATCTGGGGCCGTACGACCACCGCGACCGGCCACCTCCCGTCGTCCGGCCACTGGGAGCCGGTCTCCCGCCAGCCGTTCCACGGCCACCCGCACCACGCGGGCGGCCACCACCGGGGCCACTTCCCCCCGGCCCTGCCACCGGCCCCCCGCGAGTACCGCCCGCACGGTCACTGACCAGCCCCGCAAGCCCGTACGCCCGTACGGCCCCCGCGCACGGAAACGGTGGCGGGGCGGCTCCCAGGAGCCGCCCCGCCACCGTTTCGCCGTCGCGCCGACGGCTACTTCTTCTTGCTGCGCTTCTCGCGCACCCGTACGGAGATGTGGATCGGCGTCCCCTCGAAGCCGAACTCCTCCCGCAGCCGGCGCTCGACGAAGCGGCGGTAGCCGGCCTCCAGGAAGCCGGAGGCGAAGAGCACGAAGCGCGGCGGCTTGGTGCCCGCCTGGGTGCCGAAGAGGATGCGCGGCTGCTTGCCGCCCCGGATCGGGTGCGGGTGGGAGGCGACGATCTCACCGAGGAAGGCGTTCAGGCGGCCGGTGGGGACGCGGGTCTCCCAGCCCTCCAGCGCGGTCTCGATCGCCGGGACGAGCTTGTCCATGTGGCGGCCGGTGCGCGCCGAGACGTTGACCCGCATCGCCCACGGGATCTGCACGAGGTCCCGCTCGATCTCCCGCTCCAGGTAGAAGCGGCGCTCCTCGTCCAGCTGGTCCCACTTGTTGTACGCGATGACCAGCGCGCGGCCCGCCTCCACGGCCATCGTGATGATCCGCTGGTCCTGGACGCTGATGGACTCGCTCGCGTCGATCAGGACGACCGCGACCTCGGCCTTCTCCACGGCCGCCGCGGTGCGCAGCGAGGCGTAGTAGTCGGCGCCCTCCTGGAGGTGGACCCGCTTGCGGATGCCCGCGGTGTCCACGAACTTCCAGGTCTTGCCGCCCAGCTCGATCAGCTCGTCGACCGGGTCGCGGGTGGTGCCGGCCATCTCGTTGACGACCACCCGCTCCTCGCCCGCGACCTTGTTCAGCAGCGAGGACTTGCCGACGTTCGGGCGGCCGATCAGCGCGATCCGGCGCGGCCCGCCGAGCGGGGTGCCGAAGGTCTGCTCGGGCGCCTCGGGCAGCGCGTCGAGGGCGGCGTCCAGCATGTCGCCGGTGCCGCGGCCGTGCAGCGCGGAGACCGGGTGCGGCTCGCCGAGGCCCAGCGACCACAGCATGGCGGCGTCCGCCTCGCCGGACGGGCCGTCCACCTTGTTGGCGACCAGTACGACGGGCTTGCCGGCCCGGCGCAGCAGCTTGACGACGGCCTCGTCGGTGTCGGTGGCGCCGACCTTGGCGTCCACGACGAAGACCACCGCGTCGGCGGCCTCGATCGCGAACTCGGCCTGCAGGGCCACGGAGGCGTCGATGCCGAGCACGTCCTGCTCCCAGCCGCCGGTGTCGACGACCTTGAAGCGGCGGCCGTTCCAGTCGGCCTCGTACGTGACCCGGTCGCGGGTGACGCCCGGCTTGTCCTCGACGACCGCCTCCCGGCGGCCGATCATGCGGTTCACCAGAGTCGACTTACCGACATTGGGGCGGCCGACGACGGCGAGGACGGGCAGCGGGCCGTGCCCGGCCGCGGCGATGTCGCCCTCGACCTCCTCCAGGTCGAAGCCCTCCTGGGCGGCGAGCTCCATGAACTCCGTGTACTCGGCGTCACCAAGCGCACCGTGCTCGTCGCCGGTGGGGGTCTGGTCGTTCATGAAGTCCGTTCCTCGTTCTCCGTCATCGGTGCCCGCTCGTCCACGGGCCGCCGTTCAAGTCTCGTTCAGTGCCCGGTCAGGCGCCTGGCCTGGGCAAGGTGAGCGGTCAGCCGCTCCTGTATGCGTACGGTGGCCGCGTCCAGCGCCGTACGGGTGCGCCGGCCGCTGCCGTCCCCCGCCGCGAAGGCGTCGCCGAAGACCACGTCGACCCGGCTGCGCAGCGGCGGCACCGCCTTGACCGCCCGGCTCCGGCGTTCCGCACTGCCCAGCACGGCCACCGGCACCACGGGCGCTCCGGAGCGCACCGCGAAGTACGCCAGGCCCGCGCGCAGCGAGGCGAAGTCGCCCTCGCCCCGGGTGCCCTCGGGGAAGATCCCCAGCACGCCGTCGTTGTCCAGCACGGCCAGCGCGTCGGTGACGGCCTTGCGGTCGGTGCCGGAGCGGTCCACCTTGAGCTGGCCGATGCCGCGCAGGAACGGGTCCAGCGGGCCGACGAACGCTTCCTTCTTGATCAGGAAGTGCACCGGCCGCGGCGCGGTGCCCATCAGCATCGGGCCGTCCAGGCCGTGGGCGTGGTTGACCGCGAGGATCACCGGGCCGGCCGGCGGGACCCGCCAGGCGCCCAGCACCCGCGGCTTCCACAGGCCGTACATCAGGCCGATGCCGATCCGCCGGCCGACCGCGGCGCCGCTCGCGCTGGGCAGCCGGCCGCCGTCGGCGTCCGCCGCCCTGCCGCGCTGCCTCACCGCGCCGCCTTCGCGGCCATCGCCGCCTCGGTCAGGGTGACCACGCACTCGATGACCTGCTCCAGCGTGAGGTCGGTGGTGTCCACCTCGACCGCGTCGGCCGCCTTGGCCAGCGGCGAGGTCTTGCGGCTGGAGTCGGCCGCGTCCCGCTTGACCAGGGCCTCGCGGGTGGCCGCCAGGTCGGCGGCCTCCTTGCCGGTCAGCTCACCGCTGCGGCGGGCCGCGCGGGCCTCCGGCGACGCGGTGAGGAAGATCTTCAGGTCGGCGTCGGGCAGCACCGTGCTGCCGATGTCCCGGCCCTCGACGACGATGCCCTCCGGGGCCCCGGCGGCGATCTCGCGCTGCAACTCGGTGATCCGGGTCCGTACCTCGGGGACGGCGCTGACGGCGCTGACGGCCGAGGTGACCTCCTGGGTGCGGATCGGACCGGCGGCGTCCAGGCCGTCCACGGTGATCGTCGGGGCGGCCGGGTCGGTGCCGGAGACGATCGTGGGCTTGGCCGAGGCGTCCGCCACGGCCACGGCGTCGTGCACGTCGAGGCCGTTGCTCAGCATCCACCACGTGATCGCGCGGTACTGGGCACCGGTGTCCAGGTAGCCGAGCCCCAGCTTGGCGGCGACGGCCTTGGAGGTGCTGGACTTGCCCGTGCCTGCGGGGCCGTCGATGGCGACAATCACTGCAGCCGGGGCGGTCCGGGCGGGGGTTTCCACGGTGTCGGGCACCTTCCTCGATCACGGGGCGGGACAGGGGGCCGCTGCGCGGGGCCCCGCACAAGGTTACTGGCAAGCAGCGGCGCCCCGTGCAGCCCGTACGCCCCGGCCCGCGGGTCCGACCCCCGCCCCGGGCACCGGACCCGGCTACTGGCGGATCGACCAGCCCCGCTCGCGCAGCTCCGCCATCAGTATCGGCGCCGCCTGCGGCTCGACCATGAGCTGGATGAAGCCCGCCTGCTGGCCGGTGGCGTGCTCGATGCGTACGTCCTCGATGTTGACCGCGGCCCGGCCGGCGTCCGAGAAGATACGGGCCAGTTCGCCGGGCTGGTCGCCGATGTGCACCGCGACGATCTCGTAGGCGGCCGGGGCGGCGCCGTGCTTGCCCGGCACCCGCTCGCGGCCCGCGTTGCCGCGTACCAGCACGTCCTCGACGCCGCGCGCGCCCTCGGCGCGCTTGTCCTCGTCGGCCGCCTGCAGAGCGCGCAGCGCCCGTACGGTGCGCTCCAGGTCGGCCGAGACCTCGCCGAGCACGTCGGCGACCGGCCCCGGGTTGGCGGCGAGGATGTCCATCCACATCCGGGGCGCGGACCCGGCGATCCGGGTCACGTCCCTGATCCCCTGGCCGCACAGCCGTACGGCGGTCTCGTCCGCGTCCTGGAGGCGGGCGGCGACCAGGCTGGAGACCAACTGGGGCGTGTGCGAGACCAGCGCCACGGCCCGGTCGTGGGCCTCCGCCTCCATGACGACGGGCACCGCACGGCACAGCGCGACCAGCTCCAGCGCCAGGTTGAGCACCTCGGTGTCGCCGCCCTCGGCGGGGGTCAGGACCCAGGGCCGCCCCTCGAAGAGGTCGGCGGTCGCGGCGAGCGGCCCGGAGCGCTCCTTGCCCGCCATCGGGTGGGTGCCGAGGTACGCCGTCAGGTCGCAGCCCATCGCCTCCAGCTCGCGGCGCGGGCCGCCCTTGACGCTGGCGACGTCGAGGTAGGCGCGGGCGGCACCGCGCCGGATCACCGCGGCCAACGTCGGCGCGACGTGGGCGGGCGGTACGGCCACCACGGCCAGGTCGACCGGGCCCGGCGGCTCCGCGGCGGTGCCGGCGCCCAGCGCGGCGGCGGTCTCGGCCTGGTCCGGGTCGTGGTCGGCCAGGTACACCTGGACGCCGCGGCCGTGCAGCGCGAGGGCGACGGACGTGCCGATCAGGCCGGTACCGACGACGAGCGCGGTTCTCACTGGGCGATGTCCTTCCGCAGGGCCCCGGCGGCACCGAGGTAGACGTGCTGCACCTCGGCCTTGCTGCGGTCGGTCTCGACGTGCGCGAGGACGCGCACCACGCGCGGCATGGCACCGGCGATGTCCAGTTCCTGCGCGCAGATCAGCGGGACGTCGGTGATGCCCAGCTGACGGGCGGCGACCGCGGGAAAGTCGCTGTGCAGGTCGGGGGTGGCGGTGAACCACACGCTGATCAGGTCGTCCGGGGCCAGATCGTTACGCTCCAGTACGGCCGTCAGCAGCGCGGACACCTGCTCGTGCAGGTGCCCGGCCTCGTCCCGCTCCAGTTGCACGGCCCCGCGTACCGCTCGTACCGCCACGTCACCGCTCCCCTGAACATCCGTGTACGGCGCCCGGCACGCATTCCGCGCCGGCCGCCGGCTGCTACCCCACAAGCCTAGCCAGCTCCGGCACCCGGACACGACGCCGACCGGTCCGCGAGACACGGAGCGGCCGGGCACGAGACACGGACCGACCGCACGCGGGTCGCGAACCGGCCGGACACGGGACGCGTGGCCGCGTCCCGGACACCGTCCGGGAAGGAGCGGTCACGTGCGGCTACGTCCGCCCGGCGGTCCGGTGCCGCCGGGCGACGAGGTCCTGCAACGCGGGGTCCTGCGGTATCCGGCCGTCGGGCGTCAGCCGGTCCACGGCCTGCGGCAGCGTGTGCGCGAGCTGCCGGGCCGCCTCCCGGGCGCTGACACCGTTCTCCTCGGCGATCCGCCGCAGGGTCTCGCCCGGCAGCGCCTGGGCGACCTGTTCGGGGGTGACCGGTTCGTTGGCGCCGTGTCCCACCCAGGAGTGCGCCTGCCGTCCCAGCTCCCCTTGGAGGAGCTTGCCGAGCACGGCCTGTATGCCGCCGCCATGGCCGCCGGGACCGGCGCCGCCGTGTCCGCCGGGGCCGGTGCCGCCCAGCGCTCCGAGCAGCGATCCGACGAGGTTTCCTGCCGCGCCGCCCTGACCGCCACCGGGCAGTCCGCCCGTCGGTCTCCCGAGGTCTGGTGATCCCGTCATGTCCGTGCCCTTCCGCGAATTCCGGCAGTGTCGATGAGGCCCGCGCGACGAGTGACGTCATTCCAACGTACCGACGCGCGGGGTTTCCGCCACCCGGAACCGGCTGGCGCCGCACCCCTCCCACCAGCCACAATCCCCCTCATGCCGACCTCCGCCGCAGGCCACGCCCTGGTCACCGGACACACTGTCTACGCCTGCGTCATGGGCTCGCGCGCCTTCGGACTGGCCACCGGCGCCAGCGACACCGACCGGCGCGGGGTCTACCTCGCGCCCACCCCGCTGTTCTGGCGTTTCGAGAAGCCGCCGACGCATGTGGACGGGCCGCGCGAGGAGGAGTTCTCCTGGGAGTTGGAGCGCTTCTGCGCACTGGCGCTGAGCGCCGACCCGAACGCCCTGGAGTGCCTGCACTCCCCCCTCGTCGAACACGCCGACGCCACCGGCCGCGAACTCCTCGCGCTGCGCGGCGCCTTCCTCTCCCGCCACGTGCACCGCACCTTCACCGGCTACGCGGCCGGCCAGTTCAAGAAGCTGGAGGCGGACGTACGGCAGCACGGCGCGCCCCGCTGGAAGCATGCGATGCATCTGCTGCGGCTGCTGCGTTCCGCCCGTGACCTGCTGCGTACGGGCATCCTGACGCTGGACGTCGGCGAGGCGCGCGAGGAACTGCTCGCCGTCCGGCGCGGTGAGGTGCCCTGGGCCGAGGTCGAGCGCCGGATGGCCGTCCTGACCGAGCAGGCCGCGGCGGCCGCGTCCGGTTCCCCGCTGCCGCCCGAGCCCGACCGCCGCCGCGTCGAGGACTTCCTGTACCGCGCCCGGCGGGCCTCAGCGCTGCGCTGCGCCGAGGCGGGCGCGTACGACGAGGTCGTGTAGCGCGTCGTGGCCGCCGGGGGCGTCCGGCAGCGCGGAGGCGGCCTGCGCCGCGTCCAGCCGGGCGTGCAGCGCCGCCACGTCCTCCCGCAGCCGCGCCACGTCCACCAGTTCGGCCGCCGGCCCGTGCTCCGCTTCCGCCTTGGCCTCGACCAGCTCCGGTACGTACGAGGGCGCCGCCACCAGCCCGGTCAGCGTGGGCAGATGCGCCTGCACCTCACCACTTCCCATCAGGTGAATGCCGGTCAGCAGCACCCGCAGCGTGTACAGCAGCGGCTTCAGCTCGCCGGTCTTCTCGAAGAGACGCCACTGCGTGGTCGCGAAGCCGCGGTAGTGGTGGGCGTGATGGCGGGTGAGCACGGCGGGCGCCAGCGCCGTCAGCTCCTCGTGCACCGCGCTCGTCCGCACCACCAGCGGGGAGAGCAGTTGTTCCAGTACGTAGCCGTTGCGGCGCAGCATCAGCCGCGCGAACTTGCGCAGGTCGTGCGTCACCAGATCGACCTCGACGCCGTCCCGGTCCGCCGTCCAGGACCGGGTCTCGTCCGGCTCCCGCAGGCCGACCAGCGCCGCGGTGGGCAGCAGATGCGCCCCGCGCAGGTCCACGTCGGAGTCACGGGACGGGAAGCCGTACAGATGCGCGCCGGAGACCGTCGCGAAGACCAGCGGGTCCCCCTCCCCCGCCGTCACCACGCCAAGGTCGGTCTCCGGCAGCCCGGCCGCCTCCAGCACCGTGCTACGCATCCCACGCCTCCCCGAGCGCCAGCAGCTCGTCGCGGTACTCGATCCGGCCCGCCCACTCCTCGGGCCACGCCCCGGCGCCCAGGTGGGCACCGGCGAAGGCACCTGCGAGGCAGGCGACGGAGTCGGAGTCGCCGGACGAGCAGGCGGCCCGGCGGAGCGCGGCCAGTGGCTCGGCGGGGAAGAGCAGGAAGCACAACAGACCGGCGGCGAGCGCCTCTTCGGCGATCCAGCCGGCGCCGGTGGCCAGGCACGGGTCGGCCTCCGGGTCGGGCGCGCGCAGCGCGGCGTCCAGCCGGTCCAGGGCGCCGAGGCAGTCGTCCCAGCCGCGCGCGACGAAGTGCTCCGGGGTCGGATCCTGGGCGTACCGCCACAGCTCACCGAGCCAGTCGGCCCTGTACACGCCACGGCTCTCGACCGCGTACGAGCGCAGCGACCCGGTCAGCTCGTCCGGCCGGGCCCCCTCGGCGAGCAGGTGCACGGCGTACGCCGTGAGGTCGCTGGCGGCGAGCGCGGTGGGGTGCCCGTGCGTGAGCGCGGACTGGAGCTGCGCGGCGCCGGACCGCTGCTCCCGGCTCAGCCCCGGCACCAGTCCCACGGGCGCCACCCGCATGTTCGCGCCGCAGCCCTTGGAGCCGGTACGGCTGGCCTCGGCCCACGGGCGGTCGCCGTCACTGAGCAGGGAGCAGGCGGTCAGGCAGGTGTTGCCGGGCGCCCGGTTGTTGTCCGGGGAACGCCACCACTCGACGTAGTTCCGCCGGACCGGCGGGAGCAGGCCCGCAGCGTCCAGACCGCCACCCGCGGCCGCCATGGCGGTGCGCAGGCCGCGCCCGAGGGCGATCGTCATCTGCGTGTCGTCGGTGACGTACGCGGGATCGGGCAGCCCCATCCCCCGCCACGGGCCGTACGCGGCCTCGATCGCGCGGACATCCTGGAACTCGGTCGGGTACCCGAGCGCGTCACCGAGCGCCAGCCCGATGAGCGATCCGGTCGCGGCGGACGCCATGAAAAGAACCACCCCTTAATCGTCACAGTGACAATAAGGGGTGGTCCTACCGCCCGCCAAGGCACACGGCTCCAGGTGGCTAGAGCTCGACCTCACGCATCAGCATGCCGACCTCGGTGTTGGTCATCCGCCGCAGCCAGCCCGACTTCTGGTCGCCCAGCGCGATCGGCCCGAACGCCGTCCGCACCAGCTTGTCCACCGGGAAGCCCGCCTCGGCCAGCATCCGGCGCACGATGTGCTTGCGGCCCTCGTGCAGGGTCACCTCGACCAGGTAGTTCTTGCCGGTGTTCTCCACCACCCGGAAGTGGTCGGCGCGCGCGTAGCCGTCCTCCAGCTGGATGCCGTCCTTGAGCTGCTTGCCCAGGTCACGCGGGAGCGGCCCCTGGATCGCGGCCAGGTAGGTCTTCTTCACGCCGTACCGGGGGTGGGTCAGCCGGTGGGCCAGCTCGCCGTGGTTGGTGAGCAGGATGATGCCCTCGGTCTCCGTGTCCAGCCGGCCCACGTGGAACAGCCGCGTCTCGCGGTTGGTCACGTAGTCGCCCAGGCACTGGCGCCCGTCCGGGTCCTCCATGGTCGAGACGACACCGGCCGGCTTGTTCAGCGCGAAGAAGAGGTACGACTGCGTGGCGACCGTCAGGCCGTCCACCTTGACCTCGTCCTTCTCCGGGTCGACACGGACGCCCTGCTCCATGACGATCTGCCCGTTGACCTCGACCCGAGCCTGCTCGATCAGCTCCTCGCACGCCCGGCGCGAACCCATGCCCGCACGGGCCAGCACCTTCTGCAGGCGCTCGCCCTCCTGGTCACCGAACGTCTTCGGCGTCTTGATCTGCGGCTTGCTGTGGCGGGCGCGGTTGCGCTCCTCCACCTGCGCGTCGTACTCACGCGGCCGCGCCGGAGCCTGCCCCCGCCCGCGCGGCTGCCCCTTGCCACCGGGCTTGCCGCCGCTCTTCGGGCTGGTACGGGGACCACCCTTGGCGCCGCCGCGGGCGGCCGCACCGCGGCCCCTGCGCTCGTCGCCCCGGTCCGGAGCACCGCCACGGCCGCCGGAGCCGCCACGGCCGCCCTGGCCGCCGCCGCTCTGGCCGCCGGAGCCGCCCCGGCCCCCGCCGTCGCCACGGCCCGGACCGCCCTCGCCCACGTCGTAGCGGCGCTCCTCGGGACGGGGCCGGCCGGCGCGCTGCTGCTTCTCGTCCTTCTTGTTGCCCGCACCCCGGTAGTTGCCCCTACCGGTGTCCCTGTTGTTCCTGCCGCTGCTTCGCATCAATGATCCGTCTGAGAGTCGCCGCTGTCGTCTACGTCGAACGACGGAACACCTTCCCGGGAATCGCCTTCGACCGCCTCCGCCTCCGGGAGGAAGGGAGCGAGCTCCGGGAGCTCGTCCAGGCCGCGCAGGCCCATCCGCTCCAGAAAGTAGTTCGTCGTCCTGTACAGGATCGCACCTGTTTCAGGTTCCGTCCCCGTCTCCTCCACCAGACCGCGCTGGAGAAGGGTGCGCATCACACCGTCACAGTTCACCCCGCGAACGGCCGAGACCCGGGAACGGCTGACCGGCTGACGGTACGCGACCACCGCCAGAGTCTCCAAGGCGGCCTGCGTCAGCCGCGCCTGCTGGCCGTCCAGCACGAAGCTCTCCACGGCGTCCGCGTACGCCGGACGGGTGTAGAACCGCCAGCCCCCGGCCACCAGCCGCAGGTCGAAACCGCGCCCCTGCCGCGTGTAGTCCTCCGACAGCTCCCGCAACGCCAGCGCGACCTCCCGGCGGGGCCGCTCCAGCACCCTGGCCAGGTGTTCCTCGGTCGCGGGCTCGTCCACGACCATCAGCACCGCCTCCAGCGCGGGCCGCAACTCCAGCTCCGCCACACCGAGCGCCCCCGCCGGGGCGTCCTGCGCCTCCGCGTGGGCCACCTCCACGTCACTCACCCCGCGTCCTCCTCACCCTCACCCGCCGGCGCCTCCGGCCCGGGTTCCCGGTCGAACTCGTCCGTAACGACCGGCTCGGCCTCCGCCCCGCCCGTCCACCGGACCGTCAGCGCACCCAGCGCCTGCTCCTGGTCCAGTTCCACCACCCGCTCCCGGTACAGCTCCAGCAGCGCCAGGAAGCGGGCGACGACGGTGAGCGTGTCCGGCGCGTCCGCGGCCAGCTCCGGAAATCCGGCCTCCCCCACCGCGCGCAACCGGGCCACCAGCACCTCCGCCTGCTCCCTGACACTGACCAGCGGCGCGTGAATATGGTCCACATACACCTGCGGCCGCGCCTTGGGCTGCATCGCCTTCACCGCGAGCCGCGCGAAACCCTCGGCACCGATGCTGATGGCGACCTCGGGCAGCAGTTCCGCGTGGTGCGGCTCCAGGCCGACCGTACGGGGACAACGGCGCCCCTCGTCCTCCAGCCGCTCACCGAAGATGTCCGCGATGCGCTTGTACGCGCGATACTGCAGCAGCCGCGCGAACAACAGGTCACGCGCCTCCAGCAGCGCGAGGTCCGCCTCGTCCTCCACATCGGCCACCGGCAGCAGCCGCGCCGCCTTCAGATCGAGCAGCGTCGCCGCCACGACCAGGAACTCCGTGGTCTGGTCCAGGTCCCAGTCCGGCCCCATGGCCCGGATGTACGCCATGAACTCGTCCGTCACCCTGGACAGCGCGACCTCGGTGACGTCCATCTTGTGCTTGGAGATCAGCTGAAGCAGCAGATCGAAAGGCCCCTCGAAGTTCTCCAGTCGAACGGTGAACTTCCCGTCCCCGGCCGCACCGTCCTCGACGGACGGGGCATGGTCTTCGGTCGTGGGCATCGCGATCCAGGTGGGGGTTTCGGGACCACCCAAGCGTAGCCGCCCCAGAGACCACCCGAACCGCTGGGCGCGCCCAGAGCAGGGAGCCGACGGAGGCGCACGCCGTGCGAGTGGCCCGTCCCCGCGCGCAGCGCGGGAGGCGCCCCGGAGGGGCGCAGCAGCGGCGCCTACACCAACGTGAGCCTCACCGCCAGGTCGGCGCGCACCAGGGCGATCGTTCTTCTTCTCCCCCCCACCGGGCCGAGCTCGCGGAACCGGCCGGAGGGGGCGCGTAGGGGGCCATCCCCGCAGGCAGTCCGGAAACTGGCCCACTATCCGATGCACCTCAGCTAAAGGATGCCGTGGGGGTACCCCCGGCCGAAGGCTGGGGGAGAGTTGGCCCCCTGCGCGCCCCGCCCCCACAACGCAACCAATGCGATCAAGCGCAGCGCGCAGCGCAAGACCCACTACCCGCCCGCCGCGTCAGCGCCCCCGCAACCGCCGAACCAGAATGCTCGCATCCCCCCGCGACTCCAGATCCGCCAGAACCACCGCCACCGCCTCGCGGACAATGCGCCCCCGATCGACCGCGAGCCCGTGCTCGCCCCGCAGGACCAGCCGTGCGTGCTCCAGGTCCATCAGCTCCTCGGCGGACACATAGACCGTGATCTTCTCGTCGTGCCGCTCCCGGCCACTGGGCCGCCGGTTCGCCCCGCGCCCCCGGCGGCGCGAGGAAGCGGCCTGCTGGCCCGCGGCCGGCTGCGCCGCCGCGGACTCCGCGTCCTGCCGACGCCGCCCCTTCGGGGCATCCGCCTCCGTGCCGCGGCCCCCGTGCTCGGCCGCCGAACCCTCCGCGCCGGAATCCGGCTCGGCCCGCCGCTGCCGCGGGGTCGTTTCCTCGCCGGACCCCGGCCCGGGCGCAGGCTCCGGCTCGCCGCCGGGAGCGGGAACCCGTGCCGTCTCCCCGCCGCCCGGCGGGACCCCATTCGTCTTGCGGGGCGCCGGGGACTGCAGCCCCGACCCCCCGGTCGTGCGGAACAATTCGTCGGCTCCGGGCAGACTCACTCGGCGTGACACCGGGCGAGCACCTCCCTGGCCAGCTGACGATAGGCGGCGGCACCGACGGAGTTGGACGCGTACGTGGTGATCGGCTCACCCGCGACGGTGGTCTCCGGGAAACGCACGGTACGGCCGATGACCGTGTGGTACACGTGGTCGTCAAAGGCTTCGACGACGCGCGCGAGGACCTCACGGCTGTGGACGGTCCGCGAGTCGTACATGGTCGCCAGGATGCCGTCGAGCTCCAGGTCGGGGTTGAGCCGTTCCTGGACCTTCTCGATCGTCTCGGTGAGCAGCGCCACACCGCGCAGCGCGAAGAACTCGCACTCCAGCGGGACGATGACCTTGTGAGCCGCCGTCAGCGCGTTGACGGTGAGCAGGCCGAGCGAGGGCTGGCAGTCGATGACGATGTAGTCGTAGTCGGCCATCAGCGGCTTCAGCGCGCGCTGGAGCGTCGACTCGCGCGCGACCTCGCTGACCAGCTGGACCTCGGCGGCTGACAAATCGATATTGCTGGGCAGCAGGTCCATGTTGGGGACCGCGGTCTTCAGCAGCACCTCGTCGGCCGACATGCCCCGCTCCATGAGCAGGTTGTAGACCGTCAGGTCCAGTTCCATCGGGTTGACTCCGAGCCCGACGGACAGCGCGCCCTGCGGGTCGAAGTCGACGAGCAGCACCCGTCGGCCGTATTCGGCGAGCGCGGCACCCAGATTGATGGTCGAGGTGGTCTTTCCCACCCCGCCTTTCTGGTTGCACATCGCGATGATTTTGGCGGGGCCGTGGTCCGTCAACGGTCCTGGAATCGGGAAGTAGGGAAGGGGGCGCCCGGTGGGGCCGACACGTTCGCGGCGCTGGCGGGCGGCGTCCGGCGCGAGCGTGGCCGCGTATTCGGGGTCCGGTTCGTACTCCGCGTCCGGGTCGTAGAAGTGCCCCTCGGGCAGGTCGTCGTAGTCGGCGAGCCGGGTGGGATCTGAGCCGCCCCGGTCGCCGGCCATGGCGTTCACGTGATGGCCGTCCATGCTCTGGTGGGCTGTCGTCGTGGGGCTCTGTTGGGTCGCGAAGGTGTGGACAGCGACGGAGCCGACAGCCTGGAGCCCCGAGGGACCCTGGCCCCGTGCAACCGCTCCTGGTCGACCACCTCCGGGAGTAAATGTCGACTCATTCACAAGTCGTCTTACCTCCTTGGATGTGACCAGGAAACTTATCGATAGGTCAGCGTGGCACTATGCCGACGGTTGGCGACTCTATGGCGTGTCGGGCGTTCGCAGCAACACAATCCGCCGGACCCGGCCCGATGTGTCGGCAATCGAACATGCCGATGTCAAGGGTGCAAGCCGCACAAGCCCGAGGTTTCGAGGGTGTGCGAATCGGTTAAAGGGTTACGTTCTCGGCGAGTTGGGGTGCGCTCGTGCCGTTCCGGGCGTGCGGCGTGTCGGCGAACGGCCGCGGCCGGGCCTTGTGGACAAGGCCCGGCCGGCACTGCGTCATTGACGCGCGCTATTGACGCCTCAGCCGAGAAGCGCCGCGAGGTCGGTGGCCTCCAGGCCGTGCGCCTCGGCGACGGGACCGTAGACGACCTTGCCGTCGTGCGTGTTCAGACCCTTGGCCAGGGCGGCGTCGCGGCGCAGCGCCTCGACCCAGCCGTTGTTCGCCAGCGACACGATGTAGGGCAGCGTGGCGTTGGTCAGGGCGTAGGTGGAGGTGCTGGGGACGGCGCCCGGCATGTTGGCCACGCAGTAGAAGACCGAGTTGTGGACCTGGAAGGTCGGCTCGGCGTGGGTGGTGGGCCGGGAGTCCTCGAAGCAGCCGCCCTGGTCGATGGCGATGTCGACAAGGACACTTCCGGGCTTCATCTTGGCGACCAGCTCGTTGGTGACCAGCTTCGGGGCCTTGGCGCCCGGGATGAGGACCGCGCCGACGACGAGGTCGGCCTCGACGACGGCCTTCTCCAGCTCGTAGGCGTTGGAGACGATCGTCTGCACCTTGGTGCCGAAGATCCGGTCCGCCTCGCGCAGCTTGTTGATGTCCTTGTCGAGCAGGGTGACGTGGAAGCCGAGGCCCACGGCGATCTGCACGGCGTTCCAGCCGGAGACACCGCCGCCGATGACGACGGCCTTGCCCGCGGCCACGCCGGGGACGCCGCCCGGCAGCACGCCGCGGCCGCCGGCCTGGCGCATCAGGTGGTAGGCGCCGACCTGCGGGGCGATGCGGCCCGCGACCTCGGACATCGGGGCGAGCAGCGGCAACTGGCGGCCCGGGGTCTCCACCGTCTCGTAGGCGATGGCGGTGGTGCCGGACTCCAGGAGGGCGTCGGTGCACTCGCGGGAGGCGGCCAGGTGCAGGTAGGTGAAGAGGGTCTGGTCCTTGCGGAGGCGGTGGTACTCCTCCGCGATCGGCTCCTTGACCTTCAGCAGCAGGTCCGCGGCGGCCCAGACCTCGTCGGCGGTGCCGAGGATCTCGGCGCCGGCCGCGACGTACTCCTCGTTCGGGATGGCGGAGCCGAGGCCGGCGTCCTTCTCGATGACGACCTGGTGGCCGTGGCGGACCAGCTCGTGCACACCGGCGGGCGTGATCGCCACCCGGAACTCGTTGTTCTTGACCTCGCGGGGGATGCCGACCTTCACGTCGATCACGGTCCTTGTAAGAGAGCTTGCAGGAGGAAATCCATGCATGCCAGGCATGCCGGGACTGACCGCGGTGTCCGCGGCCCGGCCAGTCTATTTAAGGATTCCGAGTTGTCTAGCCTTGCAAAGCATCTGTTACTGAGAGGAACACCACCGATTTCGTAGGTCACTGTGGGTGATCTGAGAGGAGACGTTCCCCCAGCCCGCGGTGCAGCCTTGCGGCTGCCGGGTCGCCGAGCCGGTCGAGGGTGTCCGCGATCCGTAGCTGGAGCGCCGCCTCCAGCCGTCCGTCGCGGGCCTCGGCGGCCAGCGAGAGGGCCGCGGTGCAGGTCCGCAGCGACTCCTCGGGGCGGCCCGCGTACTCCTGCACCCGCGCCGCCTCGCCGAGCGCGCGCGCCTGGCCCGCGACATCGCCCAGCCTCCGGTACGCGCCGTAGGCGGCCCGCCACTCCTTGAGGGCCTCGCCCCACCGCGCCGCATAGGTCAGCACCGCGCCGATCCGGCCGTGCAGCCGGGCCCCGTCCGCGTTCTCGCCGCGGGTCATCCGCAGTTCCAGCGCCCGCCCGTACCAGTCGGCGGCCCGCTGCCAGTCCCCCAGCTCCGTGTACGTACCGCCCAGCGACTCCAGCGCGCGTACCGTCGCGATCGGGTCCCTGACCTCGCGCGCCGCGGTCAGCGCGCCCCGGTAGCGGGCCATCGCGTCCGCGGTCCGCCCGGCCTGCGCGTCCAGATCGCCGAGGTTGAGCAGCGCCGCGGCCCGCTCCCGCGCCAGACCGCGCCGTTCGGCGACCTCCAGGACCAGGCCGTGCAGCCCGTACAGGTCGGGCGCGGCGGCCTCGGCGCCCTGGTGGGCGATCAGGGTGCGCACGATCGCGGCCATCAGCCGCCGGTCCAGGGTGTCCAGCTCGCCTTCCTCGACGGCGATCCGGGCCGCCTCCAGCAGGGCGGGCCGGCGGCTGCGCAGCCAGGCGGCGGCGGAGGCGGCGGACGCGAAGCGCAGCGAGCGCGGCAGGCCGGCCACCTTCTGCCGGGCCGGCGACCCGGCGGGTTCGCCGAGCGCCCGGCACGACTGGAGGAGCCGTACGGTGCGTTCCAGCATCCGGGCCCGGGCGAGCTGGATCTCGGCGGGCCGTTCCTTCTCGTGCAGCGCGGCGCGGACGAGCTGGACCAGGCAGCCGGGCATCCGGTACTGCGCCTGGAGGCCGGCGCTCCCGGCGGCCGGGGCCCCGGGCCCGGACGGCTGCGGCTCCGCGTCCTCCACCGGCCGCAGCAGCCCCCGGGCGGCGAAGTCCTGGAGCGCCGCCTCGGCCGCGGCCACCGAGCAGCCGGCCAGGGCGGAGGCGATGTGCGCGTCCACCAGCCCGGCCGGGGCGAGGGTGAGCAGCCGCAGGGTGCGGGCGGCGACCGGCGGCAGGGTGGCGTAGACGAGCCGGAAGGCGCGGGCCATGGGGCGGCCGCCGGCCGGTTCGTCGGCCTGCTCGGGTACGTCCCGCAGCGCTTGGAGGAGGTCGGCGACGGAGTTCTTGGGGTGCCCGGCGAGCCAGCCGCCCGCCAGGACGAGCGCGGCGGGGCGGCCGCCGCACTCCTCGGCGACGGCGTCGGCGGAGCGCGGGTCGACGGTGATGCGGGTGGGGCCGGCGTACCGGCTGAGCAGTTCGACCGCGGACGCGTTGTCCAGGCCGCCGAGGGTGCAGGGACGCACGTCCGTGATGCCGGTGAGCGGGCCTTCGGAGACGGCGACGACGAGGCAGTCGGCGGCGTCCGGCAGCAGCGGTTCGACCTGCTCGGCACCGGCCGCGTCGTCCAGCAGGAGCAGGGCGCGGCGCTCGGCGAGGGCGGCACGCAGCGCCTCGGTCAGTTCGTCCTCGGCGGCGCCGGGCTGGACCGGGGCGCCGAGTGCGGTGAGCAGGTCGCGGGCGACGAGGTCGAGGGGTACGGGGCCGCCGCCCGGGGTGCTCAGGGTGGCGCGCAGGACACCGTCGGGGTAGTCGTCGGCGAGTTGCCGGGCCAGTTCGGCGGCGAGGGCGCTGCGGCCGGAGCCGGGGCGCCCGGCGATCAGCAGGACGCGGCTGCGGGCGCCCCGGCGGCCGGAGAGGGTGTCCAGGCCCGTACGGGCGATGTCGGCACGGAGGGACTTCAGTTCGCGGCGGCGGCCGATGAACCCGCCGGCCGCGGTGGCGGCGGACGGGACGGTCCGGCGGGCGGGGGGCCTGCGGCTGCCCGGTCCGGCCGCGGCGGTGCCCCCGGCCGGATTCCGGCCGGGGGCGGCGCGGTCGGTGGCGGTCTCCACGGCCGTGCCGTCCGGGTCCGGTCCCGGCCGCTGCCGTGCCGCCGTCGCGGGCCCGCCCGCCTTCCCCGGCGGGGCACCTCCCCCGCCCACCGCCTGATCCGCCACGGGTCACGCTCCCGTCCACCTGCGCTTACGAGCCCGCCGCGGTCGCGTACGGGCACGCCGTCGAGCGTAGTTCACGACCCGTCACACGCCCGGTGGAGCGCGACGGTTGCGTCACTCGTCCGGATCAGCACATCATCGGACCGCGGGTGTGTACGGAGCCGGCGCGGCGGCGCTCAGGCTTCGAACGGGCGGGCCGGCCACGGCGCGTCGGCCGGGCGCAGCGCGTCCAGTCCGTCCCCCGCGCGGGCGGCGGCCAGCGCGAGCACGCCGACCACCAGGCAGTTGTTGTGCAGTTCGCCGGCGAGCGCGCCGCGTACCAGGTCGGCGACGGGCACCCGCGCCAGCTCCATGTCGGCCTCCTCCTCGGAGACTTCGAAGCGCTCGCCCTCGGCCTCGGACAGATCGCGGGCCAGGAAGATCCGTACGGCTTCGTCGCAGCCGCCGGGGGTGGTGTAGACGTCCGTCAGCACCCGCCAGTCCTCGGCCTTGACGTGGGCCTCCTCGTACAGCTCGCGCTGGACGGCGTGCAGCGGGTTCTCGCCTGGGACGTCCAGCAGTCCGGCCGGGATCTCCCAGAGCTTGTGCCGCACGGGGTGGCGGTACTGGCGCAGGACCAGCACCCGGTCCTCCTCGTCGAGCGCGACGACGGCCACCGAGCCGGGGTGCACCTGGTAGTCGCGGGTGGCCGTGGAGCCGTCCGGCATGACGACCTCGTCCGTACGCATGCTGGTCTTCTTGCCGGTGAACGGCGTCGCGGTGGCGGTGACCCGCCACGCTTCCGGGCTGTCCTGGATGGCCATGTACGTCCTTCCGCAAAGCAGTCGACCGGGGCACCCGGCCGGGAAAGGCCAGGTACCCCGGTCAACCGTACCCAACGGCGGCCGGTCCCCCGCGCGCGCTGCGAGGGGGACCGGCCGCCCGCGGATCAGCCCTTGGCGCCCTTCTTGGCACCGGCGGCGGCGCCGGTCTTGCGCTCGACGGCCGCCTTCACCAGGCCCGCGAAGAGCGGGTGCGGGCGGGTCGGGCGGGAGCGCAGCTCCGGGTGCGCCTGGGTGGCGACCAGGTAGGGGTGCACCTCGCGCGGGTACTCGACGTACTCGACCAGCTTGTTGTCCGGGGAGGTGCCGGAGAACAGCAGGCCGGCCTTCTTCTCCAGCTCGCCGCGGTAGGCGTTGTTGACCTCGTAGCGGTGGCGGTGGCGCTCCTCGACGTACGGCTGGTCGTCGTAGACCTCGCGCACGATCGAGCCCTCGGCCAGCTTCGCCGGGTACATGCCCAGCCGCATGGTGCCGCCCATGTCGCCCTCGCCGGCGACGATGTCCATCTGCTCGGCCATGGTCGAGATGACCGGGTCGGCGGCGGCCGGGTCGAACTCGGTGGAGTTCGCGCCCTCGATGCCGGCCAGGTTGCGGGCCGCCTCGATGACCACGCACTGCAGGCCCAGGCAGAGGCCGAGCAGCGGGAGCTTGTTCTCCCGGGCGTACGTGATGGCGCCGACCTTGCCGTCCACGCCACGGTCGCCGAAGCCGCCGGGGACGCAGACCGCGTCGCAGTCGGCGAGCTGCTGCTTGGCCCCGGCCGGGGTCTTGCAGTCGTCGGAGGTGACCCACTTGATCTTGACGCGGGCCTTGTTGGCGAAGCCGCCGGCGCGCAGCGCCTCGGTGACCGACAGGTAGGCGTCGGGCAGGTCGATGTACTTGCCGACCAGCGCGACCTTCACCTCGTGGTCCGGGTTGTGCACCCGGTCCAGCAGGTCGGCCCAGACGGTCCAGTCCACGTCGCGGAACGGCAGGTCCAGCTTGCGCACGACGTACGCGTCCAGGCCCTCGGCGTGCACGACCTTGGGGATGTCGTAGATGGACGGGGCGTCCGGGCAGGCGATGACGGCGGCCTCGTCCACGTCGCACATCAGCGAGATCTTGCGCTTGATGGCGGTGGGCACCTCGCGGTCGGCGCGCAGCACGATGGCGTCCGGCTGGATGCCGATGTTGCGCAGCGCCGCGACCGAGTGCTGGGTCGGCTTGGTCTTCAGCTCGCCGGAGGGGCCGATGTAGGGCAGCAGCGAGATGTGCACGACGAAGACGTTGTCGCGGCCGACCTCGTGGCGGACCTGGCGGACGGTCTCCAGGAACGGCAGCGACTCGATGTCGCCGACCGTGCCGCCGACCTCGGTGATGACGACGTCGACGTCCTCGTGGGCCAGCCGGCGGATGCGGTGCTTGATCTCGTTGGTGATGTGCGGGATGACCTGCACGGTGTCGCCCAGGTACTCGCCGCGCCGCTCCTTGGCGATCACGGTGTTGTAGACCTGGCCGGTGGTGACGTTCGCGGAGCCGTCGAGGTCGACGTCCAGGAAGCGCTCGTAGTGGCCGATGTCCAGGTCGGTCTCGGCGCCGTCGTTGGTGACGAAGACCTCACCGTGCTGGAACGGGTTCATGGTGCCGGGGTCGACGTTCAGGTACGGGTCGAGCTTCTGCATCGTGACCCGCAGGCCCCGCGCCTTGAGCAGCGCGCCCAGGCTGGAGGCGGTGAGGCCCTTGCCGAGCGAGGAGGCGACGCCCCCGGTGACGAAGAGGTGCTTGGTCGTCGTGCCTGTGTTGTTCCGAAAGGCACTGGGCGGCATGGCCAAGAGGGGGCTCCCGTGGTCGCGTGGTGAAGAGGTGCGAATCAGCCACGCCCTGCGGTTTTCAGGGGTGCCTTCGCTGCGGTCGGGGGTGCCTTGTGACTTGCGCCGGGCCCACCGGTCCACGGGGTACCAGGCTATCAGCGACCGGGCATGGTCGCGCCCGGCCACGCTCGCGGCGCACACGTACGGCCGTCTCCCGCGGGGCGCGCGGCGCCGCACGTGACCCAGGCCACCCGTTCGGCGCAGTGCTGTCTCACCGCAGCGGCGAGCGGATCACTGCCGTGCGTCGTATCCTGCTCGGACACTCGCCACGGGCCGTCCGGCAAGGCACCACCCCCGCCCGATTTCCGGACTCGCTGCTCGGCGGAGTTTCATGGGCAGGACGGACAAGATCACACGTCCCATGGGGGGCGTCACTCCAGTTCGACGGGAGATGCACGTGGCCGGGCGCATCGAGGACTACGCACTCATCGGCGATATGCAGACCGCCGGTCTTGTGTGCCGGGACGGCACGGTGGATTGGCTGTGCCTGCCCCGCTTCGACTCACCCGCGGTCTTCGCAGGACTGCTGGGCACGGAAGAGAACGGTTTCTGGCGGCTGGGGCCCGCGCACAGCCCCGAAGGCGGGCCGCTGCCCGCCGACCGACGCCGCTACCGGGGCGACTCGCTCGTCCTGGAGTCCGAGTGGGACACCCCGCGCGGCACCGTGCGCGTCATCGACTTCATGCCGCCGCGCGAGGGCGCGGCACCGCAGCTCATCCGGATCGTGGAGGGGGTCAGCGGGCGGGTGCCGATGCGTTCGGCGCTGCGCATGCGGTTCTCCTACGGCTGGGTGGTGCCGTGGGTCCACAAGATCGACGAGCGTACGGTCGCCGTCGCCGGGCCCGACTCGGTGTGGCTCGACACGGACGCCGAGACCTACGGCAAGGACCTGACGACCTACGCGGACTTCACGGTCGGCCCGGGCGAGCGGATCGCCTTCACGATCAGTTGGCAGCCCTCGCACAGCCGCCCGCCGGGCGTGCCGGAGCCGGAGGCGGCGCTGGAGGCGACCGAGGACTTCTGGCGCGAGTGGGTCGACCACTGCACGTACCACGGCCCGTACCGGGACGCGGTGGTCCGTTCGCTGATCACGCTGAAGGCGCTCACGTACGCGCCGACCGGCGGCATCGTCGCGGCGCCCACCACCTCGCTGCCCGAGGACATCGGCGGCTCCCGCAACTGGGACTACCGCTTCACCTGGCTCCGCGACGCGGCGATCACCCTGTCCTCGCTGCTGCGCACCGGCTACCGCGAGGAGGCCCGCGCCTGGCGCGAGTGGCTGCTGCGCGCGGTGGCCGGCGACCCCGAGAACCTCCAGATCATGTACGGGATCGCGGGCGAGCGGGAGCTGGGCGAGAACGAGCTGACCTGGCTGACCGGCTACGAGAACTCGCAGCCGGTCCGGGTCGGCAACGGCGCCGCCGGTCAGCTCCAGCTCGACGTGTACGGCGAGGTCACCGAGGCGCTGCACCTGGCGCACAACACCGGCCTGGCCCGCAACGACTACGCCTCGCTGCTCCAGCTCAAGCTGATCCAGTGGGTGGAGAAGCACTGGGACGAGCCGGACGAGGGCATCTGGGAGGTGCGCGGTCCGCGCCGCCACTTCGTGCACTCCAAGGTGATGACCTGGGTCGCGGTGGACCGCACGATCAAGCTGATCGAGTCCGGTGACGTGGACGGCCCGCTGGACCGCTGGCGGCAGCTGCGCGAGACGATCCACCGGGAGGTGTGCGCCAAGGGCTACGACCCGGAGCGCAACACCTTCACCCAGTCCTACGGCTCCAAGGAGCTGGACGCCTCGCTGCTGCTGATCCCGCAGATGGGCTTCCTGCCGCCGGACGACAAGCGGGTGATCGGCACCATCGAGGCCATCCAGCGGGAGCTGGGCACCGAGGACGGCTTCATCCTGCGCTACCCGACCTCGGGCGACGACGCGGGCGTGGACGGCCTGGAGGGCGACGAGGGCGCGTTCCTGGCGTGCTCGTTCTGGCTGGCCGACGACCTGGCGATGATCGGGCGGGTCGAGGAGGCGCGGATCCTGTTCGAGAAGCTGCTCGCGCTCCGCAACGACCTGGGCCTGCTGGCCGAGGAGTGGGACTCCAAGCTCCAGCGGCAGGTGGGCAACTTCCCGCAGGCGTTCAGCCACGTCCCGCTGATCGACACGGCGCTGCGGCTGACGGCCAGCGGCGCGTACGGCGGCTGACGGAGGACACGGACGGCCGAGGGGCCACGGCAGCGGTGCCGTGGCCCCTCGTCGTGTCCGGTGGCTCAGGAGGCCGTGGTGGCCCAGGGCCGTGGTGGCCCAGGGCCGTGGTGGCTCAGAAGGCCGTCAGCGTGAGGGTCATCTCGCGCGGCGCGCCGTCCTCGATGTACGAGGCGAAGTTGGCCACGTCGTCGAAGGCGAAGCCGTACGCCTTGCCGTCGGCGGCCTCGGCGTGCAGGACGCGCGCGTAGTGGTTGGCGAGCTGTCCCTTGTAGAAGGTGCCCGCGTCGGTGGTGGGCTGGGCCGCGTGGTCGGCGAGGGTGGCGCGGTTGAGGGCGGCGCCGAGGACCGCCGCGACGGGGCCCCGCAGTCCGTCGTTGGGCGCTTGCAGGGCGCCGTGGCAGAAGAGCACGTCGCGGGTGGAGGGCTTGGCGATGGAGAACTGGGCGGGGCCCCGGAAAGTGAACTGCCCGCCGCTGACCCGGCCGGTGAAGGTGCCCCTGTCGGTGGTGACCTTCAGGTCCTTGGACGTGTACGCGTTCCAGGAGCGGTCGATGTACGGCGCGAGGTAGTTCCGGTCGAACAGCCCGGCGTCCAGGCCGTGACTGGGGGCGATGACGCGCTTGTCGCCGACGACGAGCTTGCCGAAGCCCGGCGTACGGCCGATCTCGGAGAAGATGCGGGAGCGGGCACCGGCCTT
Organism: Streptomyces sp. NPDC045470; assembly: GCF_040646595.1. NCBI lineage: Bacteria > Bacillati > Actinomycetota > Actinomycetes > Kitasatosporales > Streptomycetaceae > Streptomyces > Streptomyces sp. NPDC045470. The sequence goes on from NZ_JBEZAN010000010.1 coordinate 267,287, forward strand.
GAGCGCCCCGGCCGTCTGGTCCCGCGCGCCGGTGAGGCGGATGGACATCGGGACGCTGAACATGTCGACCGACGTGGTGTTGCAGTGCATGCCGGCCGCGTCGTACGTGAACTCCGCGCAGTCGTGCACGATCGGGTAGTTGGGGTCGCCGGACACCCAGCCCGCGGGGTAGGCCAGCGCGGGTTTGCCGTTGCCGTCCCGTACGGCCTTGAACTTGAGCTTGGAGCCGAGCGACGCGTAGATGCGGCCGGACATCCGCGGAATCCGCAGGGTGGTGTTGCCGTTCGCGGCGAGCGGCATGGCGTAGTCGGTGAAGCCGTCCGGGCGGTTGTCGCCGAGGGCTATGGGCTTGATGTCACCTTGTGGAGTGACCCGTACCTGCTCGCCGCCGACATTGCCGACGATGTAGATCCAGACAGCCGAGTTGGCGTAGCGGCCCGTGCGGTTGACGACGTGCAGCGGCAGTCCGGCCGCGGTGGCGCCGGACGGCGCGGCACCGGCGGTGCGGGCGAACAGGCCCGCGCCGGCTCCGGCGGCGGCGGTCGCGGCGACACCGCCGATGAGGGTGCGACGGGAGATCATGCGGTGGCTCCTTGCTGTACGGAGACGGACACGTGGTCGACCAGGAGGGAGGCTCCGGGGCGTGTCGCGTCGGTGGGAGTGGCGCGGCCCGCGACGGCGTCGGGGAAGGCGCCGCCCATCGCGAGGTTGATCAGGAGGAAGTGGCCGTGATGGGTCGTCCTGGCCCACGTGGCGGCGTCCATCTGGGCGGAGCTGACGGTGTGGAAGCGCTGCCCGTCCACGGACCAGTGCAGGTACTCGGTGGGCCCGGTGCGGTCCAGTTCCAGTGCGTAGGTGTGGAAACCGGCCTGGCAGGCGGCGCCGGGGCAGACACGGGAATTGCCGATGCCCTGCGCCTCGTTGCAGGGGCCGCCGGGGTTGACGCCGCAGTGCAGCACGCCCCAGACGCGGTTGGCGCCGTTGACGTTCTCCATGATGTCGTACTCGCCGATGCCGGGCCAGTTCCAGTAGTTGCCGCGGAACTCGGCGCCGAGCGTCCAGAACGCGGGCCAGTAGCCGAGCGCCGCGTCGCCGGAGATGTTCGGCATCTGGACGCGCGCCTCGATGCGCAGCTTGCCGCGGGCCGGGGCGGCGAAGTCGGTACGGCGGGTCTCGATGCGGCCCGAGGTCCAGGTGGCGCCGTTCTTGAGGGCGGTGATCTTCAGGCGGCCCGCGCCGTCGAGCTGGAGGTTCTCGGGGCGGTCGGTGTAGGTCTGGTGTTCGCCGGTGCCCCAGTTGGCGGGGCCGCCCGGGTAGCCCTTACCGGTGTCGATGATCCAGTCGTTGGCGGACGGGCGGGAGCCCGCCGGGCCGTTGAAGTCGGTGCGCCACACTTCCTTGAACGCGGCGACCGGTGCGCCTGCCGAAGCGGTGGACAGGGCGGGTGGCCAGGCGAGGACGAGGGCGAAGGCGGCGCCGAGCGCGCCGAGCAGGGACGCCGTTCTGGCCCGGGCCCGCTTCCTTACCGGTATTTTCGTGTTCATGACATAGCTCCTCGGCGACGTGGGGTGATGAGGAGTTCCGTGTTCACACGCGGCCTGAGAAGATGTGAGAGCGCTCTCATGCCGTGTTGGGGCACACAGTGCCGACTTCCTGCCGAGCCGTCAAGGCTTGGCAAGGGCCGAGGAGTTGGCCCGAATTCAGCTACGGGGGTTCAATGGTGCATCCGTCAAAAGGCGGGCGTCCGACTCTGGAAGCGGTCGCCGCACGGGCCGGCGTCTCCCGCGCCACGGTCTCCCGCGTGGTCAACGGCGGCGCCGGAGTCCGCGGCGAAGTACGCGAACGGGTCCGGCGCGCGGTCGCCGACCTCGGCTACGTACCGAACAGCGCGGCCCGCTCCCTGGTGACCCGCCGGACCGGCGCGGTCGCCGTGGTGATCGCCGAACCGGAGTCCCGGATCTTCGCCGACCCGTTCTTCGGCCGCCAACTCCGCGGTATCAGCCGGGAACTGTCGGCCGCCGACATCCAACTCCTGCTGCTCCTCCAGGAGACCCGCGCCGACTGCGACCGCGTCGGCCGCTACCTGGCCGCCGGACACGCCGACGGCGTACTGATGTTCTCGCTGCACCGCGACGACCCGCTGCCCGCGATGGCCGAGGCGTCCGGCCTGCCCACGGTCTACGGCGGCCGCCCCGGCTGGGCGGACACCGGCCACGGACCGCGCCCGCTGTACGTCGACACCGACAACCGCGACGGCGCGAGGCAGGCGGTGCGCCACCTCCGTGACCGCGGCCGCCGCCGGATCGCCGTGATCACCGGCCCGCTCGACCAGACCTCCGCCCAGGACCGCCTGGACGGCTACCGCGACGCGCTGGCCCCCGCCGTACCCGACCCCCGGCTGATCGCCGACGGCGGCTTCACCGCCCAGGGCGGCGAGCGCGCCATGGCCCGGCTGCTGGCCGCCGCACCCGACCTGGACGGCGTCTTCGTCTGCTCCGACCTGATGGCCTCCGGAGCGCTGCGGACCCTGCGGGCACACGGCCGCCGGGTGCCGGAGGACGTCGGCGTGGTGGGGTACGACGACCTGGACCCCGCGGCGTGGACGGACCCGCCGCTGACCACGGTGCGCCAGGACGTGGAGGAGATGGGCCGCCTGATGGCACGGCTGCTGCTGCGGCGCCTGGCCGCGGGCCGGACGGGGCGGGGGGCGGCCGGGGGCGAGGCGGACGAGTCGGAAGAGCCGGCTCCGGTGGTCACGCCGGCTCGGCTGGTGGTGAGGGAGTCGGGGTGAGAGGGCCGGCGAGGCGGGGGCCGGGGTGCGGGCGCCCGGGTGAAGAGGGCCGGGGTGAGGAGCCTGGCCTGCCGGGCGGCGTCCCGTCCCGGTACGTCCGGCCAGCGGACTGCGGGTAGCGTTCCCCGCCATGGGGCCGGAAGCGGAAGTCGAAGCGGTGATCACGGTACGCAGGGCACTGGAGCTGCCCGCGCTGCGGCGCGGGCTGCCCGAGGTGCTGGCCGGTGAGGACCGTCTCGACCGCGCCGTGCGCTGGGTGCACGCGGGCGAGGTGCCGCACATCGCCTCCCTGCTCAAGGGCGGTGAGCTGCTGCTGACCACCGGCCTGGGCCTGGGCACCCGCCCCTCCGAGCAGCGCGCCTTCGTCCGCGAACTGGCCGACCGGGAGATCGCCGCCCTCGTGGTGGAGCTGGGTTCCCGCTTCGAGGCGCTGCCGTCGGCCGTCGTGGACAGCGCGCGGGCCTGCGGCCTGCCGCTGGTGCAACTGCACCGCGAGGTCCCGTACGTCACCGTCACCGAAGAGATCCACACCGAGCTGGTCAACAGCCACTACCTGCTGCTGCGGCAGGCCGACGAACTCCTGCGCAGTTGTACGGACGTCCTGCTGCGCGGCGGCGGCGCCCCCGAGGTGCTGCGGCGGCTGGCCGCCTTCACCGGCAACCCGCTCTGCCTGGAGACCCCCGACGGCAGTCCCCTGTACGCGGCGGGCCCGGACGGCGGCGGGGCAGCGGACGCCGATCCCCTCCAGGCGTGGGAGGGCCTGCGGGAGACCGGACTGCGGGTGGACGTACCCGGCGGCGGGCCCGGTCCCGACGCCGTACGCGCCCGCCTGGTCCTGCTGCCCGTCAACGCGCCCGTCGCGCCGGTGCACCGGATCGCCGCCGAGCGCGCCGCCGACCTGCTCGCCGTCGTGATGCTCCAGTCCCGGCAGGAGGAGGTGCTGGCCGCGCGCGGCCGCGGTGACTTCCTGGCCGATCTGGCGGAGGGCCGGATCACCGCGGGCGAGGCCCCTGCCCAGGCCCGCCTGCTGGGGTTCCGGCCGGGCGGCGAACCGATCCTTCCCGTGGTCATGCGGCTGCCCTCCCAACTGCCCGCACCGGGCAGTTGGGCCGTACTGGCCCGCGCCCTGCGGGAGGAGCTGGCCGCGCTGGGCGTACCCGTCCTGCTCGGTGTACGTCCCGTCGAAGGCCGGGTGCCGCTGCTCGTCGCGCTGCGCGCGGGCCAGGACCGTACGGCCGTCGCCGACCGGGTCGCCGAGGCCCTGCGCGCGGGGGTCGAACGGGCCGGGGCGGACTCCCCGGCAGCGCGGCGCCCGGTGGTCGTGGTCGGCACGGCGGGCGACTGGCCTGCGGCGGGCCCCGGGCTGCGGCACGCGACGGAGGCAGCCGCCGCCGCGCAGGGCCTGCCGGAGCAGCCCTGGCACGACGCACGCCGGCTCGACATCGAGCTGCTGCTGTGGCGGATGCGCGAACACGGCGAACAGGGCGTGCTGACGGACTTCGTGGACCGTGCCGTCGGGCCGCTGCTCGTCCACGACCGGTCCGCCCGCCAGCCGCTGCTGCCGACCCTGGAGGCGTACCTGGCCAGCGCGGGCCGCAAGGCGGAGACGGCACGCGACCTGAACGTCAACCGGCAGACGCTCTACGACCGGCTGGCCCGCATCGCCCAGCTGCTGGGCACCGACCTGGACGACCCGCAGACGGTCCTCGGGCTACGGCTGGCCCTGCGGGCCAGGAGGCACACGGAACGGGGGTGATGGCGTCCCCAGGAATGCTCGCTCAGGCCCGCAGCGTCTCGGCTGCCGTGCCGACGCCCAGGGCCAGCAGGACGCCGCCGGTACCGCGCTCCAGATTGCGGTGCACCCGGGGCCGCCGCAGCCAGCGGAGCAGCCGCCCGGCACCCACCGCCACCAGCAGCAGCCAGCCCGCCGCGATCACCGCGTCGATGACGCCGAAGAGCAGGGTCACCCCCAGCACCGAGCGGTCCTGCGGGAGGAATTGCGGGACGACCGCGACGAAGAAGATGCCGACCTTGGGGTTGAGCAGGCAGCTGTAGAGGCCCTGCCGGAACGCCTGCGTCGGCCGGACCGCCGTGGTATCCGTGTCGTACGCGGGGTCCGTCGTGCCCTCGCCGCCGCTCTCCCCTGCCGGGCCCGTGCCACCGGCGGCCGCCCGCCGGTACGTCCACAGGGCCTGCGCCCCCAGGAGCACCAGATAGGCCGCGCCCACCAGCCGTACGGCCATGAAGGCGGCGTCCCAGCGTTGCAGAGCGGCCGCCAGTCCCGCGGCGGCGGCGACGGCCCAGGCCAGCGAGCCCGCCGCGGAGCCGAGCGCGGAGGCGGCTCCGGCGCGTCTGCCGCCGCGCAGGCAGTTGCGGAGCACCAGCAGGGTGTCCGGCCCGGGGGCCATCGTCACCAGCAGGGCGAAGAGCGCGAAGCCGAGAAGCGCAGCCGTCACAGCGGCCTCCTGTCGTACGGGGCGTGCCTGGCCGCGGCGATGTGAAGATCGCGCGCGGTGCCGGGCGACTCTACCCACCGCCGGTCTGCGGAGGCGCTCCGATTTCCGGACGGCGAAGGCCGGACATCAAGGACCGGACGGCGAAGGCCGGACGCCAGGGCCGGACGCCAGGGCCGGACGCCCGGCTCCGAGCGCCCCGTCCCGGTCGCTCAGCGCTCCCGCCGCTGCATCAGCTCGTCGTACACGCTCAGCACCTGCGCGACCGTGGCGTCCTCGGTCGGCCAGCCCGCGGCCTGCGCGCGCCCGGCGGCGGCGAGCGTGTCCCGGCGGGCGGGATCGGCCAGCAGGTCCAGGACGGTGCGGGCGAGGGCCGCCGCGTCGCCGTACGGGACCAGTTCGGCGGCGTGGCCGACCAGTTCACGGGTGCCGCCGACATCGGTGGCCACCAGCGGGACACCGGCCCGCAGCGCCTCCTGGGCGATCAGCGAGCGGGCCTCCCAGCGGCTGGGCAGCACCAGCAGGTCGGCGGCGGCGAGGAGTTCGGGCACGTCGTCGCGGCGGCCGAGCAGCCGTACCGGCAGGTGCTCGGCGTCGATACGCCGCTGGAGCATCTCACGCTGCCCGCCCTCCCCCGCCACCGCGACCATCGGCTGCGGGTCCAGGGCGCACCAGGCGTGCGCGGCGTCCAGCAGGAAGTCGTGCCCCTGGTGCGTCTCCAGGCGGCCGACGACGAGGATCAAGGGGCGGTCCACGGCACCCAGTTCGGCACGCTGCTTGTGGGCGGGGCGGTCCTCGGCCGTCAGCGGGCGGCCGCCCGACCGGGGAGCCGGGATGGCGACGGGGGCCAGGCGCGCGTCCCGGGCGCCGCGTTCGCGTGCCCGGTCCACCAGGTCCGAGCACGCGCCCAGGACGACCGCGGCGGTCCGCGCCACCCGCCGTTCCAGGAGCTGGACCAGACGGGCCCGCGGCCCGTCCGTGTGCGCCTTGGTGTGCCAGGTGACGACGAGGGGGACGCGGCGGCTCCGCTGGCCCTGGAGGGCCATCGCGGCGCGCAGGCCCGCCCGCAGGCCGTGCGCGTGCACGAGGTCGGCGTCCCCGCAGGCGGCCCGCAGCGACGTGACGCTCGCCGGGTCGGCGCGCGGCGGGACCGGCACGAACCGCGCGCCCGCGTCCGTGTAGTCGTACGTGTCCTCGGCGTCGGGCGGGGCGCACACCGTCACCCGGACCCCGCGCGCCACCAGCCCGGCGGCCAGCGAACGCACATGGGCGGCGCTGCCCGCGCTGCCACGGCCCAGCACCTGGACCGTGCGCAGCGGCGACGGTCCGTGCGGCGGGGCCGGGGTGCTGGTCACGTGGGCGGTGCTCCTGGGGTCGGTGGCGGGCCTGGCGGCGCGCCGCGGCGTCCGGCTCCGCCCGGGGCAGGCGCCGGTACGGGGGGCGCGGTCGCGCAGCTGTACGCGCTGCGCCCCCAGGATGCCAGCCCGCGCCGTGGATCCGGGACCGCCGACGAGCCGTTCCAAGGGCACACATCGCCCATACACCCATCTGACCACCCATATGGGCGACAAACCACCCACCCCGTCGGCCCAGCGGCAGTGACCTGACGCGGGGTCCGGCCGTTACGCGCCGCCGGACGCGGCCGCCCGGCCGACCCGGTCACCGGCCACCGCGGCTCCGACCAGGGCGGCGGCGTGCACGGCCAGCCCCGCGCGGCCGCACCCGGCGGCGACGGCGAGGCCGAGTCCGGCGCCCAGGGCGTGGGCGCCCGCGTCGCCGATCATGGTGCGCTCCCCCAGGTCGTCCGCGAGGACCGCCGCCGCGGCCCCCGCGGGCGCCGCGGCCAGGGCTCCCGCGGGGCCGCGCCGCAGCAGCCCGGGCGCCGACGCGGCGAGCGTGGCCAGCGCCGCCCGGCCCGGCCGTACGTCCACCAGGTTCACGGCGTGCGCGGCGCCCGCGATCACCACCCCGGCGAGCGCCTTGTCCAGCGGCCGCTCCTTGAGCAGCGCGCCGGCGGCCAGCCCGGCCGCGCCGATCCCGAACAGCTTCACCGCGCCGCTGGTCAACTCCCCGTCCCGCAGGGCCGACAGGTGGGCCCGGAAGCCGCGCCGGGTGTCACCCGCCGCGGCAAGGTCGTCGTACGTACCGCAGCCCCCGGCCGCCAGGACGGCCAGCGCTGCCGCCGTGCGCGTACGGGCGGACAGTCCCGGCGCGGCCACGGCGGCGAGCGCGGTGCCCGCCACGGTGGCGGGCCCGCTGTACAGGCCGACCGTGCGGCCCGCGTGGTTCGTACGCTCCCAGCGCCCGCGCCCACCGGGCGGCCGGCGCCGCACCTGTCCGTACACGACCCGCGTGACACCTGCCGCGACGGCGAACGGCAGGCCCTTGCGCAATGTTCCGATCATGATCGGCAGCGTAGGGCGGCCGGGCGGCGTGGCGTACGCCGGGCCGGTGCGTCCGTACGGCTCCGGGGGCCGGCCCCCTGCTTCCGGCCCCGATTGTCGGCCCTCAGCCGTCAGCCCTCGGCCGTCCGCCCTCGCCTCAGCGTCCCGCGCGGGCCGTCTCCAGGAGTTCCTCCGCGTGCGCCCGCGCCGTCTCGGAGTCCTCCTGCCCGGCGAGCATCCGGGAGAGTTCGCGCACCCGGTCCTCGCCCTCCAGGACCGTGACCCCGCTGCGGGTCACCGAACCGTCGTGGGTCTTCTCCACGAGCAGTTGCCGGTCGGCGAAGGCCGCCACCTGCGGGAGGTGGGTGACGACCACGACCTGGGCCGACCGGGCCAGGCGAGCCAGCCGGCGGCCGACCTCCACGGCGGCCTTGCCGCCGACGCCCGCGTCCACCTCGTCGAACAGATAGGTCGGTACGGGGTCGGAACCGGCGAAGACCACCTCGACCGCGAGCATCACCCGGGAGAGTTCACCACCCGAGGCGCCCTTGGCGATGGGGCGGGGCGGCGTGCCGGGGTGCGGGGCGAGGAGGAGTTCCACCTCGTCGGCGCCGGTGGGGCCGTAGGCCACCGTTCGGCCGCCGACCTCGATGCCGTCGCTCTCGTCGGCGGTCTCCGGCAGCCCCGTCTGGCTGATCTGGACGCTGACCCGGGCGTGCGGCATGGCCAGCTCGGCCAGCTCGGCCGTCACCGCGTCGGCGAATCGCTTCGCCGACGCCGCTCGGGCGTCGGTCAACGCCTGCGCCAGCTCGCCCAGTTCCGCGCGGAGCGCGTCCCGCTCCGCCGCCAGTTCGCCGATCCGGTCGTCGTCACCGTCCAGCTCGGCGAGGCGGGCCGAGCCCTCCTCGGCCCAGGCCAGCACGGCGGCGATGTCCGCGCCGTACTTGCGCGTCAGGTGCGTGAGCGCGGCCCGGCGCTCCTCGACGGCGGCCAGCCGCAGCGGGTCCGCGTCCAGTCCGTCCGCATAGCTGGCCAGTTCGCCGGCCACGTCCGCCATCAGGATGCCGATCTCGCCCAGCCGCTCGGTGAGCGCGGACAGCGCCGGGTCGTGGCTGCGTACGGCGTCCAGTGCCCGGTGCGCGCCCGCGACCAGGGTGCTGGCGTCGACGGCCTCCAGGTCCTCGGGGTTTCCGGCGAGCGCGGCGTGCGCGGCCGACGCGGCCGACGCCAGTGCCTCGGCGTGGCCGAGCCGTTCGGCCTCGGCGGCCAGCTCGGTGTCCTCGTCCGGCTGCGGTTCGACCCCGGCGATCTCCTCCAGGCCGAAGCGCAGCAGGTCGGCCTCCTGGGCCCGTTCGCGGGCCCGGGTGGTCAGCTCGTCCAGTTCGGCGGCGACGGCGCGCAGCCGCCGGTACGCGGCGGTGTACTTGGCGAGCGGTACGGACACCGCGTCGCCCGCGTAGCGGTCCAGTGCCTGCCGCTGCCGGGCCGGGCGCAGCAGACCCTGCTGGTCGGTCTGGCCGTGCACGGCCACCAGGTCGTCCGCCAACTCGCCCAGCAGCCCGACCGGGACGGAACGGCCGCCGACATGGGCGCGGGAGCGGCCTTCGGCCGAGACCGTGCGGCTGATCAGCAACGTCCCGTCGTCCAGCTCGGCACCCGCCTCCTCGGCGCGCACCGCGGCCGGTGCCGCCGGTCCCACCGTTATGCGGCCCTCCACGACCGCCGATTTGGCTCCGATCCGCACCAGGGCGGGGTCGGCGCGCCCGCCGAGCAGCAGCCCGAGGCTGGTGACGACCATGGTCTTGCCCGCGCCCGTCTCGCCGGTCACCGCCGTGAAACCCGGCGACAGCTCGACGACGGCATCGTCAATGACGCCCAGGGACCTGATCCGCATCTCCTCCAACACGGATACGACCTTACGAGGTCCCGGGCCCGCCCCGCGACGGCCTCCCCTCCCCTTACCGCTCCGCCCTGCGGAAAACCCCACCACAGAACGGATGTTTTCCTCAGGGCGCTGCCCCCGCCCCGCCTGTCACGCTGAGGAAGAGGACACGATCGGAAGGGGGCCGCATGGTCGGCGGAGCGGCGGTGGACGGCGGGGCGGAGCCCAGGGCCGGGTCCGGGGCTCCTGCCCACGGCGGTCCGGCAGGCGGCAGCGGGGCCGCTGCGGGCCGGCGCGGCGGCAGGCGCCGAAGATCCGGAGGGCGCCCTTCCGGACGCCGCCGGAGGACGTTCCGCCGGACGCCGCGGCCGACGACCATCTGAACCATCGCACCACGGGGGAACCACCATGACCGAACAGCCACCCGAACAGCCACTTGAGCAGCCGCCCACCCGGCGGGCCGCCCTCCTGCTGGCCGCCACCGCCCTGGTCACCGTCTGCGCGCCGTCCGCCGGAGCCCGTGCGGCCCGTACGCCGGGCGGCGGTGCGGCACGGCCCGCCGCACGGCATCCGGCTTCTCTGGAGGGCGTGTGGCGGATGGACGGGTACGGCACCCTCGTCACGATCGACAGCCGGCGGCTGCGTACGTACGAGACCACGGCCGTCAGCTGTCTCCCCGGCTCCGCCGACGGTGTCCGTACGGGGCCGCCGGACGCCGCCGGCCGGGTGGAGTTCGCCGTGCCGGACGCGGCGCGCGTCACGGTCGCGCCGCACAGCCCCGGCGTGGCCCGCCTGAGCATCCAGGACAATGTCGGGTACCGCACACTCCACCGGATCGCCGCGCTGCCCGCCCGCTGTCACCGGCGCCCGGCGAAGGACCCCCGTACGGTCTTCGACGTCTTCTGGCACACCTACGCCGAGAACTACCCGTTCTTCGCCGCCAAGGGGACCGACTGGGCCGCCGTCCGCGCCCGGTACCGTCCGCGGGTCACGGCGCGGACCACCGACGACGAGCTGTTCGCCGTGCTGCGCGGGATGATCGAACCGCTCCACGACGGGCACACCAACCTCTCCGCGGGCCCCGGCCGGGTGTACGCGGGGGCGCGGCCCGGGACGACCGCCCCCACCCCCGCGCTCCTGAGGCAGGTGGACGCGGCGGTCGCGGCCGCTCTCGGCCGGGACGTCACCCTGCGCCGGTGGGCCGGGGGTGCGTTCTCCTACGCCGACCTCCCCGGCCGGCTCGGCTACCTCCGCATCACGTCCTTCCACGGCTACACCGACCAGGACGATCACGAGAGCGATGTCGCGGAGCTGGACCGCGCGTTGGACGCCGTGTTCACCCCGGGCCGTACGTCCGGGCCGAGGGCCCTGCGCGGCCTCGTCGTCGACCTGCGGCTGAACGGCGGCGGATCGGACCGGCTGGGTCTGCGCGTCGCCTCCCGCCTGACGGGCCGCCCGTATCTCGCGTACCGCAAACACGCGCGCAACGACCCCGCCGACCCGCGGAAATTCACCCCCGCCCAGCCCGCACGGGTACGTCCGCACGACGGCCCCCGCTACACGGGTCCGCTCGCGCTGCTGACCGGTCCGCTCACGATCAGCGCGGGCGAGACCTTCGCCCAGGCCCTGCTCGGCCGTGCCCCCGCGCCGGTCCGCATCGGGGAGAACACCCAGGGCGTCTTCTCCGACACCCTGGACCGCGCCCTGCCGAACGGCTGGAGGTTCGCGCTGCCCAACGAGGAGTTCCTGACCGCGGAGGGCCGCACGTTCGACGGGACGGGCATCCCGCCGACTGTCCGCGTCCCGGTCTTCGCCGCCGAGGACCTGGCGGCCCGCCGCGACCCGGCCCTGTCCCGTGCCCGAGCCCTCCTGGCCGCCGGCCACCCGATGTCATGACCCGGGCTGCGAGGGGCGGCGGATCGCCCTGCACGTTCATCGCGTTACTGGCGGCCCTCTCCGTCCCGTTCTGGGTGGCCGGTGCGGTCTTCGACCTGTCCGGTGCGCTGCCCATGGGCATGCCGCTGACCGCGTTCCAGTTCGTCCTGCCGGTGGCGGTGGCCTCGCTCCTGCTCTTCCGCGAGGAGGGCGGGCACGGGGTGCGACGGCTGGTGCGGCGGACGTTCGCGGTGCGCGGTGCGGCGCGGCCCGGCTGCTGGGCGCTGCCCGTGCTCCTGATGCCCGCCCCGTTCCTCGCGACCGGGCTGCTGTCGGCGGCCGGAGCACCGCCCACCGGGCCGCACTCCCCGCTCGTCCGTGCCGCTGCTCCTCGTCCTGTACTTCTTCGCCGCCGCTGCCGAGGAGGCGGGGTGGACGGGATATCTGCTGCAACCGCTGCGGGAGCGGTGGGGCACGCTCGGCGCGGGCCTGGTCATCGGCCTGGTGTGGGCGGCCTGGCACCTTGTCGCACACACCCAGGCGGGCCGTTCCGCCGCGTGGACAGCCGGTCAGGTGCTCGGCTCGGTCGCGGTGCGGGTCCTGATGGTGCGGCTGTACGACAGCTCCGGCGGGATCGTGCCGACCGCCGTCGCGGTGCACACCACGATCAACGTCGCCGAGTCGGTGTTCCCCGGCTGGACCGACCACGCCGCACCCGCCCTGGTCCCAGGCGTCAGATTCCCGCCTGCCGCGCGACTCCCCCAGCTACCGCTGGGGGACCCCCAGCACGCACGCTCTCCCCCACGCCTGAACGGCGCGGGGGGGGACCCCGTCATTGTCGGGCTCTTCCCGGTACACCCAGTACCGGGAAGACCCTCCGCCTTGCGATCGGCTCGGCTTCCGAAAGGCAGATCCGAAGAGCCGAGCCGTGGCGAAGCGACGTGCACCAGACGCCGCGCGGCCCGCCCTCCGGGCGGAACGACGGGAAGGTGACGACAGGGCTCGGCGGCCGTGTCGCTCGCGGCCGCGCTCATGACGCTCCTCGGGCCAGGAGCCGCGGCCGTAGCCGTACGCCCGCTCCGGGCCCGGGACGAGCCGGTGCCGGTCCGCGCTGCCGCGGAACCGATATCCGTCCGCGCCGCCGCGGCTACTGCGGTGCGCCGCGCCAGCCCGCCACCGGCAGGGCGAACTTGGCCACCAGACGATCGGTGAAGGAGGCGTGATGCAGACGGGCGAGGCGTACCGGGGTGGCGCCGCGGCGGACCTCCACCCGCGCGCCCGCGGGCAGTTCGACGCTGCGGCGGCCGTCGCACCACAGCACGCCGTGCGGCGTCTTGGGCTGCACCTCGACGGCCAGCACCGAGTCCGGCGAGGTGACCAGCGGCTTGGCGAACAGCGCGTGGGCGCTGATCGGCACCATCAGCAGGGCCTCGACCTCGGGCCAGACCACCGGGCCGCCCGCCGAGAAGGCATAGGCGGTGGAGCCGGTCGGGGTCGCGCACACGACACCGTCGCCGCCGAAGCGCGAGACGGGCCGCCCGTCGACCTCGGTGACGACCTCCAGCATGCGCTCCCGCGCGGCCTTCTCGACGGACGCCTCGTTCAGGGCCCAGTCGGTGTGCGCGATGCTGCCGTTGTTGCGCACCAGGACGTCGATGGTCATCCGCTCCTCGACCTCGTAGGAGCGGGTCACGACCCGGTCGACGACCTTGTCCAGGTCGTCCCGCTCGGCCTCCGCGAGGAAGCCGACCCGGCCGAGGTTGACGCCGAGCATCGGCACGCCGGACGTACGGGCGAAGTCCGCGCCGCGCAGCAGAGTCCCGTCCCCGCCGAGGACCACCAGCAGTTCGCAGCCCTCGGCCGCGCACTGCTCGGACTCGACGCGGACCACGGACGCCGGCAGCGGCAGGTCCGCCGCCTCCTCGGCCAGGACCCGTACGCCGATGCCGCTGCGCAGCAGCCCCTGGACGACGAGTTCGGCGCTGCGGACGGCCGCGGGGCGGCCGGTGTGCGCCAGCAGGAAGACGGTGCGCTGCCCGGACGGCTCCGGGCCGCCCGGGGACGGTGCGGTACAGGTGGTGCGCGAGCCGGCTGTCTCAGCCGCTCCGGATGCTTCAGAACTGGTCAACGGGGCCCCTCCGCCACTGCTCGGTCGACGTCCGCCGGGTCGAGTGCGTCCGCCCCGGCGCGCAGCCACAGAAAGTACTCGACATTGCCGGAGGGCCCGGGCAGCGGGCTGGCGGTCACCCCGGCCACCCCCAGTCCCAGCGCGGCGGCCCGCTCGGCGACACCGCATACCGCCTCGGCCCGCAGGTCGGCGCTGCGCACCACTCCGCCGCTGCCGAGACGCTCCTTGCCGACCTCGAACTGCGGCTTGACCATCAGCACCAGGTCGGCGTCGGGCGCCGCGCAGCGGACGAGGGCGGGCAGCACCAGACCCAGCGGGATGAAGGACAGATCGCCGACGACGAGGTCGACGGGCTCGCCGTCGATCTGCTCCAGCGTCAGCTCGCGCACGTTGGTGCGGTCCTTGACGGTGACCCGGTCGTCGCTCTGCAACGACCAGGCGAGCTGCCCGTACCCGACGTCCACGGCGACGACGTGTCCCGCGCCGGCCCGCAGCAGGACGTCGGTGAAGCCGCCGGTGGAGGCGCCCGCGTCGAGCGCGCGGCGGCCCGTCACCTTCAGGCCGCGGGGTTCGAACGCGGCGAGGGCCCCGGCCAGCTTGTGGCCGCCGCGTGAGACGTAGTCCGGATCGCTGTCGTCGTCGCGCACGACCAGGGCCGCGCTGGTCTCCACCTGGGTGGCGGACTTGGTCGCCGTCGTTCCGCCGACGGTCACCCGCCCCGCGGCGATCAGCTGGCTCGCGTGCTCGCGGGAACGGGCCAGCTTGCGGCGCACCAGCTCCGCGTCGAGTCGGCGTCGTGCCACTCCTGCCACCTGTGGTTCAGCTCCTGTTGTCGTACGTTGCGGACGGCTGCGGGGACGGGGCCGCGCCGGACGGGCCGGCGGGCCCGGGGCGCCGGTCGAGCGCGGCCAGCGCGTCGCGCAGTCCCCGGTGCACATCCTCGTACACCTCCAGGTGCCCGCTCGCGGCGAGGTGGTCGGCGTCGGCCAGGCGCCGGAGCTGGGCGTCGACCGCGGCGTCCCCGGTGGGCGTCACCGCGACACCCAGCGGCTGCGGCCCGGCGGGCCCGGCACCGTCCCGCTCCGGCCCGGCGCCGCCCCGATCCGGTCCGTCCGGCCCGGCACCGCCGCGCTCAGACCGGTCCCGGCCGTCCGGGCCACCGGAACCAGGCCCGTCCGGCACCCGCTCGTCCGGTACCCCGCCGCCCACCGGCTCCTTCGGCTCTTCCATGCCTCGACGCTACCTCGAACCGCCCGCCGACCGGGCCACCGCCCGCCCGTCCCGTACCGGCGTATCGTCGATCTCGATGGCAACCCTCGAAGAGTGCCGCGCCGCCCTCGGCCGGCTCGCACAGAACCTGTCCACCGCCGACGGCGACGTCCGGAGCGCGGCCGCCTTCGACCGTTCGCTGAGCTGCCGGATCACCGACCTGGACGTCACCTTCACCGGCCGGCTGGCGAACGGCACCCTGGAGGACGTCACGAACGTCCCCGGGCCGCCGCCCGAACGCGCCCAGATCCGCCTGGCCATGCGCGGCGACGACCTGGTCGCCATGGTCGACGGCAAGCTGCACTTCGCCAAGGCGTGGGGCAGCGGCCGGGTCAAGCTGGAGGCGGGCTTCCGCGACCTGCTGCGCCTGCGGTCGCTGCTCTGACGGTGGCCGCGGGCCTCTGACCGTGGCCACCGTCCGGCCCCTCGCCCGTACGCCTCAGACCCCGGCCCGCGCCTTGCGCGCCGCCGGCACCACCAGCGGCGTACCCGTCTCCGGGTCGTCGATGACCTGGCACTTCAGGCCGAAGACCCGCTCGACGAGGTCCGCCGTGACGACCTGTTCCGGCGGTCCTTCGGCGACGATCTCGCCCGCCCGCATCGCGATCAGGTGCGTGGCGTAGCGCGCGGCGTGGTTGAGGTCGTGCAGGACGGCGACGAGGGTGCGGCCCTGCTCCTCGTGGAGTTCGGCGCACAGGTCCAGCACCTCGATCTGGTGCTGGATGTCGAGGTAGGTGGTCGGCTCGTCCAGCAGGAGCAGCGGTGTCTGCTGGGCGAGGGCCATCGCGATCCACACGCGCTGCCGCTGCCCGCCGGAGAGTTCGTCGACGTAGCGTTCGGCCAGTTCGCCGACGCCGGTCGCGTCCATGGACTCCCGTACGATCCGCTCGTCCTCGCCCGACCACTGGCGCAGCAGTCCCTGGTGCGGGTAGCGGCCGCGCGCGACCAGGTCGGCGACGGTGATGCCGTCGGGCGCGATGGAGGACTGCGGGAGCAGCCCGAGGGTGCGGGCGACCTTCTTGGCGGGCAGCGAGGAGATGGCCGCGCCGTCCAGCAGTACGGAGCCGGCGGCGGGCTTGAGCATCCGCGACAGCGCGCGCAGCAGCGTGGACTTGCCGCAGGCGTTCGGTCCGACGATGACCGTGAAGGACTGGTCCGGTATGGCCACCGAGAGGTCCTCGGCGATGACCCGCTGGTCGTAGGCGAGGGTCACGTTCTCGGCCGTGAGACGGCTCACTGCGTTGCTCCTTGTAGCGGTCTGCGGCGCGGGGGCCTGGGGCGGCTCGGTCGGTGTGGCGGGGGCCGGAGCGGAGGCGGTGGCCGTTGCGGGCCGCCGTGCGGCGTCCTGCGGGCTCATATCCGTCCCGCCTTGCGTTCGGAGGCCAGCAGCCACAGCAGGTAGCTGCCGCCGAGCAGTCCGGTCAGCACGCCCACCGGGAGCTGGTCGGCGCCGAAGATCTGCTGCGAGAGCCAGTCGGCGGTGACCAGGAGGGCGGCGCCCATGAGGGCGGCGGGCAGCAGGTTGGGGCCGGGCGAGCGGGTCAGCCGGCGGGCCAGTTGCGGGGCGGTCAGCGCGAGGAAGGCGATCGGCCCGGCCGCCGCGGTGGCGGCGGCGACCAGCAGGACGGCCGCCGCCAGCAGGACGACGCGTACCCGGGTGACCTGGACGCCCAGGGCGTACGCGGCGTCGTCGCCCATCTCCAGCATCCGCAGCGGCCGCCCGTACAGCAGCGACAGCGGGATCAGGACGGCGCAGACGATCGCCAGCGGCCAGACCTGGTCCCAGTCCCGGCCGCTGAGGGTGCCGGTCATCCAGGTGACGGCCTGGGTGGCCTCGACGATGTTCGCCTTGGTCATCAGGTACAGGACGATCGCGTAGAGCATCGCGGCGGCGCCGATGCCGACGAGCACGAAGCGGTAGCCGTGGATGCCGCCCTTCCACGCCAGCAGGAAGATCGCCAGCCCGGTGACGATGCCGCCGGCGACCGAGCCGGCCGCGATGGCGAAGGTACCGCCCTGGAAGAAGACGATGACGAGCAGCGCGCCGACCGTCGAGCCCTGGGAGAAGCCGAGCACGTCGGGGCTGCCGAGCGGGTTGCGGGAGACGGCCTGGAAGACCGCGCCGGCGACCCCGAAGGCGGCGCCGACCAGCAGTCCGACCAGGACCCGCGGCAGCCGCAGGTCGTTGACGATGAACTCCTGTGCCGTGGTGCCGGACCCGGTGAGGGTGGCGAGGACGTCCCCCGGCCCCATCGGGAAGTCGCCGGTGCCGATCAGCAGCACGCTCGCGAACAGGGCCACGGCCGCCAGCAGCAGGGAGACGACGAGGGTCCGTACGTCCAGGCGTACGGACAGCCCGCCGGCGGTGCGGACCGCCCGCACGGACCCGCCGGTCTGCCCGGCGGCGGCCCGGCCGGTGGCCGCGGAATCGTTCCGGCCGGTGTCGGTCTTAACGGTGGAACTCACAGCTGGGCCATCCTCCGACGCCGTACGAGGTAGATGAAGACCGGGCCGCCGACGACGGCGGTCACGATGCCGACCTGGATCTCGCCGGGCCGCGCCACGATGCGCCCCAGGACGTCGGCGCCGAGCAGCAGGACCGGCGACAGGACCGCCGAGTACGGCAGGATCCACCGCAGGTCGGGGCCGGTGACGGCGCGGACGACGTGCGGGACCATCAGGCCGACGTAGACGATCGGGCCGCAGGCGGCGGTCGCGCCGCCG
This sequence comes from Streptomyces sp. NPDC045470, assembly GCF_040646595.1. Taxonomy (NCBI): domain Bacteria; kingdom Bacillati; phylum Actinomycetota; class Actinomycetes; order Kitasatosporales; family Streptomycetaceae; genus Streptomyces; species Streptomyces sp. NPDC045470. The sequence goes on from NZ_JBEZAN010000010.1 coordinate 284,793, forward strand.
CACAGCAGGGTGACGGCGATCATCGCCAGCACCCGGGTGCGGGTCAGCCGGGCACCCAGGGCCCGCGCCTGGTCGTCGCCGAGCGCGATGGCGTTCAGGGGGCGTCCGACGGCGAGCGCCAGGACGGCACCGATCAGGAGGAACGGCGTGACCTCCCGCACGGTGTCCATGGTGGCGGAGGCCAGCGAGCCGACCGTCCAGAAGCGCATCCGGTCCAGCGCCGCGGTGTCCAGGAGGTTGACGGCGTTGATGTAGCCGATCAGGACGGCGGACAGGGCGGTGCCGGCCAGCGCCAGCCGTACGGGGGTGGCGCTGCGGGTGCCGCCGAGCACGTACACGGCGACCGAGACGACCGCGGCGCCGAGGAAGGCGAACCACACGTACCCGGTCAGTGAGGTGATCCCCAGAAAGCTGATGGCGGAGACGACGGCCGCCGAGGCGCCCGCGTTGATGCCGAGGACGCCGGGGTCGGCGAGGGGGTTGCGGGTCAGTGCCTGCATCACGGTGCCGGCCAGGCCCAGGGCCGCGCCGGCCAGCAGGCCGAGGAGGGTGCGCGGCAGGCGGACGTCCCGTACGACCACGTCGGTGTCGTCACCCGTGTAGTGGAAGAGGGCGTGCCATACCTGGTCGAGGGGTACCTGTTTCGCGCCGACGGCGATACCCAGGGCGGCCACGACCACCAGTGCGCCGACGGAGGCGACGAGCCCCGCCGAGCGAGTGATCTGCCGCCGCCGCGGAGCCGCGGGGGCGTTTGCTTCGGGGGGACTGTCAACCAACACGGGAGTTAGGTTAGCCTACCCTCACGATCAGACATCAAGTCGTTCTGCAGGGCCTTTTACCGGCCCTTTGCCGTCCGGCCTGAAGTCCGTCCGAAAACGCACTGAAGACCGTGAACGACCGGCTGAAGTCCCGTCAAGCCCTGACGGCCGTGCCGAGGCCCAGCCCAGAGAGAAGCGCATCGACCATGAGCACCCCCCGTAGCGTATCCCTGTCCCGACGCGGCGTTCTCGCCGCCGGTGGCGCCGTCGGCATCGGCGCCCTGCTGGCCGCCTGCGGAGGCGGCAAGGACTCGGGCGCGCAGGGGAACGTCAAGGGCGGCGCCTGGTCCTTCACGGACGACCGCAAGAAAAAGGTCTCGCTCGACCACACGCCGCAGCGCATCGTCGCCTTCACCGGCACCGCGGCCGCGCTGTACGACTTCGGCATCGACAAGCAGATCGTCGGCGTCTTCGGTCCGACCAAGCTCAAGAACGGCAAGCCGGACGCACAGGCCGGCGACATCGACGTGGACCGCCTCACCATCATCGGCAACGCGTACAACCAGTTCGCGGTCGAGAAGTACGCGGGCCTCGACCCCGACCTGCTGATCACCAACATGTTCGAGCCGGGCGCCCTGTGGTTCGTGCCGGAGGAGAGCAAGGACAAGATCACCAAGCTGGCCGAGACGGTGGCGATCACCGCGTCCCGCACCCCGCTGGTGAAGATCATCGAGCGGTACGCCGAACTGGCGCAGTCCCTCGGCGCCGACCTGAAGGCCAAGAAGGTCACCGACGCCAAGGCCCGCTTCGAGAAGGCCGCCGCCGAGCTGCGCAAGGCCGCCAAGTCCAACCCGGTCCGGGTGCTCGCCTGTTCCGGCAGCGCCGACCTCTTCTACGCCTCCAACCCCGGCATCAACTCCGACATCATGTACTTCAAGTCGCTGGGCGTGGACATCATCGTCCCCGACAACCTGGACAAGGGCGGCTACTTCGAGAACCTGAGCTGGGAGAACGCCGACAAGTACCCGGCCGACGTGCTCATGCTCGACAACCGCACCTCCGCCCTCCAGCCCAAGGACCTGGCCGCCAAGCCCGCCTGGAACAAGCTGCCCGCCGTCAAGGCCGGACAGGTCACGGGCTGGTCCAGCGAGCCGCGCTTCTCCTACGCGGGCGCCGCACCGCTGATGGAAGAACTCACCAAGGTCATCCAGAACGCCAAGAAGGTCGCCTGACGCACGCCGTGGCCGGCCGCCGCACCGGCCGGCCACGGCGACCGCGCCGCAGCGCCCGCCCCACCGCAGTCACCGAGTCACGGTTCCGGGAGGTTCCTCCGCATGACCACGACCGCCGCACCCGCCACCACCCCGTTCCGCTTCTTCGACGTGCACGTCGTGCGCACCCGCCGGCTCGGCCCCTCCATGGTCCGGATCACCTTCGGCGGCGAACGGCTCGACGAGATGGCCTCCGGCGGCCGTGACCAGCGCTTCAAACTGTTCCTCCCGCAGGCCCACCAGTCCGAGCCGGTCTTCGCCGACCAGAGCGAGAACTGGTACCCCGCCTGGCGCGCCCAGGACCCGGCCGAGCGGCCGCTGATGCGCTCGTACACCATCCGCGAGCAGCGCCACGAGCCGGCCGAGATCGACGTGGACTTCGCCCTGCACGGCGCGGACACCCCGGGCGCCGCGGCCGGCGGCCCGGCCTCGCGCTGGGCGGCGTCCGCCGAGCCCGGCGACCGCGTCTCGGTCCTCGGCCCGGCCGTCGAGGACAACGGCGGCGTCGACTTCCGCCCGCCGCCCGGGACCGACTGGATCCTGCTGACCGGCGACGAGACGGCGCTGCCCGCCGTGGCCGGCATCCTGGCCTGGCTCTCCCCCGGCACCCAGGCCAAGGTCTTCCTCTCCGTCGCCCACGCGGCGGACCGCCAGGACCTGCCCACCTTCGCGGACGCCGACATCACCTGGCTCGCGGCCGACGAGCGGCCGGCGGACGGGCGGGACGCGCTGCTGGAGGCGGTCCGTGCCGCCGAACTGCCCGAGGGCACGCCGTACGCCTGGATCGCGGGCGAGGCGGGCAACGTGAAGATGCTGCGCCGCCACCTCGTGCGGGAGCGCGGGTTCGACCGCCGGGCCGTGAAGTTCACCGGCTACTGGCGGCGCGGCGCCAGCGAGGAGGACCTGCTCGCGGAGTACATCGCGAGCACGGCCGCCACCGACGAGGACTGACCGGGCCTCGACTCCGGTCCCCCATACCGTGCGTGTACGACGGTCCGTACACGCACCAGAGGGAGGGGCCCCGCTCATCACCGAGCGGGGCCCCTCCCTCCTTCGTGCGCCACGTCGCGGCGCGCGCGTCACAGCCCGAGCCGCGCCAGCGCCTTCCCCGCGTCGGCGCCGCACGTACCGTCCCCGGCCGCCGTCCAGGCCGCCGCGCACAGCGCCCGCAACCCGTCCAGCGGCGCGCCGTCCCCCTCCAGCGCCAGCGCGCCGTCCCGCAGGGACGCCGTCCAGCCGCCGCACCCGAAGCCGCCGTCCGTCTCCTCGGACACCTCCGGCTGCGGGCCGAGCACGCCGCGCAGGTCCGCGTCGACGTACGTGGGGCGGTGCTGCGGCGGAGCGGCCAGCAGTTCGGCCGCGGTGGTCACGCCGGTCAGCACCAGCAGCGAGTCCACGCCGCCGTTGTAGGCGCCCTCGATGTCCGTGTCGAGCCGGTCGCCGACCACCAGCGGCCGCTGCGCTCCCGTACGCAGCACCGTCTCGCGGTGCATGGGCGTCTCCGGCTTGCCCGCCACCTGGGGCGTGCCGCCGGTTGCGGTCCGTACGACCTCCACGAGGGCGCCGTTGCCCGGCGCGATGCCGCGCTCCTTGGGGATCGTCAGGTCGGTGTTCGAGGCGAACCAGGGCACGCCGCGCTGGACCGCGTAAGCGGCCTCCGCCAGCCGTTCCCAGTTCAGTTTCGGGTCGAATCCCTGGACCACCGCGGCCGGGTCGTCCTCCGCGGAGTCCACCGGCACCAGCCCGCGTTCGCGCAGCGCCACCCGCAGACCCTCGCCGCCGACCGCCAGCACCCGTGCCCCGTCGGGCACCTGTCCGGCGATCAGCCGGGCGACCGCCTGCGCCGAGGTGATGACGTCCGTCGGGGCGGTCGGCAGCCCGAAGCCGGTGAGCTGGTCGGCGACCGCGTCCGGTGTCCGGGAGGCGTTGTTGGTCACGTACGCCAGGTGCATGCCGCCGTCCCGGGCGGTGCTGAGCGACGCGACGGCGTGCTCGATCACCGAGCCGCCGGCGTAGACGACTCCGTCCAGGTCCAGCAGCGCCGTGTCGTACGCCTCGCTCAGTGCCCGTTCGCACCGTCCGGGCTGCTTGCGCACCCGCTCGCTCATGCCGTTTCGCTCCTTCTGCACAGGTGTTCCCGCCGGTTCCGCGGGCCCCGCGAAACGGAACCCGGCCTACCGATATATCCGGTGGGACGACGGTTTCCCCCCGATCATCCCGCACTCCCGAAGGCGGCATAGCATTCCCCAATGACCAGCACCGACGGCCTCCGCCTCCACCCCTTCCGCGGGCTGCGCTACGCCCCGGACCGCGTCAGCAGCCTCACGGCCGTCACCTCCCCGCCGTACGACGTCGTCGTACGCCCGGACGGTGTGCGCCACCTCGAAACGGCCGACCCGTACAACATCGTGCGGCTCATCCTCCCGCAGGCCCCCGACCCCGCCACCCGGCACCGTCAGGCCGCCGAGACGCTGCGCCGCTGGCGCGCGCAGGGCGTCCTGGCGACCGACGACCGGCCCGCGCTCTACGTGTACGAGCAGAGCAAGGGCAGCCTCCTGCAACGCGGCCTGATCGGCGCACTCGAACTCGACGGCCCCGTCCTGCCGCACGAGGACGTCATCCCCGAGGTCGTCGAGGACCGCGCCGCGCTGATGCGCGAGGCCGCCGCCAACTTCGAGCCGCTGCTCCTGTCCTACGTCGGCCAGGGCACCGGCAACGGCGCCACCGGCGTCATCGAACGGACCGTCCGCACCACGCCGCTGCTCGCCACCACGACCGAGGACGGCTTCGCGCACCGCCTGTGGGCGGTCACCGACCCCGCCGACCTGACCGCCGTCGACGAGGACCTCGCGATACGGCACGCCCTGATCGCCGACGGGCACCACCGCTGGGCCACCTACCAGCGGCTGCGCCAGGAGCACCCCGGCAACGGTTCGGCGAGCCCCTGGGCGAGCGGCCTGGTGCTGCTGGTGGACTCCGCGCGCCACCCGCTCCAGGTACGGGCCATCCACCGCGTGCTGCCGCACCTGCCGCTGGACGGCGCGCTGGCCGGGCTGGACGGCGCCTTCCGCGTCCGGCCGGTGGACGGCCCGCTCGACGCGGCGCTGGCGGTGCTCGACGGGACGCCGGGCAGCGCCTTCCTGCTGGCGTCGGGCCCGGAGCGGTTCTGCGTACTCGACCGTCCCGACCCGGAGCTGCTCGACCGGACCATCCGCCGGGACCGCCCCGCGGCGTGGCGTGAGCTGGACGCCACCGTGCTGCACTCGGTCCTGCTGGACGAGGTGTGGCGCATCCGCGACCACTCGTCCGAGATCAGCTATCTGCACAGTGCCGCGGACGCCGTCGAGCAGGCGGCGAAGCACGGCGGTACGGCCGTCCTGATGCGCCCGGTCCTTGAGCAAACGGTGCGCCAACTCGCACTGGGCGGGGTGACCATGCCGCGCAAGTCGACATCCTTCGGGCCCAAGCCGGCCACCGGTCTGGTTCTGCGCGTACTGGACGAAGAGGTCTGATTCCGGGCCGTACCGGCCGCCTGCTCCAGGCCGTTCCGGGGCCTGATTCCGGGCTGTACGGCTTCCTGCCGCCCGCCGGCGACCCGGCGCGCGTGTCCCGCGCCGGTGCCTCGGCACCCGTTTCCCTCTCGCCACACAGGTTAGGTTAGGCTTACCTCATCACGTAAGCGGATGGAGCCGTTCCCCCCTGCGCCGACGGTCTTCTGCCCCAGCGCGGGCGTTCCATGCGCATCCCCCCACGTGAGCAAGTCCGCATCAGGGAGGACACGTTCATGAGTCTCCTCGCGCACTCCGCCGAGGACCCGTCGCCCGCCGCACACACCGGGGCGCCGGACAGCCGGTCACAGTTGTTCAACGACAGCACCACCGAGCACTACCGCCGCTCCGTCGCCGAAGGCGTAGCCCGCATAGCCGACAAAATATCCGCAACCGAACGCCCCTTCACCGGCGTCACGGTCGACGGCCTCTCCCCCACGGTGGCCGGCATCGACCTCGAACAGCCGCTGCACGACCCCGCCGCCGCACTCGACGAACTCGAAGAGGTCTACCTCCGCGACGCCGTCTACTTCCACCACCCGCGCTACCTCGCCCACCTCAACTGCCCGGTCGTCATCCCCGCCCTGGTGGGCGAGGCGGTGCTGTCCGCGGTCAACTCCTCGCTGGACACCTGGGACCAGAGCGCCGGCGGCACCCTCATCGAGCGCCGCCTGATCGACTGGACCGCCCGGCGCATCGGCCTCGGCGAACGCGCCGACGGCATCTTCACCAGCGGCGGCACCCAGTCCAACCTCCAGGCCATGCTCCTGGCCCGCGACGAGGCCTGCCGTACGGCTCTCGCCCGCGAGAACGACCCGGACAAGACCCCCCAGGGCGGGGCAACTCCGGTACGCCGTACCGACATCCTGCCCCGGCTGCGCATCTTCGCCTCCCAGGTCGGCCACTTCAGCATCGAGAAGGCCGCCACCCTGCTGGGCCTCGGCGCGGAAGCCGTGATCGCGGTGCCGTGCGGCCCGGACAAGCGGATGCGGACCGACGCGCTCGCCGCCGAGCTGGCCCGCTGCGAGGCCGAGGGCCTGATCCCGATGGCCGTCGTCGCCACCGCGGGCACCACCGACTTCGGCAGCATCGACCCGCTGCCCGAGGTCGCCGACCTGTGCGCCCGGTACGGCACCTGGATGCACGTGGACGCCGCGTACGGCTGCGGCCTGCTGGTCTCCCGCCGCCGCGCCCTCCTGGACGGCATCGAGCGTGCCGACTCGGTGACGGTGGACTACCACAAGTCCTTCTTCCAGCCGGTCAGCTCCAGCGCCGTCCTGGTACGCGACCACGCCACCCTGCGGCACGTCACGTACCACGCCGACTACCTGAACCCGGCGCGGATGGCCGAGCGCCGCATCCCCAACCAGGTCGACAAATCGATCCAGACCACCCGCCGCTTCGACGCGCTCAAACTGTGGCTGACGCTGCGCACCATGGGCGCCGACGGCATCGGAGAACTCTTCGACGAGGTCGTGGACCGCGCCGCCGACGCCTGGAAGATCCTCAACGACGACCCGCGCTTCGAGGTCGTGGTCGAACCCCAACTGAGCACCCTGGTCTTCCGCTACCTGCCGTACACCGACGACCGGGACCCGGTGCTGAGCGACGAGGTCAACCTGCACGCCCGGGAAGCGCTGTTCGCCTCGGGGGACGCCATCGTCGCGGGCACCGTCGTCGACGGCCGGCACTACCTGAAGTTCACCCTGCTCAACCCCGAGACCACGCTGGCCGACATCGCCACGGTCCTCGACCTGATCGCCGAGCACGCCGGCGCGTACCTCGCCGCGCGCCCCGAACCGGCCCTCAGCGCCGCGAGCTGACCGTCCCCGCCGACCGGCCCCCACAGCCGACGGCCGACCGACACCCCGCAAACGGAGACCCCACGTGTCCGCCCCTCACGACTTCATCGCCATCGGCCTCGGGCCCTTCAATCTCGGCCTCGCCTGCCTGACCGAGCCCATCGACGAACTCGACGGCCTGTTCCTGGACAACAAACCGTCCTTCGACTGGCACCCCGGCATGATGCTGGAGACCAGCACCCTCCAGGTGCCCTTCATGGCCGACCTGGTCACCCTCGCCGACCCGACCTCCCCGTTCTCCTTCCTGAACTACCTGAAGGAATCGGGACGGATGTACTCCTTCTACATCCGCGAGAGCTTCTACCCGCTGCGCGCCGAGTACAACGACTACTGCCGCTGGGCCGCCGCCAAGCTGGACAGCATCCGCTTCGGCCACCAGGTCACCACCGTCGAGTACGACGAGACCGAGCAGGTCTACGTCGTCCACGCCGACCACCTGCCCACCGGCGAGAAGAAGACCTACCGCGCCCGCAAACTCGTCCTCGGCACCGGCACCCCGCCGCACATCCCCGAAGCCTGCCAGGGCCTCGGCGGCGACTTCCTGCACAACGCCGACTACCTGGAGAACAAGGCCACCCTCCAGGCCAAGGACTCCATCACCATCGTCGGCAGCGGCCAGAGCGCGGCGGAGATCTACTACGACCTCCTCCAGGACATCGACAGCCACGGCTACCACCTGACCTGGGCCACCCGCTCCCCGCGGTTCTTCCCCCTCGAATACACCAAGCTCACCCTGGAGATGACCTCTCCGGAGTACGTGGACTACTTCCACGCCCTGCCCGCGGCCACCCGCGACCGGCTCAACGCCTCGCACAAGAACCTCTACAAGGGCATCGACTCCGAGCTGATCAACGAGATCTTCGACCTGCTCTACCAGAAGAACCTGCACGGCCCCTGCCCGACCCGGCTGCTCACCAACACCGCGCTCGCCGAGGCCTCGTACGACGCGGCCTCCGCCACGTACACCCTGGGCCTGCGCCAGGAGGAACAGGGCCAGGACTTCACCCACGCCACCCAGGGCCTGGTCCTCGCCACCGGATACCGGTACGCCACACCGGAGTTCCTCGCCCCGCTGACCGACCGCATCGCCTGGGACGACGCCGGCCGCTACGCGGTCGCCCGCAACTACAGCGTCGACACCGCGGGCCGCGACATCTTCGTGCAGAACGCCGAACTGCACACCCACGGCTTCGTCACCCCCGACCTGGGCATGGCCGCGTACCGCAACTCCTGCATCATCCGCGAGCTGCTCGGCCGCGAGTACTACCCGGTCGAGAAGTCCATCGCCTTCCAGGAGTTCGCCGCTCCGTCCGGCCCGCACCACCCCGTGGAGGTCTCGCCCGTATGACCGCGCCCGTCTTCACCCGCACCCACGCCTCGCTCGGCGAGTTCGCGCTGCGCCCGGTCGACCCGGCCGGCGACGCGGAACTGCTGCACGGCTGGGTCACCCACCCCAAAGCCGTGTACTGGATGATGCAGGACGCGGACCTCGCGGCCGTCGAGGCGGAGTTCGCTCGCATCGACGCCGACCCGTACCACGATGCCTTCATCGGTCTGCACAACGGCGTCCCCGCCTTCCTGATGGAGCGCTACGACCCGGCGCACCGCGAGGTCACCGAGGTCCACGAGGCCGCGCCCGGCGACATCGGCATGCACTTCCTGACCGCGCCGACCGACACCCCGGTGCACGGCTTCACCCTCGCCGTGATCACCACCGTCATGGACGCGCTGTTCGCCGAGCCCGGCAACCGGCGCGTCGTCGTCGAACCGGCCACCGGCAACACCGCGGTACACGCCCTGAACAAGGCCGTCGGCTTCGAGATCGAACGCACGGTCACGCTGCCCAAGGGCGAGGCGTACCTGAGCACCTGCACCCGCGACCAGTTCCTGGCCGCCCGAGGAGAAAACCCATGCTGAACCCCACCGCGGACACCACCGAGGCCGCGGCACCCGACGCCGTCCGCCACCTCACCCCCGAGCTGTGGGCGCGCGCCAACCGCCTCCTCGTCCGCAAGGCCCTCGCCGAGTTCGCCCACGAGCGCCTGCTGACCCCGCAACGCCTGCCACAGGACGGCCACTACGTCGTACGCAGCGACGACGACCGTGTCGAGTACCGCTTCGCCGCCCGCCGGCTGAGCCTGGACCACTGGCACATCGACGCCGACGACATCACCCGCCGCCGCGACGGCGCCGAGGCCCCCCTGGACGCCCTCGACTTCTTCATCGAGCTGCGCCGCACCCTCGCCCTCAGCGACGACATCCTCCCCGTCTACCTGGAGGAGATCAGCTCCACCCTCTCCGGTACGGCGTACAAGCTGGCCGCGGGCCCCGCGTCCGCCGCCGAGCTGGCGAAGGGCGACTTCCAGGCCATCGAGACGGGCATGTCCGAGGGCCACCCCTGCTTCGTCGCCAACAACGGCCGCCTCGGCTTCGGCGTGCACGAGTACCACGCGTACGCCCCCGAGGCCGCGAGCCCGGTCCATCTGATCTGGCTGGCCGCGCGCCGCGACCGCTCCACCTTCACCGCGGGCGAGGGCCTGGACTACGACGGGCTGGTACGGGCCGAGCTGGGCGGCGCCACCCTGGACCGGTTCGCCGCCACGATGCGCGATCTCGGCCTGGACCTGGCCGACTACCACCTCATCCCCGCCCACCCGTGGCAGTGGTGGAACAAGCTCTCCGTCACCTTCGCCGCCGAGGTCGCCCAGCAGCACCTCGTCTGCCTCGGCCCCGGTGACGACGCGTACCTGGCGCAGCAGTCCATCCGCACGTTCTTCAACACCAGCGACCCGTCCAAGCACTACGTCAAGACGGCGCTGTCGGTCCTCAACATGGGCTTCATGCGCGGGCTGTCCGCCGCCTACATGGAGGCCACCCCGGCCATCAACGACTGGCTGGCCGGCCTGATCGCGAGCGACGAGACCTTCCGGGCCGTCCGCTTCTCGATCATCCGCGAGCGCGCCGCCATCGGCTACCACCACCGCCAGTACGAGGCCGCCACCGCCAAGGGCTCCCCGTACCTGAAGATGCTCGCCGCCCTGTGGCGCGAGAGCCCGGTGCCCACCCTCGAACCCGGCCAGCGGGTCGCCACCATGGCGTCCCTGCTGCACACCGACCCCGAGGGCGGCTCGCTGGCCGCCGCCCTCGTCGAGGAGTCCGGCCTGGCCCCGGCGGACTGGCTCCGCCGCTACGTGGACGCCTACCTCACGCCCGTCCTGCACGCGTTCTACGCCTACGACCTGGTCTTCATGCCGCACGGCGAGAACGTCATCCTGGTCATCGAGGACGGCACCGTACAGCGCGCGATCTTCAAGGACATCGCCGAGGAGATCGCGGTGATGGACCCGGACGCGGTGCTGCCGCCGGCCGTCGAGCGCATCCGCGCCGACGTCCCCGAGGACAAGAAACTCCTCTCCCTCTTCACGGACGTCTTCGACTGCTTCTTCCGCTTCCTCAGCGGCATCCTGGTCACCCAGGACGTGCTGGACGAGGACACCTTCTGGCGTACGGTCGCCGACTGCGTGACCGCCTACCAGGAGGCCAACCCGCAGCTCGCCGACAAGTTCCGGCAGTACGACATGTTCGCGGACGAGTTCGCGCTGTCCTGCCTGAACCGCCTCCAGCTGCGGAACAACGAGCAGATGGTGGACCTCCAGGACCCGGCCGGCGCCCTCCAGCTGATCGGCACCCTGGAGAACCCGATCGCCCGCTTCGCCCCGACCGCCGGAGCCTGACACCCGGGCGGACATGAGTGAAGGGCGGGACCCCGGTGGGGGCCCGCCCTTCACTCATGTGCCGTCAAGCGGCCGGGCCGCGACGGCCTCAGCCCTGCTCGGGGCGCCCTTCACGCGGGGCGTCCGCGGTGGCGCCGCCTTCGGAGGAGTCCGGCAGCGCGGGGGCGGCGGGCTCATCGGTCGCGGCCTGGGCCACGTTCCCGGCCTCGGAGGCCGCGTCCGTGATCTCGCGGTCGTCCCCGTCCTCGCCCTCGTCCTCGTCCAGCGCGTCGGTGAACTCCACGCCGTCCAGCTCGGCCAGCCGGTCCGAGGCGTTCGTGGTGCCGCCCTGGTCGGCCTCCAGCGCCTTGGCGAACCACTCGCGTGCCTCGTCCTCGCGGCCGACCTCCAGCAGCGCGTCGGCGTACGCGTAGCGCAGACGGGCGGTCCACGGCTGGACGGAGTTCGACGCCAGCTCGGGGCTCTGCAGCGTCACGACGGCCGCGTCGGTCTGGCCCAGGTCGCGCCGGGCACCGGCCGCGACCAGACGCATCTCGACCTGACCGGCCCGGTCCAGCTTCTGCACCTCGGGCTCACCGGCCATCGCCAGGGCCTTCTCGGGACGGCCCAGACCGCGCTCGCAGTCGGCCATCACGGGCCACAGCTCCACGCTGCCGGTCATCCGGCGGGCCGCACGGAACTCCGCCAGCGCCTCGCCGTACTTCTCCACGGCGTACGCGGCGAAGCCGGCCGCCTCGCGCACGGCGGGAACCCGCGACGCGAGCCGCAGCGCCACGCGGGAGTACCCGTATGCCTTCTCCGGCTCCTCGTCGAGCAGCTTGGCCACCATGACCAGGTTCCTGGCGACGTCGTCCGCGAGCGTCTTCGGCAGGCTCAGCAGCTCCTGCCGTACGTCCTTGTCGATCTCCTCGCCCGTGACGTCGTCCGGGATCGGCAGCCGCTTGATCGGCTCCCGGTCGCGGCGGTCGTCCCGGCGGTCGTCGCGGAAACCGCCGCGGTCACCCCGGTCGTCGCGGCCACGCCCGGCACCGTACGGGCGGCGCCCGCCCCGGTCGTCGTCCCGGCGGAAACCGCCGCGGTCGTTGTCACGGCGGGGACCACGGTCGTCCCGACGGTCATCGCGGCGGAAACCACCGCGGTCGTCATCACGACGCGGACCGCGATCGTCGCGGCGGAAACCGCCACGGTCGTCCCGGCCACCGCCGAAGCCACCACCGGACGGGCGGCCACCACGGTCGTCGTCGCGACGCGGGCCACGGTCGTCCCGGCGATCGTCGCGGCGGAAGCCACCGCGGTCGTCATCACGACGCGGACCGCGATCGTCGCGGCGGAAGCCACTGCGGTCGTCGTCGCGACGCGGGCCACGGTCGTCGCGGCGGAAACCGCCACGGTCGTCCCGGCCACCGCCGAAGCCACCACCGGAGGGGCGACCACCACGGTCGTCATCACGGCGCGGACCACGGTCGTCCCGACGGTCATCGCGGCGGAAGCCACCGCGGTCGTCATCACGACGCGGGCCACGGTCATCGCGGCGGAAACCGCCACGGTCGTCCCGGCCACCGCCGAAGCCACCACCGGACGGGCGACCACCACGGTCGTCATCACGACGCGGACCACGGTCGTCACGGCGGAAACCGCCACGGTCGTCCCGGCCACCGCCGAAGCCACCACCGGACGGGCGACCACCACGGTCGTCATCACGACGCGGACCACGGTCGTC
>NZ_JBEZAN010000010.1:297776-298780 GCF_040646595.1 Streptomyces sp. NPDC045470
TCCCGGGTCACGGCGGAAGCTGCCACGGTCGTCGTCCCGGCGCGGGCCGCGCGGGCGGTCGTCACGGCGGAAGCCGCCGCGGTCGTCGTCCCGGCGGGGGCCACGGTCGTCGCGACGGAAGCTGCCACCGCGGTCGTCATCGCGGCGCGGGCCGCGGGGGGCACGGTCGTCACGCGAGAAGCCAGGGCGGTCGTCGCGGCGGAAACCGCCACGGTCGTCACGGCGCGGGGCACGGTCGTCGCGCGGGAAGCCGCCGCGGTCGTCCCGGCGGTCGTCGCGGCGCGGGCCGCGATCGTCCCGGCCGCCGAAGCCGCCACCGGTGGGGCGGCCGCCACGGTCGTCGTCACGACGGGGGCCACGGTCATCGCGACGGAAGCTGCCGCCGCGGTCGTCCCGGCGTCCACCGCCGAAGCCGCTGCCGGAGGGCCGGCCGGCCCGGTCGTCGCGGCGCGGGGCGCGGTCGTCACGCCGGAAACCGCCGCGGTCACCGCCCTCGCGCCGCTGGGGCCGGCGCTCCGAGCGATCGTCGGAAGAGTTGGGGGACATCGACGTGACTCCTGTCTTCGGTACTGCAAACATTCTCGCGCACCGACCACTCCGGCGCGCTTCGACCAAACAAAAAAGGACCCTCAGCCCCAGCGTGAACGCTGGGACCAAGGGTCCTCCAAAGATTGTTCGGCGGCGTCCTACTCTCCCACAGGGTCCCCCCTGCAGTACCATCGGCGCGGAAAGGCTTAGCTTCCGGGTTCGGAATGTAACCGGGCGTTTCCCTAACGCTATGACCACCGAAACCCTATCGGGTTCAAGCGAACAAGCACACTCTTCAATTAAAGAATGAAACAGTGGAACTTGGTTCAACCGACGCTGCGACTGTTCGCAACCCGGGAACCACACAGTGGACGCGAGCACCTGAGGACAAGCCCTCGGCCTATTAGTACCAGTCAACTCCACCCGTTACCAGGCTTCCATATCTGGCCTATCAACCCAGTCGTCTACTGGGAGCC
>NZ_JBEZAN010000011.1:0-257915 GCF_040646595.1 Streptomyces sp. NPDC045470
GTCGGATACGCCCGCCGACCGGTCATCCCCGCCTCCCCGAAGTGCAGGAACTACCAAGTCACCTGCCCTGAACGGGGCTTCTCAGACACCCTCTAGAAGGCATCCTCGTCATGGACGACGGATCATCGCGCTGCGGTCCTTCATCGTCGTAACGGCCGTGCCCGTCGGCTTCATCATGCTCCCGCCCCTGTGGACTGCCCTGCGTGTGGCTCAAGGACATGGCCCGCGAACAAGGCCTGACGCCGGCCGGACCGTCGCCGACCGCTACGGAGTTGGCCCCTCCGACGGCGGGCGGGGGCAAAGAGCCCCGCCGGTCGCTGTCCGGCCGGTTCAGGACACGGCCCCGGCCTTCATGAAAGGATCCTTCGTGCTGCTGCAACCAGGATGCGGGGAGGAACCCACGGATATGCGGAACCTGATTGGACAAGCGTTTTCGGAACTTGGGCAGGCGCTCTTCGGCATCGTTCTGTTCCTCTGGTGGGTGGGCGGTCCCGGGGTGACAGCGATCGTCTGGAGTCAGGGTGAGAAGACTCTGGCGTTGCAGTTCTTCGCCATGTGGGCGGTCGTCACGGCTCTGTACATCGCCGTACGCATGGTGATACGCCGAGCCCGCCGCAGGTGATCCCATCCGGCGCAGATGCCGTTGAAATGCCAGTCAGCCCCGGCGACGAGCCCGGAATCGAGTTCCTCGGGGCGTTGACGGCCCGAGCCGCCAGGCCTCACGTGTGAACGGTCACGTCCGCGCTACGAGGGCTGCGCGGTGGCCTTCGGGGCTTCCGGCGGCTACGGTACATCCGGTCACTTCGGCGGCGCCCGGCCCGGTGGCCGCCCAGCGCACCAGGCGTGCGACGGTGTTCGGCGTGCCCTCGAAGATGGCTTCCACATCGCCGTTGTGCATATTGCGGACCCATCCGGTCACGCCAGTCTGCTCTGCTGACAATGGATCACCGGCTGGGCTTCACAGTCTCTCGTCGTAGCCGAGCATCACCGCCCACACCAGGCCCGGGCATCAGCGCGCAACCCTTAACCGCGGTGGGTGGCGAGAGAGCCCGGCGACTGGCCCTCCTCCGAAAGAGCCTCGCACTCGACCGACTGAGCATCAGTGCTCAGTGCGACCGGGCCACCCACCGTACCGGAGAGGTACGGCCTCGCATACAAGGGCAGCCATCTGGTCCAGTCGTCGTACGTCGGGAAGACGGCTACCCAGCCCGAGCATCTATTGCGCGTTCCGTGGCAGCCGCCGACTCGGCGAGTGCACGCACGACGAGCAGCGCCGTCCCCTCGTCACCAATGCCCGTCGCCCCCGCCTGCTCCACGATCAACGCAGCGGCCATCTCCGCCGTGGCACGCGCCATCCGGTACTCGCCCAAGACCAGGTCTCGTCCGACGATCTCGATGACGTTGACGAGTCCGGGGACGATGTCGTACAGGGTCTCGCCATCGGCCCACAGCGCTTCTCGTTCTCTCGGTTCTTCGGTCATGATGAGATCTTCTCAAGGACCACGGGGGTGCACGAACCTGCCGACTAGGCCGTCTGACCTGCGCGCTCAACCGTGCGAGTCATCTCGCGGGGGACCTTGAAGCCGTTGTTCTCCCGGTAGTGCGGGGCGCCGTCGTGGGAGTCGGGCTCCACGTTGCCGCGTGCGGGGGTGAGGACGGACAGCGTGGGCGAGAAGCTCGGGCCGGAGCCGGTGCGCTGCTGGCCGCAGGCGGACAGGGCCAAGACGGCGCCCGCAGCAAGGGAACGGGACCGGGATCTGTGCATGAGGAGGACTCTGCCACGGCATCACCACGGGCAACGCCGGCGCCGGGCTGGACTGCGGTGGCGGGCGAGATGATCCGAGCGGTGGCGAGGGCGGTCACTACGGCGGGGCAGCGGCCGCCGACAGGGGCCACACGGAAGGCCGGGCCGGAGGCCATCTGCTCGCGTACCGCGGAAGGGCCTGGGCCGTCAGCATCCCGGCCCCTGAACCTCGCACCCCTCGGTCCAGGTCTTGCGCACGCGCTCGCGTCCGTCTGCCTCCTTGATCAACCGGATCACCACGCGCAGGTCGGATCCATACAACCCGGCCCACTCCGTATACCGAGTGCTGGCGGTCCGCGGGACGTACACTCACTCCTCGCCGCACCACAAGAGGACGGTGACCATGGCGCGTTGCGGTCGGTGCCTCGGTGCCGGCTGTTCTGTTCCTCCGCGCCCGTGGCTACTGTCGCCTGCCTCATCGGGAGCTACCGGAATGGCAGGAGTGACCCATGACGGATGGACAGCACGGACACCGGGACCCGGCCGGGAGAGCGGCCCAGGGCCCCGGCCGCAGGCAGGTGTTGCGGTACGGAGCGGCCACGGCGGGTGTCCTGGGCGTTGCGGCGCTTCCCGACGCCGTGCCGGCGGTCGCGGCCGGGCGCCGCCAGGGCTGGTCGGTGGCCGTACTGGGCGCCGGCGTCGGCGGGCTGACCGCCGCACACGAACTGGCCGAGCGCGGCTTCCAGGTGACGGTGTACGAGCGCAAGGCGCTGGGCGGCAAGGCGCGCAGCATCCCCGTACCCGGCACCGGCACCGGCGGGCGGCGTGACCTGCCGGGCGAGCACGGGCACCGCGGGGTGTTCGGCTTCTACCACAACCTCCCGGACACCCTGCGGCGCATCCCGTACCCGGGCAACGTCCACGGCGTCCACGACAACCTCACCTCCGTTCCCTGGATCGCCTTCGCCCGCGACGACGGACGGGCCGACCTGCCGATCCCCACCACTCCGTTCGAGGGGCGGACGCTCGACGTGGACGCCCTGCGGCGCATGCTGGTCGGTGCCGTGCAGCAGCTCTTCCATCTGCCGTTACACGAGGCCGCCTTCTTCGCCCGCCAACTGGCCATCCTGATGACCAGCAGCAGGGAGCGCGCGTTCGGGCAGTGGGAACACGTCAAGTGGCTGGATTTCCTCGCCGTCGAAGGCAAGTCCACGGAGTACGAGAAGCTGTTCGGCGGCGGCGCCCAGGTCATCCAGGCGCTCAAACCCGAGGACGCCAGCAGCCGCACCTGCGGGCAGGGTGTGGAGGCGATCCTCTTCTCCCTGCTCCAGCGCGGTACGGACGGCCCCTCCAACAGGATCTTCAACGGTCCGACCAGCGAGGCGTGGATCGACCCGTGGGCGCGGCATCTGCGCAGCCTCGGGGTGCGCTTCGCGATGGACCACACCGTGGACGCCCTTGAGCTGAGCGGCGGGCGTATCACGGCGGCCCGCGCCGCCACGCCCGCCGGTCCGGTCCGTATCGAGGCGGACTGGTTCGTGGCGGCCGTACCGGCCGAACGCGCGCGGGCGCTGTGGAGCGCGCCGATCCGCGCGGCGGACCGGCGGCTCGCCGGCATGGACCGCCTGCGTACCACGTGGTCGCACGGCATCCAGTACTTCCTGCGCCGTCCCGTCCCGGTGGTGCAGGGGCACGTGGCGTACATCGACTCGCCCTGGTCGCTGGTGTCGGTCAGCCAGTCACAGTTCTGGCGGAGCGACTTCCCGCGCACCTGGGGCGACGGGCAGGCGCGGGACTCGTTCTCCGTCGTGGTCTCCGACTGGGACGCCCCGGGCGCCCTGTACGGCAAGCCCGCCAAGCGGTGCACCCGCCAGGAGATCGCGGCCGAGGTGTGGGCGCAGATGAAGGCGGCCCTGGAGGACACCGGGCGCACCTACCTGCCGGACGACGTCCTGCACTCGTGGTTCCTTGACCCGGCCGTCTCCGGGACCGGCGGGCCCGAACCGGCCAACGACGAGCCGTACCTGCTCAACGACGCCGGGTCCTGGGAGCACCGCCCCGACGCGGCGACCGCGATCCCGAATCTGTTCCTGGCCGCCGACTACGTGCGGACGTACAGCAATGTCGACTTCACGTCGATGGAGACCGCGAACGAGGCCGGTCGGCGTGCCGCGAACGCGCTACTGGACGCCGCCGGCTCGGACGCCGGCCGCGTCCGGCTGTTCGCCGGGTACCGGCCGCCGGAGTTCGAGGCGGCCAAACTGCTGGACGCGACCCGTTACCGGCTCGGCCTGCCGCACATTCTGGACACTCCATGGCCGTTGCCGTAACGGCGCCGACGTTGGCCTCTCGTGGCCCGCCCCCAGAGCTCGCCGCGGCTGTCCGTATCGGGGACGGGCCCGTCAGCGCAGGCGGCCGAGCTGGCTCACGCTGATGCGAACCTGCTGATCACTGATCTCGTAGAGGCGGTTGATACCGACGTGGATGCGCAGGACGTCGGTGCTGCCGAACGCGCCCTCGGGCCTCGGCTCGTCGGCGAGGCGGTCGGCGGTGGTCGACGGCGATGAAACCCTGCCGTACGCACCGCGGGTCGGTCCTTGGCGAACCGCTCCGCCTGGGCGAGGGCCTCGGACTCCCAGATGATCTTGCAGCTCACGCCTCGGCGCCGCCGAAGACGAGGCGGTACGCCTCATCGTGGGGCGCCGGCGTTCTCGCCGCGGGCCTCGCGGGCGCGGTGGGCGGCCAGCGCCCGCATCTCCTGCCGGGCCAGCGCGTCGGCGGGGCTGACCAGTATGGCGATGGCCATGAACGTGCAGTCGCCACGCGGCGCGCCATCCTGACCGCGGCCGCCGAGGTGAGCATCGAGCGCGGGTACGGCGGCGCGTCCGTCTCGCAGATCACCGCCCGGGCCGGCGTGGCGGCCGGGGCGGTGTACTTCCACTTCCGCAGCAAGGAAGGCATTGCTCACAGCCTGCTCGGCCTCGACCTCCTGGAGGGCCTGCCCCCGCACCGCGGCCCAGCTCTGCAGGAGTGGTTCGATCTCGCTCTGCTGGGCCCGCCTCCTCGATGCCGACCGAAGGACCGGGCTGCGTCGTACCTGGCCGCGCTCGCCGACAGCCAGGGCGGCTGGACGTCGCCCTGGCCCGCCTGGCGAGCCACGGCGGCCCGCCCGTTGCACGCCGCCGCCGGGGAGGGCGAGCTCCAGGCGCACGTGCGGCCCGACGCCGTCACCGAGGGCTGCGGCCGCAAGGGGGGAACAGCAGGGAAGGGCGGGCAGCAGTCTGCGGCGGTTCAGGGTGAGCCCAGGCCATGTCTGACAGGAAAGGTAGACTTTTCCGGACAAACTAGTGACTCTTGGGGGCAAATGAAGAGCCGTGCCGCCTGCATGTCGGTGGTGGGTGCCCTGGCCCTGGGTGGGTGTGCCGATTCGGGGCAGCCCCTGAAATTCGGCGAGCAGGCGACCGTCGCCGGGGACCGGACTGGTTCCGTCGGAGTGACCGTGGTGCGTGTGGACAAGGGCACTCACACCGGCCTCTCCCGGCTCAAGGGTGCCTGGAAGTTCAAGCGAACGACTCCGCACTACCTCCGTTTCCAACTCACGAAGACGGCCGAAGGGAACGACAATGACGAGACCTCGCATTTCGATGTCTGAAGCGACGGCAAGCAGTTGCAGGATGCGAATCCTGTGGGAGTCCATCCAGGCCGAGCACCACCAGTGGCCCTGTAGTCCACGGACCGAACCGCGCAAGTGGGGCGGCAGGCGCTCACCCAGGCCGAGCGGCCGCTGCATGAATGTGCAGGCACGGCGAACAACAACCTGGCTACGTCAGGCTGCTGGCTGGCGCAGGATCGGAAGATGCGCCTTCAAGCATGCAGCGGGGGTGGCCACGCTCAGGAGCACATAGCGCCACGTTGCGACCCCGCGTGTTATCGATCATAGGGGTTGACGATGCGCGCCCTCCTGCCAGCGGGCCTTCGCGGAGAAGGGACGAACGGCCCGGTCTGGCGCGTTGCTGCGCCAAGCCGTCACCAAGCGGGGAACGCGAGCCCCGGCTGGCCGGGCCGATCGTGCGCCGGTCTGCGGCTCGGGGGGACTGTAGGCCCCGAGGCAGCAGCGGAGCCGGCACATGGCCGAGCGGCGGGTACCGGCTTCGCACGCAGGGCGGCCTGTCCGCCCCGGGCGACGCGACCGAAACGGGATAGCGGTTATGAGGAGCAGGCGGGCCGGGCCGGGTCGTCACTGGCATCTGCCGCCTCCGGCCCCGCACCCGCCGCCTTTTTCGCGCGCCTTCTCCGGGGGCACAGCAGGCCGACCCTGCCCACCAGCGCGCCGGGGCGAACCTGCGAGTAGTTCGAACGACTCTGAGCTGAAGCACGGCGGGCTCTCAGCAATTCAGCCTGACCTAGAGGGTTAGGGCTCGTAGAAGGTTTCGTAACGGAGCCTCGCGAAGAGGACGTCAGTCCGCAGTCCGGTGAGCCAGAGCAGAGCCTGGGGGTGGCGCTTGCCTTGCACGGCCCTGCTCGCAGCGTTCGCCGCTGAGCGTTTCCTCCGTGCGGACACGCCGGGAGTTGAGTGCCGAAAGCGTCTCGAATCACCCACGCGCGAAGCGCAACGGTCCCCCAAAACTCCCTCTTCGTTACATCCCTCCAAAATCCGCCATATCGGCATTGCTATCCCTCCGCTTTACTGGCAAAGTGTTCGCTCGTCCGGCATAGGCCGGACGAAACGAGGGAAAGGCGCATCACCTTGCGTAAGTTCAAGATTCTGGGAACGCTCGCCGTAGCAGCGCTGGCCGCGGGAACGCTTTCGACCCCCGCGAACGCCGCCTCCAACAGCGACGTCTCGCTGCGCAGCATCAAGCGCGGCAGCGTCACATGCTTCAATTACTCGTGGAACCCTGCTGGCATCGCGACTTACACCGTGTACTACCACAACACGTGCAAGGGTCGGCACGGTCTCTATGTGACGACCAATTCCGGTCTCTCTCACGAGTGCATATCGGTTGCAGGGAACGCCAAGGGGCACAAGGCGTTCTTCACGAAGCCCATCAAGTTCGCGTACAAGAAGAGCTGCTGAGCGTCGGCGAATCCGTCTGACCGATCAAGCGGTCACCTACGTGAGAGCACTCCCGCGCGGCCGGCTGCGAAGGCCAGGCCGCGCGCCTCTGTCTCTCGGGCCTGTGACCAAGGTGACCGGGGCCCGGGGCGCTGGCTGCCGGACGAATACGCGGGGTCCCGCTACGAAAGGCCGTGGGCCATTCGCGCGGGGACGGTTCGCGAGAATGTCGGCAGAAGGCCAGTTAGCCGCCATGCGGCTGTGCGCGAAGGCGTTCCGTAACTCGGACCCGCAGCGGACGCGGCGTATCTGACCGGCCCGCACACCGGCGCCCCGCGCCGCCAGCCTCGTCGCTGCCGCTACAGGCTGCGCTGAAACCGACGCGGCGGGCGCACGGAGCCGGGGCCGGAGTCAGCTTCTTACTGCGCCTTGCGGCCCCGGGTCCGCCACTTGAGCGCGACGCGATCCGCATCGGGTGTTCACAAGAGCATGTGGCCAGGCACAACGCCTGTCCCCGGTGATCGTTTCCCAGATGGCGGGAGATCGCTGCCCGGAACCTTGGCTGTCCTGTTGCTTCCGCTGTCCTGTTGCTTCACTGCTCGGGTCCAGCTACGTCTGCTCCAGCGAGATCTATCAGCCCCATCGCCCCGGCCAGTTCGACGGCGCTCAGGTCCGGTGTGGCGGCTGCCCGGAGGGCTTCCGATGTCCTCGACTCGCTGAACGGCACCCTGTACGAGGCCGTGGCCGGGCACGCCCTGGCGGGCTGGCACACCGGCGGCACCTACAGCACGGCAAGGCCGCCGTGTGGGCAGTGCACGACCTTGCGCACCGGCCAGGTCCGGGCCCGTATGACCTGCGTCTACGACGTGCCCGGTGACACCATCCCCGACCTCGACTACTCGGTGGTCACCTCGTCGAACGGCCGGTACCCGGCCGCCGACCCGCTTGCCATGACAAGGCGAAGGGCTTCCACAGCACAGACCGCGCACTGATCAGGGTCGGCGTTCCAAGGGTCGCTGAACCTCCCTTGGTACAACCCCTCTCCTCAACGACGACAGCTACCTCCTGCGCCAGACGCGCTATCTCAATCACCTGAACAGCCTCCGACCAAAGGTGCATTCGACCTGCGGCATGCCACCGCGATATCCTCGAAGTCCGGGGCAAGGCCACCACCTCAAGTGGTACGGGTGCGGTTCGGTTGCACATAATGCATTCCGGGAATTCCCATACCTGACTGCACCGTTAGGGACATCAGAGTCCGGGTTCACCGCCGAGGCGGCCAGCAACGAAGCGGCTGCCTCGGCTAGATTACCTCGCAGTCCTCCACCGGGGCTGAAACGACGACGGAGCCTTCTCCGGCGGGGCCGCTGACCAGATCTCAGGGGAGTTCGAGCGGATCCACCACGAACTAGGGGCCTGCCTAGTGTGGTTTCGTCGCCTGCCCGACTGAGGACGATACTCCAGCATCTGACCAAGACACTGCGGCGCCGGGGGTGCTGAACCTCGCCCGGCTCGTCCGTGCGCTCTACGAGCGACGCGACCACCTGCGCGCCGAAACCTCGCCCAGCCTCACCATTTCGTGACCTGCCGCGGTGCGCCGTTCAGCAGACCGTGCAGGCTGCACCTGGCGCATAGGCGCCCAGCAGGGCCAGGGTAGCGACCGCCGCGCACGACGAGGAGCGGGCCTCCTGCCGGGCCCGCCGCCTTGTCCTTACGTCCCGGCCGTCAGCGGCGACGTCACGAATAGGCTGCGGCTCAACCACTGCCGATGCCCGGCCCTGCGCTCAGCATCCCAGCATGCCGCGCTGCCATAACACTCCCCGTGCCCCCGTGTGAGGCGTGCGGGCACAGCGCGCTCTCCGCACACCGACAAGGGCGGTTCTCGCCTCCCGGGCCATCACGCCGATCAGACTGCGTCGGTAATCAGTGCTGCGGACCGTCGATTGCGCGCCGCAGCGAGTCGATGAAGGTCGTGAGCCTAGAGGCCGGGATCACAGCGGCAGGTGACGCGAAGGCCCCGGCGTCAGGCTCCGTGCCGGGCGCGAGTTCGGGCAGCCCGGTGGCGAAGAATCCGCCCTGGACCGGGCTGTCCGGAGCGACGTAGCGGCCGGTCATCTTTGGTTAGTAGGAAACTTTTCGTGCGTAGGACAGCAGCAGTTCGGGAGCGGCCCCGGTCCACGCACCCAAAACGTGCAGCCGGGAGAACGTGATCGCGACGAAGTGGGCTGT
The DNA here is from genome assembly GCF_040646595.1 of Streptomyces sp. NPDC045470. Lineage (NCBI taxonomy): Bacteria > Bacillati > Actinomycetota > Actinomycetes > Kitasatosporales > Streptomycetaceae > Streptomyces > Streptomyces sp. NPDC045470. The sequence continues at coordinate 9,030 of NZ_JBEZAN010000011.1, forward strand.
GCTGGTCTTGGCCTGGTGGCCGTGGCCGCATCGGTCCGGGAGCGGTCGGGTGCCCACGATCTGGGGCACGGACAGGGGGCGGGGGCTGGGGGGGCAGGGTCTTCGACGCAGGTGGTGAAGAACGTCTGCATCGCGCACCATCCGGCGTGGGGGATACAGCCTCCGAACATGGGGGCGGCACGCCGTCCGGGCCGGCGGGGGAATTCGTCAACGCGTCGCGCCAGGGCCCTGGACCACACGCACACCCCGGTTCCAGGGAGGTGCGCGAAAACCAGGGCTCCGCCTTCGGCGGTGGGAACGGTCAGGCAGCGGGCAGTACACCATCGCGTTGCTTCGTTGCTTCGCATCCGCTGCTGCGACGAATCCCGCCGCTTCTACGACCGCAAACGCGCCGAAGGCAAACGGCACAGCCAGGCCGTCATGGCCTTCGCCCGCCGCAAGGTCAACGTCTTGCGGGGTCTTCTGCGTGACGGACGGTGCTAAGAAAGCATACCGTCCGTCACACTGACCGATTGGCAACTTCGTTAGGAATCGGCGTCAGGCCCAAGGGCTGCACGCGACGACAGTGTTGCTGCTGTTGACGGTGCACGCGCGCACCTTGAGGCCCTTGATGTTCACTCCCGCCTTGGAGTGGGCGTTGCTGTTCTTCGAGTCACCATTGCCGCCTTCGGCCTTGCCGAAGATGCGGGTGGTCCACTTCCAGGCCGTCCCGTCCTGCCAGTTGTAGCCGACCTCCACCCGCACCCCGTAGCCGTCGGCGGCCTTGTCCCACCCGGTGCCGGACAGGCTCACCTTGTAGCCCTCCCATTCCACGGCCACGGCGGCAAGGGCCCCCTTGAAGGCCGGGTCGGTCTCGGCGTAGCGGGAATTCGGGTAGTGCACGTAACCGTTGTCCCAGTGGTCAGGCCTCTCCTCTGCTAGCGCTGGTGACACCGCCGTCACCAGGGTCAATCCGGCGCCGAGCGTCGCGGCAGCGATCGAGGTGATCAAGCGGGTCCTCACGTACTCTCCCCCTTATCTGCGGATACCATTGAGCAGGCGTGCTTTCGGGAGATGCCGCGGTTCAGAAGGGCAGCACCCGCGCCTTGTAAATCCGCTTCATGCCTACCTGGCCATCAAAATTCGGGACCTTCACGGGCTTGTTGTTCTCGGTGGGCCACATGAAGTTAACCTCGTCGTTTCCGTACTGGTCCGGGCCGCTTGCGCTCGGGGCCACCGTCCAGACGGAGCGGCCGGAAGAGTGCCGGGAGAAGGACTTCATCTTGGCTATCGGGTACCGCTCGTCCACGCGCGGCTTGTTCGAGGACTTGTTGATTTTCAGCAGTTGCGTGCTGCTCGATACCCAGAGGATGTTCCCCTCGGTGCTGACCGGGTCCGCGCTCAGGTCGTGACCGTTCTCGAAGAGCTTGGGTTCCGGCTCTGGGAAGGTCACCGTCGGCTTGATGCTGGCGCTCGTGGATGTGACGTGGACTTCGTAGCCAACGAGTTTATGACCGCCGAACATCCACAACAAGCCGCCTTGCCACACCACGCCGTGCGCCTGCCGGAAGGGCCCCTCCGCGATCTTGACGAGCTGCCCAGGCGTGCTGCCCGGAGCCTTGTAGACCTGCCAGGTCCCGCCGAGCGTGGCACCAGGGTTGTAATCCGGTACGGAACTCGGGTCGTCCAGGCCGCGGGTTCCCACTACGACGATCACGTTTTTCTGGGGAACGTACTCCAAGGAGTGCGGGAAGATCTTGAGCTCACTGATCCAGCCCAAGGCAGCCGCATCACTGCTGCGGTGGATGGTCACGTGCCCGTTGTCAGGTTTGCCCCCGCAGACCATAAACACGGTCTCTTTGCTGTCGAGCGTACGGACCTTGCACTCCAGCGGCTGCCAGACGCCGGTCGGAAATTTGGCCCACGGTGGCTTGCTGAAAGCATTATTCCTGATGTCCGCCGTGTTGTAGTTCTCGACGACATTGTGGGTGGTATTGAGCAGAGCCACATTGAAGCCCGCGGCACGCGGGACTGCAGGCACCGCCGCCGACGCGTTGTCGGCGGTGAGGACCATCCCTGTCGACAGCCCCCAAAGGGTGGCTCCCGCACCTGCGGCAAGCGACCCGCGCAGCAGTTGACGCCGGTCTAAGACCACGGTGTCCTTCCTGGAGCATGCGCCCTGCACACCCCGCGGGACGGCACTACCGTCGAGCAGTCCCGCATGGTCGCACGCTCATACCGCTGCTCGCGGCGGAACCGCATCGCGCCCTTCACGCAGGTGCTCGTCACCTGCGCTCCCCGCCACGCCGGACGAGCCTAGAACCAACACTCGAAGTTGCACAGAGAGTGTGTCGAAGCAACTTCCGAAGCGGTTGTCAGGTGGCTCAACTACGGTGCGGCCAAGGACCCGGCCCGGCACCGCATCGCGGCCCGACGGAACCTGTCCGTACAAGGGATCGGTGGTACGCCGGCCAGCACCGAGACCGCTGCAGGCAACGCCCGCAGGGAGTCGGCCGCTGCGGTGCCCGCAGCGGGACGTTTTTGGTCCCGGTTGCTCGGCGGGCCGCGTTACGGCGACGGCGGGCCTGGGTGCTGCCAGGGTCCGGCGCCGGACTGCTGCGGGTGAACGCCGGGCTGCTGCGGCGGGAAGTAACCAGGTCCGCCGGGCCCCCGAAGCCGCCGCCGGGAGGCGGGCCGTTGCGCTTGTTCTCCTCTTCTTCACCACGAGGGCGACGATGCCGCCGATGACCGTCAAGGCGATGAGCGAGAAGGCGGCGATGCCCAGGGCGGCCTTGGCGTTGCTGTTGTCCTCCCAAGGCGGCTGCGCGTTGCCGTCCGCGGGCTGCTCCTGAGCCGGGGCCTGCGGAGCAGCGAGCGGCCCGGTCTTCGGCCCGGCCGGAATGTCCTTGTTGAGGGCGTCCAGGGGTCGGATGACGCCGTAGCCGTAGTAGGCGTCCGGAACGCCGCCCGACGGGCCGGACGGCCACTGCGCCGTGGCGGTGAGGCGGTTGGCGATCTGCCCGGCGGACAGCTGCGGGTACTTGGCCCGCGGCAGGGCCGCCACCTCCGAGACGTAGGCCGTGGAGTCCGAGGGGCCGCTGGTGTATCGGTAGGTGTGTCCCGGTGACCGATGCGAGCATGGACAGAATGAACCGCTTCCGGGCCGAGGCGATATCCCAAGGTTTGGCGTCGGAGGAGGTGGAGGAGTGGATACGTGGCACCCTGCCGGCGGTGTACCTGGCCGAGGGCGGTGACGGCCCCCTGGTGGCCCGGGTCGGCGGCAACCCCCTGCTGCCGCACGGCGTGGTCAAGCCGTCCGACCCCTTCGTGGCCTCCGTCGACCTCGCGGCCCTCCCGCCGGGTGCGACCAGCCTTCCACTGCCCGCCGACGGCCACCTGCTCTTCTTCTCCGGCACCGATGTGCAAGGCATCGAGGGACAGGTGCCCGACGCGGTGCTGTACGTCCCCGCCGGGACCCCTGTCACCCCGACCTTCCTCGAACACAGCCGGCGCGAGCCGTACCGGCCGCGTGAACTGCGCACGCTCTGGCACCAGCCGAGCGCGCAGATGCCGGAGAGCTTCGCCCTCGACAGATGGGGCGACATCCCCGAGGACGAGCAGTTCGAGCTCGCCGACGAACTCAGCGACGCCTGGGCACACGTGGGCGGCTACCGCCCTTCCTGGGTCCTGCAGATCGGCGGCCATCCCGTCTCGCCCCAGAACGACCCCGTCCACTACGCCCGTACGCCCGAGGAGACCGGCCCCTGCGAGCAGGGCGGTACGGCCCCTGAAGAGGACGCCGGCGACTGGGCGCTCCTGGCCACCTGGAGGTGCGGTGACGACGTCACGGAACTGGACTCCGGCGTGGCCCACTGGGTGATCCGCCACCGGGACCTGGCGGCCCGGCGCTTCGACCGGGCCCACCGCTACGTCGAAATGGCCTGACCCCGCGGGGCGGAGACGACCCGCCACCTGACGCTCATCAGCCACCCTCCCCGCCCACGCCCCCGGTCCGTGCCGCCACCACGACGAGCGGTCCGGCCGGAACGGTGCCGCGCCCTCGCTGCCCGGCCCACCTCGCCCTGCGGAGCGGAAGGGATACGGGCGTAGTCCCGTGGGCGCTGCCGCGCCCTGCTGAACGTCGCTGGGTGCTCCCCCGGGCCGCGGCAACGGCCGTAGGGGGGCGGGCTGGTCAGCGGTCGCCGGATCGCGGGGCCCACCCGCCGCAGCCCGGGGACTCAGCGGAGCAGCAGGTCGCGGATCGCCCCCGTGATCTCGTCGGGCGCCTCCTCGGCCATGAAGTGCCCCGCGCCGGTCAGCCGGTGGTCCAGGTCCGGCGCCCACGCGTGCCAGAGTGCGGCGGCGTCGTAGCCCAGCCGCGCCCCCCAGTCCTGCTGGACGACCGTCACGGGCATGGCCAGCTGGGAACCGGCGTCCTGGTCCGCCTGGTCATGGATGACGTCGATGCCCGCCGAAGCCCGGTAGTCCGCGACGATCGACGGCACGGCCGCGGCGCTCGCCCGCAGGTACACGGCCCGGACCGGTTCCGGAACGGCGGCCGGGTTCCTGGCCCAGGCGTCGAGGAAGGAGCCGAAGAAGGCATCGGCGCTGTTGGCGATCATCGTCTCCGGCAGCCCCGGCGGCTGCGCCATGAGGAACAGGTGGTAGCCGACCGCCGCCGGGACACCGTGCAGGACATTCCACATGTCCAGGGTCGGTACGACATCGAGAATGCCCAGGTGCGTGAGGGTCTCGGGATGGTCCAGACCCGCCCGGAAGGCGACCAGGGCGCCCCGGTCGTGGCCGACCAGGGCGAAGCGCTCATGGCCGAGCGCCGCCGCCAGGGCGACGACATCGGCGGCCATGGTGCGCTTGGAGTACACCTCGGGGCCGGTGGCCGCCGGCTTGTCGCTGGCGCCGTAGCCGCGCAGGTCGGGACAGATCACCGTGTGCTCGCCGGCGAGCCGCTCGGCGACGTGCCGCCACATCAGGTGGGTCTGGGGGAAGCCGTGCAGGAGCACGACCGGGCTGCCGCTGCCGCCGACGGCGGCGGCCAGTTCCACTCCGTCGGCGCCGGGCAGGCGGACGTGGTCGAAACCGGGGATGGTGAGCGTCATGAAAGGCCCCTTCCTGGGGTCGGAGACCGGCGAAAGCCTTGGTCCGAGGACTGACGGGATCAGCGTCGGCGACGGCGATCAGCAGCCGATCAGTACGCTTCGACGCGCGGACCCCCGGCACGGAAAATGGAGGGCATGCGAATCGACGTACTCGGTGCCGTGCGGGCCCTCCGCGACGACGGCACCCCGCTCGACCTGGGCGGACCCCGCCACCGCGAGGTGCTCGCCCGGCTCGTCGCCGCCGGCGGACGGATGGTCCCCACCGACACCCTCGTGGACGACCTGTGGGCCGAGCCGCCGGTGCGCGCCGTGGGCGCGTTGCGTACGTTCGTCGCCGCGCTGCGCCGCGCCATCGAGCCTGGTCGGCCACCCCGTACCCCGCCGCGCGTGCTCGTCACGGAAGGCCCCGGCTACGCGCTGCGCCTGCCGCGCGACACCGTGGACGTCCACCGGTTCGAGGACGTCCTGGCCCGCGCCAGGCGTACCCCCGGTGCGCTGACCGACCTCGACGCGGCCCTCGCGGCCTGGCGCGGTCCCGCCTACGCCGACGTGACCGGCTCCGCGTGGGCCCAGCGTGAACGGACCCGGCTGGAGGAGCTGAGGCTGGAGGGGGTGGAACTGCGCGCCCGCCTCCTCCTCGACTCCGGTTCAGGAGCCGAGCTGGTCGCCGAACTGGGCGCCCACGTCGCCGAACACCCCTGGCGCGAGCCGGCCTGGGGGCTGCTGGCCCGCGCACTGCACCGGGCAGGCCGTCAAGCGGACGCACTGGCCACCCTCCGCCGCGCCCGCACGATGCTCGCGGACCAACTCGGGCTCGACCCCGGTGCCGGCCTCCAGCACCTGGAGACGGACATTCTCCGCGGAGCTGCGACCCTCCAGCCCCCACCTACCGTGTGGACCGCAGGCGTACGACTCGGCCCGCGCACCACCGTCGAACTGGCCCGCACCCTGGCCCTGGCGGGTGGTGACGCTCTCATGCACTCGCGGCGCGATCGCCTCGCCGCCGTCCAGGCGGCGGAACGCACCGGCGACATCGCCCTGACCGCCCGCGTCATCGGCGCCTACGACGTGCCCGCCCTCTGGAGCCGGGCCGACGACCCCGAGCAGTCCCGCGCGGTCGTCGCGGCGGCCGAGCGTACACTCACCGCGCTCGGCACCGAGGGTCCCGCCGACCTGCGCGCCCGCCTGCTGGCCACCGTCGCGGTCGAGAGCCGCAGCGCCGATCTGTCCGCCACCGAACGCAGGCGCGCCGGGCAGGCGGCACGCCAGGCCGAGGCGCTGGCCCGGGAGCTGGGCGACCCCGCCCTGCTGGTGTTCGCCCTCAACGGCGTGTTCCTCCAGTCCTTCACCCGGCCCGGTCTCGCGGCGGCGCGGGACATGACCGGCGCCGAGATCCTCGGCCTGGCCGCCCGGCACGAGCTGCCGGACTTCGCCGTGCTCGGCCGCCTCATCCGCCTGCAGTCCGCCTCCGCTCTCGGCGACCTCGATGCCGCGGCCGCACATGCCGAGGCCGCCGAGCAGCTCGCCGTCAGCACCGAGGCCTCTCTCGTGCCCGTACTCACCGGCTGGGCCCGGGCCCGGATCATGGCCGCACGGAGCACCGAACCGGGCGGACCGGCCGCCGCCACGGCCGCGGCGCATTACCGCGCCGCCGAACACGCCCTAGCCGAGACAGCAGGTATGCCGGGGCTGCACCGCGGCCTGTTCGCCCTCGCTCTCCTGGGCCTGCGCCTCCTGCACGACCGTCCCGCGCCCACCGATCCTGCCCTCGACTGGGGCCCGTACCGCCCCTGGACGCACCCCTTGGTGCTGCTCGCCCGCAACCGGACCGAGGAGGCCCGCACCGCCCTGGCCAGGGCACCCGAACCACCCCTTGATCACATGCAGGAGGCACTCTGGTGCCTGACCGCCCACGCCGCCGCCCGCCTCGGCGAGCGCCCGGCCGCCGCCCGCGCCGCAACGGCCCTGTCGGCTGCCCGCACCGAACACGCGGGCGGGGCGAGCGGGCTGCTGACGCTGGGACCGGTGGCGCGGTACCTGGCGGAGGCGGAGGCATGCGCCGGCATGAGATGACCGGCATCGTCCACGTGCCCGCTCCCCCCACCTGCCCGCCCCGCCCTGGCCGGGGCAAGGGGCCCCTCGGACCGGCCAAGCCATACGTGCCGAAGTGAGCCGTTCCGGTCGAGACGAGCTGAGATCCGCGCTTCGGTACGCCGACTCGGCGTCCTGGTCCGCCAGAGCAGCCGCCGCCTGGCCGGCGCGGCGGGCATCCCGGAGACAGCGCCGGCTCTCCACCGGCTCCTGCTGGACGAAAGCACTCCTTCTCCTGTGCAGAGCCCGCGGCCGTCATGCGCGAAGAGGGGCTTGCATACCTTCACCGAGCGCAACGGTCAGGGGTTCCGGTCGCTCACGAAGAAGTGCAGGTCACGCCCGCAGCCCGTCCACCGCCGTGTCGATCGCCGCCAGGGCCGCCGTCTTGTCGAGCCCCCCCCTCGATACGAGAGAGAGACCCTGGGCGACGTAGAGCAGGAGCTGCGCCTGGGCCTCGGGGGGGCGGGTGTCCGTGACCTCTCCGGCGGCCTGTGCGCGGCGGAGCGCACCGGCGACGATGTCGGTGAACCGGCGGTACGAGCGGGTGACGATCTCCGTGGCTTCGCTGTCCTGGGGGACGAGTTCGGCGGTCGTGTTGCCGACCAGGCAACCCTGCGGCACGCCCACGTCGGAGATCAGTTCGTCCAGCCGCGCGGGGTGAGTCAGGATCACACGCAGAGCGGGCAGGAGCGGGCTGGTGTCGAGTGCGGTGACCAGGTGCCGCTCGTACACCTCCCAGTAGAGCCTGACGGCTTCGAGGTAGAAGCGGCGCTTGTCACCGAAAGCACCGTAGAGGCTGCCGCGCTCGACGCCCAGCGCATCGACCAGGTCCTGGAGCGACGTCGCCCCGTACCCCCGGGACCAGAACAGTTCGAGTGCGCGCTCCAGCGTCTGTTGCCTGTCGAACTCGCGGGGGCGTCCGGTGCGTGCCATGGGCTCGATCCTACGACTTCTTGACTGGGCGTTCAAGAAGTCGTAGTTTCCGCTGCGACACTTCTTGAACGCTTGCACAGAAGTCGGTCGCCCACTGGCCGACGAAGGGTGAACCCATGGAATTCGCAGGCAAGACGGCACTCGTCACCGGTTCCGGCGCGATCGGCGGACTCGGGCACGCTACGGCCAGGGGGCTGGCCGCCGGCGGAGCCGGCCTGGTCCTGACCGGCACCGATCCGCAGCGCGGCGCCCGGGTCGTCCAAGACCTTCGCGCAGCCGGCGGCGAGTGCGCCGGGAGAACGCGTTTCGTCGCTGACGATCTGTCCGACTCGGCGGGCGTGCGCCAGCCGGCCGAGGACGCCGGGGCCGTCGACATCTTGATCAACAACGCGAGCGCGCGGCGCTCGAATCACTGCCCCACACCTGGGCGGCGGAATTCGCCGAGTCGAACGTGCGGGTCAACGCGGTCGCTCCGGGCCCGATGCACACCTCCAAGGTGGTCGCGGCGATGGGCCCGGACCTGGGCGGCATGGGCCTGGCCACCGCACTCAAGCGCACATCCGACCCGGCCGAGGTGGCCCACGTCATCGCCTTTCTCGCGGCGGTGACCGGGCCAGTTACACGACCGAGGAGATCGCGGCTTCCGACGGTGGCCGCACCGCAATCTGAAGAGAGACAGGACAATGGATCGTCTTGCGGGAAAGCACGCACTCATCACCGGAGGAACGAGCGGCATCGGCCTGGAAACGGCCCGCGCATTCCTCACCGAGGGAGCAACTGTCGCCATCACCGGCCGCTCGCAGGAAAAACTGGACGAGGCAGCCCGGCAATTGGACGGCCCGCTGCTGACCATCGCCAGTGACGCCGGCGACGTACCCGGCCAGGCGGCGCTCGCGGCGCGGCTCCGGGAGGAATGGCCGAAGCTCGACATCCTGATGAGCAACGCCGCCGACATCACCCACCTCCCGATCGAGGCATGGACCGAAGAGGCGTTCGACAGGCTCCTCGCGACCAATCTCAAGTCGCCGTTCTTCCTGATCAGGGACCTGCTGCCGCTCTTCTCGCAGCAGTCCTCGGTCATCCTCGTCGGCTCGGTGTCCGCGTACATCGGGCACGAGAACGCGACGGTCTACGGCGCGGCCAAGGCGGGCCTGCTGTCCTACACGCGCGGACTGACCTATGAGCTGAAGGACCGCGGCATCCGCGTCAACGGACTGAGCCCGGGCCCGACGATCACCAACGCGTTCGCGCCTCTCGGCCCCGAGCGCCAGGCCGCCCTCTACGAAGAACTCCGGCAGACCGCACCTCTCCATCGCCTGGGAACAGCGGCCGAGCTGGCAAAGGCGGCGGTCTATCTCGCCTCGGACGAATCCGCCTACACCGCAGGGACCGTGCTGCGCGTTGATGGGGGCATCGGGCAGCTCGCGTACTAGGGTCCGCCGTCAACGGATCTTGCCCAGAGCAAAGCAGTGGCAACAAACTTACCCATATGGCGACTACCGTGCTGCGGCTCAGGAATACGTTTCTAGCAGGCCGAGAATTCGTCCGGGCCAGAACCGAACCCTCTGCTTCCGAAACGTGTGTGAAATCCTTACGCAGGCCGGCGGCGCCGGTGCGCCATTCCGTGAAATACGACTCGGCGATGGCCTCAGCGATGATCGGATGCAGGTCTTCCTCCGTCGCACCGGCCTCCTGGAGGCCGGGGATCCGCTTCGCACGGATGGGCGAGATCGCCGTGGTGATGCCGCGCTCGCGGCCGTCGTCCGAGCTGCCCTTGCAGACGAATCCGAAGTGGGCCGCCGCGTCCACCATCATGCCGCTGGTGGTGGACGTCGGCGCTCGTGCCTGCGCCCTGGCCTGCGGTTGCCACTCAGATTCGGCCTCTTCCGCCAAGGCGGCCCGGAGACGCTTCCGTGGCGTCGTCAAATCCCTGCGCGGTAACGCCTCACGGTGCGGCGGGAGGTGACCGGCCCGCTCCGCCAGATCCTCAGCCGACTCCTTCGTGCGCGTGAGGAGGAATTTCCCCCTGTGCTCTCGCGGATTTCGGTGCGGGCCGGGGGAAGACCTTCCGCTCCGCCCGCACGAGGGCGTCCAGGACCTTGCCACAGTGCGGGGCCGACTGCTGCTCGCGATCGTTCACCCCCAGCGATCATGGATCGCTGGGGACAAGGGCAGCCGTTCGAACGATTCCCCTGTGGCGGGTTGACGTGACAGATCGGTACGGCTCGGGTGATGGCCCGTCGCGAGGAAGGGGGACCTGCGACCCGGGTTGAGCTTGCCGACCGGCTGCCGCAACGCTCGCGCTGCCGCGGGGACCTGATCACCAGTGTGGTGATGCCCAGGATGACGAGAACGGACAGCCGATCCACCTGGAGCTGTGCGCGGCATGCTTTGCGGACAAGCCCGCGGCCGGTGCTCTGATCCGGTTCTTCGCCGACGGCGGCGGCCACGATGCCGACCGGCCGCGGGAATGCGCACGGCTGCTGATGGAGTGGACGAAGGAGGCCATGGCCGTTCCACGGCTGGGGACGGCAGGCGCCGCCACCCGGCCGGCAGTGAGCCGTACGCGGCGGGTCGTTGTCAGTGGCGGCTGCCACCATCCGGTCATGCCCATCAGCCGGGAACATGCACGCTCCCCCCACGCGGACCTCACGCAGAACGCCATGGTCCCCCTGGACCCTGACGAGCTCCTGCGCCAGCCCGACCTGCCGTCGCACGGGTACGTCTTCTTCGGCGCCATAGAGGTGCGCCGCTACGAGCACAAGGCGCCCTGGGCGTACGACGAGCGGGACATCCGCCGCGTCGGCCAGGCCCTCGCGCAGCTGCGCCTGGCCCCGGACGACGGCGCCGCTGCGAAGCTGCCCGCCTACCGCGACAACAGGCACCGCGCCCCGGAAGACCGCTACCCCGGCTGGCGGCAGCAGCTCGTGTCGTGGATGTTCGCCCAGACCCGGTACAAGGCCCTGGACGGGCACCCGTACGAGGAGCGGGACGATTCCCGGAGGAAGGCTGGGGCAAACGGGCTGCCCGGAGACCTGACATGCGGGAAGTTCGTCGCGGCCGGCAGCCGGTTCCGGCACACGCAGAACCACCTCAGCACCCGACCGCTGCAACCGCTGACCTGGTCCGGGAAGAGGTCGCGTCTCCCCCGGGCCTGCACCGGTCTTCTTGACCGTGCGGGGCGGCGGGAGGAGGAAATTCGCTCAACCGGGCCCGAATCTGCTGCTCCTGCAACACCCAGGGCCCGCGCTGGGGCGGCTGGCGGACGCCGGCCGAACCCGGCTGAGCCACCAGGTGCCCGCCCTGCTCCGGATCGGTCTTCCGCCCGTACACCGGCCACCTGCACGGTATCCGGTACGACTCGCATCGCGGGCGCAGCACGCGATGCGACGAGTAGCTGTGCCGGCTGTACCAGGCGGCACAGGCCTCGCCGGGATGGGATCACTGCCACGACCACGGCTACGTCCGAGGGCCGCTCTGCGGCAGCTGCAACACCTACGAGGACAAAGGTCACCCGCACGGCTTCCTCCAGGCGAAAGGTGGCATTCTGCCACTCCTGGAATGCCGCGGGTGCCTCGACAAGCAGACACTGCCGCGCCGGTACCACTCCGCCGTGCTCCGCGCCCACCTGGAGCAGATCGAGCGCCACGGCCGCTGCCAGCAGCAACACGCGTGCGAGGTCGACTTCGTGCACGGCGTGTACCGCTGCGAACTGCGCTGCTGGGCAACGACCGACCCGTCGACGAAAGACGTCACGGTGCCCAAGACGGCCGTGCTCACGCAGGCCTTCGTCAATGCGGCGCTCGCCGCGCAGCAAGGTCAGCCGTCCCCCGGCGCTGCACCGGGCGCAGGGTGACCGGCGCGTCGCGCCGTCATTGAGCACCGCTTCACGTGCAGGAACAACCGCCCCGCGGAAGCACGAGCGGCCCTGAACCATGCCGGTCCAGGTGTGACTGAGTGCTTCAGTTGGCGGGCGAGCGCGCGAGTCGGCGGCTGGAGCGTGCAGCGTCGACGGCTCGGGGGAGCTGAACGGCGTAGATGTCGAGAAGAGGCCAGGGGCAGTCGCCCGCCCCAGCCCCGGTCTCCGGTCGAGGGCTGAGCGGCGCCGGTCATGCCGCGGCGAAGGCGGTGATCAGGCCGGACAGGGCCTGCGGCGCCTCCATCGGTACCTGGTGGCCGCAGTCGATGGACGCGATCGTGACGTTGGTCAGGTGGGGCACCGTCAGCTTCTTCTGCATCTCCAGGCCCCAGGTCGGGTCGCCGTCCGCGACGATCAGCAGGGTCTCGACGTCGTTCGGTGCGGCGCGCTCGGTCCAGTCCTCGTAAATCCCTTCCTTCAGCCAGGCGTCCCAGGCCTTGCGGTTCATCCGCGCGTAGTCTTCGCAGGCACGGTCGAACACTTCCGGCTCCAGCGGCAGCGCGGTGCGGTCCAGCACGAACTTCCTGGCGTCTGTGCGGTCCCTGCGGCTCTCGAACAGTTCGCGCGGCAGGTCCTCGCCGCCGACCTCTTGCCCGAGCGGCGTGGGGGTGATCAGCACGAGCTTCGCCGGTGGATGCGCGAGCCCCAGCCCGGCGCCGGCCCGGCTGGCAAGGATCTGCATGACCTTGCCGGTCATCGAGTGACCGACCAACACGTAATCGGTCAAGCCGAGTTCGTTGATCGTGGCGGCGAACGCGGCGGCCATCTCGGCCATCGTGTAGCCCGGGACCGCGTGCGCCTCGCCGTGGCCGGGTGCGTCCACCGCCACGACCCGGAACTGCTCCGACAGCGGCGCGCTCGCCTCGATCCACTCACGGCGGGCGAAGCTGAACGAATGCGAGGTCACCAGGGTGCGCCCGGGATGCTTGGCATGGGGCTGCTGGGGAGTGTCGGTGAGGGGAAGCATGGTTCTAACCTCCGGTTGCCGTCGGTGGGGGCGGGGTGGTCGGCCGGGTGAGGAGCAGGCCCTGTACGGCGGTGCGGGCCAGGTGCACGCAGGAGTCCACGTCGACGGGCTGGTGGCCGAGCAGCAGGCGGAACGCCACCGGGCCGAACAGCAGGTCGATCGCCGCGTCAGGCTCGACGTGCGGGTCGAGCTCGCCGCGCGCGACCCCGCACTCCCACAGCGCCCGGAGCGCCGCGCGGCGTGGGGCGAAGAACCGGGCGTTGAGCAGCTCGGCGGTGCCGGGTTCCAGCACGGCGGCGGCGACGAGCTGGGCGAAGACGACGCCGTCGCGGCCTTGGTAGTACTCGGCCAGGTGGGCGACGGCCTGGACCAGGTCGTGCGCGCTGTCGCCGGTTTCGACCAGCGGCACCAGGCGGTCGATGTGCGCGGCGAAGGCCTCGATCGCCAGCGCGGTGCGGTGCGGCCAGCGCCGGTAGATCGCGGGCTTGCTCACCCCGCTGCGGCGGCTCGCCGCCTCGACCGTGCACGCGGCGACGCCGCCTTTCAGGAGCAGTTGCGCTGCGGCGGTGAGTACGCGCTCTTCGTGCGCGGCCTCGCGAGGCCGTCCCCGCCCGCGGGCCTGCGGGCCGGTCACAGCTGAGCCCGGGATCGGACAGCCAGCAACGGGCCGTGCCGCTCACCGGACACTTCCCGGGCGAGCGGATCGAGTCGCGTCAGTACCGCTTCGTCCAGCGGGATCGTAAGCGCGGCCAGGTTCACAGCCACATGCTCCGGGCTGCCCGGGACCTGAAGCGTTCCGAGCGGGGTATGGCGCATCTCCGCCTCCTTTACGTTACGACACGTAATGTAAAGGCGATTCCGCCGACCCGCAACACCCGGCCCTCGGGACGAGCGGTACAGCGCCGCCTTCCGTGGAAGCCCCTCCGGGCACCGAGACTCGGTCCAGGCGAAGCATGCGCCGAGCGGGCCCGCCATACCGTCGGGGTACGCCTGGTGGATGGTGCCGCGCTTGCCGTGGCGCATGCCCCGGGTGAGCTCGTGGCGGAACTCCTGCACGGTGAGCTGCCGGTTCAACCGCCGCCGGCTCAAACCGCTTCCTGCCACCTACACCGTCCAGCTCCCCCGAGCCGTCGACGCCGCCCCCTTCAGTTGCCAACTCGCGCGCTCACTCGCCAACTGAAGCACTCAGTCACGTCACATCCGGGGCCCGCTCGCTGTTCGAGGCACGGCTACAGCTCGAAGTCCAGATGGATCACATCGTTGATCTGCACCTCCTGCAGGGATCCGGCGCGGCTGCCGCCGTCCTGGAAGTACACCTCCTTGAGGGCTTCGGCGGTCAGCTCGCGCAGCCGGTCGTCGCCGGCGCCCTGCTGCTGGGCGTCGAAGAGGCGGGCAGCATGCTCGGGCGGCAGGGCGACGGTCAGGTGCCGGATAGGGTCCTCGTCCGTCGCGCCGATCGGCGCCCCGGCATACCCGAGGCGGGCGTGGACGTCGATGACGATGCCGTCGGTCGTCACCGCCTTCTGCCGAGCCTTGGCCCGGATCTGCGGCTGCCGGGCGTTCGTCTCGCGCTCCAGGCGCGCGGCCAGGTCCGCTCGCGGCTTTTTGATCTGGTCCTTGACGTACCACTCGACGGTGCGCTGGGAGATACGCAGCAGATGGGCGACCGCCTTGGTGCCTTGAGCTGCTTGACAGATACCGCATCTGCGCGCCCGCGCTCTTGGGCGCCGTGCGGGTGAACGGCTTGTGTACCGCGGCGTCCAGGCCGTCCCCGAACCTGTTCATCGTCTGCCTACTCCCCGTTGTCGACGCTGGTGACGGTGCCGTCCTTGATGTACCGGGCGAGGTTGAGCGCCGGGGTGTCGAACTGCTCCCGTATGCCCTCGCCCCACAGGTCGCTCTGCGCGCCCTCGCGCTTGACCAGGCCCGGGTTCACGCCGAGTTGGAAGCCGCCCGGCAGCGGCTTGCCGTTCCGGTAGGGCAGGAAGTCCAGCGGACTGTCGCCGCCGACCGCGTAGACGACGCGGTCAGACAGGATCGCGACCGGGTACTGGCCGGTGAATGCCGCGTGCTTGACGATCTCGCGGTGGAAGTTGATGCGGGTGCGAGAGATGACAGCCGCGCGGATGTCGGGGCGCCAGGTCGGCCGGGCCAGGGCCCGCCACGGCTCGCCCGGCTTCCAGCCCTCGCCGCGGGGGCGCTCGCGCGGCTTGCCGAGGCCGCCCTTGACCGTCGCCTTGATCGCGGAGACGACGATCGCCATCTGCGGATCACAGCCGCGGTAGCCGTCCATCGCGGCCAGGAAGCCGGCCGGCGACAGGTCCGCGTCGACGCCGAGGCCGGCCATCGTGGCCAGGTAGGCGTCGTGCGGCCGGGTATACCAGCCGCCCGGATAGCGGCCGTTGCCGTACCGGACGTACGCCTCGATCGGCGCGACCTCGTAGCCGAGCTCCACTGCGTAGGCAACGGTCGGCGTGGCGTACCAGGCCGGACCCTCGGGGCGCTCTCCCGTCGGCGTGAACGGACTGGGCAGCAGATCCGCGTCCAGCTGCGCCCACCGGTCCTTGGCGACCTTCACCCGGGACAGATCGACGTGCGACAGGTCGACCAGCCACGAACCCGGCAGCTTCGCATCGAAGACCGGGTTCTTGACATGGGCGGGCGCGCCGCGACCGAGGATCAGGCCGTTGACGCCGGCGGCGAAGACCATGTTGACGTCCAGGCCCACGAAGTTGCAGCGCAGGCACTCGGCGTCGGTCATCGGCCGCGCCCAGTCGTACGCCTCCTCGAACAGCTTCTCCGCCGGGCCGCGTACATGGAAGCGGGGCAGGTCCGCCAGGAGCGGGTGCCCGTCGGGTGCCTCGCACGGTGCGCAGTCGACCGGGTCCTTGCCCAGCGAGCCGGGATGGTGCCCGGAGTGCCGCTTGCCGTCGGCGTCCTGCTCGAAGGCCCGGGGCGCCGGATGCAGCGCGGTCATCAGTTCCAGGCCGGTCACGGCCGTCGATCCACGCGGCGTCATCACCCGGGACGCGTAGACGCCCAGGAGCCGTGCGAGTTCAGCCGGGGCCAGCTGCCCGGCCGCGCCCCAGTGCCGGGTGTCCAGCGCGTTCCACGACGGGATGCACAGCTGCACGCAGGCCCGCTCCGAGCCCTGCGCAGAGCGGTAGATCCGCGCCCACGGCCCGAACCCGCGCTTGGTCAGCTGCCACTGCGCGCGGGTCAGCTGCTTGATGACCTTGTGGCCCTCCGGGATGCGCCCGGCGATCCGCTCTTGCTCCGTGAGCGTGGCCGGGAGGCCGTAGCGCTCCAGCGCGGCCTCGGTGAGCACGAGCAGCGGGTCGGCGTCCTTGCCGGGACCGGAGAGCTTCGGCCGACCGAGCGTGGCCTCCTTGAGCGTCCAGTCCACCAGGGACGGCAGGGACTTGGCGGGCACGTCCACGACCAGGCCGCCGGTGCGGTACGTCCCCCCTTACAGGCGCGTCGACAGCTCGCTCCGAAGTCCGGGAGAACACCACTGCGGTGAGCAAGTACGGATCAACCTTTTCGGTGAAGCTCCTCCTGGCCCAAGCGGAGACTGAGCTGGCTTCCCAGCTCACGGAACCCCAGCGCCCGTGCGACACTACGGGAGGCCGTCGTACGGGCACGCCACTGCGGCAGCAGACCGTCGGCGAGTGCCTGCGCCACCGCCGCGGAAGCGACCTGCCGTGCCAGCCCGCGGCCTCTTTCCCCTGGTGCGGTGAGCACGCACAGGTGAGCAACTGCCGCAGGCCAAGCCTGGAATCCTGCCGCAGCCACCACGTCCGCGCCCTTGCGCACGACGAACGCAGCGGAGGTGATCTCGTCCATCGCACTCTCACCGGCGTCCTCGGGCGGCACCGACTCCACCAACGCCGTCAGGTTCTGATGCCCGGGGGCGAGCCGTTCAACGGCCCGGCCGGCCGGTACCGGGCGGAAGCCGTCACGGCACACGTAACCCAAGGCCGCCGGCCCCAACACCTCATGCACAGGCAGTACGGCCGCAACCGCTTCTGGAGACGTCAGCGAGCTGACCGGCATCCCGGCCAGTCCCCGGCGCAGAACCTGCGCAGCCCTATCGGTCGGTGCCGTGATGATCGCCGAGTCACCCAGCACCACTATCCCGGCCCACGACGGCAAAGCCACCTGCGAGGCGGGCGACGTGACCACGTTCAAGCCCCCCGCCGGGGGAAACGACACCAACGCAGCAGCCAGCGTTTCCCATACTCCCTGGGCCTGCTCCAGCAACGGATCAACAGTCATCAGCCGATCCTGCCATCCCGAGGCCACAGGCACCGGGCGATTACGCCGGCCGTCCCATGACAAGAAGTCCCAGGTGATCTCGCCGCAAGCCATTCCCCGGGGCCACCACTCGGCCATCTGGCTCGGCTCGGTGGGATGCCCGGTCTCGACAAGCACCGGCGCGCCGCACGCGGGCACCATAAGTCCAGCTTCCTCAGGTCCGTCGATGACGAACATGGTGAGCTTGGCGATAATGCTCCAGCCGTCACACTGCGGCACCACTCCGTCTGGGCCTTCCTCTCACTGGATGGGGGCAGCGGGTGCCACAACTGTGCGCGCCTACGTGTCCCTGCACGACAGCAACGGCGTCAGACAGCTGAGGTGTGCCGACCGGCGTCGGCAATAGATAGCCGACGCCGCGCGTCAGCTCGTGCGGCAGGAGGATCCGCTACCGTCACCAGATGTCTGAAGCCGCTGAGAAGTCCGACGCCGCCATGTCCGCCTGGAAACAGTGGCAGGAGGCTCCTTGGGGTCGGCTGCGCTACGCGATCGCCGAGGCGAACCTTGTACGGCACTTCGGCGACCTGGCAGACGAGCCGCTGTGTGTCCTTGACCTGGCTGGAGGCAACGGCAGCGACGCCCTGCGCCTGGCTGCGCGGGGACACCGTGTCACGATCGTCGACTACGCACCCGCGATGCTCGCCTCAGCGGCAGAGCGGGCTGATGCGGTCGGCCTGACGGATCTGATCGACTGCGTCGAGGCCGATGTGCACGCGCTGCCCGCCGACATCGCCGGCGGGGAGTTCGACGTGGTGCTGTGCCACAACCTCCTTCCCTACGTGGACGATGTCCACCACACACTCACGGCGTCCCTGGCACCTCTGCGACCCGGCGGCCTGTTCTCGGTAATGGCGGTCAACCGGTATGCGGCGCCGTTGACCGTTGCCGTCCGTGAGATGGATCTGGCCGCCGCGGCAGCCGCACTCGACACCGACCAGGCCTGGACACAGACATTCGGCTCGCCGCTGACGCTGCACACGGCGGAGGAGATTGCCCGTCATCTGTCCGCCCTGGGCTGTCAGGACCTGCACCACTACGGCATCCGCAGCGTCTGCGACTACATCACCGACGATGCGCGCAAGCACGACCCCGCGTTCTACCAGGACCTCGAACGCCTCGAACTCGCCCTGACCGCCCGCCACCCCTACATGCACACGGCCCGCCTCTTCCAGCTGACTGCCCGCAAGTAGGAGAAGTGACGACGCCTGTGGCGGGCGACAGTGGGGCCATCGTCGCGGGGCAAGCAGACGGTGCCGTGGACGGTGATGGTGGCGGCGGGACAGGGTGGGGCGGCGCCAGGGCTCCGTCGGCGCACGGCTCTTGTTCGTAGTCGCCGGCCGCTGTCCGGAAGGCGTACGCATACGAGCCCTGGGCAATGTCCCGGGACCCGGCGGCCCGGGCCCATCACGTGCGATCGCGGGCGTGTACTGGTGTGAAGGGGGTGGCGAGGCGTTTGACCTCGTGCAGGGTGGGAGCGGTGTCAATGCTGTGGATGCCTGGCAGGGTGCCGAGATTCTGGTCGATGTAGGCGTACAAGTCGGCCGGGGTGCGGAAGATGCCGTTGGCGACCAGATTGGCGGGGCCGGTGACGGCGGCGGTGAAGGCGATGTCGGGGTGGGCGGCAAGGGCCTCGCCGACGCTGCGCAGGCGGGCGGGGGCCACCGTCAGCCACAGTTGGGTGCTCATGTGGTGGCCGAGCAGTTGGGGTGCGAAGTCGACGAAGAGGTCGAGCGCGCCGTGGTGCCGGAGGCGGTCGAGGTGGCGCTGGATGCTGGAGGGTGAGCGAGCGGCGGCCTTGCTCAGCGCGGGCAGGGTGGCGCGGCCGTCGCGGGCGAGTTCGGTGAGCAAGATGTGGTCGGTGGCATCGAGGCCACACGGGACGACGGTGTCGGGAAAGGGCGCCGAAGGAAAAGGCGAAGGAGTAGAGGCGGGAGTGGAGACTGAAGCAGGGTCGGGGGTGGTGAAGCGGGTGGCGTGCCAGGTGGTGGTGGCGCCCTTGAAGATGTGCAGCATGCAGTGGGCAGTGACGGACATGAGGTTCGGGGTGCGGGGCAGCGCGGTCAGCAGCAGGGCGTTGCGTTCGTCTGTGGTGCGGGCATCGAGGGCACAGTAGAGGTCGGTGCCGCCGGCGGTGAGGGTGACCCAACTGGTGTCGGGGCGGCGGGCGAGGCTGTCGGCGAGGGGGCGGGCCGTGTCGGGGGCGCAGCGCAGGCGCAGCAGCCAGCGAGTGTGCCCCAGACGGTGCGGGTTGGTGCGGCCGGTGATGCGCAGGCCGAGGTCGCGCAGGCGGTGATAGCGGCGGGCGGCGGTGTGCTCGCTGATGCCCAGGGTGCGGGCGAGGCGACTGTAGGGGGCGCGTCCGTCGAGCTGGAGGGCATGCAGCAAGCGCTGGTCGAGGTCGTCCGGGCCGCCGGAATCCACCGCGTTCCCCCGTTTCGTTGCCGGTTCCTGCCGTGTCCGAGCCTACGGCTTCCGTCCGGTCGGCCGGCGACGAAAAAGTGCCCGGGAGCGGCCGGAGCGCCCGGCCTTCGCTTCCGCGCTCCGGTGCGGGGAGGGAGCAGTTCGCCGTGCACCGTCCGGATATTTGCGTCATTGATCTGTCCTGGTGGTCCGAGGGCCGGGAGTCCCGGGAGCGGCTCGCGTCCGCGGTCGACCGGTCCTTGCGGGCCAGTGGGTTCCTGCTCGTGCGCGGTCACGGCCTCGACCCGCAGCTGCCTGTCCGGCTGCGGGCGGCGGCCCGCGCGTTCTTCGCGCTGCCTGCCGAGGTCAAGGCCCGCTACGCCCAGCAGGATCGCCGGGGCGGCTGGTTCGGCCGCGGCCAGGTGAGCACAGCCGCATCCGAGGGCACCGTGACCCCGCCCGACCTGAAGGAATCCTGGGCTGCCGCCTTCGAGACCCGCACCGCCCGCACGGAGCTGCTGCCCGCCCGCTGGCCGGCCCACGTACCGCTGCTGCGCCCGTACGTGACGGAGTTCGCCGACCATATGCGCGCGCTGTCCGACACGCTGCTGCAGATCATGGCCACCGCGCTGGGGCAGCCCGAGGACTTCTTCACCCGGCACACCACCCGCCCGAACGGAAACGTGCTGATCAACTGGTACCCGCCGCGGCACACCACCGGACCCGCCCGGCCCGGACAGTTCCGCATCGGAGCGCACACCGACTTCGGCCTCCTGACCTTGCTGGACCGGCAGAACGGCCAAGGCGGGCTGCAAGTCCATGACGATGCGACCGGCTGGCAGGACGCCCCGTGGCAGCCGGGCACCCTGACGCTCAACATCGGTGACCTGATGCAGCGTTGGAGCGGCGACCGCTGGCACTCCGGGCGCCACCGTGTCCTGCCACCGCCCCCCGAAGCCCCGGCCGAGGAATTGACCTCCCTGGTCTACTTCCACACCTGCGCCCCCGACATCCGCATCACCTCACTGCCCGCAGTCACCGGACACAGACCGTACGAAACAGTGCTCGCCGGCGACTGGCTCCACGACAAACTGCGGACCATCAGCCCCTGAGAAGCTGCCGACAATCGGCCTGACCCGCTGCCAGGCTCCGCCTCACGCCTGGGCCGGTATGCGGAGGCGATTTTGAGGTCCACTCTCTGCGTCGTGGTCGCCTCCGCAGCGGCGAAGACGCCGTACGAGACCAGCCGTCCGCCGGGACGCCGGCGTCGAAGCGCGGGGGCTCTTCGACCCCGAGGGTGCCGACGAATCCACGATCAGGCACCAGTCCGACCCGGCCGTCACATGGGTGGAATCCTCGGCGCTGTCGATCAGCCACACGTCCAGCGGGCCGGACGGGGCTTCCGTACCGTACAGGTGCCACGACGCGACCACCCGTTCAAGACGCCGCCCGACCAGGCGGTCAGGGCGCATGCCAGCACCGTGCAACAGGCACTCGTTCAACCTCTTCGACACCACCCGGCGACCGTACCGCCAGGCAAAGCCCCAGCTCACCTCCTCAGGAGCCCTCGCAGAACGACCGCCGTGCGACACGGTGGAGGAATTGGTGATGTCGTTCCTCGGGGGTGTCGACCACTCCCGGGCTCCGTACCTCCTGGGGTGCGCTGCCCGAAGCCGCCGTTCCTCCGGAAGGCCGAGCCGATACCGATACACGGTCTACCAGACACTGACGGACCGCCCGCCCAAGCCCTGCCGCCACCCCTTGCGGTGATGTACGAGGAGATCAGCGGGGCGAAGCGACGAGCATGACCTCGGTTGCCAGCTCGCTGAGGCGGGTGTCCGTATACATGGTGGCCTCGCCAGCAGCAGAGGTGCGGCCCGCTGCGCTTATTGCCGCGCCGGACTGCTCGGGCACCACCTTCTGCAACACCCGTCAGGAACGGGTGGCGGTCGCGCAGCCGTTGCCCGCGGCCGTCGTTCTGTCGCTCGTGTCGATCGGCTTGCTGCGGTCGTACGGATCGACCTGGCGAGCTGTGTCGGCGGACTGCTTTTCGGCTATGCCGAAGGGTGGTTCGAAGAAGCCCGTGGGGCCGGAACAGCCGCCGTTGGTCATGTCGAGCGCGTACGAGACGAGGGACATCGTGCCCGGTTCGGTGATGACCTCGGCCGGGTCGTCCCAGCTCATCACGACCTTGCGCCGTACGATCGTACGGATGACCTCGGCGTCCTGCCCCGCGTCGCCCGCTGCCGGGGTGACCGGGTACACGAAGGTGACGTCCGCTGTCACCTCGACCGCTCCCCGCTTGCCCTCGCGGTACGTGAGCCGGCCGCGTGTCTTGACAACATCACCGACCAGCCGGGCCCGCTCCGGCCGGAAACGGCTGAACAACCGCAGCGGGTCGGTATCGGAAGTCGGCGCCGTCGACGACAGGGCGCTCCGGAGATACTCCTGGACGTCCTTCTGGTGCGGGTTAAGCAACGCGATCGCCTTCGTGGGCCGCTCGCCGCGCAGTACGTGGGAGTCGAGCCCTGCGGCCGCCATGAAGGCACGGCTTTTCTGCAGGGCCTGCTCGACCTGGGCGGTGTCCATCCAGCCGGTCGCCCTGGCCTCCGGCACCGCGATCCCGGCCGTTCCGTCGGCCCAGCGAGCGGCGGGCGAACCCCGGAAGGGTTCGGCCAGGGTGGGGCGCAGGCTCGGCTCAGCGCCGGGTGCCTGCCGCGGGTTCTGGGACTCCGCGGCCAACGGCGTCCCATCCTGCCCGCCCTCGTCGCCGAACCAACCGACGAGCTGCTGCGGAAAGAGCGCTACGGCCAAGAGAGCCACGGCCGCCAGTCCTGCCGCGTACCAACCTGTCCTGCGCCGGGGCCGGCCGGGCGAGTACGAACGCCAGCCCTCCGGCTGCCCGGGGCGTTCCCGCAGCCGCCGCCCCACCTCACGGGCGCGCGCCGACGGCTCCACGGGAGCTCCGGGCGCACCTGCCACCGACTCGCGCAGGAACCGTTCCCACTCCTCGTCGGACACGGACGAACCGCCCTGTCCCCCAGCCCCGCTCACAACGCTCTCCAGTTTCCCGCTCGATCGCTCGACATCTGTTGCGCGAGCCCCCGACCGCCTGCCCAGCAGCTCGGCTGTGCGCCGAACCATCCACCACAATGCACGCATGATCGCATAAACAGGGGCCCGGGCCGGCGGCGGCCAGACGCCGGTGACGGCTACCGGCCCTGCCCGGTCCAGTCCGGTTCGGTCCAGTCCAGGGCGCCTACGCTCTGTCCGGTACCCCAGCGGGGACCTCAGTCGCTGGGGGTGGCCGGCTCGGGAGCGGCGTCGAGCGCGTCGAGCACTGCGTCGCCGTTCGCCCTCGCCCACTCGGTCAGCACGTGGATCGGACCGGTCAGTGTCTCCCCGAGCGGGGTGAGTTCGTACTCGACCCGGGGCGGCGCCTCGGCGTAGGTGTGGCGGCGGACGAGGCCGTGCGCCTCAAGGCGTCGGAGCGTCTGGGTGAGCATCTTGCGGGAGATGCCGCCGATCAGCTCGATCAGCTCGCCATGGCGCACCGGGCCCCTGCTGAGGCCGTAGAGCACGACCACCGTCCACTTGTCGGCGATCAGCTCGACCGCCAGACGCGCCGGGCAGTCGGAGAGAAAGGGATCGCCGGGACCGAAACCGCTCATGACGCCAAAGGTACCTGCGGGTTCCTATCGGAAACCTAGCCTGGGATCTCTTCCCCTTTCGAAGCCAGGAGAGTCATGCGAGTCATCACCCAGCAGGCGTTAGGCGGTCCCGAGGTGCTCACCATCGTGGACGCGCCCGACCCTCAGCCGCTGCCGACCGAGGTTCTCGTCCGCGTCAAGGCGATCGGGCTGAACCCGTTGGAGGCGCGCTTGCGCGCCGGCGAGTTCCCGCTGATCGGTCGGCCGCCGTTCATCCTCGGCTGGGACATCAGCGGCGTGGTCGGCGAGGGGCCGCAGACGTGGCGGTTCAGGCCCGGCGACGAGGTGTTCGGGATGCCGTTGTTCCCGCGAGCGGCGGGCGCGTACGCCGAGGTCGTGTCGGCTCCGGCGCTGCACCTGGCACGCAAGCCGGCGGCACTTTCGCATGTCGAGGCGGCTGCGCTGCCGATCGTCGGGTTGACGGCGTGGCAGGGCCTCGTCGACCTCGGCGGTGTGACCGAGGGCGACCGCGTCCTGGTCCACGGCGGTGGAGGCGGGGTCGGCCACGTTGCGATCCAGGTAGCAAAAGCGCTCGGCGCGCATGTGGTTGCGACTGCCAGCGGGAGCAAACGGGAGTTCGTCGAAGAGTGCGGCGCCGACGAGGTGATCGACTACACGGCGGTCGACTTCGACGAGGTGGCCCACGACATCGACGTCGTACTCGACACGATCGGCGGTGACACCGTCGAGCGGTCGCTCGCCGTGCTCCGCCCAGGTGGTCACCTGGTGACGGCGGTCGCCGAGCAGGACGCGGAGCTCGCCGCCAAGTACGAGGCGGCCGGCATGCGCTTCAGCGGCATCGCGGTCGACCCCGATCCGGCCGCCCTGCGAGGTCTCGTCGAACTCGTCCAACAAGGCAGGCTCCGGGTCCACGTGCAGGAGACGTTCCCGTTCGAGCGCGTCGCCGAGGCGCACCGGCTGCTGGAGAGCGGTCACCTGCGGGGCAAGATCGTCCTCACCGTCTGATGTGGCGAGCGGTATTCGCCAGGGCGCGGATTTCCGTAGTGACTGTTTGCCATACGGGTTCGGGAATCTCGTGTCCGACTTCAGGCAGGAGGACCAGGCGCGCGCCGGGAATCCGGGAGGCGACCGCCCGTCCCGCCCTGGGCTTGATGAGCGGGTCGTCCTGCCCGTGGAGTACGAGGGTGGGCCGGCTGATGGCGCTGATCTTCTGGCCGTGCCACTGCGCGCCGATCTGACGGCTCTGCGCCTGCTGGTCGTGCACACCGCTGTCAAGGTTGCGCGCGGCGGCCTCTCGGGCTGCCGACTCGTCGAAGGGACGTTTCGGCGAGGCGAGGAGGCGGGTGACGGCGACGCCGGCCGCGAGGTCCCCCTCAGGGGTGTCGGGGAACTTCAGGCCGGCGAACTTCGCCAGGGTCCTCAGCCGGACGTATTGCAGTGACCGCAGGCCCGCGGCGTCTCCGGGGACGGCGGCCATGGTCGTGAGGGTCCGGACGCGGTCCGGGTGCCGTAGCGCGACGCGTTGTGCGACGGCACCGCCGAGCGAGACACCCAGCAGATGTGCCGACGGCCATCCCAGGGCATCCATGACCGCGACGGCGTCGTCTGCCATGTCCTCGGCGGTGTAGGCGTCTCCGCGCTTCTTGAACAGCGCGGAGATGGGGTTGCGGGTGACGGTGGGCGGCAGGTGGGTCGACTCCCCGCCGTCGCGCTGGTCGTAACGGGCGACCGCGAAACCGTGCGTCGCCAGCATCCGGCACAGCCCGTCCGGAAACCATTTGCGGTTCGCGCCCAGCCCTGTGGTCAACAGGAGGGGTTCCCCGGCCACCTGCTCGTTCCACTGGTCGAAAGCAAGCCGGACCGCACCGTTCTCGGCCCAGCGGACCGGGCTCCACGGACTGGCAGATGACGACGACATGAGCACCTCCGATAACTGCGATCACCGTTCGCGGTTTAGCATAGGGCAGCGGCACGACGATGGCGAGGCCGGACGGAAGAGAGAGGTGACCGACGTGGCGGAGCAGTCCGAACCCGACTCGGCGAAGGAACACGTGACGGTCTGGGCGCGCCCCGAACGCGGCACCCGCGGCCCCGCGGCCGTGCACAGCCGCGCGGATCTGACCGCTGTCGCCGTCGAACTGGCCGACCAGGGCGGCTTGGCGGCTGTGTCCACGCGCCAGGTGGCCAAGGCGCTGGGCACCGGCCAGGCATCCCTCTACCGCTACATCTCCAGCCGCGACGACCTGCTGGACCTGATGACGGACGCGGTGGCGGGAGAGGTCGACCTCGACGTGCCGTTGGGCGGCGATCCCGTGGAGGACCTGGTCGGCCTCGCCTCCCGGACCAAGACGGTCCACCTGCGGCACCCCTGGCTGCCCGACGTTCCGCCGGAGCCTCTCCGGCTGGGCCCCCGCGGCCTGGACTACCTGGAATACGCACTGCGGGCGATGGCACCCGTGGCACTGCCGGGACGGACCAAGATGGAGATCGTCGGCCTGATGAACGCCCTTGTCGCCCAGTTCGCCCGGACAGAACTCCAACTGAGCCGCGGAAACACCGGCCGCCGGACGGCGCAGACCGCTTACCTGAGCGAAACAGTCGCCCAGGGGAAGCATCCGCAGGTCGCTGCGGCGCTGGCCACTCCCACCGAAGCAGACCCGGCTCAGGACCCGCAGGCCCTGTTCGAGCGGGCGATGCACCGGGTGCTCACCGGCCTTGTCGCGTCCGCCCCTCCCTCTTGAGGGTCAGCTCGGCAAGGAATCACCGCCGGCTCACACATCTTCCACGGGGCAAGGCACGGTAGAGCATCACGGGACAGCGAAGGCCCGGCGTCGAATTCAAGCCCGCATCAGCCAGTACGAGCGACGCGGACACCGCTCAGACAACTGCCCAGCAGGCCGTTTCCGCCTTGAAGGTGCCGCCGTTCCGGATCAGAAGCGCTGTTCCGGCCGGGCCGCGGTCGCAGGCGCGGCGATGCCTGGCAGACAGCAGTCGAGGAACGTCCGCATCTGCGCCTGGGCGGTGCCGGGGGTGCGATGGCCGGCCATCCCGGCCCATGCGCTGATCAGCAGCTCGGCGACGGCCTCGGGCTGCACGTGCGCTTGGAGCTCACCTTCGCGCTGGGCGGCGTGCAGCGGTCGGGCGACCGTGGCTCGCCAGGCCGGCCAGGGGGAGGTCCAGCCGTCATGGGTGTCGGCGAGTGCGGCCAGGTACGGTGCGGCCCGGACTTTCGGGTCGGTGTCGAGGCGCCGGGCCATCAGCAGCGCGAGTTCGCTCCAGTACTGCAGGGCCGGGCCGCGGCGCGGAGGCAGGCCCTCCAGGAGGTCGAGGCCGAGCAGCGCGTGGGCTATGCCTTCCTTGCTGCGGAAGTGGAAGTACACCGCTCCCGCGGCGACGCCCGCCCGGGCGGTGATCTGCGAGATGGACGCTCCGCCGTAACCGCGCTCGATGATCACCTCGGCGGCTGTGGTCAGGATGGTGCGGCGTGTGGTGACTGCCCGGTCCTGCACGATGTCCCCCGTCCTAGCGAATACTTCACTTTAGTTGAACAGTGGAGCACTCCGGGACGGGGAGGTACGGAACCATGCCCGGACCCGCCGTCATGCGCCAGTACGATCCTGGCCGCTCGCCTGCCACCGCCATTGTGTCGAGACGGCTCCGCCGGTTCCAAACCCAGGCGGTACCAATGAACGCATACGTGGTGAAGGCTGGCGGCCGGTGGGCGCTGTGCACGTGTCGGGGGGATGGATGTCAGAGACATTCCGTGCAGATATCGCTTCTTCGTCAATTTCGCGACGAGTTCAGGACGTGGGCGGTCTGTGCTGCACGTGTCGGGCAAGGGAGGCTGGATGGTGGTGGCACCAGTGTCGGGGGCAGGGGTGCCATGGTCGTTGATGTCGGGGGTGGACGTGTACTTCGGTTCACCGTGCTCGGGCCGGTCGCGGTGTGGCGGGACGGGGAGCGGCTGGACGCTGGTTCACCGCAGCAGCGGGCGCTGCTGGCCGTGTTGCTGCTGCGGGGCGGGCGGGTCGCGTCGGTGGCCGAACTGATCGACGCGGTGTGGGGCGAGAACCCGCCGGCGAGCGCGGTGGCTGCGCTCCGGACGTATGCGTCCCGGCTGCGCAAGGCCCTGGGTCCGGACGCGGACATCGTGGTGAGCGACTCCGGTGGATATGCGCTGAAGGTCGGCGAAGAGAGCGTCGACCTGAGCGCTGCCGAGCGGCTGGCAAGCGAAGCCGAAGGGGCCCGCCGCCTCGGTCAGAGCGACCGGGCCCGCGAACTGCTGGGGCAGAGCTTGGATTTGTGGTCCGGCGAGACACTGGCCGACGTACCCGGTCCGTACTGCGCGGCACAGCGCGCCCGCATCGAAGAGCGCCGTCTCGCCCTGCTGGAAAACCGCCTCGACCTGGACCTGGCGACCGGCCGTCACGCACAGGCCGTGGTGGAGCTGAGCACGCTGACGGCCAGTCGCCTGCCCCCGACCGTTACCGGTTCCACAACCTTGTGCGCCTGTACGCGAGGACATGCGCCGAACGCGACGAGACGCCACAACAGCAGGACGCGGCACGGTCTCGGCTGTTGGACTTCTATCTGGCGACCACCGCACACATCCACGCGATGCAGCGGCCCGACGACACCACATGTGACCACCTTCAACCCACCCAGTGGCCCGGCTTGGCTTTCGACCATCCTGAGCCCGCACTGCAGTGGCTGTTCACCGAAGCCGAGACCCTCTTTGCGTGCGTCGGCGCCTCGGCCCACGGCCCGGCACTACGCCGCGCCGTCGACCTCATGTTCGTCGCCGAAGACCTGGTCGAATCCGGTTCGGCCGTCCAGCAGTACGCCCAGGTGAACGCCCGCCTTCTGGTCGCAGCCGAGCGAGCGGGCGACGCCCGGTCCACAGGCCGTCTGTACTGTCCGATGGTGCACCTCCATGTCATGGCCGGTCGATTGCCGGAAGCGGAACACGCAGCCCAGGCCGCCAGGAGGTTCCCACTGCGCTGCTCCGACCCGGTGCTTACGGCGCAGGCCCTCAACGAGAGCGGCATCCTCGCGAGCATGCAGC
Source organism: Streptomyces sp. NPDC045470 (assembly GCF_040646595.1). Lineage (NCBI taxonomy): Bacteria > Bacillati > Actinomycetota > Actinomycetes > Kitasatosporales > Streptomycetaceae > Streptomyces > Streptomyces sp. NPDC045470. Next base: position 37,489 of record NZ_JBEZAN010000011.1, read on the forward strand.
ACCGCTACACCGAGGCAGAGCACTACTTGCTCCAGGCCCTCGACGCCTACCGCCGCTACGGCAACCGGAACGGATGCGCGAACATGCTCGGCAACCTGTCCCGCCTCTGCCTGGATACCGATCGCTTCACCGAAGCGGTGAGCCTGGCCGAGCAGTGCCTGGCCGCTCTCCGCTCCATCGGCGCGACACTGCGGCTGGCCAACGGCCATTACAGCCTGGGACTGGCGCTGGCGCAGGCCGGCCGCACGGACGACGCTCTGGAGCAACTGGCCCGAGCATGGCCCATCTACCAGAGCCACCGGCATCGTCTGTGGGAGGCGCTGACCTACTGGCGGATGGCGGACGTCCACCTCACCGCAGGAAGGAGGGCCTTGCCACGGCCGGCAGTGTCGTCGCCGTGGTCGCCACCGTGGGCGAGCATCCGAAGGAACCGCTGCCGGAGGAGCCGCGCCTCGGCCTCCGACTCGCCGTCGGCCGCGTCCGAGGGCGGCTTCCCCCCGCCCACGTCCTCTGCCTGACCCGTCCTGACCACGCTCTGGTGTTCAGCGTGTGGCCGGGTGGCGTCGGCGACGAGGCCGCCGTCGGCGCGGCCGAGGTCATGGCGGAAGCTCTCGTCCGACGGGTGGGTGCCGAGCTCCCCTCGGTTCCGCCGAGGGCGTTCCGGGCCGGAGTCGGCCGGGTTCGGCACCGGCTGGCGGAGGCGGCCGTCTCGTACGAGGAAGCCAGGCAGGCCGCGGAGGTGGCCCAGGCGACCGGAAGCGGCCAGGCGGTCACCGCTTACGCGCGGTTGGGCGTCTACGCGCTCCGGGCGAAACTGTCGTCCACGGATCTCGTCGAGAGCATGCACCCCGGTCTACGCGACCTGTTGCAGCCGGAAACCGGCGTCCCGGAACTCGTGGACGCCCTGAGCACCTACCTCGACGAAGCGGGCGACGTCCGCCGCACCGCGGCCCGGCTCCACATTCACCGCTCGACCCTCTGCAACCGCCTGCACCGCATCGAGAAGCTGACCGGCCTCTCCCTCGCCCGCGGCGACGACTGCCTGACGGCCCCCTCACTCTCAAGATCGCGCGACTACGCCATCCGGGCTGACCACGACGACAGTCAGGGCCACGGGCTGCATCCCACCATGTGGTTGTCGGTGTTGACGGTGCGGGCCTGGCCAGCACCTTGAGGTCCCTGACGTTCCCCGGCCTGTGAAGGGGCGGTGCTGGGCTCGGAGCCCCCATGCCGCTGCCGACTTCGGTCTTGCCGGGTCCTGCGGGCACTGGCTGGAGTCATGACCCTGCCTGCGCCTCTGAACGGTGGCGGTCACGGCCCGCCGGTACAGACCGTGGTCCCAGCGGTCCCAGCGTCTTGTGCGTACCCCGTGTCACCACGACCCTGGTGGGGTGACTCGCCTTGCTGAGTACGGTGCGGCGCCTGACGAAGCCGCGTCTGCGGTGCCAGGAGCACGGCCGGGCCGTGCCCACCGAACGAGAGGACGGTTCGCTCGTGTCATTACCAAACGGTCCCTACGTCGGCGCGTCGTTCTTGACGGTGGCCAACCCCGGGTTCGAGCAGGGTAGGCAGGGGTGGGTGTGGGATGACGGCACCGGTGTCGCCACCGGCGATCCGCATACCGGACGCTCCCACGCCCACCTGGACGCCGGACGAGGACGGCAGGTGCGGCAGGCGGTGACCGCAACCGGGAAGGGCACGTACGACGTGTCCGCGTGGATCGCCGCAGGCGGGCCGCGTGGCGCGTTCCTCGTACGGGTCAACGGCGCGCCGGCCGGTGAGGTCGCCGTCGCGAACCGCTCCTTCTACTCCCGCCACACCGTCTCCCGGGTCGCCCTGAGAAAAGGGGACCGGATGGAGATCGAGTTCACCTCCGGCGACGCCTGGGTCAACGTCGACGACATCATGCTGTCCCCCGCGGCCCCGGCCGATCCGCGGGTCACTTCCTCGGACCCCCTGCTGGTGGAGATGTTCGAGTGGGCCAAGCGCAAGGCCAACAGCTGGGTTCATCTGGCCGGCACCGTCGGGCCCCTCAACGTGGACGAGAGGCACCCCGGCGGGACCGGCTCCGCGGCCTATGCCCCGTCGTACTGGGCCGGTTACGCGCACCGGAGCGGCTACTACGCGCGCGACACCGCTCACCAGGTTGTCGGCGCCCAGATTCTGGGGCTGAGCGAAGAGAACAGGACCATGCTGGGCTCTTTCGCTGCCTCGGCGGTCGCCGCACACGCGTACTACCCCGTGTGGTCGTTCAACTTCGACGCACGGACGTACCTGAGCATCGACTACCGCGGCGTCGATGCGTTCGTGCGCGAGGTGCCCGCGCCCTTCGAGCTGGTGGAGAAGACGGAACAGGCCTACCGGTGGAGCGGCGATCCCTTCTACGTCGAGGACGACATGTGGGACTTCTGCCGTCATGCCACCACGGAATTCGTCAAGGAGCACGACCGGCTCAAGCCCAACGGCGTCGCCGAGGGCACAGGACAGGGCATTTTCGAGGGGGCTGCCAGCTACAACGAGGGCAGCGGCGAGCAACTGGTCGAGGCCGGCGACGCGTTCGCCTCCCAGTACCGGGCCTACCTGGCCGCTTCCGCCCTCGCGTCGGCCCGGGGTGAGAAGGAGCAGGCGGCCCGGTACGCCGGCCGGGCGGCGGAACTGCGCAGGTACTTCCATCACGGCTGGGTCGCGAACCAGGGGGCCGCGATGACACGCGCCTATTCCCTCTCCGGTGCCCCACTGTCCGGGTGGGGCAGGGAGAACAGCTGGTTCATGCCCATGAAGCGCCTCCTGCTGCCCGGACCGCGCAACGACGCCTACCTCGACTACATCGACGAGATGGCCGAGGGGGTGGGGAAACCGGTCAACATCGAGGCCATCACGTACCTGCCCGACACCTTCTTCGCCAACGACCGCGACCGGCAGGCGTGGAAGTGGATGCGCTACGTCTACGACCACCGCGACGACCGTCACCCTGTTGCTGCGCAGGGACTCAACGGCGACTACCCGGAAGTCGCGTTCACCCTCGTCTCACAGGCCGTCGAGGGACTGATGGGATTCCGCCCGGACGCCCCGCGCGCCAGGGTGACCACCCGCTCGCACCTGCCCCGGGGTGTCGACTGGGTACGCATCGACAGGATCCCCGTCGGCGGTGCCTGCTTCGACCTGCGGCACGACGGAACCCACAGGTCCGCACTCACCAACGGCACCTCGAAGGTGTATGTGTGGCAGGCCCGGTTCCCGGGCGACCACCGTGCTGTCAGGACCGACGGCAGGCCGTACGAGACCCAGCGGAGGACCCTTCACGGGAAGGTCCACACCTGCGTGAACGTACGGGTGCCGCCGGGCGAGACCGCGGTCGTCGAGATCGTCCGAGAGTGACCGGCTCGCCGCACCCCACTCCCCGCTCCCCGCTCCCCCGTGGTGCCCTCCAGCTCTGCCGCCGCTGTGGCGAGGCGCGCCGCGGCGGGCCAACCCCATGGGGGCTGCCGGGCCTGGGGCCTTCACGCCGGGTCCACCGGGTGAAGGCCCCCACCACGGTTGAAGGGTCAGGAGGGCTCAGAGGCCGTCGTGACTGTTCAGACCGAGTACTGGCCGCGCCCCGGACGCTTCAGCTGTCCTGCCTTGACGGCGCGTTCCAGGGTGTTGCGCAGCGATTCGCGCTGGCCGGCGGTGTCTTCCCGGCCCAGCGCGGTGTTGATGTCGGCAGGGCGCATCGCGGCTCCGTGCTTCTGCAGGACGGCGAGAGCCGCGGTCAGAAGCGGCGAAGCCACCTTCGCGGGCTCCTCGGCCGCCGGGGCGGCCGCGCGCGAACCGGCGGGGGCCTTCTTCTTGGCCGCCGGCTTGGTCGTCTTGGTCGTCCTCGGCTTCCTCGACGCTTCCTCGGCCTTGTCGGTGGCCGGCTTCTTCGCCGCCGCACCGGCCTTGTCCGTGGCCGGCTTCTTGCCGGCAGCAGCGGCCCGGGGAGTCTTTCCGGCGGTCTTCTTGGCGGGGGTGCGGGGCTGGGGCACCGTGGCGGCGGCTTCGTCGGCCGGAGCAGGTGCCTCAGGCTGTGCCTGCTGCGCCTCCTTCTCGGGCGCCGCGCCGGCCGGTTCCTGTTCCGGCTGCTTCTCGTGCCCCAAGGTCGTGGCGGGTCCAGGCTGGATGGTGCCAGTCAGTACCCGCAGGTGCTGGAGGGCCTGCCGGGCTGCTGACAGGCGCTGCTCGGCCTCCTGGAGTTCCTTGCGCAGCGACTCCTCACGTGCGGACAGTTCCGGCAACTGGCGTTCGAGGTCGTTGATGGCCTGCTGGAGAGCGGATGTTTCGACGGCAGAAGTCACCTGGTGTCCTTCGGTCGGTGCCTGACACTGATCCAGTCACCGTACGCGTCTTCCGCAACATTGGGATCCCACTGTGCGCATGTCGGATCTCGACGGTATCTGTTCCTGGGGCTCGGACGGAGGGTTGTCCCGCGCTCCCGGCGGCGGAACGCACGTGTCTGACAGGTGGGTGAAAGGGCCCCGTCGAGCGACGCCACAGGTTGACGCCGCCGGTGACATCGGTCTTCGCGCCGGTGATCCAGCGGGCATCGTCGGAGGCCGGAAAGGCGACCGCGTCGGCGATGTCCGGAACCTGGCCGATCCGGCCGAGGGCGGTGAGACCGATGTTGCGCTCCAGAGTCGCCGGATCGGTGAGCACTTGGGCAGTCATATCGGTACGGGTGAATCCGACTGCGACGGAGTTGACGGTGATGTTGCGGGGACCGAGGTGTTTGGCCAGGGTGTGGCTGAACACGTCGAGTACGCCCTTGGTGAGCGGACAGCCGATGCCGTGGGCCGAGGCGAGGCGGGTGGAGACGGAGGAGATGTCGACGATCCGGTCGCCGTCTCGTTGGTGCCGTAGGGCACGGCGACCAAAGCGCCGCACCGGCCCAGTCGTTCGCGACACAGTCTCCGCCGCGGAGTTGCGGAGCGACGAGTTCGACGACTTGGCGGGCGAGCGAGGGCTCGGTGCCGAGCCAGCCGTCGATCAGGGCGAAGTCGACCGGATCGCCGAGATCGCGCAAGGTGGTGCGCGCGTCCCCTTCGCGGATGTCCACGTACGCGGAGAGCCCGGTGGCGGCGAGGGCGCGCTCGGCGGTGGCCACCTTGGCCGGCACGATCTCCGATCCGATGACCGTGGCGCGCGAGCGGCGGCACAGCAGTAGTTCAAGTCACCCTGTTCGGGGAGAGCGAGAAACCGTACTCGCTGTATCCGTGCGGATCACGCTCCAACCGGGCGCGGGGGGCGCCGGGCGCAAACCGCCGCGCCGACGCAAGCCTGTCGATCACGGCATTCACAAGAGCATCGCGGAGGGGGTGGTGGGGGTGGCCTCGAACATGACTGGATGCCCTCTCTACACAAATGAGCCAAGGAACTGGACTGGTGTACCGCAAACCCGGTGCATTCAGCGATGCGTTCACCCGCGTCAGGGGCCAACCCGCAATCATGTGGCTGCCGCTGGGGGCGGCAGCTGAAATCTGTTCGAGCTGCCCCTCCCCTGCCGTCGTGACAGCGCCAGGTGGTCACTGAGCTCCGGCGAGGCGCCGCTGTTCGAGGTAGATGCCGGTGAAGACGGCGACCTTGGCCCGCAGGACCCAAGGGTCGAAGGGTTTGCCGATGTAGTCGACGGCGCCCGCGGCATAGCCGCGTGCGGAATGTTCGGGGTCGGTGCCCATGGCGGTGAGGAAGATGATGGGCACGTCACGGGTGCGGGGACGCCGTTTGATGTGGGCGGCGGTCTCGTAACCGTCCATGTCAGGCATCTGGACGTCCATGATGATCACGGCGAAGTCGTCCTGGTCGAGGAGGGCTTTGAGCGCTTCGCGGCCGGAGGAGGCGACGACCAGTTCCTGGTCGAGGGTGGACAGGACGGCGGTCATGGCCAGCAGGTTGTCCGGCTGGTCGTCCACGATGAGGACCTTGGGCATGGCCTGCGGGGCCGCCGGGGTCATGGCGGCTACGGCCTGGACCTGTTCGACTGCCTCAAGCTGCCGTTCCAGCAGCGTGCAGCGTTGTTCGGCTTCGTCCCGCCGTTGCTGCGCCTCTCCGAGCTGGGCGGACAGCCGGGTGACCTCGTCCTGCAACTGATCACGTTCCCGCAGCAGGTCGGTGACGTCCGGGCTGGCTGCGGCCAGGCGTTCGGCTCGTTCCCGTTCCGCGTTCCACTCCGCCTCCAACTGGTGCAGGCGTACCTCCAGGTCGGCGATACGGTGTTTGCGGTCCAGCAACGCGTCGTCCAGCGCGTCGCCGCGGGCGGTGGAACGGCGGGAGACACGGTCGGCCTCGGCGAGCTGCTGCTCCAGAACTTCCACGGCGTGGCGGGGCGAAGCGCTGGTCTCGACGGCTGCCCGGTGCAGACGGCGCACCAGGTCGATGGCCTCCGGGGTGGCGGCCATGCCACGGTGTTCGGCGACGTCGGTGAACAGGTCCATCACCACCTCCCACGGCGGGACGCGGGTGCCGTTGAGATAGCGGGAGAACGTGCCGGCATCGCGTACACGGCGGGCCGCATAGCGGCGGACCGAGACGCCCATGCTCTCGAACAGCTCTCGCAGCGCCATGGCCAGCGCACGCGACTCCGGTGTCAGCCCCTCGGCGAGAGGACGCAGCTCACCCACGGGCGCTCCCGCCCTTCGCACGCACCTCGCGCACGGCCGACCTGCCGCGGGCGGAGTCCGGGGCGATCACCTGGTTGACCACCGGCACCGCCCCGCCGGCAGCGGCGAGGCCGGCGAGCACACCGCCCACCACCCCGTTACCCGCCAGCACCGACAGCAGGCCGACGCACACACCGGCCAGCGCCGCCAGCAACAACACCAGCGCCGCCCTCACCGACACAAGCGAACGATCCATCGAACCGGCCCTTCCTCTCCCCTGCCGGACACCGGCTGGGACAGCGCGCCCCGGCTGGGCCCGCTGTGCGACGAGCCACACAATGGCGGCAGGCGAATCCGTTGCGCCAGGTATTCGGAGAACCGGCAACATTCCAGAGGTGTTGCCGCCTGCGCCCGGCAGCCCGCAACACTCGGGAGCCCAGGTCATGACTGGTGACTGGTGGCTGGTGCAGTGGCGGGTGTTGCGGCAACGCGGTGGCCGAAGGTGCCGAGCAGCACTGCGGGCACTGAATGCGCCGGGCAGCGCCGCGGGCGCTGAAGGTGCCGTGCAAGCCGGGGCGGCCATCTCGGCTTGCACGGCGTCCGCGGTGTCCGACGCCGACGCCGAGCAGGCTGCCGGTCAGATCCGCCAGGAGCGGATGCGGTCGGCCGCGTCGTAGCCGTCGGTGTGACCGGCGTGGAGGTCACGGGCGAGGTCGATCAGTGCGCCGTACGGCGGGTCGATCCCCTCCCCCGCGGCGTCCATGTACGACACGGCGACTGCGGAGCCGTACAGGGCGTTGCGGGCCGGGAGGGGGCGCAGCCGGATGATGGTGTGCATGAGGGCAGCCGCGCGCCAGGCGTTGTCGACGGCGACGCCGACCTGCGGAGTGTTGACGCGGTGCCGCGCGACCGCCGCCACGAGGCTGGAGAAGTCGTGGACCGAGGGGTGCTTGGGCAGCACCTCCGCCTGGCGTTCGAGCAGCCAGCGGAGGTCGATGTGAAGCTCCACCTCAGGCCGCCCGCCCCGGAGAATCGGCAGCGTCCGGACCGGCGGGGGCGTCGTCCGGGAAAGCCGCGTCGAACGCGTCGGCGTTCTGCGCGACGAACTGCCGGAAGAGGTCCGCGGCGCTTTCGAGGCGGGGGTCGCGGACCGCGTTGCGCGCGGCCTCGGTGATCAGCGCGGTCACCGTGGTGCCCTCGGCCTCGGCCCTTTCCTGCAACTGGGCGTGCAGTTCTTCGGGAACCCGGATGGTCACTGGCTTCGACATACCCCGACCGTACAGCAGGGCGTACAGCAAGGGAGCGGAACCAGTGGAACCAACCAGGCCGGCGCGGTCAGCCGCACAGCTTGGCGCTGTTCAGGCAGAAGCTACGCACCGGGCTTCTCCGTGTGCCCGATCGTCACTCCAGAATCTCGACGTACCCGTCGGTACCGTGCACACGGATCCGCTGCCCGTCCCTGATCAGCCGGGTGGCCTGCGCCACGCCCACGACGGCCGGCAAGCCGTACTCCCTGGCGATCACTGCGCCATGGGTCATGAGGCCGCCCACCTCCGTCACCAGGCCCGCGATGCCGACGAACAGCGGCGACCAGCTGGGGTCCGTGAACGCCGTGACCAGGATGTCGCCCGCTTCGAGTTCGGCGTCCGCCATGTCGAGGACGACGCGCGCCCTCCCCTCGACGGTCCCGGCGGAGACCGGGAGGCCGGTCAGGGCGCCGGCCGGCACGTCGTCGCGCCGGTAGGCGCCGGTGACCGCCTCGCCGTCCGAGGTGAGCACCCGGGGCGGGGTGAGCGCGTGGTACGACCGGAACGCTTCCTTGCGCTGCTGGATGAGCTGGTCGTCCACCTGGTTCGAGCGCACGGCGTCGTGGAACTCCTGGAACGTGAGGTAGAAGACGTCCTCCCGCTCAGCCAGCACCTTGGCCTGCACAAGGCGCTCCGCCTCCCCCAACAGGGCCTGCTTGTAGACGAAGTAGCGACTGATGATGCCGTACTTCGGGTACTCCCGGTACCCGATGAAGGTGCGGACCCGGTCGATCATCCGCTTGGTCTCGTCGGCTTTCCGGTCCCCGTCCGGCAGGGCCCGCAAGCGTGCCAGTACGTCCTGTTCCTTCTTCAGCGCCTTCTGCCGTCCTTCCTCGAAGCGCTGCCCGGCGGCGCCCGGCTCGAAGTTCCTGACGTTGTCGAGGATCACGGGAACGAGCGTGGCGGGGCGCTCGCGCCAGCGTGGCCTGGTGATGTCGATCTCGCCGACGCAGCGCATGCCGTACCGGTCGAGGTAGGCCTCGATGGCGTCGCGCGCTTCGGGGCCGCCCGCGCGCTTCGCCAGCTCGTCCAGGAAGTCCTCGTGACAGACGCCGTCGTGCCGGGCCCTCTCGTCCCCGGCCCCCTCCTGCCGGACGCCGTCCTCCTGCACACCCTGCAGAAACGCCACCACCTCCGGATACGGGCGGATCACATCCGCGACGTCGAGCAGCGCCAGTCCCATCTCCGACGTGATGTTGTCGGGGGCGGACAGCGTGAGCGTGTCAGCCACGTTCTTCTCGCCCAGCCACTCCTGCAGCTTGTCGTTGAGCCACCACGTGGCCTCCATCCCCGCCATGATCGCCTGCATGCTCACGGGGTCACCGAGGACTCGCTTGTGCTCCTCGAATGCCTCCAGCAGGAAGGCGAAGAGTGCCGGCCCGGTCTTCGTCCGGATGTCACGTTCCAGGGCGGCGACGGATGCCTGGCTGCGTTCGATCAGCTCGGTGACGACGGCCGGATCGGTGACGATCGGGGCGGGCGCAGCGCCGGTCGCCGGCTTGCCGGGGGCCGGGTCCGGGTCCGGGTCCGGGAGTGACGGGACGAAGTCGTCGCTGGCGAGGACGGTCTCCAAGGCGTCCCTGGTCAGCGGATCGCCCTTGCCGATGAGGTCCAGGAGGCCGGCGCGGCTCGCGGGCGACGCCAGGCGCTGGGTCACGTCGACGAACAGCCTCCCGCCGGCCGTGTGCATCGGCACCATGGCCGTCAACTGCCACGTGGAGAGTCCCAGGGGCTTCATGGGGTCCGTCATCATCTGCTGATGGCCGACGGAGACATAGACGTGGTTCTCCTGGTCGTCGGCCTCCGGTACGGGGAACAGCGTAGTGATCGGCCGGCTCTGGACGATGTGGAAGCCGTCATCGACCAGGCACCACTCGATGTCCTGCGGGCGGCCGAAGTGCGCTTCGATCCGCCGCCCGAGCTGCACGAGCCGTACGACCTGGGCGTCCGTCAGCGCGGGTTGTTCCTGCCGCTGCGCGTCGATCGCCGTTTCCCGCGTGCCGCCGGCCGCCAGGGCTTGAACGGCACGCTCCTTTGCGGCGATCTCCTTGGCGACGATTTCACCGTCCCGCACCTTGAAGACGTCCGGGTTGACCAGGCCGGAGACCAGTGCCTCGCCGAGGCCGAAGCCGGCGTCCACGGTGGCGACCTTCCGGTTGCCGGTGACGGGGTCGGCCGTGAACAGAATGCCGGACGCGTGCGGGAAGACCATCTGCTGCACGACCACAGCCATGTGGACCGTACGGTGGTCGATGCCGTTCCGCTGCCGGTAGGTGACGGCCCGCTCGGTGAACAGTGAGGCCCAGCACCGGCTGACGTGCTGGAGGACCGCCGTCGGCCCCACCACGTTCAGGTACGTGTCCTGCTGGCCGGCGAAGGAGGCCGTCGGCAGGTCCTCCGCCGTCGCGCTGGACCGGACGGCGCAGGCGGCCTGCTCGCCGAGCTGGGTGAGCGCGCCGGTGATCGCCGCCACGAGGTCACCCGGGACGGCAGTCTCTTCGATGGTCCGGCGGATCTGCGCGCTGAGCGTACGGATCGCCTCCCGGTCGTCCGGGCTCACACGCGACAGCTGATCGAGCCGATCATCGAGCGACGGCGCTTCCGCCACGATGCGCCGGAAGGCGTCCGTCGTCACGCAGAAGCCCGCCGGCACGCGGATGCCCTCGATCCGCGACAGCGCGCCCAGATGCGCGGCCTTGCCGCCCACCACCGCGGCCTGCGTCTCGTCGATCTCCGCCAAGTCCCGCACGTACTGCTCGATCATCGCGATGCCTCCGAGGCAGTCGTGTTCCGTTGCACTGCGCCTGCCGGTGGCATCACCGGCCCCACCACTGGGTTCGACGTCTCCACGTCCCCCATACGTCGACAACACACGCACGTAGTGCCCCTCATTTCCCCAGGTTGTGGCTTCAGCGGACGATTTTGCGCCATCCCCCGGGCCTTGCCGCAAGCCCCCCGGTGCGCTATATGTTAGGAGTGGCGAGGAGAGGGGTCTCCTTGCCTTTGTTTTTGCTCGGCGTGCCGGACAGATGTGTGCCACCGGGCTACCGGCTGCGGCATCTGCTGTCCGGTCATCTGGAACGGTCCGCCGCGAAGACGCCGTCACCGCCCTGGTGCGTGAGGCGCGGGAAGACCGGCGTCGTCATCGGCCCGGTGGACGTGCGGGCCGCCCCGTCCCGTGCACCATCGCAGCCCGGACGGGATTCGCGTCCCCTTCTGCCTCTGGACCGACCACTACAGGTGCGCCAGGGGCGGCTACGGCCCACGCCGCGTTCCCACCTTCTCCGTCCAGGCAAGCGGCCGTACTGGCCACCAGGCCCCGCACCGCTCATGGGGTATCCCCGCGCCGACCTCCACACCGCCTGACTGAAGACCGCCCACCCCTATGCCTGGGGCCGTTGGAGCAGTCCGCCCTCGCGAGGCTTGTTCAGCCCGGGACCTGTCCGTGCAGCAACCGGAAAAGCCACCCGGCTGTCGGCTGTCGGCTGTCGGCTGTCGGCTGTCGGCTGTCGGCTGTCGGCTGTCGGCACCACACTCAGCCGCGTCCGTTCCGATCGAATCCGTGGCCAACTCCACAACATTGCGGCTGAATGCGCGGGGTGGTGAACGTGTGCTCCCCCGACGGGAGAACGCGCTGATTGAACACCGTCACGGCCGGTACTCGCTTCCGTACGGAGGTTTCCAGCCAGACGCCTGCTGAGCTCCTCCGCCAACTCTCCGGGACGACCGAAAGGATGGATCATGATGTCCGGCCACACCTTCCGCACCGCGTCGGCAACCGACGGCGAACAGTTGTCGGGCAAGGCGCGCATCGCCATGCTGCGCAGCCGCATCGACGACCTGGACATCGCCGTGGCGGACCTCCTGAGCGAACGCGCTCAGCTCTCGGGCGCGGTCCAGCAGACACTGCTGGCCGACCGGGCCGCGCGCCTGGACTCCGGGCGGGAACACCGGGTGCGTCGGCGTTACACGAGCGTGTTGGGGCCACGGGGAGCCTGCGTCGCCGAAGCGGTCCTGGTGTTGTGCCGAGGCTCGCTGGGCCGCGACCGCAAGGAGCGCTGAGAGATGCCGGCCGGCAACGGTGCCCTTGACCGAGCGGCCATCGAAGAATGGCTGGACCGACCGGCCCGGCAACAGCCTGAATGGGAGGACGCACGGCGCGCACAGGCCTGCCGCCGTACTCTCTCCTCCTGGCCCGGACTGGTGGAAGCAGCCGACATCGACCGGTTACGCCGCCTGCTGGCCCAGTGCGCCGCAGGCGAGCGCAGCGTGGTGCAGGCGGGCGACTGCGCGGAGGCGCCTCAGGACTGCGCTCCTGAAGCGGTGCTGCGCAAGCTCGGACTGATCGACGCACTGGCGGGCCTGTGGCAGATGACGACTGCGACGCCGGTGGTGCGGGTGGGAAGGATCGCCGGCCAGTACGCCAAGCCCCGCTCCGCCCCGACCGAACACGTCGACGGACGGCCGCTCCCGGTCTACCGCGGGCACATGGTCAACCGGCCCGGAACCACCGAGGCCCAGCGGCGCCACCGCCCGGAGAACATGCTCGACTGCTACCGGAGTGCTGCCCGCACCCTCGGCGAGATGCGGCGGCTGACCGCGGACGCCGACGGCCGGCCCACCGTGTGGACCAGCCACGAGGCCCTGGTCCTCGACTACGAAGTGCCGCTGCTGCGCCGCGACGTACACGGGCGCCTGTTCCTCAGCTCCACCCACTGGCCGTGGATCGGCGAGCGGACCCGCGCGGTGGACGAGGCCCACATCCACCTGCTCGCCGCCGTCAGCAACCCCGTGGCCTGCAAACTCGGCCCCAGCGCCACCCCGCGAGAGGTGCTGGCACTGTGCACGGCCCTGGATCCGCAACGTGTCCCGGGCCGGTTGACCTTCCTCACCCGTATGGGGGCTGCGGCTGTGGCCGCCAAGCTGCCGGACCTGGTGCGCACGGTGCGCGAGGCGGGTCACCCCGTGCTCTGGATGTGCGATCCGATGCACGCCGACACGGTACGGACCGACAACGGCCTGAAGACGCGCACCATGGAAGCCGTCACCGCCGAACTCAGCCAGTTCCGGCACAGCGTGACCGCCGCCGGTGGCATCGCCGGCGGTGTCCATCTGGAAACCACCCCCGCCCCCGTGGCGGAGTGCGCCGGGGCCGGGGAGCAGCCCGACGGCGCACCGGACCGGTACACCACGCTGTGCGACCCGAGGCTGAACCCACGCCAGGCACTGACCGTCCTGGCCGACGCCGCGGAACCGCTCAACGGAGACGGCGAGCACGGCTCCAGCCGGACCTGATCCGGCGACCCATCCCGCGTTCTCCGCTCCGTCACTCTCCGGGAACTGTCATGACATCACCTTCCCCCCTGCCCGACCTCACCGTTCAGGAGACTCCTCGCAGCGGCGAAAAGGCTCGCGAAGACCTCACCGTCGTGCTGGACCTCGCCGCCCAGATGCGCCGCTCACGCGCCCACATGGTCGGCTTTCCGGTCAACCTCGAATTCGACTACCGGCCGCTCGCCGCCTACCTGGCCGTCCACGGCAACAACGCCGGCACTCCGTACGACAACAGTGAGTACCACCTCCACAGCAAACATTTCGAGCGGGCTGTCATCGGGTTCTTCGCCCGGCTGGCCGGAGTCCGGCCCGAGGACTGTTTCGGCTACCTCACCCACGGCGGCACCGAGAGCAACCTCTTCGGTGCCTGGGTCGGCCGCGAACGCCACCCCGACGCCGTCCTGTACGCCTCGGAGCAGGCGCACTACAGCATCCCGAAGATCGCCCGGCTGCTGCGGATGGACCACGAACCGGTCGCGGCCCAACCGGACGCCACCCTCGACCCCGACGCCCTGCACTGCGCACTGCGACGCAATCGAGAACGGTCCGCCCTGGTCGTCGCCACCATCGGCACCACCGGCCAGGGCGCCGTCGATGATCTCCCCGCCATTCGGCGTGCCCTGGACACGGCCGGCACCACGGGTCACCACCTCCACTGCGACGCCGCCTTCGGCGGTCTCATCGCCGCGCTCGGCCCCCTCCCCCGTCCCTGGAACTTCTGCGACGGAGCCGACAGCATCGCCATCAGCGGCCACAAGATGATCGGCTCACCCATACCCTGTGGCATCGTCCTGGCCCGCCCCGCTCACGTCGATGCCGTCCGCGCCCCCGGAGCCGCGGTGGGCACGGACGACGACACCATCAGCGGCTCACGTGATGCGCTCTCCCCCGTGCTGCTCTGGCGCGAACTGCGCAGGCTCGGCCGCCAGGGACTGCGCGAGCGCATCCACGACTGCGTACGGACCGCCGACTACGCCACCGAACGGCTACGGGGCTGCGGCTCCCACCCCTCCCATCTGCCCGGTACTAACACCGTCCTGTTCGACGCCCCCGAACCCGAAGTGTCCCGGCAGTGGAACCTGCTGGCTGTCGACGGCAGAGCTCACCTGATCACCATGCCGCACGTGACTCCCAGGCACATCGACCGCCTGTGCGCGGACATCGTCGAAGGGCGGCCCTCACCCTCGGCGCGGTGACTGGGTGGCAGCCGGTTGCGCTCCCAGAAGATCGCCAGAAGCCCGGTCCCCGCGATCAGAGCCGCCCAGCGCATGTCTGGCAGGCGATCCGCGTGCTGAGGATGACGCGCCACACGGGCCCGGGCCGGTTCGTGCTCACAACGTCACGTGGGTGAGGAAGGTGTCACGGCCGGGGCATGTGGTTCGCGAGAGGTAGAGCGCGTGGAGAGGCGCGTAGACCGGAGGTTCGAGGGCGAGAACGCGCGCTTTGCCGCCCGCGGCGGGGCCCGGTGCCGTGGTGACGAAGGCGATGTGGTGGGTGCTGATCACGGCGGTGACCGGGGGCGTGCCTTGGCGGTCGGTGCGCTCGGTGCGGGGTTCGAAACCGGCGTGGCGGCAATGGCCGATGAGGAGGTCGGTGTAGCCGGAGTTGCCGGGGGTTCCCCAGACCAGGAAGAGCTCGTCGGCGAGTTCGGGGAGGGTGACGGAGATTCGGGTGGCGAGGGGGTGACCGGAGGCGACGGCGATGTGCAGGCGCTGGTGGCCGAGGGTGGTGCGGGTCAGGCCGTGGGCCGGTGTGATGGCGCGGCACAGTCCGATGTCGAGGTCGCCCGCGAGGAGCGCGGCCGTCAGCTCGGAGGGGTAGCGCTGGTGGGCCTCGGGGGCGATGCCGGGGTGCGCGTCGGTCACGGGTGCGAGCAGGGTGACGACTTCGTCGCCGGTGACGGCGGGGGTGTAGCCGATGCGCAGCGTCTCGGTCTCGCCGCGCCCGATGCGCCGGGCGCGGCGCAGGGCGGAGCGGGCCATGCCGTTCAGCACGTGGGCGTCCTCAAGCAGGGCCGCTCCGGCGGGCAGGACGGTGACGCCGGCGCTGCCGCGCTCCAGCAGGGGCACACCGACTTCGCGTTCGAGGACCCGGAGGGAAGCGGACAGGGCTTGCTGGGACAGGTGCAGCCGGGCGGCGGCACGAGTGAGGCTGCCTTCCTCGGCGATGGCGACCAGGTGTTCGAGCTTGTTCAGGTCCAGTCGCACGTCGACATCCCTGGGGTCGGTAGTGGCGGACAGTGGTGATTCAGGCCGGGCCGGTCTCGAAGCGGCTGATGCGGCTGTCGATGACGGTGAAGGTTCACCGAGTGCGCATACTGCCCCATGTGGAGTCGGTGCAGGTAGCCGTCAGAGGCCGAGCGTCGGCCGAGGTGTCCTCGGCGCCCTGGGGCCCGTTCGCGGAGAAGGTTTCGTTGTCGGCCCACGCGGCAAGGGCGCGCTCGGTGCCGTCGTCGGACATGATCGAGTCGTCCGTCAGCGCGGCGAAGAACGCGTCCTTGTCACCCGTACCGACGGCGGTGACGAAGCCGGCCACCGCAGGATCGGTCGGGTGTGCAGGCAATCAGTGCCTCCAGGTGTTGTGGCCGGGGCACCAGTGCCGACGGGCCGCCCGGGCCGGGCCGCGGCCGGTGCGGCCCGCCGGGAAGGCACGAGGTCAGCGGGTGGTGTAGCCGCCGTTGGGGAACATGGTCTGGCCGGTGAACCACCCTCCTTCGGTGGCCAGGAACTTGATGATCGGGACGATGTCCTCGATGTGGGTGAGCTGGTTGCCCATCGCCTGCGACTTGTGGAACTCCACCCGCTCCGGGGTTTCCTGCGGGTAGAAGAACGGGGTGTCCATCGGGCCGGGCGCCACGGTGTTCACCGAGATGTGGCGGTCGGCGAACTCCTTGGCCGCCGCCCGGGTGAAGTGCTCCAGCGGCGCCTTGCCGCCGGCGTAGGTGGAGTAGCCGTCCGTGAAGGCGGCCAGCAACGACGTACCCAGGCTGATGATCTTGCCGTGGTCGTTCAGCCGGCGCCCGGCCTCCTGGATGAAGAAGTACGCCGCCTTGGCGTTGATGCCGAACATGCGGTCGTACTCTTCCTCGGTGGTCTCCAGGATCGGCTTGCGCAGCACCATCCCGGTGGTGTTCACCGCGATGTCGACGCCGCCGAAGGTGTCCACCGCCGTATCGAAGAGCCGCCGTACGTCCGCGACCTTGGTCAGGTCTCCCTGGGCGGAGACGGCCTGTCCCCCGGCCTCCTGGATCGCCGCCACCGTCTGCTCGGCCTCGTCCTGGGAGCTGTGGTAGTGCACGACCACCTTCGCCCCGGATTCCGCGAACGTCCGGCTGATCAGCCCGCCCAGGTTCTTCTCGCCCCCGCCGACGACCGCGATCTTGTCCCGCAGAGTGTTCTCCGTCATGTTCCGGGCTCCTCACGTGCTTCCCGGGTGACCGACTTGATCACCTTCACGGACGACACTAGACGGACATTTCGGTCACCGGGTAACAGAAGTTTCGAGTCGTTCCACAAACAACGTCGATACCCCCAGGCGGCAGACCGACGCCGCCGGAACCCGGCCGATCCCGGAAGGAGCCTGCTCGGGCAGATCCGACCAGGGGTGCTGCACCAGGCAGCACTCACCCCGACACCCGCCCCCCTTTCAGCGTTCCAGCATCCGGTCATCGACTTCTCACGATGTGAGCCGCTCGCCAGGATCCCGCCGAGTCGGGTTTCGGCAGGGAGGCAAGCGATGGTCGAGGCTGTGGCGCTTCCGGCGCCCTGGCAGGTCAGGTTCCAGGCGGGCGACAACGCGGGCGTCGCCGACACCCTCAAGGCCGGTACCGGCGGCTCGGCGGGAATGCGGCCGCACGAGCTGCTGGAGGCCTCCCTGGCCACCCGCACGACCATCTCGGCGCGGATGACACTGGCAGACCTGGGCATCACCGACGCCGAGGTGCGGGTGCGGGTACACCTGGAGCGCGAGGAGTCCACGACGCGGTTCCGCTACGCGCTGCTCCTTCCCCCGGAACTGGAGCACCATCGGCCTACGGTCGAGGAGCGCATCGCGCGCTCACCGGTACGTGCCACGCCGAGCAAGCCGCTGGCGTTCGAACCCGCCTGACCGGCCTCGCACGGCGACGCGTACACACCCCATCGAGCCAGGCAAGAGCAGACCGCTCGACACCACCTCCCGCCCTCTCGGCTTGACATGCAACCTCATGGTTGCCAATCTGAAGGTGAGGGGGTTGGACGGCATGGACGAGGTGTTCAAGGCGCTCGCGGACGTGAGCCGCAGGCGGTTGCTGGACCGGCTGAACGAGCGGTCCGGGCAGAGCCTGCGCGAGCTGTGCGCGGGGCTGGACATGACCAGACAGGCGGTGTCCAAGCACCTGGCGGTGCTGGAGGGCGCGGGCCTGGTCACGGCGGTCCGGCACGGCCGGGAGAGATGGCACTACCTCAACCCCGTCCCCATCCACGATCTCGCCGACCGCTGGATCGGCCAGTACGAGCGAGGCCGGATGACCGCGCTCAGCAACCTGAAGCACGCCCTGGAAGGAACGGCGATGAGCAAGCCCGAGTTCGTCTACACGATCTACATCCACACCACGACCGAGAAGCTCTGGGAGGGGCTGACCAGCCCGGAATTCCTGAAGCAGTACCACGGTGACTGGGCGCCCTCCTCCGACTGGAAGGTCGGCTCGAAGGTGCTGTGGCCGGTCGAGGCCGGCGGTGAGCCGCAGGACCTCGGCCAGGTCGTCACCGAGGCGGAGCCCGGCAAACGGCTCGCCTACACCTGGCACACGCTGCAGCCGATGCACCAGAAGATGTTCGGCATGAGCGACGCGGAGTTCGC
Source organism: Streptomyces sp. NPDC045470 (assembly GCF_040646595.1). Taxonomy (NCBI): domain Bacteria; kingdom Bacillati; phylum Actinomycetota; class Actinomycetes; order Kitasatosporales; family Streptomycetaceae; genus Streptomyces; species Streptomyces sp. NPDC045470. The sequence goes on from NZ_JBEZAN010000011.1 coordinate 55,583, forward strand.
GGAGGCCGTCAAGGAGCGCTCGAAGGTCTCCTTCGACATCGAGCCGGCCGAGGAACCGGAGCTGGGCATGAAGCTGACCATCACCCACGACGGCTTCACCTCGGCCGACTCCAAGATGCTCGAAGGCGTCAGCGGCGGCTGGACCATGATGCTGTCGGAGCTCAAGACGATCCTCGAAAAGGGCTGACCCCCTTCCCGGCGGGCCTGGCCGCCCCCGGCCGGCCGTCGCGGACGGCCAGGTCGGACACGTGCGGCATCGCCCGAACGGTCCGACCGGTCTCCCGTACGCCGTACCGGGCGCTCGCCACCGTGCGTAAGGTACGAGGCGAGACGGCGCGACGGGTGGGGTGGGGCAGCGTGACGGATCCGCGGCAACGGCAGACCGGGATCATCGAATACTGGCGGGCGGTGGAGCTGTTCAGTCCGCAGAAGGTTCCGGCGGTCTCGGTACGGGACCGGGTCTGCTCGGTGACCGCGGACGGCCCGCTGCCGTGGGAAGAGGGGCATCCGCTGCGGTCGGTGCCACTGGATCCCGGTTACGCGTGGCAGCACGTGGTGTACGGCGGTACGTACCGGCTGCGGGCGGTGCGCGACACGCTGCTCGCCGTGTTCGGCGAGAGCGAGGAGGACCACGACGGGCGGATGGACGGCGAGAGTGCCCTGTTCGCCTTGACCGTCACCGACGAGGGACGGCTGGTGCTGGACTCCCCCGTGCTGTCCACCTGCGCCTGGGCCACCGGCCGGGCACTGGCCCCGGGGCCGGGCCGAAGGGGCTGGCTGGACGGCTTCGACGACGAGGCGGCCGACTGGCTCGCCCGGGCCGCCGACCTCGGCGACGTACCCGTAGGTGATCCGCCGGGGGCCGGCCGCAGGGGCGACGGCCTCACGGACGAGAGCCTCACGGACGAGGGTCTCGTGGGCGGGGACCTTGAGAGCGGGGACCTCGCGGACGGGAGCTCCGGGGACGGGACGGGCAGCGGGGACGCCGCGGATGCCACGACGGGAGCGCACCGTCTCACGGCGAAGGACCTGCTCGGCTTCGTCCACGACCTGACCGCGGCCTGGGGGCTCGAGCAGACCTTGGCGCCCAGCGAGGTGCGCGTACGCAGCACGGCTGTACGCGTCCGGCGGACGGCCGAAGCCGACCAGCAGGATTTCCTGAACAGTTTCATCGCCGGCGATCTGGGGCTGGTCGCAGATGCCCTGCGCGCGCGTGCGCCCGGCACGGCGCTGGCCTCCTACCTCACCCCGTCGCAGGACGTGAACACCGCTTGGAGAGTCGATCTGCGCCGCCGGCCGCAGGCGGCACTCGACGCCGTGGCGCCCTTTTCCACGCCACAGGGCCGATGGCCGACGGAGCCGGCGCATCCGCTCGCGCTGAGCCAGCAGTTCGCCGTGAACAGCCTCTGGTCCCAACTCGGCACCTCCAGTGGGCTGTTCGCGGTGAACGGGCCGCCGGGTACCGGCAAGACCACGATGCTGCGGGACTGCTTCAGCGCTGTGATCGTGGAGCGTGCCCGAAGGCTGGCACAGTTGCGCCTGCCGTCCCAGGCTTTCGCCGACCACAAGCCGTACACCTGGAAGAGCGGCGACTACACCCGCACCGTCACACCGCTGCAAGCGGAGTTCACCGGCTTCGAGATGGTGGTCACCTCCGCCAACAACGGGGCGGTGGAGAACATTTCCACGGAGATTCCCGCCCGTACCGCGCTCGGCGCACCATGGCGCGAGGAGGCGGACTATTTCGCCGAGCAGGCCACCCGGCTTCTGAAGGGGACGCCTGCGTGGGGTGCGGTCGCGGCCCGGCTGGGCAACAAGAAGAACCGTATGGAGTTCGTCAACCGGCTCTGGCACGGCAAGTACAAGATCACAGACTTGGGTGCGCCGCCGCCCGCTCCGGGCAGGTCACCGCGTCGGCGTGACGCCTGGATCGACAGTGAACGGGGTCTGTCCCAACTGTTCCGGGAGTGGATGAGTACGCCGCAGAGCGGGGTGTGGCGGCAGGCCAAGGAGCGTTTCCAAGCGTCGCTCAGCGAGGTGGAGCGGCTGCGGACCGACCGTGCGGCGGCCGCGGGCGCCCTGGCACGGCTTCCGGAACTCCGATCCAGGGCGGCCCAGGCACAGCAGGCGATCGAGGAAGCAGCCGAGCAGGAGGAATGCCGCCGACAGGCGCTCCCGGCAGCAGACAGTGCCTTGGCGCGGGCGCAGGCGCGGCTGCGGCAGGCGGAGGAGGACCGGGACAGGCACTTCGCACGGCGGCCGGGCTTCCTGGTGAGCCTGTCCACGCTGGGGCGGGCCGGGCGGGACTGGCATCAAAGGGACCAGGAACTGACGGCTCACGTGGAAGAAGCACAGGCTGCCGGTGTCGCCGCGCAGACCGCGTGCGACGGGGCACGCGAAGCCGTTGCCCGGGCTGCCGCCGAGCACGTGGCGCGCCGGCAGGCAGGGGAGGCGGCGGATGCCGAGCTGGCCGCACAGCAGGACGTGGTCGACCGGGCCCGGGCAGCGTGGGGCCCGCATGTGCCGGAGCAGGCGTGGCTGTCCGACGACGCGACGCGGGAGCTGGCTGCCCCGTGGGGGGACGAGGAGATCAGCCGGGCCCGGAGCGAAGTGTTCCTGGCGGCGCTCGGCCTGCACGAGGCGTTCCTGCGCTGCACCGCACGCACCATGTACGCGAATGTGATGGCCGCCATGGACGCGGTGGCCGGCAACGTGCCCAAGACCGTGGCGCAAGAGCCTCTCCGGGCTGCCTGGCAGAGCCTGTTCCTGCTCGTTCCCGTCGTCTCGACCACCTTCGCGTCGTTGGACCGTGTCTTCGGGCGGCTGGGGCAGGAGTCCCTGGGCTGGCTGTTCATCGACGAAGCCGGCCAGGCGACGGGGCAGATGGCTGTCGGTGGCATGTGGCGCGCCGCGCGCACCGTGGTCGTCGGCGACCCGCTCCAGCTCGAACCCGTGGTGGTCCTGCCGTGGACCGCCCAGCGGGCGCTGGGCCGGGAGTTCGGCGTGGACGAACAGTGGGCGCCCAGCCGTACGTCGGTCCAGCAGCTCGCCGACCGTACCAACCGCTACGGCACCTGGCTGCCGGCCGAACTCCCCGACGGTCAGCAGGAGGCGTGGGTGGGCAGCCCGCTGCGCGTCCACCGCCGCTGCGACGACCCGATGTTCACCGTCAGCAACGCCATCGCCTATGACAACCTCATGGTCCACGGCACCCCGGAGCGCGGCGACTACCGCTATCGGCCCCGCAGTTGCTGGGTGCATGTCAGTGCGGGCGAGGCGGACGGGCACTGGATCGCCGAAGAGGGCCGTGCGCTGCGCGCCGTCGTGGGGAAGCTCCGCGACGAGGGTGTCGATCTCGCGGAGGACGTGTACGTCATCAGTCCTTTCCGGGCCGTGGTCCACGGCGCTCAGCGGGCCTGTCGCGGGCTGCTGCCCGAAGGGCGCGTCGGCACCATTCACACCACCCAGGGCAAGGAGGCCGACGTGGTGATCGTGGTGCTGGGCAGTGATCCGCGCCGGCCCGGTGCACGGAGCTGGGCAGCCGCACGCCCCAACCTCCTGAACGTCGCCGTCAGCCGCGCCAAGCGTCGCCTGTTCGTCATCGGCGACCGCGACGCCTGGCGCGACCAGCGCTTCTTCGCCACGCTTGCCGATGCGCTCCCGGCGCACACCTGGCAGCGGTGAGCCCGCGTCGTCGGCGTGACCTCAGTGCAGTGTCTGGGTCAGTTCGCTGCGGATCGCGGTGTGCACGACTCGGCCGTGTGCCCCGTTGACGAGGGGCAGGTACGGCGGCACATGTCCGCACTCGACATCGGCGATGATCGGTACGTTCAAGGGGCCGAGCGCGTCGAGAACGGCTTGGTGCTGTGTGAGTGAGTCGTTGTCAGGTGCCGAGGTGCGGCCGACGAGGACCGCGTTCGCCGTGTCGAAGAAGCCGGCCAGTCGCATCCCGTGCAGGTTCCGGCAGATGGTGAAGGCGTCGTCGCCGGACGCTTCGACATGGACGAGGAGCCCCTGCGGGGACTCGGCTCGCGCGAAGGCGAAAACGTCAAGGTAGGCGGTTCCCGTGAGGTTGCAGAGGGTTTCGATACAGCCCCCGATCAGGCGTCCTTCGGCCTCCACGTCTCCGTCGGCGTCCAGTCTGGTCCACCTGCCGGGCGTGTCGAGCGGGTACTCGCGTACCTCGGGTTGGGCGCGGAAGTCGTCCCAGCCGGTGGATCGGTAGCGGTCGGGCGGGGTCTGTGTGTAGCGGTGCCCTTGCGGAGCAGCGACGATGTCGAGCCACGACAGGAGTCCCTCGGGCACCCGGTACGGCGTGTCCATCAGGTTGTTGCCGTGCACGGTCGCCGTTCCCGTGAGGAGGGTCAGCGGCGTCATGAGGGTCGACATGTCGGAGAACCCGACGAGCCAGGTCGGCTCGGCGTCACGCAGTCGGTCCCAGTCGAGCAGGGGGAGCAGGTCGATCGCCGTCTCGCCGCCCCAGGGCGGCACCACCGCTCTGATGCCGGGGTCCGTCAGCATCGACATCAATTCACCGGCGCGGTCGGCCGCCGGGGCACTGAGATGACCGGCTCCGTCCATGCAACGGCCGACAACGACCTCGTATCCCCGGGCCTCCACATCGCGGACGGCCACGTCGAGGCGCGGACGCAGCTCTTTCGCGACTCCGCTCGAAGGGGAGGTGATGCCGACGCAGTCACCGGGACGCAAGGGGCGAGGGTATCGAACCGGCATGCGCCGGATTCTGGCACGTTGCCACGGCCGCACACTACTGACTTCCGCAGCAGGCCGGGGTTCATCAAGTACGGGTTCGTGCCACCGGGATCGGCCCGGACGTCCGGCACCTGATGACGGGCCGGCCCTACTGGGCCCGCCTCGTCCTCGGGCTGCGCCGGCCCGGCGCGGACGCCACCGCAGCCTGCGGGTCCGGCGCGGCCGTCTTCGTCCGCTCTCCGGGCGAGAAGGGCGGCATCTCTCCCGTCGTCGACAGCACGTATCCCCTGGCCGAGGCCCGGCCGCCGTCCGCCATCCGGAGAAGGGCCGCCCCCGAGGCAAGATCGTCCTCACCGTGAGGCCCGACGTCCGAGCGGTTCGGGCAGCCGGTCGCGTGTCCGTGGCCGGTTCTGGAAATACGGAAGCGTCACACGAGCGGCTGCGGAACGCGTGGGCACCAAGGCGCTCAGGCAGGCGCTCAGGCCCAGTGCTTCACGAAGTCGATGGCCGCGGAGTCGACCTCCGCGGGGTTCGAGGCGCTCAGGAAGTGCTGCCCACCCTCGATGATCTCCACGCGCGCCTCCGGGGAGCGGGTGAACATCCGAATCTCCTCGTGGGCGTTGGCCACGGAGTACACCTGGTCCGCGGTGCCGTGCAGCCACAGGACGGGGCAGCGGACATCGTCCAGCCGACCGTGGAGCCCGTCGCGGTCCCGCAGGTTCACCGTGCTCAGGCGCAGGCGGTGGCGTCCGGTGTCCCCGTTGTAGTTGGCGCGGTAGACGGCGAGCCAGAACGCGCGTTCCTGGGCCGTCAGGCCGCCCATGGCCGTGTCGAACACGGCGTCCACGACGTCGTCCGGCACCACCCAGTCCTCGCCGACCGGCTCGGCGAGCGCATCGATGAGCGGCGTGTTGAACCCGATCCCGTCCCAGCACCCCAGTGCGCGGCTGCGCTCGCTCTCGGAGTCCATCGACGTGCCGAGGGTGATCAGCCCCTTCACGATGTCCGGGGCGAGCAGCGCCATGCGGACCGCCACCCAGCCGCCCTGCGAGGTTCCCAGCACGAAAGCCTGGCGGATCCCGAGGGCCGCGAGGGCCTGCAGGTTCGCGACCGCGCTGTCCCAGTAGGTGAAGTGCCGGTACGAGGCCCGCGTGCGGCCGTGCCCGTACGGCTCCAGGGCCAGCAGGTTGACCGCGGACCCGAGCAACGGATCGGCGAACTGCGGCCGGTACAGCTCGGCCGAGGTGGTGTACGAGTTGATCAGGACCAGTGTCGGGAGCGCGGGGTCGTAGGGCCTGGCGAAGGTGTATCCGACTCGGGACCCGCCGAGGTGGGGAATCTCGACGGTCTGCTCGATCTTGCTCACTGTGACTCCTCCATCGGTGCGCGGCGGAAAGTCCCCGGGACCGGACGTCGGATCGACAGCCCGGATCCCGGAGACGCCCAGCAGTCACTGGTTCCGCTCCAGGGCGCCCCGGTCGCTCACGTCGCCGGCGCCACCGCGTCCAACATCATCTGCCCGGAGGGATATTCCGGCGGAGGCGGTGCGGGGGCCAGGGGCGCGTGCCCGTCCGCCGCCGACCGTCTGCGGGGCGACGGCTCCGGCACGTCCTGGCCGCAGTCACCTCGGCACCGTCCACCGGAATGCGTCGCACCCGACCCGGGCCCTGTGGAAAAGGCCCGCCGTCGGAGATCGCGGCTACCATGGCAGGCCGGGAAGGCCGGCTCAACGTCCATGATCAGCAAGCTATTTGACGGAGCAGCAGAGGGGTTGTCGAGTGTACCTGAGTGTCCCCTTCGAGGACGGCGAGGTCTTCGTCGTCGAGGTGTCCGACGAGCAGGGTGCCGGGGTGGTCCGGGCGCGTCGCGGCGACGAGCTCTTCGAGCTGTCCGCCGACACGTTCGAGTCGGGCATGGCCCGGGTGCAGCGGGTGGCCGCGACGATGCTGGAGCGGCTGACGGACCTGCCGCGCAGTCCTGACCACGTCCGTGCGGAGTTCGGACTGCGGGTGACGGCGCAGGCGGGTCTGGTCGTGGCGAAGGGGTCCGGGGACGCGCACATCAAGCTGGAACTGGAGTGGAGCCGCCCCGAGGGCGGCAGGTGAGGCCGGCGGGCGAGTCGGGCTCCGGGTGGGAGCGTGGGACCGCCCGGGTGCTTCATGACGGTCGCCCGGTCGGGGTGGCGTTCCTGATCCCCGACCGCCTGCTGCTCACGTGTGCCCACGTCATCGCCTCCACCGCAGACCTCCCGGACGACGAACCGCTGCCGGACCTGCTTCCGGTCACCCTCGACTTCCCGCTGCTGCCCGGGCGTCCCGAGGTCACGGCCTCCGTCCACTTCAGTGTTCCGGTGGCCGGGGACAACAGCGGCGATGTGGCCGTCCTCCGACTGAGCGGCGAGCCCCCGCCGGGTGCGGCGCCCCTGCGGATCGTGGAGGCGGAGGACCTGGCCGGGCACCGCTGGCGGGCTTTCGGCTTCCCGCAGTACCCGGGGCGAGGTGGCGGCAAGGACGCCGGGATCTGGACCCGGGGCACCGTCGAGGGCCGCGAAGGTACCGGCTGGTGGCAGCTCACCTGCGCTGAAGAAGCGCCGTTTCCGCTGGCGGGCGGCTTCAGCGGGGCGCCGGTGTGGGACGAGGAGTACGGCGGCGTCATCGGGGTCGTCGTCGCCGTCGAGGCGGACCGGCGGCGCCGGACCGGCTACGCCCTCACCGTGGAGTCCCTGACACGGGAGTGGCCGCAGCTACGCAGAAGGCTGCTGGCGGACAGCCCGTACCGGGAGCTCCTGCCGTTCACCGAGCACGACCGCGCCGTCTTCCACGGCCGTACGAACGAGACGCAGCGGCTGATCGAACTCCTTGAACAGCATCAGGTGCCCGTCCTGCCGGTGCTCGGCCCCTCGGGCGTCGGCAAGTCCTCGCTGGTCGGCGCCGGCCTGCTCGGGTACCTCGACAGCGACCGGTACCTGATCGCCCGCCTGCCCCACGGGCTGCGCCTGACCGCCGAGGAACTGCTGGCCTGGGCCCTGGCCTCGGCGGGAGACCCGGACACCGTGCAGGCGGGGTGGTACGACCGCTGGTCGGCGCTGGCCCGGCAGCTCACCGACGAGCAGGGCATCCGTACCGCCGTGGAGCAGACGCTTTCCCGCCACGGCGGGCGGTGCCGGCTGGTCCTGGTGGCCGACCAGTTCGAGACGCTCCTCGCGGACGCGCCCGGCACCGCCCGCCGGCTGGACGCCATGCTCGGGGTCCTGACGGCTCGCCGCACGGACGGCAGCCGTCCCGCCCAGGCCGTGGTGGTCGTCCGGATCGACTTCCTCCGGCAGCTCGAACAGCTCCCCCATCTGCGTACGGCATGGGACGCCACCTCCATGGTGGTGCAGCCGATGATGCGGACGCAGCTACGGGAAGTGATCACCTGTCCATTGGAGGGGCACGCGGGGGTCCGGTTCGCCGACGGCCTGGTCGAGCAACTCTTGCGGGACGCCCCGCCCGGCCCGGCCGCGCTGCCGATGCTGGAGTTCGCCTTGAGCCGCCTGTGGGAGCGGCAGGAACGCGGGTGGCTGACCACCACCGCGTACCAGGAGCTCGGCGGCGTGGAGGGAGCCCTGGCGGGAGAGGCGGAGCACCGGCTGTGGGACTGGGCGGACGTGGCCGAGCGCCAGGCGCTGGAGCGGATCTTCATCCAGCTGGTCCGTCCCGGCGAGCAGCTCGACGCCGGGGAGCGCGGCCCGGACACCCGCCGGGTCGCCGCCCGCACGCAGTTCTCCGCGGGTGACTGGGCGTTGATCCACCGGCTGGCCAGTACGCGGCTGGTCGTGGTGACGCGTCGCCCGACCGGGCGGGACACCGCCGAGCTGGCGCACCAGACGCTGGTGGAGAAGTGGCCGCGGCTGCGGCGCTGGGTCGAGGAGAACCGGGAGTTCCGCGGCTGGCAGGAGGGGCTGCGCCGTTCCCTGCGGGCCTGGCAGGAGCAGGGCCGCCCGCGCGGACTGGTGCTCGGCCGGGAGCAGCTCGTGGAGGCTCGGCGGTGGATCGGCGCGCGCGGCACCGAAGTACCCGCCGAGGAGAGGGAGTTCTTCGAGGTCAGTGCCCAGGTGCAGCAGCATCTCGCCCGTCGGCGGCGCCTGGTCCGTACGGGCTTCGCCGTGCTCACCGCGCTCGTCCTCGTCGCCGCCGGTCTGGCCGCCCTCAACGCCCGCAGCAGCAGCGAGCAGCGGGCTCTGGCCGCCGCCCGGAGCCTGACGGAGCAGAGCCGGCAGCAGGCCAACGCCGACCCGGCCCTGGCGGCCCGTCTGGCCCTGGCCGCTCAGCGCGTCTCCCCCACCGCGGAGACGCGCGCTCAGCTCCTGTCCACGGTCTCCTCACCCCTGCGTGCCACGCTCGCCGGGCACACGGGAGAGGTGCGGTCGGTCGCCTTCAGCCCGGACGGCCGTACGCTCGTGAGCAGTGCGAACGACGGCACGGCCCGTCTGTGGGACACGGCGGGGCACCGGCGTCCTGCCGCACTCGACGGTCGTGGCAGTCAGGTGCACGGGGCGGCGTTCAGTCCCGACGGAAGGACGCTCGTCACCAGCCACAGTGGCTGGAAAGTGCGGCTCTGGGACGTGCGCACGCGGAAGCAGACCGCTGTCCTGGCCGCCGGGAGTCCGGCTGTCTTCAGCCCGGACGGAGGCACGATCGCCACCGGTGGACCGCGGGGCAAGGTGCTTCTCCGGGACGCCCGTACCCATCGGAGGACCGGTGAACTCCCGGTGTACCGCGACGACGACGGCGCCTGGCCCGCCCTCCTCGCGTACAGCCCGGACGGCAGGACCCTTGCCGTCACCGTCACAGGCCACGACACCAGTAGGAGCGCCAAGTCCGAGGTACAGCTCTGGGACGTACGGGAGAAGCGGCGTACCGCCACGTTGAAGGGCCACACGGGTGAGGTCCAGTCGCTGGCGTTCAGCCCGGACGGCACCACGCTGGCCACGGGCGCGAGCGACGCCACGACGCGCCTGTGGGACGTGCGCGGGCAGCGCTCACCCACCACACTCACCGGACACAGCGGCACCGTGTTCGCCCTGGCCTTCAGCCCCGACGGCCGGGTCCTGGCGAGTGGCGGCCAGGACCGCTCCGTACGGCTGTGGGACGTGCGGGTGCGCACCGGCGTGACCGTGCTGACCAGCCATACCGGGATGGTCAACGCACTCGCGTTCAGCCCGGACGGCGCCATGCTGGCCAGCGGGTCCGAGGACGCCACGGTCCGGCTGTGGGACATGCGGGCCGGGCTGCCGCGCGCCACCTTCGCCGGGCCGGGCGGTTCGGGAAGCCCGGCCTGGAGTCCCGACGGCCGTGTCCTCGCGACCGGTGACCGCAACGGGACCGTGCACCTGTACGACGCTCGTACGCGGCGCTCGCTGGGCCGCCTGACCGGGCACACCGGCAAGGTGAAGGCGGTGCGGTTCAGCCCGGACGGCCGGTACGCCGCCGCGAGCAGCGACGACGATCCGGCGGTCCTGCTGTGGGACGTACGAACCCACCGTCGCCTCGCCACCCTCGCCGGCCACCGCAAGCCCGTGCAGACCGTCCTCTTCAGTCCCGACGGGCAGACCCTCGCCACCACCAGCTACATCGACAGCACGACCCGCCTGTGGAGTGTGCGGACCCACCGGCAACTGGCGTCCTTCCCCATCACCATCATGGTCACCTGGACGGCCTTCAGCCCGGACGGAAAGATCCTCGCGACCGGCGGCCGCACGTCCTCGTCCGTGCAACTGTGGGACGCACGGACCCACCGGCACCTCGGCACTCTCGCCGGGCCCGGAAACACGGTCAGCTCCGTGGCCTTCAGCCCGGACGGCGGCACCCTGGCGACGGCGGGCTGGAACGGGCGGTTGTGGCTGTGGGACGTGCGACAGCGACGCCTGATCGCAACGCTGGCGGGCCACACCGGCGTCGTGCAGTCGGTGGCATTCACCCCGGACGGCAGGACCCTCGCCAGCAGCGGCCGGGACGCCGCGACCAGACTGTGGGACGTACGAACCCGTCGCCAACTCGCCACTCTCAGCGGCCATACGGGCACCGTCTCGTCAGCCGTCGTCAGCCCGGACGGCGAGACGCTGGCAACCATCGGTGACGACCGGACGGTCCGCCTGTGGGACCTCCGCACCCACCGGCAACTGGCCCTGTTCACCGGCCACACCGGCGCCCTGCGCTCGGCCGCCTTCGCCCCGGACGGGAACACCCTCGCCACCAGCGGTGAAGACGGAACCGTACGCCTGTGGGACACCGACGCCTTCAACGACTTCGCCACTCTCACCGCCGACGCCTGCACGATCGCGGTCCGGTCTTTGACCGAAAAGGAATGGCAGCGTTACGTTCCCGACGGAGTCGTGTATCGGCGGACCTGCGCTTGAGGTGTGGCCGAATGTGCATCTTTTCGAGCGGCCGGTCCGGGAAAGATCGACACCGGGTCGGCACTTACGCGGGGAACGTCGGAGAGCAGAGCATCTGACCGAGGGCCGATTTCCAGACGGAAACTCATAACAGGCCACCGCTCCGGGCAGTCGAATCCCCTTCGCCCGAACATCCGTTATCCCCGGCCGGCAGCGTCCGGGGCCGACCGGCGTCGGACTTCCCGCCACAGCGGCCCCGGTGAAGGGCGTCAACAAGCCACGCGCTCGGCCCAGGCGCCAACGCCGGGACGCCTCGGGCCATCGGCGCCGGCAGCCCGAAAACCGACTCTCTTAGCAGGTCACACAACATGCCCTCATGATCGGTGTGCCGTGGACGGGCACCGGCCGGTAGATCCAGTTCCGCAGCTTGAGCACAAATTGCACACATCCCCTTCTTCTTATCGGCGCCGATGCTCTAGATTGACCGTGCTTCAGGTGTTCGGGCCTGAGGCAACCAACTAATGATCCATGGTCCGGCGCCATGAACAGCCAGCTTTTGCGTCCCGGCGCCAGACGTGCGGTGATCAATTCTTGGTGCCCGATAGGGGTCCCGGGTGCGGGGAGCGCCCGGGGTTCCGACGGGTTTCCACATGCCCCGGAAGTACGGCAGGACCTGCGCGTCCGCAGCTCCCGGGTCGGGTTGTTCACACGTAGTACTCACACGGCCGGGACATTGCGCGGGGGACGGGGGTCCTCCGCGGGGGAGGAACAGTGCGGCGCGGGGGGCCGGGGGGCCTCCCGGGGGTGAGGAACAGGGCTGGGCGAACACGTCGAGCCACTGGCGACCGGGGGGAATCTGTGCAACAGGGGGGATTGGTCAACCCGTTTCCGTCGGCGCGCGGGCGTCTGGCGAGCGGGGCAAGCAGTGAGCCCGCACTCGACTGGGAGCAGCGGTACCGCCGTACCGTGATCACCAGCGACACCGTCGCCACCGCCTTCGTGGTGGCGGCCATCGGAATCTTCTTCGGGGCCCGGGACGCGGCCAACTGGCACGAGAAGTGGGGCATTCTCGCCTTCGGCACCGAGCTGCTGGTGCTGGGCTCGCTGGCGGTGAGCCGGGCGTGGGCTCCGGCCGTGCTCGGTCAGGGGGCGGAGGAATTCCGTCGGCTCGGCCGTTCACTGTTCACGGCCGCCGTCGTGCTGGCGCTCGGCGGGATCGCCCTGACCTCGCGCAACATCAAGCTCTGGATCTTCGTCGCGATCCCGGCGCTCGCCCTCGTCACCATGACCGTGCGGTACCTGCTGCGTCTGTGGCTGCACGGGCAGCGGAAGAAAGGACGGTGTCTGAGACCGGTGCTCGCCGCCGGGAGCCCGGACACCGTGCGCGACCTGATCGCCCGGGCCCGTAAGTTCCCGCACCTCGGGTGGCGGGTGGACGCCGTGTGCACGACGGACGGCCTCGGACTCGACGGTGGCCACCTGGACGGCGTACCGGTCGTCGGCCCACTGACGGATGTCGCCAACCACGTCCGACGCGACGGCTACCGGGTCGTCGCGATCACAGCGGACCCGCACTGGTCGCCGGACCGGCTGCAGCGGCTGGCGTGGAACCTCGAAGGCAGCGATGCCGAGATGGTCGTGGCCCCCGTGCTGATGGAGGTGGCCGGCCCGCGGCTGCACGTCGACGCGGTGCTCGGGATTCCGCTGCTGCGGGTCAGCATGCCGACGTTCACCGGGGGCCGGCGGGCCGTGAAGGGGGTCGTCGACCGATTGGGCGCGGCGGTCCTGCTGGTGCTGTTCGCGCCGCTGATGGTGCTCGTCGGGCTGCTCGTACTGATGGACAGTCCTGGTGGGGCGGTCTACCGCCAGCGCCGGGTCGGCAAGGACGGCCGCGAGTTCACCCTCTTCAAGTTCCGCACCATGGTCACCGGGGCCGACGCGGCACGTGCCGAGCTGATCCACCGCAACGAGGGGGCCGGGCTGCTGTTCAAGCTCCGCCGGGACCCGCGGGTGACCCGGGTGGGGGCGGCGCTGCGCCGGTACTCGATCGACGAACTCCCGCAGCTCTTCAACGTTCTGACCGGATCGATGTCGCTCGTCGGTCCGCGGCCTCCGCTGCCGGAGGAGTCCGCCGCGTACGGCCCGGACATCCGGCGGCGGCTGCTGGTCAAGCCCGGCCTCACCGGCCTGTGGCAGATCAGCGGACGCAGCGACCTGCCGTGGGAGGAGGCGGTCCGCCTCGACCTGCGGTACGTGGAGGACTGGTCGCTCGCGCTGGACGCAGTGATCTTGTGGAAGACGCTGCGGGCGGTGCTCTACGGGCAGGGGGCCTACTGATGCGCGGGGGGCTGCGACGAAACGGTCCTGCCGGCGTGCGGACCGCGGGCCGGCAGGGCCTGCCCGGGGGGAGGGACGAGTCATGAAGATCAGCGTTTTCGGGCTCGGCTACGTGGGCTGTGTGTCGGCCGCGTGCCTGGCCGGCCTGGGGCACGAGGTCATCGGGGTGGACGTGAACCGGGTGAAGGTCGACCTGGTCAACGACGGCAAGGCTCCGGTGGTCGAGGAGCGGATCGGCGAGCTGATCGCCGAGGTCGTGGGGACCGGAGCGTTACGCGCCACGGGTGACGTGCGCGAGGCGGTCCTGGGCAGCGAGGTGTCGTTGGTCTGCGTGGGCACGCCGTCGGAACCCAACGGCAGCCTGTGCACCACGTACCTGGAGCGGGTCGCCGAGCAGATCGGCGCCGTGCTGGCGGAGTGCGGCGGGCGGCACACGGTCGTGTTCCGCAGCACCATGCTCCCGGGCACCTGCCTGAACCTGCTGGTGCCGATCCTGGAGAAGCACGTCGGCGGTACGGCCGGGGCGGACTTCGGGGTCGCGGTGAACCCGGAGTTCTTGCGCGAGGGCACCAGCGTGCGGGACTTCTTCGACCCGCCCAAGACCGTCATCGGTGAGTTCGATCCGGCGAGCGGTGACGTGGTGGCGGCGCTGTACGAGGGTCTGCCCGGCGAGGTGTTCCGGGTGCCGGTCCCGACGGCCGAGGCGATCAAGTACGCGGACAACGCGTTCCACGGTCTCAAGATCGGCTTCGCGAACGAGCTGGGCGCGGTGTGCCAGGCGCTCGGAGTGGACTCGCACCAGGTGATGGACGTCTTCCTGGCCGACCGCAAGCTGAACATCAGCCCCGCCTACCTGCGGCCCGGCTTCGCCTTCGGCGGCTCCTGCCTGCCCAAGGATCTGCGCAGCCTGGTCCACGCGGCGCAGCGGGCCGACGTCTCGGTGCCCATCCTCGCCCATGTGCTGCCGTCCAACTCCGCGCACCTGCAACGGGCGGTGGAGCTGGTCGAGCGCACCGGCAAACGCCGGGCGGGCCTGCTCGGGCTGTCCTTCAAGCCCGGCACCGACGACCTCCGCGAGAGCCCGCTCGTCGAGCTGGCGGAGCGGCTGTTCGGCAAGGGGTACGACCTGAAGATCTACGACGCCAACGTGAGCCTGTCCCGGTTGCTCGGTGCGAACCGTGAGTACATCGAGACCCGGCTGCCGCACCTGGCGCAGCTGCTCGCGGACTCCGTCGGCGAGGTGCTCGAACACGCCGAGGTGTGCCTGGTCGGCACCAAGGACCCGGCCGTGCTGTCGGCGCTGCCCCCTGGCGGCGACGGCCCGGTGCTCATCGATCTCGTCCACCTTCCCGACGCCGCGGCGCGCCGGGCCGAACCGGGGTACGTGGGCCTTGCTTGGTGACACGACGTACGACGGCACATCGTCCGGCGACGCGGCGGGCGGCGGCCGGCCGGGCCGGCGCGCGCTGATCCTGGTGGAGAACCTGTCGGTGCCGTTCGACCGGCGGGTGTGGCAGGAGTGCACGACGCTGCGCGACGCGGGGTGGACGGTGGACGTCATCTGTCCCCGGGGGGAGCAGCGGGACACCGAGCCGGAGGCGGTGCTCGACGGCGTGCGGATCCACCGCTACCCGTTGCGCGCGGCCGCCGGAGGGCCGGCCGGCTATCTGCGGGAGTACGGATCGGCGTTGTGGCACACGGCGCGGCTGGCCCGCGCGGTCGGCCCGGTCGACGTGGTCCACGCCTGCAACCCGCCCGACCTGCTGTTCCTGCCGGCGCTGTGGCTGAAGCGGCGCGGCGCGCGGTTCGTCTTCGACCAGCACGACCTGGTACCCGAGCTGTACCTCTCCCGGTTCGGCCGCGGCGAAGACCTGCTCTACCGGGCCGTGTGCGCGCTGGAACGGCTGACCTACCGGGCCGCCGATGTCGTCCTGGCCACGAACGAGAGCTACCGGGACGTCGCGATACGCCGTGGCGGTCAATGGCCGGAGGACGTCTTCGTGGTGCGCAGCGCACCTCGGACCGACCGGTTCCAACCGGTTCCGCCCGAGCCGGAGCTGAAGCGCGGCAAGCCCCATCTGCTGTGCTATCTGGGCGTCATGGGTCCGCAGGACGGTGTCGACTACGCCTTGCGGGCGCTTGCGAAGCTGCGCGACGAGTGCGGGCGGACCGACTGGCACGCGGTGTTCGTCGGGGCAGGTGACGCCTTCGACGCGATGGTGGAGCTGTCCCGGCAGCTCGGGCTCGCCGGGCAGGTGGAGTTCACCGGGCGTATCCCGGACGCCGACCTGGTGCGCTGTCTGTCCACCGCGGACGTGTGCCTCTCCCCCGACCCGCGCAATCCGCTCAACGACGTGTCGACCATGAACAAGGTCCTGGAGTACATGGCGATGGGGCGGCCGATCGTCTCGTTCGATCTCCGGGAAGCGCGCGTCTCCGCCGGTGAGGCCGCTGTTTACGCGCCCGCCAACGACGAGGCCGCGTTCGCCGGGCTGATCGCGATGCTGCTGGACGATCCGGAGAAGCGGGCCCGGATGGGCAAGATCGGCCAGGAGCGGGTCGGCGGGGAGCTCTCCTGGCGGAACTCCCAGCGCTCGCTGCTCGCCGCCTACGCCGCCGCCTGCCGTGGCCGCACTCCGGTGCCGGCGGGCGGCCCGGCCCGGCGCCGGGCGGGGAGGAGGCGGCGCCCTTGAGCGACGACACGATACGCCTGGTCACGATCGGGCGGATGCTCCGTCGGCGCCGGCGGTTCCTCGCCGTCCTCGCCGTGGTGGGCGCACTCGTCGGCTACGGCGTCTCGGTGCTGTACCCGCCGCGTTACACGGCGTCGGCATCGGTACTGCTGCCGGGGCAGTGGGAGCAGCGCGAGCTGCTGACGCAGGTGGAGATCGCGGCCAGTTCGGCGGTGGTCGACCGCGCGGCCGCCGAACTCGGCTGGGCCGGCGTCAGCGGAGACGCGTTACGGGACCGGGTGAGCGCCGAGGCCGCCGACGGGAACATCATCGAGATCTCGGGTACGGCCGACACCCCGGAGCGCGCGCAGCAGCTCTCCGACCGGGTGGCCCAGCAGTTCGTCGCCTTCGCCGCACGGATCGCCGGCGGCACCGCCGACCCCGGAACGGCTGCCGGGCCCGAGGACCTGCGGCAGAAGGTGGCGGAGACCAACCGCCGCATCACCGACCTGGCCAATGCGGCCGATCCCGGGCGGACCGTGGAGAGCGTGCAGGCCCGCACGGCGCTGGAGAAGCTGCGCACCGCGCTGCAGGAGGCCATGAAGAAGCTGGACGAGGCCGACCCGGCGACCGGCAAGGCCGGCATGGTCGTCATGGGACCGGCGGCCCGGCCGACCGGCGCGGTGCCGCCGACGAGGATGCAGCTCATCGTCGCCGGGGCGCTGCTGTTCTTCCTGCTCGCGGTCGTCGGCCATCTCGCAGCCGCCCGGATGAACCGCCGGCTGCGCACCGAACCGGAGGTCGCCGCGGCACTGGGCACGACGCTGCTGGGGGCCGTCGACGTGCCGGGGGAAGGGCGGGCGCACCGGCCGGAAGACCGTGACCGGCGGGCCCGTATCCGCCGGCTGCTGGGCATCGACACCCGGTGGGACGTACCGGAGCCGCAGCGGTCCGGCGACGAGGCCGGCAGACGGGTCCGCTACCGGCGGGTGTGCGCTCGCCTCCGGGACCGGCTGCCGGCCCCCCGACGCGTGCTGGTCGTCGTACCGGAGGGCGACGAGATCGCCCGCCGGGCCGCCGGGCAGCTCGTCGCCGAGGCCGCGAGCGATCCTTCCCCCAGCTCTTCGAGCAGGGGAAACCCCACGCTGCGGGTGGTGGAGGTCTCGGTGTCCCGGCCGATGGTGCCGGACCGCGACACCGAGTCCGGCGCCCTGATCGTGCTCAGCGCGGGCAACTGGACCGCGGAGGAACTCGCCGGGATCGCGGCGGCGTGCGCGGACGCCCGGCACGAGGTCGTCGGCACCGTCGTCGCCGGCCCGGTGTGGACCCGTCCGACGCGGCCCACAGGCCGTCCCTCGCAGAACGCCGCCCTGTCGCTCGCGGTCCGCGGCCCCGCGACGGGAGGTTCCGTGTGACGACGAGCACGGCTCCGGAGCCGTCGGTGACCACTCCCCTGCTGGACCTCCAGGCGCTGGTGGCGGCGGTCCGCAGGCGCCGCCGCCTCTGGAGCTCCATGGCGCTGCTGGGGCTGCTGATCGGCGCGGCGGTGGCGGTCCTGCTGCCGCCCCCGCCGGCCGCGGTGACCACGGTGCTGGTCACCCATCAGGCGGACCAGCCGAACGACACCGGAACACTGATCCGTACCGATGTCGCGCTGCTGGGGACCACACGGATCGCCGCCCAGGCCCTGCGGACCCTCAAGTCTTCCGAAAAACCGGAAGACTTCCTGCGGGACTACCGGGGCACCGGCCTGACCAACAACCTGCTGCAGATCGATGTGACAGGTGCCAGCGACGCGGAGGCGGTGGCCCGGGCCGAGGCGCTGGCCGACGCGTTCGTCACGGACCATGTGCGGCGGATGCGGGAGTCCGCGCAGGCCGAGGCCAAGGCCCTGCGCGACCAGCGGGACCGTATGCGGGACGAGCTGGCCCAGGTCGACAAGGCGATCGGGAACCGGTCGCCGGAGAGCGACCCGAGGGCGTCGGCGAGCATCGAGTCGCTCTTCGCCCGCCGGGCCGAACTGACCTCGCGGATCGCCGATTTCGACCAGCGCGCCGAGGAGGCGCGCATGGGCACGCCCCGGCTCGTCGCCGGTACGCAGATCGTGGACGCACCGCGCGCGGTGCGGCACTCCCTGCCCAGAGCCGCTGCCACCAACGCCGCCATCGGGCTCGTCCTCGGGCTCGCCGTCGGGCTCGCGCTGGCCGCGGTCGGCGCGGTGGTGGCGGACCGCCCCGTACTGCGCCGGGAGATCGCGGCGAACCTGGGCGCCTCGGTCATCGCGGAGCTGCCACGCGCGCCCCGCCGGCCCACCGGTCCGTGGCAACGCCGCCGGACCCGGGCTGCGTACGAACGGCTCACCACGACCCTGGCCCGTGCCGTGCGCCACTCGGCGGAACCCGTGTCGCTGCTGGAGCTGGGCTGTGCGCGCAGTACGAGCGTGATCGCCCTGAACGTCGCCGGGGCCCTGGCGGCGGAGGGGCCGGTGGCGGTCATCGACGGCCTGCCCGGCCCGGAACTCGCCGACAGCCACCGGGAACCGGAGAACACGACCGTGGTCAGCGGCGAGCGTGCCGCGGCCGTGCCGGGACAGGTGCGCCGGCTCGGCGTCGGCTCGGTCGCGCCCGGCACGGCGTGGACCGACCTCCGGTACCTCGGCGGCCGGACCGTGCTCGTCGTGCGGGCCGGGCACGGCAGCGCCGCATGGCTGCACACCGTGGCGCGGCACCTCGCGGACCAGCGCGTTCCGGTGATCGGTGTGGTGCTGATCGATCCCGATCCGCGGGACCGGACCGACGGCACGTTGTGGGACGGGCCGCACACGGCGCTGCGCGGCCCTGATGAGCGGCCGGCCCAGCAGCACGGGACGGGCCTGCCGCGGACGGAACGGCTGGCCCGGCAGCACGGAACAGGCCCGTTGCGGACGGAGCGGCCGTCGATGTCGGCCGCGCGCGTCCCGGGCAGCGACCAGGAGGCTCGGTAGGACATGTGTGGCATCGCAGGTACGTACCGGTGGCCGGACGGGAAGGCCGTGACCGACCGGCTCACCGACATCCTCGCCCACCGCGGTCCGGACGGGGCGGGCCGTTACAGCCACCCCGCCGGTGACGGCGAAGTCCACCTGGGGCACCGTCGGCTGGCCATCATCGACCTGTCCGGGACCGGCGCCCAGCCGATGGTTTCGGACGGCCTCGCTCTCACGTACAACGGCGAGCTGTACAACGCGCCCGCACTGCGCGCCGAACTGTCGGCCTCCGGAGTGCGCTTCCGCGGCACCTCCGACACCGAGGTCCTGCTGGAGGCATGGCGGCGCTGGGGTACCGACTGCCTGCCGCGGCTGCGCGGCATGTTCGCGTTCGCGGTCTTCGACGAGCGGACCGGTGAGCTGGTGCTCGCCCGCGACCAGCTCGGCATCAAGCCGCTGTTCCTGCTGCGGCGCGGTGGGGGCCTGCTGTTCGCCTCCGAGCTGAAGGCGCTCGCCGCCGTGGCCGGCGGGTCGCTGCAGGTGGACCCTGCGGCGCTGGTGGCCTCGCTGCTGTACTACTGGGTGCCGGACTCGCGCTGTGCGTTCCGCGAGGCGGAGAAGCTGCCGCCGGGCAGTTGGCTGCGGTGCCGGCCCGACGGCCTGGTCGAGAGCGGCCGGTACTGGAACCTCAGGGACATCGCCGCCGAGGCCCGGGAGCAGGCCCGCAGCGGCGAGCAGCCGGACCTGGCCGCCATCGTCGAGGAGTCGACCCGCCGGCACCTGCTCTCCGACGTGCCGGTGGCGACCTTCCTCTCCGGCGGTCTCGACTCCAGCTACCTGACCGCGCTGGCGGCCCGCGACCGGCCCGGGATCTCGGCTTACACGATCGGGTTCCGCGCCGAGGACGCCAGGTTCGAGGCGATGCCGGACGACCTGCGCTACGCCCGGCAGGTGGCCGAGCGGTTCGGCGTCGACCTGCGGGAGATCGAGATCGCGCCGGACGTGCTCGACCTGCTGCCGCGGATGACGTACCACCTGGACGAGCCCATCGGCGACCCGGCCGCCATCAACACGTTCCTGATCTGCTCGGCGGCCCGGGAGGCCGGCGTCAAGGTGATGCTCTCGGGCATGGGGGCCGACGAGCTGTTCGCCGGGTACCGCAAGCACCTGGCCAACCTGCTCGCGCTGCGCTACCAGCGCGTCCCCCGGCCCCTGCGCAGCGGCCTGTCCGCGACCGTGGGCCGGCTGCCGGTCGCCACGTCCCGCCGCGGGTACCGGTCGGTGCGCTTCGCGAAGCGGTTCCTGTCCTTCGCCGAGCTGCCGGAGGAGACCGCCTTCCGGCGCAGCTACACCATGTACGACCAGGACGAGCTGCTCGCCCTGGTCCACCCGGACCTGGCCGGGACGGTCGAGGACGTACTGACCGAGCATGCGGACATCTACCAGGACAACGACCTCGACGACTTCGTCAACCGCATGTGCCTGGGCGACGCCCGGATGTTCCTGCCGGGCCTGAACCTCGCCTACACGGACCGGTCGAGCATGGCCGCGTCGACCGAGGTGCGGGTGCCGTACGTGGACGTCGAGGTGGTCAAGGCGGCGTTCGCGGTGCCCGGCGACCGCAAGATCGTCGGACGGCAGGGCAAGGCCGTCCTCAAGGAGGCGGCCGCCTCGGTCCTGCCCCGGGAGATCGTCTACCGGCCCAAGGGCCTGTTCAGCGCCCCGCTGCGGGCCTGGATGAGCCGGGACCTGGCACCACTGGTGCGCGAGGTGGTGCACGACGGTGTGCTCGTCGGTTCCGGGCTCCTGCGCCGTGACGCGCTGACCCGCATGGTCGCCGAGGACGCCGCCGGGCAGCGGGACTTCTCCAAGCATCTGTGGCATGTGCTGACCCTGGAGTACTGGTATCGCGGCGCGACCTCCGGCTCCGGCCGGAGCCGGGCGGCTTGACGGCGTGGACACAAGAGGAGCTCGGGTGAAACAGGTCGTGCAGAACTACAAGAGCGGCGAGCTGGCGGTGCTCGACGTGCCGGTTCCGGGGTGCAAGCCGGGTGGTGTGCTGGTCCGCAGCGCCTACTCGCTGATCTCCACCGGGACCGAACTGATGAAGGTGTCCGAGGCCGGCCTGTCGATGATGGGCAAGGCCCGCTCCCGTCCTGACCAGGTGGCCAAGGTCGTGCAGAGCGTGGCCGCCAACGGGGTGCCCGCCACCTACCGCAAGGTGATGGGCAAGCTGGACTCGTACACGCCGCTGGGTTACTCGCTGTGCGGGGTGGTCGAGCAGGTCGGCGCCGGGATCGACGATGTGACGGTCGGTGACCTGGTGGCCTGCGCCGGCAACGAGCACGCGTTGCACGCCGAGCTGAACTGGGTGCCGAAGAACCTCTACGCCCCGGTGCCGGACGGCCTCGCGCCGCGGCACGCGGCCTTCGGGACCGTCGGGTCGATCGCGTTGCAGGGCGTCCGCCAAGGCGAGTCACAGCTCGGCGACGTGGCGCTGGTCGTCGGCCTCGGGCTGATCGGACAACTGGTGGTGCAGTTGCTGGCCGCCTCGGGGGTCCGCGTCGTCGGGGCCGATCCGGACCCGGTGCGCTGCGCGCTCGCCGCGCGCCTGGGCGCCGCGGCCTGCGGCGATCCCGCGTCCGCCGCCGTGGAGACCGCCGTCGCCGAACTCACCGGCGGGCACGGCGTGGATCAGGTGTACCTGGCCGCCGGCGGCGGCAGCAACCAGCCCGTCGAGCTGGCCGCCCGGCTGAGCCGGGACCGCGGCCGGGTCGTCGACATCGGCAAGTGCCGCCTGGACCTGCCGTGGAACGCGTACTACGAGAAGGAGCTGGACGTCCGGTTCTCCCGGTCGTACGGCCCCGGGCGGTACGACCCGGAGTACGAACTCCAGGGGCGGGACTACCCGATCGGCTACGTGCGCTGGACCGAGCGCCGCAATCTGGCGTGCTTCCTCGATCTCGTCGCCCGCGGCCGCGTCGACGTGGAGCCCCTGGTCTCCCACACGGCCGACTTCGACGACGCCGTCGAGACGTACCGGCGTCTGAAGGACGGCGACCTGAAGGCCGTGGCGGTGCTGTTCCGGTACCCCGACCACGCGGGAAAACCGGAGGAAGCGCAGGCTCCGGTCGTGGCGGTGCCGCCGGTGAACGTACGGGCGTCCGCGCCGGGCCGGTCCGTCACGTCTCCGGTGCGGCTGGCGTTCGTCGGCGCGGGCAACTACGCGACGTCGATGTTGCTGCCGCACCTGGCGCGGCGCGACAGCGTCGCCTTGTCGGCCGTGGTCACCACGACGGCGCTGTCCGCGGCCAACGCGAAGCGGAAGTTCGGCTTCGCCGAGGCGACCACCGATCTCGACGCCGTGCTCGGCGACAAGTCGATCGACGCGGTGTTCGTCGTCACCCGGCACAGCTCGCACGCCGAACTGACCCGGAGGGCACTCCTCGCGGGCAAGGCGGTGTTCGTGGAGAAGCCCCTGGCCCTCACCGAGGACGACCTCGCAGGTGTGCTCGCCGCGGTGGAGGAGTCCGGCAACGACCGGCTCCAGGTGGGCTTCAACCGCCGGTTCGCGCCGCTGCTGCGGGAGGCCCGGCAGCGGTTCGGCGCCCGGAGCGGTCCGGCGAGCCTGCGCTACCTGGTCAACGCGGGCCGGCTGGAGCACGGCAGTTGGTACCTGCGGCAGGGCACCGAGGGCTCGCGGTTCGCCGGGGAGGGCGGGCACTTCATCGACACGGCGAGCTGGCTGCTCGGGGCCGACCCGGTCTCGGTGTACGCGGTCGCCACGTCCGGCAACCAGGACCTGCAGGCCGTGCTGCGCTACCCGGACGGATCCACGGCCACCATCAGCTACGTCACCACCGGACCGGCCGGCCTCCCCAAGGAGACGCTGGACCTGGTCGCGGACGGCAAGGCGCTGCGGCTCGACGACTTCGTCCGTGCCGCTGTCTACGACGGCCGGCACAAGCGCTGGGTCGGCTCCAGGCTCCCCAAGGCCCGGGACAAGGGGCAGAACGCCGAACTGGCGGCGTTCGTCAAGGCCGTACGGACCGGCGGGCCCATGCCGGTGCCGCTGGAGTCGCTGGTCACCACCACGGCGGCCACCCTCGCCGTACAGGCCGGCCTGGCCGCCGGCGCGCCGGTGACCCTGGCGAGGACACCGTGACCATCAACGCGGGCTGGTACCTGCGCCGTCTCTCCCGGATGGGGCCGCGGGAGGTCGGCGGCCGGGTGGGCGACGCGGTGCGCAGACGGCGGTGGCGTTCGGTACGGCCGGGGCACCCGGGCGTGACCGGCGCCCGGTTCACCGCGGTCCTGCCCGCCGGGACGCTCGCCGCGCTGCCGCCGGACGCCGTGAAACGTCTCCTCGCCGAGGCGGACCGGCTGCTGGCCGGGCACGTCGAGTACTTCGGGGTGGTCCGCGACGACCTGGCCGACCCGGACTGGTGGGGCGACCCGAAGACCGGGCGCCGGGCACCGGGGGGCTACGCCTTCGACGTGCCGTACCGGGACGAGGAGGTGACCGGGGACATCAAGCAGATCTGGGAGCTGTCCCGGCACCAGTACCTCACCGTGCTCGCCGCCGCCTACGCGGTCACCGGGGACGAGCGGTACGCCGAGCGGGTGGCGGGGCACCTGCGGTCGTGGTGGGCGGCCAACCCGCCGCTGCGGGGCGTGCACTGGATCAGCGGCATCGAGCTGGGCATCCGGCTGATCTCGTGGGTATGGATCCGCCGGCTGCTCCACGGCTGGCCCGGCGCGGCCGGGCTGTTCGAGGACAACCCGGTGGCGCTGCACCAGATCTGGCACCACCAGCGCTGGCTGGCCGCCTTCCCCAGCCGGGGGTCTTCGGCGAACAACCACGTCATCGCCGAGGCTGCCGGGCAGTTCGCGGCGGCCTGCGCGTTCGAGTGGTTCCCCGCCTCGGCGCGTTGGCGCGCGGGCGCGCTGCGGTCGCTGGAGCGGCACCTGCGCGGCAACACCTTCGGCTCCGGTCTCAACCGTGAGCTGGCCACCGAGTATCACGGGCTGGTGCTGGAGCTCGGCCTGGCCGCGGTGGCCGAGGCGGATGCCGCCGGTGTGCCGGTCCCGCCGTCCGTGCGGCTGGTGCTGCTGCGGATGACCGACGCGCTCGCGGCCGTCGTGGACAACCGGCTGCGGCCGCCGCGCCAGGGGGACGCGGACGACGGGCACGGTCTGGTCCTGGACGGCGCGGGCACCGGCCGCTGGGGCTCACTGCTGGCCACCGGGGACGCCGTCTTCGGCCGGCTCGCCTGGTGGCCGACGGTGACCGGCACCGATGTGCGCACCCCGCTGCTGGCCGCGCTCGTCCGGCCGTACGCGAAGCCGGGAACCGCCCCGGCCGTGGCCCGCCCGGCGAGCCGGCCCGGCCACTTCGCCGACGCGGGCATGACCATCCTGCGCGGTCCGGAGGAGATCTGGTGCCGCTGCGACGGCGGACCGCACGGTTTCCTGTCCATCGCCGCGCACGCCCACGCGGACGCGCTGTCCGTGGAGGTGCGGCACGACGGGGTCGACGTGCTCGCCGACCCGGGGACGTTCTGCTACCACGGGCAGCCCGAGTGGCGGCAGTACTTCCGCTCGACCCTCGCCCACAACACGCTGCAACGGGACGGCCGTGACCAGTCCGTCTCCGGTGGTCCGTTCCTGTGGACCCGGCACGCCCGCAGCCGCGTCCTGGTCGCTGACCCGTCCGGCGCGTCCGGCGGGGGTACGGCCCGCTGGTGCGCCGAGCACGACGGTTACCGGCGTTCCGTGCACCGGCGCCGGGTGGAGCTGACCGCCGCGCGCCGGGAACTGCGCGTGGTGGACGAGGTACGCGGCGATCGCGGGACCGTACGGCTGGCGTTCCATCTCGGCCCGGAGATCACTGCGGATCTGGCGGGGAACCGGGCGGCGCTCACCTGGACCCGGGACGGCGAGGACCGGTCCGCGGTGCTCGACCTGCCCGGGCGGCTGAGCTGGCGGGCGCATCGCGGCGAGACCGGTCCGCCACTGGGCTGGTACTCCCCCGGCTTCGGGCGCAAGGAACCCAGCACGACGCTGATCGGCACCGGTAGCGCCGACGGCACCGCGGAGTTCACCACCGTGCTCGGGTTCCGCGGCTAGGGGGGCGTGTGGGGATCAAGTGGCGGAATCGGGCATTGCCGGTGGCGGCACTGGCACTGCTGGCCTCCGGCTGCGTCGGCACGCCGGGCGCCGGGTCGAAGCCGGACGTCGCGCCTTCCACGTCCGGGGCCCGGTCGGCCGTGGCCAAGGTGTGCGCCCGGCCCGCTGCCGGGCCGGCGAAGGCACCGGCGGGCGCGGTGACGGTCGATCCCGCGGTGGTCGGCGACCTGGCGGCGAAGACCAGGAGCAACCCACCGGGCACCACGTTCTGGCTCCGGCCGGGCACGCACCGGCTCGATCCGGACCGCTACGCCCAGGTCGTCCCCAAGCAGGGCAACCGCTACCTCGGTGCTCCGGGCGCGGTGCTCGACGGCCGGAAGAAGAACCAGTACGCGTTCAGCGGTACGGCCCGCGACGTCACCGTCCGCCACCTGACCGTGCAGGGTTTCGTCGCGCCGCACGACGAGGGCGTGGTCAACCACGACTCGGCCGACGGGTGGGTGATCGAGCACACGACGATCCAGCGCAACTCCGGCGCCGGACTGATGGCCGGTGCCCGGCAGCGGGTCCGCGCCAACTGCCTGCGGGACAACGGGCAGTACGGCATGAACGCGTACAAGGACGACGGCCCCATCAGCGGCCTGGTGGTCGAGGGCAACGAGATCACGGCCAACAACACCGGTGACTGGGAGCGGCGGCGGCCGGGCTGCGGCTGCACCGGTGGCGTGAAGTTCTGGGCCGTCAACGGTGCCGACGTACGCGGCAACTGGGTGCACGGCAACCACGGAACCGGACTGTGGGCGGACACCAACAACAACGACTTCCGCATCGAGGACAACGTGCTGGAGGCCAACGACGGTGCCGCGCTGATCTACGAGACCAGTTACAACGCGGTCATCCGGAATAACACGATCCGGCGGAACAACTGGGTCGAGGGCCGGCGGTACGCCGACCGCGGTGACAGCTTCCCGTTCGCGACCGTCTACCTGTCCGAGTCCGGCGGCGAACCGCGCATCACAGCCCGCACCGACAAGATCGAGGTCTACCGGAACGTACTGGAGAACAACTGGTCCGGAATCACCCTGTGGGAGAACGCCGACCGGTTCTGCAACAGCCCGGCCAACACGTCCTCCGGTGACTGTACGTTGCTGGTGCGGCAGGCCGACCGCTGTACGCGTCCGGCGATCGCCACCGCGCCGCTCTACGCCGACTGCCGGTGGAAGACCCAGCGGGTGGACATCCACGACAACCGCTTCGTGCTGGACAAGTCCGTCGTCGGGTGCACGGCGAAGTGCGACCGGATGGCCGTGCTCGCCAACTACGGCACCTACCCGGACTGGTCGCCGTACCAGGGTGAGCGGGTGGCCGAGGCGATCACCCTCAAGCAGCACAACCGCTGGCACGACAACACCTACGTCGGCCCCTGGACCTTCGTCGCCCACGACCCGAGCCGGGTGCTCGACTTCCGGCAGTGGCAGGGCGCTCCCTACGAGCAGGACGCGGGCAGCACCCTCGCCCCAGGGGCCGGTGACTGAGATGGGCGGGGACCTGCGGCACGGTGGGCTGCCGGGCGGTACGGACACGGACAGCATCCGGACCGGCGCCGAAGCGCGCACGGCCGGCCCGCCGAAGGCCGTGGGGGTCGTCTGGGGACTGCTGATCCTCAACACGCTCGGCTCCGCCGGGGCGAAGACCATCATCCCGCTGCCCCGCTCCCTCATCCAGCTCGTCACCATGGGCGCGCTGGTCGCCGCGTTCACGCTGGCGCTCGCGCTCAACCTCCGGCTGCGCATCCGGGCCAGCGCCTTCCTGCTCCTGCTCACCCTGCTCCTCGTACCGAGCGTGCTCTCCAGCCTGCAACTGGAGTCCGGGCTCGGCGCGCTGTTCCGCTGCGCCCGGCTGGCCCTGTTCATCGGCACGCTGTGGCTGCTCAGCCGCTGGTGGGGCGGTCTGACGTTCGTACGGCACCACATCCGCATGTACTTCGCGGTGCTCGGATCGGTCGCCGTCGGCCTGGCCGTCTCGCCGGGCGCGGCCCTGCCCGAACTCTACGGCGGGCGCCTGGTCGGCGCGTTGTGGCCGCTCACCCCGCCGCAGATCGGGCAGTACGCCGCAGTGATCATCGGGCTCACCGTGCTGCTCGTCCTGGGCCGCCGTACCGACCGGGCGAGCGCGGCGGTCGTCATCGTGCCCGCCGGGGCCCTGCTCGCGTTGACCCATACCCGGACGGCCACGCTCGGCCTGCTCGTCGGGCTGACGCTGGCGATCGGCTCACTCGTCCTGACCAGCGCCGCCGCCCGCCGGTTCTTCACCTGGGCGGTGCTGTGCGCCGCGGTGGCGGCGGCGGGGTTCGCCTCCGCGCTACGGACGTGGTTCCTGCGGGGCCAGAGCCAGGAGTACCTGACCAGCCTCACCGGCCGGGCCACGGTCTGGGACGCCCTGCTGGCGGCGCCCCGGACGACCGTGGAGACGCTGTTCGGCGTGGGGCTGGGCGACAAGTCGTTCGGCGGGCTGCCGATCGACAACAGTTGGCTGGCCGTCTACCACGAGCAGGGGCTGACCGGCGTCACCCTGGTGGCGGCGATGATCCTCGTACTGGGCGGCGTCGCGTTGCTGCGACCGCCGTCGCTGCCGAGGGCCTGCGCGATCTTCCTGATCAGCTACTGTGCGATCGCGTCGTACACCGAGGCCGGACTGGGCGACGCCTCGCCGTACCTGCTGCACCTGACCTTGGCCGCCGCGCTGCTGGCGGCGCCTGCCACGGCCACGCCGCTCCCGGCGCCCGAACCCCCCAGACGACATGTCCCGCGGTGGGCCCGGGACCGGAGGTGACCCCGCACATGCACGTTCTCGTGGTGCACAACCGCTACTCCTCGGCGCAGCCGAGCGGGGAGAACAACGTGGTCGACCAGGAGGTGGAGCTGCTGCGCGCGGCGGGCCACCGGGTCGAGGTGTTCGAGCGGCGCAGCGACGACATCGCCGGCCGGTCCCTGCCGGGCAAGGCCGCGGTGCCACTGCTGGTGCCGTGGAACCCGGCGGTGCGCACGGAGCTGGCCGCCCGGCTCCGCGCCGAACGGCCGGACGTGGTGCACGTCCACAACGTCTTCCCGCTGCTGTCCCCCGCGGTGCTGGCCGCCTGCGCCGACGTCGGTGTGCCCGTCGTCGCCACGCTGCACAACTACACCCAGGTCTGCCCGCCCGGCACCTTGCAACGGGACGGCCGGCCGTGCACCGAGTGCGTCGGGGCGGCGCCGCTGCCCGCCGTCCGGCACGGCTGCTACCGCGGTTCCCGGCTGGCGACGGTGCCGCTCGCGGTCAGCCTGTCGGTCAACCGGCGGCGGTGGTGGACCGGCGTGGACCGGTTCTTCTGCATCTCCGCGGCGCAGCGCGACGTCCTGGTGCGGGCCGGCATGCCGGCCGAGCGGCTGGCGGTGAAGCACAATTTCGTGCCGGAGCCGGGCATCCGCCGGTCGGGCGACGGCGAGCAGCTGCTCTACCTCGGCCGGCTCGCGGAGGCCAAGGGCGTGCGGCTGCTCATCGCCGCGTGGGACGAGATCGCCGCGGACGGCGGGGTGGGCGTGCCGCTCGTGATCGCGGGGGCGGGGCCGCTGGAGCGGGAGGTGCGGGCCTGGGCAGCGGGCCGGGACGACGTGCGGTACGCCGGGCTGTACGACCCGGCGCGGTGCCGGCAGGCCGTCGCGCGGTCGGTCGCCGTGGTGGCTCCCTCGACGTGGCTGGAGGCGTTCGGCCTGGTGGTCGTGGAGGCGATGGCGGCCGGGGTCCCGGCGGTCGCCGCCGGTCACGGCGCCTTCGTCGAACTCGTCGAGGACGGGGTGACCGGGCTGCTGCACCGGCCCGGCGAGTCCGCCTCGCTCGCGGACCGCCTGCGCCGGATCACGGCCGAGCGGGCCCGCAACCGGGAGATGGGCCGGGCGGCCCGGGACCGTTACGAGCGGGGCTTCAGCCCGGCCGTCGGTCTTGAGCGCCTGGTGGAGGGGTACCGCACCGCGATCGCGGGTCGGTCGGGCGGCGGGGACGGCCCGCCGCCGGGGAACACAAGCACTGGCTCGCGGTGGGGGCACCGTGCGAGCAGAAATGGGGGCAGTACATGACACGATGCCGACTCTGCGGCTCGGCGGCGCTGGCCAGCGTCGTCGATCTCGGGGCGACCCCGCCGTGCGAGAGTTTTCTCGCCGCGGACCAGTTGGACGAGCCGGAGCCGACGTACCCGCTGCACCTGCGGGTCTGCACCGACTGCTGGCTCGCGCAGATCCCGCCGCTGATCACGCCGGAGGAGACGTTCACGCAGTACGCGTACTTCTCCTCCTACTCGACGTCCTGGGTGGAGCACGCGCGCGCGTTCGTCGCCGACGCCGTAGGGCGGGCGGGTCTCGGCCCGGACGCCTTCGTGGTCGAGGTCGCGAGCAACGACGGGTACCTGCTCAAACACGTGGTGGACCGCGGGATCCGCTGCCTCGGCATCGAGCCGTCGGTGAACGTCGGCGCCGCGGCACGGGAGGCGGGTGTGCCCACCGTCACGGAGTTCCTGGACCCCGCCACCGGCTCGGCCGTCCGCGCCGAGCACGGTCCGGCGGACCTGGTCGTGGCCAACAACGTGTACGCGCACATCCCCGACGTGACCGGGTTCACCCGGGGGCTGCGCGCCCTGGTCGCCGACGACGGCTGGGTCTCCATCGAGGTGCAGCACCTGCTGACCCTGATCGAGCAGAACCAGTACGACACGGTCTACCACGAGCACTTCCAGTACTACACGGTGGCGTCCGCGATCCGGGCGCTGGCGAGCGGCGGACTCGCGCTCGTGGACGTCGAGCTGCTGCCCACGCACGGCGGCTCCATCCGGCTGTGGGCCCGGCCGGAGGGAGCGGCCGGCGAGCCGTCCCGCCAGGTGGCCGACGTGCTGGAGCGGGAGAAGGCCGCCGGACTCCAGGAGCTGTCCGGGTACACCGAGTTCTCCGCCCGGGTGGCCAAGGTGCGCAGGGACCTCCTGCGGTTCCTCGTCGAGGCGGCCGAGCGCGGCGAGACGGTCGTCGGCTACGGCGCCCCGGGCAAGGGCAACACCCTGCTCAACCACTGCGGCATCCGGCCCGACCTGCTCCCGTACACCGTCGACCGCAACCCCTACAAGCACGGCCGTTTCACCCCGGGCACCCGCATCCCGATCCTGCCGCCCGAGCAGATCGCCGCCGACCGCCCGGACTACGTACTCGTCCTGCCCTGGAACCTGCGGGCCGAGCTGACCGAGCAGTTGTCCTTCGTGCACGCCTGGGGCGGCCGGCTGGTCTTTCCCATTCCGGAACTGAGCATCGTCGAGGTCTCGTCGTGAAAGAGGTCGCAGCATGAAGGTCGTACTGTTCTGCGGCGGTTACGGACTGCGGATGCGCGCCGGCGCGTCCGACGACGTGCCCAAGCCGATGGCGATGGTCGGCCCGCGGCCGCTCATCTGGCATGTCATGCGCTACTACGCGTACTTCGGGCACACGGACTTCATCCTGTGCCTCGGCTACGGGGCCGACCACATCAAGAATTTCTTCCTCACCTACGAGGAGACGGCGTCCAACGACTTCGTGCTGCGCAACGGGCGGGTCGAGCTGTTGTCCACCGACATCGCGGACTGGAACATCACGTTCGTGCAGACCGGCATCGAGTCACCGATCGGGGAACGGCTGCGCCGGGTGCGGCACCACCTGGACGGCGACGAGATGTTCCTCGCCAACTACGCGGACGTGCTCACCGACGCTCCGCTGCCGGAGATGATCGACCGGTTCGCCCGGCGCGACGCCGGCGCGTCGATGATGGTGGTGCCGCCGCAGTCCTCGTTCCACTGCGTGGACCTGGGCGAGGACGGCCTGGTGGGAGGCATCACCGAGGTGAGCGAACTGCCGCTGTGGGAGAACGGCGGCTACTTCGTGCTCCGCCAGGAAGTCTTCGACCACATCCCGGAGAACGGGGACCTGGTCGCCGACGGCTGCGCTCAACTGGCCAAACGGGGACGCCTGGTGGCGCACCGGCACCGCGGCTTCTGGAAGCCCACCGACACCGTGAAGGAGCGGGCCGCGCTCGACGCCGCCTACGCGCGGGGCGATCGCCCGTGGGCCGTGTGGGAGCGGGACAGCGCCGGAGTCCGGGCGTGATCCGGCTCGGGGCCGGGCGCCTGGAGCGGGTCGTCGCGGTGGGCGCGCACTGCGACGACATCGCCATCGGCGCCGGCGGCACACTGCTGACGGTATGTCAGGCGCGGCCGGGTGTCCGCGTCGACGCGCTGGTGCTCTCCGGCGGCGGCAGCGAGCGGGAGCAGGAGGAGCAGGCCGCGCTCGCCGCCTTCTGCCCGGGCGCCGACCTGCGGCTGTCCGTGCTCAAGCTGCCGGACGGCCGGCTGCCCGCGCACTGGGACGAGGCCAAGGCCGCGGTCGAGGAGCTGCGCGGACAGAGCGAGCCGGACCTGGTGCTGGCCCCTCGTACCGAGGACGCCCACCAGGACCACCGCGGCCTGGCCAAGCTGATGACCACCGCGTTCCGCGACCACCTCGTACTCGGCTACGAGATCGCCAAGTGGGACGGCGACCTCGGCCGCCCGGCGGCGTACCAGCCACTGTCGCCGGAGGTCGCCGAAGAAAAGGTGCGGCTGCTCCAGGAGCACTACCCCTCGCAACGGCACCGGCCCTGGTACGACCGGGAGGCCTTCCTCGGGCTGGCGCGGATCCGCGGCATCGAATGCCACGCGCGCTACGCCGAGGCGTTCGCCGTCACCAAACTCACTCTCGATCTGGGGGACTGAAATTTGCGCGTGCTGCTGACCGGACACCAGGGCTACCTGGGCACCGTGATGGCCCCGGTCCTCGCGGCCGCCGGGCACGAGGTCGTCGGTCTCGACGCCGGCCTGTTCGCCGACTGTGTGCTGGGCCCGCCGCCCGCGGACCCGCCGGGGCACCGGGTGGATCTGCGCGACGTCACGGCCGAACACGTCGCCGGGGCGGACGCCGTGATCCACCTGGCCGCGCTGTCCAACGACCCCTTGGGGTCGCTGGCGCCGGAACTCACCTACGACATCAACCACCATGCGTCCGTACGGCTGGCCCGCCTGGCCCGCGACGCCGGGGTACGCCGCTTCTTGTACGCCTCCACCTGCTCGGTCTACGGTGCCGCCGGCGGCAGCGACCTGGTGACCGAGGACGCCCCGCTGCGCCCGGTCACCCCGTACGCGGAGTCCAAGGTGCGGGTGGAGGACGACCTGCACGCGCTGTCCGACGGCGACTTCAGCCCGGTGTTCATGCGCAATGCCACCGCCTTCGGCCACTCGCCCCGACTGCGGGCTGACATCGTGCTCAACAACCTGGTGGGCCACGCGCTGCTGTCCGGTGAGGTGCTGGTGCTCTCCGACGGCACGCCCTGGCGCCCGCTGGTGCACGCCGCCGACATCGCACGGGCCTTCACGGCCGCGCTGGCCGCGCCCCGGGAGGCGGTGCACGACCGGGCGTTCAACATCGGCAGCGAGACCAACAACGTCACGGTCGCCGAGATCGCCGAGCAGGTCGCCGAGGCGGTGTCCGGCTCGAAGGTGGTGATCACCGGGGAGACCGGTGCCGATCCGCGGTCGTACCGGGTGGACTTCTCCCGGTTCCGCGCCGCGGTGCCCGGCTTCGACTGCGAGTGGACGGTGAAGCAGGGCGCGCTCGAACTCGCCGACGCCTACCGGAAACACGGGCTGACCCGGGAGGACTTCGAGCAACGCTTCACCCGGCTGGCCGTGCTGCGCGCGGCGTCCGACGCCGGTGCCGTCGACGACACCCTGCGGTGGCGCCGATGACCGCAGTCGGTGAGGAGATGCACGCACTGGTGGAGCGGCTGTACCCGCTCTGCCGGAGCATCACCGGCGACGGTGTGCGGGCCACCCTGGAGATCGTCGGCGAGTACGTTCCGCTCCAGGTGCACGAGGTGCCGACCGGGACGCAGGTGCTCGACTGGACGGTACCGCAGGAGTGGAACATCCGGGACGCGTACATCGCCGACAGCACCGGGCGCCGGGTCGTCGACTTCGCGGCGTCCAGCCTGCACGTGCTCGGCTACAGCGTGCCGGTGTCGGCGACCATGCCGCTCGCCGAGCTGCGCGGCCACCTGCACACCCTGCCGGAGCACCCGGCCTGGGTGCCGTACCGCACCAGCTACTACCAGCCGGAGTGGGGGTTCTGCCTGGCCCAGGAGACCTTGGACGCGCTGCCGGACGGCGACTACGAGGTGCGCGTCGACTCCACCCTCACGGACGGCCACCTCACCTACGCCGAGCACGTGGTCCCCGGGCAGGTGCCCGACGAGGTGATCGTCTCCTGCCATGTCTGCCACCCGTCGCTGGCCAACGACAACCTGGCCGGCATCGCGGTGGCGACGTTCCTGGCCCGCGCGCTGGCGCGGGAGACGCCGTACCACACCTACCGGTTCATCTACGCGCCCGGCACCATCGGGGCGATCACCTGGCTGGCCCGCAACGCGGAGCGGATCGACCGCGTGCGGCACGGCCTGGTGCTGGCCTGCGCGGGCGATGTGGGCCACCTGACGTACAAGCAGAGCAGGCGCGGCGACGCGGAGATCGACCGAGTACTGCGGCACGTACTGTCCGCCTCCGAACGTCCGCACCGCATCACCGAATTCACTCCGTACGGTTACGACGAGCGGCAGTACTGCTCCCCCGGATTCGATCTCGGCGTGGGCTCGCTCAGCCGGACCCCGTACGCCGGCTACCCCGAATACCACACCTCGGCGGACAACCCGGACTTCGTCTCCCCGGACGCGATGGCGGACACGCTCGCCGTCTGCCGCGAGGCGTTCTCCGTGCTGGACCGCAACCGCCGGTACGTCAACCTCAGCCCTTACGGCGAACCTCAGTTGGGCCGTCGCGGCCTGTACGACGCGCTCGGCGGCCGCAGCGACACCCAGCAGGCCCAACTGGCCATGCTCTGGGTGCTCAGCCTCTCCGACGGCGCGCACAGTCTGCTGGACGTCGCCGAGCGGTCCGGACTGCCGTTCGACACCGTCGCCACCGCGGCCGATGCCCTGCGCGGCGCCGGACTGATCAAGGCATGACGCCGGTGGCTGCGGAGCGGGAGGAGCGGACCGCCAAGCGGGCCGTCGTCGGCCGGCTGTCCTGGGGGCTGGCCGACCAGGCGGCCTCCAGCATGACCAACTTCGCCGTGGGGATCTACGTGGCGCGCTCGCTGGGGCTGACCGCGTTCGGCGTGTTCAGCCTGGCCTGGGTGACCTACGGCGTGGTGCTCAACGTCTCCCGCGGAGTGGCCACCGACCCGCTCATGGTGCGCTTCAGCGGCGTGCCGGACGCGTGCTGGCGCGCGGCGGTGGCCCGGTCGTCGGGTACCGCGCTCGGCGTCGGTGGCGCCCTCGGCGCGGCATGTCTGGTGGCCGGGCTGGGGCTGGGCGGCAGTGTGGGGTCCGCCTTCGCCTGCCTCGGCGTCGTCCTGCCGTTGCTGCTGTTGCAGGACGCCTGGCGGTTCGCGTTCTTCGCCGCCGGCGCCGGGCGCAAGGCGTTCGCCAACGACCTCGTCTGGGGTGTCGCGCTCGTGCCGGCCATGGTGGTGGCGGCCCACGTGGGCAGCGTGACCGCCTTCGTGCTCGCCTGGGGCGGGTCCGCCGCGGTCGCCGCGGGGTACGGCTGTTTCCAGTCCGGCATCCGGCCGCGCCCGACCGGAGTGCGCGCATGGCTGGGCGAGCACCGCGACCTCGGCTACCGGTACCTGGTCGAGAACGTCAGCAACAGCGGCGCGAGCCAGCTCCGGGCGTACGGGCTCGGCGCGATCGTCGGGGTCGGTGCGGTGGGGGTGATCCGGGGCGCCGAACTCCTGCTCGGCCCGTTCCTCGCCCTGCTGATGGGGCTGTCGCTGGTCACCGTGGCGGAAGCGGCCCGGGTGCTGCGGCGGGTCCCGCACCGGCTGGGGGCGTTCTGCCTCCTGCTGGGCGGCGGGCAGGCCGTCGCCGCGCTGCTCTGGGGCGGAGCGCTGCTGCTGATGCCGGACCGGTTCGGCGCACTCGTGCTCGGCGGGGTCTGGCACTCCGCCTCCGAGCTGGTCGTGCCGGTCACGCTCGGCGTCGCGGGCGCCGGACTCGGCACCGGCGCGGCGGCCGGGCTGCGCGCACTCGCCGCGGCCCGGCGCAGCCTGCGCAGCCAGCTGATCGCCTCCGCCTGCTACGTCGTCGGCGGGCTCGGCGGAGCGGCCCTGGCCGGCACGGCCGGCTCGGCCTGGGGCGTCGCCGCCGCGACCCTCGGCAGCTCGGCCGTGTGGTGGCTGCAGTTGCGGTCCGCCCTGCGCGAGCGCCGCCACCACCCCCTCCCCGAAGTGAGGACGTCATGACTGCGTTTCGGAGCATTCCCCGGCTGAGCATCGGCCTGCCCGTGTACAACGGCGAGGAGTACCTCGCCGAGTCGCTCGACGCCCTGCTCGGCCAGACCTACGAGGAGTTCGAACTGGTCATCTCCGACAACGCCTCGACCGACGGCACCCAGGACATCTGCCGCGCGTACGCGGCGAAGGACTCGCGCATCCGGTACATCCGGCTGCTGCGGAACGTCGGCGCCGCACCGAACCACAACTACGTGTTCACCCAGTGCCGCGGCGAGCTGTTCAAGTGGGCCTCGCACGACGACCTGTACGCCAGGGACCTGCTGCGCCGCTGTGTGGAGGCGCTGGACGAGCGGCCGGACGTGATCCTCGCGCACTCCGGCCAGGCGGTCATCGACGGCGACGGCAAGGTCAAGGTCCCGTACGAGTACCGGCTCGCCACCGACTCGCCGCGCGCGCCGGAGCGCTTCCGCAGCCTGCTGTTCGAGCCCGGCGGTGACGACTTCTACGGGGTGATGCGCGCCGACGTACTGCGCCGGGTGAAGCCGCACGACAGCTACCACCACGCGGACCGCACGTTCGTCGCCGAGCTCACCCTGCACGGTCCGTTCCACCAGGTGCCGGAGCTGCTGTACTTCCGCCGCGACCACCCCACCCGCGCCGAGCGGGCGAACCCGTCCAAGCGCTCCCGGTGCGTCAACCTGGACCCGCGCCGGGCAGGCCCGCTGCACCCGACGCCCCGGCTGCTCGCCGAGTACGTCTGGGGCTTCGTCACGGCGATCCGGCGGGCGCCGTTGTCCCCGGCCGACCGGCGCGCCTGCTACCGCCACCTGGGCGCCTGGATGACCAGCCGGACCCGGCCCGGCGCCGGCGAACGGGTCGAGGACCGCGCGCCGGCCGGCCCGGGGCCGTCCACCGTCTCCGTGGACGACCTCGTCGCGGGACGTGAAGGGCGACAGACATGAGGTCCACGGGCAACGCCCGGGCACGCGTGGGGGTGTTCGGCCTGCTCGGCTCCGGCAACCTCGGCAACGACGGCTCGCTGGAAGCCGTGCTCGGTTACCTCCGCGCCGAGCGTCCGGAGGCGGTCGTGGACGCGCTGTGCGGCGGTCCGGAGGTCGTCGCGGCCCGGTACGGCATCCCCGCGACGCGGCTGCACCGGTACCGCGGGGAGTACCGGACCGCCTCACGTGCGGGCGCGATCGCGGCGAAGGGCCTGGGCAAACTGGCCGACGCCGTCCGCACCGCTGCCTGGGTCCGCCGGCACGACGTGGTGATCGTGCCGGGCATGGGCGTCCTGGAGGCCACGCTGCCGCTGCGGCCGTGGGGCTTCCCGTACGCATTGTTCCTGCTCTGCGCGTCCGGCAGGCTGTTCGGCACCCGGGTCGCGCTGGTCGGCGTCGGCGCGGCCCCGATCGGCAACCGGGCGACCCGTGCCCTGGTCCGCTGGTCGGCACGGCTTGCCACGTACCGCTCGTACCGGGACAGCCCGTCCCGCGACGCGATGCGGGCGATGGGCGTGGACACCGCGCGCGACGAGGTCCACCCGGACCTCGCCTTCGCCCTGCCGACGCCGCAGGCGGACACGCCCCCGGGCCCTCCGGGGACGGTCTGTGTCGGCGTCATGGCCTTCCACGGCGGCGACGACGACCGCGCCCGCGCCGACGCGATCCACCGGCGCTACCTCGACGGGACAACCCGCTTCGTCCGTACGTTGGTTGCGGAGGGGCGGCCGGTCCGGCTGCTCACCGGCGACGCGTGCGACGCACCGGTGGTCGCCGCGATCCTCGACGCGGTGGACTCGCCGCTGGTCACCGCGGCCGAAGCGGCCTCCCTTTCCGACCTGATGAAAGAGACGGCGGCCGCCGGCACCGTCGTGGCGACCCGGTACCACAACCTGATCTGCGCCTTGAAAACCGGCACGCCGACGCTCGCGCTCAGCTATGCGGCGAAGAGCGACGCGCTCATGGCGCAGATGGGCCTTGCCGCGTACTGCCATCCGGCTCGCGAGGTCGACACCGACTGGCTGCTCGCCCAGTTCCGGGAGCTGGAGCGGCGGTCGGCGGAGCTACGGCAGACCCTCACCGAGCGGAACCTGACCGCTGCTCAACGCCTGGAGCACCATTTCACCGCCTTGACCGCGGCGCTGTTCCCGACGACCGGCCACACGCACCACGACGTCCCCGCCCACGCCCCCGCCCACGCGCAGCAGGAGAACCCATGAAAGCGACCGAAGTCCCGGCGATCGACGGCGCGTACCTCTTCGAGCCGACGCCGTACGCCGACGAGCGCGGCTTCTTCTGCCGTACCTTCGACGCCGACGTGGTCCGCTCGGTGGGCCTCGACCCGGAAGCCTTCGTCCAGGACAGCCTGTCCCGTTCGGCCCGGGGCGTGCTGCGCGGCCTGCATCTGCGCTCCGGCGACGGTGAGGCGAAGCTGGTGCGGTGCTCGTACGGGAGGATCTTCGATGTCGTCGTGGACCTGCGGACGGGCTCCCCGACCTACCGCAACGTGGCGTCCTTCGAGCTGTCCGGCGAGACGCAGGTGACCCTGTACGTCCCGGCGGGGTGTGCGCACGGCTTCCAGGCGTTGTCCGGGACCGCCGACACCGCTTACCGGATCGACCGCCCGCACGATCCGGCCGAAGACGTGACGATCGCGTTCGACGACCCGGAGCTGGCCATTCCGTGGCCGCTCCCGGTCACCTCGATGTCACAGCGGGACCGGGAGGCGCCGAGCCTCGCCAAGGCCCTGTCCCACCAGGAGAGCTGAGGTCGGCGTGGACAGTGAAGAGTTCCCCCTCCCCCTGTCGCGGCTGGCGAACGAGCGGCTGCACGCCATGGTCCCCGGAGGCGCGCACACCTACGCCAAGGGCGACGACCAGTACCCCGAGAACCTGGCGCCGGTCATCAGCCACGGCCAGGGTGCCCACGTGTGGGACATCGACGGCAACCGCTACCTCGAATACGGCTCCGGCCTGCGGTCGGTCAGCCTCGGCCATGCCCACCCCCGCGTGATCGAGGCGGTACGGCGGGAACTGGACCGCGGCAGCAACTTCGTCCGGCCGTCCGTCGTGGAGGTCGAGGCGGCGGAACGCTTCCTGGCCACCGTGCCGACCGCCGAGATGGTGAAGTTCGCGAAGAACGGCTCCGACGCCACCACCGCCGCGGTACGCCTCGCCCGCGCCGTCACCGGGCGCCCGCGGGTGGCCGTCTGCGGCGACCACCCGTTCTTCTCCGTCGACGACTGGTTCATCGGCACCACGCCGATGGCCGCGGGTATTCCGGCGGCGACCACCGACCTCACCGTGGCGTTCCCTTACGGGGACCTGCCCGTTACGGAGGAACTGCTCACCCGCCACCAGGGCGAGGTCGCCTGCCTGATCCTCGAACCCGCCACCCACACCGAGCCCCCGCCCGGGTATCTCAAGGGCCTGCGCGACCTGGCCGACCGGCACGGCTGCGTACTGGTCTTCGACGAGATGATCACCGGCCTGCGCTGGTCCGAGGCGGGCGCCCAGGGCCTGTACGGCGTCGTGCCCGACCTCTCCACGTTCGGCAAGGCGCTGGGCAACGGGTTCGCCGTCTCCGCACTGGCCGGGCGCCGCGATCTGATGGAGCGGGGCGGGCTGCGCCACTCCGGTGACCGGGTGTTCCTGCTGTCCACCACGCACGGCGCGGAGACACACTCCCTGGCGGCCGCGATGGCTGTACTCACCACCTACGTCGAGGAGGGCATCACCGCGCGGCTGCACGCCCTCGGTGAACGGTTGGCCGCCGGGGTCCGCGACGCCGCGGACAGCATGGGAGTCGGCGACCACCTCGTCGTCCGGGGCCGGGCCAGCAACCTGGTCTTCGCCACCCTCGACGGGAACCTGCAGCCGTCACAGCAGTACCGCACCCTGTTCCTGCGCAGACTCATCGCGGGCGGAATCCTCGCCCCGTCGTTCGTGGTGAGCAGCGCGCTGGACGATGCCGACATCGACCGCACCGTCGAGGTGGTGGCCCAGGCATGTGCGGTGTACCGGAAGGCACTGGACGCCGGGGATCCCACCCCCTGGCTGGCCGGCCGACCGGTGAAGCCGGTCTTCCGGCGCTTGGCGTGAGGTTAGGTGACGTGTCGTCAGCTAGGCTCCTGGCGATCGGTTTCCGGCCGTCCGAGCGCCCGGCCGGTCGCCCACCCGGTCGGCCGCCCGATCGACCAGCCACGCGGTCGCCGGAATCACCGCCAGCGCGGTGCACCAGCCGCCGAGGACGTCGGTCGGATAATGCGCGCCCAGCGCGACCTGCGCCCAGCCCATGGCGGCGCCGGCAACCACCGCCGCGCCGAGCACCAGTAACGTGCCGCCCGCCCTGCCGAGGCCGAGCCTGCCGGCCGTGAGCAGCGCCACCACGACGGCGAGCGCGGTGACGAAGGCGGTGTGCCCACTCGGGTAGGACAGGTTGTCACCGTGGATGGTGCGTCCCACCAGGAACTTGAGCAGCGTCGCCGTCCCCACGGCGACGCCGGCCCCGGCAACGGCCAACACCGCCGCACGAGGACACCGGAGCAGCAGACAGCCCACCACGGCGACCACCACCAGCGCCACCGCTCCCCCGGGCTCCCCCAGGAAGTCCGTGGCCAGCGCCACGCCCCGCCACGGCGGCCGCACGCTGTCCGCCGTCGGCGGGACGAGCCACCCGTCCACCGTGCCCGGCCGGCTGTGACCGGCGTACAGAACCCCGAACACGACCACCGTCAGCGCGGCGAGAGCCGCGATCGAGCCGAGCCACGCGCGCAGCAACGGGGGCAGCACCGCAGGCACCGGCCGTCCGGTCACACGCTCACCCCGTACGGTCGGCCTGCGGCAGCTCGCACGGTGGCTTGCCGCGTCCGGTAGCTGGTCTTCCGGATCTTTGGCCAACACCGGGTCAGTGTACGTTCCGAGGTGCCGCGGACGGCAGTGTTCTTCCTCCCCGAAGCGGAGCCGTACGGGATGCGACGACGTATCAGCGCATGCCGCGTCAGGCGGTGATGCGTGCCGCTGTGGCGGCCGAGGAGCGCCGCGGGAACACCTGATGTCGCCCCGTACGGCAATGAGAGCTTCACCTTCTTCGCCGCTCACCCCCCTTGAAACCAATACAATACAGAGCTGTGCTGTATCGTATTGGTGTGAAGCTTGAAGACGATCCCGAAGAGCACCCCCTCGCCACGTCTGCCCCGCCGACGAGAGCCCCCGGCCGGCCGCGCAGCCGGGAGGCCGACGAGGCGATCCTCGCGGCCGCGCTCGATCTGCTCGTCGAGCGCGGCGTCGGCTGGGCGAGCATCGAGCAGGTGGCGCGCCGCGCCGGAGTCACCCGTGCCACCGTGTACCGGCGCTTCCCGACCCTGACCGAGCTGCTGGTGTGCGCGGTCGAGTGGGAATACCGGGACGTGGATCCCGGCTCGATGGACTGGCCGGACATCGACAGCATGGTCACGGCCTGGGCCGAGCACCTCGGCAGACCCCGCGCACGCAGGCTGATCCGCCGCCTCTACGGCACGGTCGACGACCTCCCCGAACTCCTGCACGCCTACCACAAGGCGCACGGCA
This sequence comes from Streptomyces sp. NPDC045470, assembly GCF_040646595.1. Taxonomy (NCBI): domain Bacteria; kingdom Bacillati; phylum Actinomycetota; class Actinomycetes; order Kitasatosporales; family Streptomycetaceae; genus Streptomyces; species Streptomyces sp. NPDC045470. The sequence goes on from NZ_JBEZAN010000011.1 coordinate 96,714, forward strand.
GCCACCGTGGCCTCGCGGTGCGTACCACTCTGGAGCGGGCTCGCGCGGCCGGGCAACTCCCTCCGGACAGCGACCCGGAGATCCTTCAGCAGATGCTCAGTGGCGCGGCTCTGCACCACCTTGCCGCGTACCCCGACACCACCGGCGCAGAAGAGGTCAAGTCCTACTTCCTCGCCGTGCTGGGACAGGCCGGGCTGCAGACCGCCCCCGTACCCCGAAGGAGCACCGCACGATGACCGAGACCATGGCATGGCTCGGGCGGGACGCCCGCAGGGCCCGCAAGGAGGGAATGCCTGCCGTCACACGGCGGCAGCGCGACCGGCTGGCCGACATGGTCGCCCACGCCCGGGCCGCCTCCCCGTACTACCGCGGTCTCTACCGCGGCCTGCCCGAGCGGGTCGAGGACCCGGCGCTGCTGCCGGTCACCGACAAGAAGAAGCTGATGGGGCACTTCGACGACTGGGTGGCCGACCGTGCCGTCACGTACGAGAAGGTGCGTGCCTTCAGCGACGACCCCGACCGGATCGGGCAGCGGTTCCGCGGGAAGTACATGGTGGCCACGACCTCGGGCACCAGCGGCCGACGCGGGCTCTTCCTCCTGGACGACCGGTACATGGACGTGGGCGCCGCGCTCACCTCCCGGGCACTCGCCTCGTGGCTGGGCCCCGCCGGGCTCCTCCGGGCAGCCACCCAGGGCGGCCGCTTCGCCCAGCTCGTGGCCACCGGTGGGCACTACGTCGGCTTCGCGGCCTATTCCCGCACGCTCCGAGCGGGCGGATGGCGCAGCAAACTGCTCCGGGCGTTCCCGGTACACACCCCGATGGCGCAGCTGGTGGCCGAACTCAACGAGTACCGCCCCGCCTTCGTCATCGGTTACGCCAGTACGATCATGCTCCTCACCGCCGAGCAGGAAGCCGGCCGCCTGCGCATCAACCCGGTGCTGGTCCAGCCGGCCGGCGAGACGATGAGCACGGACGACACCGCCAGGATCGCCCGCGCCTTCCGCACCACGGTCCGCGCGATGTACAGCGCGACCGAGTGCACCTACCTCAGTCACAGCTGCGCCCACGGCTGGTACCACGTCAACAGTGACTGGGCCGTGCTCGAACCGGTCGACGCCGATCACCGGCCCACCCCGCCCGGCCAGTACTCGCACACCGTACTGATCAGCAACCTCGCCAACCGCGTGCAGCCGTTCCTGCGCTACGACCTCGGTGACAGCGTCATGCTCCGGCCCGACCCGTGCCCGTGCGGCAACCCGCTGCCCGCACTCCGCGTCCAGGGCCGCTCAGGTGACATCCTCACCTTCCCCACCCGAAGCGGCGACCCCGTCCAGCTCGCTCCCCTGGCCTTCGGCACCCTCTTCGACCGCACTCCTGGAGTCGAGCTGTTCCAGGTCGAGCAGACCGCACCGGCAACCCTGCGGGTACGCCTGCTGCCGGCCGCCGACGCCGACCCGGACCGCGTGTGGCAGGCGGCCCACTTGGAACTGACCCGTCTTCTCGCCGACAACGAGCTGGGCCACGTCACGGTCCAGCGCGCCGAAGACCCTCCTCGGCAGACAGCCGGCGGCAAGTACCGCACGGTCATTCCCTTCGACCGGTCGGGCGCTCGTCCCTGACGCGGCAGGGCGACGGCCGGGCGTCTCGGAGCTACGTATTCGGCCCGCCCGGACATCGCTCCCCGGGAAGGGCGTTGCCGTCCAGGAGGAGGTCGAGGTGCTGGCGCAGCCGGGTGAGCTGTTCGGCCAGAGCCACGGCTGTGGCCGTCTCGCCGACCGGGGCGCGTGGTGAGGGGAGTTGGGCGAACAGGTCGCGGGCGCTGTCCTCGACGGTCTGCAGCCGGGCGTCCAACTCTGCCAGCACCGGGCTCGCCGCCTCTGGCATCGCCGCCGGCCGCTCACCGCTGCTGCGGCACAAATCCTCGGCCTTCAGCGAACCTTCGGCCTGCAACAGGGCGTTCTGGTCGTGCAGACGCCGGTTGACGCGGTAGAGGTCGACGAAGACGTTGACCTTGGCGCGCAGCGCCCACGGGTCGAACGGCTTGACCATGTAGTCGGAGGCGCCGGCCGCGTAGCCGCGGAAGGCGTGGTGCGGGCCATGGCTCGCGGCCGTCAGGAAGATGATGGGTACGTGGCGGGTACGGGCGCGCCGCTTGATGTGGGCCGCGGTCTCGAACCCGTCCATGCGCGGCATCTGCACGTCCAGCAGTATCAACGCGAACTCCTCGACGAGCAGGGCCTTGAGGGCCTGCTCGCCGGAGGTGGCGCGCACCAGGTCGTAGCCCAGGGGCGCGAGGACGGCCTCCAGGGCCAGCAGGTTCTCCACCCGGTCGTCGACCAGCAGGACGCTGACCGGTCCGGTGCGCTCCGGTCCCGGGGCTGTCCCGGTACGGACGGCCGCGGGTGCGGAGGTCTCCGGATTTGCGGGGGACTCCGGGGGTGCGGAGGTCTCCAGGGGTGCGGAGGGGGCGGGGATCGAGGCCGTGTAGGGCGCTGGGGCCGGGGCAGCCGCAGTACGCCGTCGGGCCGCACTGTGGTGCACGGCGCTGGTGGTTTCTGGCATGGCCGACGCTGCCTTTCCCTGCACTTCCCGAACCGGGGGTTGGTGGTGCCGTATTACTGATAAGGCCGCAATGGTGCGGCTGCCGTTCCACGGGGGCTTTTCCCACTGTGTTTCACGGGTTCCCCGCGTGCCACAGCTAAACGGCCACCACACGGCTTCGCGGCCCTGACCGTGGCGCACTGCGGGCTCACGGTGTGAATGTCATGTGAAGTCACTGGTACGGAGCGCGCATCGACTCACGATCGGGTGAAATGCCGTACGGATGTCGCATCGGCCTTGTGCACCCAGGCCGAGCCCTCGGGCCATGCCCATGTGGTGAGCCTCCTCGCCGAGGCAGGCTCGGGTCTGGAATGTGCGGTGGGGGCGTACCGGGAGACCACACCGCTGTGCCTGGCAGCGGCCTGGGGACAAACCGCGGTCGTCAGCGCTCTCCCTGATGCCCGCGTTCAGAGCAGGACGCTCATACCCGCCCTGCCTCTGGAGCCCCCAGGGCCTGACTCACCGGGTCGGCCGACCGGCCCCCGGCCCCTTTCATCTTCGACCGCTTCTCCTACCCCCACGACTACCGGAACCGGGAGTTTCTCCGGCACCGAGCAGTTCGGCCAGAGCCTGCACACGATCACCGGATCCCGCTCGCATACGCGCAGTGGGAGGAGAAGGCGCCGTCCGATGCGCAGGAAGAGCCCAGCACATCGAGCCCTGGCGGTACTTCCCGCCCAAACTGGAGCACAAGCAGAAGTCGCGGCCCTGAGCGCGGCACCGCGTCGCTTCCCTCCTCGGGGCTTCTTCGGGCCTCCTGGACTACCGGTTGCGACATCGCCACCTGCCGGCCCTTCCCGATGGCTGTGCGGACCCGTGCCGTCGGCGAGCACTATCCACCGGCCGTCGCCGAGGGCGCAGGTAACGACGGTCCGGGGTCCCGTGGCGCATTGTGAAACGAAACGACGGACATCACCAGAGCCGCGATCACAAGAGCCACCGGCACGAGGAGGACCACAAGGACTCCGATCAAAACCTTGCTCCCCCACGGGAGCGGTTCCTTCGCCGCCATCGTCTTCTCCCCACTCCTTCTCCCCCGTTCCTTTTCTCCCCTCCTTCTATCTCCTCTTCGCCCCGCGCGCTACGCTCACGCCGCGCTCCGGAGCCCGTCCGGTGTCCACTGTCCTGCCGCTGTGAGCCACTCTGGAGCGAGCTCCGGGAGGTGTGCCGCCAGCGGATCACAGGGCACTGTCAGTGGTGGATGGCAGCATCGGACGCATGACGCATACGACAGCATTCAACTGGCGGCCGTTCCTGCTCAGATGGAGCGGGGAATGGGCGGGTTCCCTGCCCGATGACGCGACACGAAGTGAGGAGGACGAAGCCGCCCGGCAAACGCGATGGCTGGGATTCCCGCCCGCGTCCGAGGAGCGGATCGCAGCCATGGAGGAGCGTCTCGGCCGACGGATGCCCCCTTCGTACCGGGAGTTCCTCGCGGTCAGCGACGGATGGCAGCACGCCGGCGGGTTCGTCCGGCTCTTGGCCGGGACCGCGGACGCATGCTGGCACAACAACGAGTCCGGACTCGCTGACATCTTCGAGGAGTACCTGGACGACGATGCCGGACCCGACGAGCGGCGGGAGGCGGACATCTGGCGGCGCGGGCTCCAGCTCGACGTCGAGTCCGACATCACCTACGTCCTGCTGGACCCCGAGGACGTGGACGAGGACGGTGAGTGGGCCGTGTACATGTGGGCGAGCTGGCGAGCCGCCGCACCCGGACGGTACGCGAACTTCGCCGAATTCATGCAGGCCATGTACCAGGAGTTCCACAGCCTACGGGCGAGCCCGGCCGACGGGGAGCCGGAGTTCGTCAACGACACGACGCGAGAGCTGGACGCCCTGGTGGAGCAAGCCCGGCTGGAGGCGCTGCGCGGCGACTGGGAACGGGCCGAGCACGCGCTGGACGAGGCGAAGAAGTACGGCAGACCGCGGGCCGCCGGGCTGGGAGACCAGATACGCCGCCTTTTCGGGCGGACTTACATGGTGTATTTCGAGGGCTTGGTGATCGACCCACGGTACGCACCCGAGCTCCTGCCCTCGCTGGTCGCCGAACACGCGGCGCACTCGTACAGGGACGACTCCACGTTGCAGTTCCACCTGCGGGGAGCTGGTGACGACGTGGTGTCGCTGGCCCACGCGACGCTGGAGCAGGTGCGCAACGGCACGTACCGGTACGCGGCGGCCGGACCGTTCGGCGCGGCGGTCGAGCGGGCGCGGGAGCTGGCGCGGTGGGGCGACACCGACGGGGCATGGCGGACGCTGATGGACGCTCTGCCGGCCTGGCAGCCGCCGGGACCCGGCCTCCTGGCACCGCTGGGTTGGGTGGCCGACCCCTTGCTCGGTCCCTTGCTGACCCCGGAACGGGGCCGCGAGCTGCTCTCCACCCCCAGGGGCGGAGAGGCGGGTGAGGCACCGAGCCGGGTGGCCGGCCTCGACCCGGGCGGCCTGGCATGGCTCGCGGACCCGGACGGCCACGAGCCTCACACGTCCTACCGGTTCGTCCTGGTCGAAGCTGTGGAACCGGAGGACCTGCCCGGACGCCTCGCGGACGCGGACGAGGCGACGCTGAACGATCCCATGACCACCGACGAAGCACGCCACCGCTTGCTCAGCGGACAGCGGGAGTTCTCGTCCTACGACGACAAAGCCCCCGTGGCGGTCGGCCGGGCCGGCCGTGGTTGGAGCTTCGCCTTCGACGGCGGTCCCGCGCCCTTCGACCCGCAGCGATTCATCTCCCCGGCCGCGGCCGCGAGCGCGGGCACCCGCGCGGTGGTCGTGTGGAGCGGCCTGAGAGCCCACCACGGGCAACCGTTCTTCCACCTCTCCGTAGCGCAGGACGGCACCGAGCAGTACGCCTTCACGTACGTGGATGGCGAGACACATCGCACCGGACGGATACCGAGGGCACTGGACCCGGACCGGTTCTTCGCCTCCCGGGAGGAAGCCACCGAGGCGGAGCGGCCGCTGCTGGAGGCCGTGGCCGACGAGTTCGGTGCCCGCCTGCCGCGTCACGCGATCACGAACGGACGGCTGCACACCTTCACCACCCGTTCATGGACACGGCCGCCGGAAAACGGGGAGACCTACGCCGTGATCAGCTTGGGTGGGGGCGCGGGGCACTGACTGGCACAGCCTCCGTAGCCCCTCCGTACCGCCACTGCCCCATTGCCGTCCCATCTCTCTGGCCGCTGTGACCGACACAATGGGCGGTGCGCTGCCGTTCTACGAGAAGACCACGCAGCGGATCAGCAAGCGCACCGCAGACCAGCAGCACGACAAGCAGTGCCCGATGCGGGCCACGCGGTACCAGGATGTCGACGGGGACCGGAAGGACGATCTGATCGTCGGGCCCGGAGCGGCCAGCCCCGATCGCTCCCTCAAGGCCCGGAACGGTGTGATCCGACCTCCGCCCTTCCGCTTCAGCCACTCACGGCCGTCCCCCCACCCGCCGGCCCCGAAACCCGGGCGCGTCATACCCGTCCGGACAGCATGCGGGCACCGGAACGGGCGCGGCGGACACCCAGTCGGGTACTCCGGGCACCGGCGCGGGCGGCCGAGCCGCCCCATGGCAGGTCAGCGTACTGAGCGGGCGCGAGCAGCCTCTCGGACTCGGGCGCGCTGCCCGCCCACACGGGCTCCGCCCTCGGGCTCTCTCGGCGATACAACGTCTTCAGGGGCGCGTTCGCCTCGCGCCCAGCGCAGACACCTCAGCTCAGAGGCACTTGTGAGGAGACGCAACGTGAAGACATCGCCGACGCCGGCCGGGCGCGCCATGCATTCCCGTACCGCACCGGGCCGTTCGGCGCAGCAGGCCGACGGGTTCCTCGGGGCTCTGTACGAGCGTCACGGGTCGGTCTTGTTGAGGTTCGCGGCCCGGCTGCTGGACGGCGACTGGCACCGTGCGGAGGACATCGTGCAGGAGGTGGCTTTCCGTGCTTGGCAACGCGCCGACGAACTCGATCCCACAACGAATGCACTGCGTCCATGGCTGTTCACTGTCGTCCGCAACCTGGTCATCGATGTTCATCGCTCGCGCAAGGCCCGGCCCCCGGAGGCCGATGCCGCGGACATTCCCCTTTCGCCCGTTCCCGACGGAGTCGACCGTACGCTGACCCGGCAGGTGGTGGTCGCAGCCATGCGGGAGCTGGCGCCGTGCCATCGCGAGGTCCTGGTCCACGTGTACTACATGGGCCGCAGCCTGCCCCAGACGGCGAGGCTGCTGGGGGTGCCGCCAGGCACGGTCAAGTCGCGCATGTACCACGCGACACGTGCACTCCGCGAGGGGCTCAACAGCCGTGGGCTGACAGCGGCGTGACCACTCATGTCCCCACGTCACCAGGTTCTGCTCGCCCGCCCGGCCGCTTCACGGCTCCGCCGCCGTGTGCCGCCGTACTTCCCGTACACCGCCGTACGCTGCTCCGCATGCCGTCATCAGACGCGCAGGACCTGCGGGCCCAGCAGGGAGTAACGGTGTGCCTCGCTCTGCGGCAGCCGGGTGTCGGTGACGATGGCCTCGAAGTCCGCCGCCTCGGCGAAGCGGCACAGGCTCACCGCGCCGAACTTGGTGTACACGCCCGAGAAGATCCGGCGTCGGGACGCTCGTACCGCCTGCTGCTTGACCTGACTGACCGCCGGGTCAGGGGTGGTGAGGCCGTACTCCCGGGAGATGCCGTTGGCGCCGATGTATGCCAGGTCGACGACGAATTCGGACAGCATGCCCGCCGTCCAGTGGTCAGCCGTGGCCACGGTGCCACCCCGCACCCGGCCGCCCAGGAGCACCACCGTGACGTGGTCCCTGGCGGCCAGCAACGCCGCGGTGGCCAACGAGGCCGTGATCGCGGTGAGCGGACGGTCGGCAGGCAGTGCCGCAGCGATGAGCTGAGGCGTGTACCCCTCGTCGATGAAGACGCTCTCCGCATCGCCGAACAGCGCCGCCGCGGCCTCCGCGATCCGCAACTTCTCCGGCAGGTGCATGGTGGTCCGGAACGCCAGGGTGGACTCGTAACCCGCGCTCTCCACCGGATACGCGCCCCCGTGCGTACGCCGCACCAGTCCGTGCTCCTCCAGCACGCGCAGATCCCGCCGTACGGTCTCCTTGGCCGCACCCAGGTCCGCGGCGAGCTTGCCGACCTCCACCGATCCCCCCTGGCGAGCGGCCTCCACGATGCGGCGCCGGCGCTCCTCGGCCTCCACTGCACACCCACCCCGATCCCGGATGCCGGCGACACGGCGGTGATCATCCATCCCGGCTGATCAACCGCCGTTCAGCGACCGCCATTCATCACGCCCGCACGGTCCTCGGTACCCTTTCTTACCGCCGCCCGGGCCGAGTGGCCAAGCCCGGCACATCACACCACGCATCGTGACCGCGCTACCTCGATCCCGTCCGGCCAGGACTTCTGCTCAGCACCATGCACCATTTCGACATGCCGCTGCACGGCGCTGACGTGGAGAATTCGGCAGGACTGCTCGCGGTCGCCCCGGCCCTGGCCGAGAGGAATTCTCCCCCTCCCGACAGGCATTCACCCGGGGCGCAGACGCTTGCGCAGATTGCCTCATGTCGGGAGTAGGCCCCGGACGACCGCCGGCAGCTACCGCTTGGCACTCGCGTCCCACTGACCGTTTTCAACAGTGCGCGGCATAACGGATGCACCCGGGCGGGGTATGGCTGCTATCCCACTGGTGCTGCACGATCAACAACACTCCGCCGGCCAGGAGAGCCACCAACAGGTGCGCGATCGCCATCCAGCGGGCACGGAATACACCCGCGAGAGCCGCCATGACGAATGCGGCAATCAGCAGCACCTGCACCCGCCCGATGTGCGCGAGAGCAGCCGCGTCAATCCGGTCCTGCTTGCCTTGCGCTGCCCATACCTCCAGGCCGAGGCCGAGCATCCAGTCCAATACGAGCCACGCGGTCTCCAGGAGGAACAGCGGGATCGCAATGGCCAGATCCACGCCCCAATGTGCCGGCTGCGCCCAGGGGCGCCAGCGCTTCGGTTTCGGAGCGATGTTCGTCATGGCCGCAGGGTGCCGAGCCTGACCGTGCGTGTGCATGAGTACGCGTACTCAACTGTGGCCTCAAACTGAGCTGAGCCTCGATGGCGACTCCAAATCGGGCCACTGAGCCGCTTCGCTCGGCAGCGCGCGTCGGTCGCCATGGCAGTCGAGGCCATGAGTCCCCTGAGCGAGCCGCGCCGCTGAGTTTCCGGCCGGACGCATCTCCATCTGACCCGGCCCCCCGCCGACCGACAATGCAGCCCAACCGCCCCGACTTGACGCAGTAGTGAAGTGGCCGGACCGAACTCTTCTCCAGCGCAAGCTCTCATCGGATGATCGGTCCTATGGCGCTCCTCTCCTCCCCCGTCCGGCTATGGCTGCTCCCCAATGCCGCCCTGCTCCTCGCGATGACGATCTGGGGCGCGCTGCGCTATCCACACCTACCGGGGCGGATACCGGAGCACATCGGGGACGGTGGAGTGGATGCCTGGACGGACAAGTCGATCGGCAGCGCGTTCTTGCTGGTCTTCGTGTACGTAGGTGTGACGGTGCTGATGGCCGGCTCCGCAGAGCTGACGTTGCGGCAGACACCACGTGATGAGCTGGCGAACACCGATGCCACGCCGTTCGCTGCCGCCCGGGTGACGTCCCTGACGAACAGGCCAGGCAGCCGAGCCTCGGCACGCCGGCTCGCACGCGCCCTGCTACTGCTCAACACCTGCACAGGCATCTCTCTTCTTGTGGGCTGCGGAATACTTTGGCGTGCCACGCCGGACCCGAACCTGCCGGCATGGCTCCTTCCGGCGATGATCCTGCCGTTCCTCGCCGGTACAGCGGTGACAATCGCTGCGGCAGTGAAGGACCGGAAGCGGTGAATCAACGCGGGCGGACGCGGACGCCGGGTCGGCCGCATCACAGTCGTCACATCGGCGCGGGACGTCCGCTGGGCCCAGACAGTGACTCAGCCTGAGTGACGACAACTTGCCGCCGGCCGTGTGAGGCATCCTTCGTGTGGCCCACACCGTGGCGTACCGCCAGCACGGAAGTGGCGCTGGGACAACGATGCCTTCGGCAGGCTCCATGCCGTGGTCCTGGCCGGCGGTGTCGTCCCGCTGGAAACGGGAAGCGGAACATCGCTCTCCGGAGCCGCCCGGGCAGAAGGGCTCTCCCGGCGAAGACGAAACCTACGCCCAACAGACAGCCTCCGAAGCGGCGCGGCCTGAGCGATCTTGTTCTCATCGGCCAGTCTGCTGTGCCCGCGGCGAAAAAGAAGCCCAGCAGGCAGACCGTGCTGATCAAGGCGTACCACCATCGAGGAACCACCGGTCACCTCTGCATGCGCTGTGAGGTGGCCGCGACCGCCTGCCATTTCGGACGTTGGCAGCGAAGATCGTGTTCGGCCCTCGTCCGCCGTGCTTCCCCTGCTGAGCCCGGCCATGCCGGCGGGCGCGTTCTCGGTGGTGGGCTGTCCACCCGTCGTCCGTTTCGTGCGCTGACCGAACCTCCGCCCGTGACATCTTCATGCAACGATGGGCACGCCTGTCCGCCTACCGCTCGGGGAGTGCCGCCTGTGACCAACCGTAGAGTCCCGCGCGCCTCAAGCGCCCACTCCCCCGCCGCCGTGGTGCTCGGCGGCGGCCTCACCGGCATGCTGGCCGCCGCCGTCCTGGCGGATCACGCCGAGGTTCAGATCGTCGAACGCGACCTGCTGGCCACAGCCCCTCGCTCCCCGCTCCCCGCTCCCCGCAAGGGCCTGCCTCAAGCCCAGCACGCACACCTGCTGTGGTCCGGCGGCGCCCGCACCGTCGAAAGCCTGCTACCCGGCATCACACAGCGATGGCTGGCGGCGGGCGCCCGCCGCATCCCTCTGCCCACCGGGCTGGTGTCTCTCACCGCGGCGGGCTGGCTGCGCCGGTGGCCCGAAATGCAGTACTTGATTGCCTGTTCCCGCGACCTGCTCGACTGGGGCGTACGCCGGCAAGTCCTGGCGCACCCGCGCATCCACGTACTGTCCGGCACCGAACCCGTCGGGCTGTCCGGCAGCGCCGACCACGTCACCGGTGTCGAGGTGCGCGACACGGCCACCCGGGACGTACGTCAGCTCGATGCCGACCTGATGATCGATGCCACCGGCCGTGGCTCCGCAGCGGCCGCCTGGTGGGCCGCACTCGGCCTGCCGCCCATGCCGGAGGAGCACGTGTACTCCGGCCTGGCCTACGCCACCGGTATCTTCCGCGCGCCCGCCGGTACGGCGCACTGGCCCATCGTCAACGTCCAGTCCGACGCGCGCCTGCCCGTCCCCGGCCAGACGGCGACCCTCGTTCCCATCGAAGGCGCGCGCTGGCTGGTGACTCCGTCCGGCACCCGCGGTGGCCAGCCGACCAGAGAAGCCAGTGCCTTCCTGCCGTTCGCCCGCAGCGTCCGGCACCCCGTCGTGGCCGACCTCATCGCCGACGCCGAACCGCTCACCGACGTCCGTCTCTCCCGCGGCGGGCCCCGCCGTTTCATGGTCCAGTAGCACGAGGAAGTGCCATGTCTCCACATTCCGCACCCGTCCTGGTCACCGGCGCCACCGGCAGGCAGGGCGGGGCCACCGCCCGCGCACTGCTCGCGGAAGGCGTTCCCGTCCGCGCCCTGGTGCGCGACCCAACCGCCGACCGGGCCAAGGCCGTCGAAGCAACCGGCGTCGAACTGGTCACCGGCGACCTTCACGACCGCGACTCCGTGATCCGGGCCGCAGAGGGCGCTCGCGCCGTTTTCTCCGTGCAGATGCCCGGCATCACCTCGGAAGGCTTCGATTTCGAAGGTGAGGTGGCTCAGGGCGTCAACCTCATCGAGGGCGCGAAAGCCGCCGGAGTGCCACAGTTCGTGCACACATCTGTCAGCGGCGCCGGTCGGCACACCAGGACTCCCGGCTGGTCCGAAGGCCGCTGGGCTTCGATGGAACCCACCCTGGGCGCCAAGAGCGCGATCCAGGACCGGGTCCGTACGGCAGGCTTCCGCCATTGGACGCTTCTCAAGCCGGGATTTTTCATGGAGAACTTCCTCCCGTCCATGGCGTTTCTGTTTCCGCGAGGCATAGAGGGCGGCCTGGTGAGCGTCCTGAACCCCGGGACGAGGCTGTCCCTGGCCGCAGTGGACGACATCGGCAGGGCCGCCGCCGCGGCCATCACCGCGCCGGAGCGGTTCGACGGGGTCGAACTGGAGTTGGCGAGCGACCACCTGTCGATGACGGAGATCGCCGAGGTCATCTCCCGCGCTCTGGGGACGCACCTGTCCGCGCCAGAAATGACCGAGGACGAAGCCATCGCCGCCGGGATGCCCGCGATGGGCGCCAGCCACGAGTGGCTGAACGTGGCCGGCCAGCCGGCCCGCCCGCAGTACGCGAGGGACCTCGGCATCCCGCTCACCAGCTTCGAGGAATGGGCGCAGAAACACCTGCGGCCCACCGCCTGAGCGTCCACACAATTCGGGGCGATTCCGCCAGCGCCACCGCACAGGAGACACTCGGCGGCCGTACGCATAAAGAGTGACCAGAAATCATCTCGGCTGCCACCATCAGCCACGAAAACGGACCGACACAACGCACAACACACCACGGCGCGTCACTGAAATACTCGAACAGCCGCACAGCACGGATCCGCCACCGTCGTAGGCTGAGATTCCGTGCGTGAGGACAGGAGGCCGAAAGTGGCCGATACGGTGTTGGCTGAGGTGATGGCCGAGCTGGCCGCGCTTGAAGACCCCAGAACGCGCGCCGTGAACGAGAAGTACGGTGACGATCACGGTGTGAACCTCGGTAAACTTCGCGCACTCGCGAAGCGGCTCAAGACGCAGCAGGAACTGGCCTGCCGGCTCTGGGAGACGGGTGACACCGCAGCAAAGCTGCTGGCCACCCTGATCTGCCGACCGAAGGCGTTCGGCCGTGACGAGTTGGACGTCATGTTGCGCTCAGCGCGCACACCCAAGGTGCACGACTGGCTCGTGAACTATGTGGTGAAGAGGAATCCGTATGCAGAAGAGCTGCGCCTGGCCTGGTCCACCGACCCTGATCCCGTGGTCGCGAGTGCCGGCTGGGCGCTGACCTCCGAACGCGTGGCGAAGAAGCCCGAGGACCTCGACCTCACGGAACTGCTCAACACCATCGAGGCGAAGATGAAGGACGCCCCCGCTCGCCTGCAGTGGGCGATGAACCAATGCCTGGCCCAGATCGGAATCGAGCACGCCGAGCACCGCTCCCGCGCCATCGACATCGGCGAGCGCCTGCAGGTTCTCAAGGACTACCCGACTTCGCCCGGCTGCACGTCCCCGTTCGCGCCCGTCTGGATCACCGAGATGGTGCGACGCAAGGAGCGTACGTAGGAATTCCGCGAGTACGTTCACGCCGCTCCTGCCTCAAGATCCGGCACCTGGTACACACCGCAGCCGGAGGCCCATTCAGAGGCCCACGGGGAACGCGCGGTCAGGTGGGGGCGGCGAATGCTGCATTCCCACTTGCGCGGCATGGTTCAGCCGTGGACACCCCACCCCGTGTCAGGACTTTGACATGACGTTGACGCACACCTAGCGTGACCCATGTCAGATGCCTGACATCAAAGGAACGAGTGACGCCATGCCGAAGTCCCCCACCGAGGGCCCCGAGGGCTACTCACTCACCGCACACGGAGGCTGACCGTCTCCCTCATCCCCACCGGCCCCTTCTCGCTCGCCTCCAGCGTGCGGTTCCTGATGAGCTTCACGCCCGCGAGCTACAACCACGCACCGGACGGCATCCTCCGCCTGGCCTTCCCCGCCGACGACGCGACATCGGTGCTCGCGGCCACCGTCCGACGGGAGAGGGGAGCAGACGGCGTGCCGGGCGCAGTGCAGGCCGAACTCACTGTCCAATCCGGCGCTCCGGCCCCGGAGAAGCCGGCCGCCGCCGGGCCTGCGATCGACACGGCCGGGCGTGCCCAACTCGCCCGTATCCTCTCCCTCGATGTCGACGGCTCCGGATTCCCGGCTCTTGGCAAGGATCCCGTGATGGCCGGGCTCATGGCGGACTACCCGGGGCTGCGCCCGGTGTGCTTCCACTCGCCTTACGAAGCCGCCGCCTGGGCCGTCATCGGGAACCGGATCCGCAAGTCCCAGGCAGCCGCCGTCAAGGCCCGCATCGCCCGTGAATACGGCCAGCGCATCCATGTCGCAGGCCAAATTCTGCATGCCTTCCCCACGCCCACCGTCCTGCGCGCCATCCCCACGTTCCCGGCCTGACCAGCCTCAAGGTCCAGCGGCTGCACGCGCTGGCCGATGCAGCCCTCGACGGGCAACTCGACGCCACCCGTTTGCGCGGCCTGCCTGCCGACCACGCCCTCGCCGAACTACGCGCTCTGCCAGGCATCGGCCCCTTCTCCGCCGAGCTCATCCTCATCCGGGGAGCCGGCCACCCCGATGTCTTCCCCCGCCACGAACCTCGGGTCCACCAAGCCATCGCCGCCGCATACGGGCTCTCCGCAGTATCAGCCGCCGACATCACCCAACTGTCCAAGGTTGCCGATCGGTGGAAGCCCTACCGCAGTTGGGCAGCCTTCCTGCTGCGCGTCCGGCTCGGAGACGCGCTCCCGCGGGGCGTCGCGCCCCAGCAGCGTTCAAGGCACATCGCCCCACCAGACGTTCGCGAGCCCACTGAGCGGCACGCCAGGCTTCGGTCCGCTTCGCAGCTGATGCTCGGGCAGTGAGAAAGGCGCGCCACGCACAACCGGTTTGGACCACGGACAACGGACCTCATCGTGAAAGGACGGGAGGATGGCGTGGGAGGACAGCCCACGTAACAAGTCGGTGCGAGACAGCGGGCGGGCATGCTCTGATCGTGAGGGGCATGGCCGATCGGGCGGTCCTGGCGCATCCGTTGCTCACAGGCATCTCGGCGGGACACCTGGCGCGTCTGGTGGAGGAACTGGCCCATGTGTGGGCTGGTGGGGCCCGGAGCGCCGTACGGGGCGGTGCTGACCCGTTGTCGGATCGAGGGGACGTACGGCGCTGCCGGCCCTCGGCGAACTCGTCCAGGCCCTGGACGCCGCGGGTGTCGGCTCAACCTCCGAGGTCTGCTCCGGCACCGTCCACGGCTTCACGCCGTCCGGCACCGACGCCATCAGCCTGCCGCGTCGCAGCGCCATGGGGCTGCCCGTTGCCCCCGGCCAGCGCACCTTCACCCACAACTGAATGCCGGTGACCAGTACGGCCTGTCGCGAAAATGTGCGCGCAGGTGGTTCGGCCGTAGTACTCCTTGGGAGTTGCAGGAAGCCAACTGTTGCCACTGGGAGTCTTTCGATGGCCGTTCGCCGTGTCGTACCCAACGTCCAGTCAGTAGCTGTGCAGGAATGCCGGGACTTCTACGGCCTGCTCGGGTTCGAGGAGGTCATGAATCACGGCTGGATCATGACCCTCGCCTCCCCCACCGATCCCACCGCCCAGGTCAGCTTCATGGCCGAGGACCAGACCGCGCCCGTCACCCCGGACATGAGCGTCGAGGTCGATGACGTGGACGCGGCCTACGCACTGATGCGGGAGCGCGGTGCGGAGATCGTGCATCCCCTGCAGGACGAGGAGTGGGGTGTTCGGCGGTTCTTCGTCCGCGATCCCAACGGCCGAGTGGTGAATGTGCTGGGCCACCGCTGACACCGTCTCGGAGGCGCCGCTGGTCGCAGTCACTTTTCGGGAGCTGCGGCCGACGACGGCGGCTCCGGGTGGAGGACGTTCGGGAAGGCCCTCTGACATCGCGATGGGCATCGCGATGGGCTCGGTTGCCGAACCGAGGGCCCGAGGCCATGAGCCGCGGCAGCTCATCGGAACCCCGGGCCACAGCACGCCCCCACAACCCTGTATGACTTAGGAGTCCTTTCAGAATGCTCTGCGGGCGAGGTTCATGCAGGCGGTGAGCTGGAGGAAGGCGTCGTGTATGTCGTCGCGTGTTTCCCATCGGATGCGCAGGCGGCGTGGTCCGTGGAGGTGGGCGATGGCTGATTCGGCGACCCAGCGGATGCGGCCGAGTCCGGATCCGTGGCCGTGCCCACGGCGTGCGATCTGCGGGGTGATGTTCCGCTCACGCAGGCGTCGGCGGTAGATGTCGAAGTCGTAGCCACGATCGGCGTATACAGCCCGGGTCCTGTGCCGGGGGCGCCCACGCCGGCCTCTGACGTGCGGTACTGCATCCACCAGCGGCAAGAGCTGCGTGACGTCGTGGCGATGTCCGCCGGTCAACGACACCCGCAGCAGCGTGCCGTTCGCGTCGGTCAGGATGTGGTGCTTGGAGCCCGGCCGCCCCCGGTCAACTGGGCTCCGCCCGACTTTTGGGCGGCTTCGCCCCCGCTTGGCCTGCACATGCGAGGCATCGATGGTGGCGCGGGAGAAGTCCAGCCGGTCCGCCGCCCGCAACCGGTCCAGCAGAACCTGCTGGAGCTTCTCCCAGACGCCGGCTGCCTGCCATTCGGCCAGGCGCCGCCAGCAGGTCGGACCAGAGCCGAAGCCCAACTCCTGGGGCAAAAACTCCCACTGGACACCCGTATAGAGGACGAACAAAATCCCCTGCAGTGTCTTGCGGTCATCGATCCGCTTACGACCCGGATACCGGAAACGGCGCGGATGTTTTGGCAACAGCGGCTCGATCACCGCCCACAACTCGTCGCTGATCTCCCACGGCTTCGCGCGAGCCATCCTCACCCCCAACGAGCGCGATCACCTACCCCTCCACCGTGCCATACCAAGATCTTTCTGCAAGGACTCCTTATCCCTACCTAATGCAGTTCAACGGGGAAGGACCCATCATGCCCGTCATACCCGCTATGCCCACCCTCAACAGACGCACCCTCCTGGCCGCCGCGACGGCCACCGCCGCGACGCCCTTTCTCACCGGGCTCACCACGCAGAACGCCTACGCCGCGCCGGCCGCCGCGAGCAAGGACCACTGGCTGACCAACACCGCCCTGTACGCGGACCCCTCCGTCGTAGAGGGCACGGACTACGCCCGTCGCTACCGCCGCCACGCGATGCTCGACGACGACCGCGGCCGGCGCCACGACTTCGCCAGGTCGGTGATCCTCGCCCCGCACGGCGGCGGCATCGAGACCGGCACCTCCGAGCTGTGCCTCGCCATCGCCGGGTACCGCCCCAAGGACCTCGCACCCACCCCGGCCCAAGGCCCGGTCTACGACTACTGGATGTTCGAAGGCATCCTCAAGAAGGACAACGGCAAGCTCCACGTCACCTCCACCAACTGCGACGACCACGTCGCCCGCTCGCTGTGCGCCGGGAGCCTGAACGCCCTGAGCCTGCACGGCTGCAAGCCCGAACAGGCCGGGCTTCCGGCCGGCACACCGGCCGTCCTCGTCGGCGGTCTCCACGCCACGCTGCGGTCGTACCTGATCGCCGAGTTCAAGGCGGTGGGCATCCGCGCCCAGGACGCCACCGGCATCCCCGCCCTCTCGGGCACCGACCCGGACAACATCGTCAACCGTACGATGCTCGGCAAGGGCGCCCAGCTGGAGATCACCACCTCGCTGCGCGCGTCGATGTTCCAGGACAACTCCGCCACCGGTCGCCAGAAGGAGCAGACGGACATCTTCCGGAACTTCGTCAGCGCCGCCCGCACCGCCCTACAGCGCCTGGAAGCGGGCCAGAAGATCCTGTAGGCCCCGCACGCGCCCCGCTACGGCCGGCCCCTGCCCCGGGCGGCGCCCCACGCCCCGCTACGCCTCCTCCCACTCCGACTCCGAGTCCTCCGGGCGGTGCTCGGCGCTCGACAGGCGGGACGTTCCGGACGTCCGCTCCTGCTCCGCGCCTTCCTCCGTCTGCTCCAGGACCCGGCCGCGGAACTCGTAGCCCCGGGGCGCCGCTGCGGCCGCCACCTGCTGGAGGGCGGGGCCGGTCAGCCAGTCGGGCGCCCGCCAGCGGAACATCTCGCGGTGCGAGCCGGACGCCACCACGCGGTAGCCGTACTCCGCACCGAACGTGGCATTGGCCGCGTCGAACGCCATCTCGCAGGCGCCGCACGCCTTCTTGACGCCGCCCATCGACACGTCCTTGATCTGGCCCTCGCCCAGCGGCCACGGGTTCTTCCGCCAGTACGTGATCTGCTCGCCGAGCAGCGTCATCTCACCGTGTACGGAAGCTTCCTTCTTGTCGTGCACGGGGCCGCCGTTCCAGGTGCCCCGCGACGACCGCAGCGCCTCCGTGGTGCCCGGAAGGTCCGTGTCGTCCCGGTGCGCCGCTTCGTAGTCCCCGGAGCGCGCCGCGCGCAGCTTGATCTGGTCCTTGCGGCGGCGTGGGTCGTCCGACAGCGGCGCGGCCGGGTCCATGGCGGCGTCCACCGAAGCGAGTCCGTCGTTCTGTTTCGCCTCGGACAGCTTCTTCTGTCCCGAGTTGGAGGAGTACCGCAGTCCCTCGCCGGGGACATGCGCGACCGCCACGTGCGGCGTCTTCCGGGCGTTCGGTGCGTGCGCCTCCCGTGCCAGCCGGTCCTGCATCCGCAGGTTCGCCGACCTGGTGCCCTCCTCGCTCGGCTTCACCTGCCGGTAGCGCGGCCCGTCGTACTCCTTGTGGCCCGTGTGATCCTTGTCGTCCGCCGCCCGCTGCACCTGTGGCGCCTCGGCCTCGGTCGTCGCCTGCGGTCCGGGTGCCGCCTCGACCACCGGCGGGGCCTGCACCATCACCCGGGCAGCGTTCTCCTCGGCCTCGCGCTCGAAGCGGTCGCCGGGGTCCGACACCCGCAGCCCCGTGCCGTTGTCGGTGCCCGCCACCGGGCCCTGCCGCTGTTGGATCACATGCGTCAGTTCGTGCGCCAGGGTGTGCCTGTCGCCGCCGCCCTCACCGAGGACGACATGGTTGCCCGAGGTGTACGCGCGGGCCCCGATCTCCCCGGCCGAACGCCGCGCCGCCGCGTCCCGGTGCACCCGTACATCGGAGAAGTCGGCGCCCAGCCTCGCCTCCATCTCCTGCCGCAGCGGGCCCTCCAGCGGGCTGCCGGCCCCCCGCAGCACCTCGTGGACGGCCGACCGCTGCACCGTGTCCTGCTGCACCGCGTCCTGACGTTCGGGCTGGTGGCCGCACCCGGGGCCGTGCGTGTGTCGCTCCTGCTCCATTGCTCGGAGTACGGCGGCGTTGCCTGCGGCACGCTGCAACGCCAGCAGCGCCGCGGTCCCGGAACCGGCGGCGGCCGGCCTGCCGGACAGCGGTCCGGCGCTCTGTGGGGGCCTGACCGGGGTCCGCCGCCGGCTCTCCGCCGACGACCGCTCCGGCTCGTGTGCGTGCATGGCTTCCTCATTCCGTACGACTCGCCGCCTCCGCCGGGCACGGTGCCACGCCCAGCGCCCGGCGGGAAGGGACGGAAGGGCAGCCCCGGGGGCAGCCCCGAGGGCAGCTCCGAGGAGGCGGTTCGCGCGGGATTTCCCGAGCACCACGGCCAGGGCTGCCCTGCTGCGAAACCGCGGACTCGCAGCCCCGCCAGGCATCCCCACCGGCTCGCACGCAAGAAGCGCAAGAAGACAGACATGAGGTACCCAGCCCGGGAAGGCACCTCCCCCAGCACGTGCGTGGGCCCCGGTCGTGCTTGAGTTCCAGTGATCGGGGGTCCACGCCGTCTCTACCTCTGCCTGCCGCTCACGCCCGACGCAGCGCCGAGCGGCCCGCGAAGCGCGCCGATTCGCCCAGCTCCTCCTCGATGCGGATCAGTTGGTTGTACTTCGCCGTGCGGTCGGAGCGGGAGAGCGAGCCGGTCTTGATCTGACCGCAGCCGGTCGCCACCGCCAGGTCCGCGATGGTGGTGTCCTCGGTCTCGCCCGAGCGGTGCGACATGACGGCCGTCCAGCCCGCCTGGTGGGCCGTGGCCACCGCGGACAGCGCCTCGGTCAGGGTTCCGATCTGGTTGACCTTGACCAGGATCGAGTTGCCGGCACCGGTGCGGATACCTTCGCGCAGCAGCGTCTCGTTGGTGCAGAACACGTCGTCGCCGGTGAGCTGGCAGCGGTCGCCGACGCGGGCGGTCAGCTCGCGCCAGCCGTCCAGGTCGTTCTCCGCCATCGGGTCCTCGATGGAGACGACCGGGTAGGTGTCGATGAGCCTGGCCAGGTAGTCGGCCTGTTCGGAGGGGGTACGGCGCACCCCTTCGCCCGCGTAGTCGTACACCCCGTCGCGGAAGAACTCCGACGACGCCGGGTCCATGACCAGGCCGATGTCCGTGCCGGGCCGGTAGCCGGTGCGCTCGATGGCGGTCATCACGAAGTCGAGCGCCTCCTCGGCAGTGCGCAGTGCGGGCGCGAAGCCGCCCTCGTCGCCGACGCCCGTGGAGTGTCCGGCGGCCAAGAGGTCGCGGCGCAGGGTGTGGAAGATCTCGCTGCCCATGCGGACGGCTTCGGCGAAGGTGTCCGCGCCCACCGGCGCGATCATGAACTCCTGGAAGTCCAGCGGATTGTCGGCATGGGCACCGCCGTTGACGATGTTCATCATCGGCAGCGGCAGGAGGCGGGCACCGGCGCCGCCGAGGTAGCGGTAGAGGGGCTGGCGGTGCGCCGCCGCGGCGGCCTTGGCGGCGGCGAGGGAGACGCCGAGTATCGCGTTGGCCCCGAGCCGGGACTTCGTGGTGGTGCCGTCGAGGGCGACCAGCGCGGCGTCGAGACCCGCCTGGTCCGCCGCGTCCCGGCCGCGTACGGATGCCGCGATCTCCCCGTTGACGTGGGCCACCGCGCGGTCGACACCCTTGCCGTGCCAGCGCGCGGAGTCTCCGTCGCGCAGTTCCACGGCCTCCCGGGCGCCGGTGGAGGCGCCGGAGGGGACAGCCGCGCGCCCCAGGGACCCGTCCGTCAGGACGACGTCGACCTCGACCGTGGGGTTGCCCCGGCTGTCGATGATGCGGCGCGCGGTGACGGTCTCGATGGCGGCGTTGACGCGTCCGGCTGCGTACGCGGACATGGGAGGTCCTTCCCGTTGTCGTGTGCCGTGGCCCCGGCTGCGGCAACGTTGGCGCTGAGCCCGACGAGGAAAAACCATACAGCAATGCTGCTCAGTTCGCCTGCGCAGCTTGGCTGTGCAGTTTTGCTGTGCAGCATTGCTGTAGAGTGGTGCCGCGTAGCGCTTCCGTGCAGGTCAGGTGCGCGGCTTTGCTGGTCAACGAGGTAAAGTGCCCTATGCCCACCCCGGAAGCCGCCGCTGTCGCCGCCGAACTGCGTACCGCGATGAGCAAGCTCACCCGACGCGTCAAGCACGAGGACCGCATCCCCCTCGGGCAGATCGCCGTGCTCGGCACTCTCGACCGCGAGGGCGCCATGACCACCAGCGACCTCGCCGCCGATCAGCGCGTACGCCCCCAGTCGATGGCCCGGGCGGTCGGGCTGCTCATGGAACAGAACCTGATCACGCGCCGGGCGCACCCCACGGACGGCCGCAAGTCACTGGTCGAGCTGTCGGACGAGGGCCGGGCCGCGCTCGAAGCGGAACGCGGCCGCAGGGCAGGCTGGCTCGCGCAGGCCATCGAGGCTGAACTCACAGACGAGGAACGGGCGTTGCTGTCACGCAGCGCCGCGCTGCTGGAGCGGCTCGCCACACGCTAGACGAGCCATTCCCCTGTGGATCAGTGATCGTGGTCCTGACGAGATCGGCGCGTCTCGCCGCAGGCCCTGTGCGTGTGTGTAGGGGCGTGCGCGTGAGGAGGGTGGCAAGTATCGGCCATACCCGTACGTACCTCCTCACGGCAACCGTCGCATGACTTACGGTACTGCCCCAAGCATCCCCTGGAAGCCCACGGGCAGCATGCCCCACTCGGCAGCCACCGGACGCGTGCCAGTCCTCATGCGCACACTTCCTCCGATCCGAGCCGTTCGAGCTGTCCGAGATCCGAGCCACCTCTCCGGCGCCGCCGCGCGACAGCCGACAGGCCGAGTTCGGCCGTCCGACCGCCCGGCCGACTGGCCGCCGTCCCGCGACGCCTCACGTGCGCTGCCGGTCCTCCGCAGCGTGGAGCAGAAAGGGAACCGGAACTGCGGACAACCAGCCTGGCGCACCGGATCACCGGCGCCACCTCGCTCGCCGCGCGGGCCGCCCCCGGTGCCTTCGCGGCTCACGCACTGCTGACGCTCGTCACGGGCGCGGCGCCGGTGGCCACGGCATGGCTGATGAAACTCGTCGTCGACAACCTCGTCCAGCGCGGACCACTGAGCACGCTGCTCGGCCTCGCGTCGGGGCTGGCCGCAGTCGGCGTCGCTACGGCGATGCTTCCCCAGTTCGTCCAGTACTTGCGAGGTGAACTGGACCGCAAGGTCGGCCTGTTGACGCAGGAACGGCTGTTCACCGCCACCGGCTCCTTCATCGGGCTGGGCCGCTTCGAGGACCCGCGCTTCCTCGACCGCCTGCGGCTCGCCCAGCCATCCGTCGGCATGAATCCGAACGACGTCGTGGCCGGGGTGCTGAGTGTGGTGCGCTCGGCCCTCACCTTGACCGGCTTTCTCGGCTCGCTCTTCCTGTTGGGCCCGGTCATGGCCGTACTGCTCCTGCTCTCGGGCCTTCTGGTACTGGCCGCCGAGTTCTCGCTGTCGCGGCGGCGGGCGCGCATGATCTGGGAGGTCGGGCCGGTCGAACGGCGCGAATTCTTCTACAACGACCTGCTGTCCAGCGTGGCAGCGGCGAAGGAGATACGGCTCTTCGGCAGCGGCGGGTTCCTGCGCGCACGGATGCTGACCGAGCGGCGTACCGCCAACGCGGCCAAGCGGGCGATGGACCGCCGCGACATCACCGTCCAGGCCGGACTGGCGACGCTGGCCGCGGCCGTGTCCGGTGCAGGGCTGGTGTGGGCGGTCATCGCGGCCCAGCGCGGGGCACTGTCGGTCGGTGACGTCACGGTTTTCGTGGCGGCGGTCGGCGGTACGCAGGGCGCGCTGGCGACGATCGCGGGCGAGCTGGCCCGCTCCCACCAGGCACTGGAACTCTTCGACCACTACCTCGCCGTCACCACCGCCCGCCCCGACCTGCCCGTCGCCGCCGAACCGCGCCCTCTGCCGGTACTGCGCCGCGGCATCACCCTGCAGGACGTATGGTTCCGCTACTCCCCCGGCCACCCCTGGGTGCTCCAGGGCGTCACCCTGCACATTCCGCACGGGAAGGCGCTGGCACTGGTGGGCCTCAACGGCGCCGGCAAGTCCACGCTGGTGAAGTTGCTGTGCCGGTTCTACGACCCGACGCGCGGCGCGATCCTGTGGGACGGAGTGGACATCCGCGAGACCGACGCGGCGGAACTGCGGCAGCGGATCGGGGCGGTGTTCCAGGACTACATGCACTACGACATGACGGCAGCCGAGAACATCGCCCTCGGCGACCTCACGGCGCTCCACGACACACCACGCCTGCGAGCGGCCGCCGTACGGGCGGGAATCCACGCCGCGATCAGCAAGCTGCCACGGGGGTACGACACGTTGTTGTCGCGGACCTTCTTCATGACGTCGGACTCGGGACCAGGGCCGGGGCCGGGACCGGATTCAGAGCCAGGGCATGACTCTGGGCCGGATTCAGAAACGCTTCCGCAAGCGCCTTCGCAACGGGACACGAGCCCAGCCGCTCCGGACTCCGGCGTCGAATTCTCCGGCGGCCAGCGGCAGCGCCTCGCTCTGGCACGCGCCTTTCTCCGCGACCGCTGCGAACTGATGATCCTCGACGAGCCCTCGGCGGGCCTCGACGCCGCGGCGGAGCACGAGATCCACGTCTCTCTACGCCGGCACCGCCAGGGCCGGACGAGCCTGCTCATCTCCCACCGCCTGGGCGCGGTACGAGACGCCGACCTCATCGTCGTCCTGTCCGATGGGCAGATCGTGGAACAAGGCAACCACGCCGCCCTGCTGGCTTCCGACGGCGCGTACGCCCGCTTGTTCGCTCTCCAGGCAGCCGGCTACCGCGACGAACCTCAGGACCCACCTGCTCCGCTACGCCCGCTACGCACCGAAGCCGACACCGGCACCGGCGTCGAGCCCCTCCCCTCCACACCGACAGGAGACCGATGACCGCCGGACTCCTCTTCGTACTCGGCGCGGCCTCCACGGCCGTCCTGCTGCGCCGCGCGCTGGTGTCGGTGACGGTACGCGGTACGAGCATGGAGCCCGCCTACCACGACGGTGACCGGGTCGTGGCGCTGCGCGGCCGCGCCCCGGCCGCGGGCCACGTGATCGTCCTGGAACGGCCCGGACCCGGTCGCCTGTGGTCGCGGCCGCCGCTGCCGCCGTGGGCGGGAGCCGCCGCGGTGTCCGGCCGGCAGTGGATGATCAAACGTGTGCGCGCGGCGCCGGGAGACATCCTCACGCCCCAGGACGCCGCCGGGTTCCCCCTGCTGCGACCGGGCCTCGTACCCTCCGGCCACCTCGTGCTCCTCGGTGACAACCACCGTTCCAGCCTCGACTCCCGACAGGTGGGCTACTTTCCCACCAGCCGCGTTCTCGGCATCGCCCTCCTCGCCCGACCGGGGCAGGCAGCGACGGCACCAGCAACGGGCAGCAACCACGGCGCCAGCCCAAGGGTGTGAAGGCTGCCCCTCATGCCGGTAGCCACGGCTCCCGAATGCGGTACACCCTCGGTACACCCACCGAAGACCGTCCGAAGACCGACCGAAGTCCGTCAGCCTGCGTCGCGCTTGCCTTTCCTGGCACCCATCCCCTTGGCCAGGAAAACGGTGCGCATCGCCGGGATCATTCCCCTGCCTCCGTTGCCCTTGTCGGCGGAAGCGGCGGGGCCGCCGCGAGTCTCCTCGGCGGCGACGAGGGCGTATGCGCGGGCGAGGTCCTTCAGGGCCTTGCAGGATCGTCCCCTGCGTTTGGCCTTGCTGATGGCAGTGGCCTCGCCGGCGATGGCTTTGAGGAGTTTCTTGCGGGCCAAGATCGCGGGCGCCTGGGGAGCCGCGGCCGGCACACCGCCCGCTTCGGCCGTCCCGGACGGACGGCCGACGCCGATACCGACGCTTTCGTCGGCCTGTTCCGTGAGCGGCTTGTCCTTGGCCCCGGTCTTCTTCTTGGTCATACTGGTTCCTGTTCTTTTCACCTGGCGGTGCTCGACTCGTCGCCTGTCCCGTCCTGCTCGGCCGTGCGGCGGGCGCGGAGTACTGCCCTGTCGGCACCGCCGCCTGAGCGAAGGGGCGTCAACTACGTCGTCCACTGAGGGGCGACCGTACGGCTTCGGCACAACACCGCTCGTCGATTCAGCGGGCGCCGCCGAGAGAGAAGCGTCGATTACGGGGGAGAAATGCGTGGCGATCCGGTCGGTCACGGTCGCGTCGCCGCCAACTGGAACACGGCTCGGACGCGCTCTCCGTACCTTCGAAATCGCTAACGCCATCAGCAGTTTCCCCATACACAGGGGCTCTTATGCATTCTTGCGCATTCCGTCCCCACCGGAATCGAGCTCCGTCGCCTGGGACGCGCCTCTCAGGTCTGCCTCGGCCGGAGCAGTCCGAACAACACACCTAGGAATTCTTGTTTGAATCACGGTCCGTACGAGTCGAACGCAGCACGTCCGCCGGGGCACGACGCTGAGCGCCGGCCCCCGCGGTTCGCCCCCGGGAGCGTTCGCGCAGGCGCAGGACACCGAGGGCGATAAGGCCCTAGAAGCACGCTCTCAAGGGCGTTGAAGACCAAGGCGCCGATCATGCCGGGTTGCCGGGTACCGAAGGCATCTCAGCGCTAGAAGACGGCACAGACCACAAAAAGGCGAACAGCTTGGTCAGACGCGCGACACGACGCCGGTCCGAAGTCCTGGACGGCGCGGCGCTCCGCGCTCGTCCGGTCCAGGCCCGCCGCCGCGTACGCCTCTGCGGCATCTCAGCCCGTCCCGTGCCTCGGTCAGCGGATCGGCCTTGGCCGCACGCGGTCCGGTCAGGGCCTTGGCGAGTTCCGCGACCTAGTGGTCGATCAAAGGCCCGGAGCAGCGCTTCTCTCAGAAAGCCGAGACCACGCGGCCGACGGGGCTGATCGGCCCCGCACCGGCCGACGGAAGCCTTACCCGCTGGCTCAGCTCTGCGATTCCAGCGGCCCTCGCGCCGCCGACGCCTGGGGCTCCGGGGCCGCCGATGGCTGGGGCTTCGGGACCACCGGTGACTGAGGCTCCGGGGCGGTGACCGACGGCTCCCTCGGTACGAGGCCCTGTTCCACAGCCATCTCCTTGGCCACCCGCGGAGCGGTCCAGAGAGTCGGAAGCATGATGAAGCCGACGGGCACGGCCGTCACGACGATGAAGGACTGCAGCGCGGTGATACCGCCGTCCCCGACAAGGATCAGCACGGCCGCCGCGGCCCCCATGAGCAGAGCCCAGAAGGCACGTACCGCACGGGTGGGTTCGCCGGTCTTCGTCCCGGCGGCAGCGATGCTGTACGACATCGAGTCGGTGGTGGTCACCACGAAGGTGATGGTCAGCAGGAGCAGCGCCACCGCGACGACGGCACCCATCGGAAGCTGCTCGGCCATGGAGATGACCGCGGCGTCCATACCGACGGCCTTGAGTGGGCCGGAGATGGTCCCGGGGTTCTGCTGTTCGAGGAAGATGCCGGTGCCGCCGAAGACGGTGAACCAGAACATGGTGGCCAGCGGCGGAATGATCGCGGTGGAGACGACGAGGTCGCGCACAGTACGGCCCTTGGAGATACGTGCCACGAAGATCGACATCAAAGGTCCGTAGCCCAGGAACCAACCGAAGAAGAAGACCGTCCAGGAACCGAGCCACGCGTGATCGCCCCGGTTGAGGGCCAGCGGCACGAAGTCCTTCGCGTACTGGCCGAGCCCGCCGAGGAAGGAGTCGAGCACGAAACCGAGGGAACCGAGTACGACGAAGACGGCCATCAGGGCGACGGCGAGCCAGATGTTGGCCCTGCTGAAGAACTGGATGCCGCGGTCGATGCCACTGGCGACGGACAGTACGGCGACGACGGTCAGCAGGACGATGACGCCGAGCTGTACGGGGTACCCACCGGAGATGCCGAACACCTCGGAGAGGCCGTAGGAGACCTGAAGCCCGAGGAACCCGATCGGCCCGACGGTTCCGGCCACCACGGCGATGACGCAGACGATGTCGACGGCGGCGCCCAGCCGGGAATGCCGGATGCGCTCACCGAGCAACGGGTACAGCAGGGTCCTCGGGCGCAGCGGCATGCCGCGCTCCTGGCCCCGGATCATCACGATCGAGGCGAGAGTCCCCAGGACGGCCCAGGCGAGGAAGCCCCAGTGCGCGAAGCTCTGGGAGAGCGCCGCGTCGGCCGCCTGCTGGGTACCGCTCTCGACACCTTCGTAGAAGGGAGGTGTCTCGACGTAGTGCTGTACCGGCTCGCCCGCCGCGAAGAAGACCCCGCCGCCCGCGAGCAACGTCGACATGATCATCGCGACCCACTGGAACCTGCCGTACTCCGGGCGCGCCCCGGCGCCGCCCAGCCGCACCTTCCCGTACCGGGAGAAGCCCAGCCACAGCGCGACACCGAACGTCGCCAGCAGCAGCACCTGCCACAGCGGGCCGAACCAGCGCGCGACGAAGGTGAAGACTGCGTTGACGGCGTCGCCCGTGGCCGTGGGCGCGATCAACGCGGCCAGGACGAACGCGATGAGCAGCCCGCCACTGACAGCGAGCACCGGTATGTCGGTGCGCCTAGGCTCTCTGGATGGCGGCGCGGCCGTCGTATGGCACGCGTCGTCACCGTCCGTGGTCGGCTCCGTCCGGGTGGGGACGGCCGCGCTGGTGGCGGTTCGGGCGTGGGGAGTCGGCATGAGGTTCCTTGCTGGCGGGGTCATTCGCACCCGGGGCATGACACACCGCAAGGACGCACGCGCTCACGAGACGCAGGACCGCTCGGTGCGCGGGTCAACAGAGAAGGCTGCTATCCACGAGGCGATGCGGTCAAATTCGGGAGAGTCGTCCCAAAGGGGCCGGTGCCTTGATGGTGGGGGTTTTCGCGTCGGGAGGGGTGCCGTGGTTGACGAAGATCACCCTTGAGCTGTGAGGCGGGTACGGCCCGTGAGGT
Source organism: Streptomyces sp. NPDC045470 (assembly GCF_040646595.1). Classification (NCBI taxonomy): domain Bacteria; kingdom Bacillati; phylum Actinomycetota; class Actinomycetes; order Kitasatosporales; family Streptomycetaceae; genus Streptomyces; species Streptomyces sp. NPDC045470. Next base: position 124,320 of record NZ_JBEZAN010000011.1, read on the forward strand.
ACGTTCGGCCCGTGAGCCTCGTCACGTGCCCGCGGTCAGCTGTATCGCCGGGAGCCGGTTCGGCTCGGACCGAACCGGACCGAACCGGACCGACCCGGACTGGCTCGGACCGGCCCGGACGGGTCCGACCCGTCGGTCAGCGGCTGTCGATGGCTACGAGGTGAAGGAGCGGCGCCGCCGGCGGGCGCACGGGCTACGGGCTACGGGCTACGGGCTACGGGCTACGGGCGGATTATCGCCGCCCAACCAAGCAGCACGCCGCTCTATGCCTTGCCCGCCGCCGCCCCAGGTTCCACATCGCGAAAGGCCCGCACGGCACCCGGATGCCACTCCCCCCGATCCGACGGCAGCACTTCGGCCGACCACCCCAGAGACTGCGCCACCCCGACGGCGTGCTCCGCACCCACTCCGCGGAAGAACCGCACGGGAAGAACGACCGACACCTCCCGCTGCTTCCCTTCCGAGGGGTGGCCGACGTAGAGCGCCTGGTTGTTCTCCGCCTTCCGCAGGCGTCCCCGCAACCTGTCATCCGCGTACGAACGCCAGACTTCAGGGTCACGCGACCACTCAGCCTTCAGCCGGGACCAGCTCAACAACCCGCGAACCGGATTGAACCAGCTCTTGGGCGGATTCAGCCCCGCTGAAGCCAGCGCGACCACCGCGCACAGCGCCAGCGACGTCGCGGCCCAGAGAGGCAGATACACCCACTGCGCAACGTATTGGACAAGCAGGCTCGCCCTGCCCCGCCGACGGCTGGTACCCACAGGTTTGGTCATCCGCACACTTCCATACTGTGCTGCGCCCGAAAGTCCCGCCCAGCACACTCCCGTTCCGGGCCACTCCGGCAGACTCCCGACATTGACGCGCAGGGAACGATTACGTCAGTTCGTCTCCAGGATCTCCCGCCCGGCCGCCACCCGGGCATTCAGGCGCTGCACCCACCAGTTGTCAGCATCCTGCAGATAGCGTGCCGTCCTCGCCCCTGGGGCTGTTTCGATCGTGTGCATCAAGCCTGACGCCAGTCCGTAGCACCCATCGGGCCCGAACGCCGTTGCCAGCATCTGCGCCTCTTCGTCGGTGACTGGAGGGATGATGCTCTCAAGGAGGCGCTCCGCCTTTTCAATCTCCTCCTGCGAGGCGTCCTCCGACGGCATTCCCTCGTTGACCAATTCCTCAACTTCCCTACGGGCAGTCAATGCTCTTTCCCCTCCCCAGCTCGCGAAAACGTCAGCAACCGTACTGGTTGAGGCGTGCACCTGTCCGGTCAGCCGGGCGAGACCATTGACCACCCACCAGGGAACCCGCCTCACGACACGCTCTAGCCGGAATCCCTGAAGGCTCAGGTTCTGAGCGGCTGCCCCGCGGTCGGCCAGGCGCGGTCGTCCACCGTCAGGAAGGGCTCGTTCAGCACGGCGGCCGGGGTGGTGCCGGTGAACTCCAGGACGTCCCGATGCAGATGCGACTGGTCACAGTAGCCGCCGTCCGCCGCCACTCGGGCTGCGCCTTCGCCCGCGACCAGGCGGTGCGCGGCGTGGTCGAAGCGGATCAGCTTCGCGGCGCTCTTCGGCGGCATGCCGATCTGCGAGCGGAACCGTGTCCATAGGCGCTTGCGGCTCCAGCCGAGTTCGGCCGCCAGGCGGTCGACCCGGACGAGGCCCTGGCTGCCCACGATCCGCCGCCAGGCCCGGGCCACCTCCGGGTCCGCCGGCGACCACGCCGCCAGTCGGCGTGCGAGCAGGGCGTCCGTGAACGCGAATCGGGCCTCCCACGTGGGGATCGCGGCCAGTTGTTCGCGGATCCGTGATGCCTCCCCGCCCCACAGGTCGTCGAGAGGCACCAGCGAACCTGCCAGTTCAGCCGGACCGGCGCCCAGCACCGCGCCGGCGACCACCGGGGACAGACGCACCTGCACGCACTCGGCATCTCCGCCCCACGCCCGAAGCCCGCCCCCTGAGCCGGCCCCCGGCCCGGCGACGAAGCTTCCCCGATGCCGCTGCCCGGCGCCGTCCTCCACGGTGGAAGGGCTCGTCCCGAACTCCAGGATGAGCATCACCGCCGGATGCGGAATCACCCGCAGGCCTTCGACCGGCACGCCGGGGACCCGGAATCCGGCCATGTCGACGCCGGCCACCCGGCTGGGCCGCTGCGGACGTGCGACGTCCCATACAGCGGGATCATCACGTTCACTCGTGGTGCACCCCATCTCCCGATGCTACGCGGGCATGGACGGAACATTTGTCCAATCCGCCGGTACGCACCGGCGCCGACAGTGGTCTCATGACTCCTCCCGACCACCTTCACGAAAACGGCGACGTTCGTGCCACCGGCGACGTTCGCGCCCATGCCGACGAGGAATTGTTCCTCAGCCTGGAGCACGGCGATCTCCACGTCCACCAGGACGGCCCCCGCGACGCCCCGGCACTCCTCCTCATCCATGGAACAGCCGCTTCGATCCGCTCATGGGACGCGCTGGTTCCGCTGCTGACCCCGCTCCACCGCGTCATCCGGATCGATCTGCCGGGCCACGGCCGCTCGGCCGAACCGACCGACGGCGAGTACGCGGTACCCGAGCAGGGGCGCAGGATCGGTACGGCACTGGACCGGCTGGGCGTCCGGCGCGCCACCGTCGTCGGCCACTCCAGCGGAGGCTACGCCGCCACCACGCTCGCCGAGCAACGCCCTGACCTGGTGACCGCGCTCGTACTCATCAGCACGGGCCCCAGCATGGACGCCTTCATCGCACCGGGGTCCACCGCGTTCGACCCTGCACAGTGGCCACCGACCGACGATCAGGTCCGCCAGTTCGCCAGCACCGTTTTCCACTCTGGTTACCACGTGCCACAAGTACTCATCGACGAACTGCGCGGCATGTCCTACCGTGCGCTCGCCGCAGCAATGCAGGCATCCACCGCCTACCTGACCGAGCGGCCGCTCCCGGATCGGCTGACCGCCCTCGGCAAACCGCTACAAGTGATATTCGGCGACCAGGACCGCAGGTGGCGGCCTTCGTCCGCGATCGACTACCGCGTCGTCCCCGGCGCAGAAGTCGAGTTGCTGCCCGGCTGCGGACACTCGCCCATCCTGGAGGAACCGCTGCGGACCGCCGCCCTTCTCCTCTCGTTCGTCAAACTCCACACTCCTCCATCAGGCGGGGCTGTCTGAGGTTTCCACGCGACGCGCCAGGTCGGCGCATGCTGCCCGCAGCATGCGCGTCCCAGCTTCACTTCGCGGCAGACGCGCGCCCCCCAGGCCGTCGCCGGTGCGCGCCACAGTCGCCGACGCAACGGTCCGCCGCCGCTCCGGTACGCCACGGAGCTACGAATGCTGCTCGCCGGCCAGTGGCTGGTCCAGAACACGTTGTCGGTCCAGTCCGTGGCGCAACGCCTCGGCTACACCTCCCAGGCCGCCTTCAGCCGCGCCTTCAAACGCGTCACCGGCCGGCCGCAGGGCTCCAGCAGGGCCGCCCGCGCTCAAACACCGCTCTCACGGACTGCTGGTGAGGGGAACTGACGCAAGGGGCATGCGGTGCGTGCCGTTCCTGTCGCTGGCCACGGCAACGAACCGGTCGTCTTCGGCGGCAGGTCGGTGAAGATCGCGACCAGGGGCTGCGGTTTTCCGGGTCCGGCCTTGAACCAGGCGTTCTCGCTCTGTTCCTCGGCTTCGGCGCCCTTTCCCGTGCATTGCCGGCGGTGAGGGGGATCTTCCGGTCGGCCAGGAGGCCGAAGGAGGTTCCGTACCGCTGGTCGTGCTGTGGGGCAGGGGCCGACCTGGGGTGGGTGGTCCTGGTGAGGGTGACGGGTGTGGCGGACGTACCCTGCGTGCTGGGACCTCGAAGCACGGGGGGCCGAGGCCGTCCATGCCGGAGAAGCCGAGCAAGGACTCGTCCAGCACCACACCACCCGTGACGCCGGCTGTCAGTTGCTTCTTCCGGGGGCCCAGCGGCATCTCGACCCTGAGCGCGGGCTGCTCAACCGTGCCGGTGATGCAGGTCATCAGCAGCACACGTCTTGCGGAAGCGGCTTCGCTCCTTTCTTCTCGTTCGGCAACGGCAACACGCCCGGCGTCCCGAAAATGGTCAGCAGCTTCCAGGGTCTTCTCGAACCCCAGCGGGCAACTGACCGCACCGTTCGGTGCCGGCTTCAGCTCCGCGTGCTGAAGTTTGTAGTCCCAGCCCTCGGACAGCTTCCGGAACCGACACCGCGTCGCCCTGCCCATGGAGGCGTCGCGCCGGCACCGGCCGGACGGGCCGGGCGTCCGCAACCGTTCCCTCGCGGGCAAAGAGGCCGATGCGCCAGTCTGGTCCCCCCGGCGACGCCAGAATGACCGGGGAGCCGGACCAGGCACCGTTGGCTACCGCTCCGGCACGTATGTCCCGCAACGCAGGTATCGGAGTCGTCCAGAACAGGAGGTGGACCGGCCCGTTCACGGATGCGCGGACACGTCACCCCCGGTGACGGCGCGCACCGCTCCCCGGGCCTCACCCCAGGCCAGACCGTTGATGCGCTCCTTGCCGCCGGCGGAGTCCGCGACGTACCGCCGGCAGGGAACGGATCTCTCGTCGAAGGAGGGCCCCTCGTGGTCCCGCTCACGTTCCACGGCTACGACGACAGCGAACCGGGGAGGGCCTGTGCCCCTGTGAAGCGGTACGTCCGCCTCGTCTTCGCCTGGTCACCCCGTACGTCACCGGCCGGAGGTGCCCGATGACTGCCGCCTATCTCCGGTACCCGCACCTGCACGGTGACCTGGTCACGTGCACGGCGGAGGACGATGTCTGGATCGCACCGCTCGACGGCGGCCGGGCCTGGCGGCTGAGTGCCGACAATCGTCCTGTCACCCGTCCGCGGATATCCCCTGAGGGAACCCACATCGCCTGGGCCTCGACCCGCAACGGCGCGCCCGAGGTGCTCGCGGCGTCGATCGAGGGCGGGCCGGCCGCCCAACTCACCTACTGGGGCAGCCGGGTCACGGTGTGCGGCTGGACACCGGGCGGCGACGTCGTCGCCATCAGCGCGCACGGGCAGCCCTCTTGGTGCCGCAGATGGGCCCATGCCGTGCCGCTCGACGCCGGGCCGGCCCGCAGGCTGCCCTACGGTCCGGTCGGGGACGTGGCCCACGGGCCCGTCGGTCAAGTGCTGCTGCGCTCCGCCGGGTTCGGCGGGGACGCCTCGTCGTGGAAGCGCTACCGGGGCGGCACGGCGGGCAAACTGTGGATCGATCTTGCGGGCGACGGCGAGTTCGTACGTTGTCACCAAGACTTGGCCGGGAACCTCGAATACCCCCTCTGGGCCGGGGAGCGCATCGCCTTCCTCTCCGACCACGAGGGGACCGGCGCGCTGTACTCTTCACGCCCGGACGGCACGGACCTGCGCCGGCACACCCCGCTCGGCGGGTTCTACGCCCGCCACGCCGCGACCGACGGTACCCGCGTCGTCTACATGTCCGCCGGCGACCTGTGGCTGCTGGAGGATCTCGACGGGGCCGAGCCCAGGCTTCTGGACATCCGGCTCGGCGGCCAGCGCACCGACCTCACACCTCGCCCCGTCACCACCGAGCACAACCTCACCGCGGTGTCCCCCGACCACACCGGCCGCGGCAGCGCCGTCACCGTCCGCGGGACCATTCACTGGATCACCCACCGCGACGGCCCGGCCCGCGCGCTCGCCGCACAGCCCGGCGTACGGGCCCGGCTGCCCCAGACCTTCCGCCTGGACGGTGAGGAGCACGTGGTGTGGGTGTCGGATGCCGACGGCGAGGATGCCCTGGAGGTCGCGCCCGCCGGCGGCATTGCGGACAGCGTGACGCCGCGCCGCCTGGGCAGCGGGGAACTGGGCCGGGTACTCGACCTCACCGTCGCCCCTGACGGCAGCCATGCCGCTGTCTGTGCGCATGACGGGCGCGTCCTGCTGCTGGAGCTGGCGTCCGGGCACATACGGGAGCTCGACCGCAGCGAGCACGGCGCGGTCACCGGGCCGGTCTTCTCGCCGGACTCGTCCTGGCTGGCCTGGTCCCACCCCGGCCCCGTGCCGCTACGGCATCTCAAGCTCGCCAACACCTCCGACCTGATGGTCTGTGACGCGACGCCGCTACGTTTCCGGGACTTCTCCCCCGCGTTCACGCTCGACGGCAAGCACCTCGCCTTCCTCTCCGAACGTTCCTTCGACCCGGTCTACGACGCACACGTCTTCGACCTCGCCTTCGTCGGCGCGTGCCGCCCGCATCTGATCACCCTGGCCGCGACCACTCCGTCGCCCTTCGGCCCGCAGCGCGCCGGCCGCGCCGTCGAGGCCGAGAAGAAGGACGCGGCGGAGGGGGACGGCGCGCCGCCCGTCACCGCTGTCGACCTCGAAGGGCTCAGCGACCGGATCATTCCCTTCCCCGTGGAGGCCGCCCGGTATTCCGCGCTCCGTGCGGCCACGGACGGCCTTCTCTGGCTGCGCCATCCGGTGCGCGGGGTGCTCGGCGCGGCCCGGGCCACCCCCGATGCCGCCGATCCGAAGAGCACCCTGGAGCGGTACGACTTCGAGAAACAGAAACGCGAGGAACTCGGTTCCGACATCGACTCCTTCGCGGTCACCGGCGACGGCAAGCGACTGCTGCTGCGCTCGGACGGCACACTGCGCCTCGTACCGGCCGACCGCCGCCCCTCGAAGGAGGAGAGCGACACCAACATCACCGTCGACCTCGCCCGTGTCCGGCACACCCTCGCCCCGGCCGCCGAATGGCGCCAGATGTACGACGAGGCGGGCCGGTTGATGCGCGACAACTTCTGGCGCCCCGACCTCGGCGGCAACGACTGGACCGCCGTCCTGGACCGCTACCGCCCGCTGCTGGAGCGCATCGCCACCCACGACGACCTCATCGACCTCCTCTGGGAGGTCCAGGGCGAACTAGGCACCTCGCACGCCTATGTCTCCCCGACCGGCGGTTACAACAAAGCCACCCGGCAGGGGTTGCTGGGCGCCGACCTCTCCCGCCACGAGGACGGTGCCTGGCGCATCGACCGCGTCCTGCCCTCCGAGACCTCCGACCCCGACGCCCGGTCCCCCCTGGCCGCGCCCGGTGTCGCCGTGCGCGCGGGCGACGCGGTCGTCGCCGTCGGCGGCAGGCCCGTCGATCCCACCACCGGGCCGGGCCCGCTCCTGGTCGGCTCCGCGGGACAGCCCGTCGAACTGACGGTCCGCCCGGCGGGCGGCGGTGGCCTTCGCCACGCCGTCGTCATCCCGGTCGCCGACGAAAGGCCGCTGCGCTACCACGCCTGGGTCGCCGACCGGCGGGCCCACGTCCACGAGGCATCCGGCGGCCGGCTCGGCTACCTCCACGTCCCCGACATGGTCGGCTCGGGCTGGGCCCAGCTCCATCGCGATCTGCGGGTCGAAGTCGCCCGCGAGGGGCTGGTGTTGGACGTACGGGAGAACAGCGGCGGCCACACCTCTCAACTCGTCGTCGAGAAACTGGCCCGCCGCGTCATCGGCTGGACACTGCCGCGCGGAGCCCAGCCGTACAGCTATCCGCGTGACGCCCCGCGCGGTCCGATCGTCGCCGTCGCCAACGAATTCTCCGGATCCGACGGCGACATCGTGAACGCCGTCATCAAGGCGCTCGGCATCGGCCCGGTCGTCGGCACCCGCACCTGGGGCGGCGTCATCGGCATCGACTCGCGTTACCACCTCGTCGACGGCACCCTGGTCACGCAGCCCAAGTACGCCTCCTGGTTCGAAGGGCACGAGTGGGGCGTCGAGAACTACGGCGTCGAACCGGACGTCGAGGTCCCCCAGACCCCGCAGGACCACGCCGCGGGACGCGACCCCCAGCTCGACGAGGCGATCAGGATCACCCTGGCTGCGCTGCGCGGGAACCCGGCGAAATCTCCGCCCTCGCTGCCTTCACTGCCCCCGCTGCCGGACCGCCCCTGACAGGGCTTCGGTCCGTCGCCCGCACCGTACGGGGCCGCGACGCGAGGTGTCGGCCGGGCGGCCGCAAGGCGTGCTTTTGAAGACCAGGAGGTGGGGTTCGGGTGCGGAACGTCCAGCAGGCCGCGGGGCATTGGTATGGACCTGAGTCGGTACGACTCGGGCACCCTGTCCCGGTATACGGGCGCCGCACCCGGCAGTAACGCCCGCCCCGCCCTTCCCACCTGCCTCTACCAGTTTTGCCGTGCCACATTCCCGGGCCCCGAAGGAGATCATCGGGTTCACACGACGGCGACTTTAGCCGCCGCTTACACGTGCCTGGTGGACACGCGCGAGCACTGTGCAAGAATTGTCGACGCACATCTCAGCCGCTCCACCTACTTCGCGACGACCACCTTCACCGGCCGGACCGGTAACGCCGACGACATCGAAACCGGCGGCTGGCGCTCCCTCAACCTGTGCCGGGCGCCGTTCTCGCTCCCCGCTCCCCTGCACCTCATCGACGAGAACTGCACAGAGGTCTACGAGTCGGAGAAAGACGGAGCAAGGATCGAGCATCGCTTCGCCGACAAATCGATCGGTGTCTGGCGGACCGCCGACCTGTAGGTCCTCCCGGCCACGGGAGGTCTGTAAGCATTACCGGTACGGGATGTCACGACAGTAACCAGAGGCCCGGAGTCCATGAACGTACGCTCATGTGATGCGCGAATGGCCGGAATACTCGTAGTCGACGAGAGGTACTTCCCGGAGAGCGAGCTGGAGCCGGCGCAGGTCGGAGCCACCTCGTTCGCCCGCTCCGCACTGCGCTGCCTGCGGAACGCCGGGCTCTCCGCCGGGGTGATCCTCTACAAACGGGATGAAGAACTGACGGAGCCCCAGGTCGCTCTCGTACACCGGTCGGCCTTCCGCTGCGCCACGCTCCTCTTCCACTTCGACATGGACGCAGCCGCCGTGAGCCGCGCTGTCGCCGAAGCGGCGCATGTTCGTGCTCCAGCACTCACGACTGCAACGGGAATACCTGGTCAGCCGAGGCGTCGACGAACGACGGATCCGCGCGGTGCGGCCGCCGACAACGCCGTCCACGGTGCCGGAGCCGCTCCGGGACGGTCGGCTGAGATCGTTCGTCGAGGACGCCGAGCTGCTCGTCTTCACCGCCGTCGCACGGCTGGACTACTTCAAGAACGTCGAACTCCTCATCAGCGGCTGCGTCCAAGCGCGCAAGCGAGGGGGCCCCTGCGGTTTCTGATCGCCGGGGACAGCCCTGATGACGCCGTCGCGCGCGAGGCGCTGCGTGCTCGCGTACCGAGGGAGCGCCGCGCGGAATTCCTGGCAATCGGAAAACTCTCCAAGACACAGCTCCACGCCCTGTTCAGCCTGGCACGGCCCGACGGAATCTTCGTCTGCTCCTCACAGTACGAGACGTTGGGCATCACGCCGCTCGAAGCCGCACACTCGGGTGTCTGCACCTTGATGCCCGAAACCGACAAGGTGGAGGCAGACAGGTTCTTTCCGGTCGCGCACCGATTTCCGCCCAGCAGCGACGGCCTGGCCGAGGCGATCGAGTTCCTGTACGCGGGCTCTTCGGGCGCCCAGCACCTCGGCGAAGAACTGCGGGAGCACGTCGCGGCCGAGGTCTCCGAGGAGAACTTCCAACGGGACACGCTCAGCGCCTGGGCCCACTTCTCACGAGTCGCCCGGCAGACGGACAGGTGAGTCCGGACTCCGGACCGGTGGAGCGCGTATCGCCGCCGCCTGTGCCCGACGGCGGCGACCGTTCGCCGCGGCCTGCCGACCGACTGGGGTGAACGGGCCCTGAACGCTCCACGTGAGGACATGCGATCAAGGTACCGGCCGAGTAACCCGGTACCGGAACCGTAGGCGCCAGGCCGCGGCCCCGCCACGGGCGCCGGCGGTTCATGGTCCTGCGTGCCGGGTCCGAGGCACCAGGGAGCCGCCTCACACCGGACCGGCCGTCACCATTGCGTCGGCGTGGCCGCGCCTCCTATATTCTGAACATGTTCGCTGAACACGTTCAGCCAACCCGCGCTGAACAGAAACGACGTACCGCTGCCCGCATCACCGACGCTGCCGCGCGACTCTTCACCGAGCAGGGCTTCCAGGGCACGACGGTGCGCCAGATCGCCGCCGCGGCGGGGGTTTCCGTAGGGGCGGTCATGGCGGTCGGGGACAAGGAGTCGCTGCTGAGCCTGGTCTACGACCGGGCCATCGCCGCCCGTGTCCCCGCGCCGCCGACGGCGGGGTCCACCACTTCCGCGGTCGACTACCTGTCCCACTACTTCACCCCCTTCCTCGACCTGTTCACCGAGAACGAGGAGCTGGCGCGCGCCTACTTCCGGGCCCTGACCCGCGGACGCCCCGAGAACGCGGCCAACGCGGCCCTCGGCACACTGCGCACGCTGACCGAGAGCAACCTGACCACCGCGATGGTGAACGCGGGCACGCAGGACGCGCACGCGCGACTCGGCGCGCAGGTCATGTTCGCCAGCTACCTGGGTGAGCTGATGCTCCTCGCCGCGGGAACCACCGATCCCCGGCAAACGGCTTCCAGAATCCGGGCCACCGCCGAATTCATCACCTCGCAAGGCAGGAACTGAGCGATGACTCTCTCCGAACTCCCCTCCCCGGTCTGGCCGATCCTGGTCCTCCTCGTGATCCAGGCCGGCGACACCCTGATGATGGTCCGTCCACCGAAGTTCATAGTCGACTGCCTGGAAGGCGTAGGGTTCCCGCGTGACTGGTGGTGGGTGCTGATCACTGCCAAAGCGGCCTCGGTCGCAGGGCTCGTCGTGGGGCTCCGGGTGCCGGGTGTCGCCATGACGACCACCGCGGCGATCGTGGTCTACTTCCTCGCGGCCGGCGCATCCCATGTGCGCGCCAGAGCCCTCAACTCCACCTTCTGGGTCAACTGTCTCGGCATGTTCCTGCTGTCCCTGGCCGTACTCGTGGTGAGCTTCGTGCGCTGGTGACGCGCGGCACGTCGGCTGTGGAACCGCTCGGAGTTCATCGGCAAGAACCGTCGGCCGGGGTTCCGGCCGACGGTCTGAGGGGTGCATGGGGCGCGGGCCGGTACGGTCCGGGCCCAGTCCGGCCTCTAGTGGAACAGGCGGTCTCCGCTGTTGGCCATCCGGTGGGAGCCGCTGTGACGGTTCACCCAGTCACGGATGAGGTTGATGGCGTTGGCGCACTGCCAGCTGTTGTCGTACTCGCGCTCTCCGGTGAAGGCGGCGTAGCCCGCGATGATGCCGTCCACCCGTGCGTCGCCCAGCAGTTTGTCGACGTACCACGGGTCGTTGTAGGTGGCCGTCCAGGAAAGGGTGGCCGCGAGCTGTCCGGCGGCGCGGTCGGCGGCGCCCTTCTTCAGTTCGGCGCACGTGTTCCACGTGGCTTCCGTGCAGTTGCCGAATCCGTTGGTGATGTTGGTGTCGCCGTAGTCCATCACCCGGCGGCCGGTCGGGAATCCGGAACCGGACTGGTTGAAGGCGTTGCGGACCTTGTCGCGGCTCCCGGTCGTGGTGATGCCCTCCAGCTTGCCGAGCTTGCCCTCCAGGCTCTTCCAGCCCCTGCCGCCGACGTCCGGCGTGTTGCCGCCGTGGTACTCGAAGAAGCCGTAGAGCACCTGGATTCCGGCAGCCGTCAGCCGCTGTGCCTTGTCGCGCAGCCCGGCGACACTGCACGTACGGTTCTCCGCTTCTCCGCAGTAGTTCGGGTCCTTGATGTCCAGCCAGACCAGCGACAGTCGGCGCCCCGCGTTGGCGTTGGAGATGATGCGGTCGAGCATGCTGTCGAAGCTGGGGCCCCGCCGGTTGTCACCGGCCGAGGAACAGTCGTGCCAAGCACGCCATTCGTTCGGGTTCCACCAGGCACAGACATCGATCTCGATGGCGTTGGCACCATGGTTGATCGCGGCGTCCACGCCGTCCACGGTGTTGACCCGGTGCGCGATGGCGTAGATCGCGTGACGTTGGTCGGCTGCTGCCGCCGGGGTCGCGCTGAGCGCGGTGGCACCGAGGATTCCGCACAGTGCCGCTATCAGGGCCCGTACGATCCGCGGGCCGACGCCTTTTCTACGGTGAGTGGTCAAGAAGGGTGCTCCTCATGTCGGTCTGCAGAAGCGGAGAGCTGCCGGCAGCGCGGCAGACAGGGGACGTTACGGTGCGTCGACGCGTCCGGTAGGGGTGGCTCGGGACCTCGGCCGAGCTTCAGATGTGCGGGGCGCGGCCGCCGTCGCGACAGTGCTCGGGGCCGTGTCTCCTCGCCCCGGTGGGCGTGGGCCCGGCAGGTGCCGTGGCGGTGTCGCGCAGGGTGTCCGCGCCACTTCGGCGCCGTCTCCGTCCTTGTGCCGGACGGGATGCCGCCTCCTCGCGCGTCGGTTTGGCCGCCGCTGTCCCCACGGCGCTCCTCTTCTGTACAACGTGACGGCGACAAGCCGTCTTTCCGCCGCGAAAGTATCGCGCCCGGCACCCTTTTCGTGACTGGTTATCAGCCGGTTTCCAGCAGCAAATGGCCATTATGCCGTTCCCGTGGGATCTGGCGGACCGGATGCTTCCACCAGGTCCGTGCATGCTGAAACTGACGCCCCCGTGCAGCGGCCACCGTTGCGAGGCCGTACGGCGCGGGCCCGAACCTCGGCGCCGCCTGCCACGCTGTGAGGTCGCTGGACGACAACCACCCAGGGGCCGGGATCGGTACCGGCAAAGGAAAACGGAAGGATCAGCGCGCGCTCGGTCACCCTCGACTCCTGCCTGCGCCCGAAATACGGAAATGCAGACGTGCCCCCGCAGTCGACCGCCTCGATCGGCACCCCGCACCTGCTCCTCGATCGCATCGGACACCCCGATGAACACCACCTTCCGGCATACGGCAGGAGGACTTCCGCGAGCGCGTGGACGGCGGCCGCGATACACGGCTCCGCGTGGCTCACCCGGTGACAGGTGAGGGCGAAAAGCGCGGCCTCGACCACGGTTTCGTCGCTCATCGAGACGACGGGGTCCTGCTTTCCCGTCCAGGGATTCTCGTAGGAAGGGAACCGCGGTATGTGACGCACCGCGAATTCGAGGATGGCGCCCGTCCGGCCACGGAGGTACGTCCCGTCCGCGGCGGTGCCCGTCGGCGAACCGGCGGGCAGCCTCGGACGCTCTCCGCGGCCGACTCGGTGTCCGAGTCCGACGCGTTCGACCAGTGCGCTGAGATGATCACGGGATGCCTGCCGTGGTCGGTCGAGCTGTCCGCCGAGCAGGCCGATCAGGCCGGTCGATGACAGCGTGAGTCGTTCTTTGGAGTGATGATGACCGAAGCGCGAGCTCTTAATGTCGGGCGCATGGGAGTACTCGACGGCGTGTGGCCCCGATGGAGTGCTGACGTCGGGCTGGTCGCGCTGACATGTCTGCCACCGCTGCTGTCGCAGCCGTACGTGGACACGTCAGGGGTGGCGTGGTGGTCGCTCGTCGGCTGCGAAGCGGTGACCGTGGCGGTGCTGGTACTGCGTCGGCGGCTGCCGGTCACGGCCTTTGTGGCGGGCCTGGGAGCACTCGTGGCGGCGCTGGTGGGGAGCGCCGGTCAGGACGCCAAACTGACCCCGCTGATCTTCCTGCCGCTCGCCGTACTCCTCTACAACCTGGGCAGCTACCGCACGAGCTGGGTACGCACCGTGCTGGCGATGCTCGGCGGCGGCGCGCTGATCGCGATCGGCCTGGGGGTGAACCAGCTGACCGCGGACGCCGGTGAGTTCCGGGGCGGCCTGGACATTCTCGCCTCCCTGGCTCCGATGCCGCTGTCGTGGGTGATGGGTTTCGCCGCACGTACCCGCCGTGTACTGCTCGCCGCGGCCGAGCAGCGGGTGGCCGACGCGGACCGCGCACAGCGTCTGCAGGCGGCGCAGGCCGCGCAGCGGGAGCGGGCACGGATCGCCCGCGAGATGCACGACGTGGTCGCGCACTCCCTCACCCTGCTCGTCGTACACGCGGAAACCCTGCGCGCTCGGGGTGACGAGCTGCCCGACTGGGCCCGTACCCAGATCGACGGGCTGGCGGCGGCGGGCCGCCAGACCGGTGGTGAGCTGCGCGATCTGCTCCGGATGCTGCGCGATCCCGCCGAAGCGGCCCCGCTCCAGCCGGTGCCCGGCCTCGGAGAGCTGGATGTGTTGTTGGACAGCCACCGTGCCGCGGGAGGCTCGGTCGAGGTGCATGTGGGAACGGAGCTGGAAAGGTTGCCGCATCCGGTGCAGTTGGCGGGGTACCGCATCGTGCAGGAATCACTGGCCAACGCCCGCCGCCACGCGCCCGGAGCGCCGGTCCGGCTCACCCTCGACGCCGCCGCCGGACAACTGCGCTTCGAGGTGGTGAACGGCCGCGCGGCGCGGCGCGGCACAGCGGGCGCGGGGGTCGGGCTCGGTCTGGTCAGCATGCGGGAGCGGGTGGACGCGCTGGGCGGGGAACTCACCGCCGGCCCGACCGGCGACGGCGGATTCCGTGTCGAGGCCACGATGCCGCTGGAGACCGCCGATGTCTGAGCGGATCAGTGTGCTCGTGGTGGACGACGAGCCGGTCATCCGCGCCGGCCTGAGCGCGATCCTGGACAGTCAGGCGGATCTCACCGTGGCCGGCACCGCGGGCAACGGGGAGGAGGCCGTCGAGGAGTGCGCGCGGCTGAGGCCGCGCGTACTGCTGCTGGACGTCCGCATGCCCCGCCGGGACGGGCTGTGGGCGCTGGCCGAGCTGGGCCGCCGGCAGCTGCTCGGGCCGGGGCGGAGCCAGGTGCTCATGCTGACGACGTTCGATCTGGACGAGTACGTGGACGAGGCGCTGGCCGCCGGGGCGGCCGGGTTCCTGTTGAAGAACAGTTCGTACGAGGAGCTGACCGGGGCGGTGCGGGCGGCCGCGGCCGGGCACAGTGCGCTGAGTCCGGCGGTGACCCGACGGATCATCGAGGGGCATCTGAGCACCCGGCGTCAGCCGGACGGCCATGAGCTGGCCCGGCTGAGGGACCTCACCGAGCGGGAGCACGCCGTACTGCGGCTGGTCGGGGACGGGCTGAGCAACGCCGAAATAGCGGACCGGCTCGTGGTGAGCCTGCACACGGTGAAGACGCACGTCAGCCGGATGCTCGCGAAGACCGGCTGCCAGAGCCGGGCGCAGGCGGCGGTACTGGCCAGGAACACACTGTCCTGACCGCCCCGAGCGGACGGGACACCGGCCCTCCCTGGCGCTGCTCGTCACTCCTCCGAGTGACCCGGAGCCCACAGAAGGCCCGCCAACGAGCGATGTGCCGGGTGGCCGGCGCTGGCTGAATGGTTGCTGTGCGGCGGGCCCGCCATGAAGCCCCTCAGGGGGAGGAATTCCGGCCCTCGACGCACGCGACCACCTGTCATGCGCCGAAGGGAACTGTCATGTCCGCACTCTCAACGTCTCGCCGCCGGATTCTGCACGGGGCGCTGACCGTGACCTTGGTGACCGGTATGGGCGGAGCGCTCACGGCCTGCTCGGAGACGGACACGGATGCGGGTGCGGGTGCGGCGAAGACGTCGGCCAGGCAGGAGACGTCGGGCGCGCAGGCCGACAAGCGCCTGGCCGATCTCGCGCAGAAGGCGGCGGACGGGGGCTCCGCCGGGGTGATCGTCCGGGTCGTTCGCGGGAGTGGGGCGCCCGTGGACATCGCACGGCAGGCCGCCTGGACGAAAGCCGATCACCGCCTCGCCGCCGACGACCAGTTCAGGGTCGGGTCCAACACCAAGACGGTCACCGCCACTCTCGTCCTGCAACTGGTCGCCGACGGCAAGGTCGGCCTGGACGACACGGTGGAGAAGTGGCTGCCCGGACTCGTGCGGGGCGGCAAGGACATCACCGTACGCATGCTCCTCAACCACACCAGCGGCCTGGGCGACTTCCTGCTGACGCCGGAATTCCTGCCCTCCCTCACGGGCCAGGAGCGGCGCACCTGGCGAGCGGAGGACCTCCTCGCCATCACTCCCCCGCAGGATCCGCCGGCCGCGCCCGGCAAGAAGCACTTCTACAGCAACGCCAACTACGCGGCTCTGGGTCTGATTCTCCAGAAGGCCACCGGGAAGAGCCTCACCGAGCTGATCGAGCGAAGGATCACCAAGCCACTGGGCATGAAGGACTCATTCCTGGCCACGGACGCGGGCTGGAGCGCCGGCAAGCAGCACGTGACCGGTTACGAGCCGGGCGCCAAGCAGCTCAAGAGCCTTCTCGCACCGACCGTGGACCTGCCCGAAGGCATTGGCTTTGCCGGCCCTGGACGTCCCGGGGGCACCATCGACACCTCCCGTATCGACCCGAGCTGGTCCGGCGCGGCAGGCGGCATGGTCTCCACCGCACGGGACTGGCAGCGCTTCCTGACCGCGCTCATGTCCGGCAAGCTGCTGCCCGAGGCCCAAATGAAGCAGATGCGCACCACCGTTCCCGCCGCCGAGGAAGGCGGCGGCTACGGTCTGGGCCTGATGAAGGTGGACACCCCCTGCGGCACCGTCTGGGGTCACACCGGCGGCCTGCCCGGCTACTCCAGCGAGATCTACACCGACGCGGACGGCCACCGGAGCGTCGCGGTCCTGACGAGCACGAACTTCGGCATCAAGGAGAAGGCGGCCGCAGGCACGAACAAGGCCCTCGTCGATGAGGCAGCCTGCTCCATGCTGGGCACGTCGCGCCCTTCCGCGAGCCCGGCCGGATAGCCGGTGCGGACATCGCCGTCGCCTGCGACCAGGCCGGTGGCAGCCGAGACCGCGGGCGTCGGCTGCCGAGGGCCCCGGACCGTGCCGGCAGGCCCCGAGGCCCCGAAGGCCCCGGCCCCATACGGACCACATGCAATGATCCGCTCATGGCAAGGAACCACTCCGACACCGAATACCTCGTGGACAACCGACAGGCCGAGGCGGGTGAGCGGTTCGCCGAGCTGTCGGCGCTCTTCGACCCGTCGACGTGCCGGCACTTCGAGACGGTCGGGGTCGGTGCGGGGTGGCAGTGTTGGGAGGTCGGTGCCGGTGGGCCCACGGTTCCTGCCTGACTGGCCGAGCGTGTCGGCCCGGCCGGGTACGTGGTTGCCACCGACATCGACACCTCCTGGATGCGCGCGGCCGCGGGTTACGAGGTACTGCGCCACGACGTGGCGGTCCAGGCCCTGCCCGAGGGAGGCCCTTTCGACCTGGTCCATGCCCGGCTCGTGCTGGTCCACGTCGCCGAGCGGCACCAGGCCCTGCGGTCCATGGCCGAGGCGCTGCGCCCCGGTGGTTGGCTGGTGGTGGAGGACGGTGACCCGGCGTTGCAGCCTCTGATCTGTCCCGACGAGTACGGGCCCGGGCAGGAGCTGGCGAACCGCCCGCGCCGCGGCTTCCGCGAGCTGCTGCGGCAGCGCGGCGCGGACCTGGCGTACGGGCGCAAGCTGCCGCGGCTGTTGCGTGCGGCCGGACTGGCCGAAATCGGGGCCGGCGCCTACTTCCCCCTCACTTCCCCCGCGTGCGCCGAGCTGGAGCGGGCCACCGTCCACCAGGTCCGCGACAAGCTCGTCGCGGCGGGGGCGGCCACTGAAGAAGAGATCGACCGGCACCTGGCGAACATCGCCGCCGGCGGGCTCGACCTGGCCACCGCGCCGATGGTCTCCGCTCGGGGCCGCCGCCCGGTGTCGGCGGTCGGAGTCGACCCCTGAGGTTCACTCCCCACTGCGGCGGTCCCCACTGAATGCGCTCGCGCCCGTTTCCTTGTTCATTCCGCCGAACCATTCCGCTACGTTGGATTCCGCGAGCATGGAAAGTGTCCGTGTGTTCACGCTCGTTCAGCTCCTTTCGGTCGGGGTGTCGAGGTGGTTCGGCGATGGGTGAAGAGCTGGCGCTGAGGGTCGGCCCGTCGCGGATGGAGATGGCGTACGAATGCTTCGGTGACGATCACGCGCCGCCCGTGTTGTTGGTGATGGGCGGCGGTGCGCAGATGATCGCCTGGCCGGAGGAGTTCTGTGCCGAGCTGGTCCGCAGCGGCCTGCGAGTGATCCGGTTCGACAATCGGGACGCCGGCCGGTCGTCGCGCTTCCCCGACCTGACGGGCCCCGATCTGCCGGACCCGGACCCGCAGGACCTCGACCTGCCGGGCCCGGACGTGCGGACGGTGCTGACCGGCGACTCCTCCCTGGCGCCTTACACGTTGTCCGACATGGCCGATGACATCGTCGGACTGCTCGACGTGCTGCAGGTGCGGAGCGCCCATCTGGTGGGCGCGTCGCTGGGCGGGATGATCGCCCAGACCATGGCCGTCGAGCACCCCGAGCGCACCCGCTCACTGACGTCGATGATGTCCAGCACCGGTGACCGCGCCGTCGGCCGCCCCGACGCCACGGCGCTCGCCGGGCTGGGAACGCCTCCGCAGGACCGCCGGAGTTTCATCGCCTGGCAGGTCCGGGCCCTACGGGCCGTGGCGTCGCCGGGATTCGCGTTCGACGAAGCCGCGGCCACGGAGCGGGCCGAGCGTGCCTACGACCGGGGGCACGACCCTGCCGGCATGGTGCGTCAGTTCGCCGCGGCCAGGGCCTCCGGCGACCGTACGGCACGGCTGCGGTCGGTACGGGTTCCGGCGCTCGTCGTCCACGGGACCGACGACGTGCTGATCGACATGAACGGCGGGCGAGCCACCGCCGCGGCCATTCCCGGCGCCGAGCTGGCCATCATCGACGGCATGGGACACAGCATCCCGCGCGAACTGTGTCCGCAACTCGTCATGCTCATCGCCCACCTGATCCACCGCGTGGAGACGACGCCGCGACGGAGCACCCAAGGACCTCTCCGGGTCGGTTGACCGCTGTCACCGCGCCGAACCGCGCTGCGGGGCACAGCGGGCGGATAGATGCCGATTTGTTAGCGAAGTAGCAGCGCTTGATGATCTGTGGCGCCAAGTGATAATTCTTCTGCGGGGCGCGCTTTGCTCCCTTCAGCGCCTCATCAACCGAAAGGTGAGTCATCGATGCGGATGCCTCTGTGCCCGCCGACCGCCGTCGGCTCGCCCGGCAGCGCCCTCACCGCTGACGCCTTTGCGCTGTTCGGAGCGACCGACGGGCGCCCCCGGGCTGCTCGACGGCGCGGGGCTTCTGCCTCCACGGCACCGGGTACGGGAGCGATGGCCACCTCGCCCCGCAGCCTCTCGCGATCGGACGCCTGGAAGGGAATCGACGCGGAATACGCCGTCGCCCTCGTGTAACGGAAACACACGGCGCAACGGAAACACGCTGTGCTCGACATCACTGTGGGCAAGAAGGCCCGCCGGGCCCCGGACATTTCTCCATCCCTTCCCTTTTTCCCTCCCTCTCAAGAATTGAGGAAACACGAGTGCTTGGCAGACGTCCACGCGCCATATGGGTCACCGGGCTGGCCGCGACCACCGTCGCGGTGAGCATGCTGACCGGTGTCCCCGCACACGCAGTCGTCGGTGACGCCGCCAAGAACGGGGCGTACCCGTTCACCGCGAAGCTCGACATCGGCAGCGGCCAGCGCGCCTGCACCGGTGTGCTGGTCGATCCCCAGTGGGTACTCACGGCCGTCAGCTGCTTCGCCGACAAGCCCGGTCAGGACAAGGTCGCCGCCGGCAAGCCGAAGTCGGCGACCTCGGTGACCGTCGGCCGCACCGACCTGTCCGGCAAGGACGGGCAGGTACGCACCGTCACCGAACTCGTGCCCCGTACGGACCGTGACCTGGTGATGGCGAAGCTGTCGGCACCGGTCGAGGACATCACCCCGGTCCCGGTCGCCTCCACCGCTCCTGCCCAGGGTGACACGCTGCGCGTCGCCGGTTACGGCCGCACCAAGGACGAGTGGGTTCCCGACCGCCTGCACAGCGGTGGCTTCTCCGTCGACGCGGTGGAGAAGACGACGCTCGCCGTCACCGGCAAGGACGGTGCGAGTGTCTGCATGGGCGACTCCGGTGGCCCGGCCCTGCGTGAGACGGAGGCCGGCGGCTACGAGCTGGTCGCGGTCAACAGCACTTCGTGGCAGGGCGGTTGCTTCGGCTCCGAGGAGACCCGTACGGGCGCCGTCGAGGCCCGGGTCGACGACGCGCACCGCTGGGTCCAGCAGATCCGCCTGACGACCATGTACCGCCATGTCACCGACGTCGTCGCCAGCGCGGACTTCAACGGTGACGGCCGTCCCGACGTCGCAGCCGTCCTCGACGACCACAACCTGCACGTCTTCTACACCGGCCCGGACGGCAAGCTCGAATACGGCCGTGAGCTGTGGAACCACGACGGTTCCTGGGGCCGTAAGCGCGCGATGGTCGCCGGTGACTTCAACGGCGACGGTCTGACCGACATCGCCGCGATCAACCTCGACGGCTACCTCGACCTGTATCCGGGCACGAAGAGCGGCAAGCTGGGCTCTCCCCGCTCGATGTCCAACGACAACAGCTGGAAGATCGTCTCCAAGTTCGCCCGTTACAAGGCCGACGACTCCGGCCGCGACGGCTTGGTGGCCATCTGGAACGACGGCTCGCTGTACGCCTACACCACTGCTGCGGACGGCCGCCTCTCCGGCTTCAAGCGCCAGGTCTGGCACGACAAGACCTGGTCCAAGAAGCACCTCACCAGCGCGGACTTCAACGGCGACCACCGCGACGACATCGCGGCGGTCTCCCAGACCGGTGGCCTGGGCCTGTACACCGGCAACGCCAAGGGCACGTTCGACTACGACAAGGCGATGTGGCCCGACGAGAGCTGGGGCGGTTTCCGGGCCGTCATGGGTGGCGACTTCAACGGTGACGGCAAGGCCGACGTCGCCGCCATCAACAGCTCCGGCGACCTGTTCCTCTACCCGGGTAACGGGAAGGGCACCCTCGGTTCGCGCTCTGCGATGTGGCCCAGCACGTCCTGACGTCGGTACGACGGCGTCGGCACGGCGCAGGACAGCGCGGCGACCCGACGCTGTGACGAGCGTGGTGTGAGGGGCATCCGGCCGGACGGCCGGGTGCCCCTCTGTTGCGTCTGATCGCCGACGCGCCTCCGGCACCCGGGCCCGCGCGCGGCGAAGCCGATGTGAAATCAAGCTCCGCCGTCCCTCACGCCAGCGCCTCTATCGCCCATGTGGGTGAAAGCTCGCCCGGCGGCTGTCCTCGGTCGGCAGTTTGCAGTCTCCTGGTCCGAGGCGACCGGCCGCCCCGACGGAGTCCCGCCGTCCCTGGCGTCGGACACGTTCCCGGCACCGGACACGCCGACAACGTCGAACGCGTCCGCGGCATCGGACACGTCGGCGGCCCGCGGGCAGTCCCGTTTCACCCGGCCACCGCGCACCCGGAGGAGCCCATGGAAACAGCAACGGTCGCAGTCGACGTCCAGGCCGGGGACGTGCTCTGCTCCGCGCTGGCTCCGGACGATGCCACGAGGCTGACCAGGGCGACGTCCGCCGCGCTCACCGCGGGAACGATGGTCACCGGGATCGCTGCCACCGCGGCCGCGGCCGACACGAAGGTGAGCTACTACGAACAGCCGGAGGTCGCGCCGGCGCAGACCACCGGGCTCGGAGCCGGGCAGCCGTCCGCCGTGGTCGTCGACGGGCAGGGCCGGTGCGCGCGCCAACTACCGCTGCTCGAAGGCGCGTTCGTCGTCGGCGAGTGCGATGCGCAGGGGAACGTGACCGTGGTACCGAAGCACGACTTCGCGAACGTCCTCGACTTCGGCGCGAAGGGCGACGACCAGAGCGACGACTGGGACGCCATCACCCGTGCCATGCACTCCCTGCACCCGCTCCGCCCCGGCGTGGTCTATTTCCCGGCGGGCTACTACCGCATCCGCCGCCCGCTGGTCGTCGGCCGCGAGCAGGGGAAGATCGAGCTGCGCGGCGAGAGCGAACACACCACCACCATCAGATTCTTCGGCGCGCACGGCCCCGCGCTGTGCATCTCGCCGAAGTCGCTGGGCCACCTGCCCACGTCGGACGCCCTGCTCACCGGAGCGGGCCGGGCCGGCGTTCTCAGCGCGAAGAACCGGAGCACCGTCAACCTCCGCGACAGCCCGGCGCTCGACATGGACGGCGCGGCGTCGTTCTCGGTCTCCTGCACGGTGCGCCCCGACGTCCTTCCGGGCGGAGGCGGGGAGCCGGTCCTCTCCAGTTCGGGCCGCCGGCTGAACAGCGAAGCGGCCACCTGCGCTTTCGGTATCTTCCTCGGCGGCACGACAGGCCAGGTCACCGTCACCGCCACCGCCCGGCTCGACGGCGTGGACCACGTCATCTCCCACCCCGGCAGCTTCCCGGTCGGGCAGCCGCTCCACCTCTCCCTGGTCTGGGACGGCACCCACCTCGACCTCCACGCCGGGCCGCCCGGGACGGTACTGACACCCGCCGAGCCACGGGAGGGACAGCGTCCCCGGGCCGGGGCGAAGCTGACCCAGCCCGTCGAAGAAGGCGTGTACCTCGGCGCCAGGAGTCAGCAGCGCTGGCCGGAATACCACGATTTCACGCGGCCGTTCACCGGGCGCATCGACTCCGTCCGCATCAGCGACTTCGTGATCGACCGGGACACCGGTACACGTACCTTCACCGCGCCGACCGCGAAGTTCGCCTCCGACTTCGCCACCAACGTCAGGCCCGACCCCGTCCACGCGGACCAGCGGCTGGTCACCCGGATACTGATCAACTTCGACCGCGACGTCGACGCCTTCACCGTCGGGTCGACGTGGATCCGACGGACTCCGGACCCCGACCCCGTCTACGTGATGTACCAGTGGGGCGGGCCTCCGGTCGCGGCCGCGCTCACCACGGTCCGGCGGCTGGAGTTCCAGTGTCCCTCGGGCGCGGGTGTCCACGGCCAGCTCTCGAACAGCTCGGTGTTCAGCCACCTCCGCGTCACCGCCGCACGCGACGGGATGAGGCTGCGGAACAACTCGTACCTCTCCGAGGTCGAACATCTCTTCATCAGCGCCACCAGGCTCGGCCTCACCCTGGGCGGCAGCGGGCTGGCCAGGGTCAACCGGTTGCAGACCGTCGGAACCCAGTACGACTTCGTGGCGACCGACGTCGTCGGCGTCACCGCTCGCGACTGGTACATCGGCAGCCACCGCTCCGTCGTGCCGCTCCTGCTGACCACAGCGGCGCCGTACGGGTCCTTCCACGGCATCGGAATCGCCATCAGTTCGGAGGCGACACAGGGCCATCCGGAGACCTGGCAGTGCGCGGTGGCCACCTCCGACCTGCACCATCTCGTCCTGGAGAGTTCGGTACTGGAGACCAGCTTCCTGAAGCGGACCGACTGCCCACCCGTGCGCATCGACAACTCCCTGCTCCTGCTCGGTCAGGAACCGCCCAGGCCCCCGCTGGAGATCCCCACCGCGTCGACGTTCGTGAACTGCGAGTTCCGCCCGAGCGCGAGCACCCGCGCGAACCTCGTGTTCACCGGCAGGCGGGGGCCGACACCGGTCCGGATCCTCGGCAGCACCACCGATCCCGTGAAACCCTGGACCCTCCCCCGGGACGAGAACAGGGTGTCCCATCTCGGTGGCTGTGTGTCCGCGACCGACCTCGGCCAGACACAGTGGCAAGGCGGGCGGGACTGGGTGTTCGCCCTCGACACCACGACGGGACGGATCGGGGCCCGCGAGCGGGTGGCCCAGGGCTGCGGCATCGCGGCCGCGAATCCCCTCACCCTCGCCGCGGTGCCCCTGGCAGCCGGAGCGAGCCGCTACCGGGCCGAGGTCATGGCGACCGACCCGACGGGCCGGGCCGCGACGTGGGTCGTCGAACAGGGCCTGAGCAACGTCGGCGGTACGGTCACCGCCTGGGCGCCCGAAAGCCGGGTCCTCGACTCCTTCGGGTCCGCCGAGGGCTCGGTACCGGCCGGGTGGGACCCGCCACAGATCGTCTCCTTGGACGGTAACGCCGTGGTGAAGTGCTCGCCGCCGGGAGGGCTGACGCTGGCCTTCACGGTCAAGCTGCGGGCGACCGAAGGGCTGGCTGCCTCCTGACGGGACGCTGCGCGCCGACCAGGGGCGAGCCTGTCTTGTCTCGCCCTGGGCCGAGGCAGTCGGACACCGTCGGGCGTCACACCGTGCCTTGATGGGGGACGTATCCGCCGGCGGCGGTGCTGTACAGGGTGCGCCAAGTGGTGGGGGCCGTGCCGGTCTGGCGTTTGAAGAAGGCGGTGAAGTTCCCGGCGTCCTGGAAGCCGAGGCGTCGGGCGCAGTTGCCGACCGGCAGCTCGGTGTGGGCGAGCAGTCTTTTCGCTTCGAGCAGGACGCGCTGGTCGAGGAAGGTCTTGGCGCCGGTGCCGGTGGCGGCACGCGTCGCCCGGGTGAGGGTGCGTACGTCGTAACCGAGTGCCTGGGCGTAGTCGGCCACGTGATGCCAGTCGGTGAAGTGCTCTTCGACGGTGGTCCGGTAGGCGCGGAAGACGCCGGTGTGCCGACTTCCGGAACGCCTTGTCCCGGTCGGGGCCGGTGCGTCGGCGGTGGGGAGGGTGCGCAGGATCAGGGCCGCCAGCAGGTGGGAGAGGAGGGCGGGTGAGGCCAGGCTCGGGGTGTGGACTGCTGCGTCGTGCTCGCGTTCGAGGTGTCCGGCGGCGAGCAGGGCGAGGGCCAGGCGCTGCTGGTCCAGGTGCCAGCAGGCCGGGGTACCGGCCTCCGGCACGGTGAAGCCGGGAAGCGAACCGGGCCGGAAGAGGATCAGCGGACCGTCGCAGGCCTCGATGTCGCTCCAGCGGTGCACCATGCCCGGCCGGATCCACACGGCGCTGCCTTCTTCCAGCAGATGGCTGTGGAAGTCCGCTTCGTGCGTGCCGGTTCCGGAGCCGATCAGCGCGAAGACGTGGAAGTCGGGGCGCTGCGGCTGGGTACGTCGGCGGTGGACGTCCATCGAGCGCAGCGCGGCGAAATCGAGGACTTCCACCCCGTACGCCGATCCGACGGCCGGGAGATAGTGCACCTGCCGCACCGCACCGTGTCCGTTTTCCACAAGGAGTGTGTCCCTTTCCGCCACTGGGTGAACGGTCTCGCGCCTACCGTCGCAGACAGGCCTGACAGCAGGTCAGGGTATGGGTTCACCGGTTCGGCGCGAGCGGCGGAGTCGCTTGCTGCCGACGGAAGGGAAGACGCGATGATGGCGGAGATGGCGGAATCGACAACCCGTGTTGCGGTGTCGGGCGGGAGTCTCGACGTGCTGACACGGGGCCGCACCGGGCCGGCACTGGTTTTCGTCCACTACTGGGGCGGCTCCGCCGCCACCTGGAACAGCGTGCTGGGCCTCCTGCCGCCCGGACAGGCGACGGTCCGCTTCGACCAGCGCGGCTGGGGCGCCTCCCGAGCCCTGCCCGGTCCCTATCACCTCGACCAGCTCACCGACGATCTCGCCCGGGTGGTCCGAGCCCGCGTGCCCGGGCCGTTCGTCCTCGTCGGCCACTCGATGGGCGCCAAGACGAGTCAGCTCCTCGCGGCCCGCCGGCCGTCCGCGCTGGTCGGCCTGGTGCTCGTGGCGCCCGCACCGCCGCAGCCGCCCGTCATGGTCACCGAGGAGTACCGGCAGGGCCTGGCGCACGCCTACGACTCGCCCGAAACGGTGCACCACGCCCTCGACCATGTCCTGACCGCCACTCCGCTGCCCCCGGCGGTGCGGGCCACCGCGGTACGGGACAGCCTCGCCTGCGGCGCCGAGGCCCGGCGCGAATGGCCCCTGCGCGGAATCGCGCGGGACATCACCCGCGCCGTACGGGACATCGAGGTACCGGTGGCCGTGCTGGCCGGGGAGAACGACGTGGTGGAGCCGCCGCACGTCCTGCGTGACTGCCTGCTGCCCCACATCCCGCACGCGACCCTGACAACGGTCCCCGGCGCCGGTCACTTGCTGCCCGTGGAAGCTCCCGATGCCGTCGCGTCAGCCCTTCGGGACTTCCTCGCGGACACAGCCGGGGGCGGGGGCAGGGGCACGGACATACAGGGCTGACCTCGGGGGACGCGGGTCGCCCCGGTGTCCGCCCCGGCCGGCTGAGCACTGGATACGGCCTGGCCGCCGTCAACGCTGCGCGGTGGGCCGTACCACGATCTCGTTGACGTCGACCTGGTCCGGCTGGGCGACGGCGTAGGCGATGGCGTCCGCGATCGTTGCGGGGTCCAGTGCCATGGCGTCGCGGCGGGCCGGCAGCGCAGCGCGGGCCTCGGGGTCGGTGACCGCGTTGGCGAAGCCGGTGTGGACGAACTTCGGGGAGACGATGGTGACGCGGGGTCGCCCACCTCCTGCCGCAGCCCTTCGCAGACCGTACGGACGGCCGTTTTCGTCGCGGCGTAGACGGCCTGTCCGGGGCCGGTGCGGTACGCGGCGGTCGACACCACCGTGACGAAGTGCCCGGCTTCCTGCCGGCGGAAGACCGGCAGTGCGGCGGCGATACCGTGCAGGACGCCGCGCAGATTGACGTCGATCATGTCGTCCCATGCGTCGACGTGCAGGTCCTCCAGTGGGGAGACCGGCCTGATGCCGGCGTTGTCGACCAGCACGTCGAGGCGCCCGAATCGGGTGACCGCCGTGTCGACCAGGCGGACGAGGTCCGCACGCCGCCGTACGTCGGTCGGCACGCCGACGGCGCGGCCGCCGCTCTCCCGGATCTCGGCGGCGAGCTGCTCGACGCGATCGCCGCGCCTGGCGCCGAGGACGACCGTCGCACCGCGCCGCGCCAGGGCGAGCGCGGTGGCTCGGCCTGTCCCGCTGCTCGCACCGGTGACGGCGATGACCTTGTTGCGGGTTCCGCCTGGTCCGAGTCCATGGCTGTGGCCGTGTCTGTGGTGATGCGTGCGGCCGTGGTTGTGGTGGGGGCCGTGGTCGCAGGGGTCGTGGTGGTGGGCATGAGTGCAGCGACAGCCGGACCAACGCGGTGAGCTGGGGGGCCTTCCTTCGCAGCCGCAGGCAGCGCATCACACCGGACCAGGTGGGGCTGCCGCACTCCGGCCGCCGCCGGACGCCGGGGCTGCGCCGGGAGGAGCTCGCGCTGCTCGCCGGGATGAGCGCGCCACCTGATGCACGTACCTGGAGCAGGGCCGGGACATCCGCGTCTCGGACCAGGTGCTCGCGGCCCTCGCCTCGGCGCTGCGGCTCGACCGCCACGAGCGCGACCACCTCTTCCGGCTCGCCGGTCGTACCCCCGAGCCCGGGGCCGGGGAACCTGAACCGCTGGCCGCCGAGGTGGCGGCTACCCCCCTGCTGCTCCAGCCGCGACCGGCCTACATCATCGGGAGCAACTACGACGTCCTCGGCTGCAATCAGGCAGCCGACGAACTGTTCCCGAACCTCACCACGCCGACGGACCGCCCGGCGAACTTCGTCCGCTGGGTGTTCCTCGCCCCGGTGGCCCGGGACGTCGTGGTCGACTGGGAGCCGGAGGCTCGCGGTCTGCTCGCCCGGCTGCGGACACTGGCCGGACGCCACCCGGTTCACGGAGCTGATCGACGAGTTGAACACGGCCAGCGCAGGCGCGTGCCTGGTGGGCGCAGTACGAAGTTCAGGTCCGGCGCGGCGGACGTAAACGGCTGCGGCGCGGAGGCGGCGAGGAGGCCGAGTTCGTCTACACGGCGTTCCGCCTGGCCGAGCAGCCGGAACTGACGCTGGTGATCTATACCGAGGGCGGGGAGCCGACGGCCTGACGCAGCCGACATTTTCCGTATCGGGCGGTACAGATGTGCTACGTTCTCATTGAGTACCGATCGGTACTGAAGTTCGCCACCTCGTGGAGGTCATTCCTGTGGGACAGCTAGCGGGCAAGATCGCCGTCATCACCGGCGGCAGCACCGGGATCGGCCTGGCCGCCGCCGTACGGCTGGCGGCCGAGGGCGCGCACGTGTTCGTCACCGGCCGGCGCAAGGCCGAACTGGACGCGGCCGTCGAAACCATCGGCCCGGTGCGGGCCACCGCCGTGGCGGGTGACATAGCGAACCTGGCCGACCTGGACCGTCTCTACGACGCGGTCCGTGCCCGGGGCCTGGGTCTGGACGTGCTCTTCGCGAACGCGGCGAGCGCCTCGTTCGCGACGCTGCAGGAGACCACCGAGGAGCACTTCGACCAGACCTTCGATGTCAACGTGCGGGGCACCCTGTTCACCGTGCAGAAGGCGTTGCCGCTGCTCAACGACGGCGCCTCGGTGATCCTGAACTCCTCGGTGCGGGCCGATGACGGTGTCGCGGCCTTCGGCACGTACGCGGCCTCCAAGGCGGCGGTCCGGTCCTTCGCCCGTACCTGGGCCAACGAGCTCAAGGACCGCGGCATCCGGGTCAACGCGATCTCGCCGGGCACCATCGACACTCCCGGACTCGACGGCGTGGCCGCCACCGCGGACGCACCCGTCACCAAGTCGCAATTCGCCGCGGCTGTGCCACTCGGCCGGATCGGGCGTGCGGACGAGGTCGCCAATGTGGTGGCGTTTCTCGCTTCCGAACAGAGCAGCTTCGTCCTCGGTGCCAATCTGTACATCGATGGCGGCGAGAACCAGTTCTGACCTGCGGGCGGCACCCGTTGCGCGAGCCAGAGCCAGGCACGGTCGGCGGGCGGGCGGAGCTCAGACAGTTGCCTGCGGATGTGCCGGGCCGAGGTAGTGGATCGCGGTCTGCTCGGCGTGCGGGGTGAGCAGGTCCCGCAGTTCCTCCGCGGCGGTCTTGAGGAGGTGGCCGTCGCGGGTGGCGTGGAGGGTTTCGAGGGCGAAGACGACGTGGGCGGAGTCCTCGGTGACGCGGGTGCGGTGGGCGTCGCGGTGGTTCCAGTGGCGGGTCAGGACGCCGGTGGTGTCCGCATAGATGATCTCGCCGGGCCTGGGGTTCTCGACGGTGTCGGGTTCGCCGAGCGGCGTGAACTCCTCGGCGCCGTCCGCGTGGCGGACGGTGATGTCACCGGTGACGTGGTCCACGTCGAAGGCGCCGGCGGGCAGGCCGTGCCGTACGGATACGCAGTTGTAGGAGTCGACGGGCGGGTTGACGCGCGGCAGGGCGCCCTTCTTGGCGAAGCGGCGGCCGAGTGCGTCGACGCTGGGGCGGATGCGGCGGGGGTTGGTGCCGAAGGACCGGTAGGCGGCGTGCCAGGCCTCGATACGAGGGTCACTCTCGTCGGCGGGCTGCCAGGTGCCGTCGGCGAACTGCCGCTCCAGACCGTCCAGAGCGGCAGCGGTGTCGGGCCAGGGCTCGCGGCCCCGCAGTCCGGTGGCGGTGACCAGGGCGATGAGGGTGTCGGGGAAGGCGTCGGCGACGGCGGGGGCGATGCGGATGTCGGGCATGGGGTCCGTTTCCTGTTCCTGTGCGCGTGCGGGGAGGGAGGGGGCGACTGCGGCGATCGGCGACGGGCGGGCCGCGCACCGCGCAAGGCCGGTCGCTCAGGTCAGGGCGAGGAGGCTGACGGCGACTGCGGCGGTGCCCAGGCCGACCAGTTGGCCGCGGTGCATGCGTTCGGCGAGGACACCGCGGGCCAGCAGGACCGTGCCGGCCGGGTAGAGGGCGGTGAGCACGGCGACGACGGTCAGGTCGCCGCTCCGTGCGGCGAGCAGGAACATCAGGTTGGCCAGGGAGTCCAGCACACCCGCGGCGGCCGACATCGCGTAGGCGGGCCGCTCGGAGCCGAGCTTGCGGCGCATCAGCGCGGCGGCGGTCAGGGTGACGGCCGAGGAGACCGTACGGCCGATGACCAGCGGGGCCACCCCGCTGTCGGACGGCGCCTGGTGCAGGAAGACGAGCTGGAGGGCGATGGCGGCTCCCGCGCCGAAGGCCAGCAGCAACGCCGTACGGGAGGGGCGCGCCGCCCCGGTGCCGTGTCCGGCGCTGACGAGCACCACCGCCACCAGCGCGAGGGGCAGGCCGATCAGTCCGGCGGTGGCCAGGCGCTCGCCCTGGAGCAGGCCCACGCCGACGGGCAGGGCGGCGGACATCAGCGCGGTCACGGGCGAGAGCACGTTCATCGGGCCGATCGCCAGGGTCTTGTAGAGCAGCGCGAACGCGGCGGCCGAGGCAATTCCGGAAGCCGCGCCCCAGCCCAGGGCCGCGGCGCCGAACGAGGCGCCGAGCACCGGCCACAGCAGGAGTTCGACCGCGAGACTGGCCGGCGCCGCGATCATCACGGTGCGCAGCACGTGTGCCTTACGGGCGCCGAGGCCGCCGAGGAAGTCGGCACATCCGTAGGCGAGGGAGCTACCGAGAGCCAGCAGTAGAGCGATCACAGCGACAATCCCTTACGATTCAACGGAACGACCAGACCGTACAACACAATGACCGGTCGGCGTCAACCGAACGACCGCACGGTGCATTCGAATGGTCCGCTGTCCAGCGACCGGCGACCGGCGACCGGCGACCAGCCATGGAAGGTGATCAGATGGCCGAGACGGCCGCAGCCCTGCGGACGCTCGCGCAGAACGTCAAGGCGGCCCGCTCCCGTGCGGGCCTGTCCCTGGAGGAGCTGAGCCGACGCGCCCAGGTCAGCAAGGGGGCGCTGGTGGGGCTGGAGAGAGCCCAGGGCAACCCCAATTTCTCGACCCTGGTCCGGCTGGCCGACACCCTGGGCGTCTCCGTCTCCGCCCTGATGCAGGGATCGCCCGAAGGCCGCGTACGCATCGTGGACGCCGATGCCGTGGCGCCGTTGTGGACCGGAGAGCGGGGCAGCGAAGCCCGGCTCATGCTGACGACCTCGGGTCCGGCCCCCACCGAGATCTGGCGCTGGCGGCTGGAGCCGGGTGAGGAATATCCCAGCCACCCGCACCAGGCCGGAGTCGTGGAAACCGTCAACGTCACCGCCGGCCGCATGGTCCTGGTCGTCGACGGCACCGAGCACACCGTGGAAGCCGGCCGGACCGCCACCTTCGACGGCGACAAGCCCCACACCTACCGCGGTACGGGCGACGCGACCTGCCACCTGATCATGACGGTCCACCTGCCGCCGGGACCCGCCGCGACGGGCTGACGGCTCGACCGGCGTCCGTGGCGCGCCGAAGCCGGGCGAGGACGACGCCGGGCAGGAACGAGTGGGGCGCGGTGAGGTCGGGACGTGACGGCCTTCTCGGGGGTGGGGCCGGCCACGGACGCGTGCCGGGAAGAGGGATAGCGGCGGACGGACAGGGCCATCACCACGATGGTGATCAGGCCGGCGACGCAGGCGACCACCAGGACGCCGACGCCGCCGGAGGTGTTGACCGCGCCGCCGCCGACGGTACCGGCCAGGGCGATGCCGGCGTAGAGTCCGCTGGTGTTCAGCGCCACCGCCTCGGTGGCGGCATCGCCGCCCATCTGCATGGCGCGGGCGTTCATCGGGGGGTTGTTGGCCCAGCCTGGCACCCCCCACAGCACCAACACGAGGCAGACCAGCCACACCGGTGCCGTTTCCTGCCCGATACCGCCGACCACCAGCAGCGCCAAGGCGGCCGCCGCCACCCCGCCGAACGCGGCCAGCAGCGTGCGGTCCACGCCCCACCGGTCGGTCAACCGTCCGCCCAGTACGGTGCCCACGGCGCCCGAGACACCCACGATCGCGACGAAGACGCCCACGTACCGGCCGCCTACGCCGGTGAGGTCGTGGGTGACGGAAGCCATGTAGATATAGGGCATCAGGCCGCCGCAGGCCGCGAGCATCGTGCCCAGTACGCACAGCAGCAGCGAGGGCCGCCGCAGCAGAAGCAGCCGCTCGGCCACTCCGGCCACCGGAGTCCGCGGCATGCGGGGCAGCGTCAGCGCCGCCAGCACCCGAAGGGCCATCAGTGTTCCGAAGGAAGGTGCCAGCGCCGTGGCGAAGTTGACCACCGCGAACACCGCGAGTCCGCCCACGATCAGCATTTTGCGTGGCACCCGCCCGGCGGCCACCGCGAGGGTCGGACAGGCAATCGCCTAGGTGATCGGGAACACCGTCACCAACTGGCCCGCGGTGCCCTCGCTCACCTCCAGGTCGGCGGAGACCGCCGGAAGGGTCCCGGCGATGACGAAGTCATCGGTGCCGATGACGAAGGTCGTCAACAGCAGGCCGATGCTGCCGTGATCGGCGAGCACCCGTCCGGTGTCCAACGGCCGTTGCGTGTACGCAAGAAGCTGCGCACACGTCAGGCGCTCGTCGACGCGGCGCTGGAACTGTTCACGGAACGCGGCTTCGACAGCGTCACGCTGGATACGCTGTGCGACGCCGTCGACGTCTCGAAGCGCACGTTCTTCCGCACCTTCAGCAGCAAGGAGGACGTGGCGCTGGCGCCCGTCCACGACCTGTGGGCCGTTTTCATGGAAGAGCTGGAGACCGCGGAGCCCACGGGCGGCCCGGCCTTCGAACTGCTGGGGGGGCGTGCTGCTCGCGACGCTCGGCCGCATGGGCACGGACGGCTGGGCCGAGCGCCTGCGGCTCAGTCGCCGGCTGTCGGCGCGGACACCGTCGACGGAGGCGCACCACCTTGCCTTCTGCGACCGGACCGGCGCGGCGATCGTCACCGTCATGCAGCGCGGGTTCGACATGACCATGCAGCCGGATCCGTACGGCCTGCGGCCGCGGCTGGCCGTCGACCTGCTGGCGGCGGCCTTCCGCCGGGCCCTGGAACGCTGGGTCGCCGACCCTTCGGAAACCGGCCACGAAGGGCTCGCCGACGCCCTGCGGGACGCCTGCGCGGCCGTGCCGGAAAGCCTCGTACTGCCCGCGCGTACACACTGACGCACGCCTCCCGGCCCAGCGGCCCCTCGTCGGAAGCGAGCCCCGCCGGCCCCAGAGCGCGAAAGCGGCCTCCGCAACATGTCCAGGCACTCTGGTGCCTCTCGTCGGCACGGGCTACTTTCATCTGCGATGGCCCGCACCGGGGCATCACGACCCAAGGGGGAACATTGCGCAAGATGGCTGTATCTGCCGCGAGCCTGACTCTCGCCGCGGGGGCCCTCGGGCTCACCGTGGCGCCCAGCGCCAATGCGGCGACACCCTGCCCGTCCGGAGCTGTCTGCATCCGCGAGACGAACGGCAGCATCCTGAACAAGAACATCTTCTACAGCTACGGCGCCCACAACCTGTCGAACGTCACCGGCAACCGGGTGATCGTCAACAACCAGACGGGCGGCGCCGGGTTCCAGTTCTGCTACGGGTACAACGGGACCGGTGGCTGCTCCGTCGTGATGCGCGGCGTGGGCGAGTCGGCGCCGTACAACATGACGCCGATCAACTCCGTCGTACTCGTACGCTGAGCACCACCGGAGGGCGTCCCGCCGGCTTTCCCGCCTCCCCAACCTGACGGCCGGAGAGGCGAGTTGCGGGCGGAGCGCTGGGCCTCACCCCTCGCGTGCGCTGTCGGCCGCGGCGAGTACGGCACAGACGCCGTCGCGGGCCGGGCGGGCGGCGTCCGCTCCGAGGAGTGCGGACGTCGCCATGGCCCCCTCGACCAGGATGTGGACCTGCTCGCCGACGCCGCGTGCGTGGGTGTAGTCCTCGGCGAGTCCGGTCAAGTAGTCGCGGAGCAGGCTCTTGTGTTCCTGGACGGCTTCGGCCACGAGCGGGTGACGTTCGTGGCCGGGGCCGCCGACTTCGGCCCAGGCGTTGACGAAGGCGCAGCCCCGGAACCCCGGTGCGGTGATGGTGTGCTGCATGTGGTCGAACGCCGCGAGGAGGCGGGCCCGTGAGCCGGCCGGGGCCGGGGCGGACCGCTCGACGGACCCGGCCAGGTCCGCACGCAGTCGCTGCCCGTGCGCCCGCAGGTAGGCGGCCACGAGGTGGTGCTTGGAGGGGTAGAGCTTGTACAGCCGCGCGAGCGACACCCCGGCGTGGTCCCGGACCTGGGTCATCCGCACCGCGTGGATGCCGTACTCGTAGAAGAGCTCTTCGGCAGCCTGCAGTACGCGTGTCCGCCCCTCATCGCCGTCCGCCGCCGTCAACCCCGGGCCTCCTCATGCGCTAGAACGTTGGTTCTAGTGTACGGGCGCGACCGACGGATCGAACCACTCTCCGTACGGTACGGCCAGGGGCGTGATGCCGAGTTCCCTCGCGCGCCCCTCGAAACGTTCGACCGCCCGCGGAGTCTCGATGTAGATCGGCGGCTTGTCGAGCGTGCCGTAGTGCATGGGGACCGCGATGCGGGCGCCCAGGATGTGCGCCGCGACCGCCGCCTCCTCCGGCAGCATGACGGCGTTGAAGGGGCTCGGCGGCTGGAGGTGCGGGAGCTCGACCACCGCCCCGTTGATGGGGACGAAGGCGATGTCCACCGGGCCGAACCGGCGCGCGATCGACCACCAGTGGCCGTGGAAGACGGTGTCCCCGCCGTGAAAGACGCGCAGGCCGTCGCATTCGACGACCCAGGAGAGCTGCGGATCCCCCAGCCCGTCGAGGGAGGGCCCCGCGCCGATGCGGAACGGGCCGGCGCCGCGCTCCTCCCACGGCCGCACGACCTCGGTCGCGACGCCGTGTTCACGGAACGACGCCTCCGCCCCGCAGGTCCACTTGAGGTCGTCGTCCGGTCCGGTGACCGGCTCGGGCCGGTACACGGGAGCGCCGGGAGCGAGCGCCTTGCGGATCGCCACCGGGTCGGCGTGGTCGGTGTGCAGGTGCGTCACCAGCGCCGCCACCGTCTCCCCCGGGCGGGAGGCCGCGGGGAACTTCTCGTCCGAGTACAGCGGCGAGGTGTCCTCGACGAGGTCGATGACCAGTGTCCGACCGGCGTGTTCGAGCTCGGCGCCGGCCCATCCCAGACGTCGTAATCGCACAGCGTCTCCTTCGCTCTCATGGTCAGGCAGCCGACGTCGACATGCCGGACGGGCCGCTAGAACCAGTATTCTTAGAACGGGCATTCTCACCGTAGCAGAATGGGCGTTCTAGGTTGGCCGGGTGGGGTGTTCGGCATGGGAGCGGGGGTGTCGGCGCCGGCAGGACGCCGTTGGGGGGACCGAACTACGGTCCTCCCGGGCAGACTTCGGGGCCACCACGGCGGCCCCGCTGCTCACCTGCGCGCAGCCACCGCGCCAGTCGGCCGGGGGGTTCCGGCCGGCCCGGACGGCCGGAACGGCAGACAGGTTTCCCACTTCCGGCGAATGTCCAAAAAGGACCGCCCCTCCACACTCGTACCCGACCGGACTGAACCGGCCGGTCCTGAATCACATATTCCACAGTGCGGCGCCCAGCAGGGCGCCCGTCGGCTCACGGGGGGACGCGGCGGCAGACGCGCTCTGCCGCGGCGCATCGGCAGGCGCCGCCAGGACGGCCGACGAGCACACCGGCCGCCGGTGGCCGGGCTCGTGGACCGGACCACGCGGCTGGTGCCGGGCCGGCCCGTACACGGCACGGACGGTCCGGCTGCTATCCGGGAGAGACGGGTGCTTCTGGAAGGACGGTCGCACGGGGGCAGCGCCACCTCGCGGCCCGGCAACCGTGTCGGCGACGCCTGCTCGTACGACGGGGGAGGAAGGGAAAAGTGCTGATCGGACACGCTGTTCAGATGCAGGGCACGGGCCCGGAACTGGTGGAGCGGGAGACCGTTCTCGCCACTCTGCGCCACCTCCTCGGCTCCCTGTCCCGCAGACGAGGCCATACCGTCCTGGTGACGGGGCCCACGGCGTCGGGCCGGTCCGCGCTGCTCCGGGCGTTCGCCGAGGAGGCCGCGGCAGCCGGCGCCTCGGTACTCACCTCGGCGGGCTCACCCGCCGAGAGCCGGCTGCCGTTCGAGCTGGTCAACCAGTTGCTGCCGGGGTTGCGTCCGACGGACGGCGCGGCGGAGCACCCGATGCCCGCGCAGCCGGCCGGCACTTCCGGTGCCGACGCCGCCCGCGAGGTGCACCGTTCGGTGGCGCGGCTCGCCCGGACGGCGCCGGTCGTCCTGGTCGTCGACGATGTCCAGCACGGTGACCGGGAGTCGCTCGACTGCCTGCTGTACGCCGTGCGCAGGCTGGAGCGGGCGCCGGTCATGATCGTCGTCTCCGAGCCGGAGCAGCCCGTCCCTGGTGTTCCTTCGGTCAGTTCCGCGCTGCTGCCGCACCGGCGCTGCACCCGGCTGCGCGTCGGTCCACTGTCCGTGGACGGCATCCGGACGCTGGCCACCCACCGTGTCGGCGCTGTCGAGGCGCGGCGGCTGGCCCCTCGGCTGAAGCTTTCACCGGTGGGAACCCGCTGCTGGTGCACGCCCTGCTCGACGACGGCGGCGGGTGCGGGGAAGCGGACAGAGCCGGAGCCGGGGACGAGTGCGGGGACGGGGACGGTGCTGCGGGCAGGGCCGGCACCGGGGAGACGGCCGGCCCCGGGGAGGGGTGCGCCGGCACCCGTTTCCACGACGCCGTACTGACCTGCCTGGACCGCTGCGGTCCGGGCGCGGCGGACGTCGCGCGGGCGCTCGCCCTGATCGACACACCGGCCACGGCGCAGTTGATCGGCGAGATCACCCGGATGACCCCGGAGTCCGTCGGGCAGGCCGTCACGGCCCTGCGCACGAGCGGCGTCATCGAGAATTTCCGTTTCCGGCATCCGGGGGCCCGCTCCGCCGTACTGGCTTCGGTGCCCTACGAACGGCACCGCGCGCTGCGGTTACGTGTGGCGGAACTGCTGCACCGGCGCGGCGCCCGCCCGGCCGAGGTCGCCCGGCATCTGCTGCGCTGCGGTGAGGTGGGCGCGCCCTGGGCCTGCCAGGTGCTGGAGTCCGCCGCCGAGGCGGCCATGGCCGACGACGACATCGGCCATGCGGTGAACTGCCTGCGGCACGCCCATCTGTCGGCGGTCGACACCGTCCGGCGGACGACGTCGCGGATCGAGACGGTGCAGGCCGAATGGTGCCGTGATCCCGAGCCGTCGCAGCGGCATCTGAAGACCTGATCGGCCAGGTACGGCAGGGCGGTGTCGCCGAGGAGGCACTGCCGTCACTGGTCAAGCAGATGATCTGGCACGGCATTCCGGGGATCGCGGAAGAACTGCTCGACCGGTTGCGCCTCGACACGGGCGCGGTCTGCCCGAGTGAGGCCGCCGAGCGGCAGTTCACGCACCTGTGGGCCGCCTCCGTCTACCCGTCCCTGCTGCGGACGGTGCCACAGACGCCGGTGGGCCGGCGGCGGGACAGCGGGCCGCTGCTCGGCCGGATGGACCGGCCGCTGCGGGCCGCCGGGGCCCTGCTCGACGTACTGAAGCCGGGCGGCCACGACGCGGCGGTGGCCGACGCCGACCAGTTGCTGGTGTATCCGGCCGGCCGGGAACGGGAGGTCTTCCGGGTCGCCGTCCTGGCACTGGAGACGCTGCTGTACGCGGGCCGGGCCGAGCGTGCGGCGCGGTGGAGCGAGCGGCTGCTGGACTTCCAGCGGTGACAGCCCGCCAAGGTCCTGCTCGGCCAGGCGGCCATCCCCTGGGACCGGCTGTCCGAGGCGGACTTCCGCCGACTGCTCCTGAACTACGGTGCCTGGAGCGAACAGAACAGCGCGCCGGGCTCGCCGGGCGCGGAAGTCTCCAGTGTCCTGGTGCTCAACCACCGCGCCAGCGGCCCGGTGGCACTGGTCAGCCAGATCGACGCGGAGCGGCCCGGTGCGCGCGACCGGCTGCGCGCCTTCCTCACCGCGCTGGTCGAGGGCACCGCCGTCCAAGGTGATCCGGCCGTCACCGAAGCCGTCCAGGAACTGACCTGGCTCCAGGCCAACCGGCACCTGGTCACCGTCATCGGCAACCAGCCGATCCCCTCGGTTCGTGGCGCCCCCAAGTCCGCGTACCTGCGCACCAACTACTCCGGCGTCCAGGCCGCCACGATGTACCGGCACCTGAACCGGCCCGATGTGCACCGTCCCGGCGCGATCGTGATGCTGATGCCCTTCGGCGGGCAGATCAACGCGGTGCCCCCCGGCCGCCACCGCCTCCGCGCAGCGCGACTCGGTCATCAAGATGCGGATCGAGAACTGGTGGGTGAACCCGGCGGACGACGCGTCGAACATCGGCTGGACCCGGGAGATCTTCCAGGATCTGTTCGCGGACACCGGCGGCGTGTCCGTACCGGACTCCGCCACCGACGGCTGCTACATCAACTACGCGGACGCCGACATGACCGACCCGGAGTTCAACCGCTCCGGCATCCCCTGGCCGACTCTCTACTACAAGGACAACTATCCGCGTCTGCGCAAGGCCAAGGGACGCTGAGACCCGCGCAACGTGTTCTGGCACCGGATGAGCATCGAACCTCCGGTCGCGGAGAGCTAGTGCCGCATCGGGCGATGTCCGCCCTGTTGGACGAACGTTGCCCTGGTGCGGCACTGGAGAGTGAACACGATCTTTCCCCGGGCGTGGCCGGTCTCGCTCAACTGGTGTGCCGCGGCCGCGTCCTCGATGGGGAAGGTGGCCGCGACCGGTACGGTGAAGCGGCCCTGCCCGGCGAGAGCGGCGGCCACGGCAAGTCCTTCGACCGCCTGCGGGTCCGCTCCCGGGCCCGCCGAGCGTGTCTGGTGGACTCCGTACTTCGCGGCGTTCATGTCGGCGATGGTCACCACCCGGTCCGGGCTTCCGGTGAGGTCCACCAGATCGGGCAGCGAGCCGGATCCGGCGCAGTCCAGGACGACGTCGACTCCGTCCGGTGCGAGGGCGGTGACCCGCTCGGCCAGCCCGGGGCCGTAGGCGGTCGGTGTCGCCCCCAACCCCGCGACGAACGTGTGGTTGTGCGCGCTGGCTGTACCGATGACGGTCGCGCCGCGGGCTGCCGCGAGTTGGACGGCGACCGTGCCGACCCCGCCGGCCGCGCCCTCGATCAGCAAGGTCGTGCCGGTGCCGATCTCCAGCCGGTCGAGGGCCCGCGTGGCGGTCTCGACGTTCCCGGCCGCGCCGCCGGCCTGCTCCCAGCTCAGCGCGTCCGGCTTCGGCGCCCAGGCCGCCAGGACAGCGTACTCGGCGTTCGCACCGCCGAGCTGTGCGACCTCGACGATGCCGAAGACCTCGTCGCCCGGCCGGATACCGGTCACCCCTGGGCCGACCTCGTCGACCACACCCGCGGCATCCATGCCGAGCACGTGGGGCAGGCGCAGCGGTGCCATGGCGCGGAACCGGCCCGACCGGAGGTGGCAGTCGGCGGGAGTGAGGCCCGATGCCCGCACGCCCACCCGGATGTGGCCCGGTCCCGCGTGCGGTTCCGGTACGTCGGCGACTTCCAGGACGCTTGCGGGACCGTACTCGGAGAATGTCAGTGCTCTCATGGCGTCGGACGCTAGCGGAACACCCCGTCCGTTTGGCTAAAGTGAGAGCGGTGACAAACCTTTTGCCTCACTCCCTGCGCTCCGACGCCCGGGACAACCGGGAGCGCATCCTGGCCGTGGCCCGCACGACATTCGCAGAGCAGGGGCTCGACGTGGCGATGCGCGAGATCGCGCGGCGTGCCGAGGTCGGGCCCGCGACCCTCTACCGGCACTTTCCGACCAAGGAGGCGCTGGTCACCGAGGCCTTCCGCGAGCAGATGACGGCCTGCACGGCCATCGTCGACGAGGCACTGGCAGATCCGGACCCGTGGCGCGGCTTCTGCCTGGTGATCGAGGCGGTGTGTGCAATGCAGGCACGGGACCGGGGCTTCACCGCGGCGTTCGTCTCGGCCTTCCCCCGCGCGATCGACTTCGCCGCGGACCGGGAGCGGGCACTGGACAAGGTCGCCGAACTCGCCCGCCGCGCCAAGGCGGGCGGCAAGCTGCGTCCGGACTTCGTCCTGGACGACCTGATCATGGTGCTCATGGCCAACGGCGGCATCCGGACCACCTCGCCGGCCACCGCGGTGGCCGCCGCACGACGCTTCGCCGCACTGCTGATCCAGGGCCTGCGGGCCGAGCCGGCCATCCCGCCGCTGCCCCCGCCGGTCCGGCTGCCGTTGGCGGTGGTGACTTAGAAGGCGGAGGTGAACGTCCGTCCGTCACGCAGCAGCGCCCGGAGCACACTCGCTCGTCGTCGGGCCAGGGCGATGACGGCCTGGACGTGCTTGCAGTCGTCGCTGCGCTTTTTGCGTAGAAGTCCCGGTTCGGTCCGTCGCGGATGATGCCGGTCCGTGCGGACATGTAGAACACCCGTCGCAGGCGGTGGCTGTAGCGCTTGGGCCGGTGGAGGTTGCCGGTGCGGCGGCCGGAGTCACGCGGGACGGGCACCAGCCCCGCCGCCGAGGCCAGATGGCCGGCGTCCACGTAGGCCGACAGGTCCCCGGCCGCGACGAGGAACTCAGCGCCGAGTATCGGCCCCATGCCGGGCGGGGACTCGATAGTTTCCGCCTGCGGATGGCTGCGGAACGTCTCGCGGATCTGCCTGTCGAGCCGCTTCAGCCCGGTCGTCCAGGGCCAGGATCTGTGTGGCCAGGTCGGCGACGACCTGCGCGGCAACGTCCTCACCAGGCAGCGCGGTCTGCTGGGCCCGGGCCGCATCCAGCGCGGTCGCAGCGGCCGGTCTCACGGATCTGTAACGACCTGCATACCTTGCGGCTGTCCGG
This sequence comes from Streptomyces sp. NPDC045470, assembly GCF_040646595.1. Lineage (NCBI taxonomy): Bacteria > Bacillati > Actinomycetota > Actinomycetes > Kitasatosporales > Streptomycetaceae > Streptomyces > Streptomyces sp. NPDC045470. The sequence goes on from NZ_JBEZAN010000011.1 coordinate 164,578, forward strand.
TGTGCTGGACCGGATCGCGGGCATGGTGGTCGGCATCCCGACCGAGGTCACGCCCCACGACGGCGGCGGCGGGCGCGCAACTCTACGCGACGTGGTGCTCGATGTTCTGGGGCAGCGTGACGGTCCTCGCCCAGGTCGACTTCGGCCACACCTCGCCGAACCTGCCACTGCCTGTCGGCGTCCGCGCACACGTGGACGCCGACAACCGGACGCTGTCGCAGGTCCGGAGGGCTGCGCCCGTCGTGTTCCGCTTCTCCGAGCGGCCTGCCTGTCATGCCCGTTGCTCCGGCTTGCCCGATCGTCCTGACCGCCGCCGAGTGTTCGAGTGAGCGGGGGCTTGTGGCCACGAGACCGGCCTGCGTCCGCTCCGTCCCCGGATGCCGGGGAGCCGGGCGGCCAGGCGGCCAGGGACGGAGATTCGCGCGAAGCCGGGCAGCGGCAAGACGGTCAGCAGCGAATCGGTCAGCAGGAGCCGAGGTTCTGCCAGACGCCCCACTCGCCGGTGGTGCCGGGCTCTTCGCCCGTCGTCCACCACTTGGCCTTCCAGGTGTGCCCGCGGTGCGCGACCTGCTGGCCGGTGGTGTAGACCGTTCCAGGGGCCCAGGGTGCGGCCGTGCACTGGCCGCCGGCGACGGTCAGGGCGTATGTCGCCGTGCGGCTGCCGGAAGGGCCGGTTCCGGTGACGGTGATGCGGTGGGTGCCGGACGGCGTGGCGGCGGTCGTGGCGAGGGTCAGGGTGGAGGAGCCGCCCGCCGTGACGGAATCGGGGCTGAGCGAGGCGGTGACGCCCGCGGGGGCGCCGCCGACCTTCAGGTCCACCTTCTGGGCCGCGCCCGCGGTCACCGCGGTGCGCACCGTGGTGGTGGCCGTGCCACCGGCGGCCACCGATCCGGAGACGGGTGCCGCGGTCACCGCGAAGTCGTTCTGCGGGGTGCCGGAGCCGCTGGTGAAGGGCGCGAAGATCCGGGTGAAGTCCCAGGTCTGCTGCTCGATGCCGGAGCAGTTGTCCGCGGCCGGGCCGCCGGGGCAGCTTCCGTTGTCGCGTTGCAGGGCCCAGAAGGACAGCGTGTTGATCTTCTTGGCCTTGGCCCAGTCGTAGACCTGCCGGGCGTTGGCCAGGGTGAAGGTCTCGGCCGGGCCGAAGTCGTCGGCGCCGGGCATCTCGGTGACGCCGATCATGCCCCAGAGCTGGGCGTCGCTCTTGTCCGGGTAGAGGCGCGCGAGCTGGTCGCGCAGGCCCTGGGCGGCGGTCTCGGTGTCGCGTGCCATGTCGTGGGCGGCGTTGTCGTAGTAGTCGAACGTCATCAGGTCGACCACGTCGACCCGGGCGCCGTTCTGCACCGCGTTCTTCAGCAGGGCGACGGCGTTGGCCGCCGGGCCGCGGGTGGTCGTCGGCAGGGTGTAGGAGATCTCCAGCTTCCGGCCGTTGGCCGCCGCCCAGTCCTGTAGGAGTCTGATCGCCTTGTTGCGCCGGTCGATGCCCGCCGCGTTGTCGAGCGCGTCGACTTCGATGTCCATGTCGAGCCGGCTGACGTCGTAGGCCGTGACGGCCTTCTGGTAGGCGGCGGTGATCTGCTGGACGTCGGTGCAACTGTCGGCGATCTCGGTGCCGGTGGTGTCGGCGGTGTACCCGCCGAAGGAGGGGATGGCGTCACCGCCCCTGGCCCGCAGGGTCTTGATGTCGTCGCCGAAGGTGGCCGGGGAGATCGGCATGCTGGTGCTGCCGTTCCACAGGGGCGTGCAGGAACCCTTGGCGGCCGTCTGGATGAACGCCATCGTCAGGTGCTTGGCACCCGACTCGGCGGACATCGCGGCGGGGCTCTGGCCGGTCCAGGATTCGAAGTAGGGGGCGAAGACCTGGGCCGGGAGGGGGGTGGCCGCCGCCGCGGTGCCGGTGCCGGTTCCGGCGAAGCCGAGCGCGGTGGCGGCGGTGACCGCGGCGACGAGGGCCACGCGTAAGGGGTGCTTGCGTCTCATGTCTGTTCCGTCCAGCCGATGAGGGGTGTCCAGCTCGTCCCGTGCGTGCGGTACAGGGACGGGGAAGAAAGTCCCCCCAAGAGCAGGAACATGTCAATGGTCTGGACCAAACGAGGACTGGACCAATTGGGGCGAGGGGGCATCGGCGCGCCCCCGGGAACGTCTGTTCTTCCGCACCCGGAGGCCCCATAGTGGGGCTGGTCCGGTGCGCTCCCGCCGAAGGCGGGCGGCCGGGGCCCGGACCGGCATTCCGCGAATCCGTCGGGCGGCGGAGCGAACGCCCGTCGCCTCCGTGCACGGCGAGGAGTGATCATGACCGGTGCGGACGAACCCGGTACGGCTCGGCGTGAGTTGTTCGCGCTGCTGGAGAACGTGGACACGGTCGACGAGTTCTTCGGCCGGCTCGCCGACGACGTGCGGTGGAGGCTGTTCGGCAAACACCCGCTGGCCGGGTCCTACCGGGGACGGGAGGAATTCGTCCCCGCCACGATCGGCAAGGTGCGGCCGCTGTTCGACGGTGGACTGTGCTTCCGTATCCGGGGGCTGTACGGCGGCGGGGCGGTGACCGTGGTCGAGATGGACGGGGTCGCCACGGCGAAGGACGGAGTCCCCTACGACCCGTTCTACGTCTGGGTGTGCCGCTTCGAGGGCGAGACCATCGTCGAGGTGAACGCGTACATCGACTCCGCGGCGGTCAACGACATCCTGGAGCGGCTGTCTCCCGGATGACCCGTCAGCGGCGCACCGCCCCGGCGATCAGGCGCACGGTGTCGTGGGGCCGGGTGAAACAGACGAAGTGATCGCCGGGCACCGTGGCCAGGGTGACGTCGTCCACCGCGTAGTCCTGCCATGCCGCGGCGGCCGCCGCGTCGAGGTCCGGGTCCTGGGCGGCGCGGATCACGGTGACGGGCCAGGGGACCCGCCAGGCGGGGCCGGGACGGTAGCCGGCGAGCATGCGCAGGTCGGCTGACAGGGTCTTGGCCGCCAGGTCGTCGTACTGCTCGTCGTGCTGCTCATTGTCCGGACCGGCCCCGGTCTCCGTCCCGGTCCGGTGCTCGTACCCGTGCATCCGGTGCGGCACGCTGTCGGTGTCCGCCGGAGCCGCGGCGACCCGGTGAGGCGGCGGGCTGCCGGAGACGAAGAGGCGGTCCGGCACCGTGACACCGAGGTGGTCGAGCCGACGGCAGGTCTCGTAGGCGAGCAGGGCTCCCATGCTGTGGCCGAACACGAGGTACGGGCGGTCCGCCAGCCACTGCGCCGCGATGGCGACCTGCCGTGCCGTACGGGTGAGGTCGGTGGCGGGCGGTTCGCCGACCCGGTCCTCGTGGCCGGGGTACTGGACCGCCCACAGGTCGCACTCGGGTGGCAGAAGGCCCCGCCAAGGACGGAAGGCGCTGGCACCGCCCGCGGCGTGGGGGAAGCACAGGAGCCGGACGGAGGGCTCACCCGCTCCGCGGGGCGGCGTGGTGAGGTTCCTGAGCCACTGCCCCGCCGGGCCCGGCGCGCGGGTGCCGTCGGGGTGCGTGCCGGTCATCCGCCCGCCGTCCCGTCGTCCGATGCCGACCGCCCCGGCCGCCCCGGCTGCCCCGGCTGCCCCGGCTGCCCCGGCTGCCCCGGCTGCGACGGTCCGCGTATCAGCTCCGCCATCGCGGCCACGGTGGAGGCTTCCAGGAGCGTACGCAAAGGAACGCGCCGGCCGAAGCGGGCGCGGAGGGCGGAGGCGAGCCGCATGGCGCGCAGGCTGTCGCCGCCCAGGTCGACGAAGCGCTGGTGCCGGGAGGACACCTCACGGCCGAGGACGGCCGACCACTCCTCCGCGACGGCCTGTTCACCCGCGCCGCTCGGGGGCTCGTCGGGTACGGGGGCAGGTTCCGGGGCGCCCCAGGCGGCGAGGCGTCCTCGGTCCACCTTGCCGTTGCCGCCGAGCGGGAGTTCGTCCAGCAGCAGGTAGTGCTCGGGCCGGGCGTAGGAGGGCAGCCGGGTGCGGGCGTGCTCCCGTACGGACGCCTGGTCGAGGGTGTCGGCGAGGGGCAGGAGGTAGGCGATCAGCCGGCGGGCCGGGCCCTGTCCGGTGACGACGGCGACGGCGCGGGCGACCTGGTGGTGGGAGGCGAGGGCGGCCTCGATCTCGCCGAGTTCGACGCGATAGCCGTTGATCTTCACTTGGTGGTCGGTGCGGCCCAGGAATTCCAGAACGGCTCCCGGCCGGTAGCGCCCCAGGTCCCCGGTGCGGTACCAGCGGGCCCCGGCGTGGTGGACGAAGCGCCGGGCGGTCTGTTCGGGGGCGGCCCGGTAGCCGCGGGCGACTCCCACGCCGCCGATCCACAGTTCACCGGTCACCCAGTCCGGGCAGTCGCGCCCCTGGCCGTCCACGACACGGTAGCGCTGGTTGCCCAGCGGGCGCCCGTACGGCAGGGAGGGCCAGCCGTCCTCGGCACCGTCCGTCTCGAAGTAGTTGGAGTAGACGCTGCCTTCGGTGGCGCCCCCGCAGGCGACGAAGCGGCAGCCGGGCACCAGGGCACGCAGCCGCGCGGGCAGGTCGGTGCCGATCCAGTCCCCGCCGGTGAGCACCAGCCGCAGCGTGTCCGGCGGCGGGCCGTCCTCCGCGGCGGTGATCAGCGCGTCCAGCAGGACCGGCACCGAGTCCCAGACCGTGACGCGGTGGTCGCGGACCAGGCGCAGCCACGCCTGTGGGTCGCGGGCCTCCCCGGGGGCGGGTACGACGACGGCTCCGCCGGCCGTCAGCGGCCCGAAGATCTCGTAGACGGAGAGGTCGAAGTCGAGTGCGGAGATGGCGATGCCGCGGTCGTGGGGGCCGACGGACCAACGGTGGTTGATGTCGTCGACGGTGTTGACCGCCGAACGGTGGGTGATCTCGACGCCCTTGGGGCGGCCGGTGGAGCCGGAGGTGAAGACGATGTAGGCGAGAGCGGAGACGCCGGTGGTCACGGGGCGGCGCAACGGTGCCGTCGCATGAGCCTCCTGCCAGGTCAACTGATCGACAGGGGGCGACTGGCCGACGGAGGGCCGCGGATCGACGGGAAGTCGCGGCCCGACGGGCTGCCGCGGGTCGACGGACCGCTGCGGATCGACGGACCGCTGCGGATCGACGGACTGCTGTGGGCCGACGGACTGCCGCGGGCCGGACGGCGGCGAGCCCGGCGCGTCGGTGATCTCCTTGCGCACACCGGCGATACGGAGGATGTCGGTACGGCGCTGCTCGGGCTGATCGGTGCCGACGGGCACGTAGCAGCCTCCCGCGGCGAGGACGGCGAGCGCCGCGCGGATCTGGTCGGGCACGCTCTTCAGGGAGACGGCGACCGGCTCACCGGGGTCGAGGCCGCGGTGCCGCAGCAGGGCGGCCATGCGCAGCGCGTCGTCGGCGAGGGCGCCACGGGTGACGGTGCCCTCGGCGCAGAGCAGCGCGGGGCGTCCGGGGTCGGCGGCGGCGAGTTCGAAGAAGCGCTGGTGCAGCAGGTGGCCGCTCTCCGCCCGGTAGGTGGCGTTGGCCAGGTTGCGGGTCTGCTGCTGGGCGGCCGGCAGGTGGGCCGGGGGCGGCTGGTTCCAGTCCTGGTCGCACAGGGCGGTCAGCAGGTCGCCGCCCAGCTCGGTCATGGCTGCCGGGAGTTCGTCGGGGAAGAGTTCCTCGGCCAGGTCCCAGGCGAGGCAGACTCCGCCGAAGTGTTTGACGGCCAGACAGTCCAGCCAGACCTGAGGGGTCTGGGTGATCATCCAGACGGGCGGGCCGAAGCAGCGCTCGAAGCACGCCGGAATCAGGTCCACGTCCAGCAGGTTGGTGTAGACGGCTCCGGTGGGCGGGAGCCCTTCACCGCGTGCGCGGGCCAGTTCCCTGAGCCCGGCCGGCCCGGCGGCGAACTGCGGCCGACGGGCCGTACGCCGTTCCTGGTCGACGGTGTGCACCAGTTCCCGGAGCGTGGCTGCCCCGGAGATGTCGATACTGGCCGGACGCAGGCGGGTGAAGTCGCCGACCACGGGCGCGGTACCGGAGCGGGACGCCGGGGACGGGAACTCCGGCAGCGTGATGATGAAGTCGTCGTTGGTACTGAAGCGGCCCAGGGTGTGTACGAAGGCAGCCAGGAGTACGGAGTCGGGTTCGAGGCCCTCGGCGCGCGCTCTGGCGCTCATCCGCCGCCATCTCGGGGCCGGGACGGTCAGCACCCGCCGGCTGAAGCGCGCGCCGGACACCGTCTCCGGGTCGGCGGTCAGGGGCAGTGCGGGGGGAGCCAGGCTGCGCCCGTCCAGCCGCTGCCGCCAGGCGCCCAGGTCCACGTCCGGCGGGGCGTGGGCCTCATGGCGCTGCCGGGCGGAGACGTCGTAGCGCGGCGCCGGCGGGGCGGCTCCGCGGTAGAGGCGCGCGAGGTCGGTCAGCAGGGTGCCGATACTGGGCGGGTCGACGGCCAGCAGGTCCACGTCGACGTGCAGGCGGCTGTCCGTGCCGGACAGCAATGTCAGCCGCACGTCGAGCACCTGTCCCCGGGCCACGTCCAGCCGCTGGTCCGACATCTGTTCACGGACGGCGGCCACTGCCCGTGCCTGCTCCTCGGCGTCCGAGGCGGTGAGGTCCCGGACCAGGAGACGGGCGGTGGGGACGCCGAGCAGGGTGGCGGTCTCGTCGTCGCCGGGGAAGGCGGTACGCAACGGCGGGTGCCGGTCCTGGAGGCGGGTGACGGCGTCCCGCAGCCGTGCCGGGTCCACCGCCGTACCGTCGAACTCGAAGTACATGTGGCAGGCCACACCGCCCAGCGGTGCGGTGTCCTCGCGGCCGAGGCGGTAGGCGGACTGGACGGGGGTCAGCGGGACCTTCCGGACCGTCCCCGGACCGTGCTCCTCCCTTCCCCGCGGCGCGCTGCTCCTGTTGCCGGTTGCCATCGGTGGCCTTCTCCCTCCGTGCTGCTCGCTCGCGTAGCGGGGTGGGTGTACCGGGGCCGTGCCGGGGTCAGCCGCGGGCTTCCCGGGTCGCGGCCGTGATGATCTGCGTGGCCTGTACCGCCTGCTCGTCCGAGATGGTCAGCGGCGGCGAGATGCGCAGGCAGTTGCCGAAGCTGCCGCCCACACCGACCAGCAGCGCCAGCACGCGGCACTCTTCTTGAACCTTCGCGGCCATCTCCGGGGCCGGTTCGAGCGTGCCGGGGCGGGTGTACTCCACGGCCAGCAGCAGGCCCTGGCCGCGTACCTCGCACACCCATGGTTCGTCCGCCAGGGACTTGCGCAGGCCGTCCAGCAGCAGAGCGCCCACCTGTCCGGCGCGTGCGGGCAGGTCGTAGGTGTCGATGTGGTCGAGCGTGGCCAGGGCGGCGGTCAGCGACAGCGGGTTGCCGCCGAAGGAGGATATGGAGGGGGCGGTGAGAGCGGACATGATGGCGCGGCGGCCCACCAGCCCTCCCATGGCGAAGCCGTTGCCGACGCCCTTGGCGAAGACCAGCACATCGGGGGCGACATCGTGCCACTGGTGGCCCCAGTACCGGCCCGTGCGTCCCCATCCGGTCTGGACCTCGTCGATGATCAGCGGGATGTCGTACCGCCGCAGCACCTCCTGGTAGGCGGCCAGTTGGCCGGGGGCCGACGGGACGGCGCCCGCGATGCCCTGCACCGGTTCGGCGATCATGGCCGCCGTGCGTTCGGGGGTGCAGGTCGCGATGGTCTCCTCCAGGTCCCTGGCGCACGCCCGGACGTAGTCCTCGTCCCCGAGGCCCGCCAGGGCGCCGTGGCGGCGCTCGCCCCCGTGCGCGTACGCGACCCGCAGCGGGGACAGGCCCCGGCCCTGCCAGGACCGGTCACCGGTCACGGCGAGGGAGCCGAAGGACCGGCCGTGGTAGCCGTAGCGCAGCGCGATGACCTGGTGGCTGCCGCGGTACTGGGTCGTCAGCAGCAGCGCGGTCTCCACGGCCTCGGTTCCCGAGGAGGTGAAGAACACCACGGGGTCGGGGATGCCGGACGCGTCGGCGATGCGCTCCGCCAGTTCCACCTGTTCGCGGATCAGGTAGAAGGTCGAGGTGTGCACGACGCCGGTGCGCAGCCTCTCCCGCACCGCCTCCTCGATGCCGGGGACGCCATAGCCCACGGTGTTGGTCGCGATGCCGGAGTAGAACTCCATGTACGTCTTGTCACGGGAGTCGGTGACGATGCAGCCGTCCCCGCGCACGATCTCCAGGGGCTCTTCGTAGAAGAGCGGCAGCCACGGGGGCATGATCTTCTTGTGGCGGCTGAGCAGGCTCCCGTCCCGGGCGCCGTCGTGTGTCACGGTCTCCTCCACTGGCTCTGTTCCGCGACGTGGTCCGCGCGCCGCGGCACTGGTCGCGGGCAGGGGACGTGGCACCCCGGCTGGAGCGGCCGTCCCCTGCTCTCGGCGGGCCTGGCGGCGCCGAAACGCCCTGCGGCTACTGGAGCTTGGCCAGGCTCGGCCACTCGTCCAGCGACCCGGGACCGCGGACGACGGTGTCCTCGTGCGGCTCACCGCCGGTGATGCGGATGCGGACGTAGCGGTCGCCCGAGAGCATCCAGAACTGACTGTGCTGGTCGGGTACCGGCACCACCGCGTCGATACGGTCGAAGCCCGCCAGACTCGGCCAGTCCTCGAACGTGCCCGGCCCACGCACCACCGAGTCCTCGTGCGGCTCGCCGTCGGCCAGCCGGACGCGGACGTAGCGGTTGCCGGAGAGGAACCAGAACTGGCCGTACTGGTCGGGGACCGGCACCACCGCGTCGATACGGTCGAAGCCCGCCAGGCTCGGCCACTCGTCCAGCGACCCGGGACCGCGGACGACGGTGTCCTCGTGCGGCTCACCGTCGGCGATGCGGATGCGGACGTAACGGTCACCGGACAGGAACCAGAACTGACTGTGCTGGTCCGGCACCGGCACCACCGCGTCGATACGGTCGAAGCCCGCCAGACTCGGCCAGTCCTCGAACGTGCCCGGCCCACGCACCACCGAGTCCTCGTGCGGCTCGCCGCCGGCGAGGTGGATCCGCACGTACTTGTTGCCGTACAGCAGCCAGAACTGACCGTGCTGGTCCGGGACCGGGACCACCGCGTCGATGCGGACGGACATGAGGGTCTCCTTTCTGAGAGGGGTGCACCCGTACTTCGGTCTCCACCCGCGGGCGACGAACGGCACAGGTCGCGGCAGCGCCGCGGAGGATGTCCGCCGGGCGTGCGCCACGTCGGTGAGCAGACGTCTCCCGATTCACCCGGCGCGGGCACTGTTGCCGGCGCACCGGGCGACGGCGTCGGCAGGAAGTAAGGCACGGTCGGCCGTGTGCCGCGGCGTTGTGCGCCACGCCGGGGTACGGCACGCGGATTCTTGGCGCCCCTGTCGCCGCTGCCCGAAGACCGCGGACGGTGCGAGCGATCCGGAGGAGTGGGAAGAGGAGACTCCGGCTCTGTTCCGCCATCATCTTCAGCCGTTCCGGCAGTTGTCCAGGCAGGGCGGAGGGTGTTCCATGCGATGTGTTTTTCACACACCTGAAACCTGGCCAATCCCTGCCGCCCCCTCAGGGAGAACCCTTTCCCCTCGGCACCCGGCGGGCTCAGTTCTTCGCCCGTATGCCGACCGCTGCACGGAGAACCTTTCAACTGCCATACACCGGCGGCAGTTACCACGGAGCAGAATTGGCCGACATTCTGCCCCGGCCGTTTCGCCCGGCGGCGCCGCAGATCACTTTCGCCGCCCGACGCGCACGTCCGGTACCGGATCGGAGCGCCGACTCGTTTTCGGCATCAGCAACCTCGTGCCCCACAGCGAACGAAAGACGGGGAATTTCCTGCGCCCGGAAAAACTCTCCGTGCCCGCTGTGGCGTCTTTTTGCGGACAAGAGGAAGCCGCACGTGGTGTTCAAGGTTTTCGGGGGTACGCCACCCTTGTCCCCGGACAGAACGAAGGGGCATGACTCCGGCGTCCGACTTTTCTTCGGCGCCGGCGGCCGTCACCCTCACAAACGTTTCCGATCTTCGCGCGCCGCGAACCGCACGGCGCGAAAAAACATCCGATGTCACGAAGGGAAATTACCGGCCATGGTCGATTCGTCCTCCGTCACGTCCCGGCACCTCGTCGACGAACTCACCGCACGACGCGAGAAGGAACCGGTGGGCAACGCCCTGCTCGACGCCGCCGCCGACGGACGCCTGTCCGTCGACGCGTTGCGCCGCCTGGTCAGCACGGAAGCCCAGTGCCACCTGGCCGAACTCGGCGCCTACGGGACGGTGCTGTCCCGGTTCCCGCGCCGCCCGGCGGCGGACCTGAGCATCCGGCTCGCCCGGCTGGTCCACGACGCCCAGCCCAAGCTCCAGCAGTGCGCGCAGGCGCTCGGCCTCGACGACCTGCACGGCAGCGACCGGCCGACGGAGCGCGCCGCCTACACGTTCAACGGCACCCTGAGCTGGCTGGCGGCACAGGGCAGTCAGGCCGCGTTCGCGCTGGCCTCCGCCACCGACCTGCGGGTGTACTTCTCGGGCTGCGCCGAACTCGTCCGGCACATCAGGCGGTCCGGCTTCGAGGCCCCGCAGTCCTTCCTCACCTACTACGAGGACGAGACGCCGCAGGAGCTGGAACAACTGGCCCTGGACGTGGTGCAGGACGGGCTCGACCGGGGCGACGACCCGCGCGACGCCGTGTTCTGCGCCCGGCTGCTGGAGGAGTCCATCGGCGACTTCTGGCGCGCCGCCGCCGGGCCCGCCTGAGGGACCTGCCACCGGAACCCCACCCGAGACCGAGGAGGCAGCATGCGGGTCGGCATCGCCGGAGCGGGAGCCGCTGGGCTGGCCACCGCCTGGCTGTTGGACGGTGTCCACGACACGCTGGTGCTCGAAGCGCGCAAGGACGTCGGGGGCAATCTGCGGTCGGTCCACCTGCCCGACGATGCCGGGTCCCCCACCGCCCTGGACCTCGGTGTCCAGGAGGTGCCCGGCGACGGGGTGACCACGCGGCTGGCCGAGGCCCTCGGCCTGGACGGCGCACAGTGGGCCGAGATGCCCACCGGCCGCACCGTCGTCCGCGACGGCGCCCGCGCGGCGAGACCGGCCGACGGCCGTCCGTCCGCGCCGATCCGCGCCACGGAGGACGCGGCGGAACTGCTGGCCGCGCACGCCGCCGCCTGGCAGCGGGACGCGCTTGCCTGGACCGTCCCGCTGGAGGCGATGGTGGAGCCCTGGGACCTGCCGCGGCACGTCAAGGACGCGGGGGTGTACGCCCTGCCCGCCTCGGTGTTCGGCTGCACGCTCCACGACGCCCGGCGCCTGTCGGCCCGCGCCGTCGGGATGTTCTACGCCGACCCCGGCGACGGTGCCGATGCCCGTACCTACCGGCTGCGCGGCGGAATGCAGGCACTGGCCTGGCAGTTGGCCCGACGTTCCCGGTCGGCCCGGCTGCTGACCGGGACCTCCGTGCGGCGGATCCGCCGTACGGCGGGCCACTTGGAAATGATCGACGCGCGCGGTGCCCGGCACGCGGTGGACGCCGTGGTGCTGGCCCTGCCCGCCGAAGCGGCGCGGTGCGTGCTCGGCTCCCTCGGGGGCGCCGGCCGGGCCCGGGCGCTGCTGACCGCGTACCCGTACAACGACCTGGTCTACGGCGTGCACACCGACCCCTGCTACCTGCCTGCCGTGCGGGAGCACTGGTCACCGTCGACCGTCACCGTGCACGGCCCGTGGGCGGAGACCACCGCATGGCAGCGGCGCCCGGACGGTGACCTGTTCGTCAGTCAGCTCACGCACCGCGACACGCTCCCCCGCTCCGTCCTGGCCTCCACCGTCTTCCGGACGCTGCAACCGACCCCGGAGATGCTCTCCGCCCAGGCCGAGCTGCTGTCCCTGCAAGGTGACGGCGGCGTGTACTTCGCCGGCCATGTCGCCACCCGGTCCGACGACCTGGACAGCGTCCTGGCGTCCGCGGCCGAAGTGGCCCGCCTGCTGGCGCCCCGCAGTCCCCGCCCGGCGCACCTGCTGCGCACCACCGGAAAGGAAACCCCGTGAACCAGCCTGTCTTCCATGACCAGCGCGCTCATGTCGCCGACCTCGTGATCCCCTGCGTGGACGTGGCCGCCGGGCGCACCACCGAGCCGAGCGGTATCCACGGTCTCGACGACCCCGGTGACGTCGCGTCCGTCGTCGCGGCGTACGCCGAGGGCAACGCCCGGAAGGTGTTCCTGGACGTCTTCGACCCGTGGGACGCCGTCGACTACCTCCCGTCGCTGCTGCGCGAACTCCGGCAGACCGGCGTCAGCCTGCTGGTGTCCGTGGGGCACGGGCAACTGCCCTCCCTCCTGCACACCGGCGGCCTCTTCGAGGCCGGCGCGGACGTGCTGTCCGTGAGCACCGGCCTGATCGAGAAACCGGAGACCGTCCAGGCAGCCGCCCGGGAGTTCGGGGCCGAACGGCTGATGGGCGTCATCAACTGCCGCCGGACCGCGCCCGGCCGGTGGGGTGCCTACACCCACGACGGCGAGCAGGACGCGGGCACCGGCGCCGTCGACGTGGCCAGGCAACTGGCCGGCCTGGACGTCGGAGCCGTCCTCGCCAACAGCGTCGACCGCGAGGGCACCGGCCAGGGCTTCGACCTCGACCTGTGCCACGCCGTCGCCACTGCCTCGGGCCTGCCCGTCATCGCCTCCGGCGGCTGCGGCAGCCTGGACCACCTGCACGAGGCCCTCGACGCGGGCGACACGACGTACGTCCTGGTCAACAACATGCTGCACAAGGGGCAGCACAGCATGGCAGAGATCCGCGACCACCTGCTGGCGCACTCCTCGTTCCGCGCGACCGGCACATGAGCGCCGCGACCATGCGCCGGCTGGTCTTCGGCCGGTACGGCGACCCCGCCGAGGTGCTGCTCCTGCATCGCGGCCCGGTGCCCGAGCCGGGGCCGGGCGAAGTCCGGGTCCGGATGCGGGTCAGCCCCGTCAACCCCTCCGACCTGCTCCTGGTGCAGGGGCGTTACGGGCGGCCCGCCGCCTTCTCCCCCGGGCTGCGGCCGGACGGGAACGGTTCGGCGTCCCCCGTGGGGTTCGAGGGCGTCGGTGTCGTCGACGCCGCGGGCCCCGGCGTGCCGTACGCGACGGGCACGCGGGTGGCGGTGTCGGCGCTGGGCACCTGGGCCGAGTACCTCACCACGGACGCGGACGACGTCCTGCCCGTGCCCGCGGAACTCTCCGACGAGGCGGCCTGCCAGCTGACGATCAATCCCGTCACCGCCCATCTCCTCCTCGACGACCTCGGTCTGGAGGAGGGCGAGCTGCTCCTGCTCACCGCCGCCGCGTCCGCCGTCGGCCGGATGGTGCTCCAGCTCGCCGGCGGGCGGGGGCTGCGCTGCCTGTGTGTGGTACGCGACGAACGTCACCGTCCGGCGCTGAGGGAAGCGGGTGCCGAAGCGGTCCTGGTCCAAGGGGAGGAACGTTTCCCGGAACAGTTGGCGGCCCTCGCCGAGGGGCGCGGCATCGCCGCCGTGCTGGACGCCGTGGGCGGCCCCACCGGGACGCTCGCGCTGCGGTCGCTGCGCGACGGGGGACAGTTCGTCAGTTACGGCCTGCTGTCCGGTGAGCCCCTCACCGTCGCGCCGGAGGACCTGATCTTCCGTGGCATCGCGATGACCGGCTTCTGGCTGCCCGAACGCCTCGGCCGGTGGGCCGCCCACCGCACCGACCGGCTGATGCGCCAGGTCACCGGGCAGCTCCTCGACGGCCGCCTCACCGTCCCCGCGGTCGAACCCTACGACCTGGCCGACGCGGCTCGCGCCGTACGCCACGCGCAGTGCCCCGGCCGTACGGGCAAAGCCGTACTGACCAGCTGACCGGCCCCACCCCTTCGCTCTCTCCTCCCCCGCCCCGCCTCTTCCTGGCCCCTCGCCCCCGCATCCCTTCACTCCCGTACTGGACGAGCCATGAGCCGCGACCTCCACCACAGCCCCGACACCGTCCCCGACACCGTCCGCGCCTGGAACGACACCGCCACCGACTACCCCCGCGACGCCACCGTTCCCCAACTCTTCGCCGAGCAGGCCCGCGCGCACCCCGACCGAGCAGCCGTGGAGTGGAACAGCGGCGGCTGGAACTACCACGAGCTGTACGCACGGGTCCGCCGCGCCGCCGCACACCTGCGCTCCCGGGGCGTGCAGGACGGCGACACCGTGGCCGTCCTGCTGCGCCGCTCACCGGAGGCGGTCGTCGCGGTCCTCGCCGTGCTGGAAGCCGGCTGCGCCTACCTCCCCCTGGACCCCGGCGACCCGGCGGACCGGCTGGAGACGGTGCTGACCGGCGCGGGAGTACGGCACTGCGTCACCGCACCGGGCACCGCTCCGGAACCGGTGCACGACCACTGCACGCAGATCACCACGGACGGCCTGAGCGGCCACCCGCTGCCGGACCCCGGCGACCGCTGGGGGCGAGACCGGCGCGCCACCGACCCGGCGTACGTGATCTACACGTCCGGCTCCACCGGTACGCCCAAGGGCGTCGTCTGTCCGCACCGCGGACCGGTCCGTCTGGTGCGGAACACCGACTGGCTCCAACTGGAACACACCGACCGGCTGCTGGCGACCACAGCGCTGACCTTCGACATCTCTTGCCTGGAGTTGTTCGGCCCGCTGCTGAACGGTGCCTGTCTGGTCCTGCCCGAACCCGAGACCCTGCTGTCCGCCGACGCGCTGGAAACAGTACTGCGGGAGCGGCGCATCAGTGTGCTGTGGCTCAGCGCGGGCCTGTTCCACCAACACGCGGAGGACAACCCCCGCATGTTCGGCTCGTTGCGCGCCCTGATCGCCGGAGGCGACGCGCTCAACCCCTCCGCGGTACGCGCCGTCCTGCGCCACGGCCGCCCCGAACTGCTGATCAACGGCTACGGGCCGACCGAGGCGTCCTCCCTCGTCACCGCCCACCGCGTCGAGGACCTGGCCCCGCACGCCGAGACCGTGCCGATCGGCCGGCCGATCGCCAACGCCACCGCCTACGTCGTACGGGAGGACGGCCGCCTGGCCGCCCCTTGCGAGGACGGGGAGCTGTGGGTCGGCGGTGACGGTATCGCCTGCGGCTACCTGGGCGACGCCGACCGGACCGCCGAGGTGTTCGTGCCGGACCGGTTCGGCGGTGACCCGGACGCCCGGCTCTACCGCACCGGCGACGTCACCCGCCGGCGCCGCGACGGCGTCCTGGAGTACCGCGGGCGCCGCGACCGGCAGGTCAAGATCCGCGGCTACCGGGTGGAACTGGACGAGATCGAACTGACGCTGGCCCGCCATCACGAGGTCCGCGAGGCGGCCGTGGACGTCCTGGGCGACGGACCGGGCCGGCACCTGGCCGCTGCCGCCGTGCCCGCCCCGGACGTACAGACCGGGGGACTGCCCCGACGGCTCACCGCCTACGCCCGCGACCGGCTGCCCCCGTACATGGTGCCCACCCGGATCGCCACCGTCACGGAGATCCCCCTCAAGCCGAGCGGAAAGATCGACCGCGACCGGTTCCTGGAACTGATGGAGCATCAGAACGACCGGCCGCTCACCGGCGGCGAGCCACCCCGCGGCGCCGCCGAGGAAGCCGTCGCCGACATCTGGACGCACCTGCTCGGCCTCGACCAGGTCGGGCGCGAGGACGAATTCTTCGCGCTGGGCGGTACGTCGCTGCACGCCACCCAGGTCGTCACCGCCGTACGGGACCGCCTGGGCCTGCCCCCGGGATCGGGCCGCGCCCTCATCGGCCGTCTGCTGGACGGCCCTTCCCTGTCCGCCTTCGCCGCCCGCGCCACGGCACTGCGTGACGACGACGGGGCGGAGGCCACCGTGGATTTCGCCGCGGAGTCCCGCCTCGACGACCGGCTGCGCTTCGACGCCCGGCCCGCCGCGACAGCCACCCCGCCCCGCTCGGTCCTGCTGACCGGCGCAACCGGCTTCCTCGGCGTCCACCTGATCGACCAGCTCGTCGACGCCGGAGTGCGGCGGGTGCACTGCCTGACCCGCGCCGGCGACCGGGACACCGCCCACGCGCGCCTCGCCGCCCGGATGCGCCTCTACGGTCTCGACCCCTCCTGCTGCGACGACCGTCTCGTACCCGTACCCGGCAGCCTGGAGGCTCCCCGCTTCGGTCTCACACCCGCAGCCTGGGACGAACTGGCCCGCGAGACGGACCTCGTCGTGCACGCCGGAGCCCAGGTCAACTTCGCCTACCCGTACGAGGCCCTGGCGCCGGCCAACGTCACGGGCACCCGCACCGTCATCGAACTGGCCGCCGCCCACCACCTCAAACCGGTCCACCACATCTCCACCGTCGCCGTCCTCGCCGGGTCCGGCGCCGCGGGCGTACGGCACCTCGGCGAGGACGCGCCCCTCGCCCACCCCGACAAGCTCTCCCAGGGCTACCCGGAGACCAAGTGGGTCGCCGAACGCCTCCTGACCCGGGCCGCCGAACGCGGGCTGCCGGTCACCGTGCACCGTCCCCACGAGGTCACCGGCACCCGCCGGCGCGGGGTGTGGAACACCGGCACCCTGATGTGCGCGCTGTTCCGCACCATCGCCGAGACCGGCACCGCCCCGGACCTCCCCCTGCCGCTGGACTTCGTACCGGTCGACTACACCGCCCAGGCCGTCGTCCACATCCTCACCCACGAGAAGCCGGACGGCCGTACGTACCACCTGACCAACCCCCGCCCCGCGCGGCTACCGCTCCTGACCAGCCGACTGCGCGCCATGGGATATCCGGTGGAGACCCTGAGCCACGCCACCTGGCTCCGCCGCATCGGCGCCCTGGTCGCCCGCCACCCCGACCACCCCATGGCTCCCTACCTCCCGATGTCCGCCGACGTCCCCGACACTCCGGAGCACGCGGTCAGGAGCCTGTACCTCACGGGCGCCGTCCCCGTGCTCGACCGCACCAACACCGCCCGGGCCGTGGACGACAGCGGCATCGACTGCCCCCCGGTGGACGCCGGCCTGATCGACCTCTACCTGAGCTACTTCCGCGACAGCGGCTTCCTCGAACCGCCGCGACGGGAGGAGTGACACCGTGGACACCCGCAACACCCGCACACCGGCCGTCGGTCTACAGGCCGACTTCCCTTTCGACTACGCGGTCCACCTCGACGGCGACCGCCGCGTCGGACGCCTGCCAGCGACGGCACCCGGCACACCGGTGGCGGTCGTCGGGGCCGGCCGCAGCGGCCTGACCGCCGTGTACGAACTCCTGCGCGCCGACTGCCGCCCGGTGGTCCACGAGGCCGAGACCGATCCGGCGGGCCCGGGCGGCCGCTGCCTGGGCGGCCGGATGTTCTCACTGCGCCTCGCCGGGGCCGACAGCGCCGTCGACGAACTGGGCTGTAGGCGCTTCCCCGACTCCGCCGCCCTGCTGCACCACTACGCACGGCGCTTCGGACTCCGCCGGCAGCCCTGCCGCGACAACTCCCCTCCCGACAGCACTCCGCCGACCGTGCTCGACATCGACGGTATACGCCGCCCGGCCCGGCGGATCACCGACGTCTGCCCCCTCGACGAGGAATTCCGGCAGGCCCGCACCCGCTGGCCCGACGCACCGGAGGGCATCAGCACCCTCGCCGAAGGGTTCTGGACCCACCGAGCCACCGGCCCCACCGGCCGGACCACGAGCCTGGAACAGTGCGACCGCGGAACCCTCCGACCGGCCGTGACCGCCGTGGAGGCCGAGCGCGACCCGGCCCGCGGCGTGGTCGTGCACAGCGACGACGGAGCCCGCGAACGCTTCGCCGCCGTCGTCTTCACCCCGCGGCTCCACCTGCCGGAGACCAACGTCGAACTGCGCTGCCGGGGCACCACCGCCTCTCCCTTCGGTCCGCGCCTGTGGCGCGCCGTGCGGCGGCTCAGTTGCCGGCAGGCGTCCAGGACCGCGCTGGTCACCGAGCGGCCGTTCTGCAAGGGCACCAGTCTCGACGGCGTCGCCCTCGCCTACCGGCTGCCGCGCAACCCGTACACCGTCGACTACGGTGCGCCCCGGGCAGCGGGCGGCCGGACGGCCGTCCTCGACCTCAGCTCTGCCTGGGGCATCGACGCCATGAAAGGGGCGGCCTCCAGCCTTGACGAGCGGGTACGCCTGTCCGTCCGCGGCATGTGCCTCTCCTGCCCGCCCGGCGAACACCCCTGCCGACGCGGCCTGTTCAGCCACTTCATGAAGGACTTCAACGGCCAGCCGGCCGTCCCGGGCGAGCCGCCGCACGCCCTGTCCCTGGCCGGGGACGACACCTCCTGGTCCCCCGGCCGACTCGATCACGCGCCGGCCACCGGCCTCGACACGGCCCGGGGCGTACTGCACCACCTCGGCGGCGCCTGCGATCCGGACACCCCCGGTCCGGCAGATGTCTGGCGCCGCTGCGAGACCGGCAACCCTAACCGGCCGACCACCGTTCCACGGGAGCGCCATGAGTGAGACCGTCGTGCTGACCGCCGCCCGCTGGTGGGACGGCAGCAGCGACCGCACCCGTCCCCACGCACGCGTCCTGGTCCGCGACGGACACATCGCCCGAGCGCACGTCCGGGGCACCGCACCCGGCGTCCGGACCGTCGACCTGGGAGACCGCACCCTGCTGCCCGGCCTGATCGACTGCCACATCCACCTGTCCGAGGCGCCGCCGACCGAACTCGCCGACACCGTCAGCGGCCGGACCCTCGCCGCTCTCCGGCCGCTGCGCCTGCTGCTGCAAGCCGGCTTCACCTCGGCCCGGGACCTGGGCAGTACGGCGGAAGAGCCGTTGACCGTGCACTTGCGCAACGCTCAGGAGGCGGGGCTGATCGAAGGGCCGCGGCTGTTCGTGGCGCCGCACCTGATCTCCGCGCGTGCCGGTCACGGCGACCGCTCCACCTTGTCGGTGCCGCACGGCTCGGCGGAGGTCGGTGCGCTGGCCGACGGTGTCGGGGAAATCGTCCGCCGGGTCCGTGTCGACGCCCGGTACGGCGCCGACTGGATCAAGTTCGCCGCGACCGGCGGCCTGACCAGCCCCAGCGACGACCCCGGCCACAGCAGCTACACCGAACACGAGGTCCGGGCCCTGGTCGCGGCGGCCGACGACCTCGGCCTGCCCTGTGCCACCCACGCCTTCTCCGACGAGGGCATCCGCCGCGCCGTCGGCGCCGGCGTCCGCTCCGTGGAGCACGCCTGCCTCGCCTCCCCCGAGACCCTCGACCTGATCGCCGAGCGCGGCATCCACCTGGTGCCCACCCTGTACGCCGCCGAGCTGTTCCTCGGCAAGCTCGACGACGACGCCTTCAGGACGGCGGGCGAACAGCGCATCCGGGAGAAGCTGGTGCGGCACCGGGCGACGATGCGCGGGCACGGGGGCCGGGTCGCGGCCGGCCGGGCCCGTATCGCCTTCGGCACCGACGCTGGCGTGTTTCCGCACGCCGACAACTGGCGCGAGTTCCCCGCCATGACCTCGGCCGGCCTCTCTCCCCACCGCGCCCTGCTCGCCGCCACCAGTACGGCCGCCGACCTGCTGCGCCGCCCGGACCTCGGACGCATCGCCGACGGAGCGACCGCCGACCTCGTCGCCGTACCGGCCGACCCCTTCCACGACATCGAAGCCCTCCACCACGTCGACTTCGTCATGCAGGGCGGAACCGTTCACCGCAGTCCGTGACCGGCCCCCGACGGCCGCGCGCACCGCGCCCTGAGCGCCGCCGCCCGCCGGGGTCACCGGCAGGCCGACACGCTCCCGTGCGAGACTGGGGCGGACAGACACCCGGACGGGCCGGACCGAAGGCCGGCTGCGGTCGAAGGCCGTCCGGTCACGAACCGCCCAGTCAGGCGACATGCCGTTCTCGCCCCGGCGACCCTCCGCGTCGCCGGGGCGAGGTGGTGTCCGGCATCCGCCCGCACCGGCGGTCCGGTGGGCAGTGCGGCGTGCCACGCCGGCCGGCGCCGTGACGAGCGTCACGTCATTTCCTCGTCCTGCGTGTCGACCGCACAGCGCCCGCGGGGCGTATGGCAGGTGAAGCGAGAGATCCGGGAGTGGCTGTTGACCGTCGAGGAGTTCGAAGAGTTCTACGCCCAGACGGTCGCGCGGCTCACGGGGCAGTTGTACGTGATGCTCGGCGACCTGCACGAGGCGCAGGACGTGGTGCAGGAGGCGTTCGCCAGAGGCTGGAGCCGGCGCCGGCAGCTCGACCGGAGCGGGCAGCCGGAGGCGTGGATCCGCACGGTCGCCTGGCGGCTGGCGGTCAGCCGGTGGCGGCGGCTGCGCCGCAGCGCCGACGCGTGGAAGCGCAGCGGTGCCCCGCCCCATGTCGAGGGGCCGGGACCGGCGCAGGTCGCGCTGGTCGGCGCGCTGCGGGAACTGCCTGCCCAGCAGCGTCGCACCCTCACCCTGCACTACCTGTGCGATCTGTCCGTCGAACAGATCACGGGCGAGACAGGGCTGTCGGCGAGCACCGTCAAGACCCATCTGAGCCGCGGCCGCAAGGCACTCGCTGACCGTCTGCACGACCCGCACATCGAGGAGGCGCCCGGTGCCTGAGCCCCAGGACCCGTTGCGGTCCCTGTTCCAGGAAGCGGCCGACGCCGGACGGGACGGCCTCGTCACCGTACCGGCGGGCGAGATCGCCGCGCGGGGGCGGCGGGCGCGCCGGCGACGCGTCGCCGCGGTGGTGAGCGTGGTGTGTCTGGCCTTCGGTGGCGGCGCCGCGACCACGGTCGCGCTGCTCTCCCGTACACCGGCCCCGGCGGGCCCGGCCGGCACGCCTCCGCCCACCCGGCCGGCTCCGGACCGGCAGCCGGCTCCCGTGGACACGGCGCCCGGTTCCACGTCCTCGCCCACTCCGGAGTCCACGGTCGACGCCTCCATGCCCCCGGAATCGACGGCCACTCCCTCCGGGCCCCCGGAGGCCACGGCCACCGCTGCGGCCTCGGACGCCTCCCGGGGAACGGCCACCGAGCCGCCCTGATCCGGCCCGCTCCGTCGTCCGGTACCCGGCGGACCGCCGCCGGGCGTCCAGGTCTGCCTGTCCACACCTTCAAGGAAACGTTTATGCCCCCTTCGTCGATCGACGCGCGCGAGCACTCCCACCCGCCGGCCACGCCGCCCGGGCGCCTTCCGCGTCTGCCCGGCCCCGCCGTACGGACCGGCCGTGCGCGCTGGGGCAGACGCGGTCCCGCGACCTGGCGCCTCAGCGCCGCGGACCGGGACATCCTGTGGCTGTACCTGTCGACGCGCGTGGGGATCTGGCTGACGGCCTACTGCGCCCGGTGGCTGTTCCCCTCCGACCCGGGCACCCAGGACCCCGGCCCGCTCCTCGCCCCGTTCCAGCACTGGGACTGGGACCACTTCCGGCACATCGCCCAGCAGGGCTACTTTCCCGGGCAGGCCGGACCGTGGCAGGCCGACTGGGACAACCGGGAAGCCTTCTTCCCCGGCTTTCCCCTCGTCCTGCGCGCGGTCCACGTCGTCGTGCCGGACTGGGGTCTGGCCGGGCTGACGGTCTCCTTCGTCTCGGGAGCCGTCGCCGTCCTGGCACTGGCCCGCATCGCCCGGCACTACCTGTACGACACGGAGGCGGGCCGGCGTACCGTCCTGTTCTTCCTGATATCCCCCTGCGCCGTGTTCCTGGCCGTCGGATACACCGAGGCCCTCTTCCTGGCCCTGGCCCTGCCCGCCTGGCTCGCGGCCCAACGCCACAACTGGCCCCTGGCCATGACGCTGACCGCCGCGGCCACCGCCGTACGCGTCAGCGGCCTCTTCCTCGCCGCGGCCCTGGCCACCCACTTCCTGCTCACTCTCCGCAGCACCCGCAACCTGCGCCCGCTCCCCTGGCTGGCCCTCCCCGCGCTGCCCCTGTTCCTCTTCAGCTGGTTCCTCCAGTCCCGCACCGGTGACTGGATGGCCTGGAAGCACGCCCAGGAACGCGGCTGGTACCGCGTCTTCCACTCGCCCTGGGAAGCCTGGATCAACACCTGGCACAACGCCTTCGACCGCACCCAGAGCACCGGTTACGCCTTCATGTTCCAGGCCGAACTCGTGGTCATGGCCGTCGGTCTGGCGCTGCTCGTCGTCCTGGCGCGCAAGCGCCGCTGGCCCGAGACCGTCTACGTCGCCCTCAGCCTGTGCGCCCTGGGAACCTCGTACTGGTACGTCTCCATCCCCCGCGCCGCCCTCCTGTGGTGGCCCCTGTGGGTCAGCCTGGCCGCCTGGAGCCTGCGCAGCCTTCGGTTCAGGACCGCGTACCTGTGCCTGGCCGCCCCCGTGAGCACGGTGTTCGCGCTGACCTTCCTCACCGGACGCTGGGCCGGGTGATCTGACCCGTCCGCAGACGCACTCGCCCCCGGCCGTACAAGCCGGGGGCGAGTGCGTGGGCCCGCCGGTGGCCGGGCGCCGGTGCCGTCAGCCGCCGCCTGTCGGTTCCAGCGCGGCGAATGCCCAGTCCGCCCAGATCCGGCGGGACGTCTCCTCCGGGTACGGCACCGTGGCGGAGTCCGCGCCGAACACACGGGTCAGCCGGTCCTCGGGCCGGTACGGGGCCCAGCCGGGCGTGCCCGTTCGGGCGAAGGCGGTCCAGGCCGCCGCCATCGACTCCGAGAGCGCCACAGCCTCGCGGGAGGGTTCCGCCCCCAGGAGCAGCTCCGCGACCTCTCCGCCGAAGTTGCCGAAGACCAGCGGGACGTCGAGCCCGTGGCAGGCGCCGAGCGCACCGTCCATCGCCGGGCTCGGCCAAGCCATTTCGTACAGGTAAGCGGTGCCGCCGCCGGCGGTGTGGGCCTCGGCCAGGTGGAGGCTGGGCATCCGGAACAGCCAGTCGGACAGCACCAGGTCCTGCAGGTCGGTGGGGTTCGCGTCCGGGTGACCCGTCCGGTAGGCGCGTGCTCCGGCGGCGTCGGGCGCGCACCACTCAAGGGTGGCGGCGGCCTCTTCCTCGGTGACCTTTCCGCGCAGCCCCGAGAGCGCGGTGAATCCCCGGCATTCGTCCCGGGTGTGTCCCACCACGAGATCGATGCCGGCACTCCGGCCCGCTCGCAGCGCCTCCCAGGGAGCCTGCGGCAGTACGTCGCCGTCGACCACCGGGGCGAACGGCATCCGGGCCCGGGCCGCCCGGCCCCACCGCTTCCCGTGGTCCGCCATCGTGTTCAGGACGGTGTCCGCCGCGTCCCGCAGGGCGTCGGGAGCCACCGGCGCCAGAGCGGCGCGCGTTGGGGCCACGCCCAGTTCGGCGGCGACGGCCGTACCGATGTCCGCGGCCAGCGGCAGGCTGAAGAAGGGGCCCGGCACGCTCTGCGCCACGGCACGGTGGAAGAGCCCGGCCGCGCGGGGCATCGCCATCAGCGCGGCCACCGCGCCCGCGCCCGCCGACTCGCCGAAGACGGTCACCCGGTCCGGGTCCCCGCCGAAGGCTGCGATGTTCTCGCGGACCCACTCCAGCGCGGCGATCTGGTCCAGCAGGGCCCGGTTGGGCGGCGCGTCCGCGAACTGTCCGTAGCCTTCCGCGCCCACCCGATGGTTGAACGTCACCAGTACGGTGTCCCGGCGCGCCAGAGCCGTACCGTCGTAGCCGGGCCCGTCCGAGGAACCGATCATGTACATGCCGCCGTAGAGCCAGACCATGACCGCCAGCCCCGCCGCGCCGGGATCGGGGCTGAAGACGTTGACCGTCAGCCAGTCGTCCGCGCCCTCCGTACTCTGCCGCCCGGTGCCGTAACCGAGCGCGAGGGACTGCGGTGGCACCGGCCCGAAGGCGTCGGCTTCGCGAACGCCGTCCCAGGGCAACGCGGGCACAGGCCCGGCCAGATGCAGGTCGCCGACGGGCGGCCGGGCGTACGGCACGCCCCGGAAAACAGCCACGCCGTTCCGCCACCGGCCCCGGACGACGCCGGACGCGGTACGGATCTCGGGCGCTCGGTCAGATCGGGTCATACGATCCCCTTCCCCTGCAACGGCGCACGCCACATTACCGAGTTCCGTCCCGTCGCCGAGCGTCGGCTACCGGCCGCCCGGCGACGGACGGGCTTCCGGCGCGGCAGGCCAGGAGCCGCCCGACGTCAGCGGACCCCGAGGACCCGCGTGAACTCCTCGGCCAGTCGGCGGGTGTCGACGCTCTCCACGCTGCGCCCGGACAGGATGTGGAAGAAGGGCGGGCCGACGAGAAGTGCCGTCGCCTGTTCCACCGAGAGTTCGCTGTCGCCCGCGCCGAGCGCCGGTTCCACGACCCTCGCGGCGCTCTCACCGAGGATGTCACCGGAGGAGAGCAGCGCCGCGACGGCCGTGTCGTGCTGGGCTTCCCCGATGAGTGCCCGGTAGACGGCTCCGGCGAGGGAGTGCGCGAGGAAACTCACGAGCGCGTCCAGGTAGGCCGTGAGGTCTCGTACCGGGTCGCCGCTCAGCAGGACGCCGGCGCGCACTTCGCAATCGTCGGCAGCTTCTTCACCAGGACCATGACCGCCTTACGCGCACCGACCCGCGAGATGCTCTCCTGGACCCCCACCGGACCGGCCCCGGCCTCGGCCTTACGTCACCGGCGCGGAGATACCGACACCACTGGTTAATGGTGTTAGCTTTGTAGCTATGAGCATTAACCGGGAAGAGCACACGACGGAAGTCCTGACGGTGGACGGCCGGCACCTGGCGTACGACGTGACCGGCGAGGGTCCGCTGATCGTCCTCGCGCACGGCATGGGTGAGAACAGGACGGCCTACCGCGAGGTGGCCACCCGGCTCTCGGCGGCCGGTTTCCGCGTGGCGCGGACGGACCTGCGCGGCCACGGGGAGTCCAGCACGGGCTGGGCCTCGTACACCCGTACCGATGTGGCCGGCGACCTCCTCGCCCTGATCAGGCACCTGGGCGGCCCCGCCGTCATCGTCGGCCACTCCTTCAGCGGGGGCGCCGCCACCATCGCCGCGGCCGAGGCACCGGACCTGGTCCGCGCCCTCGTCGAGATCAGCCCGTTCACCCGCGCGCAGCAGGTCAGCCTGGGTGACCTGCTGACCCACGCCCGCTACCGCACCGGCGCGACCCTGCTCATGGGCGCCGCCCTCCTGCGCAGCGTCCCGTTGTGGCTGCGCTACCTCGACCACGCCTGCCCGGGTGCCCGGCCCGCCGGTTTCGGCGGCTACCTCGCCGCGGTCGAGGCGGACTTGCGCCGGCCGGGCCGGATGGCCGTCGTCGGCGAGCTGGGCCGGTCCGCACCGACCGATGCCGGCGCCCGGCTCGCCGATGTCCGGTGCCCGGTTCTCGTCCTCATGGGCACGCTCGATCCCGACTGGCCCGATCCCGTGGCGGAAGGCGAAGGCATCGTGGCGGAACTGCCTGCCGGACTCGGCCGGCTCGAACTGATCGAGGGGGCGGGGCACTACGCACACGTCCAGTTCCCCGCCGAAGTCGTCGCCGCCGTCCTGAAGTTCGTCAAGGCTGGCGGCGCGCGTGGCTAGAGCGGCGCTGTCCACGAGCGCGGTGGTCGATCTCGCGCTGCAGGTCCTGGACGAGGGCGGCCCCGAGGCGCTCACCCTGTCGGCGGTGTCCGGCCGGGCGGGGGTCACCACCCCGTCCCTGTACAAGCACGTGCGCCATCTCGCCGACCTGCGGGCACTCGTATCGGCCCGCGTCCTGAACGACATCGCGGACCAGGCCGGACGAGCCGTGCTCGGCCGTTCCGCCGACGAGGCGATCCGCGCGTTCATGACGGCGTGGCGGCGCTACGCGCAGCACCACCCGCACCGCTACTCGGCCGTGCTCCAGAGCCCCGACCCGCGGACGGCCGAGGCCGGGACGCGCCTGGTCGACATCATCACCGCGACCCTCCGCGCCTACGGAATGGAGGACTCCGCCGCCGTCCACGCCGCCCGATGCCTGCGTGCGGCCGTCCACGGCTTCGCCGTCCTGGAAACTCAGGACGCCTTCGGCCTGCCCGAAAACCTGGACGACAGCTACGAGTTGCTGATCCGCATGACGATCGCCGGCCTGCGGGCGCCGCACTGACCGGCGCGCCGCCGGCCGCTGCGCCGACGCGGCGTCACTCCCCTGCCCCAGCTCTCGCGGCCTGCTCCGCCCCGGGCTTCTCGTCCTCCGCCCGCTCCGTCTCCGTATCGCCGGGGCGCCCGCGCAGGGTGGCGGTGGCGATGTCCAGGAAGTCCCGTACGAGGTCCGTGCAACCGCTCTCCGGTACGGCCAGGCAGGTCCCGACCGGCGCGGAGTCGGTCACGTGCAGATAGACGAGGTCGGGGCGGGAGTACGAGCCCGCGACGCTGAGCGGGACGAGCGCGATGCCCTGCCCGGAGGCGATGAGCTCGAACTTCTCCTCCAGTGAGGATGTCCGCCGCGTCCTGACGTCGAGGATCGGCTCACCGGCGAGATCGGCCGAGGTGAGGGTGCGGCGGTCCGCCAGCGGATGGGTCACGGGCAGGCACGCGACCTTGGTCTCCTGGCCGATGGGGACGGTGCGCAGCCCCGCGTCGTCGAAGGGGCGCCGGAGGAATCCGACGTGCGCCCGGCCGTCGCGGAGCGGCGCGTCCTGCTCCCACCAGCGCAGCGGGAAGACGTCGATCTCGACCTCCGGGTGGCTCGCCGTGAACGTCCGGATCGCCTCCGACACGTGCAGGCCGGTCGAGAAGGCGACGATCAGCCGCTGCTCGCCCCGCGCGGCCTCGTGCACGCGCCGCAGCGCCGCGGACACCACCGTGGTGATGGTGCGCGCCTCGTCGAAGAGCTGCCGTCCCGCCGAGGTCAGTTCGACGCTGCGGGTGGTCCGCGTGAGCAGGCGGCAGCCCAGCTCCTGCTCGAACGCGCGGATCTGCCGGCTGAGGACCGGCTGCGCGATGAACAGTGCCCGGGCCGCCCTGCCGAAGTGCTGATGCTCGGCCACCGCGACGAAATAGCGGAGCTTGCGCAGATCCAGGTCCAGATCCATGCCGTAACGGTATCAATGCGGTCGCAAGAGTATTGGACGCCCGAACGGGTCGCTCGGAGAATGGAGTCATGATCGTCGCCACCGTCGCGGCGGGCGGCATCGGCAGTCAGGTACCGCGCATCCCGCTGGAGACCGCCACCGCCGACCGCCGCGAGACCACCGGGACTTCGAGGCATCCGGGCTGAAAGCCGCCCGCTCCGCGTCCACATGGACCGGACGCGGCCGCTTTCACCTCGACCGCTGCCGGAGTCGCCTTCCGGTGCCTTCCGGTGCGAGCGCCCGTCGGCGAACGGTCGCCGGCCGGCGACGGCCGCGAACGACGATCCCTCATCACGACGTGCACCACCCGCCCTCGGCGCACCGACCCGCCGACCCACGACAGGATTCACATGACCGACACCCGCAAGACCGCTCTCGTCGTCGGGGCCTCCCGGACGCTGGGCCTCGGGCTCGCCGCCGAGTTCCTCCGCCGCGGCTGGGACGTCATCGGTACGGTGCGCGGCAGCCGGCGCACCGGCCTGCACGAACTGGCCGAGACCTCCGAGGGACGGCTGACCGTCGAGTCGCTGGAGATGACCGACCCTGACCAGATAACGGCACTGCGCGACCGGCTGGCGGGGCGTCCCCTCGACCTGCTCTTCGTCAACGCCGCCATCACCCGCGGCGACCTCCCGATCGGCGAGGTGCCGACGGACATGTTCACCGAGGTCATGGTCACCAACGCGCTCAGCCCGATGCGCGTCGTGGAGTTCCTGCGCCCGCTGGTCGTGCCGGACGGGACCATCGGCGTGATGTCCTCCGACCAGGGGAGCATCACGCTGAACACCGACGGCGGTCAGGACCTGTACCGGGCGAGCAAGTCCGCGCTGAACCAGCTGATGCGCTGCTACGCCGCCCGGCACGCCGGGGACTCGCGCACCCTGCTCCTGATGGACCCGGGCTGGGTGCGCACCGAACTCGGCGGCATGGAAGCCGATCTCAGTGTGGAAGAGAGCGTTCCCGGGGTGGCGGAGACGATCGAGAGCCACCGGGGGAAGCCCGGCCTCCACTTCGTCGACCACCAGGGGCGGACCGTG
Source organism: Streptomyces sp. NPDC045470 (assembly GCF_040646595.1). NCBI lineage: Bacteria > Bacillati > Actinomycetota > Actinomycetes > Kitasatosporales > Streptomycetaceae > Streptomyces > Streptomyces sp. NPDC045470. The sequence continues at coordinate 192,474 of NZ_JBEZAN010000011.1, forward strand.
CTCTGGTAGCCGCCGCGCCGCCCTCCGTCGAGCGGCCGGTGAGCGACACCGGCCGCTGCCCCGCCGGCCCGCGCGTGCCCCGGAGTCAGGTCGCGTCGGACCGGCGGCGTTCGCCGGGCGGCGGCGTGCGGTCCGCTTCGTCCTGGACGAGCAGGGAGAGCAGCGAAGCCACCGTCAGACCGGCCTCGGCCGGATGGCGCAGGATCTTGCCGGGTTCGATCCGGTACGTGTTGGACCGCCCCTCCCGGATGTGCGAGAGGTAACCGTCGCTCTCCAGGTCGGCGATGATCTTCTGAACGGCGCGTTCGGTCAGTCGGCAGTGGACCGCGATGTCGCGGATGCGGGCATGGTGATCGTCGGCGATGGCGGCGAGCACCCGGGCGTGGCTGGTCACGAACGTCCACCCACTGTACGGCTCGGGCACGTCATTCGTGCGCTGATTCTACCGATGGACGATTCACGCACTCAGATGCACGTAAAATTCTTCATGTATCGGTTGACGTGTATGGGCGGCGGGGTCGAGCCTGGGTGCGGAGGCAGGTGAGCCGACAAGGAAGAGGAAGGCCATGCCGGAGCCTGCGCGTTGCGCATCCCCCTTCGCCCAGCAGGACCCCGAACGCGCCCTCGCCCGCGGCACCGCGGCATCAGCGGTCCTTGAACCGTGTCTCGTGGCCCTGGAGGTCACCCCGGACGGCGGCCGCACACGCGTCGCGATCCGGGGAGACCTCGACCTGGCCACCGGGCGGCACGTCGAACCGGGCCTGCACGCGGCCCTCGGCCACTCCGTCCACGGCCTCGACCTGCACCTCGACGCCCTGCACTTCTGCGACTGCGCGGGCCTCGGCACACTGCTGCGCCTGCGCAGCCGGGCGCAGCTCCAGAACAAGACCGTCACCATCCGCGCCGGCAACCGCGCCGTCGATCAGCTCCTGGAACTGACCGGCACGCGCGGCCTGTTCGCCGCCCCCGAGAAGCGCTGAGGGGCGCACCGGGGAGGCGGCGGCCCGGACACCGCCGCTCCCCGGCCCCTTGCCGGGTCCGTGAGGAACGGAGCCGGACTACTCGCCGACGCCGGCGACCTGGTCGAGAAGACCCTCGCCGACTTGCTGAGCCAAGTCACCTTCCAGCACGCCGACTCCACGTACCTGGGTCTGCTGGGCGCGCTCGCCGTCCCCTCCGGGCCGTTGGTGACCACGGTGAGCCCGAGCACCGGTGAGGCGGGACCACGGCCGTCATCGACGGCAGCGGCTTCGACGCCGACGCCGTCGTCGATTTCGGCCCGCCCCCGGGGCGTCGAGGTCGTACGCGACCTGAGCGGTACGCAGATCACCGCGACCGTGCCCGACGGGGTGGGGATCGTCGGCGTCCGCGTCACCACCGTGTTCGGCACGTCACCTGCCGTTCCGCTGGGCCAGTTCGCCTACGGCGGTCCCGCGCCCGTGGTCGTCAGCGCCGTCACTCCGCGCAGCGGGGAAGCCGGCACCCAGCAGGTCGTCATCGGCGGCTCGGGGTTCGCCGACGGGGCCACCGTGTGGTGCAAGGACGTCGCGGCGACCGTGGAAGTGTCCGGCCCCCGTCCCGGATCACGGTGACGGCACCGCACCGGCTCCTCGACGACAAGGGCACCGCGGACGTCACCGTGACGGCCGGCGCGGCCACCTCGCCGACCAGCCCGGCCGACGCATTCACGTACACACGGCGAGACCGTTTCCGAGGGAGGCGGCCGGGGCGCTGTCCGGGAGCCCCGGCCGCACTGAAGTCCGTCCGCTGCACCTCCCGAGGCCCTTCCGGCAGCTCAGCTTCCGCGCCACGGCCGCGGCCGCTACCGTGGCCCCAATGCTCCGGAGGGCGCAGGGTGTGCCGGGAAGTCTGGTCGGCGTTCGATGGGCCATGTCCTGGGCCCGCCCGACGGCCGACCTGGAGGGACCGATGCGCGGCAGCTCGCCCCTCACGGCCTCGCTTCTCCGGCTCCCGCTGATCGAGCCACCCGATCTCCGGCTGACCGTCAGCGCCCGCCGTGCGGCCGGCGGCGCCACCGAACTGGGGGTCGCCGGCGAACTCGACGTGCGTACGGTGCGCCTGCTGTGCGAAGCCACCGTCGCCCACCTGAAGTCCGGCCACCGCCGGCTGCGGCTCGATCTGTCCGGCATCACCTGGTGCGACAACACCAGCCTCTACACGCTCCTGGGCATCCGCGGTGCCGTACAGGCCGCACAGGGCAGCCTGGAACTGGCGGTGGCGAGCGAAACGGTTGAGCAGGCTCTGGTCCGTACCGGTGTGGGCCCCCGGCTGACGCCCTGCCCCGGCACGTCGTCGTGCCGCATGACGGCGCACCACCCTGCGGGGAAGCAGCTCCCGCGTCCCGACGGGCCCCGCCCGCACCGGACGTTCTGGCGGGGCTCGTGCGGTGACCTGCTGTGCTGGGAGCCGAAGGGGCCCGGGCCGGGCGCCCCTTCGACGGCCTGACCCGGGGCTCCGGCCCCGCCGAGGGGGCCGGAGAGCACAGCTCGGGCCGGCCCCTCCCCCCTTCCCGGCAATCAGTTGACCGCGGCAGCCAGCATGCCGGGCTCGTACGTACCTCCCTGCTGGTGGGTGATCACGGCGAGCCGGTTGGCCGCGTTGATCAGGGCGACCACGGCGATCAGCGCGGCGGTCTGGTCGTCGTCGTAGTGCTTGCGCACCTGGGCCCACGTCTCGTCGGAGACCCCCTGGTTGGCGTCGGCGAGCCGGGTGCCTTCCTCCGTGAACGCCAGCGCCGCCCGCTCGGCCTCGGTGAACACGGTGGACTCGCGCCAGGCGACGACCAGGTTGAGCCGGACCGCGGTCTCACCGGAGGCCGCGGCCTCCTTGGTGTGCACGTCGATGCACCAGCCGCAGCCGTTGATCTGACTGGCGCGGAGTGCCATCAGTTCCTGCGTCGCCTTCGGCAGCGACGACTGCTGGACGATCAGGCCGGCGTTGGCGAACCGCTTGGCGAACTTGGCACCGAGCTCGTTCTCGAACAGGTTGAACCGGGTCGCGTTCATGGCTTCGTCCTCACTCGTGGTGTGCTCTGAACGACCACAAGACGCCGGTGCCCCGCCCTCTGTGACAGGGCGGTCGCGTGACGTATGCCACTGTCCACGGATGTCACAACGCGGCGGCGCCCGGCGTCTTGTGCGCGTAGCACGGTCGAAAAAGAAAAGACAGGAGCAGCCCGTGAACCCGGTGAACAGTGAGTGCAGCGAGCCCACAGCGGACACGGCGGGACGGCTCGCCGACGGCGGAAGCACGGACCTCGCCACCGAGCTGTTCGTCGCCCACCGCAATCTGTTGTTCACCGTCGCCTACGAGTTGCTCGGCTCGGCCGCCGACGCGGAGGACGTCCTGCAGGAGACCTGGCTGCGGTGGGTGGGCGTCGATCTCGCCACGGTACGGGAGCAGCGCGCGTACCTGGTCCGGATCACCACACGCCAGGCGCTGGGCCGGCTGCGTACGCTCGGCCGCCGCAAGGAGTCCTACGTCGGCTCCTGGCTGCCCGAACCGCTGCTCACCACGCCCGACGTGGCCGAGGACGTCGAACTGGCCGACAGCGTCTCGACGGCGATGCTGCTGGTGCTGGAGACGCTCACGCCGACCGAACGGGCGGTGTTCGTGCTGCGTGAGGTGTTCGACCTCGGGTACGACGAGATCGCCGAAGCCGTCGACAAGAGCCCGGCCACGGTCCGCCAGATCGCGCACCGGGCACGGGCCCACGTCGCGGCGCGCCGGCCGCGCGGAACCGTTTCCCCGGCCGAGACGCGTGACGCGCTCGACGCCTTCCGACGGGCGGTCGAAACGGGCGATCTGCAGACCCTGGTCGACATCCTCGCGCCGGACGTCGTCCTCCTGGGCGACGGCGGCGGGGTCAAGCAAGCCGTCCTGCGACCGGTCGTCGGGGTCGACAAGGTGGCCCGCCTGCTGGTCGGCGGGCTGCGCAAGACCGGGGCGATCACGCTGCGGCCGGCCCAGATCAATGCCGGCCCGGCGCTGCTCATCCACCTCGACGGCGAACTGGACACCGTCGTGACGGCGCACGTCGACAACGGGCGCATCACCGGACTCTACGCCGTACGCAACCCCGAGAAGCTGTCGCGCATGGAGCGGGAGACCGTCCTGCGTCGCTGAGGCGAGCCCTGTCCTGGTACCTGTCCGGGAGCGCGAAGCCCGAGCCCTCGTACGGTGGCGGGCGCGGTGTGTCGAACACCGCGCCCGCCACCCTGCTCCGGAGGAACAGCCGGAACGGGGCTGGTCCCGAGCCGGCCCCGGAACAGGCCCGGGCCGGACGCAGACTTGACGCAGAATGGAACCCGCACAGAAGAGCGGAGTAATTCGTGGAACGCATACTGGTCATCGGTGGCGGCATCGCCGGCACGGCAACCGCGCTGGCGCTGCACAAGGCGGGATTCGACGTCGTCGTGCACGAGGCGCATCCCGACACGGCCGAGGACATCGGGGCCTTCCTGACCCTGGCCAGCAACGGTATGCGCGCGTTGGCACAGCTCGGCGCCTCGGCCGCGGTCACCTCGATCGGCTTTCCGCTGCGTTCCCTGCGTCTTCTCGACGACCGGGGCGGCGAGGTGGCGCACGCGCCGATGGGAGAGGCCGACGACGCGCTCCTGCGGTACCGGTGCCTGCGTCGCGGCGAGTTGAACGCTGCGCTGCAGGCCGAGGCCGTCCGCCGGGGCATCAGGATCGTGCACGGAGCGCGGCTGGTGTCCTTCGAGGACGGGCCGCACCAGGTGTCCGCGCGGTTCGCGGACGGCAGCGTCGCCACCGGTGATCTGCTCGTCGGCGCGGACGGGGTGCATTCGACCCTTCGACGGTCGATCGCCCCTGGCGTGGCCCCCGTCCCGGCGGGGCAGCGCGTCTTCTACGGCTACACCCGCAGCGCGCCGGTGGCGGAAGAGACCGGCCACATCACCATGGTGCGGGGAAGCAACGCGTCCTTCGGCTACGCGGTCTCACCGGACCGGGAGACGTACTGGTTCGCCCGGGTCGCCACCGAGGCCCTTCCCGCCGAGGAACCCGCAGGCCCCGCCCCCTTGCGCCGGCGTGAGCAACTGGTCGCCCTGCTGCGCGCGGACGCCACGCCCGCCGCGGACATCGTCGCCGCCTCCACGGACGGCATCATGGCCACGAACGCCACCGAGATCCCGCCCGGCACCCCCTGGCACTCCGGGCGGACGCTGATCATCGGTGATGCCGCGCACGCGGCATCACCGGCGACGGGCCAAGGCGCGTCCATGGCCTTGGAGGACGCCGTCATCCTGGCCAAGTCCCTACGGGACACACCCGACGCGGAGCGCGCTCTCGCCCTCTACGAGGCGTGCCGCCGCCCTCGCGTCGAGCACAACATCACCGTCAGCGGGCAGATTTCGCGCGGTACCCGCACTCCCCCGCGCAGCGGCTCGGCACCGTCACCGGCACCGCAGCGTCCTGGCGACGACGCCTTGATCGCTCAACTGGACTGGCACACCGACCTGCGCACGGTCTCCGGCGAAGACGGCCCCGGGGCGACGGCGGCGGACCGTTCTTCGCCGCGGACGTAACGGACAGCGGCCCGAGCAGTCCGCCGGGTCCGATCCGGCCGTCGGCCCCGGCCGTTCATCCGCGTTCGCGGAGGTACGCCTCCAACTCCGCGGCCCCGGTCAGCATCGCGCGGGCCCGGGCGGACAGGCGCCCCTGCCAGTCACGCAGGACGCCTTCCAGCGGCTCCAGCCCGCCCGCCGCCCGCACCTGGTCGATCAGCGGGGCGATCTGTTCCAGCAGATAGCCGCCCCGCCTGAGCTGGTGGACCAGGCGGGCGTCCCGTACGTCGGACGCGTCGTAGACGCGGTAGCCGGTCAGCTGGTCGCGGCGCGGTCGTACCAGTCCGGCGTTCTCCCACTTGCGGAGCGTCGCGGGCCGGATGCCCAGCTTCACTGCCAGCGGCCCGATGAATGTGCTGCCGGTCTCCGACGCCGCGTCGGGCGCGGACGCCGAGTCCGTCTCGGGCACCGTGTCCGTCTCGGGCGCCGCGTCGGCCTCGGATGCCGGGGCCCGCGTCAGGTCGCGGATGGCGCTCTCGACAGCCTGGAGGGTGCGCCGGTCTTCGAGGAGCTGGGCGTGGCTCGCGTCGATGAGACGGAACGCCTCGTCGGCTTCGCCCCGGTTCACCGCCCGCAGGATCGACCCCGCCACCTGGTGGCCGTGGCCGGGCAGCAGGGCGAGGAAGGCGCGGAGGGCCAGTGCGTGCAGGGGGGTGTAGGCGCGGTAGCCGTGCGGTGTGCGGTCCGCGGCCGGAAGGATGCCGTCCTCCTCGTAGTTCCTGACGGCCTGCGTGGACAGGCCGTGCGCGCGGGCCAGGTCGATCGGCCTGAGACGCCCCTCGTTTTGAAGGTTCTTTCCCATTTTCCCGCCGCTAGAGAGCAAAAGCTTCAACCGAAGGTTCAACGATACCGTTGAAGGCATGGCATCCGACATCAAGGACACCGTCCATGCCGTCGAAGCCGCCGCCGTCATGCGGCTGCTCCCGGCCCGGCCGCGACTGCTCGCCCTGGGCGAGCCCACCCACGGGGAGGACCCACTGCTCGACCTGCGCAACGACCTCTTCCGGCAGTTGGTCGAACAGGAGGGGTACCGCACCATCGCGATCGAGAGCGACTGCGTGGCAGGCCTGATCGTGGACGATTACGTCACCGCGGGCACCGGCACGCTCGACGACGTCATGGAACGCGGCTTCAGCCACGGGTTCGGCGCGTCCACGGCCAACCGTGAACTCGTACGGTGGGTACGGGCGTACAACGCCGGCCGGCCGGCGTCGGGGCAGCTGCGCTTCGCCGGTTTCGACGGCCCGCTGGAGATCACCGGCGCCGCGAGCCCCCGGCAGGTCCTCACCGCCCTCCACGGCTACCTCGCCACCTGGGTGGACCCGGACCTGCTCCCCTGCACGGCGGAAGCACTCGACCAGCTCCTCGGCACCGACGAACGGTGGACCGACCCCGCCGTGATGACGGACCCGTCGCGGTCCGTGGGCCGGTCGCCCGAGGCCAGGGAACTGCGGCTGCTCGCCGACGACCTGGAAGCGCTGCTGCACGCCCACACACCACACCTGATCGCGGCCACCTCACGGGACGCCTGGGACCGGGCCTGCCTGTACGGGCGCACCGCCACCGGCCTGCTCCGCTACCACTTCTGGATGGCCGACACGTCCCCGAGCCGCATGACGCACCTGTTGGGCATACGGGACCAGATGATGGCCGACAACCTCCTCGCCCTCGCCGACCGGGGCCCCGCCCTGGTCCACGCCCACAACGCCCACCTCCAGCGGCACAAGAGCTCGATGCGCATGTGGGACCACCCCCTGCTGGAGTGGTGGAGCGCCGGCGCGATCGTGAGCGCCCGCCTGGGCGAGGAGTACGCCGTCCTGGCCACGGCCCTCGGCTCGATGCGGCACCGCGAGGTGGGCACCCCGCCGGCCGACACCGTCGAAGGGCTGCTGTACACGCTCCCGGAGGACCGCTACGTCGTTGACGCTCCCCGGCTGGCCACCGTGCTCGGTGACACGCCGCCCGCTGCCCGCGTCTCCCCCTGGTTCGGCTACGCCCCGCTCGATCCGGCCCACCTGGCGGACACCGACGGGCTCGTGTTCGTCAAGGACGTCCCGCAGACATAGCGGGTGAGTGCAGGGGCGGCCGTCGCCCGGCCGCCAACGCGGACAACGGCCCGGCCGGGGCGCCTGTGCAGGACAGGCGCCCCGGCCGGGCCGGTCCGCTGTTCTCAGTGCCCGGCGGGCGCCTGCGGATCGCGTCGGACGCCGACCGCGGCGAGCACCGCGCCGATCACGCACAGCACACCGGTGACGAGGGCCGCGGTGTGCACACCGTTGACGAACGCCTGGCCGCTGCCCTCGACCACCGCGGACTTCAACTGGTGCGGCATGCCGTCGCCGACCGGCGACACCCCCATCGCGACCGCGTCCTTGGCCTCGTGCATCCGCGCGGCGACGGGGGCGGGGACACCGGCCGAGGCCAGCTCGTCCGTCAGAGTGGCGCCGACCCTGCTGCTGATCAGGGACATCAGCACGGAGGTGCCCAGCGCGCCGCCGACCTGGAGGGCGGTGGCCTGCAGTCCCCCGGCCACCCCCGCGTCACTGACCGGCGCGTTGCCGACGATCGCGTCGGAGGAGGCGGCCATCACCATGCCCACGCCGAGACCGAGCGCGATGAACGGCGGCCACATGGCGGCGTACGAGGAGTGCACCCCCCAGCCGAGGATGCCGAAGGAGGCACCCGCTTGCAGCACCATGCCCAGCGGCATGGACAGCCGGGCACCGAACCGCTCGGTGAGCTTCGCCCCCAGCGGCGAGGCGACCACGGAGGCCAGGCTCAGCGGCAGGGTGCGCACCCCGGCTTCGACGGGCGTGAAGCCGCGTACGTTCTGCAGGTAGAGCATGACGAAGAAGATCACGCCGAGCAGGACGAAGAAGTTGACGGCGGTGATGACCGTACCGATGGTCAGCGCCGGGCTGCGGAACAGCCGCATCGGCAGGATGGGGTTGCCGCGCTGCTCCTCGGCCGCGCCGGCCGGGGAGGCCGGGGCCGGTCGCCCGAGGCGCGTCTCGTACCAGCCGAATGCCAGCAGCACGACGATGCCCGCCGCGAGTACGCCGAGGGTCGAACCCGCGCCCCAGCCCCACGACTCCCCCTTGACGACGCCGAAGACGACGAGGAGCAGGCCGAGCGCGAGGAGGACGACACCCGGGATGTCGAAACGGTGCCGGCCGGCCGTGCTCTTGCTCTGCGGCAGGACGAGCGCGCTGAACACCAGGGCCACGACGCCGATGGGGGCGTTGATGTAGAAGACGGACTCCCAGTTGACGTGCTCGACGAGCAGACCGCCGACGATCGGGCCGAGCGCCGTGGACACGGACGACACCATCGCCCAGATGCCCACCGCCATACCGAACTTCTTCGGCGGGAAGGCCGCACGCAGCAGGCCCAGCGTGTTGGGCATCAGCAGTGCGCCGAAGAAGCCCTGCACCGCGCGGAAGGCGATGACGCCCTCGATCGAGCCGGACAGGCCGATGGCGACGGACGCCAGGGCGAAACCGGCGACACCGATCAGGTAGTAGGTACGCCGGCCGAACCGGTCACCGAGCTTGCCGCCGAGGATCAGCGTGGCGGCCAGGGCCAGCAGGTAGGAGTTGGTGACCCATTGCAGGTCGGCGGTGGAGGCGTGCAGGTCCCGGCCGATCTCCGGATTCGCGATCGAGACGACCGAACCGTCCAGACCGACCATGAACAGGCCGAAGGCGACCGCGACGAGCGTCAGCCAGGGGTGACCGCGGCGGCCCCGGGCCGGTTCCGGCGGCGCGGGCGGCGCGTGGGTGGGCATGGGTGAGTGCCCCATGACGGAGGAGGACATGGTGATGCCTTGCTTCTTCGAAGGGGGTGAATGGGGAGGTGTGTGGTGCTACAGGGGTGCGCGGCTACGGGCGACTGCGGACTGCTGCGGGCTACTGCCGGGACGTGGAACACGGCACGGCGAGGACCACGGCACAGCCGACGGCCGACGACGGGCCGGCAGCCCTGGCCATTGATCGGGTTCAACGGCCCGGGTGTCGGTCCGGGGCGTCAGTCCGCAGCAGGGTGGATCCGCTGCGCCAGTCCCTGGAGAGCGCCGAGAGCGGACCCGATGGCGTCGAGATCCCCGTCGGTGAGGGCGTGCAGCGCCTCGACGAGGTAGCCGTCCACCAGGTTGTCGACCTCGGCGACCTGGCGCCGGGCCTTGGCCGTCAGGTGCAGGTGCGCCACCCGTTTGTCGGCCGCGTCCTGCCTGCGCTCCAGCAGCCCCTGGGCAGCCAGCTGGGTGACCAGGGCGCTCACGTTGTTGGGCTTGATGAGCAGCGCGTCGGCTGCCGCGCGCACGGTGACACCGTCGTGTTCGGCGACGTGCCGCAGCAGCGCGATCTGGCTCTCGGGAAGCCTGGGGAACGGGAGGTCCTGGACGATCCGCCGGTCGAGGGCCCGGTGCAGTGCGGGCAGGACGGCCGCGAGCCCGGAGGCGATGCGGTGGGTGTCCTGGCCGGACGCACGGGAGGTGGTCATGCGGACACTTTAGGTATGACGTCATACCTAAGTCAAGCCGCACGCCCTTGCCCACCCGAAGACCCCGGACGGAACGCGAATACCTCCGTAACCCGTAACCCGCAGCCCGCAGCCCGCAGCCCGCAGCCCGCAGGATCAGACGTACGGACTCCACCGGCCGAAGCGGGCCAGCAGACTCGCGGCCTGGCGGGAGTTCAGCCCGAGAGCTGTCGCCACCTCCTCCGGGGACATCGCGCCACGGGCCTTGCGGGCCGCCCAGTACCCCAGATTGGCCGCGGAGATCTCCATACGGCGGGCGATCTTGACGGCCCCCACCGGGGACTCCTCGGTGTACCGCTCGACCTCCGCCTCAAGCGTCTCCAGCAGCCCGGCGATCCGCTCGGGCACCGGGACGGTCGACTCGCCCACCTCCATGATGTGCCGGTCCCAGTCCGTCACGCACCGGTCCGCGTCCGCGGCGGCGGCCGTGTGCAACGGCTGGTCGCCGACCTTGCCCCAGTCGAGGACATGACTGGCCCCCACCCAGCCGCAGGCGCACGTGGCCCGGAACGCGGACGCCCGCGGCGCCCGAGCGCTCCGCCCGTCGTAGATGCTCCAGTGACTGGAGCTCGGTACGTAGCCCCCGGAACCCGCGTCGAAGTACACGGGCTCGGCGGTACTGCCGTCGTCCAGGAGCACCTTGACCGTTCCCTCGTGCGACGCCCCGTACTCGTCGGCCGTCCAGCTCTCTTCCACCGCGCGCTCCTTGCCCTCGTCCGCCCCGGCCCACCCTGCCGTACGGCCGAGGCGGTGGTACGACCTTGCCGTACCGGGCACTCCGGGGGCAGCGAAACGGACGGACTGCACCCTCCGGCGCGAAGTCGAAGAGTGCAGCCGCACCGCACCACCCCCTCGCCTGCGTCACCCTTCGGCTGCATCTCCCCTCAGCAGCCGCACCGCGCCCTCCCGGCTACACCGCCGCCTGCACCGTTTCCGCGTGGACGCCGAGCCGCCGGGCCGCCCGCTCCGCGACCTGCGCGAAGACGGCGCCCATGTCGGCGCTCGCGGCAAGGAGCTGCTCGGTGAGTTCGGGGCCGGCCAGCTCCGGGGTGCCCACGCCGAACGGGGGCCGGGGCGCGTACTCCATCATGAGTTCCGACTTCCGTGCGACGTCGTCGCCGAAGAATGCCTGGAGGAGCCGCAGCCCGATCTCGAAGCTTCCGGTCGCCGGGCCGGCGGTGATCCGGTTGCGGTCCTCCACGACGTTGCCGCGCGCCGGCACGGCACCGTAGTGCACGAGATTGTCGTGCAGTTGGAAGTTGGTCGTCGCGCGGTACCCGAGCAGCAGGCCCGCCGCGCCCAGCAGCAGCGACCCGGCACACACTCCGGCCACCCAGGTGGCCCGGCTGCCCCGGTCGGCGAGGAAGGCGAGAACGTCCCCGTCCTCGAAGATTTCCGGCGGCACGGCACCGGCGTACAGGACGTCGAGGTCCGCGGGGCAGTCCTCGAAGGTGGTCGTCGCGCGGGTGGGGAAGTGCGGCATGCCGGCGATCTCGTCCCGGTTCTTCCAGACGAGGTGCAGGTTCACGTCCGGCAGCAGGCCGAAGGCGGTGTGGAACCCGATGATGTCGACCGGCATGTAGCCGGGGCACACCAGGATGGCGATCTCAAGAGCACGACGTTCGGATGTCATGGCCGACCCTTCTCGAAGAACTTACAGCCAGGCTAACAGCTTGGCTGTAAGTTGGGAACGGCCGAGCCCGGCATCCGCTCACCGCGCCAGCGGCACGGTGATCTCCTTCAGCCAGGCACGGCGGGCGAAGTCGCGGGCCTTGATGACGACCGCGTCGCGGCGCACCTCGACCTGAAGACCCTGGTTGAAGGTTCCGCCGACGGAGACTTCGCCACCCTTGCCGTCGTCCCGGTAACCGGTCTGGACGGCACCGGTGTTGATTACCGTGAACCCGCTCAGGTTCGCGGTACCGGGTACGACCCGGCGCACCACCCAGTCGGAGAGTTCCAGGTCCCAGTGGGTGTGGCCGCTGAAGAGGAAGACGTCCGGGTGGCGGCCGAGCAGGCCCAGGAGGCGGTCGGCCTGGAGGTAGTCGCTCGCGTAGAGCTTGCTGCGGGTGCCGGAGACCGTGTCGGGCAGGGGATGGTGGGTGATCACCATGACCGGCTTGCGGCGGCGCGACCAGTGCCACAGGCGGTCCTCCAGCCATGTGAACTGCGCGTCACTGATCCAGACCTCGTCCCAGAGCTTCGGATCGTGGTAGTGCGCGTACCGCTCGGTGCCGAGGGTCAGCACGGGGATACCGCCGAAGGAGGTTTCGGCGTGGACCGTGCCGCGCCGGGCGAAGCGGTGGAAGCTTCGGAAGAGGGAGTCCTCGGTGGTGTGGTTGGGCCAGGTGTCCTGGGACAGGGTGCCGGGGTCGCGCCACTTCGGTACGTAGAACTCGTGGTTGCCGATCGCCCAGGCCACCTCGTGCGGGTGCGAGTGGCGCGCCAGTTCGGCGCTGACCTGCGCGTATTCGGCGTCGTAGCCGCGCGGTGTGATGTCGCCCGCGACGGCGAGACCGGCGCTGTGCGGGTTGACGGCCGCCATGTCGTCCAGGGCCCGGCCGAAGTCGCGCAGGTCCCCTTGGATGTCGCTGATGACGTTGAACCGTACGGCGGCGCCCCGCCCGGGGCCTCGGTGCGGAGTGGCGTATGCCTGCGGAAGGCTTGCGGCGGCCGCCAGGGCGGTGCCACCGCCCGCGGCGAGAAGGGCTCTGCGGTCCATGTGCGGCTCCGGATGCGCGAGTTGTACGGGGTGTCCCCTGTCGTTGGTGAAGATCACGGCGCGGGGTGCACTCCGGGCTACCGGCATCGGGCCTGTACATGTGCGGGGCATGAACTTGTGTCTGCTCTTGAACAACACGGCTCACCGCCGCACCCCGGCCCGGCACCCGCCTCTGGTCAGATCGGCGTGCGACCGGCGTCACGGGCCGCCCACCAGGCCAGGCAGGCCAGCCCCAGCACCACGAGCGCGGCCACCGCGGTCCCCACAGACACCGCCACCCGGACCCTGCGACCACCCCGGTCACCCATGACGGCTCGGACAGACGCCCAGCTCGCCAGCGTGAGCGCCGGGACGCCGAGCATCATCACCGGCAGCTCGACATACAGCAGGCTCCACTCCCGCTCGCCCTCGAACCCTCCCCCGAGGCCGGCGCGGGCCCCGGACAGCCATACTCCGCATCCCACGCAGGCCCCCAGAAAGGCCAGCAGGCAGCCTGCTCCGGCGGCGTCCACACTTCTTCTTCGCATGCTGATGGCGACGCCACACACTTGATCGCGGTTCCTCACCTGCACCGCGGCTCAGCCGCCGGCCAGGACAGCCCTCGCTCAGACGGTGCGCACCAGCTCCCAGGTGTCCACGGCGAAGTCGAGAACCATCCCGTGCCGTTCGTAAAGGGCGAGCGCGCCGCTGCTGTTGTCGGTGTCGACGCCGAGACCTATGAGGTGCCGGCCCAGCTCCGCGTAGTGACCGAAAGCGTGGCGGAGGAGGTGACTGCCGAGCCCCTGGCCGCGGGCCCGCTCCAGGACACCGAGGTGTGCGATCCAGGCCATCGAGGCACGGGCGTCGTGGGTGCGCAGCACCGCGGCGTCGCCGAGGCCGTCCACCCGCGCTATCCATATCAGCGACCAGTCCGCGCGGTCGGCGTCGATGTCGTCCAGCCACTGTTCGTACGTCCGGGGCTGGAAGTCGAAGTGGCCGGCGAACGTCTCCTGGAGCAGCGCGTGGGCGCACCGGCGGTCGGCCTCGGTGCGGCAGGGGCGCAAGGCCACGCCGGGCGGCGGGGTCGGCAGCCGGTCGGTGGCGGTGGACAGGGTCCGGTTCAGTACGTTGTAGCGGCGCACCGTACGCCAGCCCCGTCGGCGGAGCGCGTCGAGGTCCATGGTGGGCGCGGTGTTGAGGTGCAGGTGGATCACCGCTCGTGCCGCGCCGTTGGCGGCCGCTCGCTGTACGGCCCGCGCCTCCATCAGGTCGTACAGGTGCAGGGCGCCCGGCAGTCTGCCGGGCAGGACGTAGTGATCCATGTCGATGCGCTCGCCGCCGGACTCGTCCCACAGCAGGCCGTACGCGATCAGCCGCCCCGCGTCGTACATCAGCCAGGAGTCGTGCTCCAGGTCCGCTTCGGGGTGCTTGAGGTCCGCCTGCACCTCGCTCAGGTCGGTGTCGGCGCGGCCCACCTCCAGCAGGTCGATCTCGTTGAGCAGCGCGCACACCGCCGCCGCGTCGTCGAGCGTCGCCGGGCGTACGGTCAGGCCGGGCGGCGGGGTGAGGGGCGAGGTCATGCGCCGATTCTCCGACGCCGGCCCAACGACCGCCACGGATTAACGCGTTGGCACCCGGTGTTCACGTCAGTACGGCACCACCCGCCAGGAGGCGCAAGAACGAGCCAAGGTGCAGGAGGACTCCATGAGCTTTGCCCTCGTACGCAATCCGGGCGACGGTCAGAACTTCCGCTACTACCGAAGCGTGATCGAGCAGGTCGTGTCCAACGCCGAGACGGGCGGCGCGGTCACCGTCATGAGGCAGACCGCGCGGCCCGAAGACGCACCGCCTCTGCACACTCACAGCCGGGAGGACGAGAGCTTCGTCATCCTGTCCGGCCGCGTGCGGTACTGGGTCGGCTCGCCCTCACTCGCCGAGTGCGACGTGCACGAGGCCGAGCCGGGCGCCTACATCTTCGTCCCCCGGTTCACCCCCCACACGTTCCAGACCATCACACCGACCGCCGACATCCTCGTCATCAACAACCCCGGAGCCATCGAGGGGTACTTCCACGCGATCGGCCCCGCCGACGCGCGCAGCGACACCGAACACACCGACATCCTCGGACACTACGGAACGGTGCTCCTGGACAGCCCACCGCCTTCCTGAACATCCTCCGGGCGAGAGCATGCTCTCGCCCGGACGCCACTGCGACGACTCCTGCTCAAGCCGCCGGTCCGGATCCGTGGCAATGCCGGCCCCTGTGACCGCCAAGGCCACGGCTCGCCTACGTCGGCGACTCCTGGAACGACCGCATCAGCTCGTTCCGTCAGGCGGGGGCGCCGACGGGGAACCGCTGGTGGCGGTCAGCCGATGGGATGGACGAAGGTGGCCGGGTGAGAGGCACCGTCCTGGTGGACGAGCGGGCCCCAGGGCCACTTCAGGGTCAACGCGGTGGTCTCGTCGGGCGGGGTGACGGCCACGGTGGCGGGCTTCCAGGAGCCTTCCTCGTTCTCCTTCGCCATCCCCAGGTTGATCGTGAAGTCGGTGCTGTCGCCAGGGCCCAGGACGATCGAGCCGTGCTTGGCGGCCGACCGGGCCAGGGACCAGCTCGGGCCGCCCCCGTCCGGTGTGAGGTCCACACCGGCGAACCCGCCGATCTTGCAGGTGCGGCCGCTGGTGTTGGTCAGCACGATGCTGGTGGTCGTGCCCCCGTCCGCGTCCGGGTCCGGGACCGCGTCCTCGCCGGTGGCGAAGGCCGCCTTGAGTTCGGAGGTGTGGCAGCGCTGGACACCCGAGCCCGCCTTGCCGCCCCGGGCGGCATTCTCACTGCCCGGCTGCTTGCCCGCGTCTCCCGCCTCGGCACCGGAGCCCGAACCGCCGGGCTCCGCGGCGGCCGCACCCGTATCCGTCTGCCCCGGCCCCTTCGTACCGGTGGCATCCGCCCCGGAGCAGGCTGTCAAGGCCAGACCGGCGGCCACGGTCAGGGCCGCGGCTGCGACGCGCAGCGTGCGACGACGGGCGGTACGCGAAGTGTTCGTGCTCAACTTCGTGCTCAAGCCCGTGCCTGTCTCCATACCAGTCTCCGTGCCTGTTTCCGTGCCTGTTTCCGTGCTCAACTTCGTGCTCATTTCGGGTCCCCCAGGGCAGACGATGCCGTTGACTCCTCGGTACGTCACCCACTCTGGCCAGGGCCCCTGGCGTGAAGCTGCCACTCCGCTAACACGCGGCTAACACCCCGCGCGCCGCGCCGGGTTGACGCCTCCAGAGTCGGAGCGATGTCGGGAACGGGCCTCACAACAGGCTTGCGCGTGGGAATTCGCAGCGTAAGGCCCCTACGACGACAGGAATCCCCTTTCCCGGCGCTCTGACTGGGGGGCGCCGCTTCCCTACCTCCACTCTGTCCGGGGCCGAGCTCGGTGCCCTCCCTGTTTTTCCCAGGGCGTCCCGGTTCACAGGACGAGGCGACGAGCTGGCGTACCGGCGTACCGGCGTACCGACCGTGATCATGATGGGAAGGACCTCCGATGACCGTTGAGCACGTGCTCGCGCCGAGTCCCGCAGCGGCGCACCGATGGCGGTGGCCGGCGCTCGCTGCCCTGCTGCTCGGTGAGGCCATGAACTTGTTGGACGCGACCATCGTTCAGGTCGCCGCGCCCGCGATCCACGCCGAGCTCGGAGGGACGGTGTCCGACATCCAGTGGTTCACGACGGCCTACACCCTCCCGTTCGCGGTGCTGCTGATCACCGGTGGCCGACTGGGCGACATCGCCGGCCGGCGGCGGATCTTCGTCATCGGCGTCACCGGCTTCATGCTCGCGTCCGCCGCCTGTGCTCTCGCACCCTCGGCGGGTCTCCTGATCGCCTTCCGTGCGGTTCAGGGAGCCGCGGCGGCCGTGATCATCCCTCAGACCATCGTTCTGATCAAGACCATGTTCTCCGGCGACGAGATGTCCAAGGCGCTGGGCAGCATCGGCCCCGTGATGGGCCTGGCCGCCGTCTGCGGTCCGGTGCTCGGTGGTGTGCTGACCCATGCCGACCTGTTCGGCTCGTCGTGGCGCGCGGCGTTCCTGGTCAACGTCCCGGTGTCCCTCGCCGTACTGGCCATCGCCCCCAAGATGCCGGAGGCCCGCGCTCCGAAACGGCCCACACTCGACCTGACCGGCACGCTTCTGGCCATGGTCGGTACCGGGCTCGTCGTCCATCCCCTCATCGGGGGAGACATCGCCACGCTGTCAGGGTGGAGCTGGGGAGCCGTCGTAACCGGTCTGCTGGTGATGATCCTGTTCGGACTGCACCAGCGACGGGCGGCTGCGGGCGGCCGCAGTCCGCTGGTGGAGTCGAGCCTGTTCGCGCGGCGGAGCTTTCCTGCCGCCTTGGTGACGTCGGCGGCGTTCTTCGCCGTGACGAACGGTCTGATGATGGTCATCGTGCTGCACCTTCAGCTGGGACTCGGCACCGACGCGCTCGACGCGGGGCTGACACTCGTCCCGTGGTCGGTCGGTCTGGCCATCGCGTCGTGGCTGGCCGGCGCCCGCCTGGTGCGGCGCTACAGGCACCACACCATGTCCATTGGTCTCGGCGTACTCCTGGCCGGAGCGCTGGCCGCCATCGCCGTGTACCGAACGGCGGACGTCACGGCCTACCCCAAGCCGCTGCTGCTCGCGCTGGGTCTCATCGGCCTGGGCGTCGGCCTCTTCGGCCCCGCCTTCTTCACCATCGCCCTGGAGCCGCTGCAACCTCAGGAGATCGGGTCGGCCGCCGGACTGCTGAACGCCGTACAGCAGCTCGGAGCCACGCTCGGAGTGGCCGTCCTGGGCAGCGTGTACCTCAACTACGCTGTTTCCGGGGGCCCTTCCGCCGCCCTGCACGCGGTTCAGATCGCCTTCTGGGTCGCTGTCGCGCTGGTGGTGGTGAGCTTCGGCACCAGCAGGCTGATGGTGCCGAAGGGCCCTTCGGGCCGGGCCGTGACACCGCACTGATCGAACCACCTGCCGAAACAGTCCCCTCCCCGTGGCGGCCTCATGGCCGCCGCGGGGAGGACTGGCAGGCCGTCGGCCGCGCCCGGAAGGGACGCGATGGGAGTCGGAACCGGACATGTCACCCAAGCGTCCCGATAAGCATGAAGGTGTCCCGAAGATTGGCTCTCGTCCCTGCTGCCACACTGGCGGCGCTCCTCACCCTCTCCGCATGCAGCGGTGGTGTGGAGGGTGACGGCGCGCCGGGAGACCTCGCGGCGCCCGCGTTTCCCGCAGAGCAGCGACCGGCCGGCGCGGGCGGGCTGCTGGCGGAAGGCGTCTGGCGGTTTCGGGAGGTCACGTTCGACGGCCAGGAGGAAAACCTGCCGTCCGAGGCACGTGCGTGGATCGCGCTGCACGGCGACGGCACCGCCTCGGGTGACTACGGCTGTACGCCGTTCCGTCTGAAAGCCGAGGTGTCGGCCACCCGGCTCACGCTGGGCGAGAAACTGACCCCTCGTCCCGCCCCCTCCGCGACACCGGCCCCTCCACTGGCCGGGTCCGGACCGTGCGCTCCGCACAGCGGACACGACCGACTGAAGCTGACGCGCTTCGAGAAGCAGGTGCAAGGAGCGCTCCGCGGGAATCTCTCACTGTCCTTGGAGCGGCCCAACACGCAAGGCGAGGTGGAGCTGCATCTCAAGAACCAACAGGGCGACGACATCACCCTCGTGCAAGCCAGGAGCGACACCTTCTTCACGACCCGGTGGAAACTCAGCACCGTCACGGCCTACGACAGCCAAGGTCCGGAATTCGCCGCCGGCGACCGGATGTACTTCGATTTCCACAAGAACGGCGAGGTGAGCGGCAAACTCGGCTGCAACGACTTCACCGCCCGGGCCACGTTCTCCGGCTTGCACGTCTTCTTCCACGACGTGGCCCTCTCCTCGCACCGCGGCTGCGACGAGAAAATCATGGAGGAGGAAGCGGGCGTACTGGCAACGTTGCGGAAGTCGTTCAATTACACATACTGGGCAGAGCCGGGAAGTTCCCGTATGTCCCTGACGCATGACCTGGCGTTCCCCGCGATGGAGACCGGCTTTCTCTTCCAGGGGCTCCCCCGCCGATAGCGGCGGCCGACGACCGACGGACCGGAATCGAAACCGGAACGGAACCGGAACCGGATTCACCACGGATGTGCGCTGCTACGCCGCATTAGCCGTCCGTTAGTGGAACGCCAACGTGATCTTCGAAGCTGTCTTTCGTCCGGGAGCGAGACGAGGGAACAGCGCAACAGGAGAACACGATGCACACCGCCGCCCGCCGATTCCGTGGCCGCACCGGCCACCGGATCGCCGCCGCCGTCGTCGCCACGGCGCCGGGTCCGGGGGCCACGGCCTGCGGGCAGGATTCCGTGGCGGCGGGTGCTTCCGGCTCAGCGGACTCCGCTGCCTCTTCGCCTGCGTCCAGTGCCCGGCACTCCTCGGCCTCGTCCCAGTCCACCGGCAGCAAGTCCGCCCCGCCGGAAGCGGCGTCGCCAACGCCACGCGCGGATCGGCGCCGCCACCTTCACATGCGATGCCGGCGAGGCGGTCGAGGGGACATACCACCCGTTGGTTCCGCACTGCGGGTGAGGACGGACGGGTGAGGAAGAACAGCCGGGCAGAACCGGCCGGAACGAAATTCGAGGAACACCGTATGAAGCGCATCATCATCGCCTTGGCCGTGATTGTCGTACTGGCGGCAGGCGGCGGAATCGCCCTGAGCCTGAACACGAACAACGGCGGGGCGGTCCTCACCGCGAGCGGGGCCGGGCACGAGGTGCCGCGCGCGGACGTGGAGGAGAACGCCAAGGGCCATCCCTTCCGCGGCGAGGAGCCGGATTCGGTGAGCTGCCCGAGCGGGCTGCGGGCGAAGGAGGCGGAGAGTGTCCGGTGCACCGCCGTCTACAAGGGCCGGCCGAAGTCGATGACGATTTCCGTCACCGAAGTGCAGGACGACCAGGTGACGGTCGACTTCGCCATCCTCGACAAGAGCACGGAGGGCGCCGCCCAGGGAGCCGAAGGCGAAGCGGGGAAGAGCAAGTAGCGGTCCGTCGGTCGCGGAGCCGGAGCAGTTCGACTCCCCTCCCCCGCTCGTTCTCGCGAACGCCTGGCGCCTGGGCGCGGGAGGGGACGGCCTGAGCGACGCCGGCCGGGAACGGCTGCGGACGGACCGCAGCCGCCGTCACTCCTGCGATGCCCCCAGGGCACGGACCAGATGGGGCAGGACGCGGCGGGCCAAGGGAGCGGGGTCGGCGTCGGTGGTCGTGTGGGTGACGCGCATGGCGGTGAGGCCCTCGTAGAGCGCCACGACCAGGCGGGCGAGGGCGGTGGAGGAGACGTCGGGGGCTTGTCCGGAGGACGCGAGGCAGCGGCCCAGGATCTCGGCCAGGCCGGTGTTGAGGCGCTCTTCGTGTTCGGCCAGGGCGCGCGCGATCTCCGGGTGGCGCGCCGCGTGCAGGGTGAATTCCATCGAGACCAGGAACCAGGAGCGCTCCTGCGCGTCGTGCGTGGCCAGGAGGTCGAAGACGCGCGCCACCGGGTCGGCGTCGTTCGTGAACGTCTCGACCTGCTCCCGGAGTTGGGACAGAAGCCGGTCGGTGTGCGTGTCGTACAGGGCCAGGAAGAGTTCTTCCTTGTCCCGGAAGTTCGAGTAGAAGGCGCCGCGGGTCAGTCCGGCCTGCTGGACGATGTCACTGATCGACGTGGCGTGGAAGCCGCGCTCGGCGAAGAGCACGAGCGCGCTGTCGGTGAGTGCGGCGACGGTGGCCGGCCGGCGTTTGGTGGGTGACTTGGGCACGTACCGCTCCCTGGAGGTGATGGTTCCTCCCGAAGGGTACGTGCCCGCCCGTTCCGGGCCTACCGTCAGCCCTGTCGCGGGTAGTCGTCGTAGAAGCCGGCACCGGTCTTGACGCCGAGGCGGTTCGCGTCCACGTACTCCCGCAGCAGCTCGCGGGGCCCTTCGGGCAGCCCGGGGCGTTCGGCGGCGTAGTGGTTCTCGATGTCCAGGACGACGTCCAGACCGATGGCGTCCATCAGGCGGAACGGACCGGCCGCGGCACCCGTGTTGACCTGCCACATGCGGTCGATGTCCGCCGGGGTGGAAACACCTTCGGCGACCACCGCGAGGCATTCCCGCTTCATGGCGGCCCAGACGCGGTTGAAGATGAAGCCGGTGCTCTCCCGGCGGGCCTCGAACGGGTGGATGCCGTAGTCGGGCAGCACCTTCAGCAGCAGTGCGACGACATCGGGGTCGGTGTGACCGCAGGACATCACGTCGGCGGCGTTCTGCCGGGGCGGCATGTAGAAGTGCAGGTTCAGCAGACGCTCGGGGGTGCGCACGCTGTCGACGAGGTGGCTCGTCGCGTAGGACGAGGAATTGCTGGCCAGGACGGCGTCCGGCTCGGCGAGCGCGTCCAGGTCCGCGAAGAGGCGCTTCTTCAGGTCCAGGCGCTCCGGTACGGCCTCGATGACCAGCCAGGCGTCCGCGAGGGCGGTTGCCAGGTCGGTCACGGCCTCGACGGTACCCAGACGGCCGCCGTCGATCGTCTTCACCACCTCGGGCAGCTCGCGGGCCACATAGGCACAGGCCGCCTCGCCCGCTTCGGCGGCCGGGTCGTAGATGCGGACCAGGCCGCCCCGGGTGGCGAACATCAAGGCGATACGGCGGCCGAGCGTGCCCGCGCCGATGACGGCGACCGGCCGGTCCTGGTGGCGGGCGGGAGGGGTGAAGCTCATGACTGCTCCTGTCTCGTGGCCCCGCCGCGGGAGGGGCGCGGGGCCGGAACGCAGGTGGATGCACCACCCAACTTCTCGATACAGTGTGTATCCGATACACCGTGTATGCAACTGAAGGGGCGCCCCTCGCGCCCCGGTGAAGGAGCAACCCCATGCGCGCCGACCAGGTGACCGCCGCAGTGACCGCCCCCCTGACCGTCCCGCTCTACCCCCCGCGCCCCACCCGCTTCACCGACCGCGAGTACTTCAACGTCGTCTACCGCACCGATCCGGACGCCCTGCGCGCCGTGGTCCCGGAGCCGTTGGAGATCACCGAGCCTCTGGTCCGCTTCGAGGTCATGCGCATGGGCGAGGTGGACGGCTTCGGGCCGTACACGGAGTGCGGCCAGGTCATCCCGGTACGTCACGGAGCCGAGCAGGGCGAGTACCTGCACGTCATGTACCTGGACTCCTTCGGCGCCACCGCCGCCGGGCGCGAACTGAGCGCCTATCCGAAGGTCGCGGGCGAGCCCGCGCTGCGCCACGAGCGCGGCGCCCTCGTCGGGACCCTCGACTACGGCAGCGAGCGTGTGGCCACCGCCACCATGGCCTACAAGTGGCAGCCGCTCGACCCGGAGGAGGCCCGCAGCCAGATCACCGTGCCCACTTTCGCCGTCAAGACAGTCCCCGGCTACGACTTCAGGCCCCGCGTCTGCGACCTGGTCCGTATGCGGATCACCGACATCACCGTGAAGGAAGCCTGGCACGGCCCGGCCCGCCTCCAGCTCTTCGAGCACGTCATGGCACCCCTGGCCGACCTGCCCGTACGCGAGGTCGTCGACGCCAGCCACATCCTGACCGACCTCACCCTCGCCCCCGCCGAGCCGGTCCACGACTACCTCGCCGCCTGACCGCCCGCCGGGCACGGCGGCACAGGCCCCTCCGCCTGGACTGTTGTCCCGGGGACGTTGTCGGCGTTGACGCGGTGGGCGTCACTTCCCGTCCGCGCCGGATTCCGCGCTGTCGAGGATCGGCATCACCCGGTCGCGGCCCGCGCGTCCCCGGCCCTCACCCTGCCCGCGAGGCTGCTCGCTCAGCAGCGCCCGGACACCGGGATCGGGATCCTGCCCGCTCCCGAGGAGATCCGCCCGCTGCGCTACCAGACGGCCTGGCACCCGCGCCTCGACGGCGACCCGGGGCAGCGTTGGCTCCGGGACACCGTCCGCGCCATCACCGCCGAACCGCCGGAGCCGCCCCCTGAGGGGACGGGCTGACCACCGGGAAGCATCTCGCCGCCACGGGCGCGCCAATCAGGCGCAAGGTTTTCGCACGCGCCTTCGCTGGGGGACCGAATATCGGCGAACGGCCCTGCCCCGAAGGGAGTCGGCGCCGGCCTATGTGTGCGCGTCTCGTGGGCAGGGGGCGCCGGTGTGCAGGTGGGACGAGGCGCCGTCGATGACGGAGTCGAGCCTGTCCCGGGTGTGGGTGAGATCCGCGATGCGCCGGTCGAGGTGGTCACGTTCCGCGGCCAGGCGCTGGAGGAGTTCAGGGGTGGCTTTGCCGTCGATGACGCAGGGCGTCAGCTCGGCGATGACCTTGCTGCTCAGTCCGGCGGCGTAGAGCTGGCGGATGAGGTGGATGCGGTCGACGGCGGTTTCCGTGTAGCGGCGCTGGCCGCTGCTGCTGCGCTCGGCGGTGAGCAGGTTCTGTTCCTCGTAGTACCGCAGGGCCCGGGTAGTGACGCCCGTGCGGCGGGCGAGTTCCCCGATCCGCATTTCCGCCCCCTTCTGCGTGATCTGCGGCACACGCACTTGCCTTTCACGTCAACGTCAAGTTTTACCGTAGCTCACGTGCCCGCCGGGACGCCGGCGGCGTGGGCACGGAGGTCCTGTCCGTCACCACCTCGGTGTGCCGCTGTACGGCCGGGACGCCCTCGGTCACCTCGACGCCGCACGCGTTTCTCCACCTGCCCCGGCCCGTTGCTCCCTGAAAGGCAGACCCCCGCATGAACACGTACCACACCACCGGCCTCACCGGCCCCGCCCCCACAGCGACGGTATCCGTCAAGCCGCTCGTGCTGAGCGCACCGTGGCGCGGCGCGGACCTGCATGTCCGCGTCACGGCCCCCACCACCGGCACCAGCCTGCCCGTCGTGCTCTTCGCCCACGGCTTCGGCTCGGACCTGGACGGCTACGCCCCGCTGGTCGATCACTGGGCATCCGGCGGCTTTGTCGTCGTCCAAGCCACCCACCTGGACTCCAAGCGGCTCGACCTGCCGGCCGATGACCCTCGCCGGCCCCGGATATGGCGCTACCGCGTACAGGACATGCGGCGCGTCCTCGACGAGCTCACCACCTTGGTCAGGAGCGTGCCGGGTCTGGAAGGCCGCGTCGACCACAGCCGCATCGTCGCGGCCGGGCACTCCTTCGGCGGCCAGACCGCCGGCATCCTGGTGGGTCTGCGCGTCACGGACCCGCAGACCGGCACCGCCGAGAACCTGTCCGATTCCCGGGTCATGGCCAGCATCCAACTGGCCACGGCAGGCAGGGGCGGTGACGAACTGACCCCCTTCGCCCACGCCAACCTTCCCTGGCTGCGCGGTCAGGACTTCTCCCACATCACCGCCCCCGGCCTCGTCGTCGCGGGAGACAAGGACGACCTCCCGTTCTCCACCCGGGGCCCGGCCTGGACGGCCGACCCCTACACCCTCAGCCGCGGCGACAAGAGCCTCCTGACCGTCCACGGCGGCGAGCACTTCCTCGGCGGCATCTCCGGCTACCAGGCAGCGGAGACCACCGACGAGAACCCCGACCGGGTCGCCCTCGTCCAGCAGACCACCCTCGCCTACCTGCGCCACGTCACCGGAATCGACCGCACTGACTGGAACAACGCCCGAACGGTTCTCACCGGCGACCACCCGCTGGGACACCTCGAATCCAAGTGACCCCGCCACCCGCGGCCGCGTTTCCTCCGTCCCCTCGGTGGAAGACCGGGACACCGTGTCGTCGTGCCGCCGTGTCGCCAGTAGAGTCCCACTGACCGGCAGGCACGGAGTCGTCCACCACTTGGTCAAGTGCCTGTACGCACTCAACAATTCAGGGGGTACGGTGACCGAGAACCTCACGGAGTCCGTCGAATCGGCACGCCAGCTCACCGTGGTCTGGCGCTCCATGGTGCTCGACCGCGACGCGGACGCGGACGTACGCGACCTCCCGGGTATCGCCGTCCGTTGGGCGGACTGCCGCTTCGCGTTCTGGAACTGCGTCACCTTGACCGACGTTGGCGTAGGCGCGGAGACTCTCGGACACCGCCTGGGCCAGGCAGCGGACATCATGCGCGCGAAGAAGCACCCGGGCTTCCTGTGGCTCTTCGAAGACCTTCTCGACGGCGAGGCCCGCTCCGCCGTGGAGACGGCGGCGGAGCAGGCGGGCTTGCAGTACGCCTTCCCCGGTACGGGCATGGCCGGAGACCTGCTGCCCGTCCCGGAACCTGCGCACCCCAAGCTGACGTTCACGCGCGTGAGCACCGAGGAGCAGGTACGGGCTTACGCGGACATCAACTCCCGCGCCTACGGTTTCCCCGTGGAAGAGGGCCGCGACGGCCTCGCCGGGTCCGCGCTCTGGAAGAACGGCGTGTACGCCTACCTGGGCATGCGAGGTGACGTACCGGTGGCGTGCGCCGCCACCGTCGAAGCGGAGGGCCGCCTGTTCGTCCTACTCGTCGCCACCGATCCGCAGTGGCAGCGCAGGGGGTACGGCGAGGCGGTCACCCGCAAGGCGCTGTACGAGGGTGCCCGGGCCACCGGCCTGACTCGCGCCGTTCTGCACGCGACCGCCGCCGGGGCCCCGGTGTATCCGCGTATCGGTTTCCAGCCGAACTCGCCGATCCGCTTCTACAGCCTGAAGGACTGAGCCGACGGGGCGGTCCCGAGTGCGCGGCGGTCACGCACCGGGGCCGTCCTCGCGCGTGAGCGAAGCCAGCAACGCCTGTGCCTCCCGGATGCGCTCGCCGGTGGCGAGCGCCCGCTCGAACCAGTAGTGGGCCTCGTGCGGCAGTCCCTCCCCCTCGGCGATCCGGCCGAAGACGAGGAGGAGGTCGGCCGGAAGGCTTTCCGCGTGGCTCGACGGCTCGGGCGGATCGTCAGGTGAGGGTGCCTGGCCAGGGGGCGAGGCAGGCTGCACGGGGGCCGAGGCCGGGTGTGCGCCGATGGGCTCCGGAAGGGCCGAGGCCGGAGGTGCCCCGGTGGGCTCCGGACCCGCGATGCCTGGCGGACCGGGGCCGAGCGGCAGGACGGGCGTGGCATCGAACTCGTCCAGTGCCTGGCGTGCGCGGCCTCGGGCCTCGGGGTCGTCCGACGCCGCCGCCTGGGCGAGCCAGTCGTGTGCCTGGTCGGCGTGTTTGTCGAGCACGGCCAGTTGCCCGAGGATGACCAGGCCCTGGGGCCGGTGGACGGAGTCGTCCGAGCGGGCCAGCGGGAGGAGGGTGTCGCGGGCCTCGGCGAGGCGCCCCAGCCTGGCCAGGGCGCTGCCGAGGTAGCGGCGGGCGAGCGGCTCGATCGCGGATGTGCCGGTGGCCAGCGCCTCCGTCAGGGCTGCCCTGGCCCCGTCGAGGTCGCCTTCCGCGAGCAGGGCCACGCCGAGCAGTGCGAGGGCTTTCGGGACGGTGTCCGGCACCTCCAGACCGAGTGCCGTGTTCAGGTACTCCTGGGCGGCCGTGGTGTCGCCCACCTCGATCAGGAACTCGCCGTAGCCCAGCAGTGCCACCGCCGCGGCGCCCGGGTGCGCGAAGTCCGTCTCGTCGAGCCGTTCCAGTGCCTCGTCCACGTGTCCTTGCCGGAGCAGGATCGCGCCCAGGTGGGCGCGGGCGATCGGGATCACCGAGACGGCGACCTCGCTCGTGGAGTCCAGCAAGGCTTCGAAATGCGCGGTCGCCTCCGGCATCCGGCCTTCCTCCACCGCCAGCTTGCCCAGTTGCACCCGGCAGAGGTCCGCGGCCGAGTCGGAGCCGGACGTCACGAGCCGCTCCAGCAGCGGACGTCCCTCCTGCGCACGCCCCTCCTGCTGCACCAGCAGGATGCCCAGGAACGCTTCGGCGACCTCGGCCAGCGCCGAGCCGGACGTGGATTCCTCCCTGAACAGGGCCTCGGAACGGGCCAGTTCGCCCCGGTCCGCCAGCATCATCGCCAGGTCCAGCCTGGCGACGGCCGACCAGTGCGGGTGCGCGGCATCGATGGCGCGCTGGTACGCGGCCTCGGCTTCCGCCCAGTCACCTCGTGCGGCCAGTACGTCCCCGAGCAGGTCCGAGGCGCGCGGTGCCAGGTCGGGCACCTGGGACGCCGCGACCTCGGCGAGCAGGTCCCGGTCCCGCTCGTCACCGAGCCGGTTGCACATCACGGCCAGGTCGAAGCGGGCCATCGGGGACCAGAGCGGGTGTCCGCTGCCGATCGCCTGACGGTACGCGGCTTCCGCCTGCTGCCACTGCTCCTGCGCCGCTTCCAGGTCCCCCAGGAGGTCGGCGGCTCGCGGCGACTGTTCCGGGTGGCCGGCCCCCGCCATCTCGGTCAGCGCGGTGCGGGCCCGCTCGTACTGCCCTGCCTGGCACCAGTACAGACCTTGGTCCGTACGGGCGAGCGGTGGCCAGTCGGAGGGGGCGGAGTCGACCACCGGTTGCAGTTCCTCGGCGGCGGCCGCGTAGTCCCCGCGCGCCGCGTGCACCGTACTGAGCAGGCAGCGTGCCCGCAGCACCTGTTCCGGATTGGTGAAGCCGACGGCGCGCCGCAGGATCTCGGACGCCTCGTCGTACCTCTCCTTCAGGCAGAACAGCCAGGCAAGGGTCACCTGCGCGTGCTCGGAGGCGAAGACGTGCCCGGAGGCCGCTGCGGCGTCCAGGAGTTGACGGGCCTCTTCCAGCTCGCCCCGCTGAATGTGCAGGCCCCCCAGGTTCGCCTGGGCCAGCGGCACCACCATCGGGTTTCCGGACCGCAGGGCCGAGTGGAGCAGTTCGTCGGCCTGTTCCAGTTCGCCCTCCCCCAGCAGGGCCGCGCTCAGGTTGACCTGGGCCAGCGGCACCGCCGAGGAGATCGCGGACTGCCGTACGGCCCGTGGCAGGTTCAGCGGACCCGCGGTGCCGAAGCGGGCCGGCGGGTCCGAGGAGGCGGGCCCGGACGGCTCCCGTTTGACCGTGGTGGTCGCTCCGGACATCTCGCCGCGCTGCACGATCAGGCCGCCGAAGCCCATCTGTACCAGCGGCACGACCTGTGAGTCCCCGGACCGCAGGGCCGCTTCGAGGAGTTCCCGGGCCCGGTCGGTCTCGCCCTGCCCGAGCAGCAGTCCGCCGAGACTGGCCTGGGCCAGCGGCACCGCGAGCGGGTCACCGGTGGCGATCACCGTCTCCAGCACCGCGCGTGCGGCGTCCAGGCCGCCGGACAACTGCAGTACGGCGGCCAGGTCGACCTGGGCGAAGGAGACGACGTCCGGCGCATCCGAGTCGGTCGCTCGCTCCAGCAGCCTCTTGGCACTGGTCACGTCGCCGCGGTACATGGCCAGTTCGCCGAGCATCAGGGCCGCCCAGGCGACGACGTCACGGTCCGTGGCCTCGGCCAGGGCGCGCTCCAGTGCGCTCCTGGCCGCCTCGCCCTCTTCCCGGGTGAACGCGGCGAAGGCGACGCCGAGCAGTTGGTCGGCGGGGGTGCCGCGGACCGCCCAGTCCCAGGCGAAGCGGGGGACGCGCGCGGTGTCCGGGTCGTCGCGGCTGTCGAGGTACCCGGGGAGGTAGGCGAACGCCTCGTAACGGCGGCCCTCGCTGCCGTCGGCCCTGCCGCCCGCTCCCGGTGTGCCGGTCCGGCTGTACTCGGTCAGCAGCGCGATGCTGCCCGCCACGGGCTCGGTCGCCCAGGCGATCCCGGAGCGCAGTGCGACGTCGGTGGCGGCGCGGTGGCTCGGCCCGGCCTCCAGGTAGTGCGTGAAGAGACCCGCCAGCGCCGCACTCGTGAGTTCCCCTTCGCAGCCCATACGGTGCCAGTCCGCGGCGGCCAGGACCACCGCCCAGCCCTCGGGGCAGCCGGCGCGACCGCCGTTGAAGCGCGCTTCCACCAGGGGCGCGGCGACCATCAGCTCGCCGATGCCGCGGTCGGTGAAGTCCTCGTCCGGATACAGGCGACGGGCGTCCGCGAGATCCTCCTGGCGGAGCAGCCGCGGCAGCAGGACCGGCTGCGGCGCCCGCTCCAGCACCTGCCGGGCCGCGCGGTTCACCTCGCCCTTGGGGGTGAGGATACGGCCCAGCCACTCGGAGGTGATGGTGGCGACCACGCGGACCGGGGGCCGCATGGACCGGTAGGCGTCGAGCACCTTGGTGTCCAGGCCGCCGGGCCGGAGGTATTCGTCGATGTCGTCGAGCCACAGCACCGCGCCGTCGCCCCCGGTGGGCAGCGGAAGAGCGGCGATACCGCCCGGGGCCGAGGGAGCGGGTCCGGGCACGATGAGGCGTGTGCCGTGGGGCAGTACGCGGCGCAGGCTCTCCACGAGGGTGCGGGACTTCCCGGCCTTGGCGTCCCCCGCCAGCAGGACGAACGGCCGGGTCAGCAAGGCTTCGTCGAGTGCGCGGTCCTCCCGCAACCGGGGCACGTAGGGCGGGTCCGGGTGGTCCTGGAGGTTCTTCGACGGGGTGACGCCCATGTCGTAGATGCGGACGTCGTGCAGTCTGGGCAGTTCGCCCGCGGAGTCCAGTGGGAGGGCGAGCAGTTCTTCGAGTACGGCCCGTTGGTCCTCGCTGACCGGATCGCGGATGAGGTCGCGCAGGGGCGGCCAGTACGTGGCCAGGGTGTCGACCGGGATCGCGTACGACGTCCGGGTGTCCTGGCCCTGGGACGGCCTGTCCCGGGTGGTGACGATGCCGATCACGCCGCCCAGGGTGCGGTCCCACACCGGGGAGCCGGAGAAGCCGGGGGCGAGGGCGTGCCCGCGGGCGGACTGCGACTCCAGCTCGATCCATTCGTGTTCCGCGGCGCCGCGGACGATTCCGTTGGCCGGGACGCCGCCGTATTCGTGGTCGCGGGGATAGCCGTACACGTGGAAGGCGTGGTCGAAGGTGCCTCCCCTGGTGCTGATCAGGGGAGCGGGAGCGGCCGACGGCGGCAGCGGGCCCAGGAGTTCGAGTACGGCCAGGTCGCCCCGGCGCCCCTTGGCGTCCTGCGGGTGCCAGCCCCCTGCCACGACCGCTGCCGGTACCGGCTCATGGCCCCCGGCCCACTGGAACCGTACGGACACGGGGGTGTCGGGCGGCTCGGCCCGGTCTCCGGCCGCGGCCGCGACATGGGCACAGGTGAGTACGTGCCGGTCGGTGACGAGTACACCGGCGCCACTGGGCGGCCGGCCTTCGGCACGGGCGATGCTCACCAGCCAGGCGGCCTGTTCCCACTGGGAGGACACCGCGGGCTGCCTAGCCGGCCGGAGCGGCGGGCTCGTCCCGGCGCCAGCCCAGCCGTACGGTGAAGTGCCCCTCGGCGGAGGTCTTGGCGACGACCACCCCGGCCTCGGCGTTCAGTTTGACGCCGAATCCGACTTCGTACTCGTCGGGTGCCATCCGGCGGAGCCACTCCAGTACCGCGTCGATCGTGGGCCGGGCTCCGGCGAGCATCTCGTCGAGGCTCCGGGCCGCTTCCAGGATGCCGTTGTCGCCGCGTGCCACGTTCTCCAGGCCGGGCGAGGCGCTGTCGACCTCGACGAGCATGTCCTCGCCACCCGCCGTCCTGAACCGCACCAGATCACTCATGTGCCGCCCCCCTGACCAGTCCGGCCCGACCGAAGTGCGCTTCGAGTCTAGTCCCGCTCCCTGCGGTCGATTCCGCGATGACGTCATTTTTCCGGTGGGCGGACGGGCGCCCGCCGGGAGGGCTACTCTGGGGCGTGCGGAGAGCGCACGGGTGTGGTGGGCGCGGGCGGGTGGTGGCCGTGTTCGTGGGGATCGATGTCGCGGCGGGTGTCGCCGTGACCGGCGCGGCGGACGGTGTCCGGCCGCCGGAGTCCTTCGTCTCCGGGCCCGGGGTATTTCTGCGGGGCCTCACGGAGCCGGTGGACGGTCTGGTGCTCGCCGTGCCGGAGCAGTGGTTCGACGCGGCCGGTGCGGCCCGCCGCGAGGCGCTGTACGGAGAACTCGCCGAGGGCCTGGGGATGCCGCTGCGCCAGTTCGTGCCCAGAGCGGTGGCGGCCGTGGCCTCACTGGAGCAGTCCTCCGGCGGGCACCTGGTGTGCCGACTGGAGGCGGACGGGGTCGTGGCCGCCGTGTGCGGTGTGCGCGGGCGGTCCGTGACCCTGTGCGGTGTCGAGTGGCGGGCGGCGTCCGCCGGCCCGCCTGTCGGGTCGCCACGGGAGCCGCAGAATCCGCAGGAGGCGAGGCGGGCCGCGCTGCTGCTGTCCCGGGCGCGGGTACAGGCCCGCTACCGGGCGGCTCCACTGTGTCTGCCGCGGGAGGTGACGGCCGGAGCCGTGCTGGACGCCTTCGCACCCGTCGAACAGTCCCTGCGGTCGGCGCTCTTGCCGCTCCTGGCCGGGCTGACCGCCTCGGAGGGCGTGACGCAGGTCCTTCTCGACGGCGGCCTTCGCCGGCATCCGCTCGCCGGGGCCGCCGTCCAGGAGGCCGCGACAGGCGCACCGGTCTGTGTGTTGGAGGACCACGCGGCCGCGCTGGGAGCATTCCTCGTCGCGCGCGGCACCGTCCGGATTCCCGAGACCGCGCGCCACCGGCTGAGTCTGCGCGTCCACCGCGTCCACCAGGGACTGCTCACCGAAGCCGAACTCCCTCTGGCCGTCCCTGGCGGGCCCGTCACCCTGTCCCTACAGGGATCCGGGCGAGGGCCTGTGCAGGAGCCAGTACGGGAGTCCGTACAAAAGCCGGTGCAGGAGTCCGTACGGGACGGTGCTCACGACGCGACGGTGGACGTGCCCGACGGGCACCGCCCCGAGGTCCTGATCCGGCTGGGCGACACGGAAATCCGCGTGCCCAGCCCCGCTCTGCGCCCGGGACGGTACCGCTTGGGCCTGCACTCGGCGGGGAACGGGCCCGGTGTGCTGACCCTGCGTCCGGAGGACGGCGGGGAGACGGTGCTACTGCCGCTGAGCGGCCCGGCCGGAGCGAGGACGGGGGACACGGAATGAACGACGAGACGAGGGCGCGCGTCACCGAGGCGGCGGCCCGCGGCACGGACCAGGACGCGTTGCACGCCCTGCGCTGGTCGCTGGAATGGGCGGCGCAGGCCGTCGCCCGGCTGGCCGGTGAGGCGCCGGAGGACGTGACGACCGAGGCGGTCTTCCTGCTGGACGACGCCCTCGGCTCGGCATCCGGGCTCACCGGGGCGGTGCCCTCGTTGCTGCGGGCGGCCCGCCCCGGCCCGGACGTGGTGGCCTACCTTCGGGACCGAGAGCGGGAACTCGCCGAACTGGGCGCGGAGGTGGAGGAATTACGTCGTCGGCGCGACGAGGTGGCCGGAACCCGGGACGCCCTCGACGCCCGCCTCGCGGAGTTGGCGGGCCTCCGGGACCAGGTCGCCGAGGTCCGTCGCCTGGAACGGCTGGTGGAGGCCCTGGAGGACGTACAGGAGCAGCGCGATGTGCTCGACGCGCGTCTGACGCTGCTGCGCGAGCGCGCCGACGGCACCGAGGAGGCCGTTCGGCTGGGCAGCGGCGAGCTGGTGCGACTGTCCGAGGAGCGGCTGACGCGGCTGGCCACGCCGGTACGGCAGGCGTTGGAGCGAGCCGCCGAGGCGCAGCGCGTTCTCACCGGGGCCGAGGGCGAGCTGGCCGCCGCGGAGAAGGCCGCGTCCAAGGCCGCGCAGCAGACGGACCTGGTGCACGCCGAGCGCGAGCGGCTGGCTCGGCTCACCACCTGGGCCCAGGTCAACCACCGCATCGTGGAGTCGCTGGCCGAGTGCGCCGAGCCGGGAAACGGTGACGACGCGCTGGAGCGGATCGCAGGCGCCCTCGGCACCGTCGAGAGCAGGCTCGGCGAACTGGACGCCGCCCTGAAACGCGCTCTCGACACCCGCGACCAGGAGATGTCCGCAGCCCGGCCCCTCGTCACCTGGAATGACGAGGGACCGGCCACCCACCCGGCGCGGTGACCCCCGGGCCCCTCGGCCGGATCAGGAGATGAACAACTCCGCGTCGCGCGCGAGGGCTTCGAGATCCGCGGCGATGCCCTTGCTGATCTCGCTGACCAGCTTCTGGCCACCGTCCTCGATGAACTGGGCGCTGAACGCGGCCGCGAGCTGTGCCTCCTGCGGTCCGGCGCCCTGCCGCAACTTCGACACCAGCCGGTTCTCCCCGCCGACCTTGCGCATCATCAGCGGGATGTTCGTCTGCCGGGCCCTCGTCATGGCGGCCTCCCGCCCCTCGTTGATCCCGATGAACAGTACGACGGCGGCGATGATGACGGCGAACGGACCGGTCGTCGCGATGATCGCGGTACCGGCACCGAACAGGGTCATGGCCACGACGCCGGCCACCACCACGTTGACCACCTTGGCGATGTTGTCGAGCACCT
Organism: Streptomyces sp. NPDC045470; assembly: GCF_040646595.1. NCBI lineage: Bacteria > Bacillati > Actinomycetota > Actinomycetes > Kitasatosporales > Streptomycetaceae > Streptomyces > Streptomyces sp. NPDC045470. The sequence goes on from NZ_JBEZAN010000011.1 coordinate 225,574, forward strand.
CGGTCGCCGCCGCCGAGTCGAACGGAATGTCCATCTGCCCACCGCTGACCTGCACAGCGGGCAGCTCCATCGCGGACGGCGGAATGTGCCACCGGTGGCAGATGGGGCGGGTCAGCTCCTCGATCTCCGGTCGCAGCCCGTTCTGCCACTCCGCGATCGCCCCGGCCAGCCGCGCGTTGCCCGGTTCGGCCAGCTCGGCGTGGAGCGCCCGGGATATCCCCTCCGCCATGTCGTCGAGCGTGGCGATGTCGCCGTTGCGCCAGCGGCGGAACGCGGGGATCACATGGCGCTCGGTCATGCCTTCGGCGACCGCCGCCCCCAGCCGTTCGCCCAGCGCCGGCAACCTGTCCTGCACCAGCGAACCGACCCGGTCGCCCTCGATCAGTTTGCGGACGTCGGCCCGGAAACCGGCGGCGTGCAGCCCCATCCGGCCCGCCAGGGCCAGGCCGCGGGCAATGGCGAGTTCAGGCTCCAGACCGAGCAGCACCCGGTCCGCGCCGAACGCCTCCCGCGCCTCCTCCTGCACGAAGTGCATGCGGGACGCGCCGCCGGTGAGCACCACCAGCTCCGGTTCCCGCCCGAGCCGGCCGGCCGCCTCGTGGAGCGCGTCCCGGAATGCCTGGCGCCAGGGGCGGTTGCCGAGGGAGGGTTGTGGCGTGTCCAGGACCGTGTCCATCTCGGCAGCCGTCAACTCGACCTCGAAGTAGGCGTTCCCGGCCCTGGTGACCACTTTCCGGGTGCCGCCGACCGTGGCCTCGGGGTCGTCCACGAACCGGCTCGGATCGGTACGGAAGAAGGTCTCCTTCGCCTCGCGGCACAGCAGCTCCAGCCGCAGCCGTTCGAAGCGCGAGTCCTGGAGCGTCTCGCGGAGCGCGTCGGCCATCGGGTGCCGGCTGAGCTGGCGTTCCAGGATGGTGCGGTCGATCAGTCCGGCGCCCAGCTGCACTCCGGCGTCGATGGGCGGGCCGGTTTGGTAACCGAGGACGCCAGTGAAGTCGGTGGTCAACGAGCCGAAGTCGGCGATGAGCACACAGCCGCCCAACTGGTCGCGGTCGAGCTGCACCTCACCCGAGTCCCGGGCGTACAACATCGCGGCCCGCGACTCCCGCACCACCTCCACGTCCGTCAGCCCGGCCTGAGCGAGCAACTCCCCGTAGGCGCGGATCAGTTCGTCGCCCCATCCAGAAGGGGCGCCGAACACCCAGCGGACCGGGCGGGACCCGCTCAGGTCGTGGTCCCGCTCCCGGGCGTCGCGGCCCACCTTCTCCACGAAGAGACGGATGGGGGTGCGAATCTCGTCGCGTTCGATCTCGGGCGACTTGAACGCCAGGTACAGCGAGGTCACCCCGCGCGCTTCGGTGGCCTCACGGCCCACCAGCACCCCGCGGCCGGGGTGCTCGGCGACCGCGGTCACATGCTGGCGGCCCGCGCCGGTCGACCCGATGTCCAGGACGACCGGCGGTGCGGTCCGGTCGGTGTATGTCTTGGCGAGTGCGGACTCTCCGTGCCCGAGATCGAAGCCGACGATCACTGTGCTGCCGGACACCTTAGCCATGGTGGTGCTCCTTGCCCCCGTTGTTCTGTGTGTCATGGTCGGCCGCCGGCGTCTTCTCGTCGGCGGTCTCCCCGTACGGAGCCGACCGGGCCTGTGCGGACTGCGCTGCGCCGGGCCCGGCCTGTGGTACGTCGGGGTCGGCCTGTGGTACGTCCGTTCCGGCCGGCGGTACGTCGGCTCCGGCCCGCGCCGGGGGCTCCGGAGGTACCGCGACAGGCATGGTCGCCTCACCCCGGCGCAGAATCCGGCCGTCCTTCAGCACCAGCGCCGGCTGCACCGTGCGGCAGTCTCCGCCCGCCGGGCCGCCCGGTTGCCTGCCCACGGTGAAGAGCCATTCGTTGGTGCCGTCGAAGTCGACCACGTCGATGTCGTGGCGCAGCGACAGTTCCTGGCGCAGCCCGGCGATCCGGCGCAACGCCAGCTCGCCGTCGTGCTCGCTGTGCGCCGCCATCAGGTCACGGAGGAGGTTGACGAGTTCGTCGTCCTCGTGCCAGGCGAGCGGCACCTTCTCCGGCGGGGGCGGCTCCGCTTCGGCGAGCAGGCGGTCGGCCGACTCCAACGCGGCGTGGAGCTGTTCGAGCAGTGACACCGTGTGGGCCACCGGCCGCCGTACGCGCAGCAGTTCCTCCTCGTGTTCCCGCTCCCTGCGCCGGTCGTCCTCGTCGCCGCCGAATCCGGTCAGGAGCAGGTGGAACGGTGACCGGCGCGGCGGCGAGGGCCGGGGCTGCGGCAGCGTCGGCGCCCGTACGGCGGCCAAGGTACCGACGACTGCCGCCCGGACCAGTTCCACCGCGGCGGCTGCCTGTCGGCGTTCGCTCGCGCCCAGCTCGGGATGTGTCTGCGCTTCGCGCGCCAGCCGGGTCAGCGCGGCACGGATCGCGTGCGTCGCCTGTTCGGTGGCGAGCTGGTCGTCGAGGGTCAGCTCCAGCTTGGTGCGTGCCGACTGGAACGCCGCACCGAGATATCCCTCGCTCATGGTCCCCCCTTGTCGCTGTCGGATCGGTGGATGCCCGCGAGGGGCCAGGTGCGGACCAGGCCGTCGGCGCCCGCGCTGAGCAGCCGGCCGTCCGGGGCGAAGGCCAGTCCCCGTACGCGGTCCGGGTGGGCCCCCACCGTCCGGGCCGTTCCGCCCCGCTCACGGACCCGGACGGTGCCGGCGTCGTCCGCCGTGGCCAGCACTCCCCCGGGGCCGAAGGCGACCTGGCGCACCGGGCCGGTGTGCCCGTCCATCTCGGCCTGCGCGGTCCGCGCGGCCCCCAGGGTGAAGATCCGTGCCACGCCATCGGCACAGCCGAGTGCCACCAGCCGGTCCTCGCGGTCCAGTGCCAGGCAGGCGACCTCGTGTTCCGCTGTGAGGCGACCGGTGCGCGCGCCGGTCCTGCCGTCCCACAGGCTCGCCCCGTCGGAGCCCGCGACGATCACGACGCGTCCGTCCCGGGTGACCTCCAGCGCGGTGGCGGAGGCCCAGCCGACCCGGGCGAGCACGGCGCCGGCGGCTCCGGCCGCGCCGAGCACGGTCCGGTGCACGCAGGCGTCGTCGCCGAGGCTGAACACCACGCCGTCCCGCTGTCGCAGCGCATTGACCCAACCGTCGTGCCAGGCGAGCACCCGGACCCTGCCGGAGGCGGCGAACGACCAGAGCCGGACCGCTCCGTCCTGACCGCCGGACACGACGGACAGGCGGTCCTCGGTGAGGTCGACGCAGGTGACCCTTCGGTCGTGCAGCTTCAGGGAGGCGAGCGGCGCCTGGTGCCACAGCCGCCAGACGGTGACGGTGCCGTCCTGGTCCCCGCCCGCGAGGAGTACGTCGTCCGGGTCGGGCAGGCCGCGGCAGACGGCGGTGGTGAATCCGCCCGGGTGCCGGAGCGGGCCGGGTTCCGGGCGTTCCGGTGGCAGGTACAGCGTCCGGGCCTGCGGGAACCGCCGGGCGAGCCTGGCCAGCAGGCGCTCCGGCACCGCCCAACCACGCAGTCGGCTGGCCAGCACGTCCACCGTCGTCGGGAGGGCCGTGGGCTCCTGGGCCTCGGATGCGCCGGTGGTACGGGTACCGACGCCGCCCGCCAGGCGGAACAGCGTCTCGTCCGCGCCGTCGGGCAGCCCGGGCAGCAGCTCGGCCCAGGGCCATTCGGTGGCTTCCGCCTGCTCGGCACCGTGCCGGACCGTGGCGGCCCGTAGTCCCCGTGGGCCGATCTCGATGACGACGCCGTCGGGGAGCGGCTCGGGGAGGCCCGTCGCCGTAAGCTCGTCGGCAGGCTCGGCCGGCTCGGTCAGCTCGGCCAGCGCCTGGTCGCGTTCGTCGGGCTGTGGCAGGCCACCACGCAGCAGCGTTTCCAGCCGGGCCAGCCGCTCGGGCTCTCCGCGCCCCGGGTAGCCCGCCGCCCGCGCCGCAGCCGTCAGGTCCAGACGGCGCCGCGCGGTGACGAGCCGTTCGTCGAAGGCATGCCGGATCTCCGGCGTGAGAGGGCCGAGAACTGCGGGGCCTTCGAGGGCCCAGCGGCAGTACGCGCACTCCGGCCCACCTGCGGCCGTCGCGAGACACACCGGGCAGCAGGTCTCCTCGACCGCGTGTCCGGCGACGGCCACTTCACCGGTCGCCATCGGGCACGTCCTCCGGCACGAACTCCAGTGGCCGGCCGGCCGGTGTGTCCGCGTCGATGCGCCGCGCCATGCGGGCCTCCATCCGTTCCAGCAGCACCCGTACGGTCCTGGCGTTGGCGAAGTGCTCAGGGTGGGCGCGGCGCTGCCCCTCCAGCCATCTCCGTACCCTCGGTACGGTGTCGTCCGGCAGTTCGTAGGGCGGCTCGTGGTCGTGGGCCGTCCGGCGCAGGATCTCCACGAGTTCGGCGCCCGAGTAGTCCGGGAAGACCACACGTTCGGTGAAGCGGAAGCGCAGGCCCGGGTTGGCCGCCAGGAACGTCTCCATCGGAGCGGGGTAGCCGGCGGCCACGACGACCAGCCGGCCGCGCAGGTTCTCCATTTCGCGGGTCAGTGTGTCGAGGGCCTCCTTGCCGTAGTCCGTTCCGGGTCCGCTGCCGCGCGACAGGCTGTACGCCTCGTCGATGAACAGCACGCCGTCCACCGCCGACCGCACCGCTTCCTTGGTCTTCAGCGCGGTCTGGCCGACGTAGCCGGCGACGAGTTCGGGCCGGGTCACCTCGATCACGTGTCCGCGCGGCAGCAGGCCGAGGGAGCGGAGCAGCTTGCCGAGCAGGCGGGCCACCGTGGTCTTGCCGGTACCGGGCGGGCCCACGAACAGCAGGTGGGGCGGGGGGAACGGCTCGCCGCCGTGCGACCGGCGCAGCCGCAGCCGGTACACGAGGTCGCGGATCATCTCCTTGACCGGTTCGAGCCCCACCAAGGTGTCCAGCTCGGCGAGGAGTTCGTCGACCGGCGGCACCGGGCCCCTGATGTGTGCCCGGTAATGTTCCGGGAGGTCTTCGGCGTCCAGTGGCTCGCTCACCACAGCGCGTACGCGCTGTGCCCAGGCGTCCTTGAGTTCGTCGGCGAGGTCGCGCATGGCACGCGCGTTACCGAACTGCTGGTCACGCGTGGCGTGCAGGCCCCGCGTCACCTCGCCCAGGAGTTCTTCGAGGGCCGGTGTCCAGCTCAGCCCGAGCGCGCGCAGCCGGCCGAGCAGGATGGCGTGCAGTTCCGCCGGTTCGTAGTCGGGGAACTGGATGACGTTGGCGACCGGTATGCGGCTGCGCAAGCCGAAGTTGGTGGAGAGGAATTCTTCCACCTTGTCCGGGTAGCCGGCCGCGATCAGCACGAATCTGCCGCGGTCGTTCTCCATGCGGGTGAGCAGCGTGTCGACGGCCTCGGAGCCGAAGCCGCCACGCCCCGGCTCGGTCAGCCGGTAGATCTCGTCGATCATCAGCACCCCGTCGAGGGCCCGGTCCACGGTCCGGTTGGTACGGATCGCCGTGCCGCCGACCACACCGGCCACCAGGTCGGGGACCTCCGCCTCGACCAGGTGGCCGCGGCGCAGCAGGCCGAGGTCCCGGTAGATCTCGCCCACCAGCCGTGCGACCGTGGTCTTGCCGGTGCCGGGGTTGCCCGTGAACACCAGGTGGGGAGAGCCCGTCTCGACTTCGCGGCCGAGGCCCTGGGCGCGTAGCGCGGCGTCCGCGGCCGCCCGCCAGCGCAGCCGCTGCAGATGCTCCTTGACGGAACCGAGACCCACCATGGCCTCGATGCGGTCGGTGACGCTCCGGTCGTCCTGGGGGCTGCCGCCCGCCCACTGGTACTGCCGCAGTGCGGCGACGTCGAGTGGCCGCTTCTTCTCGGCCAGCAGACTCAGCCGGGCCCGCCAGTTCTTGGCGCGTTCGGGAGCGGCAGCCATCGTCCGGACGACCAGTGGCAGCTCGTTCCACTTCTCGACCCGCAGCTCCGCGCGCAGGCGCACGACGTGGACCAGGCGCTCCAGCTCTTCCGCGGACGGCAGGCCGATCGCCGCGGTGGCGCCGCCTCCGGGCCGCCCGCGCTGGTCGGCGAGGTAGGTCTCCAGGCGCGGGACGCGGCGCAGCTCGCGGACGAACTCCTCCACGTCGTCGAGTGTGTCGCGGCGGAACAGCAGGACACACAGATTGCGGTCCTGGGCGCGCTCCACCCACTCCGCCAGTGCGCCGGCGAGCGTACGGCCCGCCTGTTCGTAGCGCAGTGACTCCTCGGCGTGCGTGAAGACCACCGCCGTACGGTGCTCGGCCTGTCTCATGAGGTGGTCGAGGAGCATGACCCGGTGCTGATCGGTGAGGGTCGGTACGGGGGCCCCGCCCGGCAGGGTGCCGGCCGCGGCGGAGCCGTCCGGCACGGTGGCCCCCAGGATGCGCCGGCCCAGCGGTCCGGAGAACTCCGCTCGCATCAGGTTGCTCCCGCCCCGGTGCGCGGCGGGGCGGCGGCGCCGGGTGAGGTCACGGGAGCGCTGGTCGCGGAAGTACACGGGGTGCGACAGGGACGAGTACACGATGCGGGTGAATCCGGCGTCGTGCAGGACGTCCCACAACAGTTCCTCGATGCCGCGTACCCCGTGGTCCCGGCAGACGAAGATGTCGTCGACGCCCTGGCCGTGCACGATCAGCAGGGCATCGCCGGCCGGCAGCCGGAATCCGTCCAGCCGCTCGACGAGGGGGCGGCTCATCCCGGTTCGGCTTCCGTGGCGGCGTGGGGCAGGGCGCGCGGCTCACTGTGCGCCGGCGTGCGTGGCTCACTGTCCGGCAAGGCTCTCGGCTCACTGTCCGGCAGGTTCCGCGGCTCACTCAGAGCAGCGAAATCGGCGTACTCGGGGTCCGGCGTGCCGGCCTCCTCCTGGGGCGCCGCGGCCGGGAAGCCCTGACCCCGTAGAGCGCGCATCAGTCCGGCTCCCCGTTCCTCCAGTTCGGTACGGGAGGCCGTGTCGTGGTCGTAGGACAGCACCCGCAGGACGGACGCGCCCGAGTCGGGACCGGCGGGGGCGACCTCCACGACGATGGCGTTGCGGTTGCCGTGCACGAGCCGGGCGAAGAACGCGTCCCGCTGGTCCCCGCCCAGATACGTGGTCGCGTCGAGTTCGTACGCCGTCATGCCCTCCAGGGTCCGTACGACCGCCTCGGCGAGGTTGACCCGCTGCTGGGAGGCGAGCTGGCGGCCGCCCGCCCGCTCGACGAGCCGGGTCAGACGGTCCTGGAGCGCGGGTGCCCGGTGTTCGAGGAGTTCCCGCAGCTCGTCGGCGGACAGCGGCCGCTCGTCGTCCTCGACGCGGCGCCGCAGCGCCTCGGCCTCCTGGCGCAGGGCGGTGAACTCGCCGTGCGTCCAGTAGTCGACGTCGAGGTCGTACCCGTCGAGCTCCTCACCCTGTTCGTCGCGCACGTTCTGCCGGGCGCTGTCCTCGATCAGCAGGCGGACCAGGAGCAGCTCGCCGCGCGCCTGGGCGCGCAGCACCTCCCGCTCCCGCTCACGGTGCTCCAAGTCCAGTCGCAGCTCGCTGAGTTCCTGATACGCGGCCTGCGCGGTGGCCAAAGCGGCGTCGAACCGGCCCTGGGCGATGTTGTCCCCGGCCCGGCCGAGTGTCTCCTCCAGGCTCTCCAGCCGTCCTGGCGCGTGCCGTTCGTGCGGCAGCGTGCCGAGGACCAGGGCGTGCATGGCGCGCGCGTCGGACAGGGCGGCGCGGGCGACGACTGCGGCGTGCTCCCGGTCCTGGACCAGTTCGGCCAGCTCGGTACTGATGCGCCGGATGTCCGCGCGTCGCTGCTCCCGTTCGGCCGCGAGCTCGTTCCGTAACCTGCGTTGCTGATCGGCGAGCTGCCGGCGTGTGTCGCCACGCAGCTCGTCCGCGGTGGCCCGCAGGTCCTCCGCCATCTGCCGCGCCTGCGCCCGCAGTCGCTGCTGGGTCTCCGTCTCCAGCCGGCGGGTCTGCTCGCTCAGCCCTTCGACCACCTGTTCCACCGAGCGCTGACGGTCCTCGATGACTCCGAAGACGCGCTCCAGGTCGTCGTGCGTCTGCCGGCGTATCTCCCGTATCAACGCCGGGACGTTGCGGAGGACGTCCTTCTGGCGTGACGCCGCACGCTGTATGCGGTACCACTCGGACTCGTCCACCTGGATGCGTTTCCTACCGCTCATGGTCTCCCCCGATGTGTGACGTCCGTACCTGGTCGACCGCCGAGTCGAACGCGGCGAGCAGGAGGGGCGGCGGGACGCCGATCAGCAGGGCCGCGGGCCCGTCGACGGCGATCTCCGCACTGCGGTCGCGGCCCGTGAAGTCGTATCCGCACCCCGCGAGACGGCCGGTCAGGTGATGCACCCGCTGGTTGCTGCTGCCGCGCAGTCCCCGGCCGTCGTCCAGCGCGGCGACGTACCGGCCGTCGATGAGGACGTCGACCATCCCCAGCAGTTCCCGCACACCGGGCCCGGGGGGCCGGGCCCGCAGGCCTTCCACACGGTGACCGGTGAAACAGACGAGGCTGACCTCCCGCACCTCGCGGGCCGCACGCGCCAGTTCGGCGAGCCCCGTGGCCTGCTGCATCGGCTCACCGCCGGAGAAGGTCAGCCCGTCGACGGCGGGATCCGCGAGGAGTTCGGCAGCCAGCTCGGCCGGCCGGGCCGTGCGGGCGGGCACGTCCGGTATCCAGTCCGGGGACATACAGCCCCGGCAGCGGAACGGGCACCCCTGCACCCACACCACCGAACGCCATCCCGGCCCCAGCGCGCCGGTACCCACCCATGTCGCCGCAACGTTGAGTCCCGCCATAGCGTCCCCCGACCCGTGCCCGGACCGACGATTCCCGCTGCGGCGGTCCGCGCCCCTCAGAATCCTCCGCCTCCGGGAGGCGGTCAAGGGACGCGCACCGCGGGCCGGCGCGGTCTGACGCCACGGCGAATTCCCAGCTCAACCCGCCATTCTCTCCTGGCCGGAGGAGCACTCACACCGCCTTCCGAACAGTTCGAAAAGACGGACGAAAATGTCCGCGCAGCGGCCGAGTAGGACCGTTTCCCTACCGAAAGAGCCCACCCGGAGAACGGAACGTGCCTCCGCCGCCACTTCGGCGAGCATCGCGCTGAAACAGTCGGTGCGGGAGAACCCGTAATCCGTGCCGGGCGGGATTGCGGCGGGCCGGGCCACGGCACCGGGGCACTCACGTCCCGGGGCATCGGTCGCTGGGGGTAGGTCCTGCGCCGCAGGCGCGCTTCGCGCCTGCCTGGTCAAGGTCGGTTCCCATGGAGATACCGGCAATCGTTCGCCGCCAGACGTGTGTGCCAGCGCCACCTCCGCGACTGCGCGGAACGCCCGCAAGGAGCCGCGCGTACGCCTGGCCCTACCGGACACCTTCGACGTGCTGCTTCTCCAGGGTGAGGCGGAGTGCTTCCCGGACCAAGAGGTGCCCGGGAAGCGGCTGGCATGACGGCCGCCCTCGCGGTCACACCTCTCTCGGATCACGGTCTACCGCGGTACAACCGGAGCGCTAGGTGGGGTTTACGTAAGGCGCTACGTAGATCGCGTCCGGACGGCCCGAGGCGCCCGTACCCGGACGTAGCGTCGACGGCATCAGGCACAAGGGCTTGGAGCCCGGGCACAAGAGACACGCATGAGCGAAGGAAGTCCATGACCAGGACGAAGAAGACCGGGACGAAGGCGCGGAGCGGCCGGGTGGCTGTGATCGGTGCGCTGGGGCTGGCCTCCGTGGCTCTGGCCGCCGGGCCGGCGTTCGCCAAGGGTGGTGTGGAGATCACGGCGCCGCCCACGGCGCAGGTCGGCAAGACCTTCACGGTCACGGCGCACGGCGACGACGACGCCTCCAGCTACCTGCGGGTATGCCTGGAGAACCGCAGCGGCGGGTCGGCGTGGCACCGACTGACCTGCGGCGCCGTGGTCGAAAGGGGCTACGACGCGCGGGTCGCCGCACACGTCAAGGCCGCGCACAGCGGCGCCCAGCAGTACCGCGCGGTGGTGTACGGCCTGCTCAGCCCGGCCGACCACAACCCCGTACGCCAGCGGACTTCCAGCCCCACCACGGTGGACGTCCGCTAAGGCCGGCAGCCCGGCCGCGGACGGCATGCGGGATCTCACGACCATCACGACCACGGCCACGGCCGGGCCTCGGGGACGCTACGGCTGATCCCCGGGGCCCACATCGGTGCGCCTGCCTTCACCCAACACCCCGGCAGTCCCAGGAATTGTGTTGCCCCTGCCGTACCGGACGTCTTAGGTGGCCCCATCGGCCGACGGAAGGGCAGGGCGGGAACCATGGAGCAGCCGCAGCAGATGGAGCAGCGATTTCTGGGCGGGACGGGGTTGCGTGTCAGCGAACTGTGCCTGGGCACGATGACGTTCGGCAGCAGCGCGGACGAGGTGACGTCGCACCGCATGCTGGACGCGTTCACGGCGGCGGGCGGTACCTTCGTCGACACGGCGGACATCTACGGGCAGGGCGCGTCCGAGGAGGTCCTGGGCCGTTGGCTCAAGGCCCGTGGCAACCGTGACGACCTCGTCATCGCCACCAAGGTGTTCGGGTCGATGGGCGAGGGCGGCGGGAACGCGTCGGGCCTGAGCCGTAAACACATCCTGACGGCTGTCGAGGGCAGCCTGCGCCGTCTCGGTACGGACTACATCGACCTGTACCAGACACACATGTGGGACGTGGAGACGCCGGTCGAGGAGACCCTGTCGACGCTGGACGGGCTCGTACAGGACGGCAAGGTGCGCTACTTGGGCGCGAGCAGCGTCACGCCGTCGCAGTTGCAGAAGGCGCTGGACGTGGCACGGTTCCACCGTTGGGAGCCGTTCGTCTGTCTGCAGCCGCTCTACAACCTCCTGACGCGGGAACTGGAGTGGGAGCTGCTGCCGTTGAGCCAGGCGGAGGGAGTCGGAGTCATACCGTTCAGCCCGCTGCAGGGAGGCTGGCTCTCGGGCAAGTACCAGCGCGGCATGGCGGCCGCCCCGGCGGGCTCGCGGGAGGCGGCTGTCCAGGAGCAGCAGGGTCGGGAGAGCTGGCGGGACCGGGACACCGAGCAGACGTGGCGGGTCGTGGACGCGGTGCTCGCGGTCGCCGACGAGACGGGGCGTACCCCGGCCCAGGTGGCACTGCGCTGGCTGCTGCAGCGCCCGGGCGTGACGGCACCGATCATCGGAGCACGCACCCTGGAGCAGTTGACGGACAACCTGGGCGCCCACGGCTGGGAGCTTGCGCCGGAGCAGGAGGAGCGCCTGACTGCGGCGAGCGAACGTCCGCTGCCGTACCCGTACGACGTACTGGCGCGCCCGAGGGAGCGCTCGCGCCCTTCGCGCCGGGTCCAGGACGCGTAAGACCGCCCCACTGCTGCGGGACGCTGCGCTCGACTACGAGAGGGGGAAAGGCCCCGAACGGGGCTACGCGTCGGCGGTTCCGCGAGTTGCTGCCCGGTAGCCGCCGGGTGCCAGGTCGGCCGTGCGGGTGAACGTGTCGATGAATGCGCTGGTGGTCGCCCGCCCGCGGCTCCGGCCGGACTCGGTGACCGATCGCCCCTCTGCGAGCAGGATCATGTCCCCAACCACAGGTCGCGGCCGCGCAGGAGGCCGGCCGATGAGACACGGGCGGCCGTGCCTCACGGACCGGCCGTGCCGCGAAGGCCGGGGATCAGACCGGGCCTGGCACCGATCTCCGCCACATCCCCGCGGACGGCAGCCACGAAGCGTCCGAGTTCCGCCGCAAGGACGTCCCAAGTGACCGGTGAGGTCCAGGCATCCGGTTCGAAGACCGAGCCGCCCCGCCACCCCTCTGCCGACTCCACCATCCGCACCACCCCCGGTTCCGGGTAGGACATCGAGTCGAACACGAAGTCACCGCGCTCGCCGTCCGACCGGCGCAGCCAGCCCACCAGAGCACGCGCCAGCTCAGCCACGGGGAACTGCTCCTCCGCCAGCACCACCCGGTCTCCGTCCCGGATGACCAGGTCTGCCTCGATGTCCACGAGCAGAACTCCGTCATGCGCCCTCTCAGGCCGAAGGCCACGCCGGTACACGTCCGGCGCACCCGCATTCCGGTACCCCAATCTCACTGACATCCGGCCCTCCCGAGCGTTCACGGGCCACACATCCACCGGCCATCCAAGCCGTAAACAATACCAAGGCCCGCCAAGGCCTACCAAGCAGCTCCAAAAGGGTTGTCAGGGTCGCTTCACGGGTGCGGGCTCCCGGTCCCGCGCTCTACTGCCAGGTCGCGGTCTCGGGGTCGATGCCGTGGGCCCGGGCGCCGGCGTCGACGATGCGACGGAACCATGCGGCAAGGCCGGTGCGGATGCCGTCGTAGTGGGCAGCGAATCCCGGATCGGTCTCGAACGTACGGGCCAGGCAGACCTGCATCTGCCTGGTGAGGGGAAAGTACGAAGCGAAGACTTCGCGGTGCCGCTCGACGAGTTGGTCCGCTTCCGGACTGCCGGGGGTGACGACTGCGTCCATCGCCTCCCCGAGGGCGCGGTCGAGGTCGGCCATGGCGTCGGTGACCGCCTGCCATTCCTCCGGGCCGCGAGAGGCCGAGCGTTCGGCGTACTGCTGCCATTGCGTCGTGCCCCCGTAGCGCCGACGGGCCTCGGCGGGCCAGTCCGGATTCCACTGCGGGCCGAAGACCGCGGCCTGCTGCTCGACGGTCAGCAGCAGGCCGCGCTCGTGGGCGTCGATCATCCGGTCCAGTCCGGCGCTGAGCCGCTGGAGGCGGGCGATCCGTTCGGCGACCTGGGTGCGTTGCGCGCGCAACGCACCGGGTACATCCGCGGTCGAGTCGTCCAGGACGGTCCGGATCCGGTCCAGGCCGAGACCGATCTCGCGGTAGACGACGACGCGGTGCAGACGTTCCAGATCACCGGCGGTGTAGAGCCGGTATCCGGCAGTCGTACGCAGCGACGGCCGCGCCAGGCCGATCTCGTCCCAGTGGTGCAACGCGCGGACGGTCACGCCCAGCCGCGCCGAGGCCTGACCGACGGTCAGGCCACCGGCCTCATCGGCATCAGACATGCTTCTCATGGTCGCCGCGGCCGGCGTCCGGTGGGGTGATTCCGATGGCTGCAAGGTTCCGCGCCTCCTGACTGGCCGGATCGAAGGGCTTCGCCGCAGTAAAGACGATCCGTGCGCTCTCGGGCGTGATCACCGTCACGTCGCGGGTGTTCCAGGGCGTGTCCCTCGGCCCCTCGACCGAGTCGGGGCGCAGCGCGCGACATGCCTCGGCGAGGGGGTCGACCTGGCCGAGCACGCACGCGAAACTGCAGCTCATCGCCGGTGGCTGTGCCGGAGCGTTCTCCGCCGGGACGAGGAGTACGTCCTGGAACGCCCACCGGCGCAGATGTACGAGCCTGCCGGGGATGCCGAACAGCTCGAAGAACCCGAGCCCACGGGTCCAGAAGTCCACCGAAGCCGCCAAGTCGCTCGTGGGGATGTCACGAACGCGGGCATCCCGTATATGCCGTGGAACGGCTCCGGCGGAACCGCGTCCGGGCCGGGAGCGGGTACGGGGCTCATCTCGAACGCGTTGTAGTAGTCGCTCATGCCCCCCACACTCCAGCCTCACGCTACGTGAGGGTCAAGCCTGGTGATGACGAGCATGAACGTCCATGAACCGCCCGCATGGGGGCCGACGCACGAGACCCCTCCAGCCAGCACCTATGTGATGTTCAAACGTCTGATGTTTGTCTGTATGCTGCCGCCATGAAACGCATCAGTACACCGCGGCGGACAGCCAGCCTGTCCGCGCAGCTCGTGGACAGTCTCCGCTCGCACATCGAGGCAGGCGGATGGCCGGTGGGAACGCGTATCCCGTCGGAGCAGGCGCTCATCGAGGAGCTCGGGGTCGGGCGCAGCACCCTGCGGGAGGCGCTCGGCGCGCTCGTACACCTGGGCCTGCTGGAGGCCCGGGTCGGGGACGGCACCTACGTCCGCGCGTCGAGTGAGCTCCAGTCGGTCATGGTGCGGCGAGCGAGTTCCGCGCAACGGAACAACGTGCTCGAACTGCGTACCGTCCTCGAAGAGTACGCCTCAGGAGCCGCCGCCCTGCGCCGCAGCGAGGACCAGCTCCACCAGCTCAAAGAGCTGGTGGCCGACGCCGACGCGGCCTGCGCCGGCGCGGACAGGTCCGCGGCCGAGAGTGTCGACGCGCTGTTCCACCGGGCCGTCGTCCGGGCGAGCGGCAACGACCTTCTGATCGAGATGTACGACCACCTCGGTACGGCTCTCACCTCCTCCCTGGGCGGCCTGCCCTGGGACGCCGCCGGCGCCGAGGAGCATGCCACCCTGCACCGGCGCCTCGTCGACGCGATCGAGGACCGGGACGAGAGCGGCGCCCGCGCCGCGGCGGCCGCGATCGTCCAGCTCACCCGCGACCACGAGGCCGGGGCCCCACACGAAGCGGCGGGAGAGTGAGTCCGCGGGCGGCGTCGCTGTCCCGTCGGCGCTCCACCGCGGCGTCGCCGGCCGCCGACCGCACCCGGCCCGCCGTGTCCGTCGGGCTCGTCCTCGCGATCTGCCTCGTAGCGGCGAACCTGCGTACCGGCCTCACCGGTGTCGGTACGCTGCTCCCGGCGATCGAGCACGGCAGCGGCCTGACATCGAGCTGGGGCGGACTGCTGAGCACGCTCCCCCTGCTGACGTTCGCCGCGACGTCACCCCTGGTGGCCCGGGCCTCCCACCGGTTCGGCACCGCACGCCTGCTGGTGGCCGCCCTCGGCACACTGGCGGTCGGCACCGTGGTCCGGTCGATTCCCTCGGTGATCTGCCTGTTCGCCGGGACCGTGATCCTTTCCGCTGCCATCGCGTTCGGCAACGTGCTGCTGCCCGCGCTGATCCGGCGGAGCGTGCCCGCACACCGCGTCCAGGGCATCAGTGCTCTCTACGTCACGGTCATGGGCGTCACGGCCGCGGTCTCCTCCGGGATCTCCGCGCCGCTCTCCCACACGTTGCCGGGTTCCTGGCGCACCGCGCTCGCCTGGGGTGTCGCCTTCACTGTCGCGGCGTTCCTCGCCTGGCTGCCCCGGATGCGGGGCGACAGGCCCCACTCCTCCACCGGGGCGACCCGCAGCCCGGTCCCCTGGCGGTCCCGACTGGCCTGGCAGGTCAGCCTGTTCATGGGCCTGCAATCCCTGGCCTTCTACACGGCCGTCGCGTGGCTGCCCAGCATTCTGATGCACCACGGCACGACCAGCACCACGGCCGGGTGGATGCTGTTCCTCTACCAGCTGATCGGCCTGGCGGCCAGCGGTCTCCTGCCCCTGCTCACCCGGGGCCGTCACGACCAACGATGGGTTGCGGCGGGGGCCTCGGTCCTCGTGGCCGGTGGCTTCGCCGTACTGGTGTCGGCCCCCGCGCTGTCCGTTCTGGCGTGCATCTTGCTCGGCCTGGGTGGCGGCGCGTGTCTCGTCCTCGCACTGACCTTCCAGAGCGAACGCGCCGGCAGCCCCGGAGAAGCTGCCGCACTGGCAGGCATGGCGCAGTCCGTCGGCTACCTCGTGGCAGCGGCCGGGCCCCTCCTCCTCGGCATCCTGCACGACAGCACAGACAGCTGGACCCTTCCGCTCGTGCTTCTGGTCGTTCTCGGCATCGCCATGGCAGGTGCCGGATACGGCGCAGGGCGCAACCGCCAAGTGCGGTGTCCGGCACGCTGACAAGGCCGCCCACTCATCCCCGCAGCATGAAGATTCCCCCACCTGAACGGGCCTTCCAGCCCCAGGCGCAGAGGAGAGCACTCATGTCCGACTCACAGCCCCCGACCGACGCGTTCACCGCGCATACGGCGCAGCCACCGACCGACGAGTTCACCACACGTACCGCGCAGCCTCCGACCGACGCGTTCACGCAACGTACCGCGCAGCGCGCCGCTCACCTGTACGCGACAGACCCGCAGTTCCGCGACGCCGCGCCCCTGGACGCCGTCACCGAGGCGATCCGACGGCCGGGACTCACGCTCGCCGACCTCGTGGCCACGGTGATGGAGGGGTACGCGGACCGCCCCGCCCTGGGCGAGCGTGCCACCGAACCGGTCACCGACCCTGATACGGGCCGTACCACGCTGCGTCTCCTGGAGCGCTTCGACACGATCACCTACGGCGAACTGTGGGAACGCGTCGGCGCGGTGGCCTCCGACTGGCGGCACCAGCCCGGCCACGCCGTGGGCCGCGGTGACGTCGTCGCGCTGCTCGGCCCCACGAGCGCCGAGTACACCCTGGTGGATCTGGCGTGCGTCCGCTCCGGTGCGGTGAGCGTCCCCCTCCAGGCCGGCGCCTCGGCCGAACATCTGGCCCCCGTCGTCGCGCAGAGCGGGCCGCGCCTGCTCGCGGTGGACGTGGCCCACCTCGACGTCGCGCTCCAGCTCGCGGCGGACACCCCGTCGCTGGACAGGGTCGTCGTTCTCGGCCACCGTCCCGAGATCACCGCTCACCAGGAGAAGCTGGACTCCGCGCGCGATCGCCTCGCCGCGCAGGGCCGAGGCGTCGCCCTGGACACCCTGGCGTCGGTCATCGAGCGAGGGCGGGCCCTGCCACCGGCCCCCCGGTGCCCCGAGGGGGCGACGGCCGACACACTCAGCTCGCTGATCTACACCTCGGGAAGTACCGGCACCCCCAAGGGCGCCATGTACACCGAGCGGCTTGTCCGGCAGTTCTGGGTCGACTTCGTGCCTGGCCAAGGCGTACGGCCGTCCATCGTGCTCAATTACCTGCCGTTGAGCCACATGATGGGACGGGGCGTACTGTTCGGCACACTCGCCCGTGGGGGCATCGCCTGCTTCGTGGCGTCGAGCGACCTGTCGACGCTCTTCGAGGACCTTTCCCTGGTCCGCCCCACCGAGTTCATCATGGTGCCCCGCGTCAGCGACATGCTCTTCCAGCGTTACCAGGCCGAGTTGGCCCGCCGGAGCGATACGGGGGTGGAAGGCGACACGTCCGAGCAGATCGAGCGCGTACAGGCGGAACTCCGAACGGAATTGCGGGAGGAGGTCCTGGGCGGCCGCCTCCTGTGGGCCGTAAGCGCCTCGGCACCGTTGAGCGCCGAGATGACGGCGTTCGTCGAGAACTGCCTGCACGTCCGGCTGCTCAACGGTTACGGGTCGACGGAAGCCGGAATCGTCTCGCTCGACGGCCGGGTGCTGCGTCCGCCGGTGACCGACCACAAACTGGCGGACGTGCCCGAGCTGGGATACTTCCGGACCGATGCGCCGCACCCCAGGGGCGAGCTGCTGATCAAGTCCGACCGGCTCATTTCCGGCTACTTCCAGCGGCCGGATGCCACCGCCCAGGTCTTCGACGAGGACGGCTTCTACCGCACGGGCGACATCATGGCCCGCACCGGCCCCGACACGTTGGTGTACGTCGACCGCCGCTCCAACGTCCTCAAGCTGTCCCAGGGCGAGTTCGTGGCCACGTCCCGTCTGGAAGCCCTGTTCACCGGCAGCCCGGTCGTCCGGCAGGTGTTTGTGTACGGCAACAGCGCCCGTGCCTACCTGCTCGCGGTCATCGTGCCCACTCAGGACGCGCTCGACCGTGCCGGCCAGGACCCCCGGCGGCTGAGGTCGATCCTGCGCGAATCCCTGCAACGCCTCGCCACCGAGGCGGGTCTCAACGCGTACGAGGTGCCTCGGGACTTCCTCATCGAGACCGAGCCGTTCAGCCAGCGGAACGGGTTACTCTCCGGAGTGCGGAAGCTGCTGCGCCCCGCGCTGACGAAGCGCTACGGTGAACGCCTCGAAGCGCTGTACACCGAGCTGACCGAGCGCGGGGCCGACGAACTCCAGGCACTGCGCCAGGCAGGCCCGTCCCAGCCGGTAGCGGAGACCGTGCTCCGTGCCGCCCGCGCGCTCCTCGGACACCGGCCCGGCGACGTCAGGTCCGGCACGCGCTTCCTCGAACTCGGTGGTGACAGCCTCTCCGCGCTGTCGTTCTCCCAACTGCTGAAGGACATCTTCCACGTCGATGTCCCGGTCGACGTCCTCATCAACCCGGTCAACACACTCCGGCAGGTGGCTGACCACATCGAGAAGGCCCTTGCGGGGCACCGGCGTCCGACCGCCGACAGCGTCCACGGGCCGGGCGCTACGCGGCTGTTGGCGGGCGACCTGACGCCGGACGCTTTCCTCGACACGGACGCCCTCGCGAAGACCGGCAGGCCGACCGGTCCGCTGCCCGAGGCACGGACCGTCCTGCTGACCGGCGCCAACGGCTACCTGGGCCGCTTCCTGTGCCTCGAATGGCTGGAACGGGTCGCCGAGCGCGGCGGCACCCTGGTGTGTGTGGTCCGTGGCAGCACCGACGAGGCGGCCCGGAAACGGCTCGACGCGTCCTTCGACAGCGGCGACCCGGAACTCCTCCGGCACTACCGCGAACTGGCCGCCGAGCACCTGGAGGTGGTCGCCGGCGACATCGGGGAAGCCGGCCTCGGGCTCGACAAGGGGACCTGGCAGCGGCTGGCAGACACCGTGGACCTGATCGTCCACCCGGCGGCGCTCGTCAACCATGTCCTGCCGTACGACCAGCAGTTCGGCCCCAACGTACTGGGGACGGCCGAACTGATCAGGCTCGCGCTCACCTCCCGGATCAAGCAGTTCACCTACCTGTCGACGGTCGCCGTCGTCTTCGGGTACGAGGCCGCGGCCGACGAGACGGCCGACATCCGTACGGCCTGCGGGGTGCGCGACCTCGACGGCGGTTACGCGGACGGTTACGCCGCCAGCAAATGGGCGGGCGAGGTGCTGCTGCGCGAGGCACACGACACGTACGGTCTGCCGGTCGCCGTGTTCCGCTCCAACATGATCCTCGCGCACCGACGCTACCGGGGCCAGCTGAACATCCCGGACGTGTTCACACGCCTCCTGCTGAGCCTGCTGGCGACAGGCATCGCCCCGGAGAGCTTTTACGCCCGAGGTGTCGGTGCCGATACCGGCAGCGGGCACTACGACGGTCTCCCCGTGGACTTCACAGCGCGCGCCATCGCCGCGCTGGGCGACGGCGCACGGGAGGGGTACCGGACCTTCAACGTCGTCAACCCGCACGAGGACGGCATCTCACTCGACACCTTCGTCGACTGGCTGGTGGCAGCCGGGCACCCCCTGACGCGCATCCGCGATCACGACGAATGGCTCGACCGCTTCGGGACCGCCATGCGCGGCCTGCCCGATCGCCAGAGGCAGCATTCACTGCTCCCCCTGCTGCACGCCTTCGCCGAGCCGGAGGAGCCCTTGCCCGGCTCCGCACTGCCTGCGCAACAATTCCGCGCGGCCGTCCGGGCCGCCGCCCTCGACGAGGAGAACGACATCCCCCACCTGTCGCAGGAACTGATCACCAAGTATGTGGCGGACCTTCGGGCACAGCACCTGCTGTGACCAGCCAGGCCGGGGCGGAGGCTGGGCCTAGGAGTGGCCGGGAGACGGCCGGTCGGCGTCGGTGCGTACATGCGCGCGCAGCCCTTGCAGTCCGAACAGGATGAGGAGTTCGACCGCGCCGCCATCGGCGCTGCCCAGCCAGTGCGGCAAGGACGTGTCGAACTCGGCTGCCTGACCAGGCGGCAACGTCAGGTCGCGATCGCCGGTCACGAGCCGCAGGTGACCGTTGAGCACGTAGAGCCATTCGAAGCCCTCATGCGTCTGCGGAGCCGGTTCGAGGGGTTCCGGACGGGCGGGGATGATCATTTTGAAGGCGTGCACGCCGCCCGGACGCCGGGACAGGGGTACGAAGGTCATGCCGTGCCGGCTGATCGGCTTGAGGTGGATCCGGGGATCGCCGGTGCGCGGAGCACCGACGAGGTCGTCCAGCGGGACGTCGTAGACACGGGCCAGCGGCAGCAGCAGCTCCAGGGTCGGCCGGCGTTGCCCGCTCTCCAGCCGGGACAGGGCGCTCTCCGATACGCCGGTCGTCACCGCGAGGGCGGCGAGGGTGATGCCGCGGTGACGGCGCAGCGCACGGAGCCTTGAGCCCACCGCGTCGAGCACGTCGTCGTCCGTCTTGGGGTCCATGCGGCCCATCTTGCCGTTACCGCAAGTTTCCGTGCCAGGCCGTGCGGTGCCTGGCGACACTGGGCGCCCACCGACACAAGGAGTCTTGATGAGCACCACCGATGCGGTCGCGTTCTGGGACGGCGTCCACGCGGCCCGGCCGGCAGCCGGACACCCGCGGCCCAACGCCCGTCTCACCGAGACGGTGACGGGTCTGCCGCCTGGCGACGCGCTGGACCTCGGCTGCGGTGCCGGCGGCGACGCACTGTGGCTCGCCGACCAGGGGTGGCAGGTCACCGCCGTCGACATCTCGGCCGTGGCGGTCGAACGGCTCGCCACCCTCGCCCGCGCGCACGGCCTGGCCGAACGCGTCACCACCGTGCCGTACGACGTGCACGAGTCCTTCCCGCCCGGCGCGTTCGATCTGATCTGCGCCCATTACCTGCAGTCCCCGTGCGACCTGGACCGGGCGACCGCCCTGCGTGCGGCGGCGCACGCCCTGCGCCCGGGCGGGCGGTTGCTGGTCGTCGACCACGGCTCGGCCGCGCCGTGGTCGTGGCAGCAGGATGCCGACACGCGGTACCCGAGCTCGCAGGAGGTCGCCGCCGGTATCGGCCTGGCCCCGGAGACATGGACGATCGAACGGGCCGACGCGCCCCGCCGGATCGCGACCGGGCCGGACGGGCGCACCGCCGAAGTCACCGACCATGTCCTCCTCGTCCGCCGCACCGCCTGACGCGGTGGCCGGCGCCGACCTCGACGACGGCTCGACGAAGAAAGGCGACCCCTGTTGCCCAGCACCACGCGCCACACCCACCGCGGCGACACCCCACCACCCCGGACCGGAAGCAGCGAGGCCGAGGTCCTGCGCGGATTCCTCGACTACCTCCGTACGTCGATCGCCGCGAAGGTCGACGACGCCCCCGAGCCACAGGCCCGAACAGCCGCCGTACCGTCGGGCACGAACCTGCTCGGCCTGCTCAACCACCTGACGGCGGTCGAGCGCTGGTTGTTCCTCGGGGACGGCGTCACCGACTGGCGGGCGACGTTCCAGGCCGCACCGGCGGACAGCGTCGCCGACATCGTGGCCCGCTACCGCGAGACGGTCGAGCGCGCGAACGTCGCCCTCGACGTGTGCACCGATCTCGACGCACCGTTCCCCCGGCCGCAGCAGGGGCGCCCCGGCCCCAGCGTCCGCTGGGCACTGACCCACATGATCGAGGAAACCGGCCGTCACGCGGGCCACGCGGACATCCTCCGCGAGCTGATCGACGGCTCGACCGGTCGCTGATTCACCCGCGTACACGGCCCCCCGGCTCCGCGTCCAAGATCGATTGTCAGTGGTGGGTGAGAAGGTGGGAGCACCGAGTCGGAAGAGGGGGAGCTTTCATGTCCGGAAAGCAGAACTACATCAATCACGTCGCTCTTGTGCTGGATGCCAGTTCGTCCATGTCGCACCTGAGCCGTAAGGTCGTCGATGTCGCCGACCAGCAGATCGCTTATCTGGCGCGCCGCTCGAAGGAACTGGACCAGGAGACCCGCGTCACGGTGTACGCCTTCGCGGACACGGTG
The DNA here is from genome assembly GCF_040646595.1 of Streptomyces sp. NPDC045470. Classification (NCBI taxonomy): domain Bacteria; kingdom Bacillati; phylum Actinomycetota; class Actinomycetes; order Kitasatosporales; family Streptomycetaceae; genus Streptomyces; species Streptomyces sp. NPDC045470. Next base: position 247,114 of record NZ_JBEZAN010000011.1, read on the forward strand.
GAGTGCGTCATTTACGACAAGGACGTGCTGCGGATGCCGTCCCTGAAGGAGCTTTACCGGGTCGGCGGAATGACGGCGCTGCTGGCGGCCACGCTGAAGTCGCAGCGGGAACTGGCGCAGACCGCTCAACTGTACGGCGACCACAGCTTCCTGACGTTCGTGCTGACCGACGGGCAGGAGAACGCGAGCCATCGCTGCCCGGACGCCGCCGGCAAGGGCACCCGTGAACTGGTCGAGGCCGTGGACGCATTGCTCAAGAGGCAGGAGGACAACTGGACGCTCGCCGTCCTCGTGCCGGACCAGATGGGCAAGCGCGAGGCGATGCAGTGCGGCTTCCCGAAGGACAACATCGCCATCTGGGACGCCACCAGCACCCAGGGTCTGGAGGAGGCGGGGCTGGTCATCCAGCAGGCCACCGAGAACTTCATGGTGGGCCGGGCCCAGGGCATCCGAGGATCCCGGGCGGTGTTCTCCACCGGCGCGGAGGCGGTCAACAAGGACACCATCGAGGCAGCCGGCCTCACTCCCGTGGCTCCGTCGCAATACCAGCTGATTCCGGTGGCTCGCGCAGCGGCGATACGGGAATGGGTCGTCGAATGCGGACACACGTACCGTACCGGTTGCGCCTTTTATCAGCTGAGCAAGTCGGAGAAGATTCAGGCGCGGAAGCAGATCGCCGTGCTGGAGAAGAAGACGGACCGGGTGTACACGGGGCCGGAGGCCCGATCCTTGCTGGGCCTGCCGGACGAGGAAGTTCGCGTCAACCCGGACCGCAATGACGACTTCACCATATTCGTGCAGAGCACCAGCGTGAACCGGAAGCTGGTGCCGCACACGCGGCTGCTGCTGATGCTCTGATTCCTCGGCGGCCTTGAAGTCCCGGAAGCTCCGAAGCTCCGCCGGCCCTACCGGCGGGGCCGCATCCGCGGCTTCGGCATGCGGGTTCTCGTGGGTGCTGACGTTACGAGCGCCGTGCCGCAGACAAAGTGCCCCCCAGGACCCCGCCCGCACCACCGCCGAGCACGAGGCCGATCGCCATATTGTGGAAAACAGTCGACCCGAGTACGAGCCCGGCCGCGATGCCGATCAGCATGCCGGCAACCAACCCGGTACTGAGCGACGGTGCTCCGACTTCCTCGTCGTTCGTCACGCGACCATGGTGCCGGACGTGCCTCTGGGGGCCAGTTGCCCGGCAGCAGACCCTACGGCCAACTCTTCGGGCGACCTCGCGGCCGGCCGTGCGCCTCACCACCTGACCAGCCGCGACAACCCGGATGACGACGGAAGACCCCGCCTCTACGATGGGCCGATGGCATCGATCAAGCAGTTCCAGGTCACCTTCGACTGCGCAGACCCCGAGCGCGTCGCTCGCTTCTGGTGCGAGGCGCTGGGGTATGTCGTACCGCCGCCACCGGAGGGGTTCGCCACTTGGGACGACTTCGACCGATCGCGGCCGCCTGAGCTACAGGGTTCGGCGTTCGCCTGCCACGACCCCTCGGGGGTGGGCCCGCGACTGTACTTCCAGCGTGTTCCCGAAGGGAAGGTGGTCAAGAACCGGGTGCATCTCGACGTGCGGGCCGGCACCGGGCTCGTGGGTGAAGAGCGGGTGGCCGCGCTTGAGGCCGAAGGCGCACGCCTGGTCGCGCTCGGCGCGGTACGCGTGCGGCTGCTGCCCGCTGACGACGACAACGAGTCGTGTCTCTGCATGCAGGACGTCGAGGGCAACGAGTTCTGTCTCGACTGAGTGCCGGGCGACCATGCACGCATGCCACGCCGCACGCGGGCGGCCCGCCCTGGCGGGTCCGCCCGGGCCGGGCAAGCCACCGGGGCCCGTACTCTCGGCGGCATGGTGTTCGATTCGGCTCATCTCGATCTCCAGCCCTACGCCGGTTTCGCCATGGATTCCTACGTCCGGCGGACGCACTGCAGCTGGGAGGACGCCGACTGGCAGTCCTTGCTGGTACAGCGGTTCCACCACGTCCCGGTGGTCGAGAGCATGGAGTTGCCGGCCGCGGCGGACCTGCACCTGATCCTTCCCGTGGCCGGCCGGGCCGTGATGGAGACGCGGGCCGGTGGCCCATGGCACCGCCGCACCTGGGCACCCGACCAGCTCGAACTGGCCGTCCCCGACCGGTCCGTCCTCCGCCGCTACCGCGGGGACGGGCCGTTGCGCAGCATTCAGGTGCACATCCCGCGCGGCACCGTCGAACGTACCGCGGCGCAGTTGGGGAGCCGCGAGGTCGACTACGCGAGCATGGCGGCATCCGTGGCCGCCGGGGACCCGCTCCTGGTGGAGGCGGTCCGTGCCGTCGGTTCGGCGGCGGAGACCGGGGACCTGTACGCCGAGGCATCGGCCGCCTTCCTGGCCGTACACCTGCTCACCCGTCACTGCGGGGCCCCGGAGCGGCGGGGGCCGGTGCGGGAGGACGCGCGTGTCCGCGCGGCGATCGCGCTCATGCGTGACCGGCTGGCCGAACCGCTCACGCTGGCCGATGTCGCGGACGAAGTGCATCTGAGCGTCTTCCACCTCGTCCGCGTGTTCCGCCGGGCGACCGGGCAGACACCTCACCGCTACCTCACCCGCCTCCGTGTCGAAGAGGCGAAACGCCTGCTGCGCGAGACCGACTTCACGGTCGCCCGGATCGCACCGCTCTGCGGATTCGCCGACCCCGGCGCCCTGTCGACGGCGTTCCTGCGCCACACCGGCGTCCGCCCTTCGGCGTACCGCAATTCCTGACCTCTTCGCGGCAATCTCGCGCATGGGTCCGAGCGGTGACCGTACCTAGGGTTTCGTCCATGGCTGGAAACACGACGACACCGCCGGGCACCGAGCAGACCGGACAGATCGAGCACTTCCCCCTTCACGTTCCCGACCGCGAGCTGACGCTCCTGCGGACTCGTCTCGACGAGGTCCGGCTCCCCGAGCCCGAGACGGTGCCGGACGCGTCCCAGGGCATCGGGCTCGGCCGGCTGAGGACGTTGCTGGACGCCTGGCGACAGCACGACTGGCGGGCCACGGAGGACCGCTGGAACGCGATTCCGCACTACCGCGCCCGTCTCGACGGGCTGAACATCGCGTTCTGGCACGTGCGCTCGCCCGAGCCGACGGCGCTCCCCTTGGTACTGACCCACGGCTGGCCGGGCTCCGTGCTCGAATTCGAGAACGTCCTCGGGCCGCTCACCGATCCCGTGGCTCATGGCGGTTCCGCCGCCGACGCGTTCCACGTGGTCGTACCGTCGCTGCCCGGATTCGGGTTCAGTGAGCGTCCGGGTGAGCGCGGCTGGCAGCCGGCCCGTACGGCGCGGGCCTGGGCCGAGCTGATGACCACGCTCGGGTACGAGCGGTTCGGCGCGCACGGCGGGGACTGGGGCGCGTACGTCAGTACCGAACTGGCGCGCCAGGTGCCCGAGCGCGTCGCCGGTCTGCATCTGACGATGCCGCTCGCCTCTCCTCTGCCGGCGGACCGGGACGCCCCCGACCCCTCGGAGCTGCGCATGCTGGAGCGACGCGACAACCATCTCGCGGACGGCTACGGCTTCGGCATGATCATGGCGACGCGTCCGCAGACGCTCGGCTACTCCCTGCTCGACTCCCCCGCCGGTCTGGCGGCGTGGCTCGGCGAGAAGTTCGACGCCTATTCCGACACCCGGCCCGAGGCCGGTGGCGGGGTGAGCGTGACGCAGCAGGTGGAGAACATCGCCCTGTACTGGCTGACCGGGACCGGCGCCTCCAGCGCCCGCTGGTACTGGGAAGCCATGCGGTGGGTGCCGCGCAGCGCCGAGGAGGAGATCGCCCAACCGGTGACGACGCCCACCGCCTGCTCACTGTTCCCGGCCGAGCCGTGGCCGACCGCCCGGCGCTGGGCGGAGCGCCGTTACCACGACCTCCGCTCGTGGCACGAGATGGATCGCGGCGGCCACTTCCCCGGCCTGGAACAGCCGGACCTGCTGGTTGCCGAGATCCGCGCCGCGTTCCGGCACACACGTCAGCACACGGACGGTCGCAAGCGATAACGGCTTCCCTGTCAGACATTCGGAGTGAGCGGCTGCCCCGACCAGTCGGCCGGGGCAGCCGCTCACTCCGGCTTCCGGCAGAAGACATCGAGTCGGACTGCCGGGTCCGTAGCTCAGTGCAGGTCAGCGTGTCGGGCGCACGCCCACAGGACGAGCCCGAGGAAGCTGAACGCGGCACCCAGCGCGCATACGGCGCCCCACCCGGCGACCGTGTAGAGCGTCGTCGCGGCGATGGCGCCGGCAGCGCTGCCGACCGAGTAGAAGACCATGTATCCGCCGATCAGCCGGCTGCCGGCGTCCGGGTGCAGCGCGTGGATCAGGGTTTGGTTGGTGACATGCACCGCCTGCACGGCGAGGTCGAGAAGGATCACCCCGACGGCCAGGGCCCAGAGCGAGCTGCGGGTGAAGGCCAAGGGCAGCCACGAGGCGGCGAGCAGTGCCAGGGCGATGCCGGTGGTCCGCCGGGAGAGCCCACGGTCGTTCAGACGGCCCGCCACCGTCGCGGCCAGGGCTCCGGCGACGCCGATCAGGCCCAGCGCCCCGATCGCACTGTGCGGCAGAAAGTACGGGGCCTCGCTGAGCGGCAGCGCGACGCTGCTCCACAGGGTGCTGAAGGCGGCGAAGATCAGCAGCCCGAACAGGGCCCGGAGCCGCAGCAGTCTTTCCCGTACGAACAGGGTGACCGTGGAGCGCAGGAGCTGCCCGTAGCGCAGGGCGGTCGGCGGGGCGTCAGTACGGCGCGGCAGCACGCGGTACAGGACCAGGGCGAGGAGAGCGGTGAGCGACGCGGAGGCGAGGTAGACGGAGCGCCAGCCCGCCAGGTCGGCCAGCAGGCCGGAGGCGGTGCGGGCGAGCAGGATTCCGACGACCACGCCGCTGGTGACCAGGCCGACGACCCGTCCGCGTACGGCGGGTGCGGCCAGTGACGCGGCGAAGGCGACCAACGTCTGGGTGACGACCGCGAGAAGCCCGGTGGCAGCCATGCCCACGAGCAGGAACGTCGCCGTGCGGGCGGCTGCCACGACGGTCAGCGCCAGCACCAGGAGCAGTAACTGGGCCACGACGAGCCGTCTGCGGTCGGCCACGTCGCCCAGCGGCACGAGGAAGAAGAGCCCGAGCCCGTACCCGACGTGCGTCAGGGTGACCACGCTGCCGACGAGCGCCGGGCTCATGCCGAGGTCCTGTCCGATCGTCACCAGGAGCGGCTGGGAGAAGTAGACGTTGGCCACGGCGGCCCCGCAGGCGACGGCGAACAGGATGACGACGCCGCGGGACAGGACGGACGCGGCACCTTCCTCCCTCCCGGCCTCGGCCTCAGTCCCGACCTCGACTCCGACCTCTGCCTCAACCTCGACTTCGGCCCCTGCCTCTACCTCCGCTTCGACTTCGGCCTCTGCCTCGGTCCGTCGTGTCACAGCCTCACCCTTGCCGGGCATCGGTACCCCTCCGACCATCTGGTTTCAACTTGCCACCATAGCGACGGAGACCGTAGCCGTTTTGGTAGCATGTTGCAACCACTCAGAGAGCGAGGGCGCCATGGTGACCAGGACACGCTTCGACGACAGCGACTGCCCCGTCGCCCGGTCGGTGGACGCGATCGGCGACTGGTGGTCCCTGCTGATCGTGCGGGACGCCTTCGACGGAAGCCGGCGCTTCGGGGAGTTCCAGCGCAGCCTCGGCGTCGCAAAGAACATTCTCACCGCGCGACTGCGCACCCTGGCCGCCGGCGGAATCCTCGAATCCGTTCCCGCCTCGGACGGCAGCGCCTACCGCGAGTACGTACTCACCCCGAAGGGCGAGGCGCTCTTCCCCGTCATCGTGGCGCTGCGACAGTGGGGCGAACAGAACTTCTTCGCCCCCGGCGAAGCACACTCACAACTGGTCGACCGACGCCACGGAGAGCACCTCCGCACATTGGAAGTGCTGTCTGCGGACGGGCGACGACTGGGCCCTGATGACACCACCGTCCACAAGGTCTCCAGCCATCGGTCCGACCCGAAGGATCGAAGCTGACGCGTCACACCGCCGTGAAATCCTGCCCCATTTGAACGTTCTGGAAATACCTACCCCTTTCGCCTGGACCGGCCATATCGGTGTGGCGCACCGGGGAGGGCAACTCGAAGACATCACGAAGTCGTTGGGATCTCCGCGGGCGGACAGCTCGTCGACCGGAGCCGACGGGCTGCCGTAGCTGTATGCGTACGGCGGTCTGGAACTCGACATCCACCAGTCCCACTACCAGGCGAGCCAGTCAGTCACCGTCCAGACGAACCGGCCCACGACGGAATGGCCGTCGCGGGAGCCGGGCCCGGTGGAGACGTCCCCCGGCCGGACGAGCCCACGCCCTGCGCAATGCCGGTTTCCGAGCGCGGCCACCACGCCTGCGGTCAGGGCCGTCCCGCGGAGTCAGGCACGAAGTCGGATGAGTACATGACGTTAGAATCCCGAATCGGCACACAGTGCACTGAGTGTCGGGAAAGTCGGCCTTGCCCGTGAGAAGGGTGCGGTGCCGCGCCCGGCGATGAATTCTGATCGCGCGAAGGGGACCGCGAAGGCGCCATGAACAGACTTTTCTCACGTATACCGAGGGCGACCCGGGCACTGGCCGCAGGCCTGATCGGTGCCGCTCTGCCGCTGGCGTTCGCCCCGTTGGCCGTAGCCGGCCCGGCCGCCCCCCTCGGGTCTGCGCAGCCCGAGCTGCGGGTGGTGTCGTGGAACATCTGCGGCGAAGCGGGCGGTCGGCGCGGTGAGGCCGGGTACTGTCCGCACCGCAACGAGCCGGAGCAGAAGGCCGCGCAGATCAAGAAGCTCGTCGACGAGCGACAGGCCAACGTGGTGATGCTGCAAGAGGTGTGCGGTGTCGCCCCGAACAGTCATCTGGAGTTGCTACGCGCCCAGTTGGGCGACGGCTGGGACGTACGGCATGCCTCCGGGGCCCGGCCCGACGGACGCACCGACTGCCGTGGGGCACTCTCGGGTGAGCTGGGGGTCGCCCTGGCGGTCAAGGGGAGCATCACCGAGAGCTCTTCGGCCAACATGCTGCCCGCGGACCCGTCGGGCCAGGACAAGCAGACACTCCCGGTCCTGTGCGCGTCCGTCCAGGGCTGGACGACCAGGGTGTGTACCACGCACATCGCGGTCGGCGAATCCGAGCGCGTCGCCCAGCAGGTCAAGAACGTGAAGGCGTACCTCGGTACGGCAGCGAACTCCGGCTTCGTCCTCGGTGGGGACTTCAACCGCAACGCGGGCGCGGACTACATGAAGCCGCTGACCGATTCCTTCGACCGCTGCATCGACGGCTTCACCTACCACGGGTGGGACCGCGCGACGCGGCGGCACTCACTCCACGAACTGGACCACTTCTTCACCGACCGGGCTCCCGGCAACAGCCGGTTCGCGACCTGCGCCATCGACACGTCCCGGATGGACCGGTCGGAGAACGAGCCCACCAGCGGCCCGCCCACCGGGTACTCCGACCATGCGCCGATCTTCGCGCAACTGCCCGGGGCGCCCGTCCCCGGCGACCTGAGCGGCGACGGCAAACCGGACCTGGTGGCGGTGGACGACACGGGCAAGCTGCGCCTCTACCCCGGGCTGGGCGACGGCGGGGTCACCGGCGGCCACCGCGTCATCGGCACGGGCGGCTGGTCCGGCGCTTCCGTCACCCACCGCGGCGACTTCACCGGCGACGGCCGCGAGGACCTGTTCGCGCGCATCGGCAACGACCTGTGGCTCTACCCCAACACCGGCGAGGGCTCGCTCGGTGCCCGCATCCGGATCGGCCGGAACTGGCCCGCCGACGCTCAGATCGTCGCCGCCGGCGATGTCACCGGCGACGGCCACCCCGACCTCGTGACGCGTTACGAGGACAAGCTGTGGCTGTACGCGGGTGATCCGGCGGACCGGCCGCAGCTCAAGCCCCGGGTCCGGCTGGGTGGCGACGGCTGGGCGCCGATGACGCTGTCCGCGGCCGGCGACGCCACCGGCGACGGGCGACCCGATCTGTTCGTCCGGGACACCCGCGACGACAAGCTGTGGCTCTACCGCGGTCGTTCCGACAACACCTTCGGCGACCGCACCCTCTACGGAACGCGCGGCTGGGACACCCGCAACCGTCCGTTGATCACCGGAGCGGCGGACGCGAACGGCGACGGGGTGGCGGACCTGTGGGCCACGACGGCGGACGGGAGCGGCACGCTGCTGTACTACAAGGGCGGCACCGGCACCGCCGGTGACCCGACGGACGGTGACGCCAGGATCGTCGGCCCGACGGGCTGGAAGCGGATCCAGGCCATCAGCTGAGGCCGACCGGCCGGTTCCGGTTTCCGGAACCGGCTCGTGGGGCCGTGGGCTCCGGAATCGCGGGACAACCGAACTGCGCAAGCACGGAATCGCAGAACCGCGAAAGGCCGGCCACCGGCCTACCGTCGGCGCGCTGAGGCCCCAGCCACTCCCCCACCACTGGGCACCGCCCCCGCCAATCCAAGAACCAACCTGCCCCTGAGCAGAGCAAAGCCCCCACCGAACAGACAAAGACCCAACCGAACAGAAAGAACGTCATGTCTGCCAGACACTCCTCCCGCGCCGGTCTCACCGCTGGGATATCCGCTGCCGCCCTCACCGCAGTCCTGCTGACCGCCGGGTCAGCCGACGCGGTCGTGGGCCCGGCCGCCCAGGACGGTTCCTATCCGTCCACCGTGAAGCTGGACATCGGCGACGGCAAGCGCAGTTGCACGGCCACACTCGTCGACGAGCTGTGGCTGGTCACCGCCGCCAGTTGTTTCACCGACGACCCCGCACAGTACGCACAGCTCACGGCCGGGGCGCCGAAGCTGAAGACCACCGCGACCGTGGGGCGCACCGATCTCTCCCGGCCGGACGACGGCACGGTCACGACCGTCGAGCAGCTCGTCCCACGTGGCGACCGAGACCTGGTCATGGCCAGGCTGGCCGAGCCGGTCCCCGGGGTCGCACCGGCCGGCCTCCCGACCGGGAAGCTGTCGCGCGACGAGGACGTCACCGTCAGCGGTTTCGGCCGCACCAAGGACGAATGGGTACCCGACCGCCTGCACTACGGGCGCTTCACCGCGCGCGGCGTGGAGAACAGCACCATCGACCTCGCCGGCAAGGACGACGCGGCCGCCGTGTGTGAGGGTGACGCCGGTGCCCCGGTATGGCGTGCGAGCGGCGGCCGGTACGAGCTCGTCGGAGTCAACAACCGATCGTGGTTCAAGGGCTGCTTCGGTCATGAGGACGAGGCCCGCGACGGTGCCGTCGCGTCCCGTACGGACGACATCGCCGACTGGATCCAGACGGTGCGGCTGACCACGAAGGTCCCGGACGTCAGCAACGTCATCGCGGCCGCCGACTTCGACGGCGACGGCCGCACCGACATCGCCGCCGTACTGAACGACGGAAACCTGCACGCCTTCTCCGCCAACCCGGACGGCACGCTGCGGTACGGCCGCGAGCTGTGGGCCCACGACGGCACCTGGAAGAACTACACGCAGATCATCGGAGGTGACTTCAACGGCGACGGCAAGGCCGACCTGATCGCCCTCCGCGGCGACGGGCAGCTCTTCCTGCACACCGGCTCCGGTGACGGCCTCCTCAACCCGCGCCGCCCCCTGTGGCACGACACCTCCTGGGGCACGATGAAGCAGATCGTGCGCTACCGCTCCGACTCCTCCGGCCGCGACGGCCTGGCCGCCGTGTGGGGTGACGGCTCGCTGCACGCCTACACCACCAACCCCGACGGCACCCTCGTCAACGCCAAGCGCGACCTGTGGCCCGACAAGACCTGGGACGGCATGAAGCGCCTGGCCTCCGGCGACTTCAACGGCGACGGCCGGGACGACATCGCCGCGATCGCCTACGACGGTGCGCTCCGCCTCTACACCGGCAACGCCCAGGGCACGGTCAGCCGTGCCGCTGACCTCTGGCACGACAAGACGTGGGGCTACATGCGCTCCGTCCTCGGCGGCGACTTCAACGGCGACGGCAAGGCCGACATAGCCGCCCACCGCGTCAACGGCGACCTGCGCCTCTACACCGGCAACGGCAAGGACCCGCTGACCAGCGGCCCCCTCATGTGGTCCACCACCTCCTGACCGGCCCTCCCCCTGCCCTGCAACCAGCGGCCCGCACGGCGACGCGTGACGTCCGCCGTGCGGGCCGCTGCCTCGTTCGTGGGCCGATGGGAGCGTGCTACGTTCCCCGGAGGCTACTCGCGCATCGCAGGACGGGGGCTGCCATGACGTACACGTCGCCGCTGTGGCCCGTTTCCGTGAAAGGTGTCGCGCTCGACGCACGTGAGCGTGTGCTGCTCCTGCGCAATGAGCGCGGCGAGTGGGAACTGCCGGGCGGCCGCCTGGAGATCGGCAGCACCGGTGAAGGGCAGTTGCCGGACCCCAGTCCGGAGGCTGCGCTGGAGCGCGAAATCCGGGAAGAGACCGGCTGGGACGTCGAGGCCGGACCGCTCCTTGACGGCGGGGTATGGATCTACCAGCCCGTTCCCGGGTGCCGCGTGCTGATCGTGACCTACGGCTGCACCGTGCTGACTCCCCAACGGCCGCCCGTCGTCAGTCACGAGCACGAGCGGCTGGGCCTGTTCACCGCGGACGAGGTGCCAGGGCTGACCATGCCGGACGGATACAAGCGAGCCGTCGCCGCCTGGTACGGCTAGGGCCTTTTCTTCGGATCATCTCGCCGACCAGATGAAGATGGCGGCGAGGTGGAGTCCGGCGAGGTAGATGGTGGCGGTCTTGTCGTATCGGGTGGCCAGGCCG
>NZ_JBEZAN010000012.1:0-105920 GCF_040646595.1 Streptomyces sp. NPDC045470
GCGGCCTTTTCTATTTGCTCGCGGTGCGGGGCGTACATGTGCTGGAACTTCTGTCCCTGCTCGTCGTCTCCCCACGGCGAGCCGAGGCCGTCCAGACGGCCTTTGAGTTTGCTCGTCGCCTTCGCCAGCGCGTTCGCTTCCCGGTGGAAACGCGGCGCCGCGGACTTGAGTTGGTCCGTATCTATGTCAAAGCCGTCACCGGCCATAGGTCCCCCCCAGGAACTGTGCTTTCGCGTGTTCCCACAACCTATCGCGAGCCACTGACAACGCTTCAGTCACTTTCACGGCCGTAGCTGTTCGCTGAACAAGTAATTGGCCGTATGTGGTCCGGGCGGCCACAGCCTTCCGATGTGGGCTGTCCGCGGCGCGGCGAGAAGTGAGACCGAATGGAGCTGCTTGTTTCTGCCGCCTTTGCGTGGATCCGTGGGCGCCGGTCGGGCGAAGGGGACCGCCCCCGGTTTCCGGCGCCACAAGGTGCCCGCCGGGTGTGCGAAGGTCAGCCGGCCGAGGCCAGGGCGGGGCGGAGGCCGTCGGGGCGTTCGGGGGGCGGGACGTGGTCGACGGGGAGGTAGGTGCAGCCCAGGGCGGTGGCTCCGCCGTCCGCGGTGCGGTCGTCGCCCACCATCAGGACCTCCGTGGGGGGCAGTCCCAGTTCCTCGCAGGCGATCTCGAACAGTCGTGGGTCGGGCTTCTGGATGCCGTGTTCGTACGACAGGACGTAGCTGTCGACGAAGCGGTCGAGGCCGTGTGCGCGGAGCACCGGCCGCAGGTCCCAGCCGATGTTGCTGACCACGCCGGTGCGGATGCCGCGCCGCCGCAGCTCGGACAGGACCTCGGCGGCATCCGGGTACGGCGCCCACGCGGCGGGTGTCATGTGGCGTTCGTACAGCGCGTCGTACAACGCGTCGTCGGGCAGCGGTACTTGCCGGGCCAGTCCGGTGTACAGCTCGCGGTGCCGGTCGGCGCTGCGGTCCCGGACCTCCCAGAGCGCGGCCAGCTCGGGCGGCATGTGGTCCGGCGACGAACCGCCGGGCAGCGCGCCGGCTCGGCTCAGCTCCGCCGCGAGGCGGGCCACCTCCTCCTCCGCGACGTCCGTCCCGGTCTCGTGCAGTACCGCCCGCAGCCAGCTCTCCGGCGATTCGATGCGCAGCAGCGTCCCGGAGAAGTCGAAGAGCACACCTTTGATCGTCATAGGGCCATCCTGGCGCGTCGGCGGCCCTCCGTCATCGCCGCGTTCCGTACCGGCGGGCGTACCCGGCCGCCGCGGCCGCCACCAGCGCCCCGCCCAGCAGCCAGCCCCCGAGCACGTCCGTGGCCCAGTGGACTCCCAGGTAGACGCGGGTGAGCCCGACACCCGCCACGGAAACGCCGACCAGCACCGCGGCCGCCCACAGCCGGCGCCGACGGGCCCCGGACAGCCGCAGCAGCCACAGTGCCAGGCCGCCCGCCACCGCGGCCGTCATGGCGTGGCCGGAGGGGAAGGCCGCGTAGTGCGCGGAGTCGACGGGGTCCGGCCACTCCGGACGCTGGCGCCCCACGAGCGCCTTCAGCACCTGCTGCAACGCCGTCCCGACGGCTGCTGTGACGGCCACCCAGCAGCCGAGCAGCCACTGCCCGCGGCGCAGTAGTGCGACGACCGCGACGGCCAGGAGGGCCCGCAGGGTCCACGGGTCCCACACCCAGTCCGAGAAGATTTTGTTGACGGAAGTCAGACCGGGGGCCGTGACGGCCGTGCGGTGCAGGGACGTGGCGATGCCGTGGTCGAAGGCGAGCAGCGGGCTCCAGCGGGCGGCCACCAGGGCGAGGAGGGCGGTGAAGGGAAGGAGCAGGAGGAGAGCGAGGCGTACGGAGCGGCGTGGTGAGGGGGGCGACGTGCTGGGCGCCGGGAGGGTGGCGGGGGTGGGGGGCATGAGGGAATCCTCGCGGAGGCGTGCGGGGTGGGGCCAGGGAGACTCCGTACGGGGGTGTGTTCGTACGACGGCGGGTGCCCGGCCGCGTACGCCCGAACCGCCTCGGTGCGCCCGTGCGCTCACGCCCCCGCGCCCGTACCCCCTCAGCGCGCTCCTCGCCCCTCAGTACGTCAGCGCGCTCAGTCCCGGTATGAACGTCACCAGGAGCGGGATCGCCGGGACGAGAGCCGCGACCGCGGTCATGCGCAGGCGGCGGCCGGGGGTGAAGCGCGGGGCCGGGGCGAGCAGGCGGTGTACGCGGTGGGGGAGCTGGGCGCACTGGGCGGGGCAGGGACCGAACACCCCGCGGTCCTCGTTGAGTTCGACCAGGGCCAGGGCGATCGTCAGGCGGCCGAAGCGGCGCGAGGCCACGTCGTCGGCGGCCAGTTCGACCAGCCGGTGCACCTGGTCGCGGAACGCGGCGAAGACCGGGACCTGCGGGAATCCGGCCGCGAGGGCCGAGGCGCAGTACAGCAGCACGTCGTGGCGGGCCCGCGCGTGGCCCTGCTCGTGGGCGATCAGCGCGTCGAGCTGACGGCCTTTCAGGCGGCGCAACGCCGAGGTGGTGACGACCAGTTGAGGGGTGGCGCCGGGCAGCCACCACGCTTCGGGGCGGTCGCCTTCGAGGACCACGAGCCGGTCACCGGAGGGCTCCTCGCCGGGCAGCAGCGGGGAGCGCCGCAGCAGGTCGGTGCGCCGCTGCCGCCGCCGGGCGCGGGCGCCGCGTACCTCGCGGGTGAGCATGACGGCCGTCCACGCGCCGCCGCCCGCCAGTATTGCGGCCAGTACGCCGGACCACGGGCCGTAGTCCTTGAGGGCGTACGCCTCGACGACGACGCGCGGCGCATGGCCGAAGAGGTGACTGCGTACGGCTTCCCACGCGGCGGCGCCGAAGAGGGACATCGCGAGGGCGCAGCACAGCAGTACGGTGGCGACCACGCACTGCCACACCCACAGGGCGAGCACCGGTTCGCGGTCGGGCCATTCGGCGCGGGCCATCAGGCGCGGCGCCGTCGCCGCGACCAGCGCGCCGAGCATCATCAGCGCGAGGGGGACCATCATGGCTTCAGCCTATGAGCGCGCGGCTACTGCGAGGTACGATCCGCCTCGGAAGTGACGTATACCACGGCCCCCGAAGCTCGAAGGGCCAGACTCAAAGGACCAGCAGCATCGCGAACATGCCGATGCCCATCGCCACCCGGCACGCTCCCACGACCTCCGGCCAGGAGGCCCGCGCCGGGGCTTGCACGGCGTCGTCCGCCGTGCCGGGAGCGGCCGCCGGTGTCAGCCGTACGCCGGCGGCGACGACGTACACGGCGTAGTAGGCCAGGAGCAGCACCGTGAACACCGGCAGTCCGCCAGGCCCCGTCGACCCCATGTGCTCCATGGACCCCGCGTGTGACGTGTGCGCACCACCACCCGGCCCGCCGCCGGGGACGGACACCATCGCCAGGGACATGTAGACCATCGCCGCCGCGCCCACCGCGTGGTGCGGATGCCTGTGCAGCAGCGCCCACAGGCCCGCGGCGCCGAAGACGGCCGCGAACGCCCAGGGGGCCCAGGGTGGCTGCGCCACGGCCGTGGCGGGTACGGCCATCGCCGCCATGCCCAGCCCCATCAGCGCCTCACCGCGCGCTTCCCGCCGCTGTGCGGCCGTACCGCGCCGTACGCTCGACAGGCAGTACGCGCCCGCTCCGGCACACAGCAGCACCAGCAGCCAGCCGACCCATGGCGGTCCGTGCACGGCGTCCTCCCCGAGAGCCCGTACGGCGGTCGCACGCGGGCGACGGTGCGGCGCGGCGTCGTGCGGCCCGGTACAGCGGCATCGTGCCCCGCTGACGGGTCGGGGACGCCCGCCGGAAACCCGGCATCGGGAGCGCACGGGCGCACGGTGGGGAGCATGGGCGGGCGGAGCCGCGGAGGTCAGATGCCGGGCCGGTACCGCAGCGGGTGGTCCGCCGGGACCTCGGTCAGCACGATGCGGTGGCCGTCCGGGTCCGCGATCCACATCTCGATCAGGCCCCACGGCTCCTTCACCGGAGGGCGCAGGACCTCCACCCCACGGGCCACCAGTTCCTCGTGCGTCGCGGCGGCGTCGGCGACCTGGAGCCAGAGTTGGAGCGTGGTCGTGGGGGGCTCGGGGGAGCGGCCGGAGACCTCCAGGAAGCCGCCGCCGAGGAAGTAGACCGTGCCGCGCTCCGGGCCGGTACCGAATTCGCGGTAGACCTCCAGGCCCAGCGCGCCGCCGTAGAACTCCCGCGACCGCTCGGGGTCGGACGGCCGCACCAGCACCCTGCTGCTCAGTACATGCACCATGCTGCGGACCCTACGCCTTCGGGCGGGCCGGGCGGTGGCGCGGTCGCTCTTGTTAGCCTCCGGTACGGCCGTACCGCGCGACGCCCCGGCGCCGGCGCCCGTACGCCGCGCCGCACGCCACCGAGAGGACACCGCCGATGCCGACCGTCGAGCTGACCTACAGAACCGCCACCGAAGCCGACGTCCCGGCGGTCGTCGAGCTGATCGAGTCCGCCTACCGCGGCGACGCGAGCCGGGTCGGCTGGACCACCGAGGCGGACCTGCTGGAAGGCCAGCGCACCGACCCGGAGGGTGTCACGGCCGTCGTGCGCGACGCGGACAGCCGGCTGCTGCTCGCCGAGAACGCGGGGGAGGTCGTCGCCTGCTGCCAGCTCGAACACCGCGGCGACCACGTGTACTTCGGCATGTTCGCGGTCCGGCCCGAGCTCCAGGGCGGTGGCTTCGGCAAAGTCATCATGGCCGAGGCGGAGCGCACCGCCCGCGCCGAGTGGGACGCGGCCGAGATGCGGATGACGGTCATCCGGCAGCGGGACGAGCTGATCGCCTGGTACGAGCGGCGCGGCTTCCGGCGTACCGGGAAGATGTTCCCGTTCCCGTACGGTGACGAGCGGTTCGGCATCCCGCAGCGCGCCGACCTGGAGTTCGAGCTGCTGGTCAAGACGCTCGGCTGAGGCGCCGGGCGGGCCGCCCCGTACCGCGGCAGCCCGCCCGTACCGCCCGTACCGCTCGTCATGCGGTGACCCGCCCGTACCCGCGTCCTGCGGCGGCCTGCCGCCGCCGCGCCGCACTTCAGGCCGTGAACCGCACCGCCCGCCGGATCTCGGGGAAGTCGGTCACCACGCCGTCCAGCCCCAGGCCGCGGCTGAGCCGGAGCTGGTCGTGGGTGTTGACGGTCCAGCCGAGCACGCGCAGCCCCGCGGTGTGGGCCCGTTCCACCAGCTCCAGGGTGAGCCTGCGGATGTCGAGGGAGAGCGCCGAGGCGCCCACGGCCCGGGCGCGGTCCACCACGTCGATGCCGTAGTGCTCGGCGACCAGTGCGGTCCGTACGCCGGGCAGCAGCCGGGAGACGGTGGCCAGCGCCTCGTCGTGGAAGGAGATCACCTCGACCCGGGCGGTCAGGTCACGGGCGCGCAGGACGTCGGCGAGTGCCCGGGCGGCGGCCGCGTCCTTGATCTCCGCCTGCAGCGGTGCCCGTACCGCGTCCACGATCTCCTCGAACACCGGAATCCGCTCGCCGTCGCCGGCGTCCAGTTCGCGCAGCTCGGCCAGGGTGCGGTCGGCGATCGGCCCCGTCCCGTCGGTCGTGCGGTCCACGTCCGCGTCGTGCATGACCACGAGCGCGCCGTCCTTGCTCAGGTGCAGGTCCAGCTCGATGACGTCGAGACCTTCGCGTTCGGCGCGGGCGAACGAGCGCAGGGTGTTCTCCGGCTCGACGCCCATCATCCCGCGGTGTCCGATGGTGAGAAAGGACAAGGCTGCCTCGTTTCTGTCGGGGGTGCCGGCAGACCGGTACCGGCCGCGGGCCACTGCTGCCGGACCTGTCCCGAGCGCGGGCCCACCGGCTGCACTTTCGAAACGGCGCACAGCCTAACGGGCGCCCGGAAGGCCGGAACCGATGTCGGACAGCGCTCCGACGTGGCCGGAACGGGGACTTGTCAGGTCTGCGGCCACACCCGCCGGGGCCGGGAAATCCGGGGTGGCGTCGGGGCTCGCGGCGGCCGGAACCGCGGCGAGGGGCGTGCGCCGGGGCGTCGCGCCGCTCCGGCCGGGGGCTTCCGCCCGGAATGCGGCTCACTCGTGCGTGGGCGAGTCCTCCGCGCGCTGACGCGGCGGGCCGGCGGGGCGGTCCGCAGGGGTGCGGGGCGGCCGGGACGGCCCGTACGGCGGGCCACGGCGACGGGCGGGCGGCAGGAGAGCGGAAGGGGAGTGACAGGAACCGGTCAAGGCGGTGGGTGTGGGCGCCGAGGCGGGGCGCAGGCGCCGTACCGGGGCGCCGAGCCGCCGAACCCCAGTTGGCGGGCCCGGCCGCCGGGTGCGCGCGGTGCTCCGTACGGGACGGTGCCGTACGGGAGCGGCTCGACGGGCGGACGGGAAACGGCCGGAACCACCCGCTCACCGAAGGCCGGTCCGCCGTGGCCGTCCGTCGTGCCGGGTGTCCGGCGGACGCCCTCCACCGGAGGGGACGACCCGTTGCGGGTACGTGTCGGTACGTGTTGAAACGTGCTGGAGGATGCGCGGTAGGCATAGGTCGGACTGACAGAAACTTCCGCTCCAGCTTCGGCAGGCAGGAAAAAGATTCGTGACCATAGGGGTTTGACGAAAGAATTTTCCCTGAGGCTCTTGAGGTCGCGGAGGGCCCGTGGATACCGTGTCCGCACAACAGGATCTCCTGCCGGAGGGTAGTCATGACGGAAATTCTTTCGCCTGTGGGTGCCCCGGGGGGCATCGGGACCGCAGAGCGTGTGGTCGCGCATCCCGCGTGGCCGGTGCTCAAGGACGCCGTCGAGGCCATCCGCCCGTGGCAGTCCAAGGACGGCTCGATCGACCTCGACGCCGAGGGCGTGCCCGCCGCCGACGACGTCCGGCGCGAGGTCGAGCGCGCCATATCGGCCATCGAGGAGCTGGCGCCGCTGCTCCCGCACGACGCCGCCTACCATCTGGCGCTCGTGGCGGACCTGCGCCGCTGGGCCGACGGCGGCTTCGCCGTGCCCGACTTCCTCGACTCGCTGCTGGCCTTCCAGCCCGCGCGGGAGCGTGTCGACGGCCGCCAGCACCTGGTCGTCTTTCCCATGTACACGCAGAACGGCAACCCGGACCGCAACTTCGAGGCGGTCGTGCTGCGCATGGTCTGGCCCGAGTGGCTGGCGGAGCTGGAGCGTACCCGTTACGACAACCCGCTGTTCTGCGGCATCACCTTCGAGGACTTCACCGCCGGGTACGACACCAACTCCGCCGTGCTCTTCCCGGAGACCATCGCCGTGCGCGAGGCACCCGAGCGCTTCACCTGGGGCGGCATCTTCTGCGACCGCGAGGCCGCCCGCTTCCGCCGGGTCAGCGAGGCCGCCGTCGAGACACTGGGCGTCGAACTGCCCGCCGACATCCGCGAGATGCTCGCCGACCAGGACCGCTGCCAGCAGGCGTTCGTGCTCTGGGACATGGTCCACGACCGCACCCACAGCCACGGCGACCTGCCGTTCGACCCCTTCATGATCAAGCAGCGGCAGCCGTTCTGGATGTACGGCCTGGAGGAGCTGCGCTGCGACCTGACCGCCTTCAAGGAGGCCGTCAAGCTGGAGGCCGAGGGCTTCCGTCAGGCCCGCGACGTGCAGTACGCGGTGATCTTCGACCGGATGTTCCGCTTCCCCGTCACCGGCGACCGGGTACGCAACTACGACGGCCTCGGCGGCCAGCTCCTCTTCGCGTACCTGCACCGGCACGACGTCGTACGCTGGACGGACAACACCCTCCACATCGACTGGGAGCGCGCCCCGCAGGTCACCAACCAGCTGTGCGGCGAGATCGAGAAGCTCTACCGGGACGGCATCGACCGCCCCAAGCTGGTCCACTGGTTCGCCGCCTACGACCTCGTCTCCACCTACCTGGCCCCGCACCCCGGCTCCGTCTGGGCCAAGGGCCCCGACGCGCTCGACCTCGACAAGCCGCCGCGCAAGCTGGTCGACGACGTCCTGCCGGACGAGTTCCCGCTGAGCATGTTCTACGAGGCTCTCGCCAAGAAACTGCGCGGCGTGATTGCCTCCACCAAGGGCATCACAGCCGGAAGCGACGTACTGGCGGCGGTGTGAGCGCCGGCGGTACCCAGGGCACGCCGGAGCACAAGGAGACGAGGAACATGAGTACTGCGACCAACGGCCAGGGACTGCTGGAAGGCGCGGTCGTCGCGGTGGCCGGGGCGGCCGGCCCCGCGGGGCGGGCGACGCTGCTGCGGCTCGCCGAGGCGGGGGCGACCGTGGTCGCCGCCGACGCGGACGCCGCACGGCTGGCGGAGGCCGTGGACGCCGCGCGGTACGCGCACGGCGGCGCCACCGTCACCGGCGACACCGTGGACCTGCTGGACCTGGACGCGACCCGCGGCTGGGCCGACCGTACGGAGAAGGAGTTCGGCCGGATCGACGGCCTGGTGCACCTGGTCGGCGGCTGGCGCGGCTCCGCGTCCTTCGCGGAGACCGACCTCGGCGACTGGGACCTGCTGGAGAAGCTGCTCATCCGTACGGTCCAGCACACCTCGCTCGCCTTCCAGGGTGCGCTGGAGCGGTCCGGGAACGGCCGGTACCTGCTGGTCAGCGCGGCGGGCGCGAGCAAGCCCACGGCCGGGAACGCCGCGTACGCCGCGTCCAAGGCGGCGGCCGAGGCATGGACACTGGCCCTCGGCGACGCCTTCCGCAAGGCCGGGGGCGAGGACGGCCCGAAGGCGGCGGCTGCCATCCTGGTGGTCAAGGCGCTCGTCAACGACCAGATGCGCGCCGAGCGCCCGAATGCCAAGTTCGCGGGCTTCACGGACGTCAAGGACCTGGCCCAGGCCGTCAGCGGCGTCTGGGAGCGGCCCGCCCAGGAAGTGAATGGACAGCGTCTGTGGCTGACCCCCGAAGCGTGACCGAACGGCAGACCGACGCCCGGCGGCGCCACGACCCGGCGGTACGCGGCTTCGCCAGCGACAACTACGCCGGCGCCCACCCGGAGGTGCTGGCGGCCCTCGCCCTCGCCAACGGCGGCCACCAGGTCGCCTACGGCGAGGACGAGTACACCGAAGCGCTCCAGCGGACGGTCCGCAGCCACTTCGGGCAGACCGCCGAAGCGTTCCCGGTCTTCAACGGCACCGGCGCCAACGTCGTCGCCCTCCAGGCGATGACCGAGCGCTGGGGCGCGGTGATCTGCGCGGACACCGCGCACATCCACGTGGACGAGTGCGGCGCCCCGGAGCGGGTCGGCGGCCTGAAGCTGCTGACCGTACCGACCGAGGACGGCAAGCTCACCCCGGACCTGATCGACCGCGAGGCGTACGGCTGGGACGACGAGCACCGCGCGATGCCGCAGGTCGTCTCGATCACCCAGAACACCGAGCTGGGCACGGTCTACACCCCCGACGAGGTGCGGGCCATCTGCGAGCACGCCCACGAGCGCAACATGCTGGTGCACCTGGACGGGTCGCGGATCGCCAACGCGGCGGCGTCGCTGGACGTACCGATGCGGGCGTTCACGAACGCGGTCGGCGTGGACGTGCTCTCCCTGGGCGGCACGAAGAACGGGGCACTGTTCGGCGAAGCCGTGGTGGTCGTCAACCCGGACGCGGTGCGGGCGATGAAGCACGTACGCAAGATGTCCATGCAGCTCGCCTCCAAGATGCGCTTCATATCCGTGCAGTTGGAGGCGCTGCTCACGCGCGACCTCTGGCTGCGCAACGCCCGGCACGCCAACAGCATGGCCCAGCGGCTCGCCGCCGGCGTCCGCGAGGTGGACGGCGTGGAGATCCTCTACCCCGTCCAGGCCAACGCCGTCTTCGCGCGCCTGCCGCACGACGTCACCGAGCGGCTCCAGAAGCGCTACCGCTTCTACTTCTGGGACGAGGCCGCGGGCGATGTCCGCTGGATGTGCTCCTTCGACACGACGGAGGAGGACGTGGACGGTCTGCTGACCGCTCTGCGCGAGGAGATGGGCCGCTGATCCGGCCCCGCCCTCGACCCTCGGCTGAGTGAATATGCGCCCGACCGGAAAAGTATTTGCTTCCGGTCGGGCGCATCACTATCTTCATGGTTCATGGAGCTGCTCCAGTACGAGCCCGACATGTCCGCCTACCTCGCCGCTGACGACGTGATCGACCACGAGCACACCGTCGTGCGCGACACCGCTCAGCGGCTGCGCTCCACGGCGCCGGACGCATACTCATACGCCGAGGCGGCGTTCACGTACGTCCGCGACACGATCCCGCACAGCGCCGATCACGGGGACCCGCGGGTCACCTGGCGCGCCTCCGACGTCCTGGAGCAGCGCACCGGCATCTGCTTCGCCAAAGCACACGCCCTGACGGCCCTGCTGCGCGCCGAGGGCATCCCGGCCGCGCTGTGCTACCAGAAGCTGGACACCGCGCACGGTCTGATCGCGCTCAAGCTGCCGGGGGAGCGGCGCTGGGCGCGGCAGGACCCGCGAGGGAACAAACCCGGCGTCGACGCGCGGTTCCGCCTCGACCGGGAGCAGCTGGCCTGGCCCGTCCGGCCGGAGCTGGGGGAAGTGGACTATCCGTTGCTCTTCGCCGAGCCGCACCCCGCCGTGCTGCACTGCCTCCGGAAGGCCGTCGACCGCCCGCACCTGTGGCAGCTCCTGCCGACCGCCCTGGAGATGCCCGAGCCGCGCCGGCGGGCATGATCCCGTGGCGCACCGGCCGGGCAGCCGCCGCTCAGGCGGTCGCGCCCGGTGCGGGAGCGGTGCCGCCGAGGTGGGCCGGGACCCACCAGGTGTCCTCCGGGCCCTTGGGGCGGACCGGGTACGCGCGCTGCGCCGCTTCCAGGAGGTCCTGCACGCGGGAGCGCAGCCGGTCGGTGATCTTCTCCGTCTGCTCGTCCGGCGACGCCTCGACCGGCTCGCCGATCCGGATGGTGATGGGGAAGTGGTTACGGCCCAGGTCCCGCTTGTGCCCCTTGGTCCACAGCCGCTGGGTGCCCCACAGCGCCATCGGCAGCAGCGGCACCCCCGCCTCCTGCGCCAGCCGGGCCGCGCCCGACTTGAAGGTCTTCAGGGTGAAGGACTCCGAGATCGTCGCTTCCGGGAAGACCCCGATGATCTCGCCGCCGCGCAGCGCGCTCAGCGCGTGCTTGTAGGCGTGCACACCCTGCGTACGGTCCACCGGGATGTGCTTCATCGCGCGCATCAGCGGCCCCGACACCTTGTGCCGGAAGACCGACTCCTTGGCCATGAAGCGCACCAGGCGCTTGGCGGGGCGGGCGGCCAGCCCGCAGAAGATGAAATCCAGGTATCCGATGTGGTTGCTCACCAGGACCGCGCCGCCGCGCCGGGGGATGTGGTCGGCCCCGGCGATGTCGAACTTCAGGTCGAGCGCCTTGAACGCCGCACGGGCGGCGCCGATGACGGGCGGGTAGACGAGCTCTGCCATGTCGGGGACCCCTTTTCTGTGCCTGGGGAGGGTTCTCCCGGCGAAGAAGTTACGCAGCCGTAAGTATGCGGCTTTCGGGAGATCGTGCCCGATCGGCGGCCCAGGGGCCACCGTACGGGACCCCGCTGCCGGGAGATTCTCGTCACGTGGTGGTCACACCGTCCAGTTGCCCGGTGCGGCAGAAGGTACACCTCGCGCCCGTACCCGGCGGGAATGAACGCGGCGCCGCGGACGCTGCACCCGTCGACGACAGGACCGACGGTGTGCGGCGCCGCCCCGCGGCAGCGGGCTTCCCCGGCGCGCCGCGCACCGGAGCGAGGGAGGGTGACGCGTGCGAGGGCAGGACGTGGGGACGCGGCTGGGCGCCGCCGAGGTCGGCGCCGGACTGGGGGAGCGGGCCACGCTCGTCCAGTTCTCCAGCGCCTTCTGCCAGCCCTGCCGGGCCACCCGGCGCACCCTGGCCGAGGTGGCCGGCATGGTGGACGGCGTGGCGCACGTCGAGATCGACGCGGAGGCGCACCTGGACCTGGTGCGGACCCTGCGGATCGAGCGCACGCCCACGGTGCTGGTTCTCGACGGGGACGGCGCGGTGGTGCGCCGGGCCGCCGGACAGCCCCGCAAGGCCGATGTCATCGCCGCTCTGGGGGTCGCGGTCCGTGATTGATCTCCCAGATGCCCGGCGTCACTTGACTGCCTGGCACACGCATCGTCAGGGTGACGTCATGCGGTCAGGCACCCTCCTTCACGGACGCGCGTACGCGGACCTCCGGCGCACCGTCGGTGTGCGCTGTCCCGGCGCGTGAGCAGCGACGACTTCGGCCGCGCCGGCGACGGCGCCGCTCCGTCCCGTACACCACGGCAGAAGGACACCTCCATGACGGCACCAGCCGCCCTCGGTACGCCCCGTTCCGCCACTCCCGACCTGCTGCGCTCCGTCTTCCGGCAGCACGCGGCGGGCGTCGCCGTGATCACCGCCCCGGGCGCCCGCCCGGTCGGCTTCACCGCCACCTCCGTGACCTCGGTGGCCGCCGACCCGCCGCTGCTGTCCTTCGGTATCAGCACCGGCTCCTCCAGTTGGGCCACGGTCGCCGAGGCCGGGTACGTCGGCGTGCACATACTGGGCGAGCACCAGCGGGAGCTGGCCGCCACCTTCGCGCGCAGCGGCGCCGACCGCTTCGCCGCGCCGACCTCCTGGCGCCCGGGTCCGTACGGCGTGCCGCTGCTGGACGGCGTGCTGGCCTGGCTGGTCTGCGAGGTGGTGGCCCGGGTGCCCGCCGGTGATCACCGGATCGTGCTCGGCCAGGTCGTCGAGGGCGACCCGGAGGGGTACGCCGGCACGGCGGGCCGCAGCCGCCCGCTCCTCTACCACGAGGGCCGCTTCAACGCCCTGCGCGACTGAGAGCCCCCTCCGAGCCCGCGCGGGTGTGCGCCGGGCGGCCGTCTCAACGCTTCGTGCGCCCCGCCGGTTCCGTGGGCGCGCCTCGTCCACCCCTTGCGGGGCCGTTGGCAACGTCACAGTTCAACGGCCTTGCTTCCGGGGAATGGGGTGGATGTACTGGCGAGTAATATTTCGGTGGGCGCGGGAGACCCGTCCGACCGGAAGCCGCCCCAACAGGCGCCTATGCTGCCAGCACAAGGCAGTTCGGAAGAGTCGAAGCAGGTAGGAGAGCCGGCGTGAGCCTGAGGATCGTTGTCTGTGTGAAGTACGTGCCCGACGCCACCGGCGACCGGCACTTCGCCGAGGACCTGACCGTCGACCGCGACGACGTGGACGGCCTGCTCTCGGAGCTCGACGAGTACGCGGTCGAGCAGGCCCTGCAGATCAAGGAAGCCGCCGACGGCGACGCGGAGATCACGGTCCTGACCGTCGGCCCCGAGGACGCCAACGACGCGCTGCGCAAGGCCCTGTCGATGGGCGCCGACAAGGGCGTGCACGTCGAGGACGACGACCTGCACGGCACCGACGCGCTCGGCACCTCCCTGGTCCTCGCCAAGGCCGTCGAGAAGACCGGCTACGACCTGGTCGTCTGCGGCATGGCCTCCACCGACGGCACCATGGGCGTGCTGCCCGCGCTGCTCGCCGAGCGCCTGGGCGTGCCGCAGGTGACCCAGCTGTCCGAGGTCTCCGTCGACGGCGGTGTCGTCAAGGGCCGCCGGGACGGTGACACCGCCACCGAGCACCTGGAGGCGTCGCTGCCGGCCGTCGTGTCGGTCACCGACCAGTCCGGCGAGGCCCGTTACCCCTCCTTCAAGGGCATCATGGCCGCCAAGAAGAAGCCGGTGGAGTCCCTGGACCTGGACGACCTGGACATCGAGGCGGACGAGGTCGGCCTGGAGGGCGCCTGGACCAAGGTCGAGGAAGCGGCCGAGCGTCCCGCCCGTACCGCGGGCACGATCGTCAAGGACGAGGGCGAGGGCGGCAAGCAGCTCGCCGAGTTCCTCGCGGGCCAGAAGTTCATCTGAGCCCCCGGAAACCCGTCCGCACCACCGCCCTCACTTTTCCCGCAGGAGAGCAATCCCATGGCTGAAGTCCTTGTCTACGTCGACCACGTGGACGGCGCCGTCCGCAAGCCCACCCTCGAACTGCTCACCCTCGCCCGCCGCATCGGCGAGCCGGTCGCCGTGCACCTCGGCCCCGGCGCCGACACCGCCGCCGCGACGCTCGCCGAGCACGGCGCGGTCAAGGTCCTGACCGCCGACGCCGCGGAGTTCGCCGACTACCTGGTCGCGCCGAAGGTCGACGCCCTCCAGGCCGCGTACGAGGCCGTCTCCCCGGCCGCCGTGCTGCTGCCGTCCTCCACCGAGGGCAAGGAGATCGGTGCCCGCCTCGCGGTCCGCATCGGCTCCGGCATCATCACCGACGCCGTCGACCTGGAGGCCGGCGACGAGGGCCCGGTGGCCACCCAGTCCGTCTTCGCCGCCTCGTACACCACCAAGTCCCGCATCACCAAGGGCACCCCGGTCATCACCGTCAAGCCCAACTCCGCCGCCCCGGAGGCCGCTCCGGCCGCCGGTACGGTCGAGCAGCTCGCGGTGACCGTCGCCGACGCCTCCAAGGGCACCAAGGTCGTCTCGCGCACCCCGCGCGAGTCCACCGGCCGCCCGGACCTGACCGAGGCCGCGATCGTGGTCTCCGGTGGCCGCGGCGTCAACGGCGCCGAGAACTTCCCGGTCATCGAGGCGCTCGCCGACTCGCTCGGTGCGGCCGTCGGCGCCTCGCGCGCCGCGGTGGACGCGGGCTGGTACCCGCACACCAACCAGGTCGGCCAGACCGGCAAGTCGGTCTCGCCGCAGCTGTACATCGCCGCGGGCATCTCCGGCGCGATCCAGCACCGCGCCGGTATGCAGACCTCGAAGACCATCGTCGCCATCAACAAGGACGCCGAGGCGCCGATCTTCGACCTGGTCGACTACGGCGTGGTCGGCGACCTGTTCGAGGTCGTCCCGGCCCTCACCGACGAGGTCAAGACCCGCAAGGGCTGACCCCGCGGGGCGCGGCGGGTCCGCGCCGCGCCGGCAGTGACAGGCCCCAGGGCCCGTACGCACCCGCGTACGGCCCCTGGGGCCTGTCGCGGCTCCGGGGCCTTCGTCCCGCACGCGGGGACGTAAGCCCCGGGTTCCGGGCCGCGGGGCGGGCACACCGAGGGTGCCGGAACCCGACTGCGGCACCGAAGGGAAGACCCGCACGATGCCCCTGCCCCACGCCCCGACCGACGCCCCCGCCGGCGCCTCGCCCGGCGCCCCGACCGACGACTGCGTCCGCGCCCTGCGGATGCGGCTGCCGGCCGGCCCGCGGGCCCCCCGCCTGGCCCGGGAGTCGGTCCGCGCCGTCCTGGATCCCGACCGCTACGCGCTCGGCGGCGGCCGGACCTGCCTCTCCGAGGTGGTCGCCAACGCCGTACGCCACTCCACCGCGCCCGACATCCCGCTGATGCTGATCGGGGAGGCGGACGGCAGCCTCTTCGCGGCGGTCCGGGACACCGCCCGTACGGTACCGATGGCCACCGGCACCGCGGACGAGCCGCCGGCCGAGGACGGCCGGGGCCTGGAAATCCTGGGCGCCCTAGCGGACGGCTGGGGCTTCGACCGGACGCGCTCCGGTAAGTGGGTGTGGTTCCGCGTGCGCCACCCGCGTTCGTCCCCGGCCGGCGGGCGGGTGACCGCGTGATGAGCGACCTCGCACCCGTACGGGACAGACCCGTGACCGGACCGGCCGGGCTGCCCCGGCTGGCGGATGCCGGAGCCGTCACCCCGCAGGACGCCCGCGAGGTGTCCCAGCTCTTCTTCGAGCGGCTGGCCGGCCTCCCCGAGGGCGACCCCGCCCACCGGTACGCGCGGGACTGCCTGGTCGAGATGAATCTGTCCCTGGTGCACTACGCGGTCCGCAGGTTCCGCAGCCGTGCCGAGGAGACCGAGGACATGGTGCAGGTGGGGACCATCGGGCTGATCAAGGCGATCGACCGGTTCGACCTGTCGCGCGGGGCGCCGTTCAGCGCGTTCGCCGTGCCGTACATCGTCGGGGAGATCAAGCGGTACTTCCGGGACACCAGCTGGGCCGTGCATGTGCCGCGCCGGCTCCAGGAACTCCGTATCGACCTGGCCAGGGCGCGGGAGAAACTGGCGCACGACCTGAACCGGGCGCCCACCACCGCGGAACTGGCCCGGCATCTGGACCTGGACCAGGAAGACGTCATCGAGGGCCTGTACGCCGGAAACGGATATTCCGCCGATTCCCTGGACGCCCCGCCGGAGGACGGCGACGCGCGTTCCGCGGGCGGGATGCTCGCCGCCTACCTCGGGGGCGAGGACCCTGCCCTGGAAATGGCGGAGAACGTGCAGGCACTCAAACCGCTGCTGGACGGACTCGAAGAGCGGGAGCGGCGGATTCTGCATCTGCGGTTCGGCGCCGAACTCACCCAGACGGAGATCGGCAAGGCGCTCGGAATCTCCCAGATGCAGGTGTCGCGACTGCTGACCCGCATTCTCGCGAGGCTGCGCGAGGGAATGCTGGAAGGGCACTGAAACGACAGCAGCCGCGAAACGCTTCGGCCCGCCTCCTGCCCGGGCAGGAGGCGGGCCGAAGCGTTTCTTCAGGCCGCTCGCCGGTATCCGGCGTCGTGCGCGAGCAGCAGGCTACGGGCCTCGCGGAGGGCGGCGGCGGGGTCGCGGTGACCGGTGTGGACGCCGAGCGTGTAGGACACGTCCTCCAGACGGCACTCTCTTTCGCGGGCCGGGGAGCCGCTCTCGGTGAGACGCTGGTGTTCGTGGACGAGGTCCCGCAGTACGTCGTAATTGATCAGTCGCATGATCCGTCCTTTGCTGCGCGGTGGGGAGTCGGAAATCGGATGCGCTGCCGCGGAATGCCGCTCCGTCGGCCTGCTGCTTTCCCGGTGCCCCGGGTACGGGCCGGGCGGCGGGCCTTCCGTCCCTGGTTGTACGGGACCTTTTCCCGCCCGGCGTCGCCGAACGGCACCATTTCTCCCCGCGGCCGCATTTCGCCGCCGGCGCCCGCATATCCGGCGGCCGCACCGGACAAGACAAGGTTTCGGCGGCCCGCACCGTAGGCCGCCGACGGGACGAGGCCGGAGCGCGGAGGGAAAGGGGTGCACGTGCGGGAGGAGAAAGCGACACCGCCCGGGCGCCGGGCGGGCACCGCACACGCGGTGGTCGGGCTGGCGCGCATCCGTGACGGGCCCTGGGCGGTCCGGTGGCTGGTCGCCGTCCGGGCCGCCGTGGCGGCGGCGCTGGCCTGGCAGCTCTGCCGCAGCATGTGGGAGACGCCGCAGCCGGGCCCGGCGGTCGTCGCCGCGCTGCTGGTCGTCCACCCGACGGTGTTCCGCTCGTGCACGGCGGGGCTCCAGTACGCGGCCGGGTGCACGCTCGGCGCCCTGATCGCCCTGCCCGCCGCGGTCCTCGTCGGACCGACGTGGCTGAGCATGACCGCCGTCCTGCTGCTGTCCCTGCTGGCCGCCGGGCACGAACGCCTCGGCGCGCACGGACTGCACGTACCGATCACCGCGGTGTTCGTCCTCCTGCTCGGGCCGAACCACGCGGGGCAGATCCTGCCGCACCTGCTGGAGATCGGCGTGGGCATCGCCGTCGCGGTGCTCTTCAACGCCCTGCTGCCGCCGCCGCTGCGGCTGCGGGCGGCGGAGTCCGCCCTCGACCGCCTGCGGGACGATCTGGCCGGCGTGTTGGACGGCATGGCCACCGCGGTACGGGAAGGTCGGCATCCCGACGACGTACTCGGCGCACAGTGGCCTGCCCGCGTCGCGGACACCACCGCCACGGCCCGCAGCGCCCTCGGGCAGGCCCACGAGAGCCTGCGCTGGAACGTGCGCGCGCGGAACCGGAACGCCGTCTGGCACCTGGACCGCAAGGTCCTGGAGAGCCTGGAGCGGGTGGCGCACGACGCGGAGGCGTGCGTCGGCGCGCTCGACGCCCTCGCGGCGCAGCGCCCGGCCTCGGCGGTGGCCGGCCCGGGCGCGGCAGTGGCCGGCCAGGGCACACCGCAGGACGGCCCGGACGCGGCGGCGCGGACGGGCGCGTGGGACCGGGAGTTCCGGGCCGGCTGCGCCCGGCTGCTGACCTGCCTGGCGCTGTGCGTACGCGGCTGCCGGGGCGGCAGCCCGCACCCCGTGCTGCCCGCGACCCGCCGGGTGTGGCGGGAACTGGCCGAGCGGTGCGGCGACCGGCACGACAGCCTGGACGTCCGGGTGGCCGAGTACCGCCTCCTGATGCTGCTCGACCGGGCCCTGCACGACGTGGCGGGCGGCCGCCGCACGGTGCGTCCCACGCACAGCCGTACCGCCCCCGCCACCACCGCCAGGGAAGAAGCCCATGCGCAAGCAGCCGCCGAGCACCGCTGAGCGCCCTTCCGGGAACGCGCGGCACCGGTTCACGGCCCTGCTGCCGCGCGCGCTGCTCGGCCTCGCCTTCGTGCTGTTCGTACTGGCCGCCGTGACCGTGTCGACCGGCGTGCCGGAGCCCCGTCGGCTGACGGCCGGTCCGGTGTCCGAAGCGGCGGTGTGCACGGTACTGGCCGCCACGCTGGTGGCCCTCTGCGGCAGCGCGGTACGACGGCGGCGACAGCGCGCGCTGGACCGCGCCGACACATCGGCCGCGACTGCGCAGCAGGCCCTGTTGCGGCCGCTGCCCGGACGGATCGGAAACCTGCGCCTGCGCGGTACCTACCTTCCCGCGCGGACCGCGCCCCGTAGCGGCGGAGACCTCTACGACGCGGTACGCAGCCCGTACGGCACCCGCCTGCTCGTCGGCGACGTACGGGCCAAGGGGATGCTCGCGGTGGAGGCGTCGGCGCTGCTGCTGCGCTCCTTCCGCGAAGCGGCGTACGCGGAGGAGCAGTTGACGGAGGTGGCCCGGCGTCTGGAGCACGACGCGCGGTGGCACATCGCGCGGCTGCCGGGCGCCGAGACGCCCGAACGGTTCGCCACCGCCCTGCTGGTGGAGATCCCCGAGGGCCCGGTGGCCCGGGTGGTCCACTGCGGGCACCCCGAACCTCTGCTCGTCGCCGGCGGCCGGGTCCGTCCCTGCCCGCCGGAGCGGCCCGGCGCCCCCGTCGGCATGGCCGACCTGGTGGGGGCCGGGCACGCGGTCCAGACGCTGCCGTTCCGGGCGGGGGAGCGGCTGGTGCTGCCCACCGACGGGTTCATCGAGGCCCGGGACGCGGCGGGGCGCTTCCACCCGTTCGCCGATCGGGTCGGCGAACGGGCCGCCGCGCCGCTGGACGACTTGGTGGACGGACTCCGCGCGGACCTGGACCGGCACACGGGCGGGGAGCTGCGGGACGACGCCGCACTGCTCGTCGTCGAGCGCGCACCCGAATGAGCGGTGCGCGACTGCTCGCCGGTACCGTCTAGGACTTGTCCGGTCGATCATGTGAGCCAGGTGACGGTCAAGCAGGAGTAGACGTTGGTGGTTTCCTCAGTGCTGGATCAGGCCGCCGACCGGGATGGACGCGACGTGGCCGGTTGCCGGAAGGGTCTGCGCCAGGGTGAGGCCGATGTCGACAAGTGACGACCGGCGCAGGCCAGCGACGTCGGGGATCGGAGTCCAGGTCGACTCGGCGATTTCGCCGTCCGGCTCCGGCCGGAGTTGGCCGCCGGTGATGCGGACTTGGTAGAAGATGCCGACATTCTGGTGTTCTGGCCCACCGGGGATGGCGCGTTCGGCTGCGGGGATGATCCTTGAGTCCACGCCCAGCAGGCGTTCGACCACCGCGTCGCAGCCGGTCTCCTCGGCGACTTCCCGGATCACCGCGTCGAACGGATCCTCCGCGTGCTCGACCCTTCCGCCCGGAAGGGTCCAGTTGGTCTCGCCATTCGGTGGTACGTGACAGGCGAGCAGCACCCGCCTGTCCTCGATGCACACGGCGTAAGCCGCCAGCCGGAAACTCATCCCAACCTCCCCACCGGACGCTACCCCAAAGTCCAAGACCCGCGCGTCGCTAGTTCTACTGTCCGACACCCGGGCCTTGTCCTGCCGGTTACGTTCGCAGCCAGATGACGAGGGCTGCCGCTGTCGCGGTGCCGAGGAAGACATAGCCGCGCTTGTCGTAGCGGGTGGCGACCGCCCGGTGCTGCTTCATGCGGTTGATCGCCCGTTCCACGGTGTTGCGCTTCTTGTACATCTCTTCGTCGAAGCCCGGTGGCCGTCCGCCGTGTGAGCCAGTGCGAAGACGGGCTGCCTGGCTGTCGATCTTCTCCGGGATGGTGTGCCGGATGCCCCGCCGTCGCAGCTAATCACGGCAGGGCCCATTGCTGTATGCCTTGTCCGCCGCCAGGCTGCCGGGCTTCTTGCGGGGTCTTCCCAGGCCGGTCCGTGGGACGCGGATCTTCTCCAGTACCGATTTGAACTGAATGCAGTCCGCCCGCTGCCCGGGTGTGACGATCAGGGACAGCGGACGGCATCGGCCGTCGGTGCTCAGGTGGAGCTTGCTGGTGAACCCGCCCCGCGTGCGGCCCAGGCCCTCACTTCCAGCACCACCTCCACCAGGCGGGCGACGAGGCTCTGCCACGCGCTTTCGCCCTGGTGTTCCGGCGTTTCGGCCTCCTTTGAGGCCGAAACCGGAGGGGGATCGGTGCGGGCACCGGCCGCGTGCTGGTGTGCGCGGACGATGGTGGAGTCGACCGAGACGTCCCAGTCGATCTCGCCGGCGGCATCGGCGGCGGCCTGTACCTGCTGGAGCAGACGCTCCCTCGTTCCGTCGGCCGACCACAGCCGGTGGCGTTCATAGACGGTCTTCCACGGCCCGAACCGCTCGGGGAGGTCGCGCCACTGCACGCCGGTCCGGACCCGGTGGAGAATTCCGTCAATCACCTGCCGGTGATCCCGCCATCTGCCACAACGCCTGTTGCTGACCGGCAGAAACGGCTTTAGCCGTTCCCACTCCGCGTTAGTCAGATCACCCCGCCCCGTGCCAACACAAACGACCCGGTCAGGGACTCGTCACATGATCGACCGGACAAGTCCTAGTCGCCCGTCACCCCGTCGATCCGCTCCCGCAGCAGGTCCGCGTGCCCGTTGTGCCGCGCGTACTCCTCGATCATGTGGACGTACACCCACCGGAGGCTGATGGTCCGGCCGTCCGCCATCGTGAACGTGTCGTCCAGGCCGCGGTGCGCCACGGCCCGGTCGGCGGCGTCGCACTCGGCACGCAGCACCGCGAGCGCCTCCTCGGCGCCGGCGGTGTCGAGGTTCTCGAAGTCGGCGTCCGGCTGCTCGTCGGTGAAGTAGAGATTGCCGATCTTCTGGCCCGCGACACGTGTCCGGAACCAGGAGCGCTCCACCTCCGCCATGTGCCGGACCAGACCGAGCAGCGTCAGGTTCGACGGCTCGGCGCTGGCCCGGACGAGCTGTTCCGGGGTGAGCCCGGCGCATTTGGCCAGCAGGGTGTCACGGTGCCGGTCCAGCCAGCCCTGGAGCATGCTGCGTTCGTCCGCCACGTACGGCTCGGTACGGCGGTCCACCTCGGGTGCGATCCATGTCATGCGGGAGAGTGTCGCCCGGCGTGATCGGAAACGCCATGGGTTAAATCCGTGCGGGCTCCGGACTTCGCGACCGCTGACGGCCCGCGCTCCCGTGCCGTCAGCGGTCGCAGATCGGGGCGTACGGGACATCGGGCAGCAACTCCCGCCAGCGGGCGGGTCCGGTCCTGCCCACCAGCGGGCAGATGCGCCCGGCCACCCGGCGCGCGTCCAGGTCCCACAGGCGTACGGAGCCGTCCGCGCCGGTGCTGGCGAGGGTCCTGCCGTCCGGCGCGTAGGCCACCGACCACACCACGTCGGTGTGCCCGGTGAGCGTCGCGGCCTGGAGACGGGCGGCGGTGTCCCAGACGCGTACGGTGCCGTCGAACCCGACCGTGGCCAACTGCCGCCCGCGCGGCGCGAACGCGATGTCGCGCACCGAACCGGTGTGGCCGCGCAGCACTCCGGTGGCGCGGTGCCGCCGCAGGTCCCACAGGCGCACCGTGCGGTCGTTGCCCGCCGAGGCGAGCACCCGCCCGTCCGCGCTGAAGGCCACCGCCCACACCGCACCCGTGTGCCCGCGCAGGACGGCGACTTGGCGGTGCGTGGCGGCGTCCCACAGCCGTACCGTACGGTCGTCGCTCGCGCTGGCCAGCAGCCGTCCGTCCGGGCTGAACGCCACGCCGTTGACGAAGTCGTCGTGCTGGGTCAGGACGGTCGAGCCGCCCCGCGCGAGGTCCCACAGCCGGACCGTGCCGTCCTCGCTCGCCCCCGCCAGTTGCCGTCCGCTGGGGGAGAACGCGACCGCGAACACCGCCCCGCGCGCCCCGGTCAGGACGCGCTCGCGGCTGCCGCTCGCCGCGTCCCACAGCCGTACGGTCCCGTCGGCCCCGGCGGTCGCGAACGTGCGGCCGTCCCGGCTGTAGGCCAGCCCTCGCACCGGGCCGTGGTGGCCGCCCAGCGGCGGCCCCAGTTGCGTACGGGACCGTACGTCCCACCGCTGGACCGAGCCGTCGGTGCCCGCGGCGGCCAGCCGCCGCCCGCCGGGCGCGAAGGCGACGGCGGACCGGCCGGAGACCGGCCGGGCGGTCAGCGCCGCGCCGGACGGGTTCCACAGGGCGAGGGTCCGGTCGAAGCTGCCGGTGGCCAGGGTGCGGCCGTCCGGGGCGAAGGCGACGGCGAGCACGTAGTCGCTGTGCCCGGTGAAGGCGGCGACGGTACGCCGGGTGGCGACCTCCCACAGGCGTGCGGAGCCGTCGCCGGAGGCGGACGCGAGGGTGTCGCCGTCGGGGCTGAACGCGAGGGCGTTGATGTCGTCGTTGTGGCCGGTGAGCCGCCCCGAGACGGTCATGTCACGGGTGTCGTACAGCGTCACCGTGCGGTCCGTGCCGCCGACGGCGAGTGTCGTGCTGTCCGGGCTGAAGGCCACGGCGACGACTCCGCTGCCGTGCCCGGCGCGGTCGGCCAGGACGGTGGGGGAGGCGGGGCGGTCGGCGTCGGACAGGGCGCTGCCGGGCACGGAGGCGGTCAGGGAGCGCGGCAGCCGCCACACCCGGACCCGGCCGTTGGCGTCGCCGCGGGCCAGCAGGCGCCCGTCCGGGCTGAACGCCACCTTGCCGCTCGCGCCGCCTCCCAGGCCGGGCAGGCGGGCCGTCCGCCGCATGCCGGGCGCGTTCCACAGGGTCACGCTGCCGCCGGGGCCGGTGGCGGCGAGGACCTGCGTACGGGCCGTACCGGCTGCGCCACCTGCGCCGGCCGGGTCAGGCGTACCGGTCGCACCGGCCGAACCAGGCGCAGCAGCCGGACCGGCCGCCTCGCCCCGTACGCCCGGACCGGCCGGCGCGAAGGCCACCTCCCCGCCCGGGCCCGCGCCGGGCACCGTGGTGACCGGGGCCCCGCGGCCGGTGTCCCGTACCCGTACCGAGCCGTCCGCGGCGCCCGCCGCGAGCAGCCCGCCGTCCGGGCTGAAGGCCACACCGCGGATCCGCGTCGCCCCCGCCCGGATCGCGGTGCCCAGCGGACGGCGGGTGCGGGGGTCCCATAGCCGTACCGTGCCGTCCGAGGCCCCGCCTGCCAGCAGGCCCCCGTCCGGGCTGAACGCGACGGCGTTGACCGGGCCCTGATGCCCCGTCAGGCGACCCGCGAACGGTCGCGCCTGAGTGCTCAGCAGCGCGCTGCGGGAGGCGGGGGACGGGCGCAGCCGGTACGCCTCGGCGGCGAGCAGTATGGCCGCCTCGGGCTGCCCGGTGGCCACCTGGCCCGAGCGGGCGGCCAGTTCACCGGCGTACGCGTCGAGGCGGCCGGTCTCCGCCGTACGCCACTGCTGGACCGCCAGCACCCCCGCGCACACGGCGAGGACGAGCAGTACGGCCAGGGTGCCGGCGAGCCTGCGGCGGCGGCGCACCCGGCGGCGCCCGGCCCGCGCCGCGGCCGCCTCGCGCGCCTGCGACGCGTCGAGGAACTCCTCCTCCAGCGGGCTGAGCCCGGCGTCCTCCCCCTGCTGCCCGGCCCACTCGCGGGCCACCGCCAGCCGGGTGCCCCGGTACAGCCCCGCCGCCTCCCGCCCCTCCCGCTTCCACGCCCCGGCCGCCTCCGAGAGCCGCTGGTGGACGACGAGCCCGGCCCGGTCGGCCCGGATCCAGCCGCGCAGCCGCGGCCAGGCCCGCAGCAGCGCCTCGTGGGTGATCTCCACGGTGTCCGCGTCCAGGGTCAGCAGCCGGGCGCGCACGAAGACGTCGATCACGGCGGCGGTCTTCTCCGGGTCCGGCAGATGCTCCAGCAGCCGCTCGCGCGGCACCCGCCGACGGGTCTCGCCCGCGATCTCACCGACCTGCACCAGCCGCAGCAGCACCTGCCGCGCCGCCCGCCGCTCGGCCGGGTCCAGCGTGGCGTGCACCCGCTCGGCGGTGGTGGCGACGGCGCCGTGCAGGCCGCCGGTCAGGCGGTATCCGGCGACGGTGAGGGTGCGGCCGGTGCGCTGCTGCCAGGTGCCGAGCAGGGCGTGCGCCAGCAGGGGCAGTGCCCCGCCGATCACCGGGCCGTCGTCCTCGTGGAGGCCCAGATCGGACAGGAGCAGCTCTTCGAGGCCCGGTTCCAGCTCCAGCCCGGCCTCCCGGGCGGGCCGGACGATCGCCGCACGCACCTCCGGTACGGACATGGGCCGCAGCGCGAAGATCCCGGCGGACAGGGCCGGGGCGAGCGAGGGGTGGTCCAGGCACTGGCCGTAGAAATCGGCGCGTACGCAGAGGACCACGGCGCACGGGGCGTCCCGCGCGGCCGCGCAGAGCGCCGCGACGAACGCCCGCCGCTCGCGGGGGTCCTCGCAGGCGGTGAAGACCTCCTCGAACTGGTCGACGACGAGGACCAGGCGCGGGTGGGCGCCGAGGGCGGCGCGGACGGCGGCGGGGCATCGTCCGGGGGCGTCGGCCAGGACGTCGGCCAGGGCTTCGGCGGACCGGCCCTCGTCGGCGGCCGGATCGAGACGGGCCGGGGGCGGTCCCGGAGCCGCGGAGACTTCCGCCGTACCTGTAGCCGTACCCGTACTCGCACCCGCACTCCTGACCGTGTCCGGATTCGGCGCCGCGGCCCCCGGCCCGGCCAGCGCCGCGGCCAGTCCGGTGAGCGGATGCGGGCCGGGCGTCAGGACACGTACCGCCCAGTGCCGGGAGCCGGGCAGGGCGCCGGCGCGCAGGGCGGGCAGCAGGCCGGCGCGGAGCAGGGAGGACTTGCCGGCGCCGGACGGGGCCGCCACGACGAGCGGACCCGCGGCCTCCAGGCGTTCGGCGAGGCGGCCGACCAGTGCGGCGGTGGCGCGTTCCCGGCCGAAGAACCAGGGGGCGTCCTCGGCGGTGTAGGCGGCGAGTCCCGGGTACGGACAGCGGTCGCCGGGCGTGCGGGCGGACAGCAGCCGGGTGAGCGCGCCGTCCGCGGCCAGCGCCGCGTCGCAGCGACGGGCGACGTCGCCGGTCGGCGGCTTCTCACCGTTCTCGATCTTGCTGAGATAGCCCTTGCTGTAGTGCACCAGCTGCGCCAGGGTCCGGAGGGAGACCTCCCGCTCCCGCCGCAGCCGCCGCAGCGCGTCCCCGAACTCCTCCGGCATACAGGCCCCCACGCCTCGTGCGGGCGGCCGGGCGCCCGGGCCGCCCGCACCGCGCCGGTGATGTTACGCAGGGGCGTTCCGTCCGGGCCGGGGAAGACGGAAGAAGCACCGAAAGGGGTGAAACGGGGTGCGCCGCGCGCGGGCGCACGGCGCACGCGATGGGGAACGCTCCCCATGGGGCGTCCCGCCGATCCCGTCGCCGGAGGGTGTTGACCTGCGAACTCGGCCCGGATAGCTTCGCTCTACGGATTGTGGATTCCGTACAGCGGAAAAGTGAGGCAGCGTCTACGTGGTGGGCGCGAGCACAGGGAGGGTGCCGGATGGGGCAGCACGAGACGGTGGCGACAAGTCTCGCGGACACCGTACGCGAGGAGATCGGAGCCGCCCTCGCGGAGGTCGACGCGGACCTCGCGCGGCGCTACCCGGGCGATCCCGGCACCCGGCAGCCGGTCCACACGGTCTACGTCCCCGGCGACGTGTTCAGCGCGGGCACCGTCCGCGAGTGGGGCGACGCCGCCCTCGCCGCGCTCGACGAGCACGCCCCGGACGCGGCGGCGTTCGCCGGCGTCCTGGGCATACCCGACGACCTCGCGGAGCCGGTGTACGAGCGGGTGCGGGCCAAGCTGGAACGCGAACCCGTCGAGGACCTGCGCATCGACTTCGAGGACGGCTACGGCCTCCGCCCGGACGCCGAGGAGGACGCGGCCGCCGTCCGCGCCGCCGCCCTCGTCGCGGCCGCCCACCGGGACGGCACCGCCGCACCCTGCACGGGCATCCGCATGAAGTGCATGGAGGCCGC
The DNA here is from genome assembly GCF_040646595.1 of Streptomyces sp. NPDC045470. NCBI lineage: Bacteria > Bacillati > Actinomycetota > Actinomycetes > Kitasatosporales > Streptomycetaceae > Streptomyces > Streptomyces sp. NPDC045470. The sequence goes on from NZ_JBEZAN010000012.1 coordinate 26,273, forward strand.
CGTCCGCGACCGCGGCATCCGCACCCTCGACCTCTTCCTCACCGGCCTGATGGCGGCCGGCGGCCTTCCGGACGGCCTGGTGCTGACCCTGCCCAAGGTCACCTACCCCGAGCAGGTCACCGCGATGGTGCGGCTGCTGGCGGCGTTCGAGAGGACCCACGGCCTGCCGGCCGGGCGGATCGGGTTCGAGATCCAGATCGAGACCACCCAGTCCATCCTGGGCGCCGACGGCCGCGCCACCGTCGCCCGCCTGATCGAGGCCGCCGAGGGCCGCGCCACCTCCCTGCACTACGGCACCTTCGACTACAGCGCCTCCTGCGGCGTCAGCGCCGCCCACCAGGCACTGGACCACCCGGCGGCCGACCACGCCAAGGCCGTGATGCAGGTCGCCGCCGCGGGCACCGGCGTCCGCCTCTCCGACGGCTCGACCAACGTCCTCCCGGTGGGCGCGACCACACAGGTCCACGACGCCTGGCGGCTGCACCACGGCCTGGTGCGCCGCTCGCTGGCCCGCGCGTACTACCAGGGCTGGGACATGCACCCCGCGCACCTGCCCACCCGCTACGCCGCCGTCTACACCTTCTACCGCGAGGGCCTGGAGCAGGCCGCGGCCCGGCTGGCCGCGTACGTGGCCAAGGCGGGCGGCGACGTGATGGACGAGCCCGCGACCGCCAAGGCGCTCAGCGGCTACCTGCTGCGCGGCCTGGACTGCGGCGCCGTCGACACCGCCGAGGTCGCCCGCCTGACCGGGCTCACCCGCGCCGACCTCGACGGCCTCGCGGGCCGGCCGGCACCGAACGCCTGACGGCCCTCCGGGGGCCGGATCTCACCAGCGGCGTACGGCCCTGCCGTGCGCCGCACAGGTGTGCCTGGACGCCTGTGCCCGGCCCCCGATCGCCGGGGGCGCCGGGGGCGAAAACGACAAAGGCAAGGAGTTCTGCCACTCCTTGCCACTCTCAACTTATAGCGCACAGGGGGGCTTGCGGCAAGGCCCCGGTCGTACCGCAGAATCTCTGGCCTAGGCCAGAACCTGCGGAATTGGGGGATACGCGAAGTGCGTGTGTTGTTGCCGGTGTACGGGGTGTGCGAGGCGCAGCCCGCCGCCCGGCAGACCTCCGCGGGTGCGGCCCAGGATCGGAGCTGACACCATGAATTCCCTGACCACCACCAGTGTGTTCGCCCTCCCCGCCCGACTCGCCGCCAAGGCCGACCCGCGGCTGACGGCGGCCGACGAGCGGCACTTCGCGGCCATCGCGGAGAGCCTGGAACAGACCGTCGGCGAACTGTCCGCCCGCCTCGACGCCGAACTCAAGGCGCCCGGCGGCACCGGCCGGCAGGCGATGGACCGCGACGCGGAGGTGCACCGGCTGACCGCACGCCTGCGCACCCTGCGCCGCTTCGGCCTCGACCTGTGCCTCGGCCGCATGGTCGGCGAGGACGGCGCCGAGCCCGTGTACGTCGGACGCCTCGGCCTCACCGACAGCGCGGGCCGCCGGCTGCTGGTCGACTGGCGCTCCCCGGCGGCCGAACCGTTCTTCGGAGCCACCCACGCCGACCCGATGGGCCTGACGAGCCGCCGCAGGTACCGCTGGACCCGCGGCCGGATCAGCGACTACTGGGACGAGGTCTTCACCGCGGACGGGCTCGAAGGGCACGCCGCGCTCGACGACCACTCCGCCTTCGTCGCCAGCCTGGGCAGCAACCGTTCGGCCCGCATGCGCGACGTGCTCGGCACCGTCCAGGCCGACCAGGACGCCATCATCCGGGCGAGCTCCCGCGGCGCCCTCGTCGTCGACGGCGGCCCGGGCACCGGCAAGACCGTCGTCGCCCTGCACCGCTCCGCCTACCTCCTCTACTCCGACCCCCGCCTCGGGCACCGCCGCGGCGGCGTGCTGTTCGTCGGCCCGCACCAGCCCTACCTGTCCTACGTCGCCGACGTCCTCCCCAGCCTCGGAGAGGAGGGCGTACAGACCTGCACCCTGCGCGACCTCGTGGCCGAAGGCGCCGCCGCGACCGTCGAGACCGACCCGGAGGCGGCCGCCCTGAAGGCGTCCGTGCGCATGGTGCAGGCGATCGAGACGGCCGTCAGGTTCTACGAGGAGCCGCCTGCCGAGGGCATGACGGTCTCGACCCCTTGGGCCGACGTCCGGCTGACCGCCGACGACTGGGCCGAGGCGTTCGAAGCACCGGAACCAGGCACCCCGCACAACGAAGCACGCGAGCAGATATGGGAGGCCCTGCTCGCGATCCTGACGGACAAGCACGACGGCGAGGCCCCGGCCGACCAGCTCCGCGCGGCGCTCCAGCACGACAAGGAGCTGCTGAGGGCCCTCTACCGCGCATGGCCGCTGCTCGAAGCGGCCGACCTCGTCTCGGACCTGTGGACGGTACCCGCCTACCTCCGGCTGTGCGCTCCCTGGCTCAGCCGCGACGACATCCGCACCCTGCAACGCGCGGACGCCCAGGCGTGGACGGTCTCCGACCTGCCGCTCCTGGACGCGGCGCGGCAGCGGCTCGGCGACCCGGAAGCGTCGTTGCGCAAGCGCCGGCACGCCGCCGCCCTCGCCGCCCAGCGCGAGTGCATGACACAGGTCGTCGACAATCTGATCGGGGCCGCGGCCGACTCCGGCGCCGACGGTGACGACGGCGAAGGCCTGGTGGTGATGTTGCGCGGCGAGGACGCCCGGGCCGACCTGGTCGACGAGACCGCGCTTCCCACCGCCGAACCGGACCTGCTGGCCGGCCCGTTCGCCCACATCGTGGTGGACGAGGCCCAGGAACTGACCGACGCGGAATGGCAGATGCTGCTGCTCCGCTGCCCGTCCCGGAGCTTCACCATCGTCGGCGACCGTGCCCAGGCCCGGCACGGATTCACCGAGCCGTGGCAGGAACGCCTGGCACGCGTCGGGCTGGACCGGACCGACGTGGCCTCCCTGAACATCAACTACCGCACGCCGCAAGAAGTGATGACGGAGGCAGAGCCCGTCATCCGGGCCGCCCTCCCGGACGCCAACGTCCCCACCTCCGTCCGCAGCACCGGCATCCCCGTCGCCCACGCCCCCGTCACGGACCGGGACGCGATCCTCGATGCCTGGCTCACCACCCACGACGACGGCATCGCCTGCGTCATCGGCGACCCCTCCTTCCCGGCCACACCCCGCGTCCGGTCGCTGACCCCGGAGCTTGCGAAGGGGCTGGAGTTCGACCTGGTCGTCCTGGTCGATCCGGAAAAGTTCGGCGAGGGGGTGCGGGGAGCGGTGGACCGGTACGTGGCGATGTCCCGGGCGACGCAGCGGCTGGTCGTTCTGACGAGTTCCGCTGCTTAGCCTCCCTTGAGGGGCCAGGCGCTCCGGCTCCATGGCGTCATCGGTCTCCAGCGTCAGCAGAGAGCTTTCGACGGCACGGCGGAGCAAGGATCGTGTGTCGCCCCGGTCGGTCTTTTCGAGGAGTGGACCCGGACGGCGCACCGACGGCCGACCGCCCCCTGGGGCTGGGGGGGGGTTGAGTGACCACGGGCGCGCCGTGACGTTTCAGCGCGCGCGTCCGCCGGGCGCCGGTCCGGTCGGGAGCGCCCGGCTCGTACGGCTGTGTGCGTGACCTGCGGGCCCACGCCGCCCAGCACGCGCCGAGCCGGGACAGCCGGAGTGCGGTCTTCGGTTCGGTCGCGCCGGACCTGGTGCCGGGGGCACTCAGCCGTCCGCGGGCGGGGGCAGTTCGCCCGAGCCGCGCGGGACGAGGCGGGTGGGGATCTCCTGACGCTGCGGCGGGATCTCGGTACCGTCCAGGCGGCGGAAGAGCATCGTGGCGGCGGTACGGCCGAGGCGCGCGGCGTCCTGCGCCACGACCGTGATCGCGGGGGACACCAGGTCGGCCAGCTCGAAGTCGTCGAAGCCCACCAGGGCGACCGGGCGCGGATGTTCGGCGAGCACCCGCACCGCGGTGACCGTGACCCGGTTGTTGCCCGCGAACAGCGCGGTGACCGGGTGCGGCCCGTCCAGCATGGCGGTGGCCGCGAACCGCACCCGGTCGGGCGCGGTCGACCCGAGGGAGACCCACGACTCGTCGACGGCCAGTCCGGCCGCGGCCATCGCCGTACGGTAGCCGCGCAGCCGCTCCCCGGCGGTGTGGATGCGCGGCTGGTCGCCGATGAAGCCGATCCGGCGGTGGCCGTGCGCGATCAGGTGCGCGACCGCGTCGCGGGCGCCGCCGAAACTGTCGGAGAGCACCGTGTCCGCCTCGATCCGGCCCGCCGGGCGGTCCACGAAGACGGTGGCGACGCCCGCCGCGATCTCCGGCTCCAGGTAGCGGTGGTCGTCACCGGCCGGAATGATCACCAGGCCGTCCACCCGGCGCGCGCACAGGGCCAGGACCAGCTCCTGCTCGCGTGCCGGGTCCTCGGCGCTGGACCCGTTGATCAGCAGCGCGCCGTGGTCCCGGGCGACCTCCTCGACGGCGCGGCTGAGCGGCCCGTAGAACGGGTCGGCGAGGTCCTCCAGGACCAGGCCGATGCTGGCGGTGCGGCCCTTGCGCAGGATGCGGGCCGAGTCGTTGCGGCGGAAGCCGAGGGCGGTGATGGCGTCCTGGACGCGGCGCTCGGTCTCGGGGGTGACGCCGGGCTCGCCGTTGACCACCCGGGAGACCGTCTTCAGACCGACGCCGGCCCGGGCCGCGACGTCCTTCATCGTGGGCCGGCTGCCGTAGCGACGGGAGGTGCCCCGGGCGGTGTCGGTCACGTGCGCGGTCCTGATTCTGTCGGCGGTGAGGGAAAGTGGGGGAGTGGGGAAAGGTGGGGGAGCGGTGGCCGGGCGGTCCCGAGAGGGCCGCGGCTCCGGTGCTCGCTCCGGTTGTTGCTGGAGAGACGGGCGGGATGGGTGTGGCGGTTCCCCCTCCGGTACGCCGATGATGGCTGTGGCGGTGTCCGGAGGGCCGGTGCGTGCGGCCGACCGGCGGGACCGTCCGGCGGCACCGCACGACGACGTGCGGCACGGCGTCGAGCATAACCTCTGGACAACGTTGTCAATCAGCACGAGACTGGCGTTCCCGTGCCGGGTCCACGCACCCCGGCCCAGGCGCCCCACCAGGAGATTCGACACCGATGCAGACGGACCTGAGCGCAGCGCTGGACATCGGCGGCACCAAGATCGCCGGCGCGCTGGTGGACGAGCACGGCAGGCTGCTCGTCCGCACCACCCGGCCCACGCCCGCCGACCGGGACGGCACCACCGTCCTGCGCGCGCTGGCCGAGGTGGTGGGCGAGCTGACCGCCCACCCCGAGTGGGCCAGGGTGGCCGCCGTCGGCATCGGCAGCGCGGGCCCGGTGGACGCCAGGCGCGGCACGGTCAGCCCGGTCAACATCCCCGGCTGGCGGGACTTCCCGGTCGTCGCCGAAGTACGGGACCTGGTCGGAGCGCGCCCCGTCGTCCTGGTGGGCGACGGCGTGGCCATGACCGCCGCCGAGCACTGGCAGGGCGCCGCCCGCGGCTACGCGAACGCCCTGTGCATGGTGGTCTCCACCGGCGTCGGCGGCGGCCTGGTCCTGAACGGCCGGCTGCACCCGGGCCCCACCGGAAACGCCGGCCACATCGGACACATCAGCGTGGACCTCGACGGCGACCCCTGCCCGTGCGGCGCCCGCGGCTGCGTCGAACGCCTCGCCAGCGGCCCCAACATCGCCCGCCGCGCCCTCGAACGCGGCTGGCGGCCGGGCCCGGACGGCGACACCAGCGCCGCCGCCGTGGCCGCCGCGGCCCGCGCGGGTGACCCGGTGGCCCGTCACTCGTTCGAGCGGGCCGCCCAGGCCCTGGCCGCGGGAGTCGCGGCCACCGCCGCGCTCGTCGAGATCGAGATCGTGGTCGTCGGCGGCGGCGTCGCGGGCGCCGGGGACCTCCTCTTCGTCCCCCTGCGCCGCGCCCTGCGCGACTACGCCACGCTCTCCTTCGTCCGCGGCCTCACGGTCGTACCGGCGCAGATGGGCACGGACGCCGGTGTGGTGGGCGCCGCGGCCGCCGCCGCACAACAGTCCCGTCTCGATGCCTTCGCCCCGACCGCCTGAGAGGGCGTACGACGCCCCACGGCCCTCTAGGCTGGTGCCGACCATGGCAGGGGACGAGTGGGGCGAACGGGGCGAGTGGCGTGAATGGTGTGAACGGGCCGGGAGACGTGGGCCGCGGCGGCGAGGGTGGCGACAGCGCTCGTGAAGGGGGCGGTGGCGCCGGGGAGTTGACCGGGCGGCTGCTCGGCGGGCGGTACCGGGTCACCGGGCAGATCGGGCGCGGCGGCATGGGCGTCGTCTGCCGGGCGGTGGACGAGGTGCTGAGCCGGGAAGTCGCCGTGAAGGTGCTGCGCGCCTACACCGACGCGTCCGCGCCGGAGCTGGCCGACCTGCGGACCCGGATGCAGCGCGAGGCACGGGCCGCGGCCCGGGTCCGGCACCCCGGCGTGGTCACCGTGCACGACGTGATCCACGAGGACGGGCGCCCCGTCATCGTCATGGAACTGGTCGACGGCCCGTCGCTGGACGACGCGCTCGACCGGGGCGGCGCCATGGACCCGCGTGAGATCGCCGCCATCGGCGCCAAGGTGATGGACGCGCTGGACGCCGCCCACCAGGTGGGCGTGCTGCACCGGGACGTCAAGCCCGGCAACGTCCTGCTGGAGCGCTGGGACCGGCGGGCGGACCGCCCGGACGCCGGGGTCGGCCGCGTGGTGCTCACCGACTTCGGCATCGCCAGCATCGAGGCGCCCGACGACGGGGCCAGCACCCACCTCACCCGCAGCGGCGAACTCGTCGGTTCGCTCGACTACCTGCCGCCCGAGCGCGCCCAGGGGCAGCCGCCGTCGCCCGCCTCGGACATCTGGTCGCTGGGCATGACGCTGTACGCGGCGGTGGAGGGCAGCGGAGCGCCGTTCCGCCGGACATCGGTCTGGTCGACCCTGACGGCGATCGTCTCCGAACCGCTGCCCGCGCCGCGCCGCGCCGGGCCGCTGACGCCCGTACTGCACGCGCTGATGGCCAAGGACCCGGCCGCCCGGCCGAGCGCGGCCGAGGCGCGGGCCCTGCTGACGGCGGTGGCCGACGGGCGCGACACGGTGCGGCTGGGGATGGCGCCGGGGGCGGGTACGGGAGCGGGTGAGGGTACGGGGCCGGGTACGCAGCCGGGCCCAGGTCCAGGTCCAGGTCCAGGCCCGGGTGCGGGTCCAGGCCCGGGTACAGGTACAGGCACGGACCCGGGTACGTCGTGGACGCCGACCGCGGCGGATATCCCGGCGGCGCCCTTGCCGTCGCCGCCAGGCGGTCAGGCACCGACCGGGCCGGTCAGCGGTCAGCCGCCCGCCGGCCCGGTCGGCGGCCGGGCGTCCACCGGCCCGGTTCCCGTCGGAAACCCGGGGGAACGGGAGACCAGTACCGTGGCGGCCACCGGCACCGGCACCGCCACGCCTCCGTCCGGGCGCGGACGCCGTACCGCCGTGCTCACCGCCGCCGCTGTGGCGGCCGTCCTGGTGGCGGGTGGGGGAGTGACGTACGGGCTGATGGCCCGGGACTCCGGCGGTACGGTCGCCGAGCGGCGGCCGGGCGCCCCCGCACGGGAACAGGAGCAGGCCGCGCGGACGGACGCGTCGGGCACGCCGAAGGAGGCCGGGGACGCCAAGCCGGGCGACGAGGCGACCGGGAAGGACGAGAACGGGCGGAGTGCGGCGCCCGCCACCTCGGGCGAGCCGTCGAAGGGTGCCGCGTCCGGGAAGCCGAAGCCCGGCGGCGCCCCCGGCAACGGCAAGGACGGCGACGGGGGAGCGGCGGCCGGCGGTACGGGAGGCAGGGGCGACGGCGGGCCGGGCGGCAGTGACGGTTCCGCGTCCGGCGGCGGGTCCGCCGCCTCGGGCGGTGGCGGCGCCGTCGGCGGGACCGGTGGCGTACCGGAGCCCAGCTCGTGCGCGCCGATCGGCGGCGGCAAGGTCAACTGCCAGGTGTGGCGCACGGCCGCCTCGTACACCGGCTCCTTCCAGCACGTCGGCACGTTGAACGCGGGCACCAACTACTTCTACTGCCAGGCGAACCTGGGCCGCCGGGAGACGTACGGCCGGTGGACCAACACCTGGTGGGCGAAGACGGACGACGACAGCGGCAACAGCGGCGTGTACGTCAGCGCCGTGTACCTCAAGGGCGGCCGGAACGACGCGCCGGTCCCCGGCCTGCCGATCTGCTGACCCGGCCGTACGGAAGGGACCGGGCCGGTACCGGGCGCCGAGTACCGGCCGAGTCCGGGCGCCGAGGACCGGCCGGTCCCCGCCACCGAGGACCGGCCGGACCCGGACGACGCCGTGAGCCGGGCGGACCGTGCGGCCCGCCCGGCCGGTGTGCGGTGTGCGCCGAACGCCCGCGTCAGCAGGTGAACTTCGCGTCGGCCCAGTCGCCGTGGTCGTAGAAGAAGCCGTCGCCGGCGTCCTGCACGACCAGCCGTACGGTGCCCGCCCCGGTGACCGCGGCGCTGATCGCCTTCGCCGGGTCGGTGCCGGTCAGTCTGCCGCTCTCGGCGACCTTCCGCCCGTCGGCCCACACCTCGAAGGTGACCGTCCCCTGGTCGCCGGTCTCGTCGTCCACGCCGACCTGCGCGCTGAACGCCGAGCACTTCCCGCCCGTGTAGTACGTGATCTCGCTGGGCGCGTGGGTGCCCAGCCCTTTGGCGTACGGCACGCCGCCGATGGTGATCGGCGTCCCGTCACCGGGCCGCTGCCCGCCCACGCTCATGTCCTTCTCCACCGGCCCGTAACCGTTGGTGGCGGAGAGCCAGGTCAGGTCGCTGGCGTACGAGGTGCCGGCGGGCGGCGCCTGGACGGCGGTGACCGCGAACGGCAGCGTCAGGGTCACCCGCTGCCCGCGTGTCGAGCGGTAGTCGGTGGTCAGCGTCAGCTCGTACGGTCCGGGCCTGGTCCCCGCGAGCGGCGATATCTTCCACGCGGTGGCCAGTTCCTTGCCCGGGGGCAGGACCTGGGTGCCGGTGGACGTGACCGGCTCGACGCGCCAGCCCTGCGGGCCTTTGAGGTCGACCTTGACGTCCAGCGCGGGGGTGCGGCCCAGGTTGCGGGTGAGGGTGGCGATCCGGGCCTCCTTGCCGACCTCGATCGGCGCGACGCCGTCCGCCGCGGTGTCGAGGGCCGGCGGGTACTGCGCCCAGTGGCGGTCGGCGGCGACGCGGTACAGCAGCGTGCCGTGCGCCGGTACGGTCCCGGCGATCTCACCCGCGGTGTGGGTGTTCTCGCCCTTCCACAGGTCGCGCAGCCGGTAGCCGCTCGCCTGCGGCAGGCCCGCCTCCTGGGCCGTGGTGGTGATGTGCTGCGGCCGGTCGGTCTCGTTGAACAGGGCCACCGCCCGGTCGCCGTTGGCCAGCGGCTTGCTCAGGACCCAGCGTCCGCCCTCGGACTTCAGCACCTGGGCCTGCTTGCCCAGCGGGTCCTGGTCGAGCGCGACGACCTCGCGGTTGTCGAGGATGTCGAAGGTAGCCTGCGACGCCTTGCGCAGGTCGGTGCCGATCAGCAGCGGCGCGGCCATCATCGACCACAGCGAGAAGTGGCTGCGGTACTCGGTGTCCGTCATCCCGCCGTTGCCGACCTCCAGCATGTCCGGGTCGTTCCAGTGGCCGGGACCGGCGTACGGCGCCAGCGGCGCGTTCGCCTTGAAGATCGAGACCATGCTGTCCCACACGTCACTGATGTCACCGGTGGTGCGCCACAGGTGCCCGACGTCCGCCGCCCACTCCCACGGCTTGTTCTCGCCCCACTCGCAAATGCTGTAGACGATGGGGCGGCCCGTCGCCTTCAGGGCGTCGCGCATGGTGATGTAGCGCTTCTTCGCGTCCACTCCCTGGTTATTGCAGTTGTCGTATTTCAGGTAGTCCACTCCCCAGTCGGCGAACTGCTGGGCGTCGGAGTACTCATGGCCCAGCGCGCCGGGCATCGCCTGGGCACACGTCGTGGTGCCGGCGCTGGTGTAGATGCCGAACTTCAGGCCCTTGGAGTGGACGTAGTCGGCCAAGGCCTTGATGCCGTTGGGGAAGCGGGTGGTGTCCGGGACCAGTTTTCCGTTCGCGTCCCGCTCCTTCTTGGCCCAGCAGTCGTCCAGGTTCACGTACTCGTAACCGGCGGCCTTCAGTCCCTTCTCGACGAAGATGTCGGCGATCCCCTTGATCATCGCCTCGTTGAAGTCGGCTCCGCAGTGGGTGGAGTTCCAGTTGTTGAAGCCCATGGGGGGTGTCCTGGCCAGGCCGTCGGGCAGTCGCGGGGCGGCGGACACGGCCGTTCCGGCGGAGACGGCCGCGGTGGAAGGGGAGCCGGGCGGACCGTCGGCGGCGTCGGCCGTGCGAGCCGCGGCGGGCAGGGCCGTCACCCCGGCCGAGCACAGGAACGCCGCGGACAGCGCCGCGACGACTCTTCGCCGGGCGCGGCGGGTGGTGAGGGGGGTGTGCGGGCGCATGATTCGCGTCCTCCGTTCGCGGAGAGAGCAGTAAGTCATGTACCGGACAATTGCGAGTGTTTACGGTAAGGCTTGTTGGACTGTGTTGGAAGGCGAAAGGGGAAAATGCGGGAAGGGGCCGCCGAAAGCCTTGACCGATGCCCGAGTTGGGAGTGAGATCCCAGCACTCGCGTTCGGTTCTGTTCGGTTCCATCGCCGAGGAGGGGGAGAAGACATGGTCCGGTCATGGGGGGACGGCCCGGGCGGGGGTACGCGCCGGGCGGTACACGGGATGCCCCGGCGGTCCCTGTTGCGAGGCGTGGCGGCCGGTGCGGGGGCGGTCGCGCTGCCGTCGCTGCTCACCGCCTGCGGCGACGGCTCCGGCGACGGCGTCACCCTGGGGTCCAACGCCTCCGACGCGGTGCCCAAACGCGCGTACGCCGACGCCTTCGCGGCGTACGAGAAGAAGTCGAAGAAGCCGGTGAAGGTCAACACGGTCAACCACGAGAACTTCCAGGAGAACATCAACCGTTACCTCCAGGGCACGCCCGATGACGTCTTCACGTGGTTCGCCGGATACCGGATGCAGTACTTCGCGCGAAAGGGCCTGCTCGCCGACATCAGTGATCTCTGGAGGAAGTTCGACGGGTTCTCCGACGCGGTGAAGAAACAGTCCACGGGCGAGGACGGCAAGCAGTACTTCGTGCCGTACTACTACTACCCGTGGGCGGTCTTCCACCGGAAGAGCGTTTTCCGGACGCGGGGTTACGAGATCCCGGAGAACTTCGATCAATACCGCGCGCTCGCCCGGCGGATGCAGAAGGACGGCCTCACCCCATTCGCCTTCGGCGACAAGGAAGGCTGGCCCGCCATGGGCACCTTCGACTACCTCGACATGCGGGCCAACGGGTACGACTTCCATCTCGCCCTGATGCGTGGGGAGAAATCCTGGACCGGCCCGCAGGTACGGCAGGTCTTCGACCTGTGGCGGAGCCTGCTGCCGTACCACCAGAAAGGCGCCAACGGCCGGACCTGGCAGGAGGCGGCGCAGTCCCTCCAGGGGAAGAAGGCCGGCATGGCGGTGCTCGGACTGCAGCACCCCGGCCAGCAGTTCACCGCGGAGAACCGCGCGGACCTGGACCTCTTCCCGTTCCCCGAGATCGATCCGGCCTTCGGCAAGGAGGCGGTCGAGGCGCCGATGGACGGGTTCCTGATGGCCAAGAAGGCGCGGCACCGGGAAGCCGCCCGCGACCTGCTCGCCTTCCTCGCCACACCCCAGGCCGAGCTGGCCTACCTGAAGCGGGACCCGAACAACATCGCGGCCAACGGCGCGGCCGGCACCCAGACGTACGACGCCCTGCAGAAGAAGGCCGCCCGGCTGGTGGCCGGCGCCCGGCAGATATCGCAGTTCATGGACCGCGACACCCGCCCCGATTTCGCCTCGACCGTACTGATCCAGGCGCTCCAGCAGTTCATCGGCGACCCGGACGACATCGACGGCCTGGTGAACAGCATCGAACGGCAGAAGAAACAGATATTCGCCGCGGACTGACGCGTGACCACCACCGACCGTACGACCCACGGGGGACCCGGAACCATGCCGAAGACCGCGGCGCGCCGCGCCGGGCGCCGGGGCTTGCGGCGCCACACCCGCCGCGACCTCGCCGTGCTGTGCGTCCTGCTGGGCCTGCCGCTCCTGCTCGACCTCGTCCTGGTGTGGGGACCGACGATGGCCTCCATCGGCCTGTCCTTCACCGACTGGGACGGCGTCGGAGACATCGAATGGACCGGCCTCGGCAATTACGCCCACCTCTTCGCCGATTACCCGCAATTCTGGCCGGCGGTCCGCAACAACCTGTTGTGGCTCGCCGCTCTCGGCCTGCTCGCCACCCCGTTCGGCCTGCTGCTCGCCGCGCTCATCGACCGCGGCGTGCGGTTCAGCCGCTTCTACCAGTCCACCCTCTACATGCCGGTGGTGCTCTCGCTCGCCGTCGTCGGCTTCATCGCCCAGCTCGTCCTCTCCCGGGACCAGGGCGCCCTGAACGCCCTGCTGGGCAGCGGGCGGGACCCGGTCGACTGGCTCGGCGACCCGGACCTGAACATCTGGATGATCCTGCTGGCCGCCTGCTGGCGGCACACCGGGTACGTCATGATCCTCTACCTCGCCGGGCTGAAGTCGGTGGACCCGACGCTCAAGGAGGCCGCGGCCATCGACGGGGCCACCGAGCGGCAGACGTTCTTCCGGGTCGTGCTGCCGGCCCTGCGCCCGGTCAATGTCATCGTCGGTGTCATCACCGTCATCGAGGCCCTGCGCGCCTTCGACATCGTCTACGCCGTCAACAAGGGCCGCAACGGCCTGGAACTGCTGTCCGTCCTGGTGACCGACAACATCGTCGGCGAGGCGAGCCGGATCGGCTTCGGCTCGGCCATCGCCGTCGTCCTGCTGCTGGTCTCGCTCGGGTTCATCGTCACCTATCTCGTCCAGGAACTGAGGGGGGAGGAGCGCCGATGACCGTGCCCGCCGTAGGGACCACGCGCCCGGTACGCGCCGCCGGGCCGGCCGGTGGCGCACCCGGCCGCCGCCGGGGCGGGCGGGCCGGCCGGGGCGGCCGCTGGGGCGTGCACGCCTTTCTGCTCGCCGTCTCGCTCGCCTTCCTCGCGCCGCTGCTGCTGGCCGTCTACGCGTCGCTGCGCCCGTACGAGGAGACCGCCAGGGACGGCTACTTCTCCCTGCCGAGCCGGCTCTCCTTCGACTATTACCGGCAGGCGTTCACCGATTCCGGCATGGGCCGGTATTTCCTGAACACCCTCCTGATCGCGGTGCCGGGCGTCCTGATCACGCTTTTCCTCGCGTCGTTCACCGCCTTCGCCGTGGCCCGGCTGCGGCTGCGCGGCTCACTGCTCCTGCTGATGTTCTTCACGGCCGGAAACCTGCTGCCGCAACAGGTCATCATCACGCCGCTCTACGTGCTCTTCACCAAGGTGCCGCTGCCCTACTGGCTGTCCGACTCGCTCACGCTCTACGACTCCCTGTGGGCCGTGCTCGCCGTGCAGATCGCTTTCCAGCTCGGCTTCTGCGTCTTCGTGCTGGCGAATTTCATGCGGACCCTGCCGAGGGAAATCCTGGAGGCCGCGGTCGTCGACGGCGCCGGGGTGTGGACGCGCTACCGGCACGTGACACTCCCGCTGTGCCGGCCCGCCCTCGCCGCACTGGGCACGCTGCAATTCACCTGGATGTACAACGACTTCCTGTGGGGCCTGGTCTTCCTCTCCGACGGCGACAAACTCCCGGTCACCTCGGCCCTGAACAACTTGCGCGGCCAGTTCTTCACGGACTACAACCTGCTGGCGGCGGGCTCGGTCATCGTCGCCCTGCCCACGGTCGTCGTCTTCCTGCTCCTGCAACGGCACTTCATCGCGGGCCTGACCCTGGGCGCGAACAAGGGGTGACGGGGCGGGCGGCGCCCCGTACGCCCGCGCGGGAACGCGGTGCGCGGCCCCTTGCCGGGGCGGTTCGGGGCGGCGACGCTCCGGCTATCGCCCGAGCGAAAGGGGAGCGTCATGACGAACGCGCAGATGTGGGCGTTGATCGTGGGATTCGCGTCACCGGTGCTCATCTCCGTCGTCAACCAGCCGCAGTGGTCGCACGCCGCCAGAACCCTGGTGCAGGTGGTGGTCTCGGTGCTGGTGGGGCTGGGGAGCGCGCTCTTCGCCGGGGATTTCGCCGGAAAGGACGTGGTGACCAGCATCCTCGTCGCCGCGGTGGCCGCGATCAGCGCGTACAAGGGGGTCTTCAAACCTTCCGGTATTGCGCCGAAGGTGGAAAAGGCCACGTCCGTGCCGGCGCGCCGATAGCCCCGTCCCCGCAAAAGTTTCCGTGGCAGGGTGTTACGGGCAACTCACAGGGGTCTAGGGACAAGGGGGCAATGTGATCGTCTGGCTGAACGGCGCGTCCGGTGCGGGGAAGTCCACCGCGGCCCGGCACCTGCTGGACCTGCTTCCCGGAAGCACGCTCTACGACCCCGAGCTGGTCGGCAGCGAGCTGCGGCTGTTGCTGCCCGCCGCACGGCTGGAGCAGATCGGCGACTACCAGGACCTTCCGTCCTGGCGCCGGCTCGTCGTGGACACGGCCGCCGCGCTGCTCAACGAGGTGCCGGGACCGCTCGTCACCCCGATGCCGCTGCTGCGCCAGGAGTACCGGGACGAGATATTCGGCGGCCTCGCCTCGCGCCGGGTGCCCGTACGCCATGTTCTGCTGCATGCGGAGGAAACGATCCTCCGAGAGCGTGCGGGCCAGCGCGCGGGACATGCCGGGGGCGCGCCGGCCGACACGGCGGCGCAGGACCGGTGCCGGGCGCACCTGGAGGCGTACGAGGACGCGCTCGGCTGGCTCAAACAGGACGCGCACGTCATCGACACGGCCCGGCTGACACCGCGGGAGACCGCCGAACGGATCGCGGAAGCAGTCCAGGCCGGTGCCGGGGCCTGCGACATCGTGCAGACACCGGAGCCCACGGCGGAGACCCTCGCGGCCGGGGTGCTGCTCTTCGACGACGCCGACCGGGTCCTGCTGGTGGACCCGACGTACAAGCCGGGCTGGGAGTTTCCCGGCGGTGTCGTGGAGCCGGGTGAGCCGCCGGCCCGCGCGGGACTGCGCGAGGTCACCGAGGAACTGGGCATCCGGCTGCACAGCGCGCCACGGCTGCTGGTGCTGGACTGGGAACCGCCGAAGCCGCCCGGCTTCGGCGGCCTGCGGATGCTCTTCGACGGCGGCCGGCTGGCGGGCGAGCAGATCCGGGACCTGCTGCTGCCGGGGCCCGAACTGCGGGACTGGCGGTTCGCGACCGAGGCCGAGGCGGCGGACATGCTGCCTCCGGTGCGCTGGAACCGGCTGCGCTGGGCCCTGCGCGCACGCGAACAGGGACGCCCGCTCAATCTTGAGGCGGGCGTCCCTGTGGGGTGAGGGGCAGGGCGCGGCGTGGTGACGGGAGCCGAGGGCGGCGGTGGTACGGGTGCCGGAGTGGTCCGAAGGCGGCCGCCCGGAAGCGGCTGCCCGGAGGCGGCGGTCCGGAGGCGGCGGGAGAGCCCCCGGACCGGCCGTCACGGGTGTCCTACGGGCCGGGCGGCTCGGCGGCCGCCTGACGGGGCGCGCGGCCCGGTTGCCGGCCTACGGGCGGACGGCTCAGTTGCCGGCGGCCTCGTACTGGCGCGCGTACCGCTGGAGGAACAGCGCCTCGGCCAGCGAGAGGCGCTCCAGCTCCTCCGGCGAGACGCTCTCGTTGACCGCGTGGATCTGCGCCTCCGGCTCGCTGAGGCCGATGAGCAGGATCTCGGCCCGCGGGTAGAGCGCGGCCAGCGTGTTGCACAGCGGGATCGAACCGCCCATACCGGACGTCTGCATCTCGGTGCCGTCGTACGCCTCCCGCATCGCCTCCGCCATCGACGCGTACGCCGGGCTGTCGGTGTCCGCGCGGAACGCCTGGCCCTGCCCGATCTGCTCGACAGTGACCCGCGCGCCCCACGGGGCGGCCTTCTCCAGGTGCGCGGTGAGCAGCTCGGACGCCTTCACGGCGTCCGTGCCCGGCGGGATCCGCAGGCTCACCAGCGCCCGCGCGCCCGCCTGCACGGACGGCGTGGCGCCGACCACCGGCGGGCAGTCGATGCCGAGGACGGTGACGGCGGGACGGGCCCAGATCCGGTCGGCGACCGTGCCGCTGCCGGTCAGCCCGACACCGTCCAGCACCTTGGCGTCCTTGCGGAACTCCTCCTCCGCGTACTGCAGACCGTCCCAGCGCTCGTCCGCCTCCAGGCCGTCGACGACCGTCGAGCCGTCCTCCGCGCGCAGCGAGTCCAGGATGCGGATCAGCGCCGCCAGCGCGTCCGGCGCCGCGCCGCCGAACTGGCCGGAGTGGAGGTTGCCCTCCAGGGTGTCCACCTGGACCCGGACCAGCGTCATGCCGCGCAGCGTCGCCGTCACCGTCGGCAGGCCGACCCGGAAGTTGCCGGTGTCACCGATCACGATGGTGTCGGCGGTCAGCAGCTCGGGGTGGGCCTCCGCGTACTGCTCCAGCCCGCCGGTGCCCTGCTCCTCGGAGCCCTCCACGATCACCTTGACGTTGACCGGGACGCCGCCGTGCTCCTTGAGCGCCCGCAGCGCCGTCAGGTGCATGATCAGACCGCCCTTGCAGTCGGCGGCGCCGCGCCCGTACCAGCGGCCGTCCCGCTCGGTCAGCTCGAACGGCGGCGATATCCAGGCGGACTCGTCCAGCGGCGGCTGCACGTCGTAGTGCGCGTACAGCAGCACGGTCGGCGCGCCGGCCGGCCCCGGCAGGAAGCCGTACACGGACTGGGTGCCGTCCGGGGTGTCCAGCAGGGCCACGTCCGTGAAGCCCTCGGACCGCAGCGCGCCCGCCACCCACTCGGCGGCGGCCTCGCACTCGCTCCTGGGAAACTGCGCCGGATCGGCGACCGACTTGAAGGCCACCAGCTCGGCCAGCTCGGTCCTGGCCCGGGGCTGCAGCGAGGCGACGGTGTGCGCGAGCGGGCTGTCAGGCATGGAACGCTCCTTGTGGGCGCGGCGTTGTACACGTGGGTCACGTGCCGGTCCGTCCGGTTCTACCGCACCGGACCAACCGTACGTACGGGCGATTGTGGGGCCGATCTTCCCACAGGAAGGGCGTCCGACGGCGCGCCGTAGGATGCGGGCGGTACGCGCAGCAAGGCATCGAACGGGAGCAGAAGCACAGGTGAGCAGCGACAGCGCAGCCGAGGGAAACCAGCAGGTGTGGGACGTCGTGGTGGTGGGCGCGGGGCCCGCCGGAGCCTCGGCCGCCTACGCAGCGGCGTGTACGGGACGCCGGGTGCTGCTCCTGGAGAAGGCCGAACTCCCCCGCTACAAGACCTGCGGCGGCGGCATCATCGGACCGTCCCGCGACGCGCTGCCACCCGGCTTCGACCTGCCGCTGCGCGACCGGGTGCACGCGGTGACCTTCTCCCTCAACGGAAAGCTGACCCGCACCCGCCGCTCGAAGAACATGCTGTTCGGGCTCATCAACCGTCCCGACTTCGACGCCCAGCTGGTCAAGACGGCCCAGGACGCCGGCGCCGAGCTGCGCACCGGCGCCACGGTCTCCCGCGTCGAACAGCACGGCTCGGCGGTGCCGGACCGGCGGACCGTCGCCGTGGTGCTGGGTGACGGCGAGGTGGTGCTGGCCCGCGCGGTGGTCGGCGCGGACGGCAGCGCCAGCCGGATAGGCGCCCACGTCGGCGTGAAGATGGACCAGGTCGACCTGGGCCTGGAAGCGGAGATCCCGGTGCCGCCGACGGTCGCCGAGGACTGGGCCGGACGGGTGCTCGTCGACTGGGGCCCGATCCCGGGCAGCTACGGCTGGGTCTTCCCCAAGGGCGACACCCTCACCGTCGGCGTGATCTCGGCCCGCGGCGAGGGCGCCGCGACCAAGCGCTACCTGGACGACTTCATCGGCCGGCTCGGCCTCGCGGGCTTCGAGCCGAGCATCTCCTCCGGCCATCTGACCCGCTGCCGCGCCGAGGACTCGCCGCTCTCCCGCGGCCGCGTCCTGGTGTGCGGTGACGCCGCCGGGCTGCTGGAGCCGTGGACCCGCGAGGGCATCTCCTTCGCGCTGCGCTCCGGGCGGCTCGCGGGGGAGTGGGCCGCCCGTGTCGCGGAGGCGCACGACGCGGTGGACGCCCGCCGCCAGGCCCTGAACTACGCCTTCGCGATCAAGGCCGGACTCGGCGTGGAGATGGGCGTCGGCCGCCGGATGCTCACCCTCTTCTCCCGCCGCCCGGGCCTGATCCACGCGGCCCTGACCGGCTTCCGCCCGGCCTGGCACGCTTTCGCGAAGATCGTCCGGGGGACGACCACGCTGGCCGAGATCGTCCGTACGCATCCGGTCGCGCGGCGGGCGATGGGGGCGTTGGACAAGTAGGGGCCGGGCACCGGGAGCCGGGACCCGGGGAGCGGGGGCCGGGCACCGGGAAGCAGGGAGCAGGGGGACGGGGGAGCAGGGAGTCGGGAGCGGTCGCCGCCCGGCGGCTACTCCCCGGGGAGTACGCCTGAGCACCGCGCCGGGCTGACGCTCTCATGCGGTGTGCCGGTCTAGCGTGACGGCATGGACGACGTACGGCCGCGGTGGGCGCGGCACTGCGGCGGCCCGCGTCCGGGCCGGTGGCGGGCGCTGGGAGGCGGCGGGGCCGCGGGGCCGTGGCGGGCGGAGGACGACGGCGGGCCCGTGGGCCGGTCCGGCATGCGGCTGCCCTGGATCTCGACGGTCTGGTTCACCGTGTTCGTGTTCGTCGGCACCCGGTTCGCCGCGAAGGGCCAGCCGGGCCGCGCCGGCCTCGATCTGCCGGCGTATGTGCTGGTGATCGCGGGCGCGGCCCTGCTGCTCCTGCGGCACCGCCACCCGCGCACGGTCGCCCTCGGCACCGCGCTCGCGACCACTGTCTACCTCGCCGCGGGATATCCGTACGGCCCGGTCCTGTTCCTCTGTGCCTTCGGCTGCTTCGCGGCCGTCGTCGCCGGGCACCGTACGGCCGCCTGGGCCGCCGTCGGCCTGGTCTGGGCGAGCCACCTCCTGGTCGGCCACTGGCTCTACCGCTGGCTGCCGCCGAGGGGTGACGGGCCCGCTGCCTGGGGGGAGCAACTGTTCGTCACGGTTTTGGTGGTGGCGGTCGTGGCGGTCTCCGAGCTGGCGCGCGTGCGCCGTGAACAGTTCGCACGGGTACGTGCCGAGCGGCGGGCGGCCGCTCGGCGGCGGGCCGACGAGGAACGGCTGCGGATCGCCCGGGAACTGCACGACGTGCTGGCGCACAGCATCTCCGTCATCAACGTCCAGGCGGGCGTCGGCCTCGCGTTGCTGGACGACGACCCCGAGCAGGCCCGCAGCGCCCTGACCACCATCAAGGCCGCCAGCAAGGAGGCGCTGGGTGAGGTCCGGCAGGTCCTGGACACCCTGCGGGCACCGGGCGCCGCGCCGCGCGCCCCGGCGCCCGGCCTGGGCCGGCTGCCCGAACTGTGCGAGCAGGCCGAGGACGCCGGCCTGGCGGTCGAGGTCACGGTGGACGGCTCGCCCGCGGGACTCGCCCCGGGCACCGACCTCGCCGCCTTCCGCATCGTCCAGGAGGCGCTCACCAACGTCGTACGGCACTCCGGGGCCCGGACCGCCCGCGTCCGCCTCGGCCACTTCCCCCGCACGCTGGAGATCACGGTGGACGACGACGGCCCGCCGGCCGCCGCCGGGCGCGCCGGAGACGTCACCGGAGGCGGCAACGGCCTGGTCGGCATGGGCGAACGCGCCGCCGCACTCGGCGGCACCGTCGAGGCGGGACCGCGCCCGGACGGCGGCTTCCGGGTGCACGCCCGCATCCCCCTGCGCCCCGCGACACCCGCCGGGCCGCCGGAGCCGGGGCGGCCCGGCGCCGCGCGTGCTGCGGATACGGTGAGGGACCAGGCCACCGAGGAGGAGTCGTGATCCGGGTACTGCTCGCCGACGACCAGCTGCTGGTCCGCGCCGGCTTCCGGGCGCTGCTGGACGCCCAGCCCGACATCGAGGTCGTCGGAGAGGCGGCGGACGGCGAGGAGGCGCTGCTCGCCCTGCGCGACCTGTGCCCCGACGCCGTCCTGATGGACATCCGGATGCCGGTGCTGGACGGGCTGGCCGCCACCCGTCAGATCACCGAGGACCCCCGGCTGTCCGCCGTGAAGGTCGTCATGCTCACCACCTTCGAGCTGGACGAGTACGTCTTCGAGGCGATCCGCTGCGGCGCCTCCGGCTTCCTGGTCAAGGACACCGAACCGGAGGAACTCGTGCGGGCGGTGCGTGCCGTGGTCGAGGGCGACGCGCTGCTCTCGCCGGGTGTCACCCGCCGGCTGATCGCGGAGTTCGCCGCGCGCTCCAAGGAGCCGGCCGCGGACGGCACCCTGGCCACGCTCACCGAGCGGGAACGGGAGGTGATGGCGCTGGTCGGCCTCGGAATGTCGAACGAGGAGATCGCCCGCCGCCTGGTCGTCAGCCCGCTGACCGCCAAGACCCACGTCAGCCGCACGATGGTCAAGCTGGGCGCCCGCGACCGGGCCCAACTCGTGGTGCTGGCGTACGAGTCGGGGCTCGTTCGCCCCGGGTGGCTGGGGTAGCCGTCCGTCGGAGACGGTGCGGGGTGGCCCAGGACGGTCAGTTCGCCCTGGAGCCTCGACCGGGGGTCATTCCGCCAGGGCCCCCGGTCCGGCGCGGCGGCCTGCGAAGCGGCGCAGGACCCGCACCACCCGCCAGACGAACGCGACCCCCGCCGCGCTCGCGGCCGCCGCCAGGAGCGCTCCCGTACCGTTCCGGCTCAGCCGGAGGAAGAGCAAGGGGATCACGGCCGCGCCGAAGGTGAGGGCGGCCACGAACACGCCGGTCAGCAGCGCGAAACCGATCTCGACGGTCGTCGCGTCGCGTTCGGCCTGGGAGCGGGTGGGCGACATGGTGACAGTCTGTCATGCGCTGCCCTGACTTTCGGTGTCACGCAGGGAAAGCGCCGCTCCTTGCCGTTCCACCCGCTGCTGCTGCCTGACCAGCCGCCCCCTCCGCCCACGTCCGTCCATGACCGTCTGCTCCGTCGTACGGCGACCGTCAGATGCCCGAGCGCTCCTGCCACAGCCGGGCCAGCCCGGCGTCGCCCGTGACGGTGATGCCCTCCAGCGAACGGCGGTTCCACAGGGCGAGGTACAGGTCGGGCGCCGGGCCCTCGATCACGCAGTCCGCCGCGGCGGCCCCGGACAGCGCGGCGCCTCCCGGCGCCGCCGCGCCCGGTATGCGTTCGGCGCGCGGCGGCGCGTCCGACAGCCGGACCGTCCAGGCCGCGCCGGGTGTGCCGACCGCTCCGGAGGCCCGTATGAGCAGCGTCTTCGGTGCCTCCGTACGCATCGTGCTGTGCTCCCGCGCCTGTATGCCGACGAGCAGCTCGTCGATGCCGTCGACGGCGAAGGCGGGGGCGGAGGGGGTGATGCCCGCGCCGAGCGCCGCCTCCGCGTCGGCGCGGTGCACCGCCGTCTCGTGCGCCTGGCGGCGCGTCCAGAAGGCCAGCGGGGACGGTGCGGGCAGGAAGGTCCAGCAGGACAGGTCCGCCGGGGCCGAGCGCAGCGCCCGCACCAGCGTCCGGCAGCCGTCGCGCAGCCAGTCGGCGAGCTGATCGTCGGGCAGCGCCGGGGCCTCGGGGAACCGGGCCGGCTGCTGGAGGCCCTGCGTCACGAAATCCGTCGCCCAGCGGTGCACCCGGCCCGTGTGGGAGAGCAGATCGCGCACCCGCCACTCCGGGCAGGTGGGGACCGGCGCGTCGGCCCCGGCCTTCTCGGCGGCGTCCGCGAGGAGTTGCCCGTCCCGCTCCAGGGACTCGGTGAAGTCAGTGTTCTCCATGCCGCTGAGTGTGCCAGCCGCCACTGACAACGGTCCCGCGCCTGACCGGGCGCCCGCGCAGCGCCCGGTGGATCACCCCGAGCAACAGCGCGTTGACCAGCGCGGCGGCGACCAGCGTCAGGATCAGGTACCACTGCGGCGAGCCGGCTCCGCCCCACAGCGCGTCACCGGCCAGCCACAGCGGGAAGACCGTGGGAGCGGTGAGCAATGCCACCCAGACGCCGGAGAAGGAGGCGTCCTCGTGCTGTACGAAGGCCAGGTCCACCACGGCGAAGAGCGCCGCCGCGAGCACCAGCGCGAGGTAGCCGAGCGAGACCGGATTGCCGAACATCAGCCGCGCGGGTCCGCGCAGCCGAGGTGTGACGTTCATGCAGCCCCCAGGTGTCGGGGTGGCCGGGTGGCTCCGGGGTGCGCGTCCCGCGCGCCGGTGTCCTCCGGCCGGATTCCCTGGCCGAATCCGTGACCAAGCAGTCAATTATGGTCCGCATACGGTCCCTTCCGACAGGTCGCGTACCCGGTATCGGTGTATCGACTCCCGCGTACGTGCCCGTACGCGCCATGCAGTAGCCGTACGGGACGCGGCCTGCCGCCGAACGGGACGCGCCCCACAGGCCGGGCGGGGTGTGAGCGGCGCTCCCGGAGGGTGGCCCGCCCCTTCCCGCGCGGAAGGGTGGCCCGTATTTTGTTTACCGCTGGTACAAAGCAAGAATGGGGACGTGACCCACACTCGGACAACCAGGCTGGAGCGGGGCCGCAGCGCTCTCGGGCCCGCACTGGAGCTCGTACACACCGGGCGCGCACCCACCCGTGCCGTCCTGACCTCGGAACTCGGCGTGACCCGGGCGACCGCGGGCGCGGTGGCGGCGGAGCTGGAAGCGCTCGGGCTGATCGTCGTCGACTCCCGCCCCACCTCCTCGGCGGGGTCCCAAGGCCGCCCCTCCCACCGCCTGTTCCTGGACGAGAACGGTCCCGTCGTCCTCGCCGGGCAGATCCACGCCGACGGTTACCGCGTCGCGCTGGTCGGCCTCGGCGGACGGATCGTGACCACCGTGAGCGGCTGCGGCACGATCCCCGCCGACCCGGCGCACGTGCTGGCCGAAGCGGTGGCGGCGGGCTCCGGGCTGCTCGAACGGACCGGGCGGCGCTGCCTCGGCGCGGCGCTCGCCATCCCGTCGGCCGTCGCCGAACCCGACGGCGAGGCGCTCAACCCCCTGCACCTGGCCTGGCCTTCGGGCGCCCCCGTACGCCGGCTCTTCCGGCGCGCCCTCGCCGAGGCCGGCGTCCCGGGAGTCACCGCCGCGGTCGGCTTCACCGGCAACGATGTCAACCTCGCCGCACTGGCCGAACACCGGCACGGCGCCGGACGTGGCGCCCGCGACCTGCTGTGCATCGCCTCAGGGCACCGGGGCGTCGGTGGCGCGCTGGTCCTGGACGGCCGGTTGCACAGCGGCAGTTCGGGCCTGGCCCTGGAGGTCGGCCATCTGACCGTCAACCCGGAGGGCGCGCCCTGCCACTGCGGCAGCCGCGGCTGTCTGGACGTCGAGGCGGACCCGCTCGCCTTCCTCGGCGCCGCGGGCCGCGCACCCGGCCCCGAGGGCTCGCTGCTCCGGCAGGCCACCGACCTGCTCCGCGAGGAGTACCAGGACCCGTCCGTACGGGCCGCCGCCGACCTGCTGATCGACCGGCTGGGCCTCGGCATCGCCGGACTCGTCAACATCCTCAACCCCGACCGCATCATCCTCGGCGGCCTGCACCGTGAACTTCTGGGCGCCGACCCGGAACGGCTGCGGGCCGTGGTCGCCGAGCGCAGCCTGTGGGGACGCAGCGGCGGCGTGCCGATCCTGCCGTGCACGCTCGACCACAACAGCCTGGTCGGCGCGGCGGAGCTGGCGTGGCAGCCGGTGCTGGACGATCCGCTGGTGGTCCTGGAGGGGGAAGACCGGGAAGACGGCCCTGCCTGAACGGCATGGGCACGGTCGCGTGTTCGACGGCTTTCCTCGCAATCTCATGTGGTCCATGCCACCCCGGAGGGACGTGATGTGAGCCACAGGTCTTCCGGCGACGCCGCTTGAACAGTGCGTATGACACTCGGTTGGCCGCCGCTCACGCAAGATGGAGCGTGCGCGCCGCTCGAAATGCCCAGCCGGGCAGGGCAAGATGGGTGCATCAACCGCCTGTCCGGTGGTGTGGACCGGGAAGTTCACGGTCCGCGACTCCGGGCGGCGCGCAGGCATGAAGGGCCCTGCCCCCTTGGCGCTCAACCGGCGGAGGCAGGACCCGGCTGCAGGGGCCCCGGTGTTCAGCCGGGGCCTTACTGCTGCTCAGTGGAAGTGCTGAAAGGTTTCACGCAGGAACTTCAACGCCGCGTACAGCGGGCTGAACCAGCGCGCCTTCCGAAAGTAGCCCTCCCACGAACAGCGAGTACAGCAGCACCCCTTCGGACACGAGTCCATCGGGTATCACCTCCGGTCCGGGGCCGGGTTTCATCGCGACCCCGCGGGAGCCGCGAGCTGGTCCGCCAGGGCCGGAGGTGAGGCAACAGATTAGCTCGGTGTGACCGCCCTCATAGCCCTCTCGGACACCAGTGGCAGCCGTGATGCCGCAGTCCGGCCCGGCACCGCGGGCCGTACGGCATCTCCCCACCGGTCCCTCGGGCCCCCTCCGGGCTCTGGACCTGCGGGGATTCACTTACCTCGCGGTAGCACCGAGTGTCAGTTCCCGATCCGGCCGTTGCGTAAATCACACATGCAAGGGTGGGGGCGCGTGCATGCGGTGTTGGTGCGTCACGTGACATTGCTGGTGCAAATCCCACTCCTCGGCGGACGGTGGTGGACGCCCGCCGACCAGGGCTGACGGGTGGTCAACCACCGGCCGTCGCCCGTGCCTTTCGCGCATCCTTCGGCTTTCCTTCAGGTGCCGTCCACCTGGCGGGAGGCGTCCCGACCGGTCCGCGTCGGACCGTCGTGCCGCCCCTTCCTCCCGACCCCTGGACGGACACCGTGACCGCATCACGTACGCGCCGCCGGCACCGTGCTCTCACCCTGCTCCTCGTCACCGGATCGGTGCTGGCCGGTGCGACGGCCGTCCCGCCTGCCCATGCGGCCCCGGCCGGTGACATCCGTATCAACGAGGTGGTGACCACCGGGAGCGTCGAGGACTCGATCGAGCTGTACAACAAGGGCACCGCGACGGTCGACATCTCGGGCTGGGTCCTCAAGGACGACAAGGACGGCTCGAAGTACACGATCGCTTCCGGGACCGAGCTGGCCGCGGGTGCCTTCCGCGCCTTCGACGTCCACGGCGCATCCGGGCTGGGTTCGGACGACCGGGCCCGCCTGTATCTGCCGGACGCCAAGACTCTCGTCGACAGCTTCTCCTGGCGCAGACACTCCGCCCCCTCCTGGTCACGCTGCCCCGACGGCACCGGCGCCTTCAAGGCGGCCGACGTGACCCTGGGCGCCGCCAACGGCTGCGGTGGCAACGGCAGCGCGCCGACGGCGTGGCCCGGCAGCGGCGCCGTGACGCACGCCGACGCCGCCAACGTGTTCGGCGAGGACCTCAGCGGCCTCTACCAGGACGGCGACATCATGTGGGCCGCCCAGAACAGCGGCAAGCTGTGGCGCCTGGTCCGTGACGCCTCCGGCGGCTGGACGCCCGACACCGGCCGCGGCTGGGCCTCCGGCAAGGCCCTGCGCTTTCCCGGCGGTTCCGGACGTCCCGACAGCGAGGGCGTGACCGTGACCGGCAGCGGAGCCGCCGCCGGTGTCTTCGTCGCCAGTGAGCGCGATGGCGACGCCTCCGGCGCCAGCCGGCTGTCCGTCCTGAGATACGACGTCTCCGGCACCGGCTCCATTCTGACCGCCACCAAGGAGTGGGACCTCACCTCCGACCTGCCTCCCGTCGGCTCCAACCTCGGCTTCGAGGGCATCACCTGGGTCCCCGACGCCTACCTGACGGGAGCCGCCTTCAAGGACGCCTCCACCGGCGCCGCCTACGCCCCGGCACGGTACGGCCCCCACGGCGGCGGCGTGTTCTTCACCGGCGTCGAAGGCACCGGCATGATCCACGGCTACGTCCTGGAGGACTCCGGCGCCTTCACCCGCGTCGCGTCCTTCAGCAGCGGCATGAGCGGCATCATGGAATTGCAGTGGGAGCCCCGGGCCGCCCGCCTGTGGGCCGTCTGCGACGACACCTGCAAGGGACAGCACCGCACCTTGCAGACCACCTCCACCGGCACCTTCACCACCACCGCCGTCCACAACCGCCCCGCCGGCATGCCCAACTACAACAACGAGGGCTTCACCTTGGCAGGCGCCGATGAATGCGTCGCCGGCTCGAAGCCCGTCTACTGGTCCGACGACAGCAACGACGACGGCCACGCACTGCGCAAGGGCAGGATCACCTGCTGACCTCCGCCCCGGCCGGCCCTCCCCGCCACAGCGGTACGGCCCGTCGGCCGACGGCGGCCTCGAAGGCCGCGTGGGCCAGCAGCCGCGTCGAGTCCAGCGTCGGCAGGGGCGAGACCTCCGGTGTCACCAGGAGCGGAATCTCCGTGCACACGAGGGCGACCGCGTCGCAGCCCCGTGCGGACAGCCGCTCGATGACGCGTAGGTACTCCTGGCGGGCGGGCTCGGAGAAGACGCCGTTCACCAGATCGTCGAAGATGATCCGGTGGACGGTACGGCGGTCGTCCTCGTCCGGTACGTCGGCCGCGATGCCCCGGGAGCCCAGCGCGCGCCCGTAGAGCGGGCCGTCCATCGTGTACGCGGTGCCCAGGACGCCGACGCGCCGGTACCCGTCCCGGGCGGCGCGTTCGGCGACCACCTCGGCTATGTGCAGGCCGGGCAGCGGCAGCTCCTCACCGGGCAGTTCGAGGGCCAGGTGGGCGGTGTTGTCCGGGCAGACGAAATAGTCCGCGCCCGCCCGAGCGAGGCGCGCGACGCTCTCGGCGAGTGTCGCTCTGACCGAGTGGTGGTCGCCGGCCTCCCAGGCGGGCATGGACCGCGCCATGCTGATGCAGTCCAGCGTCACGTCCGGATGGCCGTACGCCCCCAGCTCGGCGGACGCCTCCTGGCAGAAGGCCCGGAAGCACAGCGCCGCCCCTTCGGCGCTGTGCGCGAGGATGCCCAGGTGTTCCACGGTCCCTCCAGTGGCCGGCGGTTCACGCTGCCGCCATTGTCACCCGCCCCACTGACAACGGCCGTCCGCCCACCGGTTTCGGCCCCCCCACCGGCCTCAGCCGGCCCCCCACCGGCCTCAGCCGGCCCCCCTCCGGTTTCGGCCGTCCCCCCACCGGCCTCAGCCGCCCGCCCGCCGGTCTCCGGCGCCTCCCGCCTGCTCCCACTCCACCGCGAACGCGCGGGCCGGATGCGTCGTGAAGATGTTCCGTACCAGCTCGGCGCCCAGGGCGAGTTCGAGCCGCGGCCGCAGGCGGCGCAGCAGATGGGGCATGCCGGGCCCGCCGCTGACCGACCGGGCCGCCGCCGTCGTCGTGTCGCCGCCGAGGAGCAGCCGGTCCCCGTACCCGGCGTCGGCGAGTGTGGCCAGCGCGTCGGGCAGCCGCCAGTCCGTGGCGTGGTGGGCGCGTGACGGCCCGTCGAACGCCAGATAGGCCCCGGCGGCGGCGGCCGACCGGTGGGCCACCGGGTCGGGGGCGCGGTTGAGATGGCCCAGGACGACCCGCCGCGGCGGTACCGCCAGCCTCCCGCACAGCAGGTCGAGGACGTCCTCGGCCCCGGTGCCCAGTTCCAGGTGCACGCCGATGGGGGCGCCGGTGGCGTGGTGGGCCTCGGCCGCGGCGGCCATGGTGTACCGGGCGTGCGCGTCCAGGCCGTGGAAGCCGCCGGCGACTTTGATCAGGCCGGCTCTCGGGCGCGCGTCGGCGCCGCCGGCCGTATCCGTACGGCCGTCACCGCGGCTCCCGGACCAGCTCCCGATCCCCGTCGTCAACTCCGCCACGAACAGCGCCGCCAGGTCCACGGAGCCCCCGCCGGAGCCGGTCGCACCGCCCTTCGCCCCCACCCGCTCCAGCACCTCGGGCGCGTAGTGCGCCGCCTGGTGCAGCCCCGTCGCCGCGACGATCCGCACCCCTGAATCCTCGGCGAGCCGCCGCAGTTCACCGGCGCGCCGCCCCATTCCGTACGGCGTCCACTGGATCACCGTGCCGCCGCCCGCCTCCCGGAAGGCCCGCAGCTCGGCCGCCGCCGCGCCGGTGTCGTCGAGTTCCTGGCCGGGGAGCCGCGGGCTGCGCAGGAACAGGTGGTCGTGGGCGTCGCAGAGGCCCAGCGAAGCGGGGGAGACGTCTCCCGACACCGTACGGACGGCGGGTTGCCGACGCGCGTTCACCACCGCGCCCCGGTCGGCAGCTGCCCGGCCCCCGGCGCGGACAGGTGCAGCACCTCGAAGTGCTCCCCGTCCGATGCGGGCGCGGTGCCTTCCCAGAGGGCGAAGTGCACCAGTTCCCAGTGCCGTGGGTCGAGCGCGAGGGCGGTGGTGTGCACCCCGTCGGTACGGGCCAGCCGCCGTTGACCCGCCACCGCTTCCGCCACGGCGGTGGCCGGATCCGTCACCTCGGCGAGCGGCTGGATGCGGCGGACGAAGGAGCCCGGCACCGCTCCGGCGGACGGTCCCCGTTCGTGGTGGACGCCCGTCCAGTGCCGCACCTCGGGGCGGCCGAAGTCGCGGATCACGCCGCGGAAGCCGTCGCCGAGCAGGAAACGGTTCATCGCCAGGGGATCGGCCCAGAGGTAGAACGGCGCGTATTGATTGACGGGCGAACCGTCGACACCGCGTTCTCGGATGCCGTACGCCTTGATCCCGAGCCCTGCGCAGGTGTCGAGGAGATGCCCCCGGGTCCGTACCCGGTTGCGGATGACCCCCATGTCGTAGTCGGCGGGGAGGGTGACGGTGTACTGCATGGCGTGCACGGGTGCTCCGAGTGGGTGGGCGAAAGGGTGGGGTGCGGGCTCACGCGGCCCGCTCGGCGTCATTGCGGTGCGGATGCGAATGCGGATGCGGGGGCGGGTGGCCGCGGTGACGGGACGTCAGGCGGCGGGAGCCGGGCCGGTGGTGCGGGCCGCGAGCAGGGACAGTACGCCGCGTACCGCGGTGTCGAAGGGGGCGGGGGACCCGGCGGCGCGGGCCAGTACGTAGCCGCCCTGCACGGTGGCGACGACGGCGGCCGCGGTCTCTTCCGGGTCCAGCTCCGCGTCGAACTCGCCGCGCTCGCACCCCTCGCGGAGGATTCCGGCGATCCGGCCGCGCAGCCAGTCGAGCGTCTCGAAGACGGGCTGCCGCAGCGCCGGGTCGGCGATGACGTCCGGGTCCATGGTCAGCCGGCCCACCGGGCAGCCGCGCAGCACGTCGCGCTCGCGCAGCAGGTAGGCCCGCACCCGGTCGCAGGCGCCGCCGTCCCCGGAGAGGGCGGTGTCGGCGGTGTCCCGCATGACCTCGGCGGTACGGCGGATGGCGGCGAGCGCGAGGTCGGACTTGCCCGTGAAATGGTGGTACATGCTGCCTTGCCCGACGCCGGCGCGCTGCAGGATCGCCTTCGGGCTGGTGCCGGTGAAGCCGCGCTCCCAGAGGAGCTCCCTGGTGCTCTCGACGAGCCGTTCGGAAGTGGTCATGCAGTGACTGTACATACCAGTAGTTACAGAAATCGACCCGGGTGTTCGGAACGGATGGACGGACCCGCCCGGAGCGCCTGATTCCGTATCACGTACTTCCCTCGCCGTACGCACGGTGTCGTCAGCCGTACGACGACCGGCGGCCCCCGGCGGGCCAGGCTCGGAAGGGTGAACCACGCAGTCGCGCCGAGACGGTGCCCGACGACAAGGAGCTGATCTTTCATGTACGAGCTTGCGCACCCGTGGACCGGCGGCGGCCCCGGCCCTTGGTTCCTGCTCTTCCCGCTGTTCTGGGCGGCCGTGGCGTTCGGGGTGGTCACCCTGCTGCGGCGTACCGTGTGGCGCGGTGGCCGGAAGCCGTTCGGCGGCCCTGGGGGCGCCGGTCCCGCCCCGGCAGGCCGTGCCGAACCGTCGCCCATCGACGTGCTCGCCCGGCGCTTCGCGACCGGGGAGATCGACGAGGACGAGTACTGGCGCCGGCTCTCCGTCCTGGACGAGCGGTTCGGCACCGGTCCGAAGGGCGGGGCGGCGTGAGCGGGCGGGCCCCGTCGGCGCTCGACGCCGCGTGCCGTGGGCACTCAAAGCGCTTGTAGCGCTCAAAGCGCCCTACGCCGCGCGCCGTGAACGTTCATGCCGCGCGCCCGCCCCGGCCCTTCAAGCGACTCCGGCGCCCCGCACCCGCGGACGGGTGTCCACCGCTGCGCGCAGGGGCGGTTCGGCCGGAGTGAGCGCCGGTTCGCGTGCCGCTGTGGCGCGCGCGCACGACGAGCGCCCCACCGACGTACGGCGTACCGCTTCCTCCGGTGCGAGCGAGAGCGCGGGGAGCGTGAACCAGACGACCTTGCCGCCACCGTCCGGGCGCACTCCCCAGCTCTCGCTCAGAGCGTCGATCAGCGACAGTCCGCGGCCCTCGGTGTCGAGGGTTCCGGCCGTCCGCACCCGGGGCAGCCGGGGGTCCAGGTCGCGTACCGAGACCGTCAGTTGGTCCAGGAGGACGAGCAGTTCGACGGTGCATTGTTTGCTGGGCACGGCGTGCTGGTGCACATTGGCCAGCAGTTCGGTCACGCCGAGCGCCGCCGGGTCTATCAAGGCGTCGAGACGCCAGTACCGGAGCTGTGCCGATACGATTCTGCGCACCTGGCCGATCCGGGCCGGAAGGGCCTGGAGCTCCACCGTGCAGTGTCTGCTGGGCTGCCTGATCACGACCGCGACTCCCTGATGAGGTCGGGCGCCCTCGTACGACGGGGGCGAAGATCGGATCCAGCGATGCCGCACTTCCACCACAGTGTCACCGCTGGTGAACCCTCAGTGATACGAGTCCAGGGTCGTCCCACCAGTGCGCTCCCGCAACCGCACCGTCCCCCGAGAGACCCTGTCAAGCGCGAGCGGAGCGTGCCGCGCGTACGGCGTCCAGGAAGCGGTCCGGGGTGCCCAGCGTCAGCGAGTAACGGTGTCCGTTGAGGGTCGCCAGTGCCCGGTCGCGGGCCGCGAACAGGGGTTTGTGCGCCTGTACGGCCTGCACCGGCGCGCTGTCTATCTCGGTGCCGTAACTCGTCAGCAGGGCCAGCCTGCCGTCCTTGATCACGACCTGGCCCGCCCGGGTGAGCGACCGGAGCAACCATTTCTCTATGCGCACCCCGGTCGCGTTGAACTCGGGCTCCGCCATGGCGATCACCTCCTCAGCACGTCGGGCGTGCGCTCTCCACCCGCCCCCTTGGTGCGCAGTCTGCCTGCGTCGTGCCGTGTGCACCAGTACCCCTTGGCCAAAGCTCGCCCACGGTCCGGTCCCAGGTGGTGCTTGGAGTTGCTCAAAGGGTTGTTTATGCAGGTGAGAAGCGTGTGGCAGGTGGTTATAGTCGGAACCGGCCCGGCGTCCCGCGCGGGCTCCGTACGACGTCGGGGAGCGCGCCATGAGCACCGCACAGTCATCACACAGCCCCGCCGACCGGGTGCCCGGGAGCGGCTGTCCGATGCCGACCGTGGACGTGGACCGCAGCGATCCGGACTACCGGAGCTGGCTCAAGGAGGCCGTCCGCAAGGTGCAGGCGGACGCCAACCGGACGGCCGACACCCATTTGCTGCGCTTCCCGCTGCCGGAGGAGTGGGGCATCGACCTGTACCTGAAGGACGAGTCGACCCACCCGACCGGCAGCCTCAAGCACCGGCTGGCCCGTTCGCTGTTCCTCTACGGGCTGTGCAACGGCTGGATCCGGCCCGGCAAGCCCGTCATCGAGTCCTCCAGCGGCTCCACCGCGGTCTCGGAGGCGTACTTCGCGAGTCTGATCGGTGTGCCCTTCATCGCGGTGATGCCCGCCACCACCAGCCGGGAGAAGACCCGGCTGATCGAGTTCCACGGCGGTACCTGCCACCTCGTGGACGACCCGCGGACCGTCTACGCGGTCTCCGCCCGGCTCGCCGCCGAGTCCGGCGGCCACTACATGGACCAGTTCACCTACGCCGAACGGGCGACGGACTGGCGGGGCAACAACAACATCGCCGAGTCGATCTACCAGCAGCTGCGCCTGGAGCGGTACCCGGAGCCCGCCTGGATCGTCGCCACGGCCGGTACCGGCGGCACCTCGGCTACCATCGCCCGCTACGTGCACTACATGCAGTACGACACCCGCATCTGCGTGCCCGACCCGGAGAACTCCTGTTTCTTCGACGGCTGGCGCACCGGCGACGCGAAGACGGACTGCGCCACCGCCTCACGCATCGAGGGCATCGGGCGGCCGCGCATGGAGCCCAGCTTCGTGCCCGGCGCCGTCGACCGGATGATGAAGGTCCCGGACGCGGCGAGCGTGGCGGCCGTACGGGCCCTGGAGCGGGCCATCGGCCGCAAGGCGGGCGGCTCGACGGGTACCGGTCTGTGGAGCGCGCTGAAGATCGTCGCGGAGCTGGTCGCCGCGGGGCGCACCGGCTCGGTCGTCACCCTGCTCTGCGACCCGGGCGACCGCTACCTGGACAAGTACTACTCGGACAGCTGGCTGGAGGAGCAGGGCCTGGACATCGCGCCGTACGCGGCGACGATCGACAGCTTCCTGGCGACCGGGAGCTGGCCGGGCTGAGCCACCCGGCACGCCGGGCCGGCCGCCGGTCCTTCAAGGGCCGACGCCCGGCCTTCGGAGGTCCGCCCCGGCGCCGGGCTTCAGAGATCCGTGCCGTCGCCCGGTTCGCCCGCGACGACCAGTTCCGGCGGCAGTTCCGCGATCTCCGTACGGGCCTGCGCCGACAGGCCGCGGTCGGTCACCAGGACGTCCACGTCCTCCAGGGAGGCGAAGGAACTGAGCCCCACCGTGCCCCATTTGGTGTGGTCCGCCACCACCACGACGCGGCGGGCGGAGCGGACGAAGTGGCGGTTGGTCTCCGCCTCGGCCAGGTTGGGCGTGGACAGGCCGGCCTCCACCGATATGCCGTGCACCCCGAGGAAGAGCACGTCGAAGTGGAGGGAGCGGATCGCGGCGTCCGCCACCGGGCCCACCAGGGTGTCCGAGGGAGTGCGTACCCCGCCGGTCAGCACCACGGTCGCCCCGCCCGCCCGGGGCGTCTGGCTGCCGCCGGCCGCCGCCCGCTGTGCGGTGTAGAACACGTCGGCGACCCGTACCGAGTTGGTGACGACCGTCAGGTCCGGCACCTCCAGCAACTGCTGGGCCAGCGCGAACGCGGTGGTGCCGCCCGCCAGGGCGATGGCGCCGCCGGGCGCGGCCATCCGGGCCGCCGCCTTGGCGATGTCCTCCTTGGCGCTCAGTTCCAGCCCCGACTTGGCCTCGAAGCCCGGCTCGTGGCTGCTCGGCTCGCTGACCGGGACCGCGCCGCCGTGCACCTTCTCCACCATGCCCTGCCGGGCGAGGGCGTCCAGGTCGCGCCGGACCGTCATGTCCGAGACGTTGAGCCTGCGGGTCAGCTCGTTCACGCGGACGCCGCCGCGCCGTCTGACCTCGTCGAGGATCAGAGCGCGCCGCTGCTCCGCGAGCAGGTTCTGATTGTCGCTCACCCCGGCCTGTCCCTTCCGCCCGGCTGCCGTTGCGTTCACATCCTCGCACGCGGCAGCGGGCGCATCCGCCCCGCCGGGGTGGGGTGTGCGTCCGCGGAACCGGGAAGAAGGCAGGCGCGAGGCGGGCGCCCGGAGACGCGGGTGCTCATTGAGCATGACATGACAGTGGAAGGCACCGCCGGGTACCGTGCGGCGCCGACCGGCACGTACGGCATCGGGGGAAAGACCAGTGGACAGCGGAAGCAGCACGCACCGAACGGCACCGGACCACCCGGACGCCGCACCGGACGAGCCGGACACCGCCCCGGACGGGGACGGCCCGGACACCGTCCCGGACGGGCACACGCCGGGCACCGCCCCGCCCGGCGAGCGGCAACTGGCCCTGGAACTGCTCGTGCACGGCGTCGGCGGCACGACTCCGGAGCGGATGCTCGGCGACCCGCGCACCGTCCTGATCACCGGCGACGACACCGCCGCCGTGTACCGCAGGACCGTCGACGCCGACGCCGAACAGCGCCCCGACGACTACCGCGCCGAACCGATCCGCGAGGCGTACTGCTGGTGCAACCTCACCTCCGGCAACGGAGCCCGCGCCCTGTGGCTGATCCTGCTGCCCTTCATGGTCGCCAACCTCGCCCACTGGATGCGCCCCGCCGCCCCCTCGCACCACAGGGGCCACCAGGTGTACGACATCCTCGTCCGCCTCCTCGCCCTCAGCCTCACCGTCCTGCTGGTCGCCGCCGCCTGCGAAGTGGCCCTGGACCTGACCGCCTGGCAGTGCGCGGGCAGCGCCGCCTGCGCGGCCGGCAAGTCCTGGATGGGCTTCATGAGCCCCGAGCAGGGCGGCACCTGGAGCGGGCCCGGCCGCCGCGTCGTGATCGCCGCCCTGATGCCGCTGCTGCTCGTCGGCTTCCTGTGGTGGCTCTCCCGCCGTACGTGGAGCGCGTACGAGTCCGCCTCGCCGCCGCCGCGCCGCCCCGGCACCTCCCGTGACGTCCCGCCCGACCAGCGTCCCGCGCTGACCCGCCGCGGCTTCTGGTACGGCCGCCGGGTGGTGGCCCGGCTGCGCGCCGCGCACACCGCGGCCGGACTGCTGACCATCGCCGTCGCCCTGCTCGTGACCGGGCTGGACTTCGACCGGCGTACGGGGCACGGCGGGGCGCTGTCCGCGCTCGGCCGGGTGCTGCTCGCACTGGTCCTGCTGCTCGTGGCGCTCACCGTCCGGGTCGTCTGCCGCACCGCGCGCTGCGAGGCCGAACCGGACGAGCACCACGACCGCTTCGTCGTCAAGGTGCTGCCGTTCGCCGCGCTCGTCGCCCTCGTCCTGACCGCCGTCCACACGGCCTGGTCCCGGCCCGGCTGGGTCAGCGACGACCGGTTGCCCGGCAGCGGCGCCTTCGGCGGCATCGCCGTCCTCCAAGGCCTGCTGGTCCTCGGCCTCCTCGTCACCGCGGGCTTCCTGCAGAACGCCGCACGGCGCCACGGGCACGGCGACGGGCGCGCCGCGCTGAAAGGGTTCCACGGCGCGGCCGTCGCCCTGCTGGGCTGCGCGCTGGGCGGCGTCCTCACCGGGGGAGCTGCGCAGCGGCTGGCGGACTGGATGGACGGCGGCGCGACCCCCGGGCGGCCGGGCGACCCGATCGCCGGTCCGGCCGTCGTACTGTCCTGGCAGGCGTCGGTGCTGCCGGTGCTCCTGGTGGTCGTCGCGATCTTCGCCGTCCTGGCCGGCGTCCAGGTGCTGCTGGTGCGCCGCAAGGTGGAACCGGACATCCCGGGGCTGTACGACAAGCAGGAGCGGCCCGACGAGCAGCGGGTGCGCCGGATCGCGGGGACCATCGCGCGGGCCGGACTCACGGACTCCGCCCCGGTCCTGGTCGGCGCGGTCTGCCTGGTCACGCTGGTGCTGGGCGCGGGCGCCGTGGCCGGCGCCTGGCTCACCGACCGGGCGCCGGGACGCGCCACGGAGCAGGCGCCGCTGCTGGTGCACACGGCCGCGGCGACGGCGGAGGCGCTCGGCTCCTGGCTGATGGGCGCCGGTGTCCTGCTGCTCGCCGTCATGGGCTGGCGGGCCTACCGCGACCGCTCCACCCGCCGTACCGTCGGCATTCTGTGGGACGTCGGCACGTTCTGGCCGCGCGCGGCGCACCCCTTCGCGCCGCCCTGCTACGCCGAGCGCGCCGTCCCCGACCTGACGTGGCGGATGGCCACCTGGACCGAGAACAACGACGGCCGCCTGGTCATCTCCGGTCACTCCCAGGGCAGTGTGCTGGCGGCGGCAGCCGTCTGGCAGCTGGACCTGGTCACCCGCAGCCGGGTCGCGCTGCTGACGTACGGCTCGCCGCTGGAGCGCCTGTACGGGCGGTGGTTCCCCGCCTGCTTCGGGCCGGAGGCGCTGACCGGGCTGCACCGGGAGATGGACGACTGGCGCAACCTGTGGCGGCTGACCGACCCCATCGGCGGTCCCGTGCGGCTCACCTGCGAGGACGGTCCGGACATCGACCTCGGGCCGCTGCGCGATCCGCTGGCCTTCGGGCGGACCCTCCAGCATCCGCTGCCCGCACAGATCCTGGGGCACGGTGACTACCAGTCCGACCCGGTGTTCGAGGAGACCCGCGCCGTACTGATCGCCCGGCTCGGGGCGGGCGTACCGCGTCAGCGCGGTACCAACGGGACGGGCGGCGGCTGCTGACTGGCCGTCAGGGCAGGTCGGGGAGGTCCTCCGCGTACAGCAGCGTGAGGTCGTCGGTGTCCGGGTCGGCCAGCAGGGCGACCCGGCCCGCGTGCCGCTCGACCATCGACTCGAACGTCTGCCGGGCGGTCCGACCGTTGCCGAACGAAGGGCCCTTGGGGAGCGCGGTGAAGTACTTCAGCAGCGCCTCGCCCGCCC
This sequence comes from Streptomyces sp. NPDC045470, assembly GCF_040646595.1. Taxonomy (NCBI): domain Bacteria; kingdom Bacillati; phylum Actinomycetota; class Actinomycetes; order Kitasatosporales; family Streptomycetaceae; genus Streptomyces; species Streptomyces sp. NPDC045470. Next base: position 62,643 of record NZ_JBEZAN010000012.1, read on the forward strand.
CCTCGGCCAGCCGGTACTCATGCTCCTCACCCTGCTGCTCGACGATCCGCAGCAGATCCTCCGGCGCGTAGTCGCCGAAGGTGATGGTCCGTGAGAAGCGGGACGCCACACCTGGGTTGACGGCGAGGAAGCGCTCCATCTCGGCCGTGTACCCGGCCACGATCACCACCACCGCCTCCCGGTGGTCCTCCATCAGCTTCACCAGCGTGTCGATCGCCTCGCGCCCGAAGTCCCGCCCGGAGTCCTCCGGCGAGAGCGCGTACGCCTCGTCGATGAACAGCACCCCGCCGCGCGCCCGGTCGAACGCCTCCTGCGTACGGATCGCCGTGGAACCGATGTGCTCGCCGACCAGGTCCACCCGGGACACCTCCACCAGGTGCCCGCGCTCCAGGACGTCCAGCGCGGCCAGGATCTCGCCGTAGAGCCGCGCGACCGTGGTCTTGCCGGTGCCGGGGGAGCCGGTGAAGACCAGGTGGCGGCGGACGGAGGCGGCCTTGAGACCGGCCTCCTGCCGCCGGCGCCCCACCTCGATCATGTTGATCAGGCTGCGCACCTCGCGCTTGACGCTCTCCAGGCCGACCAGCTTGTCCAGTTCGCCGAGCACCTCCTCGGAGGGCCGGTTCTCCGCGGCGGTCCCGGCGGGGTCCGGCGCGGGCGGCGGCAGGACGGTCTGCGCCGGTACGGCGCCGAGCAGCCCGGCCGTCTGCGTCACCGGCACGCCGGCCGGCGCCCGTACCGCCGGCGCCGCCACCGCCGGTTCCCCGGCCGCCCGGCTCTCGTCGCTGGTGCAGTCCCGTACGGACGGCCCGCCCGCGTACCCCTCGCCCTGCGCGGCGGAGCTGTCCGCGAACTCGTACCCGCCGCGCGCGCACCGCTCGGTGCGGCAGTGCGCCAGCGTCGTACGGCAGCCGTCGATGATGTGGAACCCGTACCCGGAACTTCCGGTCACCCGGCAGCCGTTGAACGTACCGCGGCCCTCCGCCGAGACGTAGAAACCCGCCTCGGCCGGGGAGCTGACCACACAGCGCTCGACGGTGGGATCGGCGCCCTTGGTCACGATCACGCCGGTCTGCGCCGCGTCGATGGTGCAGTTGGCGAGTGTGCCGCCGCTGCCGTGGTCGCGGAACCACGCGCCGGTCGCCGCCTCCCGGATGCGGCAGTCGTCGAGCTGTACGGTCGCGCCGTCGCTCACCGACACCGCCGTGTTGCGCACCTGGGACAGGTCGGAGTCCACCACGTCCGCGCGCGAGCCCCGGTCCAGGACGAACAGCGCGTCCGGCACGTCGTGCACCCGCGTCGAGTCCAGGACGGCGGTGGCACCGTCGCTGACCCACACCGCCGGGTAGTCACCCGTACTGTCGTGGATCTCGCACTGGTTGGCGTCCACCCGGGTGCCCGGGTCCCACACGGACAGCCCGTTGCGGCCGAAGCGCCGCACCGTGCTGCGGGTCAGTGTCAGCACCGACCGGGACCGCAGGTCCACGGCGTTCTCCGGGATGTCGTGGATGTCGCAGTCGGCGAGCGTGAGCACCGCGTCGGTGTCCAGGGTGATGCCGTCGGCCGAGGTCCGGTGCACCGAGCAGTCGGTGAGCTGACCGCTCGCCCGCGAGGCGATCTGCACGCCCGCGCCCCTGATCTCGTACAGCTCGCAGCCGAACGCCTCCACGCCGCTGCCCTCGCCGTCGACCGACAGGCCCGCGCCGGAGGCGTTCCGCACCCGGCAGTTCTCCAGCCGCGGGTGCGCGCCGCCGCGCACCGCGATCCCGGACTGTCCGGCGGTCACCACCTCGCACTCCTCGAAGATCCCGCCGGCACCGTCCAGCACACTGATGCCCACACCGCCCGGGTTGTCGACCGTGCAGCGGCGTACGGTCGGACGCGCCCCGCCGCGCACCTCGACGCCGGACGCCGAACGCGTCACCACCCGCAGCCCGTCCAGCTCCGGCGCGCCGTCCTCCACCAGGATCGCGGGCGCCGTCGAGTCCTGCCCCTCCACCTGGAGGTCCTGGACCGTCGCCGAGGCCCGTACGGTCAGCGCGACACCGTCGGCGGGCGCGATCCGCACCGACCCGCGCGCGCCTTCGGGACCGCGCAGCGTCACCGCGCGCAGCAGCACGAGGTTCTCGCGGTACGTACCGGCACCCACGGTCAGTACGTCGCCGTCCCCGGCGGCTTCCAGGGCCGCGGCCAGCGAGCTGTATTCGCCCGTGCGGCGCCGCCACCGCGATGTGCCCGTGTGCGTCACCTGGACCGAGCCCTGTGCCATGGCGCTGTCGTGCCCCCACCTCGTGCGGCTGTTACCGGCCCGGCAGTTGTACGTCCGCGTATGTCCGCGTACGTGTGCCCGGGACCCCCAGCCGGGAGGCTGGCCGCTCCACCGTAGCGCGCCCGGCGGGCGCCGGATGACATGGTCAGCCTGTATGTGCGGGAGTTCGTCCAGGACGCCGGAGACCCCACCGTACGGGCATCCGGAAGCCTTTTCCGGGACCGGGCCGCGGCCTCTTCCGCAGCCCGCGCCCCCTGGTCAGCTGCCCGCTCCGGCCCGTCCCCAGTCCTGGCCCACGCGCTCCCACTCCCGTTCCCAGCGCCGGTATCGGCGGTTCAGCATCCGGCGTGTCACCAGCTCCCGGCCGCCCGCGGCCACGGCTCCCGTGACGGCCGCCGCGCCGAGCCCCGCGAGTACCGCGTGGGCCCGCGCCGTGCTCGGGTCCAGCGGCCGCGCCACCACCCGGCCCCGCGCGTCGGTCCAGATCAGGAACCGCTCGCCCGCCCGTACGGGCCCCGGGGCGGCGACCGGGCCGCTGTGCTCGCTGCCGTCCGGCGCGGTCCAGCGGGCCGCCACCCGACGGTGCGTCTCCCGGCCCGCGGCGGCCTCGGGGTCGGTGGCCGCGGAAGGGCGCGGAGCGGCCCGGTCCGCCGTCGCCCAGATCTGGTGCCGCTGCTGTGCCTGGGCCCGTACGGAGCGTTGCAGCGCGTCGTGGGCGGCACTGCCCGCCGCGAGGCCCGCGAAGCCGCCGCCCAGCACGAGCACCAGGAAGGCGGCCAGCGCCACCCACGCCTCCAGGAGGTCGGTCGTCCGGCGCAGCGGGTTGCGCCGCCAGCGCCACAGTCCCGCGATGACTCGTACCACGTCGTGCCCCCTCTCCGTGTCCGCAGGTACCTCGTCCGGCGCGCGTCATGCACGGACGGGGCGGACGGAGAGCGAAATCACCGGCGGTGTGCCGCGGGGCAGCGCGGACGGGGCGCCGAAGCGCGTACGGCGCGGAGCCCGCACGGCCCTCCCTCACCTGCGGGGCGCGCGCCGTATCGCCGCGTGCCGGGCCTTCAGCCGTACCCGGCGGCGGCCGACACTGTATCCCTGCGTGAGGGAGGCCCCGCGATGGATCACCGACAGGTCGGCCGGCTCATGAACACCGAGGTCGTCAGGGCCCGGCACACCACGTCGTTCAGGGAAGTGGTCAATCTGCTGAGCCGGCACCGCAAGACGGGGCTGCCCGTCGTCGACGGTGACGGCAAGGTCGTGGGCGTCATCTCCGAGACGGACCTGATGTACCGCCAGGCTGCCCAGGACATGCTGCAGAACCGCTGGTACCACCGGCGCCGGCTGACCGGCAGCGCCCGCGCGGCCCGGGCCAGGAAACGCAGCCTGCGGGCGGGCGAGCTGATGACCTCGCCACCGGTGACGATCGGCCCCCACCAGACCGTCACCGAGGCCGCCCGGCTGATGGTGACCGGGAAGCTGGACCGGCTGCCGGTCGTCGACGCGGAGGGCCGGCTGTGCGGACTGGTGACCCGCAGCGACCTGCTGAAGGTCTTCCTGCGCCCGGACGAGGAGATCCGCGAGGAGCTGATCACCGAGGTGCTGGTGCGCACCCTCGGCCTCAAGCCCGGCGCGCTCGGCGTGGCCGTGCGGGCGGGTGTGGTCACGCTGTCGGGGCGGCTGGGACGCAGCAGCGAGGTGCCGATGGCGCTGCGGCTGGCGGGGCGTATCGACGGGGTGGTCGCGGTGGTGGACCAGTTGGAGTACGAGCACGACGACGCCGCCGAACAGCACGGTGAGCAGATCGTGCGCGACCGGGCGCAGGAGTGGCTGCGGGCTCCGGAGGAAGGGACGCGCTGAGGCGGCGGGGGACGGGTGGGGCTGGTAGTACGGGCGGGACCGGCAGGGCCTGCCCGCCGCTCCGCGCGCGTCACCGCACCCGTACCGCCAGCGTGACCTCGGCCCCCCGCGCGCCGGACGCCTCCGAGTCGCCGGGGCGGACCGTGAACCGGTCCGCCACCAGGCGCGCGAGCCACAGCCCGCGCCCGTGGTGTGCCCCGTCTAGCCCCGGCAGCAGTTCGGGAATCACCGTTTCGCTGAAGCCGGGGCCCGAGTCGCTGATACGGCACTCCAGTTCGTCACCGATGCGCCGCAGCACCAGGCGGCCCGAGCCGCCCGCATGCTCCACGGCGTTGCCCGCGATCTCGTCCACGGCCAGCACGAACTCCCCGCGCCGCGGCTCCGCCAGGCCCTCGCGCAGGGCGCACTCCTCCACCAGCAGCCGCAACTGCGGCAGCAGCCGCGCGGTGAAGCGGCGCCGCAGCAGGCAGGTGGCGGTCCTCATGTCGACCGGCCCGTCCTCGGACGTGGCCGGGTCCGGGGTCAGCACGGCCGTATCACCTCCGTCATGGCCAGCCGGGGCACCGAGCCCGCGCCGAGCCGGTGCAGCGTGCGGGCGTGTACGCGGTCGCAGCGGACCTCGACCAGATCGTGACCGGTGGCCCGGCCGGCCAGTGTGATCAGTGCGGTGGCGCAGCCCACCGACAGCAGATGCAGCCTGGTCAGGTCGACGGTGAGCCGGCGGGCGCCGGCGCTGCCGGACAGCGCCAGCTCCAACGCGGTGCTGAAGGGCCGGCGGGCGGTGGTGTCCGCGTCGCCGATGAAGTGCACACTGCCGTCCCCGCCGCGCACCGACCGCAGGCTGCCGAGCCGTTCCAGGAGGCTGCGCGGATGGGCCCGGTCCATCGCGTGCAGCACCTCGCGGCTGAACCAGCGGCGGTCGTAGGCGCAGATCTCGCTGTACGGACGGCCGTCGAACAGCGCGTCCGCATGCGTCTCCCGGTGCATCATCACCCGCACGTCGGCATTCAAATCGGGCACCCACCGCATGTCGATGAAGGCCCGCAGGCCGGTGAAACCCTCGGCGGCCGCCCGCGCCGTCTCCGAGTGCAGCCGCCCGAGCTGCCGCTCGGGCGTGAACCGGAGGTCCGGGCGGATCAGCCCGCGCATGCTGCTCAGCACCAACTGCCCCCGTTCGCGGGCCGTCACGGTGCTGCGGCCGGTGAAGTCGAGCCGGGCCAGCACCTCGGCTTCCGGAAGCCACGGGTCCGGGAAGAGCACGACCTTCTCGCCCCGGGCGAGTCCGAGCCGTACGAAGGCGGTCATGACCTCCCAGCGCACCTCGTCGTCGTCGTAGCTCACAAAGGCGTGGTCCCCGGGACGCATGTGCTGCACCGGAATGAGATGGTCTCCGGGCGGTTCCCAGGTCGGCATCGGCACCTAGACACTCCCCACGGCTCCCGCTGTCGGCATCGCCGTGCGCTCACTGTAGGCAGCCGGACACGCGCCCGCAATGCGGCCGTGCGCTCCGCGGCCGGGGCGGGCGCCGCGGCCGACGGGGCGTCAGGCGCCCGCCGTACCGGGCACGGGGGCGGGAGGAGGAGCGGAGGTCAGGCTTCCGGGCGGCGGGAGAGCACCTCGAAGGGGTCGCCGACGCGGAGGGTGCCGGTGCCCTCCGGGATCAGGTTCTGGCCGAAGAGAAGCTGGTCACCGACGCGGCGGTGGCGGGCCAGGGTGCGCAGCGGCTCCTTGCCGCGCTGCCCGGTCCGCTGGTCGGTGGTGGTCATCACGCAGCGGCCGCACGGCTTCACCACGCGGAAGACGACCTCGCCGATACGTATCCGCTGCCACGCGTCCTCGTCCCAGGGCGCGGTGCCGTCCACCACGACGTTCGGGCGGAAGCGGTCCATCGGCAGGGGGCCCTCGTGGGCGTGGCCGCCCTCGTCTATGAGCGCGTTGAGGGCGCCGAGCGAGGAGGTGGTGGTGAGGAGCAGGGGGAAGCCGTCGGCGAAGCTGACGGTCTCACCCGGCCGTGAGTAGTCCGGGTCGGTGGGGCGCCGCCGGCCCGGCTCGTCCATGTGCACCAGTCGCACGGGTACGCCCAGGTAGCTGCTGAACCACTCGGCGGCGGCGCCGGACGCGGGCACCGCCTCGACCTTGTCCCCCCACACCTCGACCGTGACCGTCGTCCCGGGCTCCGGCACCCCGACGGTCAGCGGCGGCATGTCCGGCGCCGTCAGCCGTACGCCGCCGTCCGGGAGTTCCGCCGCGGCGGCCGCGGCGAGCCGGGGCCGGGCGCGCTGGGTGACGAACCGGTGCTCGTCGTCGACGAGCATCCAGCGACGGTCCCCGGCGAGCCCCCACGGTTCCACGACCGCCTCGCCGGGGCCTGACCCCGCCACGGACTTGACCGGATACCGGTGGATGGCCTGGAGGAAAGGGTTCGGCATGCCCTCATCCTGCCAGGCCCCCGCGGCGGCACCGGCACCGGTGCCGCCCGGTCGTGCAGGACCGGTTCTCCGCCCGCGTACGGCCCGTCGGTCAGTACCCGCGCGGATACTGCTGACGGCCGCCGTACGGATCGTCGTACGGAGACGGCGCGGGGCGCGGGGCGACCGGACCGGCCGGGCGCATCGCGTCGTAGCCCGTGCCGCCGTTGCCGGCGGGGCGCTGGGGCTGTTGCTGCTGGGCGGGGTAGCCGCGGGGGCCCGCCTGCTGCGGGATGTACGGCGCCGGGGTGCTCTGCAGCGGGGCGACCGGCTGGGCCGCGGCACCCTGATGACCCTGGCCGGAATACGGCTGGGAGGGCGCGGCGGGCAGCGCGGGCAGCGCCGACGGCAGGGCCGGCATGTACGACGAGCCCGAGTCATAGGGCAACTCGACCCGGATCGGGGCAATCTGCGGGGTGCCGCGCTCGGCGACGAGGGAGTCGTAGATCGGGGTGTCCGGGAAGGACGGCGAAGCGTAGTAGCCGCCGCCGTAGGTAGAGCGGGGGGAGGTCATACCTCTTAAGTTAAGCCCACGATGTGCCGGTTGGGGAGCCTGAAAAGAGGGTTGTTTCACGTGTCGTGTGAAGCCCGCGATCCACAATGTGAGCGAACTTGGCAAAATCGGTCGCGAACGCCCGTAGGGATCGTGTAAAGGCGGTGTCCACATCAGATGAACGGCGGACATTTTTCGGCAAGTAGGTTGGAACCTGCCACCGTGCAGGAAGGGGCACCGCACCGGAGCCCGGGCGAGCGAAGCGAGAGAGAGGCGCCACGATGCCGATGCCCAAGGGGAGCAACGTCGCGGTACCGGCCACGTCGGTACGGCTGGAACTGGGGTGGCGCACCGGCCCCGGCACCCCGGACGTGGACGCGTCCGCGCTGCTGCTGACCGCCGCGGGAAAGGTCCGCGACGACGCCGACTTCGTCTTCTACAACCAGCCCGCGCACGCCTCGGACGCCGTCCGCCACGAGGGCAAGCGGCCCGCCGGGGACGCCGCGACCGACAGCCTGTCCGTCGATCTGGCCCGGCTGGAGCCCGCCGTGGACAAGGTGGTGCTCGCCGCCTCGGCCGACGGGGGCACCTTCGGCCAGGTGGCCGGACTGCACATCCGGGTGCTCGACGCGGGCAGCGGCGCCGAACTGGCCCGCTTCGACAGTCAGGACGCCACCGCCGAGACCGCCTTCGTCCTCGGGGAGCTCTACCGGCGGCAGGGCGCCTGGAAGTTCCGGGCGGTCGGACAGGGGTACGCCACCGGGCTGGCCGGGCTGGCCACGGACTTCGGCATCAGCGTGGAGGAGGAGCCCCCGGCCCCGGCCGCCGCCCCGGCCCCATCCGCCGCCCCGGCCCCCGCCGCACCTCCGGCACCCCCCACCGCTCCGCCCGCCCAGCCGTACGGCGCGCCGCCGGTGCCTGCCCCCGCCCCGCCCGTGAGCCTGTCGAAGGTCACCCTCACGAAGGAGGCGCCCGCCGTCTCCTTGACGAAGCAGGGCGGCACCTCGGGCGCGATGCGGGTCAACCTGAACTGGCAGCAGGCCGGCAAACCCGCCTCCCGCCTGGGCAAGAAGCTGGGCCGCAGGACCATGGAAGCGCTGGGCGCCCGCGGCGCTCTGCTGCCGCGGTCCGGCGACCTGGACCTCGACCTGTGCGCGCTGTACGAACTCACCGACGGCAGCGCGGGCGTGGTCCATCCCATCGGCGGCAACTTCGGCACCCTGCACGCCCCGCCGTACATCCAGCTCGACCAGGACGACCGCACCGGCGCCGCCGCGTCCGGCGAGAACCTGACGATCAACCTCGACCACCAGGACCGCATCAAGCGCATCCTCGTCTTCGTCACCGTCTACGCGGGCGCCGGCAGCTTCGCCGGACTGCACGCCACGGTCACCCTCCAGCCCCAGTACGGCGCCCCCGTGGACTTCTCGCTCGACGAATGCACCGTCCCGTCGAACGTCTGCGCCCTCGCCCTCATCACCAACACCGGCAGCGAGCTGGTCGTCCAGCGCGAAGCCCGCTACCTGGTGCCCGCGCCGGGCGTCAGCCCGCAGCGCACCGTCGACGAGGCGTACGGCTGGGGCCTGAACTGGTCCCCGGCCAGCAAGTGAGCGCGTCTCAGGACGCGCCCGGCGCCCCGTACGTCCGGCCCTTCCAGGCGGCCCCGCGCCCCCGGTAGTGCTGGACGGCGGAGTCGACCGTCATCAGGAGGTAGAGCAGAGCGGTGCACGGCAGCAGCGGCGCGAGCCGGAGAGGCTGCCGGTAGTAGCGCAGCATCGGCAGGTACGTCCCGGTCATCACGGCCCACGCGGCACCGCCCAGCGCCGCGGCCGTCGCGCTCCCGGCCGCGAGACCGGCGGCCAGCGTGGCGGGCGGCGCCAGGTAGACGAGCGCGAGCCCGGCCACCGTCCCCGCCAGCAGCAGAGGATTGTGCCGTAGCTGTGCGTAGGCGCTGCGCGAGACCATCCGCCACAGCGTGCCCAGCCCCGCGTACGGGCGCACGCTCTCCACCCGGTCGCCCAGCCCCAGCCAGATCCGGCCACCGGCCCGCCGCACGGCCCCGGCCAGCGTCACATCGTCGATCACCGCGTGCCGGATGCTGTCGGGCAGCCCGGCCCGCTCGGCCACCGCACGCCGCAGCAGCACACAGCCGCCGGCCGCCGCGGCGGTACGCGCACCCGGCCGGTTGACCCACCGGAAGGGATACAGCTTCGCGAAGAAGTACACGAAGGCCGGGACGATCAGCCGCTCCCAGGGCGAGACCACCCGCAGCCGCGCCATCTGAGACACCAGGTCCAGCTCCGCCGAGCGCGCCGCGGCCACCAGCTCGCGCAGGCTGTCCGGGGAGTGCGCGATGTCCGCGTCCGTCAGCAGCACGTACTCCGCGTCGCCGCGCTCCCGGACCAGCGCCATGCCGTGCCGTACCGCCCACAGCTTGCCCGTCCAGCCCGGCTCCGGCTCGCCGGGCGCGGTGACGGTCAGCGGCAGCCCGCCCCGCCCGGTGGCCAGCTCCCGGGCCAGCTCGCCCGTCCCGTCCGTACTGCCGTCGTCGACGAGGACCACCTCGGCCCGCCCCGGATACTTCTGCGCCAGCAGGGACGGCAGGCTCACCGGCAGCACCGCGGCCTCGTCCCGGGCCGGGACCACGACGGCGACCGGCGGCCACCGCTCCGGATCGGCCCGCGCGGGCAGCCGTACGTCCGTACGCCAGAAGAAGCCCTGCCCCAGCGCCAGCCACACCCAGGCCGCCAGCGACCCGGCACCGATCCACTCCGTCGCTCCCACGCCCGCAGTCTGCCGCACCGGCACCCGCCGTGGCCGGAACCCGGCGGGCCGCCTCAGGGGCGAGGCGGACCGGCGTCACCGGTATGACAAGTACCGGGCGGCCCGGCGTAAAGTGTCCGGGTGAAGATCGCGCTCATGGACTCCGGTACCGGCCTGCTCGCGGCGGCCGCCGCGGTACGGCGGCTGCGGCCCGACGCCGACCTGGTCATCTCCTCCGACCCGGACGGTATGCCGTGGGGACCGCGCCCGCCGCACGACATCGCGGCGCACGCGCTCGCCGTCGCGCGTGCCGCGGCCGCGCACCGCCCGGACGCCCTGATCGTCGCCTGCAACACCGCCTCCGTGCACGCCCTGCCCGCCCTGCGGGCCGAGCTGGAGCCCGGACTGCCGGTCATCGGCACCGTCCCGGCCATCAAGCCCGCCGCCGCCACCGGCGGCCCGGTCGCCATCTGGGCCACCCCGGCCACCACCGGCAGCCCGTACCAGCGCGACCTGATCGAGCAGTTCGCCTCCGGCGTCGAGGTCACCGGCGTGCCCTGCCCCGGGCTCGCCGACGCCGTCGAGACCGCCGACGAGGCCGCGATCGACGCCGCCGTCACGGCCGCCGCCGCGCGCACACCGCGTGACGTACGGACCGTCGTCCTCGGCTGCACCCACTACGAACTGGTCGCCGAGCGCATCCGCGCCGCCCTCGAGCAGCCCGGCGCCCCCGCGCTCGTCCTGCTCGGCTCCGCCGAGGCGGTCGCCGCCCAGGCACTGCGCCGCATCGGCGCGGACCCGGCCCCCTCGGCCGCCCCCACCGGCACCGTCACCGTCCTTCTCAGCGGCCGCCCCGGACGCCTTCCCGAGGCCGCTCTCGCCTATGACGAGGGACGACTCCTGTCCGGCGCGGCGCAGGCCGGGGAACCCGCCCGCCACTGAAAGCCTGCCTTTGAACCCCGGTCGCTGCGCAGGCGGGGGGCTCAAAGACAGGCCCTGAGGCCCCGCGAGGCGCGCGACACGCTGCCAGGGCGGGCAAAGGCGCGTACGCTGCGACACATGAGGGACCACCCCCACGAGGGGGCAGCAGCCCCCGGCGAGCACGGCGGCCCGGTCGGCGACGACGGAGGTGCCTCCGGCAGCCACCGAGACCCCGCGGACGTCCCCGAGGAGTGGCACGGACGCGCCACCAACCGGGTGCAGTGGCTCCTGGCCGGCATCGGCGCGGCCTGTCTGGCCCTGGGCATCGAGCTGGCCGTCGACAGCGCCTGGACGACCGCTCTGGCGCCGCTGCTGATGTCGGTGGTCGGCTGTGTCCTGGCCGGACTGCTGGTGCTCTTCGGGACCCTCGCCTTCGTCCATGTGGCCGTACGGGTCGACAAGGAGTGCCTGGAGGTGCGGTGCGGCCACATGGGGCTGCCCCGCCGCCGGATCCCCCTCGACCACGTCGTCGGCGCCGACTTCGCGCCCCGCGTCACCCCGCGCCACTGGGGCGGCTGGGGCTACCGCTGGCGCCCCGAGCAGGGCACGGCCGTGGTCGTACGGCGCGGCGAGGCGGTGGTGCTCCGGCTCGGCGACGGCCGCAGCTTCACGATCACGGTGGACGACGCGGAGAACGCGGTGCGCTGCATCCGTGGCAGATGCGGGATCGACAAGGGCCGCGGCACCGGCGCCTGAGGCCCGCCCCGGTGGCCGTACGAGCGTTCCCGATCGTGTGGGTGACGCATCCGTCGTCCGGTGCTCGTTAGGGTGCGCAGTATGGCGACACCCGACTTCATCCGTGACCTCCGGGCCGGTATCGGCCACCAGCTCCTGTGGCTCCCCGGCGTGAGCGCCGTGGTCTACGACGACCGCGGCCGTCTCCTGCTCGGCCGCAGAGCGGACAACGGGATGTGGTCGATCATCGGCGGCATCCCGGAGCCGGGGGAGCAGCCGGCCGAGACGGCGGTGCGCGAGGTGTTCGAGGAGACCGCGGTGCACGTGGTCCCCGAACGGGTGATCCTCGTGGAGGCGCTCCAGCGGGTCCGCTACCCGAACGGCGACATGTGCCAGTTCATGGACATCTCGTTGCGCTGCCGCGCCGTCGGCGGCGCGGCAGCCGTCAACGACGACGAGTCGCTGGAGGTGGGCTGGTTCGCGCTGGACGCCCTGCCGCAACTGGAGGAGTTCTCGGTCGCGCGGATCAAGATGGCCATGGACGACGGGCCCGCCTGGTTCGCGGGCATCGGGCAGGGGCGGTAGTCCGGAGCGGGGCGGCTCGGGCTCCGGTTCCGGTTCCGGCTCGGCCTTCGGCGGGAGCGGCCGGAGGGCCCGGCGGCCGCCTCAGACGTGCATCCGGGGGAGACGGATCGAGGTCTGCGACTCCTCACCCCCGCCGGGCCCCTCGGGCCCTCCGGGCAGCTCGGACTGGCCCGGATCGCCCGGCGACTCCCCGGGGACGTCCGGCGACGAGGAGCGGCCCGCCTCCTCGGTGTGCATCTGCTGCCGTCCGCCGTCCTTGCGGCAACTGCTCAGCCAGGTGCCGGTGGGCCCGTTCTCGTACTGGCACTCCCAGCCCCGTACCGTCAGCGACGGCTGGGCAGCGTCCGCCTTGCGGAAGAACTCCGCCATCACGCTCCGGGCCTCGGCACAGTCCGCGGTCGGTCCGGCGCCGGGCCCGGAGAAGAGCTGCGCGGTCAGGCCCTCGCCCATGGCGTCGGGCAGCGCGCCGCAGTCCAGCGGCTGGCCGGGCACGCCGGAGGCGGAGCCGCCCGGCTCCGACGGACGCACGCTGCCGCCGCCGTCCGGGCCGCCCTTCAGGCTCTTCGTCGGACTCGCGCCCGGGCCCGAGCCGGAAGCGGCGGGGGAGGCCGCGGTGTCGTCCGGTCCGCTGCCACCGCACGCGGCGACGGCGAGGGCCAGCAGGGCGGTCGGTACGGCGATGAGCCGGCGCATGTCGAACTCCTTCGGCCGCGGGAGGCGCAGGCGGGAAGCTCCGCCGTACGGACGCTAGGAGCCTGCCGCGCGGGCTGCGATCCGGAACAGGCGAACGGGTGAACGCCGGACCCCGCCCGCCCGTCCGCCGTCGCGCTCACCCGAGGCGTTCGATGTGCATCCGGGCGGTGGTGCCCGCGTAGAAGGACGTGGTGCCGACGGACCAGTAGGCGGACGTGCCGGGAATGTGCGTCAGGTCCGTCATGAGGGCCGTCTCGGGCATCTCGGGGCCGCGCTCGCTCACCCAGGAGGTGCCGTCCCACCGCAGGTAGTGGGAGCGTTTCTGGTCCCAGAAGTCCCAGCCGGTGATCCGGTCGGGGCGGCCCTGCCGGTCCCCGCTGACGGAGCTGAGCAGGCCGACGCCGTACGGCGCCTCCACCGGCGTCCATCGTGCGCCGTCCCAGCGCTCGAAGACGACGCCGGGCGGTTTCCCTGGCGGGCCGCCGATGCCGTAGCCGTACCCGGTCAGCCAGATGTCGTCGTGGGCCACCGGGAGCAGCCCGGAGACGGTCGCGCGGATGCCGGTGGTGCGGGGAATCACGGTCCAGGCGCCGTCCCAGCGCGCGATGACGTCGCCGTACACCCAGACCTCGCCGCCAGGTGTCACATGGACGCGCCCCGGAGTGGGAGCCGCCGCGTCCGGCAGCGGAGCGCACCAGCGCCACTGGCGGCCGTCCCAGTGCAGCAGCCCCGCGCGCCCGTCGTGCCGGCCGCTGGCCCATGCCCGGCCGTCGGCGGCAGCCGCGACGTCGGTGACCGTGGTGCCGGTCCCGCCCTGGCCCGGGTACGGCGTCTTCTGCCAGGTCGTGCCGTCCCAGGCCAGCAGCAGACCGCCGGCGCCGACCGCCCAGGCGGTACGGGAGTCGGCGCACGTGACCGCGGTCAGGGGGCCGGTCGAAGCGAGCTGCCCCAGATCCGTACGCGACCAGGCGGCGCCGTCCCAGCGGAGCGCGACCGCCGTCCCGTCGCTGACGTTGCCCATGCCCTCCACACCGACGGCCCAGGCGAGACCGGGCCCGGCGGCGGCCACGCCGTACAGCCGGGCGCCCGGCCGCGCGTCGGGCACCGGGACGGCGGACCAGCCGGAGGCGGGGGCTGTGGCGGGGGAGGCCGCCGCGGTGGCCGTGGGGGCCGCGGCGCCGGCCAGGCCGAGGCCCGCGGCGGTGCCCGCCAGGCCGCTGACGAAGCTGCGTCTTCGCATGGGAGCGTCCTTGGAGTCGAAGCGGTCCGGGACTGCGGGGGACACCTTGGCCCCGGCGGTCGGAGAGGTCAATGGAGGCGGCGTGGGCAACCGCCCGGGAGGACCGGTGATGGCCGCTTCCCTCGTACGGACGGCCTGGAAGGGCCCCGCGCTACCGGTAGCCGCCTCCGGATGCGGCCGGTGCCCGGCTGCGGCAGCGTGGTGCTGTCCCACCCACCGGACCGAGGAGCAGGGCATGGGCGACGACAAGAGCGCCATGAACAAGGCCAAGGGCAAGGCCAAGGAGATGATGGGCAACGCCACCGGCAACGACCGGATGAAGGGCGAGGGCCGCGCCGACCAGGCCAAGGGCAAGGCCAAGGACGCGATGGACGAGGCCAAGGGCCAGGCCCAGGGCGTGCGGGACTCCCTCAAGAACAAGGGCGACCGCAGCACCTGACCAGGGGTGGCGGCCCATCGGGCCCCGCCCGGCACCCCGCCGTCCGTACACCGGTACGGGTGGCGGGGTGACCCGCGCGCCGGGGCGCTCGTTGTGCACAGCATGATCAAGAAGATTGCCGCCGCGGCCCTGCTGGCGGGCTCGGTCACCGCCACCGCCCAGACCACCGCGCAGGCCGTGGAAGTCCCCCAGGCCCTCGGCGCGACAGCCGTCCTGACGACACAACTGATCTCGCAGCTCCCGCACATCCACGACGTGCAGCCACCGCCCGCGTTCACGGCCCAGCAGGGCAACGGCCGATAGGCGCCTGCTCCGCGGCCGGATCCCGCGGTCGTTCCGGCCCGGCGCGTCAGGGCTTGCGCGCCACGGCGGCGTAGGAGGCGGCCACCGCGTCCGTGACCCGCGTCGCCTCGCCCGGGTCGTCCGGGCGCCAGTGGTGCGCCAGCGTGATGCCGGGCTCCAGCAGTTCCCAGCCGTCGAAGAAACGGGCGAAACCGGCTTCCGTACGGAAGGTCACGGACGTGCCCGCCGCCGCGTAGATGTCCGAGATCCGGGCCATCGCCTCCGGGGCGAAGTCGGCGGTGGCGTGGGTCATGGCCAGCGTGCTGCCGCTGGGCAGGGCCGCCTTGAGGTGCTCGACGACCCGGTGCGCACGGTCCTGCCCGTCGTCCGGCACGAAGTGCATCAGAGCGATCAGGCTCAGCGCGACCGGGCGGCCGAGGTCGAGGGTCTGCCGTACCTGCGGCGCCGTGACGATGCCGGCCGGGTCGGTCACGTCCGCCTGGAGATAGGCGGTGCGCCCCTGCGGTGTGCTGCGCAGCAGGGCGGCGGCGTGTGCCAGCACGATCGGGTCGTTGTCCGTGTAGACCACCCGGGCGTCCGGCGCGACGCCCTGGGCGATCTCGTGCAGGTTGGGCGAGGTGGGGATGCCGGTGCCGATGTCCAGGAACTGGCGCAGCCCCGCCCGTGCCAGGGCACGGGTCGTACGGTGCATGAACTCACGGTTGATCCGCGCGGCGACCGCCGCCGACGGGAAGACCGAGAGCACGCTCGCGGCGGCCGTGCGGTCGGCGAGGAAGTTGGTCCTGCCGCCGAGGAAGTAGTCGTAGATGCGCGCCGAGTGGGCGCGGTCGAGTTGCAGGTCCACCACCGGTTCGCCGTGCTGCTCGCTCATCAGAGGACCGCCTTCCTGTACGGCTGCCGTGCCGACGCCGGAGCACTACCCCGCTGCCACCGACTTGCACCGGCGCGTGCGGGAGGCCGGGCGCCCCGCTTCGAATCATCACATCATCGCTTCCGGGGAGATTTCTTCCGGGTGGTGCCACAACCGGGCCGGTTTTCCGGTTCATTGGAAGGGAGGGCCGCCGCCCTCCCGCTGATGCCGGGGCCGGCCGGCCTCCCGGACCGCGGCGAACGGAACGAGGACCGCACGTGAGCACGTACCGGGACAGTCCCCTGCCGCCGTGCGCCCCCGAACCCGGACCCGGCGCCGGGCACCACGGCCGGCGGGAGCGGCCGTGACCCGCGACCGGCCGGGGTGCCCGGCCGGCGACCCGCTGCGACAGGCAGGCCGGCGGCTGGCCATCGCCTTCGAGGCGTTCCACGAGACGCACTACCGCAAATGGCTGGCCTACGCCTATCTGCACACCGGCAGCGAGGACGCCGCCCTGGAGGTGACCGGCTCCGCCTACCAGCGTCTACGGCTGTGCTGGCCGTACGCGCTCAAGCAGTCCTCGGTGGACTCCTACGCCTGGGCCGTCCTCAAGGAGTCCGTGGTCGACTGGCTCAGCCGGCACCGGCGCGCCACGGCCCTGACCCAGAGCGCCGCCTTCGCCGTCGTCACCCGCGCCCTGCTGCGCGAGTGCCAGCAGCAGTTCGCGCTGCTGGAGAGCCAGTTGGGGCTGTACGAGGCGATCGCGCGGCTGCCCGAGCGGCAGTGCGACGTGATCGTGCTGCGCCATGTCATCGGGTACTCCGACACCCAGATCGCCGCCCTGCTCGGCGTCGACGAGGCCACCGTCCGCTCCCACGCGAGCCGGGGCAAACGCCGGATCGCCGCCGCGCTGGGCATCGAAGCGGGCCCCACGAAGGGTAAGTGACCCATGCCGCACACCCACCGGGCCGAGCGGGACACCATCGAGTCCCTGCTGGCAGCAGCTGCCGACGTCCTCGCCGAGTGCTACGGCGCCTACGACACCGTGGCGGCCCGTGACCGGCTCACCGGCGACACCTACGAGGGCACCGGGGCCGCGTACCCGGCCGGGCCCCGCCCGGACGCCCCGGTGCCCACCGCCTACCCCAGCGCCCACGACGAGGCCACCCACGAACTCGACCTGGCCTGTGCTCTGGTGGTGAACGCCGCGGCGGCCGCGGACAGCCTGGCCCGGCTGGTCGACGACCACCGGATGGATCCCGAAGGCGCCCTCGTCTTCGCCTGTCTGCTGCACATCACCGGACGCGCGGAGGCCGCCGACTTCTGGTGGCGGTTCGGCGCCGGCGGCGGCAGCCGGACGGCCGCCTACTGCCTGTATCTGTCCCACCGCCGGTACGGCGAGTTCCGCGACGCGGCCTACTGGCGGACGCAGGCCGCCCACGACCCGGACGAGGAGCTGCCGGCGCCGGTCGCCTTCGACGCCGGGCTGCTGCTGCCGGACGCGGCCCGGCACGCCCTGCTCGTCCAGTGGCACAGCGGTTTCGCGCCCACCCTGCCCGCGGCCCTGGAGGGCGTCATCGACCGCCTCGACGTCGCGGGCGACGACGAGGACTTCGGCGAGATCCCCTGTCCGTCGCCGACGCTCGTGGACGACCTGCGGCAGTGACCGGCGACCGGAATGGACCGGCCGGGCGGACGCCGCATGGACGCGGCGGGCCGTGGCCGTCACCATCGGTACCAGCGGCATCACACGTACCGGAACCGGCAGCACGCCCGCCGCCGGAGGGCGGCACCCCGCAGCGCACCGAGCGAGCCGACGGAAAGGCGTCCGCATGGAGCGACGTACGGCCCAGGACCGCAGCACGGGCACGGGCCTCGGCAGGGCCACGGACCGCAGTACGGCCACGGACCACAGCGCCGACCCGGGCCTCGGCACCGCCGCCGCCTCGGCCCCCGTCCCCGAACGCGCCGACGTCGTCATCGTCGGCGGAGGCGTGCTCGGGGCGAGCATCGCGTTCCACCTGGCGGAGGCCGGGGTGCACGGCGTCCTGCTGCTGGAGCGCGACCGGCCCGCCGACGGATCCTCGGGCAAGCCCATCGGCGGCGTACGCGCCCAGTTCTCCGACCCGCTCAACATCCGCATCGGCCGGCGCAGCCTGGAGGCGTGGCGGGCGTTCGGCGAACGGCCCGGCGCCGACATCGGGTTCGAGAGCGTGGGCTACCTCTTCCTGCTCGGCGACGCCACCGAACGCGCCCTGTTCGAGGAGGGGGTGGCGGCACAGAACGCGCTCGGGGTGCCCAGCCGGATCATCGGTCCGGCCGCGGCCGCCGCACTGTGCCCGTACCTCGACCCGGACGGCATCGTCGCCGCCGCCTACTGCCCGACCGACGGGTACGCGCTGCCGCGGGAGGCGGTGACCGGCTATCTGCGCGCGGCCGCCCGGCACGGCGCGGAGATCCGTACGCACTGCCCCGTCACCGCGATCGAGACCCGCGACGGCGCCCTCGACGCGGTACGGACACCGCGCGGCACCGTCCGCACCACCACGGTCGTCTGCTGTGCGGGCGCCTGGTCCGCCGAGGTCGGCGCGATGGCCGGAGTACGGCTGCCGGTGACCCCGTTGCGCCGCCAGATCGCCTTCACCGGCCCGCTGGACGCCCCACCACCCCGCATCCCCTTCACCCTCGACTTCGCCTCCACGGCCTACTTCCACAACGACGGCGCGGGCGGACTGCTGCTCGGCATGTCGGACCCGCGCCAGGAGCCGGGCTTCGGGCGGGAGTTCAGCCGGGAGTGGCTGGCACCCTTCCGCGAGGCCGTCGGCCGCCGGGCGCCCGACCTGGCCACGATGCCCGTCAGTGGCGGCTGGGCCGGTCTCTACGAGACCACCCCCGACAACAACGCCCTCATCGGCGAGGCCGTGGACGTGCCCCGCTTCCTGTACGCCACCGGATTCTCCGGCCACGGCTTCCTCCAGGCGCCCGCCGTGGGGGAGCTGGTCCGCGACCTGTACCTGGGCCGCGAACCGTTTCTCGACGTCGGCCCGCTCGCCGCCACGCGGTTCGACTCCCGGCCCGCCGGCACGGGGGAGGAGGGTGGCGTACCGCGCGACGGCCCCCGCCCGGAAGCACACATCATCTGACCGGCACCCGTTGAGGAGGACCGCATGATCCCCACCTGGCGGCTGCGCGCCGCCTTCGCCCGCCGGCTGTCCGGCATGTACGGCGCCGAAGTCCCCGCGTACACCACCCTTCTGGAGGTGACGGGCGAGGTGAACGACGAGGTCGCGCACCGTGCCCCGGACGCCGGGCGGCTGGGCGGCATCGAACGGGTGGCCGCGGAGCGGCACGGCGCCATCCGCGTCGGCACGCCCCGCGAACTGCGCCAGGCGGCCCAGGTGTTCGCCGCCCTGGGAATGCGCCCGGTGGGCTTCTACGACCTGCGGGACGCCACCACGAGCGCGGTCCCGGTGGTCTCCACCGCCTTCCGCCCCGTCGAGCCCGAGGAGCTGGACCGCAACCCCTTCCGCGTCTTCACCTCGATGCTCACCACCGCCGACCGCCGGTTCTTCGACGCCGGACTCCAGGCCCGGCTGGAGACCTTCCTGGACCGCCGCACGCTCTTCCCGCCCGAACTGCTCAGCCTCGCCGAGCGCGCCGAACGCGAGCACGGCCTCGCACCGGAACCGGCGGAACGCTTCCTCACGCTGGCGGTCGCCGCCTTCGAACTGTCCCCCGAGCCGGTGGACCGCGCCTGGTACCGCGAACTCGCCCGGATCTCCGCCGTCGCCGCCGACATCGGCGGTGTCACCAGCACCCACGTCAACCACCTCACCCCACGCGTCCTGGACATCGACGCGCTCTACCGGCGGATGGCGGACCGCGGCATCACCATGATCGACGAGATCCAGGGGCCGCCTTGCTGGGACGGCCCCGACGTCCTGCTGCGGCAGACCTCCTTCCGCGCGCTGGACGAACCCCGCACCTTCCGCGAGCCGGACGGCAGCGTGACCACCGGCGCACTGCGGGTGCGGTTCGGCGAGGTCGAGGCGCGCGGCATCGCCCTGAGCCGTACCGGCCGCGCCCGCTACGACGCACTCACCACGGAGACGGACCGGCGGCTCGCCGCAGCGACGGAGCGGCGGCTCACCGACGAAGGGGACAGCCGGGGACCCGCCCGGCAGGACGTGGCCCGCCCCCTCTGGGAGGCCGGTTTCCCGCGCTCGGAACAGCGACTCGCCGCCGAAGGGCTGGGTTACTTCACGTACGCCCCGGCAGCCGCCCGCCCGCGCGACGGGCGGCACCCGCCCGCCGACCTGGCCGGTCTGCTGGAACACGGCTGGCTGACCGCCCGCCCGATCGTCTACGAGGACTTCCTGCCCCGTTCGGCCGCCGGGATCTTCACCTCCAACCTGACCGGACACGGCACCCGGGACACCGCCCGCACCGGAACGCCCTACGACGAACACCGGCTCGCCGAATGCATCGGCCGTCCCGTGCACGACCCCTTCCAGATCTACGCCGCTCAGCAGGACGCCTCCCTGCGGCGGGCGCTGGAAGCGCTGGGAGCGGACGACGCCCTTCGCGAACTGTGCCCCTCCTGACGGCTGTGCCCGCTTTCTGATCCGTACCGGCCCCCCTGCCGGCAGCCCCCGCCCGTCCTCACCCCGCGCCGAAGGAGCCACCCGCCGTGAGCACCCGCACCCAGCTCCCCAGCACCGCAGAACTCCGTGATCTGGCCGCCGACCGGCTGCGCCGCTGCGGCGTCGCGACCGTCCCCGAGGGCGCCGGGATCACCGCCCGTACGCCGCTCACCGGCGGCGTCCTGTACCGGCTGCCCGCCGCCACCGCGGAGCAGGCCGACGCGGCCGTCGCCGCCGCCGAAGCGGCGTTCCGGGAATGGCGCACCGTCCCCGCTCCGCGGCGGGGCGCCCTGGTCAAACGGTTCGGCGAACTGCTCACCGGACACCAGGACGCGCTCGCCGACCTCGTCACCGTCGAGGCCGGCAAGATCCGGTCCGAAGCGCTCGGCGAGGTACGGGAGATGATCGACGTCTGCGACTTCGCGGTGGGGCTGTCCCGGCAGCTCTACGGACGCACGATGGCCTGCGAACGCCCCGGCCACCGCCTCGCGGAGACCTGGCACCCGCTCGGCGTGACCGGTGTGCTGTCCGCCTTCAACTTCCCGGCCGCCGTCTGGTCCTGGAACACCGCCGTCGCCCTGGTCTGCGGCGACCCGGTCGTGTGGAAGCCCTCGGAACTGACCCCGCTGACCGCGCTGGCCTGCGAAGCCCTGCTGGCCCGCGCGATCGCCGACACGGGAGCGCCGGCCGCCCTGCACCGGCTGCTCCTCGGCGGCCGGGAGACCGGCGCGCGGCTCGCCGACGACCCGCGCGTCGCGCTGCTCAGCGCGACCGGCTCGGTCCGGATGGGGCGTGCGGTGGCGCCGCGGGTGGCCGCCCGCTTCGGCCGCTGTCTGCTGGAACTCGGCGGCAACAACGCCGCCGTGGTCACCCCGTCCGCCGACCTGGACCTCGCGGTGCGCGCCATCGTCTTCTCCGCCGCGGGCACCGCGGGCCAGCGCTGTACGACCCTGCGCCGGCTGATCGTGCACGAGGACGTCGCGGACCGCCTGACCGAGAAGATCGTGCACGCCTACGGGCAGCTACCGGTCGGCAACCCCTTCGACGCCGCCACCCTCGTCGGACCGCTGATCAGCCCCGCCGCCCACGCGGCCATGGCCAAGGCGCTGGACACGGCGCGGGACGACGGCGGCACCGTACTCACCGGCGGCGTCCCGCACCTCACCGACCAGGCGCCGGACGCCGCCTACGTGAGCCCGGCGGTCGTGCGGATGCCCGCGCAGACCGACCTCGTCCGCACCGAGACCTTCGCGCCCGTCCTGTACGTGCTGACCTACCGCACCTTCGAGGAGGCCATGGCCCTGCACAACGGCGTGCCGCAGGGCCTGTCGTCCAGCGTCTTCACCCGTGACCAGCGGGAGGCCGAGCGTTTCCTGGCCGCCGACGGCTCCGACTGCGGCATCGCCAACGTCAACATCGGCACGTCGGGCGCGGAGATCGGCGGTGCCTTCGGCGGGGAGAAGGAGACCGGCGGCGGCCGGGAATCCGGTTCGGACGCCTGGCGGGCGTACATGCGCCGGGTCACCACCACCGTCAACTACTCCGACGCCCTGCCGCTGGCGCAGGGCGTCAGCTTCCTCTGAAGCCGTGAGCCCGTGGGTGGGAGGCGCGCCGTGCCCGTGGGTGGGCTGCCCGTCCGGTGCTCAGTTGAGGGTACGGGCGGACAGCAGCCGTTCGATGACGACGAAACGCTCGTCGAGCGGAGCGAGCCGCAGCAGCCGGCGGACCACGGGGCGCGGCCCGAGCAGCATCAGACGGCCACCGCGGTTGACGACCCGTTCACGGACCCGGCACAGCAGGGCCAGGCCGCTGCAATCCATGAACGTGACCTGACAGAGGTTCACGACGACCGTGCCGGGCCGGGGCGGCAACGCCTCACCGAGGACGGGTTGCAGGGTCAGCGCCAAGGCGAGATCGAGTTCTCCCTTGAGCGCGAGCACGAACTGGTCCCCTACCGCGTACGTGAGCAGTGCCGTGTCGGCGGTGCGTTCGGTCATGGCGCCCCCCACCGGTTGCGCGGGCCGCGGAGCGCGGCTTCTGGCTGATGGCACCGGGGACCGGGGTGCAGAAAAACCGTAGCGGGGCGCGTACGAGGAGAATCGATCAGGCAAGGTCGCGCCCCTCGAACGGGTGAAGTCTTGCGCTATCTCTTGACAGATCCTCCGGGGTGCGGAATGCGCCCCGGGCCGGGTGCCTTGACAGGCGGGGCCCGGCCCGGGGCGGCACGCGATCAGGACTGCGGCGGCTGGTCCTGGCCCTGATCCCTGCCGAGCTGGTCCTTGAGCTTGTCCTGGGCCGTGTCGACCTGGCTGCTGTACTTGCCCTGGGACTTCTCGTCGACGAAGTCGCCGGCCTTGTCGACGCCCTGGCCGGCCTTGTCCTCGTGACCCTTCAGCATCTGCTTGAGCTTGTCCATCACGGACATGAGTCGTCCTCCTCGCCACTGACGCCCCCACCTCTCCAGGGTCGCCGGGTCCGGCCGAATCCGCATCCGGGGTGCCGCGCGCCCGTGCCCGGCGGACCGGTGTACAGGGGCCGGAGGCGCTGCTAGGACGGGCGGCCCTGCAAGGTGCGCACGGGAATCAGACAGTGCGCGGAACTCTTGATCACGCCCTCGTCGCCCGCGAAGGCGCGCAGCATGTCCTCGCTGACCGGCCCGCCCGGCTTCGCCTCCGGCCACGGCCGGGTGGCGAACATGCCGTACACCTGGCCCCGGTGGTCCGCCGCCGCCAGCCACTCCGGCGGCACCGGGCACTGCGCGCTGAAGATCGGCATCGTCAGCACCGCCCGTCCGGCCTCGACGATCAGCGTCAGCGGGAGGGAAGGGGTGCGGGAGGCGTCCTGGAGCTCGCCGCCGACCAGCAGCCCGGCCTGGCTGAGCATGGTGCCCATGACCTCGGTCCCGGTCTCCGGGCCGTCCTTGCCGTCTCCGAGGGAGTAGGTGAGCAGGAAGGGTACGTCGTGACCGTCCTCGGGGTGCGCGCCGCTCCAGCCGATCATCATGAGGGTGCCCAGCTGGCTGTACGGAGGGTTGCCGGTGGTGGCCTGGGATGTGGTCATGGCGGGCACCTTAGTGACCTTCGCGTGCCGTCGTTCGCGCGCTTCACCCGGTTGGCGGAGCCTCGCCGGCATCCCAGCCGAACGGGGTCCGGACGGTCACCCGTACCGGCGATCCCGAGGGGCCGTACGCCACGTGCGCGTCAGGGCGGGGCCACGGGAGCGGCACCTGTACGGCGGGGGAGCGGCACCCGTACGGCGGGGGAGCGGGACGGGTACGCCCCGGGAGCGGCGGCGGCCGGTTCGCGCGTCCCGGGGGCGGGCACCATGACGGCAGGCCCGGCAGCGGCACGGGACGCGGTGCTCCCGGCGGCGGGCCCGGTGCCGGAACCCGGAGTCGGAGGGGGATGCGGCCCGATGGACCTTTCCGAGGTGGAGTACCACGACCCCGACGACGCGTCGGGCGAGGAGGCGATGGCCGACTACGCCCGGCTGGCCTGCGAACTCACCGGTATGGACCCCCGGTACGGCATACCGGCGCTGGTCACGATCGCGCGGCGGGAGTCCTCGTACAACCACCCGCGCTGGCGGGTGAACACCACCGACGGCAACGCCTGGGGGCCGGTCATGGCCGACGGGCACCCGCGCAACTGCTCACGTGGCGCCACCCAGTGCGTTCCGCAGACCTTCGCCGCGTACCACCGCTGCGGCACCGCCCGCACGCCGTACGACGTGGTGGCCTGCATGACCGCGACCATCGGCTACGTCCGCGACCGGTACGGCGTCGACGAGTCCGGCTCGAACTTCGCGGAGCGGGTGCAGCAGGCCGACCCGACCCGGCCGCCGAAGGGGTACTGAAGCGGGGCGCCGGCGGGCGGCGAGCGGCGGACGGCGCGGGCGGGGCTCAGGCGATGGCACCTTCCGTCCAGGCTCGGGTGAGGATCTCGTCCACGGTCTGTTCGACGGTCTGGTGCGTGGTGTCAAGCCACAGCCCGATCGGCGGGGTGTGCTCGCGCAGCGCCGTGTCGAGGTCGCGCACGCTCCAGTCGGGCCCGTACGCCGTCTTGGCCCGGGCCGCCTCCCGCTGCTCGACCGCCGACGGGTCCGGGGTGAGCACCACCACCGCCAGCGGGCGGGTCCTGATGTGCTCGGCCATCTCGGTCAGATGCTCGCCGAGCAGGATGTCCTGGGCAATCACGGTGAACCCGGCCTGGGCGTACTGGTCGGCGCAGGTGGCGGTCAGCCGGTGCCGCAGCCGCAGTTGCGCGAGGGCCGACGCGCCGGCGTCGGGCGTCATCTCCTCCCGCCCCCGGACGACCATGCGCCGGAACGTGTCACCGCGCAGGTGCACCGACCGCGCCAGCCGCTCGGCGAGCGCCTGGGCCACGGTGGACTTCCCGGCGGCCTGAATTCCCGTCAGGATCACGACCCCCGGGCCGAGCCACGGTCCCTGGGGCGCGGCGGGCGCGCTGTCGGTGGAGTGTGCCGTCATGGGTTCGGCTGCCTTTCCGCGCGGGGTTCCGGCCGGTCGCGGAGCGGTGGGGGCCGCTCCGCCGGGGCATCGTAGCGCCCGCGCCGATCACGGCGGTTGCCTGCCGGTGCGGTACGGGCACTGCGCTGCTCGCCCCCGGCCGTCAGCCCCTGGCTGTCAGCCGGTCGCCGTCAGCCCGTCGATCATGCGGTTGAGAAGCCGGTCGAAGGTCGCGTCGGCGGAGGGGGTGCCGCCCGGCGCGGTCAGGGCCTCGGCGACCTTCGGGCAGGCGTCCGTGACGGCGGCGGAGCGCAGATAACGGGCCTGCGCGTCGTGGAAGGCGCGGCCGGTGGCGGAAGCCGCCGCTTCCTGGGCGAGTTCATGGGTGACATGGCTCGCCACGAAGCCGGAGAGCAGGCTGAGGATTTCGAGTGCCGCCGGTGCGCCGAGCCCCACGGGAGCGAGGACGGCGAGGGCGTGCTCCAGGGTGGCGAGGGTGTTCGGGCCGAACGTCTGCCGTGCGGGCAGCGCCATGGGCAACCACGGGTGACGCCGCATCAGGTCGCGCTGCTCGTGGAAGAGGTCTCGCAGATCCGCGCGCCAGTCGCCGGACGGCCCGGGCGGCAGCCGGTGCTCCCCGGCGACCTCGTCGATCATCAGCTCCAGCAGCGTCTCCTTGTCGGGGACATAGCTGTAGAGCGACATGGTGCCGGCCCCGATCCGGGCCGCGACCGCGCGCATGGTGACCGCGCCGAGCCCTTCGGCGTCGGCGAGGGCGACGGCCGCGGCGGTGATCTCGGCCCGGCTGTGCGCCGGGGGACGGCCGCGCCGGGGGCGTTCGGCCGGTGCCCAGAGCGCCTCCGGGTCCACTCCGGCGGTACGGCCGGATGTGCCTGTACGGGTCACGGCAACCTCTCTCTGCTGTCCGTCGCCATCCAATCATCCGCTATTCTCGTACGCAGTACGGTAATAGCGCGCCATCAGGAAGAGCAGTCCGCACCAGGAATCGAGGCACCGTGACGACAGCGACGCACCGCCCCACCGCGAAGAAGCCGCCCCTGCTGGTCAGGGCGGTACGGCGCACCCTGCGCGGCATGCCCGACCCGCGCCACGACGTCGCCCACGAAGCCGGACTCGTGGTGCCGGCCGCCGACGGCAGCCCACTGCTGACCGACCACTACTTCCCCCGGGCCGCAGGCGACTTCCCCACCCTGCTGGTCCGCTCGCCGTACGGCCGCGGCATCCCGTGGGCGCCGATGTTCGGCATTCTCTTCGCCGAACAGGGCTTCCACGTCGTCCTGCAGAGCAGCCGCGGCACCGGAGGGTCCGGCGGCACCTACGCCTCGTGGCAGCACGAGGCCGCCGACGGCCGGGTGACCGTCGCGTGGCTGCGCCGGCAACCCTGGTTCACCGGCGTCCTCGGCACGCTGGGACCCAGCGCCCTCGGGTACGCGCAGTGGGCCCTCGCCGCCGCCCCGCCTCCGGAGCTGCGGGCCATGGTGGTCCAGGTCGGCTTGCACGACCTGCACGGCTTCTTCTACCCCTCGGGCCGTGCTCCGGGCCCGTTCGCCCTGGAGAGCGCCCTGGTCTCGACTCTCGGCCGGATGCACTACGGCCGGGGTGTCCTGGCCTTCGCGCGGGCCGCGCTGCGCCTGCGACGCCACCTCCGGAAGATCACCCGGACGCTGCCGCTCGGCGAGACGTACGGGCCCGGCCTCGGCGGCCGGGTGCCGTTCCTGGACGAGGCGATGGCCCGGCCCGATCCGGAGGACGCCCACTGGCAGGGTGCGGACGTCGGTGACGCGGCCGCGCGGGCGGCCGTACCGACCAGCCTGATCACCGGCTGGCACGACGTGTTCCTCGACCAGACGCTTCAGCAGTACGCCCGGCTGCGCCGCGCCGGATGCGACACCGCCCTGCTCGTCGGCCCCTGGACCCACAACTCCGCCATGCAGCAGGGCTGGGTGGACGTCTTCGCCGAAACCCTCGCCTGGCTCCGGGCCCACCTGTGCGACGACGCGTCCGGCCTGCGCGAAACGCGGGTGCGCGTCCATGTGGGAGGGCGTCAGGAGTGGCGGGAGCTGTCCGACTGGCCTCCGGTGGCGACCGGCCGCCGCTGGTACCTCGACGGCGAACGCGACGGCGCGCTGAGTGCTCGGTCCCCCGAGGGCGCGCCGCCGCTGTCCTTCCGTTACGACCCGGCCGACCCGACGCCCTCGGTCGGTGGGCCCCTGCTGAGCCGGACCGCCGGGCCCCGGGACAACGCCGCCTTGGAGGCCCGCGACGACGTGCTGACCTTCACCACCCCGCCGCTCGCCGAGCCGCTCGACGTCCTCGGCACGGTCGCCGTGGAACTGCGGGTCACGACGGACACCGGCTACGCCGATGTCTTCGCCCGGCTCTGCGACGTCGACGAGCGGGGGCGGTCGGTCAATGTCTGCGACGGGATCCGGCGCCTGGACCCCGCCACGGCCGGGAGCGCGGCCGGCCCGGCGGAGGTGACGGTGGCGATGAGCCCCACCGCCCACTCCTTCGCCGCCGGACACCGCGTCCGCCTCCAGATCAGCGGCGGCGCCCACCCGCGCTTCGCCCGCAACACCGGTACGGACGAGCCCTTGCCGACGGCCACCCGGCTGGTGCCCGTCGTGATCTCGCTGCACCATCCGTCGGCGCTGGTGCTGCCGCGGACCGACCCCGAGGCGGAAGGGGCGGAGCGGGCGGAACGGGCGCGGTCTCAGACGAAGAAGGCGTTCATGCCGTCCACGTCGGACAGGTAGGTCTCGATGGCCGCGATCTTCCCGTCGCGCACGGTGCACACCGTGGACAGGTGCTCGTCCAGGACCAGATCGCCGCGCTGTGCGGTGTTGTGCAAGGACAGCGCCATGTTGCGGGGGCTGACGAGGATGTGCAGCAGGGCGAAGTTCAGGCCGTACCCGGCGATCTTGCGGGCACGTTCGACGACGCCGTCCGCGCCGTGCGCCGTCCCGGAGATCGTGTTGTCGCCGGGCAGCTCCCAGGTCGCGTCCTCGTGCAGCAGGGAGCGGATCGTGTCCCAGTCGGCGGTGGCGAGCGCGGCGTGGAACTGCTTGCCGAGGGAGTAGTTGTCCTCGTAGACGGTCATGAGGGCTCCTTCATGCGAGAGGGTGCGGGCGGGCCGGTCCGGGCGGACCTGCCGACCCGTCAGTTCGTATGTTCTAGAACAGTAGCAGAGTGGGCGTGCGGGGAGGAGGGACGGGGAGGGTGGGGAGGTGGGCCGCGTGTCGGTCCGTCCGCGTACGCTCGGGGCATGGCCGTACTGAGTCACCCCGACCGTGCCGAACTACGCATCGCGGACGTCCTGGAGGCGTTCGCGCACCCGATCCGGCTGCGCATCGTGCACCGGCTCGCCCATGGAGCCGAACGCTCCTGCGGCGAGCTGCTGCCCGAAGTGTCCAAATCCACCGCCAGTCACCACTGGCGCGTGCTGCGCGAGAGCGGTGTGCTCCACCAGCGGCGGGAGGGCCGTCGCCTGGTGATGCACCTGCGGCGCGAGGACCTGGAGGCGCGCTTCCCGGGGCTGCTGGACGTGGTGCTGGCGGCTGCCGGGGGCGACCCTGAGGTGGTCGTGGGGGAGGGCGCGCAGGCCACCGGCGTGCTGCCGTCCTGACGGTGCTGCCCTCCTGGCGGGTGCTGCGGTGCTGTCGCGAATCGGCCCGTTCGGCGCGGTTCGTCCGCAGGGGATGTGCCGCATGAGAGCCTGACGGCCGGGTACCGGCGAGGCCGGAGGTGAGCGCATGTCCGGTGCGGCGAAACCGTCCGGTGCGACGACGGCGGTCGTCGAACTGGCCGCCTGGTGGGTCGTGCTGGCCGCGCTGTGGTTGGTGCTGGTCAGCAGCCTCGATCTGCTGGAGTGCCTGGTCGGCGCGGCAGCCGCCCTGCTCGGCGCGTGCGCCGCCCGCGCGGCCCGCAGGGCAGCCGTCAGCGGTGCCGCCGGCAACGGCCCCGCGCACACCCGCCCGGCGCAAGGCCGGCCGCGGTGAACGGCTGGCTGCTCGCGGCCGCGCTGCTGCTCCTCTTCGCCTTCGCCCCCACCGTGTGGGGTGCGGCGAGCGGGCCCGTACGGCGGCGGGTCATGGCGCAGAACCTCGCGACGCTCGTCGCCTGCCTCACCGTGCTGCTGCTCGCACAGGGCTACGCCCGGCCGTCGTACGTCGATCTGGGCCTCGTCCTGGCCGTCCTCGGTCCCGCCGGAACGCTCGTCTACGCCCGGCTGCTCGCCGACGAACTGGCCGGACAGCCGGTGCGCGACCGGGTCGCCGGCGTCCTCGACCGCGTCATGACGCCGCTCGCCGCCCTCTCCGTACCCCTGGTGGTGCTGCCGTTGTGCGTCGCCGCGGGACCGGGCAGGGCGATGGTGAAGCTGCTGGTCATCGGGGTGCTGCTGGTCGGCGGGAACATCGTGTCCTCGCGCGCGCTGTCCGGGCGGCGCGCCGGGGAGAAAGCCGGTGCGGCCGATGAATGACGTGCTGATCGTGCTGGCCCTGGCGTGCGTGGCGGCGGCCGCGACCGCCGCCGTACTGGCCCGCGACCCGGTCCGGCAGTCGACCGTACTGGCCCTTCTCGGCCTCGCCCTCGCCCTCCTCTTCGCCGTTCTCCAGGCGCCGGACGTCGCGCTCTCCCAACTAGCGGTCGGCTCCGTCCTCACCCCGCTGTTGCTGCTGCTCTCGGTGCGGAAGGTGCGGCGCAAGGGCCGGGCGGACGGTCACGACCGGGAACCCGGCAGTTCCGGGGAAGGGGAGCGGCGGTGAGCAGACGGATCCGGATGTGGGTGCTGGTCCTCGGCGGCCTGGGCGTGGCCGTCCTGCTGTTCGCCGCGAGCCTGGACCTGCCGGAGTTCGGCGGCGACCGGCACCCGTACGGCGCACGGGCCGTCGAGGCCGCCCTCGCCCGGCACACCGCCAACGTCGTCGCGGCGGTCAATTTCGACCAGCGGGCGTTCGACACCCTCGGCGAGGAATCGATCCTCTTCTGTGCGGCGCTCGGCACCGTCGTGCTGCTCCGCCAGACCCGCGACGAGCACCGGGTACGCCCCGAACCGGCGCGCGTGGCCCCGCCCGTACGCCGTTACGCTCTCGTCGCGCTCCCGGTCACCCTGCTCATCGGTCTGTACGTCGTCGCACACGGCCAGCTCAGCCCCGGCGGCGGCTTCCAGGGCGGGGTGGTCGTCGCCACCGCCCTGCACCTGCTCTACATCGCCGTGGACTACCGCGCGCTGGAGCGGATCAGACCGGTCGGCCTGTACGCGACGGCGGACGCGGCGGGAGAGGCCGCCTACCTCCTGCTGGGCGCCGCCGGCCTGGTCGCCGGAACCGCCTACCTGACCAACTTCCTCCCGTACGGCACCTTCGGCACGCTCGCTTCCGGCGGCACGGTCCCGCTGCTCAACGCGGCCATCGGGGTGGAGGTCGCCGGCGGGGTCGTGGTGCTGCTGGCCTCCTTCCTCGACCAGGCGGTGGAGATCGAGGACGCGGCGGAGCACGCCGGCCCCGGAGAGACCCGTCACCCCGTCCCACCGCCCCCGTCCGAGGAGAAGCCGACATGAGCGTGCTGCCGTATCTCGTCGCCGGCTGGATCTTCCTGATCGGCTGTTACGGGCTGGCCACCAGCCGCAACCTCATCCACGCCGTCGGCTGCCTCGCCGTCTGCCAGGCGTCCACGTACGTCCTGCTGCTCGCCGTGGGCTACCGGGACGGCGGCACCGCACCGGTCTTCTCCGACCTGCGGCCCGGCACCCGGCCGGTCGTCGATCCCGTCGTCCAGGCCCTGACCCTCACCGACGTGGTGGTGGGGGCGACGGTCACCGCGCTGCTGCTGGCCCTCGTCGTCCAGGTGGGCAAACGGCACGGCACCGTGGACCCGGACGAACTCTCGGAGCTGCGCGGGTGACCCCGACCGGCACGTTCGTCCCCGCCGCCATGACCCTCACGCCCGCCGCCACCCTCCCGCTGATCGTGGCCACCCCGCTGCTCGGCGCCGCCTTCCTGGTGGCCGCCGGACGGCGGATGCCGCGCCGGGCCGCCGAGACCGCGGGCACCGTCTTCGCCGCGGCCACCGCCGTCCTCGCCCTCTCCGTCCTGCTGCGCGGCACGCCCGCGGACGCGCCGGGCGCACGTGCCGTCGAATGGCTGGGCGGCCGGCACCCGCACGGCGGCGCGGGCCTCGGCATCGTCCTGGTCGGTGACCGGATCGGCGTCGGCCTGGCCGCCGTCACCTCGCTGCTCGTCGTCGCCGTCCTCGCCTACTCCTGGCGTTACTTCGACGAGCCGCCGCACCGCCAGGCGGGCACCTTCCCCGCCCTCGTCCTGATCTTCCAGGCGGGCATGTGCGGCTTCGCGCTCACCGGTGACCTGTTCAACGCGTTCGTCTTCTTCGAGCTGATGGGCGTCGTCGCGTACGCGCTCACCGGCTACCGCGTCGAGGAGAAACGCGCCGTCCAGGGCGCCCTCACCTTCGGCGTCGTCAACTCCCTCGGCGGCTACGCGACACTGCTCGGCGTCGGCCTGCTGTACGGACGCACCGGCGAACTCGGCTTCGCCCAGATCGGCGCCCGGCTGGCCGCCCACCCGGGCGAGCCCTCCGGCGGCGGCCCCGGCGGCCCCGACTTCCTTGTCCTGACCGCCTTCGTCCTCGTCCTGACCGGTCTGCTCGTCAAGGCCGCGGCGGTCCCCTTCCACTTCTGGCTCCCGGACGCCCACGCGGTGGCACCCACCCCGGTGTGCATGCTGCTGTCCGGCGTCATGGTCGAACTGGGCGTCTACGGCACGGCACGCGTCTACTGGACGGTCTTCGCGGGCCCCGGCGGCATCCCCACGGCCGACGCGCACCGCATGCTCCTCACCCTCGGCACACTCACCGCCGTCGTCGGCGCGCTCATGTGCTGGCAGCAGCGCCACCTCAAGCGGATGCTGGCCTTCTCCACCGTCGCGCACACCGGCCTGTTCCTGATCGGGCTCGCCGTCATGACTCCCGAGGGCACGGGCGGTACGGCGCTGTACGTCCTCGCCCACGCGGGCGTCAAGGCCGCGCTGTTCGCCGCCATGGGCATCCTCCTCGACCGCTTCCGCAGCGTCGACGAGCACGAACTCCACGGCCGCGGCCGGGAACTGCCCCTCGTCGGTGTGGTCTGCGCCGTCGGCGGACTGGCCCTGGCCGGGCTGCCGCCCTTCGGTACGGGACTGGGCAAGGCCGTCTCCGAGGAGGCGGCAGGCGGCTGGCAGGCGGCCCTGTTCGTGGTGGTGTCGGCAGTCACCGGGGGAGCGGTGCTGCGCGCCGTGGCCCGGATCTTCCTGGGAGCGGGGGTACGGCCCGAAGCCGCCGGTCAGGCGGAGGCCCGCGCGGACGAGACCAGCGGCAAGGACGAGGAGCCCGAGACCGCCGGCCCGCTGAGCCGCATCCCGGACACCATGCTGGCGGTCCCGGTCGTGCTGCTGGCGGGCGCCCTGGCCGTGGGCGTCGTACCAGGGCTGCGCGCGGCGGTCGGCCGGGCCGCCGACGCCTTCCTCGACCGGGCGGGCTACGCGGCCGCCGTCCTGCACACGCCCCCGGCCGCGTCCGTACCGACGCCCGCACCGCACTGGTCCGTGGCGGGTGTGGGGCTCGGCCTGCTGTCCGCCGCCCTGGCCTGCCTCCTCGCCCGGTGGGCCGTACGCCGCACGGGCCCGACCCGGCAGACCCGCTGGGCCGCGCCCGTGCGCCGCCTGCACTCCGGGCACATCGGCGACTACGTCGCCTTCGTCCTGGCAGGCATGGCCCTGGTGGCGGCGCTCCTGCTCCCGTCCCTCCACTGAGGCCCCGACAGGGGCAGCGACTGCCGGGGTCTCGGCGGAATCCGCCCCTCAGTCCTTCCGGTACGCGTACGCCTCCCCGGCAGCCGCAGCGACCGCGTCCAGGTCCGCCCCCGTGGCCGCGCTGACCACGGCGGCCACCGCGCCCTCGACGAACGGCGCGTCCACCAGCCGCGTGCCTTCGGGCAGTTCGTCCCCCTCGGCCAGCAGCGCCTTGACGGTCAGTACGGCGCTCCCGAGGTCCACCAGGACCGCGACGCCCGCGCCCCGGTCCACCGTCCGCGCCGCCTCGGTGATCAGCTCCGCGCTGGTCCCGAGACCGCCGTCCGGGGTGCCGCCCGCCGCCGCGACGGGCGCCTTGACGTCTCCGCCCGCCAGGCCGGTCGCCAGCCGCGCCACCGACTCGGCCACCGGCCCGCTGTGCGACACCAGCACGATGCCCACGTAAGAAGTGTCCGCGCCGCTCACTCGGCCACCCCCTGGCCGGCGGCCTCCGCCAACGCCGCGAACAGCAGCGCGGACGAGGCGGCCCCCGGGTCCTGGTGGCCGATGCTGCGTTCACCGAGATAGCTCGCCCGGCCCTTGCGGGCCTGGAGCGGCACGGTGTCCTGCGCCCCCTGCCCGGCCGCCTCGGCGGCGGCCGCGAAGGACGTGGCCAGCGCCTCGACGGCGGGGTCCAGCGCGTCGAGCATCGTCGCGTCACCGGGCGCGGACCCGCCCAACTGGGCGACGGCGTCCACCCCGGCTCGCAGCGCCGTCCGCAGCTCGTCGACGGTGACACGGTCCGCCTCGCCGAGAGCCTTGCCCGTACGCCGCAACAGCGTCCCGTACAGCGGCCCCGACGCACCGCCCACCGTGGAGATCAACTGCCGCCCGGCCGTTGTCAGCACGGCACCGGGTGTCTGCGGCGGCTCGGCTTCGAGGGTCTTGACCACGGCCGCGAAGCCGCGCTGTAGATTGCTGCCGTGGTCGGCGTCGCCGATGGCGGAATCCAGGTCGGTGAGGCGGGCCGCTTCCCGGTCGACGGAGGCGGCGGACGCCGTCATCCAGCGCAGGAAGAACCCGGCATCCAGTGCCGTTTCGGACACGAACTGCTCCTCTGGTCGTACGTGCGCGTGCGACGTCTTGGCACAGACTCACCTGTGCGGGTGAACGTCTCCACCAGTGTGTACCTGTCCACCCGTGTCCTTGCTGCACCAACGCCCCCGCGCGTCCGCACAGCTCGCGCGTCCGTACCGGCGTCCGCACCGCTCGCGCGTCCGTACCGGCGTCCGTGCCGCTCGCGCGTCCGCACCGCTCGCGCGTCCGTACCGGCGTCCGTACCGCTCGCGCGTCCGCACCGTCCGCACCGTCCGCACCGTCCGCACCGCCCGCACGTCCGCACCGCCCGCGCGCCTCAGCGTCCCCACCGCAGCGCCGCCGTCTGCACCGGCGCGTCCCACAGCCGCAGCAGCTCCGCGTCGGCCTGGCACAGCGTCACCGAGCAGCCGGCCATGTCCAGCGAGGTGACGTAATTGCCGAGCAGCGTACGGGCGACCGGCACACCCCGCTCACCGAGCACCCGGTGCACCTCGGCGCCGAATCCGTACAGCTCCAGCAGCGGCGTGCCGCCCATCCCGTTGACCAGCGCCAGCACCGGCTGCCGGGGGTTCAGGTCGGCCAGCACCGCGTCCACCGCGTAGTCCGCGATCTCGCGCGCGGTCATCATCGGCCGCCGCTCCCGCCCCGGCTCACCGTGGATTCCCACGCCCAGCTCCAGCTCACCGGCGGGCAGGTCGAACATCGGGCCGCCCTTGGCCGGCGTCGTACACGCGCCGAGCGCGACGCCGAAACTGCGCGAGGACTCGACGACCTGCCGCGCCAGCTCCGCCACCCGGTCCAGCGGCGCTCCCTCCTCGGCCGCCGCCCCCGCGATCTTCTCCACGAACAAGGTGGCCCCGGTGCCCCGGCGCCCGGCCGTGTGCAGCGAGTCCGTCACCGCCACATCGTCGTTGACGAGCACACTGGCGACCCGTACCCCCTCGTCCTCCGCCAGCTCGGCGGCCATCTGGAAGTTCAGCACGTCACCGGTGTAGTTCTTCACCAGGAACAGCACACCCTCGCCACTGTCCACGGCCGCCGCGGCCCGCACCATCTGATCGGGCACGGGCGAGGTGAACACCTCTCCCGGACAGGCGGCGTGCAGCATCCCCGGCCCGACATACCCCCCGTGCAACGGCTCGTGCCCACTCCCACCCCCGGAAACCACCGCCACCTTCCCGGCAACCGGCGCATCCCGCCGCACCACCACCCGATTGTCGACATCCACCACCAGCTCGGGGTGCGCCGCGGCCATCCCGCGCAGCGCGTCGGCGACGACGGTTTCGGGGACGTTCATGAGCATCTTCACGGGGCGCTCCTCGGTGGCTCGAAGGGCTTGGCGACGGACTCCGTCGGTACTGGTGCTGACCTCATGCCGATGTGCTGACGGAGGGTAAGTTACCGGGCGGGTTACTCAGCGTGACGGCCTCAGGATATGCGGAGGTGCTGGAGGTGGCGCAAGGGCCGGAGGGCGGAGGGCGTGCCCGGTATGGCTTGTTGGCGGGTGATGGCCTGGGCGTTCATCCCTGGACGCGGGGGGGGGGGGGCTTCGTGAGCCGGGGAGCCGGGTGGGCGTTGCCGTTTCGTCACCGGCTTGTCCGGTGGGCTCCGTCAGTCGTGCCAGAGACAAGTATGTGTGGCACACGGGCCGGGGTTCTGTCGTCTCCGGGCGGATTTCACATCCGCCGGGGGCAGACCCAGCCAGGCCGCAGCCTGACCCAGGACGGATGAGCGGCTGACCACCGCCTGAACAGATAAGGGCCCAGCAGGCGTTGTTGCCTGCAGGGCCCCCACTTTGCTCATCGGGTTGTCGATGCGGCGCACAGGTGTTCCGTGTCCGCTTACCGACCTTCGGGAGGGAGCTGACGCATCAGTTCGTTCCGGAGGAACCGCATGTATCCCTCGATCCCTTGCGCGATCACCTGTACGCCACGTTCTTCCGGATCGTAGACGGCGCCGACAAGTGACCCTCCTTCCAGTCGGACCACTTCATCTGTCCGTCGATCAATGGCGAAAAGTGCGCCACCGCCATCGGAGCCGAACGTCACGACATCCCGATCGGGCGGGCCGATCACCTTCGTGGGCTGGGCCCCGTCAAACCCCTCCGTCACCTCCTCGGCGGAGTCCACGAAGAAACCTGGACCGACATCAGGGAGGGTGATTCGATCCACGTGTGAATAGAAGACGGCCAAATCCCCGCTCAGTGCCGCGTCGAGCGATCCGTGGCCGCCGTGGTCAGGCGCCTTGGACACGTGATGCTCACCAGGCGGGTATCCGTACGCGGTCTCGAACCCCGCGACGAAACGTGCAGTCAAACGCGCCATTTCGTTGACCCAGTCGTCAACGTTCTGCCCAGTAATAGGCACCGTATCCCCTGTCGATCTGCCTGGCGAAGTCCTCGATTTGGGCTCGCGTGGGACTTGGGTTCAAGTCGCGGAACCACTTCCACTGATTAGTTATCTGTTGGTGGACGTTGGCTCCGCGGGACTTCATTCTACTACCGGGGATTCCGCGCATGTTAGAGGGTGCGTCGAAGTCGAAGTCCTTGAAATCTGGGTGGTCCCGGTACTCCTGCGGGACAGCGTGATGGGCGTCCCAGTCATTCGGTAGCCGCTTCAAGCCGTTGCGGTGCAAGTCTGCTTGGAATCTCCCACGATAGTTGCCGATGTCGATGGTGGGGGCTTCGGGAGCCTTGCCCACCGGGCAGTCGCTGTTGTGCACCAGGACCGGCGTTTTCCCGGCCATCACGTAGTATGTGTGCAGACCGGCGACGGTCAGGTTGTAGGTCCGGGCGTTCTCCGCAAACGAGCGATTGGCCTTGACCGCTACAGCGCTACCGTCGACGGTGCGGAGGGTCATCCCGGGAAAAAGATCAGCAGCTTCGACCCAGCGGTTTCGGGAGGGTGACCAGAATGGGTGCTCGTAAGTAGCTGTGAGCTGCTCATCACCCTGCGGAGTGGCTATGGTCAGCTCGTTGAAGCGTTTGTCGTGTTCAGTGACTATGAGTGCGGTTACGGTGCGTCGCTCCGTTTTGCCGCTCAGCGGAGAAGTGGCGACTACCTGATCGCCGACGGAAATCGACTCGATGTCCTTCGGCGTCTTGTCGGCCATGAGGACTTTGGTGCCGGCAAGGAAGCATTTGAAGCATTCGCCGAACCGCCAGACTCTCGTCTTCTGGGCGAGCTTTTCTACTGTTTTCCCGCCCACCTTGACCACGAACTTGCCTGCGAGTTTGACGCCCTTGCCCCAGGGGGTGACGCCGACGAGGAAGGATCCGCAGTCGGCGAGATTGGGGTCCTTGACGCAGTTCAGGGCCGTGTTGATGTCGGCGATTTCCCACACGATGGCGGAGAGGGTGGGGTCGATCTCGACTTGCTTGAGCGTGCCGCCGGCGGCCAGGCAGGGCAGGACGGCGGTTTCGCGGGTGGGGTGTTCGTAGCAGATCTTCTGCTCGGACTGCTCTTTCTCCTTCCGCTTGCGTTCTTCTTCGGCCTTGCGGCGGGCTTCGGCCTCCTCGGCCTCACGCTTCTTCGTCACCTCCGTCCACGCCTGGGAGGCCAGGGAGGAAGCCTCCTGGGCGCTCTTTCCAGCTTCCAGCGCGGACTCTCGGGCATCGGCAGCGGCGTCATCCGCGAACTTGGCCGAGTTGCGGGCGTAGTGGGCGGAGAATTCGGCCTGGGCTGCTGAGTGTTCGGCGTCGGCGGCGTCGCGTTGGGCGTTGTCGGCGGCGTTGCGGGCGGTCCTGGCGGACTTGGCGGCCTGGGCGGCGCTGGCTTCGGCGCTGTCGGCGGCCTTGTCGGCGTCGATGCGGTAGCCGTCGGCGAGTCTGGCGTTCTTCTTGGCCTCGTCGGCGGCCTTGGCGGCCTGGTCGGAGGCGTGGTTGGCCTTGGCGGCGGCGCCGGCGGCGATCCAGCGGTTGCGCTGGGCCTGGGCGGCGACGATGGACGCCTCGGCGACCAGGCGCTGGACCTGGGCGATGTGGGTGGCGGCGAGCTGGTCCTTGCGGTCGGCCATGTACTGGCCGAGCTGGACGAAGTCGTGCACCTGCTCGGCCGGGCCGGCCAGCGCGGCCTTCGCAGCCGCCTTGACCTCCGGGCCGCCGGTGTCGACCAGCTTGGAGGCGGCGACCTCCTCGTCGGAGCGCTGGGCCAGGTACTGGCCGGTGGCGATGAAGGCGGCCAGCACCTTGCCGCGCCCGTCCTTCAGCGCCGCCTTGGAGGCCTCCTTCACACCCGGCCCGCCCGCGTTGTTGATCTGTGAGACGCGCACCGTCAGGTCGGTGACGGCCACCTCGTACTGCCCGGTGGTGCAGAAGTCCCGGATCTGCTGGTCCGAGCCCTTGAGCGCGGCGGCGGCAGCGGTGCGCACCACCTCGTAGGGGCTGTGGGTGCTGAGCTGGAAGACCTTCTCGCGCATCTCGTCCAGGCCGGCCTTGTGCCACCCGCTGCGCAGATAGGCGAGCACGTCCTCGTCGGAGCCGGACAGTGCCTGCTTGGCAGCCTCCTGACTCCACGGACCACGCGCCTTCAGCGCCCGCATGGCCAGCGTCCGGCCCTTGGCGGCCAGGGCTTTGGTGTCGGCGTCGGGCTCGGCGGCCGCGGCGGCGAGTTCGGCGGCGGTGGCGTCCAGCGACTTGGCGTCGACCGCGGCGGCGGCCGAGGCGGAGGTCAGCTCGGCCAGGCGTGCTTTGTTGCTGCGGGCTTCCTCGATGGCGGCAGCGGTGCGGGTGGCCAGGTCCTCGGCCTCGGTGGCGCGGGCGATGTCGAAGACCTTGTGGGCGGCCGTGGCGGCGGCGTCGGAGGCCTTGGCGGCTTCCTCGGCGGCCTTGGCGTGCTTGGTGGCCTGCGCGGCGGCGTCGGCGGCCTCGCCGGCGTGCCGGGCGGCCTCGTCGGCCGCCAGGGCGGCCTTCTCGGCGTGGTCGGCCGCGGACTCTGCGGCGGCGCGGGCCTCGTCGGCGGCGTCGGCCGAGCGGTTGGCCAGCGCCTGGGCGGCGTTGGCCGCGCGCCGCGACTCGTCGGCGTGCCGGCGCGCCTCG
This sequence comes from Streptomyces sp. NPDC045470, assembly GCF_040646595.1. NCBI lineage: Bacteria > Bacillati > Actinomycetota > Actinomycetes > Kitasatosporales > Streptomycetaceae > Streptomyces > Streptomyces sp. NPDC045470. Next base: position 101,302 of record NZ_JBEZAN010000012.1, read on the forward strand.
ATCGCGGCGTTGCGGGCCTCGCCGGAGTGGACTCCGGCTTCGTCGGCGAAGCGGTTGGCGCGCTCGGCGGAGTCGGCCGCGGAGTCGGCGTTGTCGCTGGCGCTCAGCGCCGCCTTGGCGGCGTTGCCGGATTCGCGGGAGGCGGCGCTGGCCTTCTTAGCGGCTTCGACGGAGTTGCGGGCCATCTTGGCCGCGTCGTGCGCCTTCTTGGCCAGGTCCCGGGCGTGCTGGGCCTTGCCGGCGTCGGAGGCGGCGGCGATGGAGGCGTTGAGGGCGTCGTTGGCGGCGTTGGCCGCGTTCGTGGCGGCCGCCGCGGTCTGGGCGGCGGCCAACGCGGCGATGCGCGCCGCGCGGTTGGCGGCGTTGGCCGCGCCGATGGCCTGCCGGGCCGCAGCGGCAGCTCCCCGGGCCGCGTCGGCAGCCTGCCTGGCCTTGACCGCTGCGCGCTGGGAGTCGTTCTTGGCCAGCTCGGTCTGCCTGGCTGCCTCGGCGGCGGCTTCCTTGGCGGCCTCGGACGCCTTGACGGCGCGGTCGGCGGCGTCCTTGGCCCGCTCGGTCTCGTCGGCGGCCCGCTTGCCGGCCAGGGTGGCCTGTTCGGCCAGCTCGGCGATGGTGGCGTGCTCCTGGTCGCGGTTGCGGGCGGTGAACTGCCCGATCTCCAGGAACTCGGCGATGTCCTCGGCCGTGCCCTTCAGCGCCACCTTCCCGGCCGCCTTGACGGCCGGGCCACCGGAGTTGACCAGCGCCGAGACCTCGACCTCGTTGTCCTGCCGGCGCGCCGCGTACTGGCCCTTGTCCAGGAACGCGCTGACGGCCTCGGGGCCGGCCCTCAGGGCCGCCTTGCCGGCTTCCTTGACCCCGTAGCCACCGAAGTTGATGACCTTCGAGGCCTCGACCTCGTTGTCCTGCCGCAGCGGCGCCTGCCAACCGCTCTTCAGGAATGCCCGCAGAGGCTCCGGGGCGTCCCGCTTGCTGGCCTTCAGAGCCGCCTTGGCCGCTTCACGGACCGCAGGGCCCCCAGCGCCGAGTATTCGGCTGGCATCGACGTAGTCGTCGTCGTACTGGAGGCTGTCCTTCTCGGCGAAGAACTTGTTGATGTCCTCGTCCGAGCCGGTCAGCGCCTGCTCGGCCGCCGCCTTGACACCGGCACCGCCGTCCGCCCAGTAGGCGACGAGTTCCTTGCGCAGATGGGGCAGGTCGTCTTGGCCGGTGGAGTCGGCCGTAGCCGCAGGCCCCGTGCCGATGAGCCCTGCCACCAGTGAAGCGGACAACACCGTCACGCCGGCCCCGCGTCGCTGGAACGCTTTTTTCCCGGAGCGGTGACCGTTCCCGAAAGGCCATACGGCCTTCGTCGAAAATCGTCTCTGTTTCATTCCGACAGCCTCTTCTTGTTCACTTTTCAGTCACCTTCCGGCGCTCGGGACGCACGGAAATCGCTCTCCGGCAGTCTGGCTCGAACGATGAGAGAGGGGATCGTGAGTGGCCGCATTTCCGGCGACCGACGGATGGTGCTACGAGTGCTACATGAGCTCTAAGTGCTGTGCGAGCTTCGTGAGGGCTCTGCTGAGATATGAGCGCATAGCTTAGCTATGCCCCCTTGGCCTTCCGTAGGCCAGCTTTCGCCGCCCACCTCGCCCCGGGCAGGCGCCGCGGCGATGCCGCGGGCCCGGAACTGCCTGATCACCGGCCTTGTCGGCGCGTCCTCCTGACGGTCCGCGAAGGCCGGCCTGACTGCCGCGCCGACCGTCTCGCAGCTCGCGACTTCGCCAACTTCGGCTGTGGGCTGCTTCACCGGGGATCTGCCTGCGGCGTGAGCAGAAGGGGCTTCCGGTGGCCCCTGGTCTGCTGCGTGAGACGCGGCGTCCGAAATGCCCGCGCAGAGAATCTCACCGAGATGGTTGGTTTCCGCCTGTCGGGACATGAACAGCCACCTGCCCAACGGGGGCCTTTACGTCTTCCGGCAAGGCGTCTCTGCCGGGTTCGGGGCGGGGATGGGCTTGCTCGGGTCATACGACGAGTTCGACGTAGGAGGCGAGATGGGTGGTGGGAAGCTGGTGCGTCGCCGACGGCGACCATCAGAACGGCGGCGGTCCTGACGCCGATGCCGGGCATCGACATCAGGACCGGGGAAGGGGGCGAGCCTCCAGCAGGGTGCTGATCTTGGCTTCCAGGGCTCGGCGCCAGGTGTGGACGGCGGCCAGGGGAACTGCCAGAGAGGAGGTGACGGTGTCGAGGGTGCCGGTGCCCGGGACGACGGCGGTCTGCTCGTCCAGGGCGGCGGGGGAGCCGTGACGCTCCGGGAGCCAGGTGGCCGCCTTGTGGTCCGGGCGTGGGGTGAGGGCGCGTTCGAGGCTGGGGTTGAACTGGGTGAGCAGGCCGCGGATCCGGTTGGAGGTGTGGGTGGCCTCGGCGGCGAAGTCCGGGTCGAAGCCGACGAGCACGATCAGTTCGGCGGTGATCTCGTCGGTGAGTTCCAGTGAGCGCAGGGTGTGGGGCATGGCGCGGGCTGCGTCCGCGATCACCGCGACGTCCCTGGCGTCGGTTTTGGCCTCGCCGGGAGACAGGCCGGCGATCCGGCACATCGCGAGTCCGGGCAGGTAGTGACCTTGCAGCCGGCGTTCCGGGCGACGGTCAGTGGCAGGGCGCCGATGGAGGCGGGCTGGTTCACGATCAGCAGGACGGTGCCGTATATCGCGGCCAGTTTGTCGAAGACGGCCCGCAGCTTGGGCTCGCTGTTGGGCAGCTGCTCGTCAAAGACGGCCTTGCCGGCTGCGAACTGCCCGGCATTGCACTGGGCCGGACGGCGGCCGGGCCTCTGATCAGCGTCTCCGAGGGCACCTCCCGGGCCCGGTGACGCCCCCAGGTCATGTTTTCGGCAGGGGGCAACAGCCATGCCGGGCCCGGAACCAGCGGCCTCTTGCAGGACCGCGAAGGACATGACGGGGGCCTTCCTCGCGGCGCGTCACCCCGTGCAGAGGTCGCGCAGCGTGACGAACTCGGGCTGTGCCGCAGGGCTGGAGGCGACGCAAGGTCTGTCTGTCCCGAGTCAGCCCGAAGGCCCCGACCGCGCTGCGATCGGGGCCCCGGCCTGCGGTGCAGGGGCGGTCAGGTGACGCGGGCGCTCAGTGGTACGGGGGTCAGGCGGCCGATGGCGGCCGAGCCGTCGTCGGACCGGGTGCCCGGTTCGGCGTCGGCCAGGGCGCGGATGCCGATGGTGTAGAGCAGGGCGGTCCTGTCCGTCGTTCCGGTGTTGACGTGCGGGTTGGAGGAGATGATCAGTGTCCGGCCGTTGTCCTCCAGGCGGGTGTCGAGGTTCCCGGTGACGGCGGGCTGGACGTAGTAGTAGCCGTACGAGGCGCCGCCGGTGAAGGTGAAGCCGGTGGGGGCGGTGAAGCGCTGCTCGATGGTGCCGGGGTTGACCGGCTGGTCGTTGAGCGAGCGGATCTCCAGGTTGAAGGTGGTGGACTGGCCGGGGGCGGCCTGCGGCACGCTCTCCTGGGTGGCGCGCAGCGCGGTCTCGTTCTGCGCGGAACCGGTGACGGTGCCGGTGAGCTGGACGGGCGTGTGCCTGCCGATGCTGGCCGAGCCGTTCGGGAAGGTGCCGGCCGCGGCGTCGGGCCGGGCCTGGACGGGGATGGTGTAGTACAGCGGCCCGGTGTCGCTGCTGGTGGTGTTGACGTGCGGGTTCGCCGTGACGATCAGAGTCCGGCCGCCGTCCTCGATGCGGTAGTCGAGGTTGCCCGAGATCACGCCCTGGGCGGTGTTGTAGTAGGCGTAGGTGGGCTGGCCGGGGAAGACGAAGCCGGACGGGGCGGTGAAGCGCTGGACGATGTCGCCGGGGTTGACGGGCCGGCTGCCGGCCGCGTCGTACTTCACGTTGAACGCGGTGCGCTGGCCGGGCGCCACCTGGGGAGTGGTGTCCTGGGTGATGGTCAGCGCCCGTTCGTCGGTGGGCGGCGGCGGGACGACGACGATGACCGGCAGCGTGTCGGTGTTGTCCTTGAGGTTGAGGTCACCGCCGTACTGGATCTCCAGGGTGGAGGTGTACTGGCCGGGGGGTGTGTCGCCGGGGACGGTGATGCGGAACACGCCGTCGAGCGAGCCCTGCTGGGGCTGGAGCTGCTGTCCGGAGAAGGTACGGGAGAGGCGCTGGCCCGTGGTGCCGGCCGGGCCGCGCAGTCCGTCGGCGAGGGTGAGGACGACGGTCACGTACTGGCCGTCGGCCGGGTTGGGGCCGCGGTTCTTGATCCGGGCGCCGAGGTCGAACTCCTGGCCGGTCTGGACCGAGGGCGAGCTGACGACCTCGCCGTACAGGTCGGCGGCGGGCGGGGGCGGCGGGGTCATGGTGGCGACCGAGGTGACGCCGCGGACACGGTTGTTGCTCGCGTCGGCGATGTAGAGGTTCCCCGCGCGGTCCAGCGCGACCGACCGGGGCTGGTAGAGCCGGGTGGCGATGGCGGGCCCGCCGTCATCGACGTATCCGGCGGTGCCGTTGCCCGCGACGGTGCCGATGCTGCCGTCCGTAGCGACCTTGCGGACCCGCTGGTTGAGGGTGTCCGCGATGTAGAGGTTCCCCACGTCGTCGAGGCTCACGTCCAGGGGATAGCTGATCTGGGTGG
>NZ_JBEZAN010000012.1:106017-256673 GCF_040646595.1 Streptomyces sp. NPDC045470
TGGCGGTGGCGGGTCCGCCGTCGGAGACGTACCCGGCTTGGCCGTTGCCGGCGACGGTGGTGATGATGCCGCGGGTGTCCACCTTGCGGATGCGGTTGTTGCTGCAGTCCGCGATGTAGAGGTTTCCGCTGCTGTCCACCTCCACCCCCGCGGGCTGGTAGAGCTTGGTCGCGGTGGCGGGCCCGCCGTCGGAGACGTACCCGGCCTGCCCGTTGCCCGCGACGGTGGTGATGATGCCGCGGCTGTCCACCTTGCGGACGCGGTGGTTGCCCCACTCACCGATGTAGAGGTTCCCCTGGGGGTCGACCGCCACTCCGGTCGGCGTGTTGATCTGGGTGGCGGTGGCGGGTCCGCCGTCGGAGACGTACCCGGCTTGGCCGTTGCCGGCGACGGTGGTGATGATGCCGCGGGTGTCCACCTTGCGGATGCGGTGGTTGTTGATGTCCGCGATGTAGAGGTTGCCCGCGTCGTCGACCGCCACGGCCGAGGGGCCGTTGAGCGGGGTGGCGGTGGCGGGTCCGCCGTCGGAGGTGTACCCGGCCTGCCCGTTGCCCGCGACGGTGGTGATGATGCCCTGCGGGGTCACCCTGCGGACCCGGTGGTTGCTCCGCTCGGCGATGTAGAGATTGCCGTCCTTGTCCAGGGCCACACCGTGCGGCCAGTTGAGCTGGGTGAGGGTGGCGGGCCCGCCGTCGGACACGTACCCGGCCTGCCCGTTGCCCGCCACCGTGGCGATGGCGCCCTGGGCGAGGCCCGCGGGCTGCGGGCCGCTTCCCGGAGTGGTCTCGGTAGCCATGAGAACTCCTGTCGGGGTCAGAGGACCTGGGCTGACAGCTGTACGGGCGCGAGGCGGCCGATGACGGCCTGGCCGTCGTCGGGCCGGGCGCCGGGTGTCGCGTTGGGCAGGGCGCGGATGCCGATGGTGTAGATCAGCGCCGTCTTGTCGGTGGTCCCGGTGTTCAGATGCGGGTTGGAGCTGATGACGAGGGTCCGGTCGCCGTCCTCCAACTGCGCCTCCAAATTCCCGGTCACGTACGGCGTCACGAAGTAGTAGCCGTACGAGGCACTGCCGGTGAAGGCGAAGCCGGTGGGGGCGGTGAGGCGCTGCTCGACGGTGCCGGGGTTGACCGGCTGGTTGCCCAGCGACCGCAGCTCCAGGTTGAACGTGGTGTGCTGGCCCGGTGTGGCCGCGGGGACCGACTCCTGCACCACCCGCAGCGCCGTCTCGTCCTGGACGGTTCCCGAGATGACGCCGGAGAGCTGGACCGGGGTGTGCCGGCCGACGCTCGCCGAGCCGTTGTCGTACCGTCCCGGCAAGGCATCGGTGCGGGCCCGCACCGGAAGGGTGTAGATCACCGAGCCGGTGTCGCTGGTGGTGGTGTTGACGTGCGGGTTGGCGGTGACGAGCAGCGTCCGCCCGCCGTCCAGGACGCTGTGGGACAGGTCCCCGGAGATGACGCCGTGGATGGTCTCGTAGTACGCGTAGGTGGGCCGGCCGGTGAAGACGAACCCGGTCGGTGCGGTGAAGCGCTGGACGATCGTGCCGGGGTTGACCGGCTGTCCGGCGGCCGAGGTGTAGCGCAGGTTCAGGACGGTCTGCTGGCCCGGCGCGACCTGCGGGACGGTGTCCTGGAAGATCGTCAGTGCGGTCTCGTCCGCCACCGGATCGGGCACCACGATCGTGACGGGCAGGGTGTACGCGTTGTCCTTGAGGTTGAGGTCGCCACCGTACTGGATCTCCAGCATGGAGAGGTAGGTGCCGGGCGGGGTGCTCGCCGGTGCGCTCACCCGGAACACGCCGTCCAGCGAGCCCTGTTGGGACAGCAACTGCTGTGCGGAGAAGGTGCGGGTGAGGCGCCGGCCGCTGGTGCCGGGGCCGCCGACGAGGCCGTCGGCCAGGTTCAGGACCACGGTCACGTACTGCCCGTCGGCCGGGTTGGGGCCGCGGTTGCGGATCCGCACGCCCAGGTCGAATTCCTGCTCCCGCTGCACGCGGTAGGGGCTGACGACCTCGCCGTACAGATCGGCGGCCGGCGGGGGCGGCGGCGTCATCTGCGCCACGGCCGTCACGCCGCGCACGCGGTGGTTGTGGCTGTCCGCGATGTACAGGTTGCCGCTCCGGTCCAGGGCGATGCCGTAGGGGTGGAACAGCCGGGTGCCGGCGGCGGGTCCGCCGTCGTCCACGTAACCGGCCTGTCCGTTGCCCGCGACGGTGGTGATGATGCCGTCCGAGGTGACCTTGCGGATGCGGTGGTTGTGCCCGTCACCGATGTACAGGCTCCCGGCCTCGTCCAGCGCCAGGCCCCACGGGTAGTGGAGCCGGGTGCCGAGGGCGGGACCACCGTCGGAGACGTACCCGGCGGTGCCGTTGCCCGCGACGGTGGTGATGATGCCGTTCGGGGTGACCTTGCGGATGCGGTGGTTGTGCCGGTCGGCGATGTACAGGCTGCCCTCGCCGTCCGCCACCAGCCCCATGGGGTAGTGGAGCCGGGTCGAGATCGCGGGCCCGCCGTCGGAGATGTATCCGGCGGTGCCGTTGCCCGCGACGGTGGTGATGATGCCGTTGGGAGTGACCTTGCGGACCCGGTGGTTGCCGTAGTCCGAGATGAAGAGGTTGCCCGAGCGGTCGACGGTCAGTGCGTGGGGGTAGTGGAGCCGGGTGGCGAGGGCCGGTCCGCCGTCGGAGATGTACCCGGCCTCGCCGTTGCCCGCGACGGTGGTGATGATGCCGTTCGGGGTGACCTTGCGGACCCGGTGGTTGTTGGTGTCCGCGATGTAGAGGTTGCCCGCGTCGTCCACGGCCACGTCCGCGGGGTAGTGGAGCCGGGTGGCGAGGGCGGGCCCGCCGTCGGAGATGTATCCGGCGGTGCCGTCCCCGGCGACGGTGGTGATGGTCCCGTTCGGGGTGACCTTGCGGATGCGGTGGTTGTACCGGTCGGCGACGAACAGGTTGCCGTTCTTGTCGACGGCCACCCCATGGGGGTAGTGGGTCCGGGTCAGCGCGCCGTGCCCGCCGTCGGAGATGAATCCGGCCACGCCGTTGCCCGCGACGGTGGCTATCGATCCGTCGAGCAGGCCCGCGGGCTGCGGACCGGCGCCTGTGCTGGATGCGGTGGTCATGAATGCTGCTCCTGTCGTGGATCGGAGGACGTACGGGGACAGCGGTACGGGTGCCGGGCGGCTGACGGCGGTCCGGCCGACGGCGGTCCGGGGGGGCGGTGGCCCGGTGATGGCCGGGCCGGGTGCCGACGGGCTGGATGCCGGGGGCCGGGTGCCGCTGGGCCGGGTGCCGTGCCGGGCAGGGCGTGGACGCCGGCCGTGCGGACCGGCGCGGCGGCGGCAGGGGTCATCGCGTCTCCTCGGCCGGGATGTCGGACGGCCTGGGAGTCAGGCCCAGCAGCCAGCCGCAGGCGGCGGCGCAGCGCCGGGCGGCCCGCCCGTCGCCGTACGGGTTGGGCCGGGGGAAAGGCCGGTTCGGCTTCTTGGTGTCCAGCACGCCCTCGCGGGCGAATTCCTTTTCCGCCGCCGCCACGATCTCCGCCTCGTCCGTACCGACGAGCCGGGCCAGACCGGAATCGATCCCTTCGGTCCGCTCGGTATTGTCCCGGGTCACCAGAATCGGCAGGCCGAAGGCGGCCGCCTCCTCCTGAATTCCGCCGGAGTCGGTGATGGCCAGAACGGACCGGGACAGCAGGCGGGCGAAGGTATCGTACGGAATCGGGCCCGGCAGACGGACATTGGGGCGGCCCCGCAGCGATTCCTCGATCGCGGTACGGACCGAGGGATTCATGTGCGCGGCGACGACGAACGTCACCTCGGGATATTGGCGGCTCAGCGCTGCCACCGCGCGGCCCACCCGCCGGATCGGCTCGCCCCAGTTCTCCCGCCGGTGTGCGGTCACGACGACCAGCGGAGCGGAATCCTGTTCGATTTCGCGGAGTTCGGGTACGGTGCGGTGGCGCGGATTCCGGCTCGCCGTGACGACGGCGTCGATCACGGTGTTCCCCGTCACCACGATCCGGTCGGCCGCCACTCCCTGGGCGAGCAGGTTCCGGCGGGCGGCACGCGTGGGCGCCAGGTGGAGATCGCTCAGCTCGGCGATCATCCGGCGGTGGGCCTCCTCCGGGAACGGGCTGCGCGCGTCGCCGGAGCGCAGCCCCGCCTCCACGTGCACGACAGGGATCTTGGCGAAGAAGGCGGCCATCGCCCCGGCCAGCGCGGACGAGGTGTCTCCCTGGACGAGCACCGCGTGCACGTCGGGTGTGCGCAGCCGGTGGCCGAGCCCGCTCAGCAGTCCGGCGGTCAGCTCGGTGACCGGCCCGGTAGCGGCCGTGCGGCCCGTGATGAGCGGTGGGTCCAGTTCGGCTTCGGGGCGCAGCCCGAAGCAGGCGAGGGTGTCCCGTACCACCGTGCCGTGCTGACCGGTCGCCAGCACGGCCGGCTCGGCCCAGCGCGTCCGCCGCAATTCCCGGACGACCGGGCCGAGTTTGATGGCTTCCGGGCGGGTGCCCACGACAATGGCGATGCGCTGTCGGCCGCTCAATGCCGAGTCGATTTCGTGGCGGGGACGGGAAAAGGGATCAGGCGCATGGAGACACCGTTCATCGCGTCGGTATACGGCAGATTCGCGTAAGGGCGCGGCAACTCATGGACGTTGAACGTGTGACGTGTTACACCTGTGGCAGGCGATGGCGAGGAATACAGGTGGTGTCCGGCACCCCTTCGCGTCCGCTGACGCTAAGCGCCGGGGCATAACGTGGGCAATGGTTCGCGAGTCATGGGATTGGCCGGATCGGGCCAATATGCCTGCTGAGGTAATGGAAAAGCCCAGGTGCGCACGGCCGCCCGTGATTTCCGGTCCCCGGGCCATCGACGCAAAACCGTCTCCACCGGTCACCGGGCGGCGCCCGAGCGCCATGGCAGGGTCTGGCCATAGCCTGCCCGGTGATTCACAGTGGTCACCACCCAGTGGCCACTCCCCACCCTGCCGCTCGCCCCGGCGCCCGATCTGCCGCCTCGACCCGCTGCCCGGCCCGCGTACCCGCCCGCCCGCGCACATCTCGTCCCGCCGCCCGGAGGTGCCGTCCTTCCATGTACCTGGGAACCACCTGGCCGTTGGCGGGTGGCGTGGCGGCGGCACGCGCCGGCACGTCCGGTGGACGGGGTGTCCTCACGGCCGCCATCGGCGCGGCCGTGGTACCGCTGGGTTTCGTCCTGGGCCGGGAGATCCAGCGCAGACTGGGGCGCGACGGCCGCCCGGTTCCCGCACATCTGCCCCCGCCCGGCCGCCCGAACGCGCCGAACCGCCCACGGCCGGCACCCCGCACGCCCGTCAGAGCCGCCGAGGCCCGATACCGCAAGGGGAGACGCCCGGGTGAAACGCGCCCTGCTCAAGACCGTTGACACCATCGGCCACACCGTCATCGGACTGTCCGCCGGCTACCTCGCCCTGGCCATGGGCGCTGGTCTGCTCGAACTGCGCCGCCAGAGGGCCAAGTTACGGGTCCAGGGCGACACCACTTACGGCCGCCCGCACCTCGGCCGCCGCGACCGCCACCACCTCTACGTCCTCGTTCCCTGCCTCAACGAGGAGTCGGTGATCGGCGCCACGGTCAGCGGCCTCCTCGGCCCGCGTACCACTGTCGTGGTCGTCGACGACGGCTCGGAGGATGCCACCGGGGCGGTCGCCGAGCAGGCGGGCGCGGCGGCCCGCGCGGACGGTCAGCAGGGCGAAGTGACCGTACTGCGGCGGGAGCCGCCCAACGCCCGGCAGGGCAAGGGCGAGGCCCTCAACCACGCCATCCGTGTGGTGCGCGAGCGGGTCGCGGCGCGCGGGCAGGACCCCGCACGGACCGTGGTGTGCGTCATGGACGCCGACGGCCGCCTCTCCGACCGGGCGCTGTCCCACGTCCTGCCGCTCTTCGACGACCCACGGGTCGGCGGGGTCCAGCTCGGCGTCCGCATCCGCAACCGCCGGGCCAACTTCCTGACCTGGTTCCAGGACTACCAGTTCTGGGCGATGGCCGCCGTCACGCAGTTCGGCCGCAACCTCACCCAGACCGTCAGTCTCGGGGGCAACGGCCAGTTCACCCGCCTCTCCGCCCTCGACGGCCTCGGCGAACGCCCCTGGTCCCAGTCCCTCACCGAAGACCTCGACCTGGCAATCAGCCTCGCCGTACGCGGCTGGCGGCTGCGCACCACCGCCCATGCCTCCGTCGACCAGCAGGGCGTCAGCGACCTGCGCCGCCTCGTCCGCCAGCGCACCCGCTGGTACCAGGGCCACATGACCGCGATCGGACGCATGGGCGAAATCTGGCGCGCCCCGCGCATGGGGCACCTGGCGGCCCTGGAGATGTTCGCCTACTTGCTGGTTCCCTGGGCACTCGACCTGCCCTGGTCCCTGCTCTTCCAGTACTGCCTGTACTGGTTCCTCCGCAGCCCCGACGTCCTGGTCCTACGCGGCAAACCAGCCACCGCGGTCAACGGCACCTGCCTACGCCTCCCCCTCAACCTCCTGGCCTGGTACCTACTGGCCTTCGCCCCCGCCCTGATCACCTCCTGCGCCTACCTACGCCGCGACAAATCCGTCGGCCTACCCCGCGCCCTGCTCCTGGGCCACTCCTTCGTCGTCATGAACTACATGTCGTTCCTCTGCGCCTGGAGAGCCCTGTTCCGCATGCTGCGCGGACAAACGGGGTGGACGAAGACGAGCCGGGAGGTGGAGGGGGCGGGGGCGAGCGCTGGAGGCGTGCCTTCGGCTGCGTGAGGGAGGGCGTACTGCTGTGACCGGGCGTGGAGTTGAGGTTGGCCGGTCGAGGGGGTTACCCCGCACACGCGGGGACCACGGCGTCAGGCCCGGCAACGACTTCTTCAGCCCGGGGGTTACCCCGCACACGCGGGGACCACCGGAGGAGCGTCTCGGCCGCCTGCTTGATCTCGGGGGTTACCCCGCACACGCGGGGACCACAGGCCGTGACCAGCGCGTTTTTCGGGGGCGGCGGCGTTTTTTACTCACTTCCTTGGAAAGCGGCATATCCGGCATTGACTGACTCCGCTCAAGCAGGTCTCAAATGGGGACCGTCAGGCATCAGGGCCCAGGTTAAGGCGAACCGCCAGGGTTCGCGGCGCGTACCCGTTGACCTCGACTCGCTCCCCGAGGCAGCAGAGACCCCACGCGGCCTCGATCGACGCCGGATTACCGCGCCCTTCGGTGCAACGACCAGATCGCGGCCGAACAGCGGATGCGCGGAGGCACTTCCGGAGGCTCCGCCGCGGTCGTGGCGCTGCCGCACCCGCTGATGGGCGAGCAGACCTGCGCGTGCGTGGTGTTCCGCGACGGCGGACCCGGACCGATGTTGCGTCAGGTGCAGGCGGTCCTGCGGGAGCGCGGGGTCGCCGCGTACAAGCTGCCGGACCGCCTCGTCGCGCTGCCGCGGATGCCGCCCACCCGCGTCGGCAAGATCGACAAGGAGGCGCTGCGGGACGGCCTGACGGACTGAGGGCCGTACGGCACGAAGGACCCGGGGCTTCCGCTCCGGGCCCTTTCCGCGGGTGCGTACGGCGGTGCGGCGGGTCAGGCGGCCTGGGCCAGCAGGCCCTCGACGACCGCCTCCAGCCCCCGGCGGTGGGTGTCCCGGACGGTCAGCTCGTTCCAGCGGGGGCCCAGCGAGGTGATGAGGGGGAACTCCCCGGGGTCCAGACCGGTGATCTGGTCGCGGTGCGGCGGCCGGTCCAGGTGCGCCAGGCGGCGCTCGCGGTTGAAGCGGACGGTCAGTTCACCGACGGTGTAGTACCAGATGACGCGGTAGGCGTAGACAGCGTCCTCGGGGGTCATCCCACTCTCGATGGCGGCGTCCAGGATGTTCTCGACGATCCACATCGCCGAGACGGCGAAGAGGTCGTCGGAGGCGAGGACTTCGACGATCCACGGGCAGTCCACCAGGATGTCGTGCAGGACCTGGGCGGCGGCGAGGAGGCGGGCGCGCGGCTCGGCCGGCAGCTCGGGCCGGGGGAACTTCGCGGCGTGCTCCTCCAGGAGGAGCAGCAGCAGCTCGTCCTTGTCCCGTACGTAGTGGTACAGGGCCATGGGCGTGCTGGACATCTCCTTGGCGAGACGGCGCATGGAGAGGTTCTCCGCGCCCTCCTCGTCCAGAATGCGCTGGGCGGCGGCCAGGATCGCTTCGCGCGCCAGCCGGGGCGGGCGGCCGGTCCTGCCGGTACGTCGGGTTCGGTGCTGCATCCGTCCATCTTCCGTCACGTCCCGGTCCGCGCGTACGGGGCTCCGCACCGCGCACGCGGGGACACCACGGCGCCCGGCGCACCGGCCGCGCGGTCGTCCCGCCCGGCCCGTTCACTGTCCCGTACCCGTCCGGGCGGTTTCTGGACGCCTTCCGGGCCGGTACGGGGAGGCGTCGGCGGGCCCTGTCAGGAGGGCGCCGGGGTCTGCGGTCCGCTCCGGCCCAGGGTGCGGAAGAAGCCGTCGAGCAGCGCTTCGAGACCGGCCTCGTGCGTGTCGCGTGCGGTGAGCACGGGCCAGCGGTCGGCGAGGGCGGACAGCCGGGGGTGGGTCCGCGGCTGGAGTGCGGCCATGGCGTGCGACCGGTAGGGCGGGTGGTCGAGGTGGGCGAGGTGCCGCTCCCGGGTGAGGCGGAGCAGCAGTTCGCCGCCGGTGTAGTGGGCGACGGCGCGGTAGAGCGCGGCGGCCTCCTCAAGGGTGAAGCCGCAGCCGAGCGCCGCCTCCAGGACCGCCTCGGTGACCCACCGGCTGGAGGCGTTCAGCAGCTCCTCGGAGGTCAGGATCTCGCCGAGGAACGGGCATTCGGCCAGGACGTCGTAGTGGAGCTGGGCCGCGGCCGTCAGCCGTTCGCGGGGGTCGTCGGGCAGCGTGGGCCGTGGCTGGTGCCGTGCCTTGGTCTCCAGCAGCAGCCGCAAGAGCTGGTCACGGTCGCGTATGTGGTGGTAGAGCGCCATCGGCGTGATGGACAGCTCCCGTGCCAGCCGCCGCATGGAGAGGCTGCCGTCGCCTTCGGTGTCCACGATCCGCTGGGCCGCCTCGACGATGGCCGGCTGGGACAGCCGGGAGGGGCGTCCGACCTTCTTCCGGCCCGTGGTGACCGGTTCGTCCGACCGCATCCCTACCCGCCTTCCGTGCGCGTCCCGCGGCCGGGGCACAGCGCCTCCGACCTGCACCGGGTGACAACCCAGCGGGTCCCGGCTAGAGTTTTCTTACGCGTATTTGATACGAGTAAGAAAACTCTGGAGGGGCGGATGTCCGAAACGGCCTTGAACAGGGGACAGGCGTTGGTGGCCGTCGCCCTCGCCCAATTCATGGTGACCCTCGACATGACGGTCGTGAACGTGGCGTTACCCGACATGGGAGTCGGGCTGGGCTTTGAGCCCGCCCAGCTCCCCTGGGTGGTCAACATCTACGCCCTGTTCTTCGGCGGCTTCCTGCTCCTGGGGGGCCGGGCGGCGGACCTGTTCGGTCAGCGGCGCGTCCTGCTGTGGGGGACCTGGTCCTTCGCGGTCGCCTCGCTCGCGGGCGGGCTGGCCCAGGAGCCGTGGCACATGATCGCCGCCCGCGCGGTCCAGGGCGTGGGCGCCGCGGTGATGGCGCCGTCCGCGCTGGCCGTCCTCACCCTCACCCAGCGCGAGGGCGAGGAGCGCACCCGGGCGCTCGGCGTGTACGCGGCCGTCGCGGCGGTCGGCGGCGGCGCCGGTGTGCTGGTCGGCGGCCTGCTCACCGAGTACGCCGGCTGGCGCTGGGTGATGCTGGTGAACCTGCCGATGGCGCTCGCGGTCGTCCTGCTGGCCCTGCGCAGCGTCCCGGCCGGCACCTTCGGCAACCGCCGGGGCAAGCTCGACGTGCTCGGCGCCATTCTGGCCACGGGCGGGGTGGGCCTGCTGATCCTCGGCATGGTGCGCACCGAGGAGCTGTCGTGGGCGTCGCCCACCACCGTCGTCACGCTGGCGGCCGCCGTCGTCCTGCTCGTCGCCTTCGTGCTGTGGGAGAAGTACGGCCCGATGACCGACCCGCTGATCCGGCTCGGCCTGCTGGCCAGGCGCAACGTCGCCGGTGCCAACCTGTACATGGCCCTGCTGGCGGCCGGTCAGCTCGCGGTGTTCTACTTCCTGTCGCTGTATCTCCAGCGCATCCTGAAGCTGGGACCGGCCGAGGCGGGCGCCGCCTTCCTGCCCCTGTGCCTGACCGCGATGGTCGCGATCCAGGTCACCACCCGCGTCCTGCGCCGCCAACGGGCCGGAATCAAGACCCTGTTGGTGCCCGCCGGGCTGATCGCCGCCGCCGGGTTCGCCTGGAGCGGTATGGCCGACCCCTCGGGCAGCTACCTGGGTGACGTGCTGCTGCCGTCCCTGCTGGCGGGTCTCGGTGTGGGGATCGCCTTCGTCCCGCTGACGGCCGCCGCCACGGTCGGGCTGCCGCCGCAGGAAGCCGGTACGGCCTCGGCCCTGCTGAACGCCTCGCGGCAGGTCGGCGGCGCGCTCGGCCTCGCGGTGCTGGTGACCGCGGCGACCACGCGCACCGACAGCCGCCTGGCCGCCGGTGTCTCCCCGGACGAAGCGGCGGTCGACGGGTACTCCCTCGGCTTCCTGCTGGCGGGCGGCTTCCTGGTGCTGGCCGCCCTGGTGGCGCTCTTCGTGCTCCCGCGCCGCCCCCGGCCGGCTGCCGCGCCGGCCGCGGCGGCACCGCGGTCCGGTGCCGGGGCTCCGGCCGCGGCCGGTGACGCCGATGCAGGCACCCCGGCTCCGGCCGCGGCCGGTGACACCGATGCCGGGGCCCCCGCTCCGGACGTCGCCGCCGGCGGGATCACCCCGGCGGGGTGAGCAGGTGTCGGCTCCGGCAAGTGCCCGGCGCACCGGAGCCGATGGACGCGGTGGCGGGGGTTCGAATCCCCCGTGCGGCCTCCGCCACCGCGCGTTCACCCCGTACGCTATGAGTTTTCGGGCGCCCGTCGAGTTGGCCGGAAGACTTCGCAGGAAGTCTTCTCCTGTACTTGTTGCTGCTGTCACCTTCACTGGGTGGATTGAGCATCGGTCACTCGGCCTGACAATCAAGGCCGATACGCGCATCTTCAAATCCGAGGTTTGCGATGTTGCGAGAGCGTGCACCGCGAGGGATTACCGACCCCAGGTCAGACGGTGGGTCATGGCAGGTGTCCGTGTGATGGCCCGTTTATCAATTGCTTTACCGGTATTACGTATTCCGGATTGCTGATACCTATTGTCGGCAGCCTTCCGTTGCTTCCTCGCAGGGTGTCGTCTCCCTGTGTCCCCCTCTTTGTGCTGCGTAATTGCCAGTAGGTGGCCGCTGCGTCATTCCTTTGCTGTGCGTGCTTTCTGTCGGTGGGATCACGCGGTTCTGCGCCTGCTGGCCGCGGTTCGGTGCTGCCGTCCGCGGCATTCTCGGCAGCGTTCCTCCTCGGCTCGCATCCGCCTTTTCGGTCAAGCGAAATCGGCCGAGACGGAAACCGGCCACGAACCGCTGGACACCGCGGTGGCAGCGACTGGCCGTTCTCGCTGGCGGTGGCAGAGCGCGTCACATAGCCGACGCTGATCGTGCCCTTGACGGGCTCCTTGACGGTGGCGTCCCCTCGATGACGACCGCGCCCAGCTCCCCGGCCCGGTCCAGGATCAGCGAGTTCAGGTCGGCCCGCCGGGTGCGGAAGGCGTATTCGTGCCCGCCGCCTTCGATCAACGAGAAATTCTACGGCACCTGTTTGCCGCCCCAGACCAGCGTGCCGCCGTATTTCCGCTCGAATCCCCGGGTGTCCATGCGTTCGGTTATGTCCATCTCCTGCATGGGCCGCATGAAGGTCGGGATGAGCGATTCCCGGCTTTGTGGTCGCGTCCAGAAGCCGGAAAGGGAACCTTCGTATCCGGCCGGAACGCGCAGCCAGTGTGCAGGAGCCGTTCTGCAAGGGGTCTACATGTTGTCTGGAGCCTTTCTGGGGCGGAGGAGGCCCGGACTCGGAAACGCCGGGCGACGGCAGGCGCACCACGGGTTCGGTCGCCCTGTTGCCGGATCTGCGGCTGCTGTCCGGGCCCCGTCCGTGATATCGGTGAACGAGGTGAATGGCCGGTGTGCCGGACCTCCGGCGGTGCCGGGCGGTCCGGACGGACGAAGGGCGTCAGCGCATGGAGCAGCCGTGACCAGGGCCTGGGAAGTGGCCGTCGCCGCGCCGGCCCGGCTCGGTGAGGGGCCCACATGGGACGCCGGCGCCGGGCGGCTCATCTGGGTGGACATCCTCTCCGCCCGCGTCCACACCTTCGACCCGGCCACCGGCCGCCGTACCGTGCTGGCCACCGAGCAGCACGTCGGCGCGGCCAAGCCCCGTACCGGGGGCGGACTGGTCGTCAACCTGCGGGACGGCGTGGGCGCCTACGACGCGGCGGGCGCCTTCACATGGCTGTGCCGCGAACCCGTGGCGGGGTGCCGGGGCAACGACGCGGCCGTGGCGCCCGACGGGGCGCTGTGGGCGGGCACGATGGCGTACGACGAGGCGCCGGGCCGCGGCACGCTCACCCGGGTCGCGCCGGACGGCCGGGCCACCCGGGTCCTGTCGGACGTCACGGTGAGCAACGGCACCGGCTGGAGCCCGGACGGCCGGCGGATGTACTACATCGACACGCCCACGCGGCGGGTCGACGTCTTCGACGTCACGGACGACGGACTGGTGACCGGCCGCCGTCCCTTCGTGCGGATCGAGGACCCGGCGGACACGGCGGGCTACCCGGACGGGCTGACGGTGGACGCCGACGGCGGCGTGTGGGTGGCGATGTTCAAGGGCGCGCAGGTGCGGCACTACGGCGCCGACGGCGTACTGGAACGGGTCGTGCCGATGCCGGCCGGCCGCCCCACGGCCTGCGCGTTCGGTGGCACCGCGCTCACCGACCTGTACGTCACCACGGCGCGCGGCGGGCCGGGGCGGTCGCCGCTCGGCGGGTCGTTGCTGGTGGTGCCGGGCGCCGGGCAGGGGCTGGAGCAGCCCGGGTTCGCGGGGTGACACGGGGGGCCTCGGAGGCGGCTGTGCGAGCGGAAGAAAATGAGGGGCGTACGGGTGGGGCGGCCGGGTACACGGAGCGCAGTTGATCCTGGACGGTGGCGAACAAGGAGGCCCCTGATGTTGCTGGCTCACCCTGCTGTACTGCGTGATCTGGTCGAGCAGTACGAGACGCTGCGCGTACTGAACGCGGCGGACGGGAGCCCGGAGGTCCGGCAGCGGATGGACGACGTCGCCTACACCCTGTGCGTCTCCACCGGCACCCGCGACGTCGACACGGCCCTGATCGCGGCCCGGCACCGGCTGCCCGGCGCCCGGGTCCAGGACGATTCCGTGCTCTCCGCCGCACCGGCCCCGGGAGACGCGGTGGCTCCCATCGCGACCGCCGAGGCCGGCAGCGGGACAGCGCTTCCCGCCGCGTGACCGCCCTACGGGCGCGCAGCGCCGGGCCGGAACGCCCGCCGTGCGCGCCACCACCCGACACGCCGGGGCCCCGCCGATCGACGGCGGGGCCCCGGCGCGTTGTCGGCGGCACACCACCCACTCGGCCGAGCCGTCCGGCGTTCCGCACCCCGCCCGGGGCGCGGTGCGGGCGGCCCGAAACGATACTGGGCAGAGCTGCTCAATCCATGATCTCGGGGGCACCCTGGGGAGTCGCCGTAGGGTTGCTGACGGCGCAGGACCCGGTCGGCGAGTCGAAGGGGCGAAGCGATGGACGCACCGGTGCCGGAGTTCACCGAGCGGCCGGAGGACCCGTTCGCGCTGCGCCGGGCCGCTTCGGCGGTGCTCGACGACGAGGGCACCGTCGTGGGCTGGAGCGAGCGCGCCGAGACCCTGCTCGGCCATCCGGCGCGCGAGGCGCTCGGGCAGCGGGCGGACACGTTCCTGCTCGCCGCGGACGGCCGGGCCGCCGCCGCGGAAGCCGCCCTGGTGGCCCGGCGCGAGGCGGGCTGGTCCGGCATCCTGCCCGTCCGGCACCGTGACGGGCAGCGCGTCGAGCTGGGCCTGCGGGTCCGCCCCGTCGAGCGGGGCGACTCCCGGCACGAGTGGTTCGTCGTCGCCGCGCCCGCCGCGGAGGTCGTCCAGTGGGAGATCGACCGCTCGGTCCTGGACGGCCTGTTCCGGCGCTCCCCGATCGGCCTGGCCGTGCACGCCCCCGACCTGAGCATCATCCGCATCAACCGGGCCATCGCGGGCATCAGCCGGCGACCGGCCGCGGCGCACCGGGGTCTGCGCATGGAGGACTTCCTGATCGGCCCGGACGTGGCCACCATCGAGGAGCGGCTGCGCAGGGTGCTGGAGACGGGCGAACCGCTGATCTTCACCGAGCAGTCCTGCCGCCTGCGGGCCGATCCCGGCCATGAACGGGTGGTGTCCGTGTCCGCGTTCCGGATGCGGGACGCCTCCGGCGCGGTGCTCGGCGTCACCCAAATGGTGGAAGACGTCACCGACCGGCACCGGGCCCAGCACCGGCTCGCGGTGCTCAACCGGGCGAGCGCCCGCATCGGGACGACGCTGGACGTGTCCCAGACCGCCCGTGAACTCGCCGAGGTCGCGGTCCCCGACCTGGCCGACGCGGTCTCCGTGGACCTGCTGGAGCCGGTCACCCGTGGCCAGGACCCCACCCGGGGGACGTATGTGCCGGTGCACCGTACGGCCGTACGGTCCGTCGTGCCGGAGGGTCTGGACGTGATGTACCCGGTGGGCGAGGTGTTCCGCTTCGCCCCGGGAACGCCGCAGGCCCGGTGCCTGACCGCGCAGCAGCCGATCCTCGAACCGGAACTGGCCGACAGCCCCGGCTGGTACATCCAGGACCCCGAACGGTCGGAGCGGGCCCTGCGCCTGGGCGCCCACTCGCTGATCGTGGTGCCGCTGGCCGCCCGCGGCCTGGTGCTGGGCCTGGTGAGCCTGTGGCGGGCGAAACGGCCGCAGGCGTTCGAGCAGGACGACCTCGTACTGGCCCAGGAGTTCGTCTCCCGCGCCGCCATCTGCATCGACAACGCCCGCCGCTACACCCAGGAGCACTACGGGGCCCTGACCCTGCAACGCAGCCTGCTGCCGCGCGAGCTGCCCGAACAACTGGCCGTCGAGGTCGCCCACCGCTACCTGCCCGCCGACCCCGCGGCGGGCGTCGGCGGCGACTGGTTCGACGTCATCCCGGTCTCCAGCTCCCGGGTCGCCCTGGTCGTCGGCGACGTCGTCGGGCACGGGCTGCACGCCGCCGCCACGATGGGCCGGCTGCGTACGGCGGTGCACACCCTGGCCAACCTCGACCTCGCGCCCGACGAAGTCCTCTCCCACCTGGACGACCTCGTCAACCGGCTGGCCGAGGAGCAGGAGACGGCCGACGGCGGCCCGCAGAGCCCGCAGGTCATCGGCGCGACCTGCCTGTACGCGGTGTACGACCCGGTCTCCCGCCGCTGCAACATCGCCCGCGCGGGCCACCTGCCGCCCGCCGTGGTCGCTCCCGACGGCCGGATGACCCTGCCCGACCTGCCCGCGGGGCCGCCGCTCGGGCTGGGCGGCCTGCCGTTCGAGTCCGTCGAGATCGAACTCGCCGAGGGCAGCCTGCTGGCCCTCTACACCGACGGGCTGCTGGAGGTACGCGGCCGGGACCTCGACGCCGGGCTGGCGCTGCTCCGCGAAGCGCTGGAGCGGCCCGCACGCGGCCTGGAGGACTGCTGCAAGGCTGCGGTCGACGCACTGCTTCCCGACCACCCCCGGGACGACGTCGCGCTGCTCGTCGCCCGGACGCGTGCGCTGCCTCCGGAGAGTGTCGCCTCGTGGGAGCTGTCCGCCGAGCCGACCGCCGCGGCGGAGGCGCGCGAACTGACGTCCGCCAAGCTGACCGAGTGGGGCCTGGAGGAGCTGGCGTTCACCGCCGAGCTGGTGGTGAGCGAACTGGTCACCAACGCCTACCGGTACGGCGGCACGCCGATCACCCTGCGGCTCATCCGCGACCGCTCACTGATCTGCGAGGTCTCCGACCCCAGCAGCACCGCCCCGCACCTGCGGCGCGCCCACAGCACGGACGAAGGAGGCCGCGGCCTCCTCCTGGTCGCCCAGCTCACGGACCGCTGGGGCGCCCGCCACACCCGCGACGGCAAGACCGTGTGGACGGAACTCCCGCTGCCGTCGCCCGCGGACGACTCGGACGATTCGGGCGGCTGAGAGGGCTGGGGTGGCCGGGGTCGTCTCTGGGGTGGCCGGGACGGGCGACCGAGTGGACCGGGGCGGCTGAAAAACGTCTGTACTTCCGGGCGGGCGGGAGGCAATGTCGTCCCCGTACTTGCCGAAATGGAAAGTGCTTGGCGGCTCGGCAAGGCTGAGCGGTGGGTCCGGATGACGCGGTGCGTGACGGAGGGCAGATCGTGTACGGAGCCGGTGACAGCAGGGGCGCCTTGGACCGGGCCGCCGCGACGGAGAGAGCCGCGCGGGCGCGAAGCGGCTGGTACGCGCGCTATCTGTGGATCTTCGCCGCGGGCCAGTCGGTGCTCGTCCCGATGGCGCTGCTGTGGCACGGGCCTGCCGCCGCGCTGACCTTCACGCTGGCCATGACCGCCCTGGTGACCGGGCTTTCGCTGTACGCCGTCCGGCAGCGGATCGTGCGCCGCGGGTTCGGGGTCCGGCACGGTGTGCTGATCGGCAGTTGGGCCGCGGTCTACTCCGCTTCGATCCTGTTCGGGCAGTTGGTGTTCGTGGACAGTCGTCCGTTCGCGGTCGTGGCGGCGTCGGCGTGCGCCCTGCCACTTGTCGCAGGGGCCGTCCTCGAAAGGCGACGGTCGTCGTGACGGAGGGGAACGCCCAGGCCGGTCCGGGCGGCAGCCACCCCCGGCACGCCCTCGTGCCGCTGCTCAACTCTCCCGTCCGGCTGTCCGTGGTGGCGGCGCTGTCGCCGGTGGACCGGGCCGGGTTCGCCGTGGTGCGCGATCTGGTCGAGGTCACCGACTCCGCCCTCTCCAAGCAGGTCTCCGCGCTGGAAGCGGCGGGCTGGGTGGCCGTGTCCAAGGCCCGGGTCGGCCGCCGTCCCCTGACCCGGCTGGCGCTGACCGCCGAGGGGCGCGCCGTGTACCAGCGGCACCTGGCGGCGCTGCGGGCGATCGCCGAGGGCGACGGAGCGGGGTGTGTTCCGGGTCCGGCCGGAGCTGCCCCGGGCGTAGGCGCCGGGTTCAACGGCGTTGTCAGTGCCTCGTGTCACGATGACGGACATGAACACACCTGAACGCATGTTCCCGCCCATGACCGCCGATGAGCGGACCACCCTGGAAGCCTGGCTCGACTTCTACCGCGCCACCCTCGCCCGGAAGTGCGACGGCCTGACGGAGGAGCAGCTCCGTACGGCGTCGGCGGAGCCCTCCTCGCTCACCCTGCTCGGACTCGTCCAGCACCTGACGGAGGTCGAGCGGACCTGGTTCCGCAGGGTGCTGACCGGGGAGGACGCCCCGACGGTCTTCAGCGCCGACGCCGATGTCCAGCCCGCCGACCGCGGTTTCGGCCTCGAAGCGGACGCCACCTACGCGAAGTCCTGCCTCCTCTGGCAGGCCGAGGTGGAGCACGCCCGGAAGAACTGCGCCGCCCACGCGCTGGAGGACACCGGTCTGTGGCGGGAGAACGAGGTCAGCCTGCGCTGGATCTACTCCCACATGATCGCCGAGTACGCCCGTCACTGCGGTCACGCCGACCTCATACGGGAGCGCATCGACGGCAGTACGGGCGTCTGACCGCCACTGGGCACCGGCAAGCCGGACCCGGGCGAGGAACGGGGCAGCGGGGGAGGGGAGTGGAGGCTGCGACGAGGGGAGGCGGGCACGGGGGCGTCGGGCATCGGGACACCGGGACGGTGAGGCTTCGGGGTCAAAGGTGCGGGCAGGGGCGGGCGGTGAGGCGGGTTTACGTATACCGCGCGGCAGCCGGGACTCAGCAGACTGGCGCGCGAGCACGGGACACCGCGCCACCGGTGCGGTGCGACGGCAGCGGTACCGCACGCCGGCGCGGCCGCCCACCGCACCCCAGGTCACACCGAGCGGAGGGCATCGTGGCGGACGACTCGACGGCACAGGACCGGCAACTGCTGCACGACTACTCCCGGGAGACCCGCGACCCGTACGTCCAGCGTCTGCTCGGGGAGCTGCTCGGCCACGTCAACCGGGCGGAGTTCGAGCGGACGGCGGGCGCGGGCGGCGGCAACACCCGCGACCTCGGCCAGGGGCGGTACACCATCTCCTACGCCCACACCCCGGGCATGTCGCGCGGCGACCACCTCGCGGTGATGGTCCACGAGCTGACCCACGTCGCGGTCGACCAGGCGTACGACTCCCGGATGCTGAACTTCCCGGTGCCACGGCTCTCCGCGGCGGAGGAGGACCGGGTGCGGAACGAGACACCCGGCCGCGAGGAGGACCACCAGAACGCCCGGCTGGGGCGGGTGGACGCGCGGCGCCGTGACGCCTTCGTGGACCTGGTCGTCGGCAATGTGCAGCGGCTGCTGGACGAACTGCCCTCCTCCCGGCTGACGCCCGAGCGGCAGCGGGCGATCCGGACCAAGCTCACCGACCACATGCGGGCCCGCCCGTACCACGAGTACGACGGCGTCCTCTCGCACCTTCTGACCTGGGCCGACCTGGACGGGGCCGACCGGTCCTCGGCCTTCTACCGGAGCCTGACCGCGATGGTGGCCCAGGCGGCCGACTGGCGGGCCGCCGGCGCCGTCACCCCGTCCCGGCGCCGACGCGGCCTCGTCCGCCGGATGGTCGGCGCGCTGGGTCGGTCGCTGCACATCTTCCGCCGCTGAGCGCGCTGTCCGGTCGGACGGAACCGTTGGTGACAGGTGTCCCGAACCTGTGAATCATGACGGTTCGATTGACGTGCCCAGCAGCCCGCGGGGATAAAAGATTGCATCGATATCGGATGCGCTCCGTCCTCGGGAGGTCGTCATGGAAGAACAGGAAGCTCCGCAAACCGTCTACCAACCGCCGATGCTGGTCGAGCTCGGCGAATTCAGTGAAGACACGCTGGGAATCGGCCACTTCTTCTCGGACGGCGCCGGCGGTTACATCGTTGTCTGAATCCGTGCCGGGACCGGGATTCGCGGTGCTGCCGGACACGCCTGCCGGAGCGGCCGCGCGATCGGCTGTCCCGATCGCCGCACCGCAGGTGGTGGCGCACGCGTCCGGGCGCCCCTGGCTGGTCGGCAGGTGGGGCCGTGACCAGTGCGTCACGGCCGCGGCCGGACCGGTACGGGTGGCGGTCATCGGCGTCCGTCCGATGACCGCCGCGCAACTGTCCCGCCTGGCCGCCCAGGTGGGCTCGCCGGCCGACGTGGACCGCCTGGCGGCGGCCCTGCCCGGCGCCTGCCACCTGGGGGTTTCGCTCGACGGGCGGATGCGTCTGCAAGGCAGCGCCACCGGGCTGCGCAGGGTCGTCCATGCCCGGCTGCACGGCACCACGGTGGCCGCCGACCGGGCCGACCTGCTCGCGGCGATGACCAGGGCCCAAGTGGACGAACACGCCCTGGCGGTGCGGGCGGCCTGCAGGGGCGTTCTGCCGTCGCCGCTGAGCGAACAGACCATGTGGAACGGGGTCGTCCCGCTGCCCCCGGGACACTACCTGGCCTGGGACGGGGACCGGACCCGTGAGGGACGGTGGTGGCGTCCCCCGGAACCGCGGGAGCCGCTGGCGGCCGGTGCGCGTGCGGTACGCGCCGCACTGGAGGCCGCGACAAGCCGGCGGCCCGCCGCCGGAGAGGGCCTGAGCAGCGACCTGTCGGGCGGGATGGACTCGACCTCGCTGTGCTTCCTCGCCGCCCGCCACACCCCGGACCTGACGACCGTGCGCTGGGCCGAGGCCGAGGCGGGCAACGACGACCCCGCCTTCGCCTCGCACGCCGCGGACCTCCTCGACCGTGCCGAGCACCTCGTCGTACCGCAGCGGCAATTGCCGAGAATTTTCGACGACCCGCAGGTACTCGCCGACACCGAGCAGCCTTTTCCGTTCACGCGCACGGCTGCCAGATTCCGGCACCTGGGAAATCTGCTCGCCCGGTCGGGTTCCCGGCGGCATCTGGCCGGACACGGCGGCGACGAACTGTTCAGCGCGCTTCCCGGTTATCTGCACAGATTGCTGTGGCGGCACCCGGTCACCGCGATCCGGCACACACGCGGCTGTGCGGCGCTCAAGCGCTGGCCGCTGGGTGCGACGTTCGCCGGACTGCTCCGCCCCGGCGACGTCACGGGGTGGTGGCGCGCACAGGCCGAGCACCTCACCGCACCGCCGCCGCCGCGCCGACGGCCCGTTCTGGGGTGGGGCCTGTGGCCGATGCGGGTGACGCCGTGGGTCACCGACGCCGGCGTCGAGCTGACCCGGGAGGCCCTGCGGCGCACCGCCGACCACGCCGAGACCTGGGCGGACGACCCCGGCCAGCACCAGGCCCTGCTCGTCCTGCGCTCCAGTACGTCCCTCTACCGGCCGTTGGCCCGGATGCTCGTCGGCGCCGGCGTCGAACTGGACATGCCGTACTTCGACGACAGCGTGGTCGAAGCGGTGCTCGGCGTGCGGCTGCACGAGCGGTCCACGCCCTGGCGGTACAAGCCGCTCCTGGCCGACGCCATGCGCGGCATCGTGCCGGACAAGGTGCTGGGCCGGTCCACGAAAGGCGAGTACGGCGAGGACCTGCGCATCGGATTCCGCCACAACCTGCCCGCCGTCCTGGACACGTTCGCCGACTCGGCCCTCGCCGGCCACGGCCTGATCGACACCGACATCCTGCGCGCCCACCTGCTCGCCCCGCAGGCCGACGAGACCACCGTGTTCGCCGTGGAGTCCCTGCTGGGGTGCGAGACCTGGCTGCGCGCCGAACGCAGCGCCCCTGCCTCCGGGAGGCCCGATGCCGCTACGACTGCACCCTGACGTGACGTCCACCGACACCGACGACGGAACCGTCCTGCTGCACCTGGGCACCGGACGGTACTGGCAACTCAACGCCACCGGTGCCACCGTGCTCCGCCACCTGCTCGACGGCGACGACCCCGACCGCATCGCCGCGGCGCTCGCCGCCCGGCACGGCATCGGGACGGACCGGGCCGCCCGCGACGTGCACGCCGTCGTCGGCCGGCTCCGCACCGCGAAGCTGGTGATCACCTCGTGAGCGTGCCCGTCGCCCTGGCCGAACGCCGCGCCCTGCCCGTACACCGCCGGGTGCTGCCGCTGCTGGCGGTCGCCGTCGCCCGCCCGCTGGCCGCGACCACCCCGGCCCGGCTGCGCCGGTTCCTGGAGTTCGCCCGCCGCGGCTCGGCGCCGGCCACCGCCGGACAGGCACTGGCCGCCCGGCAGCAGGTGGTCGCCGTATCCCTGCGCTGCGCCGGACAGGGCTGTCTGCAACGTTCCATCGCCACCGCCCTGCTCTGCCGTGCCCGCGGCACCTGGCCCACCTGGCGTACCGGCGTGCGCACCCACCCCTTCTCCGCCCACGCCTGGGTCGAAGCCGACGGGCAACTCATCGGCGAACCGTATCCCGCAGGCCACTACCGGCCGCTGCTGACCATCGGCCCGCCTCCAGCGGCGGACGAGGAGGCGTCGGCCCGGCAGGCGTGACGCCATCATCTCGGCCAGGAGAGCGGAGGCCGGCCCCAGGTAAAGCCTTGCCCACATTGTCGTAAGTGACGGCCCATCCGGCGCGCTCTCCCGCTCCCGCCGCCACCTGCCGAACTCGCAGCTCAGGACCACTGCCCGCTCCTCGACCCCGGCCATCGGGCGGGGCGTCGGGCGACTCTCCCCGTGTTGCGGCCAGGTTGACGGTGCGGCACCGCGAGGAACACCCTCGTTATATAGGTGCTCGATACAACTGATCCGTGGGAGTGCCGGGCCGCCGGGCAGCGCCATGCCCGAAACGCGGCGCGCGCCACCGGCCGCGCCGTCACCGGCCGGACCGCCGTCGGACGCACTGCCGTCGGCGGCCGGACCGCCGCCGGACCGTCCGCCTCCCCGGACCGGACACAGGAGGACATGGCATGTGTGGCATCACCGGCTGGATTTCCTTCGATCGTGACCTGCGTTCCGAGCAGGAGACCGTCGACGCGATGACGGAGACGATGTCCTGCCGCGGGCCCGACGACCGCGGAACGTGGGTGCAGGGCCCGGCCGCCCTCGGGCACCGCCGCCTCGCGATCATCGACCTGCCGGGCGGCCGCCAGCCGATGACCGCGCAGCAGGCGGACGGCAGCTCCGTGGCCATCGTCTACTCGGGCGAGGCGTACAACTTCCGCGAGCTGCGCGAGGAACTCGTCTCCCGGGGCCACCGGTTCACCACCGAGTCCGACACCGAGGTCGTGCTGCGCGGCTACCTCGAATGGGGCGAGGCGGTCGCCGAGCGGCTCAACGGCATGTACGCGTTCGCCGTCTGGGACGAGCGGCGGCAGCGGCTCGTCATGGTCCGCGACCGCATGGGCATCAAGCCGTTCTACTACTACGAGACCCCCGACGGCGTGCTGTTCGGGTCCGAGCCCAAGGCGATCCTCGCCAACCCGCTCGCCGAGCCCCGCGTGGGCCTCGACGGCGTCCGCGAAATGTTCGCCTTCGTCAAGACGCCCGGCCACGCCGTGTGGGACGGCATGTACGAGGTCGAGCCCGGCACGGTCGTCACCGTCGACCGCGGTGGTCTGCGCCGCCACGTGTACTGGTCGCTGGAGACCCGCGCCCACGAGGACGACCGCGACACCTCCGTGGCCCATGTCCGTACGCTGCTCGACGACATCGTCCGCCGCCAGCTCGTCTCCGACGTCCCGCGCTGCACCTTGCTCTCCGGCGGTCTCGACTCCTCCGCCATGACCGCGCTGGCGGCCCGGCAACTGGGCGAGACGGGGGAGACCGTACGCAGCTTCGCCGTCGACTTCGTCGGCCAGACCGAACACTTCGTGGCCGACGACCTGCGCGCCACCCCGGACACGCCGTACGTCCACGACGTGGCCCGCCTCTCCGGCACCGACCACCAGGACATCGTCCTGGACTCGGACGCGCTGGCCGACCCCGAGGTGCGCGCGAAAGTCATACGGGCGCGCGACATCCCCATGGGCTTCGGCGACATGGACTCCTCGCTCTACCTCCTCTTCAAGGCGATCCGGCAGCACTCGACCGTCGCCCTCTCCGGGGAGTCCGCCGACGAGGTGTTCGGCGGCTACAAGCAGTTCTTCGACGAGCAGGCCCGCCGGGCCGACACCTTCCCCTGGCTCGTCCGCGTCGCCGAGCACTTCGGCGACGACGGCGACATCCTCGTCCCCGCGCTCGCCGACTCGCTCGACCTGCCCTCGTACGTACGGGACGGCTACCGGACCGCGGTCAAGAACGTCCGGCGGCTCGATGACGAGAGCGACTTCGAGTACCGGATGCGCAAGATGAGCTACCTGCACCTGACGCGGTTCGTCCGCATCCTCCTCGACCGCAAGGACCGCGCGAGCATGGCCGTGGGCCTGGAGGTGCGGGTGCCGTTCTGCGACCACCGGCTGGTCGAGTACGTCTACAACACGCCGTGGGCGCTGAAGTCCTTCGACGGGCGCGAGAAGAGCCTGCTGCGCGAGGCCACCGCCGACGTCCTGCCGAAGTCGGTGTACGACCGGGTCAAGAGCCCCTACCCGTCGACGCAGGACCCCAAGTACGCGGTCGCGCTCCAGCAGCAGGCCAAGGAACTGCTGGCACGCTCCTCGCACCCGGTCTTCGAGATCGTGGACCGCAACTGGCTCAAGCGCGCCGCCGAACACGCCGCACCGCAGAGCACCCAGGCGTCCCGGAAGGGCCTCGAAAAGACGCTGGACCTGGCCCAGTGGTTGGACATCTACCAGCCCCGGCTTACCCTTTCCTGACCCGGACAGGGCGCGCGATGGGCTGAACGATGACAATCGGTGACGATGCGGCACTCCAGTTGGTGGTCTCCCTCAACCGGCTGACCCGCAGCCTGCGCAGGGCCGCCGCCGCGGGCGGCATCCAGCCGACACAGCGCGCCGTCCTCGCCATGCTGACGCAGCGTGGCCCCTCCCGGATCGGCGAGATCGCGGCCTGGGTCCCCTGCTCCCAGCCGACCGCCACCGCGGCGGTGCTGGGCCTGGAGACCGCCGGCCTGATCCGCCGCGAACCGGACCCCACGGACGGCCGGGCCAGCCGCGTCCTGGCCACCGACCGCGGCACGGCCGCGCTCGCCGAGGTCGCCCGCGGCGAGGCCGAGGTGCTGGCCAAGCGCCTCGGATCGCTGCGGCCCGACGAGGTCCGCCGGCTCGCCGAGATCGAACCGCTGCTGCGACGCCTGGCCGAGGCGGCGGACTGACCGGTCGGCGGACGGACGGAGCCGGCGCGGTGCGGGCCGCCGGGTGATTCCCCTGGTGAGGCCCGCAGGGCCGGTCGGAGTAGGGGGAATGACCTACCGTGCACACCGTCGTTTTCCAGCCATGATCAGACATAGGACCGTCACAACCCTCGCGGTCACGGCCGCGGCGGCAGCGGTATCGCTCGCCGGCGCGGCCCCCGCGTCGGCAGGCGGCGTCATCGTCCTCGGGTCTCCGTCCCACGACAACACCTGCCGGAACGGGGCGGGCACGGCCGTGCGCGGGGCCGCCACGCACGGCAACGGGAGCGCGGCCGGTCTGCTCGGGCAGATTCCTTTCGGCAGCCCGCTCAACCACTGCGGCGGTGCCGACCTGCCCGGCAACAAGCAGGGCAACGAAGCGCCGGACGACGACCCCGGGCATGAATACATGGCGAATCAGCCGCCCTCCGACACCAGGTACCCCGGTGCGGGCCATGCGGACTTCCTCAAGCTGTTCAGGTAGTCACTGCCGACGGCTCGTTGAGCCACCACTGCCGACGGTTCGGCCGGCCACCGCCGAGCCGGCCGGTCGGGGCGGCCCCGCGGCCCGGACGTGAGTCCGGCCCCGCTCCCCGCCGGCACCCTTCCGTATCGATGGAACACGTTCTACTGTGCCCACGACCCACAACCCGACGGCCCGTCAGGAACTCGCTTCCGCGCCGTGCCGCACCGGCCGTGCGCCGGGGCGCGCACGGGTCACCGCACGATCCGGGCCGGGCACACCAGGAGGGGCCGTGCACCTCGAATACACGCCGGAACAGCAGCGGCTGCGGTCCGAACTGCGGGAGTACTTCGCCGCCCTGACCCCCGACAACGCACACGCCCGGTTCCACGGCGCCGAGGCCGGTGCGCGGGAAGCCACGGGCGCCGGTCCGCAGAAACGGTTCTACCGCGAGACGATCCGGCAGCTCGGTACGGACGGCTGGCTCGGGGTCGGCTGGCCCGAGGAGTACGGCGGCCGGGGCCTGACGCCGATGGAGCAGTTCATCTTCTTCGACGAGGCCGCGCAGGCGGGTGTGCCGCTGCCGCTGATGGCGCTGAACACCGTCGGTCCGACGATCATGCGGTACGGCACCGACGAGCAGAAGGCGTACTTCCTGCCCAGGATCCTGGCCGGGGAGATCGACTTCGCGATCGGCTACAGCGAACCGGAAGCCGGTACGGACCTGGCGTCCCTGAAGACCCGTGCCGTACGCGACGGCGACGGCTACCTCGTCAACGGGCAGAAGATCTGGACCACCAACGGCGACACGGCCGACTGGGTCTGGCTCGCCGTGCGCACCGCCCCCGTCGAGGACGGCGTACCGCCCCACAAGGGCATCAGCCTGCTCCTCGTGCCCACCTCCGACCCCGGCTACTCCTGCACCCGCATCAACACCCTCGCCTCGCACGACACCACCGCCAGCTACTACGAGAACATCCGCGTCCCCCTCACCCGCCGCGTCGGCGAGGAGAACCAGGGCTGGCGCATCATCACCAACCAGCTCAACCACGAACGCGTCACCCTCGCCGCCCACGGCACGATGGCCGTCCGCGCCCTGCACGACGTACAGCGCTGGGCCACCGAGACCAAGCTGGCCGACGGACGGCGCGTCATCGACCTCGGCTGGGTACGCGGCCGGCTGGCCCGTACGCACACCGGACTGGACGCCATGAAGCTGCTGAACTGGCAGATGGTCGACGCCCTCCAGCACGGCACCCTCACCCCGCAGGACGCCTCCGCGGTCAAGGTCCACGGCTCGGAGGCCCGCCGCGACGCGTACGCCTGGCTGATGGAGATCGTCGGCGCGGCAGGCCCCCTGAAGGACGGCTCGGCCGGCGCCGTCCTCCACGGCGAACTGGAACGCGGCTACCGCTCCGCGGTCATCTTCACCTTCGGCGGCGGCAACAACGAGATCCAGCGCGAGATCATCGCGTGGATCGGACTGGGGATGCCGCGGGTGCGGCGGTAGCTGTGCTCAAGAGGCCCTGCTGATGCCGTCTCGGTACGTGGTGTGCCTGGCTCGGCGCGGGGCGAAGGCTCCTGGGGGCCGGGGGGCACCGGGCAAGTGACGCGCGCGGCCGGCCTGGGCCGTAGGTGCTACGGATCGTGACTAGGGCGGGTCGAGTCGGCCACGCCGGGCGAATCGTCGCCCGGCGATCCTCGCGAAGCTCTCGTGGTCGCATCCACAGGGGAGGCCCAGTGCCGACGTTTTCTGTGAAAACGGGGGCGTTGGGTTTCGGCTTTCTCCGAACGCCCCGCAAATGAGGCAGTATTCCACTACGATGTGACGGTCTGGTGAATCCCGGTCCTCCAGTTGCGTAGGAATCGTGGATAGGGATGCGTGGACGCCTCGGCCACGCCCGCGCAGAGACTGAGGGGGCGAGTGGGGTGGGCGAACTGCCCGTAGGAAGAGCCGGCTGAAGCGCCCGGTGCAGAACGAGAGTTACTGGTGCGGACCTCAGGGGGAGTTCCTCGGGTTCCGGTGCGGCGGGTATCAGGCCCGGTACGCGGAGCCCGTCCGGTGGGGTAGAGGGGCAAGCCCGTGGGCAAGGCTGGCAGCCAGGTTTCGGCCGCAGTGCGCAAAGTCATCGAGATCGTGGCCGAGTATCCGGCCGGTGTCGCTCGGGGCGAGCTGGTGAACGCGACGCGACGTCGCAGTGGGATGCCCGAGCAGCGGCTTGCCCGGCTGGTCGGCGAAGCAGTCCAGGCCGGGTTGCTGCGCGAGGAGTTTGATGTGCTCTTCGCTGTCAAAGAGGCCTCCGTCCCAGGGCCGACGACACCGAGTACCCCGGAGCCGGACTCTGCTTCTTCGGCCGGGCAGCACCTGACGAGGGCCGTGCTCATCGATGCGGAGAGCATCGTCCGCACCATCACAGCCGAGCCGTATGTGCAGCGCGATGTCTACGAGGTGGCTGCCCAGCGGTTCGGAGCGGATCAGGGGTGGGTGTCCGCGCGACCGGCCTGGCACCGGTACGTCAACCTCGGTGATGTGGCGGACCAGGTGGTCGAGCCTGCCGTACACACCGCTGTCAGGAAGGAGGGCAGGCCTGCTTCCCAGGTGTGGCGGGAGCTGGCCGCATACACAGCCACCGCAGATGTCGTCGTCGCCTACAACGGGACGGGACTTGACTTCTCACTGATCCGGGAAGCCGCTGAAGCGGCCGGTTGTGAGGATCCCCTCGCAGGGCGACGGACGGTGGACGCGTTGTACCTGGCTCTTGCTCTGTGGCCCACTGCGCCCACGCACCG
The DNA here is from genome assembly GCF_040646595.1 of Streptomyces sp. NPDC045470. Taxonomy (NCBI): domain Bacteria; kingdom Bacillati; phylum Actinomycetota; class Actinomycetes; order Kitasatosporales; family Streptomycetaceae; genus Streptomyces; species Streptomyces sp. NPDC045470. The sequence continues at coordinate 133,616 of NZ_JBEZAN010000012.1, forward strand.
TCTCCACTTCCTCGCGGCCGACACCGGGGTGAACACCGAAGATCTGCGAGCGCATGTAGCGTTCGACGACGTGCGCTTGCTCGCCCGGCTCCTGGAGCGGGCAGCCGACCAACTCGTCGCTTTGGGTGCCGGGACGAACTCACTCATCGCTGAGGTGTGCCATGACTCGGACGCCTGGCGCCTGCTGTTCGAGCTCGCGTACGGCACGCAGATGCTGCAACGGGAGCGGCGCACCTGGGAGAGGCGGGAGGTGGCCGACCTGCTGGCCGGCACTCTTGCCACGCACCGACCGGTACGCACTTCAGGCACGCGGCGTGCCCCTGTGGAGCTTGCCCCGGAACTGGTCATGAACGACGGCCGGGTGGATCCGACGGCACTGGCCCGGATCGTGCACGGTGCCAGGGTCGAACCACGCCCCGAGCAGCAGCGAATGACCGCTGCGCTGCAGACGTGGACCGAACGCGGTGTGGGAGGCCTGCTCGAAGCGCCCACCGGAACCGGCAAGAGCTACGCCATCCTCGCCGCCGCTCTGGATTTCCTGGCCGCCGATCCACGTCGCACCGCCGTGATAGCGACCTTCACCAAGCAACTGCAGAGCCAGCTCGCTCGCGACATAGCGGATCTGCAGCAAGCTGTTCCCGGGCTGCTCGCCGTCACCGACTTGGTCAAGGGCGCCGTCAATCGTGTGTCGCTGTCCGCACTCAATCAGGCACTCGCCGACTCCACCCGAATTCGTTCCGGCCGGCGTCGCCGTGACGGCTTCACCGCTCACCCGCGCTTCCGTGAACTCGCCGTCTTCCTTGCGCTGCGACTGCGCGCTGCCACCAAGCCCCCGCTGACCTGGACAGCGCGTTCCGTGGATCCGGTCGACGTACCGGCCTTCTTCTCCGACTACGCGGGCCCGCTGCTTCCGCTGTGGCTGGAGTCGCTTTCCCAACGCGACGGCGACTTCAGCGCCGGTTCCGGCAGCAGCCTGGCCTGCCATACCGACACCGTACGCGAGGCAGTGGCCGGGCACCGACTGGTCCTCGCGAACCACGCCCTTGCCTTGGCACACCTCGACGACCTTCAGTCCCTCGGCCGCGACACCCTCCTCGTCCTCGACGAGGCCCACGAGCTGGAGAACGCGGCCACCGCCGCCCTCACCGACCAGATCGACTACCAGGAGCTCGAAGCTCTTCTGACCGACCTTCTCGCCTGGGTCGACGAAAGCAGCAGCGACGACGGCCGAGTGGCTGTCGCCGGCCTCGATCGCCTGCTGGACGACGAGCAGTTACCGCGGCAGGCCGCTCAGGTCCTGGACGCTCAGGTCAAGGGCGTCGGGGTGCGCATCGGCAGCCGTTCGGTCACCTTGATCGGTCCGTACAGCGGCACCGCACACAGCCGCCAGGTCCGCCGCCTCTCCCGCTGCCTCGCACGCAGTGCCCGGGCCGTCGACAGTGCTCGTGCCGAGGTGGAACGGTACCTGACACAGAACTCCGCAACCTTGGAATTGCTCGCCCGGGAAAGGGCGGAGCGCCTCGTCCAGCACGCCGAGGATGTCGCCGACCGGCTAAACCGCCTCACCACGTGCATCGACGCGTTCCTGTCTCCTGCTCCGACGCTGACTGACGCGCTCCCTTCGCGCGTGGTCTATGTCGAAGAGCTGGCGGAACCCGACAGCCATCTGCGCGCTTATCGGTTCCGCATCGCTGCCAGCCCCGTCGATCTGCCAGCTTCCCCTGAGTGGCGTCGTTTCCTCGACTCCTTCGACCGTGTTCAGTACGTCTCCGCGACGCTGCGTGTCGGCGGTGACTGGGAATTCATCCGTGGCCGTCTCGGCCTGTCCCCCTCCCTGCCCCGGCTGTCTCTGCCGTCGCCGTTCGACCTGCGTCGTCAGGCCGAGCTTGTGTGTTTCTCCGACTTTCCTTCGTGGGCGGAGCAGGAGGAAGGGGCCGTTCGTGTCGTCGCACACCAGCTCGCCGGATTCGCCGAGGAGATGGTCGGCAAGCGTCCGGGCGGCGGTGGTTGGGACGGCGGCGCCATGGTCCTCACCACGGCCAAGGCCACGGCTGCGGGTATCGGTGCCCACCTCGTCGAACAGTTCGCCGCCCGCGGGATCACGGTCCCGGTGGCCGAGGCGTTGACGCTCGGCAACGGCCGCGCGTACCAAACCTTCACGGACCAGGAGAGCGGCGGTGGCTTTCTCGTCGGCACCCGAGGGCTGTGGCAGGGCGTCGATGTGTCCGACCCTGCACGGCTGCGACTGGTGTGGATCAACAAGCTGCCGTTCGCGCCGTTCGCTGCGCCGGTGATCGAGGCACGCAGAGCCGCAGTGCGCGAACGTGCCGCCGAGGCGGGCCACCCGGACCCCGACGGTGCCGCCACCGAGCAGTACTACCTGCCCCTCGCAGCGCTCCAATTACGGCAGGCGGTCGGGCGGCTGATCCGCTCGTCCCGCCACCGCGGCGTCATCGTCGTCAGCGACCGCAAGCTGGGCGGACACAGCGCCCTGCGCCGCCTCTACCGCCGCGCCTTCCTCGGCAGTCTCGACGACGGACTGGAGCGTCCCGACCCGCAGACCGGTGAGACCGGGGGCGGCAACGTGACGACCATGGCGGACGGCTGGCAGCGCATATGGACCTTCCTCGCCGGCTCGGGGCTCCTTGACCACACCCGTGCGGCCGAGCTGTGTACAGAAGAGGCACTCGCCCGGCACACTCTGCTACCGTACACGCGCCGTATTCACGCCCTCCGGCTCAGCACTGAGGAGGAGACAGACCTCAGGGTGAAGGGGCTTCTGGCTGATGAGGTCTGTGCCCGAGCGGCCGAGGTCGCCGGTCTGCTGGGCCTGTCCGACGAGCCGGTCGCCCTGAAGCCCGCACAGCTCACTGCGATCAGGGCGGTCGCCCAGGGCCGTAACGTTCTCGGCCTCCTGCCCACCGGGTTCGGCAAGAGCTTCACCTTCCAGCTGCCCGCGCTCCTGCTGCCCGGTGTGACCATCGTCGTGAGCCCCCTCGTCGCGCTCATGCACGACCAGGCACTGGAACTGAACCGGTCCATCGGCGGCGCGGTCCGTGCTCTGATCTCGCCGCTACGTGAGTCCAGCAGCCGCGCAGGCAAGACCGAAGTGGCCGATCAGCTCCTCGGCCGTGCCGAGCACGGCATCCGCCTCGTCTACGTGAGCCCCGAACGACTGTGCCAGAGCCGTTTCCAGACCCTCGTGCGCCGGGCGGCCGAGGCCGGGGTCGTACGGCGCATCGCTATCGACGAGGCGCACACCCTCGTCCAGTGGGAGGACTTCCGGCCGAGCACGCGCCGCATCGGACGGTTCCTCGGCGAAATACGCGATCGGCACGGTGTCGCCGTGACCGCCGTGACAGCCACCGCGAACCGCTCGGTCCACGAAGCACTGCGCACCCGACTGTTCGATGTGGCCTGTGACATCCCGGAGCCGGGCTCTCCCCAAGAGGAGCGGGAGGCCGCGGGCGAAGATGCGAACGGTGGTCTGGTGACCGTGCGGGAGAACCCCATACGTCCCGAGCTCTCCCTGCACCGCCGCACCATGCGCCAACTCGGTCCGAGCGGAGTCACGGGGCTGGTGGAGCAGGTTGTCGATGTGCTTGAGGGGCACGCCATTCTGTACTGCCTCACCGTCAAGGAAGTCAACAGCCTCTACACGCACCTATGTGAGTACCTGGGTGACGCAGCGGTACGCATCATGCGTTTCCACGGCCGGCTCACCGAGGTCGAGAAGGCCGCGACCATGACCGCCTTCCGGGAGGCGCCCCACGAGGACGAAGCCGGTTGTGCCTGTTGTCGTCGTCGCCACCTCGGCCTTCGGCCTCGGCGTCAACCGCCCCGATGTGCGGACCGTGCTGTGCGTCTCACCGCCCCCCGACCTGTCAGCCCTGTACCAGCAGATCGGCCGCGCCGGACGTGACAGCGCGGGCGGGGGAGGTGCCCCGGGCCGGCCGGCCAACGTGGGCCTGGCGCTTGCCACCGGCCGGAGCCTGCGCACCGCACGTTTCATGGCCGGACAGGATCTTCCGGTGCCCGCACTGCGCCGGGCCGCTGAGCTGCTGCTCTCCCTCCCGGACGGCAGCTTCGCCGCTGTCGACGTGGCTGAGCAGCTGATGGCGGAGGAAGTGGCGCGGGGCACGCTGACCGAGAGCGAGCTGTCCGACCGCCATCAACGGGAGCGCCACCAAGCCGCGGTCATGCGGGCGTTCAGCGTCCTCGCCGACCTCGGCACGGTGACCGACCTCGGCGATCATCCGCCGCTGTGTGCCGTCAGGCCCGGCGACATCCCCGGCACCGAACGGCCGGCCGGGTCCACTGCTCAGGAGGGTCAGGTCATCGAAGATGCCGTCGTCCGGGCCGCACTGACCTGGCGTACCCCGCACCGGGTCGACGTCCTGGCACTTGACCGGGAGCTGGCGCGTGACCTTCCGGGCTACCGGGACGTGGCCGACGGCCCCGCGGCCACCTGGGAGCTCCTGATCGATGTGCACGACCGCGGTCTGCTCGATGTTTCGGCCGCGCCCAGCCATCACCTGGTCACCGGCCTGCACGTCCACCGGCGAGCCGTCCCCGCCGGCTATCTCTCCCTCATGACGCGGAGGTCTGCCGGAGTCGCTGAGGAACTCGACCGGCTGCGCGCTTTCTTCGACGCGCCGGACCGTTGCGCCCAGCGGTTCCTTGCCGACTACTTCGGTGTCGGTGACTTACCGGAAGGGAGCTGTGCCCAGGCCGACTGCCGCTGCTCGGCCTGCTGGAACCGGGGGGACTGGCCACGAGGTGAGCACCGCCCCGCTGTCGCCGAAGCGTTCGCCGGGCTGCGCCCGCACGACGGCGGAGGCGCCGACGCCACCCTGCGCGATCATCACGTCGACCGTCAGGTCCACCGGCTTCTCCAGCTCCAGCCGCGCGGCATGCACCCCAGGCGCCTGCTGCACGCACTGCGCGGTGACGAGAGCGCGTACCACGCGGGCGAACGGCGTATGGTGCCGTTGCCCGAGAGCCTGCGCGCCAGCCGCTACTTCGGAGGTCGGGCCGGCATCACCCAGGGGCAGGTGGACGAGAGCCTCTCACGCCTCGCGGCAGCAGGCAGGGCTGAGCAAAACGACAGGGGACTGTGGCACGCACTGTCCGGAAGCCTCGCCGTGCCCCACCGCGCGGTTCTGTCTCGCCCCGCCATCAGCAACCAGCAGGGGGAGCCCCGATGAGCATGCTCGCCATTCCTCCGTCCGCCGTTCCGCCACCTCGGCCCGCACAGTCGGCTCCTGACGTCTGGCGCCCCTACGAGCACGACCCGGTGTTCACGCCTGTGATGGCGCGCTCCCCCAAGGACACTCCACCGGCGGACCTGGTACGGCTACGTCGCTACCTGGAGACCGTGGCGCTCGACCGCTCCGGGCCTCTGCACACCGCTGTCGCCTTCAACGCCGCCTACTTCGGTTACGAACCAGGCGGTGAAGGCTACGGCAACGGTCCCTTCGACCTGGATGTGTTCCCCGTTCTGACCTGGGGCGAGGAGACACCCGCGGTTCCGGTGGGTGCCATGGTCCGGGTCGACACCGGCGGTTCCAGCAAGCTGCTGTACGCGGAGGTGGTCTACAAGGAGGGCCGGCACCCGGAGGCCACCGAGGACGGCCTGGTCTTCCCGGCCTGGGTCTCCGGAGCTCCGGCCGGTGCGTCCGGACCGGGCGAGGTGGCGGAGGCGCGGGCGGGCCTGCGCCGGGAGTTGCTGGTGCCGGACCTGGAGGCGTTCGGCCCCGCCCTCCACCTGGACGAGCCGAAGCTGCGGGCGCTGCTCAACCGGGGGAAGTGGCTGAACGCCGACGCTCATCTGGTCGTTCACGGGCGTTACAGCGGTACCGCTCCGGCCGGTGAGGCCGAGGAGTTCGTCGAGCACCTGCTCACCGTCCAGCGGGAATCACTGCTCCACCCGAATGTGCCGGTCTCGATCGCCCACCTCGCGGCGGGCATCGGCACAGAAGACCTGCGGGCTGCGTTGCTCAACCTGCTCGCAGTGGTCCGGCGCGCCCTGCGAGGCAGCGACGTGTTGCGGTTGTGGCAGGAATACGCGCTGCCGCGGTCCCGGCTCGCCGAGCGGCTTGCCTCCTCCGGAGCACTGGGGCGCGAGGACATGATCGCCCTGTCCCGTTCGGTGACGAACCCGCCCGACACCGGCCGTCGTCGGCACGGACTCGCCACCTCGCACGCCCGCTACCTGCCTGTAGGGCCGGCCTTGCGCGCGATCGGTGGTGCCGCGCCGCTGCTGTCCGGAGTGGGGTATGCGGTCTCGGTCTGCCAGGCCAATCTGGTGATCGCCGACTGTTTGCACAGCGAGTCGGAGGACGGACTCTTCGCGAAGACCGACGTTCGCGTCAGTTTGGACGACGGCTTCGAACAGGGTGGGGTGTGGCGCACCCACCGGCCTGGCTCCGGAGAGGGCGAAACGGGGGACCCGTTGACGCCTGCGGGGCGCGGCTGGCTGGATGCAGTCGCCGGGACAGTACCCGATCGCGCTGCGCAGGCGGGGCCCGCTGCCCCGGACGCCGCATCGGAACCCACCGCGGCGGAGCCCGACCTCGAACCGGTCGATGCGCCACTGCCCGAAGCCGAAGGGCTCGGTCTCTCCCACGGTCTGCGTGTGGACGACAGCGAGATCACCTGGCGTCAGCCGCTGCGGCTCGCTCATCTCCTGGAGGATCGTCTGCCGTTGCGGCCGCTCGTCCTGACGCACCTGCGCGACCACGGATGCGACCTCAGCACAGTACGGCTGGAACTGCTTCACCGCGGTGGTGAACTCGATCCGGACGAGGCCACGCAGGATGTCGCCCTGGTCGGTGACGACGAAGGAGGCGAGCTCACCGATGTCCAGTGGCCCTTCGACTTCTTCCCCGGTCTGTTTCTCACCGTCCAGTGGCCCAGGGGAGGACGTGTCATCCGCGTCTCCACCACCGAGCTGGACCAGCCTGTCGAGATCGACGGCTGCTACATCGGCCATGAGTTCGACCCTCGGGTTCTCACCCGGGACTCCGCACCCGGAAGCGACCGCAGCGTCGACTCCCCGGCCGGGCTCGACCCGCGCCACCTGGTGCTGCGCGCCGTTCGCCGGTGCGGTCTGCTGTCCCTGGACGGACACGCCCTTCTCGATCGCGCGGCGCTGCCACGGGCCGTGTACGGTGACGTCCCGCCCCAGTCCCAGGCCGACGCGCTGGACCAGGCAGCGGAGGAGCTCGTCGCGGAGCGCCGACTGTACGCGGCGACCGGCAGCCGGGACACGCACGGTGTCCCGCACCATCCGGCGCGCGAGAACGAGACCCGTATCCCGTTGGTCGGCTACGACCCGGCGCCAAGGCCCACACGCCGTCGGCCCGCCGGTCACGTCGCCTCCGCCAAGCGCATGCGACCGGAATACTTCGTGCACGGATTCCTCCGGCGCCTGCCGGCCGGCCAAGAGGCCAGCGAGGACCGGCGCATCGCTTACCGGGAGCACTCCCGTCTGCTGGGCAAGGCGGACGGCTGGGAGCTCCCGACCGGCTACACCTACGTCACGGGCCACGCCCGCAGCCGCTGATGCCGACGGTTCCGGACTCGGACCCGTCACTCATCCCAGAGGAGAGCTGACCGCCTGATGGCACCGCACTACCACGACGTGACAGAGTCGCTGCACGTAACTCCCCGGCAGTTGCGCTCACGGCTGAGGAGCTTCGCGGACGCGCTGAACACACTGGAGCATTCCGTATGCGACGCCTTGGACCAACTCTCCGCCGATGATGTGGAGGTGGCGCTCAACGCGCTCACGCCCAAGGGTAAGCAGTACATGCTGCAATCGGTCCGCATTCGCAAGATAGCCCCGCGTCGCGTCGGCAGGACGCTCAGCGAGCAGGTTCTCGTACGAGCCCGCCAGCTCCAGGACGAGAGCGGCCGGGCACACCTGGCCCAGCACCTGACAGAGCGGATCTACGTGGATCTGGTGGACAGCGGCATCACCGCGGAGGGCCGGGAAGCCGAGCCCGCCCGCCCTTTGCGCTGGAGCGCCGCACTGCTGCGGCTCACGGTCTTCTGCCGCATGGCAGCTTCTGTCGAAGGAGCCCATCTGCTGTTGTGGGTGGCCCGGCAGCCCTGGTCCTCCGGCGTGGTCGACCTCACCGCGCTGGAGGCTGCGTGCGGGTACGCCGAGGCCGTCATCGAGGAAGCGGAAGCCCTGCAAGAAGATCCCCACTGCCGCCAAGTGCCCACGACCGAGGGCTCGCCTGTCGAGCGACCTGCTCCGGAACGGGACGAACCCACTCAGGTGGCGTCCTCCGACCCCGCCGCGCTCTACGCTCAAGCGGAAGCAGCGGTGACTGCTGGACGCGAAGCTGCGGAACGGATCCACCGCGCCCTCGATGACGGGCGACCGCCCACCGACACGGATCTTGCCACCCTCAATGCCGTGGCCCCGGCGTTCCAGGCTGCCCGCCGCGGACTGCCCGCCGTGAGCGACGAGGCCCTCCTATGCCTTGCCGACCTCGCGGCCGCAACGGAGGCGCTCAGCGCCGAGCGCACCAGGGATGTCGCCACCCGCACTGCACTGACCCAGCTGGCAGCCGCCACCTGCGCTCCTGACAGTGCGATCGCCGGTCCGCTCGCCGATGCCCGAAGCCGGGCGAGCGCCCTGCTGGCCGAGCAGACGTGGAGTGCCGCGCAACGCGACGAGGCAGGCACCCTGGAACAGCTGGTGCACGTGGTGCTGCTCGGTGCACAGCCGGACACCACCACGGATCTGCGCGCTGCCCAGCGGCGAGTTGCTCAGGCGGCGGCCCAATACTCCGTGCTCCTGCTCCTGGCGGACCAAGTACAGTTGCCCGGCAGGGCGCCGACGGACGGAGCGCAGCTCCGAGAGAGCGCACAAGCCGGCACCGGACCGCAGTCGATGACCACTGCGGCCGAGGAAAGCGGTCCTGCCGTACCGGAAGAAGCGGCCCGTGAGGCCGAGAGTGAGGCTGGCCGGGAGCCTTCGTCCGAGCCCGCGGACGACACGCATGATGCTGCCCATGGCGAGGCCACGACACCGGACCAACAGAGCACGACGCCGCTTGAACAGACCGTTGCCGAGGCGCCCGACAGGAAACGGCCGTCGGAGCCGGAGAATGTGGCACCGCGTTCCGCCGCCCTTCTCACCGGCGGGCCGGCGGAGCAGACCTGCTCGGCGACCGAGCAGACGCCGGGACCGGCGGTGGAGCCGGAGCCGACTGCTCAGCTCCGTGCTGTCGTGCCGCAGCAATGGCCCGGGCAGAAGTCCCGTGCGGCCACCGCTCTGTCGCCCCTACCCATGTCCGGCGCCGCGGCACCTGCTGCTGTGTTCGACCTCGATGCCGTCCTGGCGCGGCTCGTCCGCGAACGCAGGTACGGGCTGGCAGCCCACCTTTCCCGGGCGGCTGAGCGACCCGCCACCGAGGAACGTGCCCTGCGCCTGGCGGGCCTCGCGACGGCCCTGCGGCTGCGGGGCGACCGGGCCTGCTCAGCGGTCGTCGAGACGCTCTTCGACTCCGAGGCGGACTTCGCCGGAGAGGGTGCGGCGCACCTGCTGGTGCTGCCGGCTCTCCTCAGGGCGGCGCTTGTCACGGGGGAGCACATCGTGGGTGCAGCGCTCAAGGAACTGCCGGCACGGTTGCCCGACGCAATGGGGCAGATGGCCGGGGGCGTCGCTCAGCGCACACTCGAGGGCGCCTTGGCCCTCGCACCCCTCAGCGTCGTTCTCGCCGGTGCGCCGGGTGCCGAACAGCGGTTGCGGGAAGCGACCGACGCCTGCCGGGACCTGCTCAGAGCCCCGCACATCCGCTACCACAGAGCCACCAAGCTGGTGGAACGCTGGCTGGAGCGCGGCGGCGTGCTCGGCCCTGCACTGCACGCCATCACGGAAGGGGCGGCCGACGCCGACGACCGGGCCACGGCTCTGCTGCAGGAGATCGGACGACGTTCGGACATCGAAGCCGCGATCGACCGCCTCGACGCCAAGCTGCGCGGCTCCCGCGCGCCGCTGCAGGGAGCCGGGCGGAATGACGTACGGCAGTTCGCCGAGCGGGTCCGCGAGAGCGTGCGCATCTGGCAGCTGGCCCGCCGTGAGGCGGTGACGGCTCGCTCGGCCGAGCAGGGCTGGGCCGTGGAGACGGTTTCCGTGCTGCGCACGCGGCTGCTCGCACTCGGCGACGTCGCGCTCGACGAGCTGGCGGCCGAGGAGCGGCAGACCGATCCGCTCGCCGCCGCGGCTTCCTTCACGGCCCGTAGTGAACTGTCCGCGCTGCTGGGCGAGTTGCGTGAAGAGGTGCAAACTCCGCGGTCCGCCGTGATTGAGGACCCCCGGCGCATCCTCGATGTCGAACTCCTCAAGGTCGGTGCGCCGCACGACGGCGTACCCCGTCTGGAAGACCTGTTGCAGGCGGTCGACGCGGACTGGGAGCGGGCACTCACCCGACAGATCGGGCATGACCACTTCTCAGCGGTCTGTGTCATCGCCCACCTGCACGCCCGGGGCGTCCTGCCCGGTGGTGACGGCTTCGAACTGGACGAGAGCCGCCTCGATCAGTTGCTGGCGAAGGAAGAGCTGCGCAAGCGGCAACTCAGCGAGCGCCGGGCGGAGCTGATCGCCGAGGTCGGGCGGGCGGAGGCCGAGGACGCCGTCACGCCGGAACAGGGGATTCACCTGCGGGAGCTCCTCGCCGACGCTGCCGAGTGCACCGAGTCGGGACAACTGCGTGAACTGATGGACATTCGGCGCAACCTCGACCTTGTCGACGACCTCGTCCCGCAGTACAGGAACCAGGCCACGCAGGAGCTGCGTAAACGGCTCGACACCCTGCCCGGCGCCAGCCCCGAGGAGCGCGAACAGGTCGAGCGTGCCCTGGAGTACGGCAACCTGGGTACGGCCGCCGAGTTGGTCTACTTCCTCGAACTCGACGAGAAGATGCCCGAGATGCGGCTCCAGGAGTCCCGTTTCGAGGAGTTCTTCCCGGAGGTCCCCGCAGCGCTCTCGGACGGTCTGACGCCCGAGGTGATCGAGTCCGTCCGTACTCGTGGCCGACACCCCGGCTGTGCAGTCCTGGACTACTCCGGGCTCTCCGCGGAAGAGGCGGAACGCACCGCGGACGCCCTGCGACGCTGGACCAAGCTGGCCACCACTCGGCAACGCCACGACATCAATCCGCGTGAGGACCTCAGCCCTGCCGTGGCCCTGCTTGGTTACCAGGCACGGGCCCGTCGCCTCGACAAGATGCAGCGCGGCCGTGACTACGGGTTCGCCGAGCTGTACGAAACCACGGTGACCGGCCGTGCCTGGGCGCCCGCCTTCGGTTCGCACATCGCCGACAACGGACGCAAACTGCGCTTGCTGCTGGTGTGGGGACAACCGTCAGCCCGGCGGCTGATGGACCTGGTCGGGCTCGACCCGGACCAGTCCAGCTTGTTGGTGGTGCACTTCGGCACCATGAGCACCGCAGTCCGCGCCGATCTGGCCGTGGCCGCGCAGGGCGCCCGCCCGCTGCTGGTCGTCGACGATGCCGCGCTCGCCTACCTCGCCGCGCACGGGCGCAGAGGTGTCGACGCGGCGACCGAGATCCTGTTGCCGTTCTCTTCCGTCAACCCGTACATCAAGGAGAAGCGGGGCCGCATCGGCTGGGAGATGTTCTACGGGCGCGACACCGAGCGCAAGAGCATCCTGGACCCCGACGGTACGCAGGTGCTCTACGGCGGTCGCGGGCTCGGCAAGTCGGCATTGCTCGCTGACGCCGGTGAGCAGTTCGAGAAGCAGCGTCCGGGTGTGTACCGCAAGCTCTACGTCAATCTGGACCCGCTGAGCATGAGCCGTGCCACGTCCACCGGGGCCGAAGCGGTCTGGCCGGAGCTGGAGCGCCGGCTCGTCGGTGAGGGGATTCTCGCCGAGCCGAAGGGCCAGGCCGCTCGAATGGAGCCGTGGCGCCGGGTCCAGGACGGTATCGAGTACTGGCTCCGCGAGGACCCCGAACGACGGTTGCTGGTCCTGCTGGACGAGTGCGACGGATTCTTCGAGGCCGACGCCGTACGGCGGTGCAGCGAGACCCGCCGGCTGCGTGCGCTTGCGGAACTCTCCGACGCGACCCGGAACCGGGCGAAGGTCGTCTTCGCGGGCCTGCACTCGGTGCAGCGCTTCACCCGGCACGTGCAGAACACGCCGTTCAACCAGATGGCGCAGAACCCCACCGTGGTCGGCCCGCTCAAACCACAGTTCGCTGCCGACCTGCTGCTGTATCCGATGCGGGCGCTCGGTTACGAGTTCGCCGACACCGACCTGGTCAACCGGGTCCTCGGCTTCTGCTCGTACCAGCCCTTCCTGCTGCAGATATTCGGCCACCGGCTGGTGCGTGCGATGCAGGTCAAGCGGCTGAGGGAGCGGAAACAGCCGCCCAACCAGATCGACGGTGACGACATCTCGGCGGTCGAGCAGGACCCTGACCTGCGTGCGGAGATCACCAAGGCGTTCCAGGCCACGCTCGACTTGGACGACTGCTATCGCGTCGTGGCCGACGTGCTCGCCCGCCACGCCCGCGAAAGGGGGCTGCAGACCCGGCTCAGCGACCGGGAGCTGCGCGAGGAGTGCGAGACGTGGTGGCGTGCGGGATTCCACCGTCTGGACAGTGTGAGCTTCCGGGCGTACCTGGAGGAGATGGTCGGTCTGGGTATCCTCGCCCCCAACCATGACGGTGCCGGCTGGCACCTGCGGGGTCCCAACGCCCTGCGAATGATCGGCACCGCTGACGAGATCGAGTCACGGCTGCTGCGTGCCGAGGAAGACTGCCGTCTTCAGGACACCGTCGTACTGGAACGCCGCCCACGGATTCTCCAAGGCGACCGCTCCGCCCCGCTCACTGTCAACCAGATCGACTATGTACGCGGGGACGGCAGCCGCAATCTCGTACGTGTCGTGCTGGGTTCCGAGGCAACGGGTGTCGGCCATGTCGCCGACACGTTGTACCTCACCACCCTTCAGGCGCCCCGCTGGTCACCCGTCGTCACGTGCAGTGCGCATGGCTACCGCAAAGAGCTGCAGGAAACGGTGCAGGACGAGCACCGGCTGGTGGTCAGTGATCTGCGGGCCAAGCCGGTGAAGGTGAACCGTTGTCTCGAGTCCCTCACCGAGGCGCGGGACCTGCTGCCTGACAATGGCACCCGCACTGTCGCTCTGGTGTCCGGTACCAGCCAACTCGGCTTCTGGCACGAGCTTTTCACGAGCCCCGAGACGGCTCTGGCCGACCACGGCGAACTGGTCGTGCTCAAGCGCCTGGACGTCCACGGCGTGCGGGACTGGGCGCAGGACCACGGCCTGTTCGAAACGGAGCAGCGTCTCGAAATGCTGGCTGCCGCGACCGGTGGCTGGCCGCTGCTGCTCGACCGCGCAGCGGAAGAACACGAGCGCTGCCGTGATCAGGACCGCGCGTTGAGGCGTGTCGACGAGGGGTTGAAGAGCGCCGAAGGTGCCGAACGGTTCGTGGAAGCCATCGGTCTGTCGGACGATGAGGGCTTGTGCAAGGCGTACGAGGTGCTCTTGGCGGAGTTCGGGACCGAGTGGAGCGAGTACGAGGACCATCTGACTGCTCTCGCAGTGGCCGACATCGAACCGGAACGGGCAGGGCCGCTGCTCACGTGCCTGGACGCTCTGCAGGTGTTCGACGATGACGGTGGCCGGCGGCGCTTGGAACGGGTGCTGGCGCGGGCTTGGGAGAACGTGCCGTAGCGCGCCGGCGCCGGGCGATGCACGTGTGACCGCGGCGGCTGCGGCCACACACGCATCGCCGACCACGTCTGTCGTGGAAGGCGGGGCGGGCGGCTCCTGCCCAGTGCCTCCTCAGCGCCCTACACCCCGCGCCCCCGCCCCGCCATACTGAACGGGCGGAGCGCCCAGGGGCACCAGGGGGCACCGAGGGGGATCGCGGCGGACGCGGTGGGGACGGGGGCGCGGGCGGGCGATGGTGGAGAGCAGGCTGGTCCAGGGGCGTTACCGGTTGCTCGACCTGATCGGGCGCGGCGGCATGGGCGAGGTGTGGCGGGCGCGGGACGAGTCGCTGGGGCGGCAGGTCGCGGTCAAGTGCCTCAAGCCGCTGGGGCCGCAGCACGATCCGTCGTTCCTGCGGGTGCTGCGGGAGCGCTTCCGGCGGGAGGCGCGGGTAGCGGCGGCCCTTCAGCACCGCGGCATCACGGTCGTCCACGACTTCGGCGAGGACGACGGCATCCTGTTTCTCGTGATGGAGCTGCTCGACGGGCGGAACCTGAGCCAGTTGCTGGAGGACAACCGGCACGATCCGCTGCCCGTACCGGATTTCGCCGACATCGCCGAGCAGGTCGCGGCGGCCCTCGCGTACACCCACGAGCAGGCCATCGTGCACCGTGACCTCAAGCCCGCGAACATCGTGCGGATCGCCGACGGGACGGTGAAGATCTGCGACTTCGGCATCGCCAGGCTGGGGCACGACATCGGCTTCACCGCCCGGCTGACCGGCACCGGCATAGCGATGGGCACACCGCACTACATGTCGCCGGAGCAGATCGGCGCCGGGACGGTCGATCACCGCAGCGATCTGTATTCGCTGGGGTGCGTGCTGTACGAGCTGGCGACGGGGGTGCCGCCGTTCGACCTGGACGATGCCTGGGCGGTGCTCGTCGGCCACCGTGACATGCCGCCGGAGCCGCCGCGCGGCCACCGCCCCGACCTGCCCGAAGCGTACGAGCGCATCGTCCTGGACCTGCTGGCGAAGGACCCCGAGGACCGGCCCCGGGACGCCGCGGAACTGGTGAAACGACTTGTCTCGGCCCGCAGGCCGCCGGAGTACCCCACGGTGGAGGCGACGCTCCCGGCGCGGCCGGACGGGCGCACGCCGACGCGCGCCGCGTACCGCCTGCCGTCCTGGACGCAGGGGATGCGGGGCGGGTCCCCGGCGGGCTCCCGCGTGCCACGGGCGTCCGGTGCCGAGGGCGCCGCCGGGCTCACCGGCTCGTGGACGAGCGGCCTGCCGCCGCTCAGCCGCGACACCCCGGCCCCGTACGTCTCCGAGCGCCCCGCGCCCTCGCCCGGCCACCTCGCCGCGCTGGCCGCCCGCCACAACGCCGGGCTCAGCCTCGGGCGGCTCGGCCGGTGGGCGGAGGCGGGGGAGGTGCACCGCTCGGTCGCCGCCGAACGGGAGCACGCGCTCGGGCCCGACCACCCCGACACCCTCGCCAGCCGGTTCGAGGTGGCCTTCACCCTCGCCCGGTCCGGCCGGCCCGCCGACGCGCTGCGCGAGTACGAGCGGGTGGCCGCCGGGCGCGAACGCAGTCTCGGCCCCGACCACGTGGACACCCTGGCCGCCCGCCAGGAGACGGCGTACGCGCTGGGCCGGCTCGGGCGGCACTTCGAGGCGCACCAGGTGTACGTGTCCGTCCTCGCGGCGCGGGAGCGCACGATGGGCCACGGGCACCCGGACGCGCTGCGCTGCCGGCACAATCTCGCCTTCAACCTCAGCCGTCTCGGCCGCCTGGAGGACGCGTACCGGATGGCGCGCGACGTGGCGTCGGCCCGCGCCCGGGTGCTGGGGGCGCAGCACCCCGACACGCTCGTGACGCGGTACGAAGTGGCGTACCTGCTCGGCCAGTTGGGGCGCTGGGCGGAAGCGTTGCAGACATACCGGGAGGTGGCCGCCGACCGCGCCCAGGCGCTGGGGCCCGGTCATCCGGACACGCTCGCCGCCCGCTACGAGGTCGGCATAAGCCTGGGACGCCTCGGACGCAGCGCCGAGGCGCTGGAGCTGTACCGGGACCTCGTCGACGCCCGTACGGCCGCGCAGGGGCCCGCCGACCCCGAGACGCTGCGCGCCCGGCACGGCCTCGGTGTCAATCTCGGCCGCCTCGGCCGCTGGGAGGAGGCGCTGGCCGAGGCCCGGTCGGTGGCCGCGCTGCGCGAACAGGTGTTGGGCGCCGACCATCCCGACACCCTCGTCAGCCGCCGGGAGATCGCCGTCGCCCTGGGGTGGCTGGGCCGCTGGCCCGACGCGCTGGCCGTCTACCGGCAGGTCGCGGCGGCCCGCGAACGGGTGCTGGGCGCCGACCACCCCGACGCCCTCGCCAGCCGCGGTGACGAGGCCCAGTGCCTGGAGCAACTGGGGCGCTCCGCCGAGGCGGTGGCGCTGTACCGCCGGGTCGCCGCGCTGCGGCAGCGGCGTGCGCCGGGCCGGGGGTGAAGGAGGGCTGCGCCTTCGGTCCCGGCCCGGCGGCCCGCTCGGCTGCCCGAGGCACCGGCCCCGGCGGCCGTTCAGTGCCTTCGGGCACCGGCCCGGCGGCCGGTCAGCGCACCGGGTGCACCCGGTAGAGCACCGTCGCGTGCGCCGGTACCCGTGCGGAGATCTCCCCGTCGGTGTGGGAGGTGCGCTTGGTGACCAGGTCGCGCAGCTCGTACCTGCCCGCCTTCCGCAGACCGGCCGTCTTCGACGTGGTGGACAGCGTCCGCGGCGCGTCGCCCGAGTTGAAGAGCGCGACGGCCCGGTCACCGTTCTGCAGCGGCTTGGACAGGATGTCGTACCCGGGCCCCTGCTGGACCACGCGCCCCTGGACGCCCTTCGGGTCCTGGTCCACGGCGATGACGTCCCGGTTGCCGAGGACCCGCAGCGCGGCCGGTGAGATCTTCGTCAGGTCCGTGCTGGAGATCAGCGGTGCGGCCATCACGGCCCACAGCGCCATCTGGCTCTGGATCTGCCGGGTGGACAGTCCGGAGTCGCCGGCCAGCAGGAAGTCGGGGTCGTTCCAGCGACCCGGCCGCTGGAAGGATGCCAGCTTGGCGTTGTACGCGTAGTTGTACTTGATCGACGACCACTTCCTGGCCCCGCTGTGCTTCTCCACCGCGATGTCGCGGCCCTCCCGCCACAGGTTGCCGACCTGCGAAGACCAGCGGATGACCTGGTGCCAGACCCGGTCGCCGTCGTACTGGAAGTAGGCGGGCGCCGACACCGAGAAGACGATGTCGCGGCCGGTCTTCCGCAGGGCCTGGCTGACCGCCCGGTAGGCATCCTGGTAGGTCCGCTCCTTCGTCTTGCCGGGGGCGGTGGGCAGGTTGCACCCGTCCATCTTCAGGTAGTCGACCTTCCACTTCGCGAAGAGGTCGGCGTCCTGCTGGTAGTGGCCGAAGCTGCCCGGGTACTTCTCGCAGGTCAGCTTGCCGACGTCCTCGTAGATGCCGAACTTCAGTCCCATCCGGTGCAGTTCGCGCCCGACGTACGCCATACCGCGCGGGAACCGGGCCGGGTCCGGGACGAGGTTGCCCCTGGCGTCGCGCTGCTTGAGCATCCAGCAGTCGTCGACGGTGACCGTGTCGTAGCCCTTGGCCGCGAGACCGGACTTCACCAGGGCCCGTGCGTTGCCGAGGATCACCTTCTCGTCGATGTCGCACATGTAGTACGACCAGTTGTTCCAGCCCATCGGGGGTCTCGGGGTGAGGTTCGGGTAGACCGCCGCGGCCCGCGCGCCGGACGGGGGCCCGGCCGGGCCGGGAGCCGTGGGGGTGGCCGCCGCCGGGAGGGCGGCGGCCGCGGACAGGACACCCGCCGCGCACAGGGCGGCGGCGCTCAGGCGGGTCAGGGTGCGCCTCGGGGGACGCGTTGCCGACGAAACGTGCACAGGTCACCTCACGGGGGGACGGAGCAGGCCGATACAACGCATCGTCGGACGTTAGGAACGTAGGAGGAGGGCGGGCAAGGCGCCGCGCTGCGGGGGTCACGGAATTCAGCCGTCCGCACCTGGCGGCGCCGATCACCGCGTGCTACCAAGAGACATGCCGGAACGGACTTCGTACGACGTGGTCATCGTCGGCGGCGGGCACAACGGCCTGGTCGCCGCCGCCTACCTCGCCCGCGCCGGGCGCCGGGTGCTGGTCCTGGAGCGGCTCGGCCACACCGGCGGCGCCGCGGTCTCCGAGCGCGCCTTCCGCGGCGTGGACGCACGGCTGTCCCGCTACTCCTACCTCGTCAGCCTGCTGCCGCCGAAGATCGTGGACGACCTCGGCCTGCGCTTCGCGGTCCGCCGGCGCTCGGTCTCCTCCTACACCCCCGCGGTCCGCGGCGGCCGCCCCACGGGCCTGTACGTGAGCACCGACGAGGCCGCGACCCGCGCCTCGTTCGCCCGGATCACCGGCTCGGAGCGGGAGTACGCGGCCTGGCGGCGGTTCTACGGCATGACCCGGCGGGTCGCTGAACGTGTCTTCCCCACCCTCACCGAACCGCTGCCGACCCGCGCCGCGCTGCGCGCCCGGATCGGCGACGACACGGCCTGGGAGGCGCTGTTCGAGCGGCCGCTCGGCGAGACGGTCGAGTCGGTGTTCGATGACGACCTGGTACGGGGCGTGGTGCTCACGGACGGTTTGATCGGCACGTTCGCGCACGCCCACGACCCGACGCTGGCGCAGAATCGTTGCTTCCTCTACCACGTCATCGGTGGCGGCACCGGCGACTGGGACGTACCGATCGGCGGTATGGGCGCCCTGACCGACGCGCTCGCCGACGCCGCGCGCAAAGCCGGCGCGGAGATCGTCACCGACTGCCCGGTGACCGGCATCGCCACCGACGGCCGCACGGCCGAGGTGACCGGCGCGCACGGTACGGTCGGCGCGCGGCACGTCCTGTTCAACGCCGCCCCGCAGGTCCTCGCCGGGCTCCTCGGCCAGCCGTCCCCGCAGCCCGCCGAGGGCGCCCAGCTCAAGGTCAACATGCTGCTCACCCGGCTGCCCCGGCTGCGGGACACCGGTGTCGACCCGCGGCTGGCCTTCTCCGGAACCTTCCACGTCGCCGAGGGCTACCAGCAACTGGAGACCGCCTACCGGCAGGCGGCCGCCGGCGAACTCCCCGCCGCGCCGCCGTCGGAGATCTACTGCCACTCCCTGACGGATCCCTCCATCCTCGGCTCCGACCTGGTACGCCAGGGCTACCAGACGCTGACCCTCTTCGGCCTGCACACCCCGGCCCGGCTCTTCGCCGAGGACCACGACGGCACCCGGGAGCGCCTGCTCACGGCGACCCTCGCCCAGCTCGACGCCGTACTGGCCGAACCGCTCACCGACTGCCTGGCCGCCGACGCGGACGGCCGCCCGTGCATCGAGGCCCGCACCCCGCTCGACCTGGAACGCGACCTCTGTCTGCCGGGCGGCAACATCTTCCACCGCGAGCTGGCCTTTCCGTACCGGGTGGAGGACAGCGCGGAGGACGGCACGAAAGCCGGCGCGGAGGTGGACGGCACGGCGAACGGCGCGGACGGCCCGGCGGCCCGGTGGGGGGTGCGGACCGCGCACGCCAATGTGCTGCTGTGCGGGGCGGGCGCGGTCCGGGGCGGCGGGGTGAGCGGCGTGCCGGGGCACAACGCCGCCATGGCCGTGCTCGGTCAGGAGTGACGCCCGGGGCCCTCAAGCGGCGCCCGCGGTCCCGCGGCCGGTGACCCCGGCCGCCCGCAGCGCCCCCGCGGCGGCCCGTACGGCGCTGTTGATCGCGATCTCACCGCGCATTCCGGGCGCCGCGACCATGTCCCCCGCCAGGAAGACCCCGTCCCCGCGGTCGATCGCCGGGCGGTCCCGCCAGGTCAGCCCCGGCAGGTCCAGAGCACCGGTACGGCCGCGCGCGGTGCCCTGGCGGTGCCACACCGCGCGGTCGCGCCACCCGGGTACGGTCAGTCCGGCGAAACGTTCCAGCCGCTGTCGTGCGTCGGTCAGGCTCTCCCCGCCGCGTACGGGCATGTCCAACTGGAACAGCGACGTGCCGGGCGGCGCGGTGGTCGGGTCCTGCATCGAGTAGCTCTCGTGGAAGCCGCCCGCGTCGAGATCGAAGGCGAGGAAACGATCCCGCGCGCTGCTGGGCACCGCGAGGTCCAGCAGGACGCAATGACCGCTCTCCCAGCGCAGTGCGGCGTCGGCCAACAGGGCGCGTGCGGAGGAGAGTTCCGTGGCGACGATGGTGGGACGGTCCGGGAGCGCGGTGAGCCGGGAGCCCAGCTCGACGCGTACGCCGAGCTCCCGGGCGCGGCCCGCCAGCCGGTCCACGACCGCCTGCCAGCCTCCGGCCACCCAGCGCACGGTCGGCACGCCGGGCGCGAACACCCGGCGGACCAGCTCCCACACGAACGCCGCCGAGAGCCGCCCGGTGTCCGCGTCGTACGTCACGACGGCGATCGCGTTGGCCGCGGCGCGCGCCGCCTCCTCGCCGAAGTGCCGGGACGCCCAACCGTGGAAGTCCTCGTCCACGGGGGCGGTACGGGACCGGCCCACCGTGATCATCCGCAGGAACCCGGCCGGCGGCCGGAGGGTGCGCCGCCCGTCCCGTACGAAGGAGACCCGCAACAGGTCGCGGGCGGACGGACGGACCGGCCGGCCGGTCAGGCCACGCTCCGCGAGCCAGGTCCAGTGCGGGCCGTCGCAGTAGAAGACGTGCGGCCCCTCGTGGGCGACGTAGGGCGCGGCCGTGGCGCGTCCGCGCCCGCCCAGGGAGCCGTGCGCCTCGTGGAGCGTCACGGCCGCCCCGGCCTCCGCGCAGGCGATGGCGGCCACCAGGCCCGCCGTGCCGCCGCCGATGACGGTGATGTCCGTCCGCATGATGTGCCTCCTGGGTCCGCTGTGCAGGTGTCCGCCCTTCCGGACGGATCGCGCCCGGCGGATGTGACACGGGGGCGCGCTGCCCTTGCGGGAGCTGGCCTGCCCTAACGGGGCCGCGCTGTCCATACGGGAGCCGTGCTGTCCTTACGGGGCCGCGCTGTCCTTACGGGAGCTGCCCTGTCCTTACGGGGGTCGCCCTGCCCTAACGGGAGCTGCGCCGTCTCCTCACAGGAGCTGCGCTGTCTCCTTCCGGGAGCTGCGCCGTCCTCACGGAAGCCGCCCCGCCCTACAGATGTCCCGCTGCCTTTTCCTGACGGGGCATCAGAAAACCCTTCCCCCGGACGCGTCCCTGCGGCATCCTGCCGCCATGCAGACGGAGCTGAGCAACCGGCTGGGAGTCGAGCACGCCGTCTTCGGGTTCACCCCGTTCCCGGCGGTGGCCGCCGCGATCACCCGCGCCGGGGGCTTCGGCGTGCTCGGCGCGGTCCGTTACACGGCCGCCGACGAACTGGCCCGCGACCTGGACTGGATCGAGCGGCACACCGACGGTAAACCGTACGGCCTCGACGTCGTGATGCCCGCGAAAAAGGTCGAGGGTGTCACGGAGGCGGACATCGAGGCGATGATCCCGCCCGAGCACCGCCGCTTCGTCGCGCGGACCCTGGCCGCACACCAGGTGCCCGAACTGCCCCCGGGCGAGGCGTCCGGCTGGCGCATCACCGGCTGGCTGGAGCAGGTCGCCCGCTCCCAGCTCGACGTCGCCTTCGAATACCCGATCAAACTCCTGGCCAACGCGCTCGGCTCACCCCCCGCCGACGTGGTCGAGCGCGCCCACGCGCACGGCGTCCTCGTAGCCGCCCTCGCGGGCAGCCCCCGGCACGCGCGGCACCACCGGGACGCCGGTATCGACATCGTCGTCGCCCAGGGCTACGAGGCCGGCGGCCACACCGGCGAAATCGCCACCATGGTGCTCACCCCCGAAGTCGTCCGTGCGGTCGACCCGCTGCCCGTGCTCGCGGCCGGCGGCATCGGTACGGGCGAACAGGTGGCCGCCGGGCTGGCCCTGGGCGCCCAAGGCGTCTGGCTCGGATCCGTCTGGCTGACCACCGAGGAGGCCGGGCTGCACTCCCGGCGGCTCACCGAGAAACTGCTCGCGGCGGGCTCCGGCGACACCATCCGCTCGCGCGCGCTGACCGGCAAACCCGCCCGGCAGCTCCGTACGGCGTGGACGGACGCCTGGGACGACCCGTCCAGTCCGGCACCGCTGCCCATGCCCCTCCAGGGACTGCTGGTCGCCGAGGCCGTCTCCCGTATCCAGAAGTACGAGGTCGAGCCGCTGCTCGGCACGCCGGTCGGCCAGATCGTCGGGCAGATGAACTCCGAACGCAGTGTGCAGGCGGTCTTCGACGAGCTGACCCGCGGCTTCGAGCGGGCCGTCGACCGTATCGACCGCATCGCCGGGCGCGCGGCCGGGCGTTCGGCCGAGTTCTGACCACCGGCTCCGAGCCGAGGAGGGACACGTATGTCGGCACCCATGGCGTCACCCACCCCGAACGGCTTCTGGGCGCAGGCCGCCGCCGACCCGGGGCGTACGGTCCTGATCGCCCCGGACGGCGAGGAGTGGACCGCCGCCCGGCTGCACGCCGCCTGCAACCGCCTGGTGCACGGCCTGCGCGCCGCGGGCCTGGAGCGGGGCGACGCGTTCGCGGTGGTGCTGCCCAACGGAGTGGAGCTGTTCACCGCCTATCTCGCCGCCACCCAGGCGGGCTTCTACCTCGTACCGGTCAACCACCACGCGGTCGGCCCGGAGATCGCCTGGATCGCCGGGGACGCGGAAGCCAAGGTCCTGATCGCGCACGAACGGTTCGCCGGCGCGGCCCGCGCCGCCGCCGACGAGGCGGGACTGCCACCGCGACACTGCTATTCCGTCGGCGAGGTGCCCGGGTTCCGCCCGTACTCCGCACTCCTCGACGGGCAGCCGGAGACCGCGCCCGACGACCGCACTCTCGGCTGGGTCATGAACTACACCTCCGGCACCACCGGCCGCCCCCGCGGCATCCGCCGCCCGCTCCCCGGGAGGCTGCCCGAGGAGTCCCCGCTCGGCGGCTTCCTCGGCATCTTCGGCATCCGCCCCTTCGGCGGCAACGTGCACCTGGTGTGCTCACCGCTGTACCACACGGCCGTACTCCAATTCGCCGGCGCCTCCCTGCACATCGGGCACCAGGTCGTCCTGATGGACAAGTGGACGCCCGAGGAGATGCTGCGCCTGATCGACACGTACCGCTGCACCCACACGCACATGGTGCCGACCCAGTTCCACCGTCTGCTCGCCCTCCCGGAGGAGGTACGGGCACGCTACGACGTGACCTCGATGCGGCACGCGATCCACGGCGCCGCGCCCTGTCCCGACCACGTCAAACGGGCCATGATCGACTGGTGGGGGAGCTGCGTCGAGGAGTACTACGCGGCGAGCGAGGGCGGCGGCGCCTTCGCCACGGCCGAGGACTGGCTCAAGAAGCCCGGTACGGTCGGCAGGGCCTGGCCCATCAGCGAACTGGCGGTCTTCGACGACGACGGCGAGCGCCTGCCGCCCGGCGAACTGGGCACCGTCTACATGAAGATGACCACCGGCGGCTTCAGCTACCACAAGGACGAGAACAAGACCCGCGAGAACCGCATCGGCGACTTCTTCACCGTCGGCGACCTCGGGCACCTGGACGAGGACGGCTACCTCTTCCTCCGGGACCGCAAGATCGACATGATCATCTCGGGTGGCGTCAACATCTACCCCGCCGAGATCGAGGCCGCCCTGCTCGCCCATCCCGCCGTCGCCGACGCGGCCGCCTTCGGCATCCCGCACGACGACTGGGGCGAGCAGGTCAAGGCCGTCGTCGAACCCGCCGACGGCTACGCGCCGGAGCCGGCGCTCGCCGACGCGATCCTGGCCCACTGCGCGGAGCGGCTGGCGGGCTACAAGTGCCCCAGGTCGGTCGACTTCGTCGCGACCCTGCCCCGCGACCCGAACGGCAAGCTGTACAAGCGGCGGCTCCGTGATCCGTACTGGGCGGGGCGGGGGCGCGTCGTGTAGCCGGGAGCGGCGGTGTCCCCGTGTCCCTGTGCCCATGACCTGTCGGGGGGCGTCCTCGACCTGTCGGGGGGTGTCCTTGACCTGTCGCGGGCCGGGGCACAGGATCGCGCCCATGACGGGAGTACGGACGAACACGGTCGACGGCGTCCTGCGGCGCAGCGCGCGCCGGACACCCGAGCGCACGGCGGTGATCCACGGCGACCGGCTCTGGACCTACCGCGAACTGGACGACGCGGTGACGGCCGCCGCGTACGCCCTGCTGGACACGGGGCTCCGGCCCGGCGACCGGGTCGCCGCGTACGGGCACAACTCCGACGCGTACGTGATCGGCTTCCTGGCCTGCGCCCGCGCGGGCCTGGTGCACGTACCCGTCAACCACCACCTCGTCCGTGACGAACTGCGCTACATCGTCGAACAGTCGGGCAGCACCCTCGTCCTCACCGACCCCGCTCTGGAGCACCGGCTGCCGTCCGGAGCACGCACCATGCCGCTGCGCGACGCCACCGGCTCCCTTCTGGAACGCGCGCGGCAAGGGCCGCCGGAGGGGACAGCGGACCTGCCCGCGGGTGGCTCGGACGACTCGTACGGTCCGTACGGCTCAAGCTCCGACGACCTGGCCCAGCTCCTCTACACCTCCGGCACGACCGGGCTGCCCAAGGGCGCGATGATGACGCACGGCGCGCTGGTGCACGCGTACGCGTCCGCCGTCGCCGCCCTGGATCTCAAGGCCGCCGACCGGCCCGTGCACTGCCTGCCGCTCTACCATTCGGCGCAACTGCACGTCTTCCTGATGCCGTACCTGGCCGTGGGCGCGGTGAACGTCATCCTCGACGCCCCGGACCCGCAGCGGATCTTCGACCTGGTGGAGGCGGGCCGGGCCGACAGCCTCTTCGCGCCGCCCACCGTCTGGATCGGCCTCTCACAGCACCCGGGGTTCGGCACACGGGACCTCAGCGGCCTGCGCAAGGCGTACTACGGCGCCTCCGTCATGCCGGTGCCCGTGCTGGAACGGCTGCGCGCCCGGCTGCCCGGCCTCGCCTTCTACAACTGTTTCGGGCAGAGCGAGATCGGCCCGCTGGCCACCGTCCTGGGGCCGGACGAGCACGAGGGGCGGATGGACTCGTGCGGCCGCCCGGTGCTGTTCGTGGAGGCCCGGGTGGTGGACGAACACGGCACCGAAGTGCCGGACGGCACCCCCGGGGAGATCGTCTACCGCTCGCCCCAACTGTGCTCGGGCTACTGGGACAAGCCGGAGGAGACCGCGGCGGCCTTCCGGGACGGCTGGTTCCGCTCGGGGGACCTGGCGACGCGCGACGCGGCCGGCTGCTTCACCGTCGTCGACCGGGTCAAGGACGTCATCAACTCGGGCGGTGTACTGGTCGCCTCGCGGCAGGTCGAGGACGCGCTGTACGCGCATCCCGCGGTCGCCGAGGTGGCGGTGATCGGGCTGCCGGACGAGCGCTGGATCGAGGCGGTGACCGCCGTGGTCGTACCGCGGGCGGAGGCCGGGGTGCCGGGGGAGGCGGAGCTGATCGCGGTCGCGCGGGAGCGGCTGGCCGGATTCCAGGTGCCCAAGCGGGTGCTGTTCGTCGAGGCGCTCCCGCGCAACGCCAGCGGCAAGATCCTCAAGCGGGAACTCCGGGACCGGTTCCGCTCCGGCGGAGCGTGAGCGGCCGATCGTGTTCCGGGCGGCCGCCGAGGGCGATTGTCAGACCCCCCTGCCATGCTGAGAAGTGCCGGGGGAAAGGCACCGACCGACACCGCGTGTTCCCCGGTGACGAGGGCGTACGTGCTCGCTCGGCGGCCGCCCGCGTCGCGGCACGACGACCGCACGCCGGAGGAGATCACCATGCTCACGACCCAGTACGTCCCAGGCGCGCCGAACTGGCTCGACCTCGGGGCCACCGACATCGACGCGGCCGTCGCGTTCTACGGCGGCGTCTTCGGCTGGACCTTCCGCTCGGCCGGCCCCGACGCCGGTGGGTACGGCTTCTTCCAGCTCGACGGGAAGACCGTCGCCGGGGCCGGACCACTGACCGAGGAGGGCGCGAGGCCGGCCTGGACCGTCCACTTCCACAGCCCCGACGTGGACGCCCTGGCCAAGACCGTGGAGCAGGCCGGCGGTACGGTCCGCTTCGGCCCGTGCGACGTCTTCACCGCCGGCCGGCTGGCCGGGTTCACCGACCCGGCCGGCGCCGAGTTCGCGGTCTGGCAGCCCGGCGACGTCCCGGGGATGGAAGTGGTCGGCGCCTCGAACGCCGTCTGCTGGACCGAGCTCTACACGACCGACCCGGCCGCCGCGAAGAACTTCTACCGCACGGTCTTCGGGTGGGAGACGGCCGACAACGCGATGGGCGAGAACCTGGTCTACACGGTCGCCTCGCCCGCCGGCACCGACCCGAACGGCGACGCGGGCCACGCCGGCATCACGCAACTGCCTCCCGAGAACCTCGCGGCGGGCTCCACGTCGGAGTGGCACCCGTACTTCGCCGTGGAGGACTGCGACGCGACGGCCGCCGCCTCCACGGAACGCGGCGCGACGGCCCTCGTCCCGCCGGTGGACGCCGAAGGCATAGGCAGGCTGGCCATGCTGCGGGATCCGTTCGGCGCTCCGTACGCGCTGCTCACGCCGAGCCCGAGGTAGGGAGACCGGGGGAGGCCGACCAGGGAGGCACCAGGGGAGCGCCGTCAGGCTGGGCCAGAGGCGTGTTCAGGCGGCCCAGCCGCTGGTGTTCGAGTACGACTCGTAGCAATAGCGGGTGTTGCGGTCCCATTCTTCGCCGGTGATGCGTTCGTAGGCCTGGTCCGGTGCGTAGAGCAGGCTCTCGGCCCGGACGAGGTCGGTGGCGAACGGGGTGAAGGTGCGCGGGTCCCGCAGTACGCCTTCGAACACCTCACGGCCGGCGGCGACGACTGCGCAGCGCGTGTAGAGGAACGAGTCACCGGAGAGGCCCAGACCGAGCTCCTTGCGGTCCAGGCGGTAAAGGGCCCAGGACAGGTGCTCGGCGAAGCCGGTGACCACGAACACCGGGGACCGGGCAAGGTGCTCGGTCAGCGCGGCCGCGAGGCGTTCGGAGTCAGGGTCCGGCCCGGTGGGCCTGCATGCGTCGATGAGCTGCCAGAAGGTGTCTTCGTTCATGGCAGTGAGCATGACGCAGGGGTCTGACATTCCGGGGCCGTGGCCACGGTGGCAGGACTGCGCGGCTTCCCGACGGACGGTGCGCCGCCCGCCGGGAAGCTGCGGCTCCGCGTCTCCGGATCTCCGGGCCTCCGGCAGTCGGATGAGAGCGGGCCGACATCTGCTCCTCAGCCGCGGGCGTCCACGATGCGTTTCAGTTTGCCGACGGAGCGTTCCAGGGTCTCCGGGTCGACGATGTCCACGGCGACCGAGACACCGATGCCGTCCTTGACGCCGCGGATGATCCGGCCGACGGCGGCCGTGCGCTCCTCCGGGGTCGCGTCCGGTCGTGCTTCCGCCCGTACGGTCAGGTGGTCCATCCGGCCTTCCCGGGTCAGCCGGAGCTGGAAGTGCGGCGCGACGCCCGGTGTACGCAGCACGATCTCCTCGACCTGGGCGGGGAAGAGGTTCACGCCCCGCAGGATGATCATGTCGTCGCAGCGGCCGGTGATCCTCTCCATCCGGCGGAAGGCGGGCCAGGCGGTGCCGGGCAGCAGCCGGGTCAGGTCCCGGGTGCGGTAGCGGACCACCGGCAGGGCCTCCTTGGTCAGCGAGGTGAACACCAGCTCGCCGTGCTCGCCGTCGGGCAGGGGGACGCCGGTGACCGGATCCACCACTTCCGGATAGAAGTGGTCCTCCCAGATGTGCAGCCCGTCCTTGGTCTCCGCGCACTCCTGCGCGACACCGGGGCCCATCACCTCCGAGAGGCCGTAGATGTCGACCGCGTCGATCGCGAAGCGCTCCTCGATCTCGCGGCGCATCTCCTCCGTCCACGGCTCCGCGCCGAACAGCCCCGTCCTGAGGGAGGTGGTCTTCGGGTCGACGCCCTGCCGTTCGAACTCGTCGAGGAGGGTGAGCAGGTAGGACGGCGTCACCATGATGATCTCGGGGCGGAAGTCCTGGATGATCCGCACCTGCCGCGCGGTCATGCCTCCGGAGGCCGGGACGACCGTACAGCCGAGCCGTTCCGCGCCGTAGTGCGCGCCGAGGCCGCCGGTGAACAGGCCGTACCCGTACGCGATGTGCACCTTGTGGCCGGGCCGGCCGCCCGCCGCGTGGATCGAACGGGCCACGACGTCGGCCCAGACGGCCAGGTCCTGCCCGGTGTAGCCGACGACCGTCGGACGGCCCGTCGTCCCGCTGGAGGCGTGGATGCGGCGGATCTCGTCCTGCGGCACGGCGAACATGCCGAAGGGGTAGTTGGCCCGCAGGTCGTCCTTGACGGTGAAGGGGAAGCGGGAGAGGTCCGCGAGCGACCGGCAGTCCTCGGGGCGGATTCCGGCCCGGTCGAAGGACTGCCGGTAGAAGGGGACGTTCTCGTACGCGTGCCGCAACGAGGCGCGCAGCCGTTCCAGTTGCCGGGCCCGCAGCTCGTCGGCGGACAGTTGCCGCGCGGCGTCGACCGCGCCCGCGTCCGAGTAGGGGCCGAACGTGCCCGTGCCGCCACTCATTTCGTACTCGATCTTCGCGCATCCGGCATGGGTGTCACCGTTCCGTGTCCCGACCGATCAGTCGGTGGCTGAGTGCGCTCCAAGTAATCAGCGGGCGGCGGAACGCGTCAAGGGGCGTGACGAACTCCTGCGCGGGTAGTTTCGAGCGCATGAGTGATGTTCGGAAGGTGCAGGTCGGTGACGTCCGCCTGGCGTACCGGTGCTGGGGTGACGCGGGCGCGCCTCCGGCGGTGCTGCTGCACTGCCTCGGCGAGGACGGTGAGGACTGGCGCGGCGTGGTCGGCCAGCTCGCGGCCACCCACCGGGTGTACGCGCTGGACCTCCGGGGGCACGGGCACAGCGACTGGCCGGGTGAGTACGGCTTCGAGCGGTGGCGCGACGACGTGGCCGGGTTCCTCCGGGAACTGCGGCTCGGACCCGTGGCGCTCGTCGGACACTCCCTCGGCGCGGTCGCCGCGCTGCTGCTGGCCGCCGACCGCCCGGAGCTGGTGGAGCGGCTGGTGCTGGAGGAGGCCGCGCCGCCCCTCCCGGCGGCACCGCCGCAGGAGATCCCGGGCCCGCCACCGGGCCCGCCGGCGTTCGACTGGCAGGCCAAGGTGGCCGTGGTGGCCCAGCGCAACGCGCCGGACCCCGGGTGGTGGGACGGCCTGGCGAAGATCACCGCGCCGACCCTGGTGATCGCCGGCGGCCCCACCAGCCACATCCCGCAGCAGCAGCTCCAGGACATGGCCGCACGCATCCCGGACTGCCGTCTGGTGACGGTCGAGGGGGCGGGGCATCTCGTGCACGAGGAGCGCCCGCTGGAATACCTCGACGCGGTCCGGGCTTTCCTGGTGCCCAACCCCTGAAGATTCCCGGGTGCGGACCGTCGTACGCGCCCACGATCGGCCCAATGCCGCAACGGTGTCCCTTCCCCGTGGTGCGCTGACCGCGCACCCCTCGAAAGGAACATCATGCGTACATCACTTCGTATGACCATCCGTGCGGCGGTCGGTCTGCTGGTCGCCGTGGCCCTGTCCGGCGCGGTACTGCCCGCCGTGGCGCACGCCGACTCGGACGACGGGGCGGGCTCGGGCGCCCGCCCAGCCTCCGGCAGCCACGGAGATTCCGGGGCGCCGTCGAAGAGCGGGTTCCTGTTCCCGGTCGACGGCCTCGCCCAGAACGCCAACGTGGGCGTCACCAGCGTGTCGGACCATGACTGACCGGGCCTGGCCATGACTGACCGGGCCCGACCGGGACCGGCTGGGCCTGATCGGGTCCGGACGGGTCGGACCTGACCGGGACCGGCTGAGCCTGACCGGGGCTGGACGGGTCGGACCTGATCGGGCCGGGGCGTGCCGGGCCCAGCCGGTCTCCGCGCCGACGCCGCCGGCCGCCCGGCCGTATCGTGATCGCCGGGCGGGCGGTGGCGCGATGCCAGGAGGGGGCGGGTATGAGAGCGGAAGAGCGCGCGGGCCAGGGGGCGCGCGGGGAGGACGAGCGGGCGGAGGCCGCGGTCCTTGCGGGGGACGAGCAGGCGTTCGCGCATCTCGCCGAGCGGTACCGGCACGAACTGCGCGTGCACTGCTACCGGATGCTCGGGTCGTTCGACGACGCGGAAGACCTCGTACAGGAAGCCCTGCTGCGGGCCTGGCGCAAGAGGGCGGGCTTCGAGGGGCGGGGGACGTTCCGGGCCTGGCTGTACCGGATCGCGACCCACGCCTGTCTGGACGCGCTGTCCAGCCCGGCCCGCACCAGGGAGATCGCGGTGGCGGTCGACAGCGCGGGCGTGCCGAAACGTTCCGCGCCGGCCGAGGTGACCTGGCTGCAGCCCTACCCCGACGCCCTGCTGGACCTGGCCGCGCCGGACGGCAGCGGCCCGGAGGCCGCGGCGATCGCCAGGGAAACCGTCGAGCTGGCCTTCCTGGCGGCGATCCAGCACCTGCCACCACAGCAGCGGGCCGTGCTGATCCTGCGCGACGTCGTGGGTCTGCCCACCGCGGAGACGGCCGGCATGCTCGAAGTGAGCGGCGCCGCGGTCAAGAGCGCGCTGCAACGCGCCCGCGCCACGCTGCGCGAGCAGTTGCCCGAGCGGCGCACCGACTGGGGGCGGGGCGCCATCGGCCCCACCGAGGCCGAGCGCGCACTTCTCCAGCAGTTCGTCGACGCCTCACGGGCCGCCGATGTCGCGGCGCTGGCCGCCCTGTTGCGTGCGGACGTCCGGCAGACCATGCCGCCCGCCCACCTGGTGTTCGACGGGCGCGCGGCCGTCATCGGCATGTGGCGCGCGGTCCTGGAGGGGGACCAGGCGTGGGGCGACTGGTTCGCCGTGCCGCTCGCCGTGAACCGGCAGCCGGCCGTCGCGAACTACGTACGGCCGCCAGCGGCGTCGGCGTACACCGCGGTCAACATCGACGTTCTGCGTATGGAGCACGGCAGGATCGCCGAGATCACCACCTTCGCGCCGGACCTGCTGCCGGCCCTCGGCCTCGCCTCCGTCCTGACGCCCGCCGAAGTCGAGGACGACCCGGACGGTCAGTGACGCAGATCACTTCCGTCCGCCGATTCCTTTCCGGGGGCCCGCCGGTCGTACGAGGACGAGCACGAGGACGAGCCGTGACGGAAAGGAAGGAACCGTGATGACGGAGCAGCGGGACGGAAGCGGCGAAGTGGCGGGGACGAACGAGGGGATCGGGGAACTGGAGCGACTGCTGGGCCGTTGGCGGGTCGAGGGCGGGGTGACCGGTACGGTCACCTACCGCCGCCTCGACGGAGGGTTCTTCCTGGTGCAGGAGGTGGAGCTGGAGCAGCACGGCCGGCGGATCACCGGCATCGAAGTGATCGGCAGGGAGAAGCCTTTCGGCGCCGTGACTCCGGGGGAGGACATCGCGTCACGTTTCTACGACAACGAAGGGCACACCTTCGACTACGTGTACGAGATGGAGGGGGACACCCTGACCATCTGGGGCGGCGAGAAGGGCTCGCCCGCGTACTTCCGGGGCACCTTCACCGCGGACGGCAATGCGCTTGCGGGTGCGTGGGTCTACCCGGGCGGCGGAGGGTACGAGTCCACGATGACCCGGATCGGCTGACCAACTGCCGGGGCCGGGGGGACTCAGCGGAGTTCCCCCGGCCTTCGGCTTCGGCCTCGGCTCCCGGTTTCGGCCTCCGGCCTCGGCTCCCGGCCTCGGTCCCGGCTCCGGCCCCTGGCTTTGGCCGCGGCCTCGGCCCCCGGCCTCGGCCGCGCCGTCGCGGGATGCGCGGGCGTCCGTTCCGCACCGAGTGGCGGGATCTTGTTCACCCAAGGGGACGCACACCCGCCTGCCGTCACCGTCCGGCCCGCCGAACTCGCCAGTATGAGCGCGTGATCTCTTTCCCTCGCCATCGCGGACGGCACCGCCGGTCCGCCCCGCTCGTACTGGGTGCGGGCGTCCTGGCAGTGCTGTCGTTGCTGCCGTCCTCCGCGCTCGCCGCACCGCCGGCCCCGGAGGTGACCGCCGCCCCGGACCCCGCCGCCCCGGGTCCGGCGGTCCCGGGCACGCCCGCCGCCGACGCGGCTCTCCCGGGCACGGCCTCCGCTCCCACCGGCGCCGAACGCCGGGTCTCCGCCTACCTCGACGGGATCAGGAAGCGGCCCGCGGCGCTGCGCGCCTTCTTCCGCGACCTGCCCAAGGGCGCCGACCTGCACAACCACCTGTCCGGCGCGGCCTCGACCGAGCTGCTGATCAAGCTGGCCGGGGACGACGGCCTGTGCATCGAGACCAGGACGATGACCGCCCGGCCCGCTCCGTGCGGGCCGGGTACGCGTCCGGCGGCGCAGGCCAGGCAGGACCGTTCCTTCCACCGGCAGATCCTGCGCGCCTGGTCGATGCAGGACTTCTCGTCGGCGTCCGGCGAGTCCGGGCACGACCACTTCTTCGCGGCCTTCGGGAAGTTCGGTGAGGTGAGCTGGCGCCACGGCGGCGAACTGCTGGCCGACGTCGCCAACACCGCCGCCCGGCAGCACCAGTTCCACCTGGAGACGATGCTGACGCCCGCCTCCGGGGGCAGCAAGAAGCTGGCCGAACAGGTCGGCTACCACGCGGACCTGCGGCGGATGCATCAACTGCTGACGGCAGGCGGCAAGTTGGACAAGCTCGTACGCGACGCGGGCCGGGAGATCGACAAGGACACCGCGGCGTTCCGCAAGGCGGCGCGCTGCGACACCGCCAGGCCGGGCCCCGGTTGCCGGCTGACCGTCCGCTACATCTCGCAGGTGTCGCGCGGCTCCACACCGGAACGGGTCTTCACCCAGATGGCGCTCGGTATGCGCCTCGCCGAACGCGACCACCGCTACGTCGCGGTGAACCTCGTGCAGCCGGAGGACGAGCGGAACGCGCTGCGCAACTACCGGCTCCACATGCGGATGCTGGACTACCTGCACGGTGTCTACCCGCGCGCCCACATCACCCTGCACGCCGGTGAACTCGTCCCCGGCCTGGTCAAGCCCGAGGACCTGCGCTTCCACATCAACGAGGCGGTCCGCACCGGGCACGCGGAGCGCATCGGTCACGGCGTCGACGTGGCGCACGAGGACGGTGCGCCCGCCCTGCTGCGCACCATGGCGCGGCGCGGCATCGCGGTGGAAGTGCCGTTCACGAGCAACCGGCAGATCCTCGGGGTCTCCGGTGCCGACCACCCGTTCCCGCTGTACCGGCGCTACGGCGTTCCGGTCGTGCTCGCCACCGACGACCCCGGGATCTCGCGCAGCGACATCAGCGCCGAGTACCGGTACGCGTCCGGCACGTACGGCCTGCGGTACCGCGAACTGAAGGACCTGGCGCGCGCGTCCTTGGAGCATGCCTTCCTCCCGGGCCGCAGTCTGTGGGGCGACCGGAACCACGGGAAGCGCGCGTACGAACTGGCGCGCCCGTGCCGCATGGAGCGTCCGGGCGGGCACCAGCCACGCGCGGCTTGCACCCGGTTCCTCGCCAAGAACCTGAAAGCGGCTCTCGAATGGCGGCAGGAGGTCGCTTTCGCCCGCTTCGAGCACCGCATCCTGCACGCGCGGCACTGAGCGCGGCGCAGCGACGAACAGCGGGAGCGGGGACGCTTCCTCGCTCCCGTGCCGCCGTCAGTAGGATCGCCAGGGCAAACCCGAGTCCGTGCCGGTGTCCGGGAGGCCGACGGTGGTACCGAACGCGCGAACGTCCCTGCGCCGCCTGCTGATCGCAGGCGCGGCCACGACCGCTCTCCTCACCGCCGTACCGGCTCCGGCGTCGGCGGGTACCGCGTCCACCTCGGCCGTCGTACGGCCCGCAACGGCGAACTCCGCGCCCGCCGCGCCCCCTCGGGAAGCGGACGCGCTGCGCCCCCTCGCCGCCCTGTCCGCCCGGCGCCTCGCCACCGCCGACCTGGTGGCCGCGGCCAAGTGGGGCACCGGCAGCCCTGTCGACGACCCGGTGCGTGAGCAGCAGGTGCTGGACGCGGTGGCGCGGCAGGCGGCGGAACTCGGGACCGATCCGCGGTGGACCGCGCGGATCTTCCGGGACCAGATCGAGGCCAACAAGACCGTGCAGCGCGGACTGCACCGCCGGTGGGCCGCGGATCCCGCGCGGGCGCCGGGCGAGCGGCCGGATCTCGGTGAGGTGCGCAAGGAGATCAACCGCGTCAACGACGCGCTGGTACGCGCGATCGCCGCGTCCGGCGCGGTACGCACCTCGCCGCGCTGCGTTCCCTCGCTGGTGGGCGCCGCCGCACACGTACGCCGCGAACAGCGCCCGGACGCCCTGCACACGGTGGCGCTGGCCCGCTCCGTACGGTCCGTGTGCGGCGGTGAGGCCCTGGTACCGGCGTCAGCACCGGCTCGGGCGTCCTGACGGCTCCGCCGCCAGGCGCCCCTGCGAAACGTCACGAACCGGGTGCCAGGAGCACCGGCATTTCCCCGAACCCGTTGAAGACCAGCGACGGACGACGGGCGGGCGGCCGTTCCGGTTCGTGCAGGCGCAGGTCCGGGAAGCGGGCGAAGAGTGCGGGCAGGGCGACGGCCGCTTCCAGCCGGGCGAGGGGCGCGCCGAGGCAGTGGTGGATGCCGTGCCCGAAGGCGAGGTGACGGGTGGTGGCCCGGGTGACGTCGAAACACCCGGCCGCGGGCCCGTGCTGCCGGGGGTCGCGGCCGAACGCGGTGTACGAGAGCATCACCGGATCGCCCGCGCGGACGGTCCGGCCGGCCACGTCCACGTCGCACAGCGCGTAGCGGAACGGGAAGTGGGCCACCGGCGGGTCCCAGCGCAGCGTCTCTTCGACCACGGCGCTCCAGGGCACCTGTCCGCTGCCCGCGAGGGCGAGCTGGCCGGGGTGGGTCAGCAGTGCGTGTACGGCGTTGACCAGCAGGTTCACGGTGGTTTCATGCCCGGCCACGATCATCAGCAGGAGCGTGTCGACGAGTTCGGTGCCGCTGAGCGGGTGGGGGCCGGGAGCGACCAGCGCACTCGTCAGGTCGTCCCCGGGACGGGCCCGCTTCTCGTCCAGGAGGCCGGCGAGCGCGGTGCGCAGCTCGCGGTGGACCGCCGGCGTCCCGGACGGGTCGGAGGGAGCGCCGAACAGGGCACCGCACAGTGACCGCAACCGGTCGCGGCGGTCGCCGGGTACGCCGAACAGCTCGCAGACGACCCGTATCGGCAGCGGGTGGGCGTAGCGGGCCCGCAGATCGACCGGCTCCCCGGGCGGGCCGGCGGCGAGGCCGTCCAGCAGTTCTCCCGCCAGCTCCTCGACGCGCGGCCTGAGCAGCTCCACGCGGCGCACGGTGAACGCGCGGGCCAGCGGCGCCCGGAGCCGGGTGTGGTCGCCCGCCGTCGCGGTGGTCATGTTGGCGACGGTCAGCAGCGGCGCCAGCGGCCAGGAGCGCGGGACCTCGCCGCTGCGCCAGGCGCGCCAGGCGCCGATGTCCTTGACGAAGCGGCTGTCGGCGAGCACCTCCCGTCCGGCCTGATGGTGGGTCACCAGCCAGGCGGACACTCCGCCGGGCAGCAGAACGGGCACCACCGGCCCCGCCGCGCACAGCGAGGCCGTGCCGGAGCGGGGATCGTGCTCAGCGGGGTCGAGCCGTACCGGAATGCCGTACGTGCCGGAGAGTTCGTCTCCGAGCTCCACGCCGTCGAAGTCCATGCTTCAGGTTAGAACCGTCACCGGGCCCCTTCCCACCCTCGGCGTGGGCCATGGCTTGCTGCATTCGCGGGTCATGGGCTGCTGCATTCGGGGGGAGCGGCGTGTGCCAAGCGGGTGAAGGGCGGGGGCCGGTTGTCGACCTGGCGCGGGGTGCGGGCAACCGTGCGGGTGTCCCCTTCTTCCCACTCAGGAGAACACCCTCATGTCGAAGATTCTCGCCGTCATACCCCGGCCCGGCGCGGCGCACACCGGTTCCCGGTCGTGTGGGCCGCGCCGCCATCACCGCCGTACCGTCTGAACCAGCCGGTCAGGGGCTCCGGCCGCCGTCGGGGCGGCGGCCGGAGCCCGGCTGGAACGGCGCGGGAGCCGTGTCCTGCGGAGTCCGCCGGAGCCCCGCGGAAGGCCGCACGCGGCGGACCTCGGACCGCCACGCGGACCGCACCCGCTACGGAGCGCCCGCCCCGGAAGCCACCGCCTTCGCCCACCGGTAGTCCGCCTTGCCACTGGGGGAGCGCTGGATGCGTTCGGTGAACACCACCGAACGCGGAATCTTGTAACCGGCCAGCCGTGTGCGGCAGTGGTCCTGCACCGCGGCCAGGGCCAGCGGCGCCGCACCGTCGCGGAGTTGCACGACCGCGGCCACCCGGCTGCCCCACCGCTCGTCCGGTACCCCCGCCACCAGCGCGTCGTAGATGTCCGGATGCGCCTTCAGTGCCTGTTCGACCTCCTCCGGGTACACCTTCTCGCCGCCGGAGTTGATGCACTGTGAGCCCCGGCCGAGGACCGTGACGATGCCCGCCTCGTCGACGGTCGCCATGTCACCGAGGAGCACCCACCGCTCGCCGTCCGCCTCGAAGAACGTCTCGGCGGTCTTGCGCGGGTCGTTGTAGTAGCCCAGCGGCACATGTCCGCGCAGCGCGAGCCGCCCCACCTCGCCCGCCGCCACCCGGGCGTGCGCGGGGGAGGCGGGATCGACCACCGCAGTATGCGCGTTGACGCGCAACCGGAAGCCCCGGCCGGGGCCCGAGTCCTCGGTGGCGGTGCCGTTGAAGCCGGACTCGGAGGAGCCGAAGTTGTTGAGCAGCAGGGCGCCCGGCACCAGCGCGGCGAACTGCTCCCGTACGGTCTCCGAGAGGATCGCCCCGGAGCTGCTGACGCTGAACAGCGAGGAGCAGTCCGTGCCCTTCAGCGGACCGGCCAGCGCGTCCGCGAGCGGGCGCAGCATCGCGTCACCGACCAGCGACATACTGGTCACCTTCTCCCGTTCGACGGTGCGCAGCACCTCCTCCGGGACGAACTTGCGGTGCAGGGCCACCTTCTGGCCGAAGTGGAAGGCGATGAAGGCGGTGAGGGTGGAGGTGCCGTGCATCAGCGGGGGAGTGGGGAAGAAGACCAGGCCCTCGCCGCCCGCGGCGACGCGTTCGGCCAGTTCCTCGGGGCGCCGTACCGGTTCGCCGGTGGGCGCGCCGCCGCCCATGCCGGAGAAGAAGATGTCCTCGTGCCGCCACAGCACGCCCTTGGGCATGCCGGTGGTGCCGCCGGTGTAGATGACGAGCCGGTCGCCGCCGGAGCGCGGAGCGAAGTCGCGCCCGGACGAGCCGGACGCCTCGGCGTCGGTGAACGGCACCGGCGCGACGGCGGGCTCCGGGGCGCCGGCGGGCGGCGCGCCCACCCGTACGAGGTGGCGCAGCCGGTCAGCGCGCGGCAGGGCGGCCGCCACCCGGCCGGTGAACTCCGCGTCGAAGACCAGGGCGACGAGGTCGGCATCCTGGTAGAGGTAGGCCAGCTCGTCCTCGACGTAGCGGTAGTTGACGTTGACCGGTACGGCGCGGATCTTCAGGCAGGCGTAGAGGGTCTGGAGGTACTCGACGCCGTTGTAGAGGTGCAGGCCGACGTGCGAGCCGGGGGTGACGCCGTGGTCGCGCAGGTGGTGGGCGAGCCGGTTGGCGGCGCGGTCCAGCTCCCCGTACGTGAGGCGGCGCTCCGCGCCGGTGCCCGGGTGGTCGAGGAACACCAGCGCCTCACGCCCGGGAACCGTGTCCACGACCGACTCGAACAGATCGGCCAGGTTGTATTCCACGTCTCCTCCAGAACAGGCGGCGGCGTCGGCTCGCGGTCATTAGAGCGCCGCACGCCGTACGGGGGAAGGGGCACGGCGCCGGAAACTGACTGTCTGTCAGAAAACTCTTGAAGTCGGCCCCCGGCTCCTGCAACCTGTTCTACGTTCCGGGGTGGACGGGCGGCTCTCGGTGGCGGCGGGCACGGACCGCGGCCGCACGGACAGGAGGACGCATGGGCGGGACCGAACATCTGACGGTGACACGCGAGGGCGCGACCCTGGTGCTCACCCTCGACCGGCCGGAGGCGAAGAACGCGCTGTCGCTGCCGATGCTGGTGGGCCTGTACGACGGCTGGACCGCCGCGGACGCGGACGACTCCGTGCGCTCGGTCGTGCTCACCGGCGCGGGCGGCGCCTTCTGCGCCGGTATGGACCTCAAGGCGCTGGCCGGCCGGGGCATGGACGGCGAGCCGTACCGCGAGCGCCTGAAAGCCGACCCCGACCTGCACTGGAAGGCGATGCTGCGCCATCACCGCCCGCGCAAACCGGTCATCGCCGCCGTCGAAGGGCCCTGCGTCGCCGGCGGCACGGAGATCCTCCAGGGCACCGACATCCGGGTGGCCGGGCGGAGCGCCACGTTCGGGCTCTTCGAGGTACGGCGCGGCCTGTTCCCCATCGGCGGTTCCACCGTCCGCCTCGCCCGTCAGATCCCGCGCACCCACGCCCTGGAAATGCTGCTCACCGGGCGCCCCTACACCGCGGAGGAGGCCGCGCGCATCGGGCTGATCGGCCATGTCGTGCCGGACGGCGACGCGCTCGGCAAGAGCCTGGAGATCGCCGCGCGGATCAACGACTGCGGCCCGCTCGCCGTCGAGGCGGTCAAGGCGTCCGTCTACGAGACCGCCGCGATGACCGAGGAGGACGGGCTGAAGGCCGAACTCGCCCGCGGCTGGCCGGTATTCGACACGGACGACGCGAAGGAAGGCGCCCGGGCCTTCGCCGAGAAGCGCCCGCCCGTCTTCCGGCGCGCCTGATCCGGCGCGCCGGCCCCCGGCCGTGCCCGCCCCCCGTACGGAAGCGAGGAGCCCGTATGCCCCCGACCTCCCGCACCGCCGCCCCCGACGCACCCGACCCCGACGCCCCTGACGTGCTGTCGGCCCCGCTCGTCGTCGCGTTCCCCTTCACCCGGTCCCTCGGGCCCGTGCAGAGCGCCTTCCTCACCGGGCTGCGCGAACGGGCCGTGCTGGGCGTCCGGACCGGGGACGGGCGGGTGCTGGTGCCACCCGTCGAGTACGACCCGGCCACCGCCGAGGAGATACGCGACCTCGTCGAGGTCGGCAGCACGGGGACCGTCACCACCTGGGCCTGGAACCCGGCCCCGCGCCGCCACCAGCCGCTGGACACCCCGTTCGCCTGGGTACTCGTCCGTCTCGACGGCGCCGACACGGCCCTGCTGCACGCCTTGGACGCCCCCGGCCCCGACGCCGTGCGCACCGGGATGCGGGTCCGCGTGCGGTGGGCGGCGGAGCGTACCGGGGCGATCACCGACATCGCGTGTTTCGAGCCGTACGAGGGCGACGGGAGCGCGGAAACCGCCCCGCACGCCGGCGAGTTCCCCGACCCCGTCACCGGCATCACCGCCCCCGCCCGCCTCGACTACACCTACTCACCCGGCCGCGCCCAGTCCCGCTACCTCGCCGCCCTCGCCGGACACCGGACCGTCGGAGAGCGCTGCCCCTCCTGCCGCAAGGTGTACGTACCGCCCCGCGGCGCCTGCCCCACCTGCGGCGTGGCCACCCGTGACCAGGTCGAAGTCGGTCCCAAGGGCACCGTCACCACCTTCTGCATCGTGAACATCAAGGCGAAGAACCTCGACATCGACGTGCCGTACGTCTACGCGCACATCGCCCTGGACGGCGCCGACCTGGCCCTGCACGCCCGTATCGGCGGCATCCCGTACGACGAGGTGCGCATGGGCCTGCGGGTGGAGCCGGTGTGGCGCGGCGACGGCCGCTACCCGGACCACTACCGGCCCACCGGCGAACCCGACGCCGACTACGACAGCTACAAGGAGCTGGTCTGATGCCCGCGACCCCCGGCCCGCCCGCGGAGCGACGCGAGGTCGCGGTCGTCGCCTTCGCGCAGAGCGACCACGCCCGCGACACCGCCGAGGTCTCCGAGGCCGAACTGCTGCTGCCGGTGCTCCAGGACGCCCTGGGCCAGGCCGGCCTGCGGGCCGGGGAGATCGACTTCACCTGCTCGGGGTCGTCGGACTACCTGGCCGGACGGGCCTTCTCCTTCACCATGGCACTGGACAGCGTCGGCGCCTGGCCGCCCATCGCCGAGTCGCACGTCGAGACGGACGGCGCCTGGGCGCTGTACGAGGCGTGGGTCAAGCTGCTGACCGGGGCCGCCGAAACCGCGCTCGTGTACGCGTACGGCAAGTCCTCGTCCGGCGCGGTCCGCGACGTGCTCACCCGCCAGCTCGACCCGTACTACCTCGCACCCCTGTGGCCCGACTCCGTCTCCCTCGCCGCCCTCCAGGCCCAGGCCCTCATCGACGCGGGTGACACGGACGAGGCGGCACTCGCCGGCATCGCGGCACGCGTCCGCGCCGATGCGGCCGCCCGTCCGCACGCCCGGCACAGCGGGCCGGTGCCGCCCGGCGACTACGTCGTCCAGCCCCTGCGCACCACCGACTGCCCGCCCGTCACCGACGGCGCCGCCGCCGTCGTCCTCGCGGCCGGGGACACCGCGCGGCGGCTGTGCGACCGGCCCGCCTGGATCCGCGGCATGGACCACCGCATCGAGGCCCACGCACTCGGCGTACGGGATCTCACCGACTCGCCGTCCACCCGGCTGGCCGCGGAGCGCGCCGGAGCCTTCGAACAGCCGGTGGACACCGCCGAACTGCACGCCCCCTTCACCGCGCAGGAGGTCGTGCTCCGCAAGGCACTGCGGCTGGACGACCGGGTACGGATCAACCCGTCCGGCGGCGCGCTCGCCGCCGACCCCATGATGGCCACCGGACTGATCCGGATCGGTGAGGCCGCGCAGGCCGTCCGGCGCGGCGCGTCCCGGCGGGCGCTGGCCCACGCCACGTCGGGGCCCTGCCTCCAGCAGAACCTGGTCGCCGTACTGGAAGGGGACCCGCGATGAGCAAGTCCGGAGCACCCGAGGGCGGAACACCCCGACCCGGAGCGTCCAGGGCCGCCGTGTCCAAGGAGCCCGTCGCCGTCGTCGGCATCGGCCAGACCCGGCACGTCGCCGCGCGCCGCGACGTCTCCCTGGCCGGCCTCGTCCGCGAGGCGGCCCGACGCGCCCTCGACGACGCCGAACTGACCTGGCCCGCCATCGACGCCGTGGTCATCGGCAAGGCCCCCGACTTCTTCGAGGGCGTCATGATGCCGGAGCTGTACCTCGCCGATGCCCTCGGCGCGGTCGGCAAGCCGATGCTGCGGGTGCACACCGCCGGCTCGGTCGGCGGCTCCACCGCCCTGGTCGCGGCCGACCTCGTCGCCGCCCGGGTGCACCGCACCGTCCTGACCCTGGCCTTCGAGAAGCAGTCCGAGTCCAACGCCATGTGGGGGCTGTCGCTCCCGGTCCCCTTCCAGCAGCCGCTGCTGGCCGGCGCGGGCGGCTTCTTCGCGCCGCACGTCCGCGCCTACATGCGGCGTACGGGCGCCCCCGCCACGGTCGGCTCCCTGGTCGCGTACAAGGACCGCCGCAACGCGCTGAAGAACCCGTACGCCCACCTCCACGAGCACGACATCACGCTGGAGAAGGTCCAGGCGTCCCCGATGCTCTGGGACCCGGTCCGCTACTCCGAGACCTGCCCGTCCTCCGACGGCGCCTGCGCGATGGTCCTGACCGACCGCGCGGGCGCACGGCGGGCGCCCCGCCCCGCCGCCTGGATGCACGGCGGGGCCATGCGCAGCGAACCGACCCTCTTCGCGGGCAAGGACTTCGTCTCCCCGCAGGCGGGCAAGGACTGCGCCACGGCCGTGTACCGGCAGGCCGGGATCACGGACCCGCGCCGGGAGATCGACGCGGTGGAGATGTACGTACCCTTCAGCTGGTACGAGCCGATGTGGCTGGAGAACCTGGGCTTCGCCGCGCCGGGCGAGGGCTGGAAGCTCACCGAGTCCGGGGTGACGGAACTCGACGGCGACCTGCCCGTCAACCCCTCCGGAGGGGTGCTCTCCGCCAACCCCATCGGCGCCTCCGGCATGATCCGCTTCGCCGAGGCGGCCCTCCAGGTCCGCGGGCAGGCGGGGGAACACCAGGTCCCCGGCGCGCGCCGGGCCCTGGGCCACGCCTACGGAGGCGGCTCGCAGTTCTTCTCGATGTGGCTGGTGGGCGCCGAGCCGCCCGCCACCTGAAGCGCGCCCTGTCCCGCACCGGGCGCGATGACTAGGCTGACCGCGACGCCGAACCGGGAGGAGCAGCGACGTGGCCGAGGGCATCATGGAACAGCGGCTCGTGGACGGGACCAGGCCGGAACTCGACCTGTCCGGCGCCGCCTGGCAGTCCAGCAGCCAGGGGATGGGCGATGTGCAGGTCGCCTTCGTCGAAGGCTGGATCGCGATGCGCAACCGGCGCACTCCGGACGTACCCGCGCTGGTCTTCACCCCCGCCGAGTGGCGCGGCTTCGTCCTGGGCGCCCGGGACGGCGAGTTCGACCTCACCTGACGCGCCACCCCCGCGCCGCGGCCCCTGCCCGGGGCAGGCGGCCGGACGACCGGACGGAGACGGCCGCCGGTCATCCGGCCGCGCGCGGCCGGGCGGTTACGCCCACAGCCCCAGCAGGAACGGATAGGCGTGCAGGACCGGCGCGGGCCCCTGGATGAGATCGCGCAGGGTGAAGACGATGTACTCGGTGCCCTTGGTGGCGAAGAAGTGCACCTCCTCGCCCACGGTGGCGGAGGCCACCGCGTCCGGCGCCGTCCAGCCCTTGGGCAGCTGGCCCAGCGGCACCGGCTGCACCTCACGCAGGTCCGGCGCGCGGAACCGGCCGTCGATCAGCACGGTCTGCTGCTCGCAGAACAGCAGGTACTGCGAGTCGTCGGGCCGGGCGGGCGTCGCCTCCAGGACCCGGCCGTACGGCTCCAGCTCCCGGGACGGGAAGTACTCCTCGGTCCGGTCGATGCCGTCGTTGTCCTTGTCGGAGAAGGCGACCGTCAGGTCCCCCTTGACCCCGAGGTAGGTCCGGCCGCTGCGCCGCGGGGCCCGGGTGACGAAGTCGAAGCCGCCGTGGAACTCCTTGGGCAGGTGCGGGAACCGCGCACTGATCTTCCGCGGCCCCTCCTCGACGCGGTTGCGCGAGGAGAACCGGATGACCTCGTCACCGCGGAAGCCCTCGAACCGTACGAACGGCGTGGTGTCGCCCGGCACATACTTGGCGACGGTGCCGAAGACACCCCCGGCGGCCTCCAGCGAGGCCTTGAAGACATGGGTGACGGTGGAGATGATGCCGCCGCCCGGCTCCACCAGCAGGCCGGTCAGCGCGTCGAAGACCGGGTCGCCGCCGCGCGCCTCGACCGGCTCGAAGGTCCACTGCTCGGCGGTGCGGTAGACGCCGGTGTTCTCCGTCGACTGGTCGACGACCGCGCCCACCGCGGCCGCGTTGTCGCGCACGTTCATCCACAGCCCGCTGTGCAGGTTGGCGACCCGGTACGGGTCCTCCTCGACGAGCTGCCACGACTGGCTGCGATACGCCGGAGTGTTCTCCTCCAGATGCTCCTGGACCAGGGGCGTGCCCTTGTCCTTGCCGCACCTGCGGACCTGGAGGTAGCCGCCGCTGTGCTGGTTCTGCAGCCGGAAGGTGCGCTCGCCGCCCGGCGCGGACTCCAGCCGCCATGCCTGGGCGGCCCGCTGCGGCCAGTCGTACAGCCGCTCCTGGACGATGTCCGCGGGGGACTGTTTGGTGTGGCCCTTGACGGTCAGGTACAGGCCGCTGCTCACGTTTCGGATCAGGTACGTGCCCTTGGCGCTGACGCTCACGGGAACCTCCTGGGAGCGGACGGAAAGAGTTCCGGTTCCGGCGTCCCACCCTAGGAGCCCGCTTCCCGGGACGCGACGGTACGGCCACCAGACCCGGCCAAGGTCAGGTGCCGGCCCCCGCCCGGGTACGCACCGCCCACAAGGCCCGATTCCCGGCGGCCGCGCTCCGCCGCTCCGTCGGGCACCCCAGCAACGACCGGAACAGCACGCAGGAAAGCGGACCGCGGCCCGCCCGCCCCGGCAGCGGGGGCGCGGATCAGGGCTGGTTGGGAATGGAACGGGCCCGCTCCAGCGAGTTCGCGGCGACGGGGGCCGGGCCGGGCTCGGCGCGCGGAGCCGGGTCGGCCGCGCGGGACGCGTACGCGGTGGGCGGCTCCGGCGGCTGGGCCTGCTGGGTGTCCGCGAGGACCGTGGTGGCCAGGTGCCGCAGCACGTCCGCGTGCGCGTGCAGCATCTGGTGCGTACGGGTGTCCTCGGGATCGGCCAGCAGGATGCGGGCGGCGGTGTTCACGGCCCGCAGCCGCGGCTTCTGGGCCGTACGGTGCGCCCGGGGCAGCGACCGCCAGGCGGTGTTGGCGACGGTGATCAGCCGCCACAGGTCGTTGGTGGCCGGGTCGGTGTCGTAGAACCGCAGGCCGTACCGGCCGACGAGCCAGTACGAGAGGGACAGCGCCACGACCACCACGAGGTCGAACGTCACCCAGGCGCGCGCCATGTGGTCGCGGTCCATGGCCATGTCGACCAGCAGCGCCACCCCCGCGCCGCCCGCGCCGAACAGGACCGAGGCGAGCACGCCGAAGAAGGCGACGGCCGGAACGATGCCGATGCCGTTCTCACTGTCCACCCGGAGCAGTCCCTGCCAGTGCGGGGCCAGATAGCGGGCGTAGCGGACCGGCTTCGGGGCGGGTTCCGTGACAGCGATTCTCTTCGCCCAACTCACTGCCATCGCTGCACACTCCTTCGTCGGGCACTGACGCACGGCTTCACGCCTCGACCAACGAATAACGGAATTCCCGGATACGCTCGGCCGGGTC
Organism: Streptomyces sp. NPDC045470; assembly: GCF_040646595.1. Taxonomy (NCBI): domain Bacteria; kingdom Bacillati; phylum Actinomycetota; class Actinomycetes; order Kitasatosporales; family Streptomycetaceae; genus Streptomyces; species Streptomyces sp. NPDC045470. Next base: position 178,153 of record NZ_JBEZAN010000012.1, read on the forward strand.
AAACAACGTTTCTGCGGTGGAGTTTCCTCCGGACAGCCGGGCGCACTGGGGGCGTGGGCACGGAGTTGTCCCGGAGCGCCCGGACGCGGTCGCGCGAAACGCCGCCGGGACCCGGAAAGACGCCGGAACGCACCCGGTCGGCAGGCTGATCGGAGGATCAACGGATTACTCCGGGCCGGTATGTGCACGACACCGTGCGCAGACCGGCCCGGAGCTGTTCCGGCCGCCGCCAGGAAACGCGGCCGCACGGAAAAAGAACCATGACCGGAAAACAAAAGCCGAAAAACGATGACCGTCCGCGCCCCGGCGACCCTCCGTGCGGAGGGCGCCGGAACGCGGACGGCTGCCGGGGCTCAGCGACCGGAACGGTGCCGGTGGGCGCCGCGGTTGGAGTACGCGTGCCGGGTGGACGCCGCCGGGGCATCGGGATCGAGCTGACGGATCAGCTGGTGGAAACAGAGCAGCACGGTCACCGGCGGCAGTCCCGCCACGGTGATCCCCGCCGGGGTGGTGGGGGCCTTGGCGATGCACAGCACCGTGGCGACGGCCGCGAAGAAGATCACGACGCACCAGGAGTGCGCGGTGCGGCGCCGGTGGGTGCGGGCCCGCAGGATGGACAGGATGGCGGCCACCCACGGCCCGTAGACCAGCAGCGGCCACAACTGGGCGATCCGCGGTGTCGTGGCCTCGCCCGCCAGGGCCCGCAGCGGCGGGTAGGACGCCACCGCGGCGAGCAGGGCGACCGCCATCACGATCACGGACGTCAGGGTGACGGTGACCAGGCTCAGGATGCGCCGCCACGACCGGGTGCCGCCCTCCCGGCCGCCGCGGGCGGCGCGCAGGAAGGACGGCTTGCGGTGGCTGTGCCGCTCGGACACCGGCAGGCCGGCGGTGACCGGCGGCTGTTCGGCGGTGTCCAGCAGCTGCGCCAGTTCGGCGTCGAGGTCGTCGGGGACGACCATCGGCTCCGCGTCGTAGACGTGCGCGTCGTAGGCGTCGGCCAGGCTCTCGTGGGCCGGCTGGTCACGGAAGAGAGGGCCGTCGGCGAGGCCGAAGGCGGCCGTCAGGTCGGGCTCGGAGGTGACTTGGGCGGGGATCCGGTACCCGTCGGCGGTGGACGGCGTCAGCAGGTGGAGGGTGGGGGGATCGTACACGGCAACTTCCCTGCGGGCTGGGCGGCGGCGTCGAGGCCCGGGCTGTCAGGCGGCTAGGCCGCCCTCAGCACCGCCGGGGCCCGGCGCCGTACTCGGCTTCGGCGGGTTGCGACCACATCGCCTTGATCCGGTCGAGTTCCGCGCCGAGGCGGTCCAGCAGATCGGCGGAGAGTTCCGGCCGGAAGTATTCCCTTTCGCATTCCGCCTCGGCCGGCGGCCGGTCGGTTGCGGGGGAGTCGGAGATGCCAACGGGCTTGAAGAAGCGCCGGCCGAGACGTCGGGCCGGCTGATCCACAGGAGTGTCAGGCATACATGCGGAACGAAAAGGGCCGACACAAAGGGACGGGTATCCGGTCCGGAGCGGCCCAAGTGAACTCAAGCAGACGTGGAGGGTACGAAGAGGAGGTGATCGGAAAGGTGGATGATTCGCTTCCGGCCGCCGCGCCGACGCGGCCCGCCGGACGGGTCACCGGCCGCCGGCGCGGGCTCCTATACCACCGATCCCCGTCGCGCGTCACCACAGCCTTGAACGGCGTGTTTGGGCGGACGGCCCCGGCGCGCCGCCGCGCCCGCACGAACGGTTGTGCGCCCGAGAGCGCCCACCTCGGAAGTAAAAGGTTTCTGCCGACGTCGGAGCGGCTCCGGCGCGCGCCGTACCGTTTCAGCGTATGCCGCTCCGGTGAGCTGACCCCCACTCCGACGCGCCCCCCGGAGAAAGTATGTCCAGGGGACCGGCCGGGCGCCCCGGGTAGGTAATGGTGCGTCACATCTACCCGTCTTCCGCTCCCGGGCCCGCTCGACGGCCGCCCGGGACACCGGCCGAACAACGAGGTGGTCCCCGATGGGAATACGTGGACAGGCAGACGTCCGCGCACCGCACGGCCCCGCGGCCGCCGCACCCGGCACCTGGGTGGTCTCGACCGCGCCCGGCGGCGTCCCGCTGCTCGGGCACGCGCTCCGGCTGTGGCGGCGCCCGCTCGAATTCCTCGCCTCGATGCCCGCCCACGGCGACCTGGTCGCGATCCGCCTCGGCCCGCAGCGCGTGTGGCTGGCCTGCGACCCGGCCCTGGTGCAGCAGATCCTCATGGACCCGCGCACGTACGACAAGGGCGGGCCGCTGTACGACACGATGCGCATGGTGCTCGGCAACGGCCTGGTCACCTGCCCGCAGAACGTGCACCGCCGGCAGCGCCGGCTGGCCCAGCCCTGCTTCCGCCCCTCCCGGATCGCCGACTACGCCGCGGTGATGAGCGCCGAGATCAGCGCCGCCGTCGAGGAGTGGCGGCCGGGCCGGGAACTGGACGTCACCGACGCGATGATGGACCTCTCCGCCCGGGTGACCACCGGCGTGCTGATGTCCACCTCCCTCGCCCCGGGCCTCGCCGCCGAGGTACGCGCGTGTCTGGCGACCGCCATGCGCGGCGTACTGCTGCGCGCGGTCGTCCCGCTCGGGCCCCTCTACAAGCTCCCGACCCCCGGCAACCGCCGCTTCGACCGGGCCCTGTCCCGGCTGCACCACATCATCGACCAGATCATCGCCCAACGCCGCGCCGGCCCCGCCGAGCACGACGACCTGCTGGCCACCCTCCTCGAAGCCACGGACGACGGCGGCACCGCCGCCGGCAACGGCCCGGCACCGTACGGCGCTTCCGCACCGGACGCCTGCCCGGCCGGCCGCCCCACCCCTTCACCCACCACCCGGGAGGTACCCCACGACCAGGAACCGCTCACCGACCAAGAGGCCCACGACCAGCTGATGACCTTCCTGGTGGCCGGGATCGAGACCACCGCGCTGGCCCTCGCCTGGACCTTCCACCTCCTGGCGGCCCACCCCGAGGAGGAACGCCGGCTGCACGCCGAAGTCGACACCGTGCTCGCCGGCCGCCCGCCCGTCCCCGCGGACCTGCCCCGGCTCGCCCACGCCCGGCGCGTGGTCACCGAAGCCCTGCGCATGTATCCGCCCGGCTGGGCGCTGACCCGCGTCACCACCACCGAGACCACGCTGGCCGGTCACCGGCTGGCACCGGGAAGCACCGTTCTGTACAGCGCGTACGTGCTGCACCAGGACCCGGTGGCCTTCCCCGACCCCCAGCGGTTCGACCCCGACCGATGGTTGCCGGAACGCGCGGGGAGCGTTCCGAGCGGTGCGATGCTCCCGTTCGCCGCCGGCAACCGCAAGTGCATCGGCGACCACTTCGCGATGACCGAAGCCGTGCTCGCCCTTGCCGCCATCGCCGCGCGCTGGCGCCTGCGCCCGCCGGCCGCCAGGACCGTACGACCGGTCCCGGCCGCCGTGCTGAGCCCGGGCCCGCTGCCCATGGTCTGCGAGCTCCGCGGCAGGCCGGACGGCGGAGCAGCGCAGGCAGTGCCGTCTCAAGCACCGTGAACATGGAGAGAACCATGCAGGCAACAGGCTACGGCGCCCCGGAACACGAGATTCCCGCCGCCCGTTCGGCCGCGGTCCCCTTACCGGGGGCCGGGCCGGAGCACGACCTCGACGCGACGGCGCCGCACGCCGCCGTCGTCGTGCCCCAGCTCTTCTGCCCCATCCCGGCGGCGCCGCACCACGAGACCGCCGGCATCGAAGCGCGGGTGGTGGACTGGATGGCGCGGTTCGGGTTCTGCGACGACGACTTCCACCACGCCCAGGTACTGGCCAACCGCACCGCCGAGTGGGCGTGCCGGATCGCGCCCGACGGCGCCACCGATCCGCTGCAGATCGGGGCCGACTGGTCCTGCCTGGGCCTGCTGCTGGACGACGTCTACCTGGACGGCGGGCTCTTCAGCCGGAACCCGGAACGTTTCCTCCCGATGGCCGTCCAGGTCATCCACGGGGCCGACCACCCCGAGACCACCGACGGCCCGACGGCCGACCCCTACACCGCGGCCTTCGGCGAGGTCTCGCACCGCTACCGGCGGCACGCCACCGGCACGGTCGTACGGCGCTGGGTCGACGGCGTTGCCGAATGGTTTCTCGCCGCGTGCGTCGGCATGGGCCAGCGGGCCTCGGGGACCGTACCGAGCCTGGAGGAGTACTTCGTCATCGGCCCCCGGGACCGCGGTACCAAGGCGTCCATCGCCGTCATCGAGATGGCGGAGGGCACCTCGCTGCCCAGTGAGGCGGCCGAGACACCCCGAATACGAGCCCTGACCCAGATCGCCTCGGCGCTGGTGACCTTCGCCAACGACGTCTACTCGTACCACCGCGAGGTCAAGGAGCAGTCCCTGGAGTCCAACCTCGTCGGCATCCTGGAGCACGCGCTGCGCGTGCCGCCCCAGGAAGCCATGATCCGGGCGGCCGCGCTGCACGACCGCCTGATGTGCCTGTACGTCACCCTGCGGGACCAGACCGCCGTACGGGCCGCTCCCGAGGTGCGCTGCTACCTCGGCCAACTGGACCACTTCATCCGGGGCAACCTGGACTACAGCGCCGTGACCCCGCGCTACCGGTCCGACCCGAGTGCCGCCCCCGATCCGGCGCCCGCGTTCGGTGTCTGGGCGGACTCGCCCAGTGACGGGAGTCTCGAACCGCTGCCGCTGCGCCCGGTCGCGTGGTGGTGGGAGCAGCTGAGTCCCGCGATGTGAGCCAGGGGGACGTCGCTGTCCCCCGGCTCCGCGGTCCACGGGGCCGGCCCGTTCCCGGCGGCCCTTCGGACCCTTCGCCCCTGTCGCAACGTCCCGGTACCCGGACCGGCGCCCCGGCGGGCGCGGCCGGGCACCGGCAGGAAGGGTGAACCGTTGTGAGTGCAAAGCCCCGTGTCGTCGTGGTCGGCGGCGGGATAGCCGGCCTGTCCGCGGCCTTCCGCCTCCAGCAGGCCGGATGCGAGACCGTCGTCCTGGAGAGCGCCGGGCCGGAGATGGCCGGCGGCCGGATGGCCACCGTCAACGTCTCGGGATTCGCCGTCAACCGGGCGGCGACCATCCTCATCCACAGTTACCGCGAACTGATCCGTCTCATCGCCGCGGCCGGCCTGGCCGGCGAGGTCGTCCCCGGTAGCGACCTGTTCGGCCTGGTCCGCGGCGGCCGGGTGGACCGCGTCCGCCTCGGCTCCCGCCGACAGCTCGCCACCGGCGGTCTGCTGACCAGCTTCCCCCTCGGGGACATCGTCAAGCTGCTGCGCGACTACCGCCGTGCGCGCCCGCTGCTGACGCCGCACGACATGTCCCCGATGGCCGCGGCCGACTTCGAGTCCGTCCACCAGTACGCCACCCGCCGCGGCCTGCGGCCCGAGACCCTGGAGTACCTGCTCGACCCGCTCGTCTCCGGGCTGTGCCTGGGAGAGCCGGAAGAAGTGTCGGCCGCGATGCCGTTCGTCTTCATCGACGTCATCCTGTGCGGCGGCGGCTTCTTCACCTCCAAGGAAGGTGTCGGCTTCCTGCCCAAGGGACTGGCCCGGCAGCTCACCGTCGAATATCACGCCCGGGTCACCTCGGTCGAGGACCGCGGCGAGGAGGTGGCGGTCACCTGGCACCGGCCGGGCGAGGCGGAGCACCTAGAGACCGCCGCCGCCTGCGTCCTGGCCGTGCCGCCGCCCCAGGTGCCACCACTGTACGGACAACTCACGGCCGACCAGCGCGAGTTCCTGGACGACGCCCCGTACGCCCGCAGCATCCATGTCGCCTTCGGACTGGACCGCCCGACGGCGGAACGGGCCATGCTGGTGCAGGCGTCCCGTGTCGAACACCCGGACCTCTGTGCCTTCGTGCTGGAGCACAACCTCTCCCCTCGGCGCGTACCGGAAGGGACGGGGCTGGTCATGACCCACCTGCGCGGCGCGTGGTCGGACCGCAACTGGGACCTGGGGGACGACAAGGTGGTGGACCACGTCCTGGCGGGCGTCCGGCGGATGGGCGTCCTGCCCGAACTGGAACGCCACACCACGATGACGCACATCTGGCGCGTCTCGCCGTGCCTGATCGGCCGGCGTCCGGGGGACTACCGCGCCATCGCCCGTTTCGCGGCCGGATTCGACCCGCGCGGCCGGGTCCAACTGGCCGGCGGCGACATCCTGGGCCACTCCACCACCAACAGCAGCGTGGCGTCCGGCGAGCGGGCCGCCCGCAACCTGGTGACCCGGCTGCGCACCGAGGGGACGCTCACGCCGGAACGCCACTGACCCGCGCACCGGGCGGCTCAACTGCCCTTGTATCACCACCAGTTCACTCGTAAGAGTGGCCGCTTACGGGGGTGTCGGCCGGGCCGGTCCGTGCTACGTGCGGGCGCCTATAGCACGGTCCGGCCCCCGGTGTGCAGCATGTCACTCATCCTGGTTACCGCGGGTCCGTATGGGCGTACGCTCTGCGCTATCGCAGGCAGAGTGCGGCCGGACGGGCCCGCACTCGCGGCGGGCGGGAGCACCCACGCGGCGAACGGATTCAGTCATGGCCAACGGATGGGAGCAGGTGCGCAACGCACGGCGTGTCCTGCTCGAACGGAACGCCGAACTCGAAGCCCTGGAGGCGGCCTTGGACCGCCTCTGCGGACCTGGTGGCGGCCCCGCCGCCGCCCGGCGCGGCGGTCTGCTCTCCTTCGCCGCACCCGCCGGCATGGGCAAGACCGCACTGCTCGGCGAGGTCCGCGCCCGTGCCGCCGCGCACGGCTGCACCGTACTCTCCGCACGCGGCGGCGAGCAGGAACACGGCATGGCGTTCCACGTCGTACGCCAGCTCGTGCAGCCCGTCCTGGCCGCCTACGACGAGGCCGCCTCCCGCACCGTCCTGGGCAGCTGGTACGACATCGTCGCCCCGGCCCTCGGCCTGGTGGCCGACGCGGGCGGCAGCGTGCCCGACCCGACCGGGGTACGCGACGGCCTGGACTGGCTGGTGACCCGCCTCGCCGTGCAGCAGGCGCCCACCGTGCTGGTCCTGGACGACGCGCACTGGGCCGACCAGGAGTCCCTGAGCTGGCTCACCGCGTTCGCGCCCCGGGCCGAGGACCTCCCGATGCTCGTGGTGGTCGCCTACCGGCCCGAGGAACTGCCGCGCGACGCCGCCCCCTTCCGCAAGCTCGCCGAACGCCACGCCACCCGCCCCTTCACCCTCACCCCGTTCACCTGCGACGCGGTCGCCAGCATCGTCCGCGAGGCGATCGGCGGGGCAGCCGAGGACAAGTTCTGCACCGAATGCTGGGCGGTCACCGACGGCAACCCCTTCGAAGCCGTGGAACTCGCCGCCGGACTCCGCGAGCGCGGCCTCAAGGGCAGCCGGGACGACCTGCCCGCCCTGCGCGACGTCGCCTCCGCCGTCAAGGGCAAGGGCCTGATCGACCGGCTGGACAAGCTCGGCGGCGCCGCCGTCCGCCTCGCCTGGGCGATCGCCGTCCTGGGCGCCTCGGCCGCTCCCGACATCACCGCCGGTGTCGCCGCGCTCGGCGCCGAGGCGGCGGCCGAGGCCGTCACCCAACTGCGTGAGGCGCGCATCCTGGCCCAGGCCGAGGCCCCCGACGGCATCCTGCAGTTCGCCCACCCGCTGATCGCCACCGCCGTCCACCGGGCGATCCCGACCGCGCTGCGCGTCGGCATGCACAACGTGGCCGCCGAAGCGGTGGTGGAAGCCGGACTGGGGCCGACGGTCGCCGCCCGGCATCTGCTGGAGGTGCCCTGCCAGGGAGACGACTGGGTGGTCCACCGGCTGCGCCAGGCCGCGCGGGAGTACGTACGGGCCGGCGCACCCGACGCCGCCCGCCGCTTCCTGGCCCGCGCCCTGCGCGAGCCGCCCTCGCCGGAGAACCGCGCCGCCGTCCTGTTCGAACTGGGCGCCGCCACCTTCCTCTCCGCCCCCGAGGTCACCGTCAACTACCTCCGCGAAGCCCTGGAGGAACCGGACGTCGACCCCGAGCTGCGCGAGGCCGTCACCTACCGCCTGGCCCAGGCGCTCGCCCACACCGACAAGGTCGCCGAGGCCGCCGCGCTCGCCGCCGACGAGGCCCGCCGCACCAGCGTCCCCGGCACCCGGCTGCGGATGCAGGCCGAGAACTTCGTCTGGAGCGCCTTCCGCGCCGACGAACCGGACTCGGCGGCCCGCTCCCGCAGGCTGACCCGGCTCGCCGACCACCTCACCGGCGACGGCCTCGCCGAGCGCTACATCCTGGGCCTGCGCGCCTGGGACTGCGTGGTGCACGGCGAGCCCGCCGCCACCGCCCTGCGCTACGCCGAGGCGGCCCTGGTCGGCGGGCTGAGCTGGACCGAGGACAACCGCGGGTTCGAGGTGCCGGTCGCCGTCGCCATGACGTTCATGTACTGCGACCAGCCCGGCCGCGCCGAGGAACTGTTCACCCGCGGCATGGCCGAGTGCGAGCGCAAGGGCTGGCGCGGCGCCCACCTGGCCTTCGGCCACGCCCTGCTCGGCTACATCCGCTACCGTCGCGGCGCGCTGACCGAGGCCGAGACCCTGGTGCGCGAAGGGCTGCGGATCGCCGAGCGGGTCGGCGGCGCGGTACCGGCCCGGTGGTACGCCATCGGCATCCTCATCGAGATCCTGCTCGCCCGCGGCCGCGTCGACGACGCCCAGGAACTCGCCGACCACTTCAGCTACGGCGACATCGTGCCCAACGCCGTCGTCTACCCCGACTCGCGCACCGTCTACAGCGAACTGCTGATGGCCCGCGGCCTGCACCGGCACGCCGAACACCACCTCAAGGCGGTCGGCAGGCGGCTGGAGGCCCGCGGCATGCGCAACCCCGCCTGGTGCCCCTGGCAACTGCACCTCGCCCGCGCCACGGCGCTCACCGACAGCCCGCGCGCCGTCCAGCTGGCCGAGGAAGGCGTACGGCGGGCCCGCAGGTTCGGCACCGCGACAGCCGTCGGCGAGGCCCTGCACTGCGCCGCCACCGTGATCGGCGGCGGCCGGGCCCTCAAACTGCTCGCCGAGGCCGTACGGGAACTGGAGCACTCACCCGCCGGCTACGCGCTGGCCGAAGCCCTGGTCGACCACGGAGCGGCGCTGCGCCGGGCCGGCCTGCCCCAGGACGCGGCCGAGCGCCTCTACCGCGGGCTGGAGGGCGCGGTCCACTGCGGAGCCGACGGTCTGGCGGAACGCGCCCGCGACGAGCTGTCGGCGGCCGGTCTGCGCCCGCTCCAGTTGCACAGCACCGGCACCGAGACCCTCACCGCCCAGGAGCGGGCGGCCGCCGAGCGGCTCGCCCTGGGCTGGCCCACCAGCCGCATCGCCGAGGAGCTGGCCACCCCGGAGACGGTCGTCACCCGCCTGCTGTCCAGTGTCTGCCGCAAGATGGGCACGGACTACGCGGGCCTGCCGCGGCTGCTGGAGACGGCCGCCCCGGGCGTCGCGCCGGCCGAGCCGCCACTGGGTTGACGCCGGGCCCGCCGGCCGCCGGCGGCCACGTACGATGGCGGTATGTCCTTCCTCCGCCGCCGCAGCGCAGCCACGCCCGCCGGGCCTGACTTCGACGTCCTCGCCATGGACCCCGGGGACTGGCCCGGCAATCTCGGAGCGGGACTCCTGCCCGCCCCCGACGGTAGCTGCCAGGGGGTCTTCCTCCGCTACGACCTGTTCGGCGGCCGCGGCCCCGCGATGATCATCGGCAATCTGCCGGAGGGCTCCCCGGCGCGCGACCTGGCGGACGGACAGGTGCCGTTCGAGGTGGCGCAACTGCTCGCGGCGCTGGAGAACGACGAGCCGGTCACCGTCGTCGAGACCGAGGACACCCCGGTCATGCACGACGACAACCTGCTGATCGTCAAGCGCATCAAGTGCTCCGAGGGCCGGATCTCCTGCGCCCAGTTCGACCGCAGCGACGGCGTCCTGGTCACCATCGCCAGTTGGGACCGGCCGATCACCGACGACCTGTACGCCCTCCTGAAGCCGCTGCCGGCGGAGATGTTCCAGCAGGGCTGACCCGAAGGCACGCCCCGGCCGTACCGGTTCCTGGCATCGTGGCCGCCATGGCCGCCATGGCCGCCATGGCCGAACTGGTGGGCCGGGTGGACGAGCGGGACCGGGTGGTGGGCGTGGCCGTCCGCGCCGAGGCCGTCCGCGAGGGGTGGCTGCACCGGGTGGCGACCGTCGTGTGCCGCGACAGGCAGGGCCGGATACTGGTCCACCGGCGGACGTCTCACGGTTTCCGGGCCGGTACAACTGGCTGATCGGCGGCGCGGTGCACGCGGGGAGTCGTACGAGGAAGCCGCCGCCCGCGAACTGTCGGAGGAACTCGTCGTCCGGGCCGCGGCCCGGCTCGCCTTCACGTTCCTGTGCCGCGGGGCGATCGCCCCGTACCGGCTCGGCGTGCACGAAGCCGTCATCACGGGCGACGGGATGCCGGACCCGGCGGAGATCGCCTGGCACGACTGGCTGACCGAGCCCGCTCTCCGGGAGGCCGTGCGGCGGGGGGACCTCGTCCCCGGCGGCCGGGAAGCCTTCACGAGGTACGCCGCCCTCGCCTGAGCGCTGACGCGGCCGGACGCCGTGCCGGGCCACTGAGAGCCCGGCACGGCGCTGCCCGCGTGCTACCGCTGCGAAGACCGCACGTCCACATCGGCCGCCCGCACATAGCCGACCCGGTGCCCCACCTGGATTTCGTAGTAGACGTCCTGGCCCCGCACGACCGTGTGTTGGGACAGGTCGTACGTCGGGGCGTAGAAGTACTCGCCGCGCACCCGGTTGCCGACGGCGTAGCGCTGGCCGGACAGCAGCTTGTACGGGAGCGGCGTGACGGCCTGTACCGGCACGCCCGCCGGGTAGGCCGCCGCCTCCGGGTACGCCCGTCCGTAGACCGGGATGTCCGCCCGGCCCGCCTTCGGCGTGATCACCAGCCCCTTCGCGTCGACCGCGGTGGGCTGCTTCGGCGGGTTGTGGAACCACGCCTTCTGGCCCAGGTACCAGACGGCCGTCCACTCCCCCCGGCGCTCCGCGACCGCGTACCGCTGGCCGGTGGTGGCGCGGGCACCGGTGTCGTTGACCCCGGTCGTCGAGGGGCTGCCGTCCGGGCGCAGACCGATGTCACTGACCAGGGGCGCGCTCGCACTCGGTGCGGTGTGCAGGCGCACCGCGGCCGAGCCGTGCGGCGCGCACGGCTGCCCCGGCTTCTCGCAGTCGGTGTAGACGGGCCGGTGCCGGTCGTAGTCGGGGCGGATGGTGACCAGGCCGCCCCCGGGGCCCGCCGTGCGCACGAACGGCTTGCCCAGCAGCCGGAAGTAGTGCGCCCAGTCCCAGTACGGGCCCGGGTCGGTGTGCATGCCCTTGATCGTGTCGGGTGTCGTGCCCGGCACGTTGTCGTGGCCGATGATGTGCTGCCGGTCCAGCGGCAGGTCGTACTTGCGCGCCAGGTAGCGCACCAGGCGCGCCGAGGCCCGGTACATCGCCTCGGTGTACCAGGCGTCCGGAGCCGCGAGGAAACCTTCGTGCTCGATGCCCACGGAGTGCGCGTTGACGTACCAGTTCCCCGCGTGCCAGGCGACGTCCTTCGTCGGCACGTGCTGGGCGATCAGTCCGTCGGCCGACCGGATCGTGTAGTGCCAGGACACATAAGTCGGGTCCTTGATGAGCTTCAGCGTCGTCTCCCACGACCCCTCGGTGTCGTGCACGACGATGGCGTCGACCCGCTGGTCCCGGGGCCGGTCCGCCTTGTCGTGGTTGCCGTAGTCCCCGTCGCCGAACTTCTCGTACGGCGCGGGCACGGACACACAGGAGACCGTACGCGGGCATTCGAGGCGGGAGCCGTCCGCCGGCGCGGCGGCGGACCGCAGCCCCAGGCGCCCGAGCTGCGCCCGGTCCGGCGTCAGGCCCGGCGCGGCGGGAAGTGTCACCGCCTGGCCGGCGCCGGTCGTACGGGACCGGCCCTGCCGCAGGACGTCGTACACGTCGTCGGCGAAGCCCGCCGCCGTCCGGGCGTCGTCCGCGCCCGAATAGCGGGCGACGGCCCCGTACCAGCGGGCCGGATCGGCGGAGCGCAGCCCCAGGCGGCGCTGCTCCTCGGCCAGCAGCGCCGCACCGCCGCGGATGTTGGAAGCCGGGTCCCGGCGCAGCCGTTCGGCGGGCAGCCCGGTCAGCCGCGCCGCCCGCTCCAGGGTGCGCAGCCGGGCGGGCAGCTCCGTGGTGGCGGGGAGCCGCGCGTGGGCCCGCTTGCGGGCACGGGAGTCGTCGCCGCGCGGATCCTCGTCACCGTGGCTGTGGTGCGGCCGCTCGGCCAGCGCCGTACGGGCGTCGGTCAGGTGCATCGGGCCGTAGCCGCCGGAGACACTGGGCGCGCCGCCGTGCCCGTCCCAGCGCGACTCCATGTACGCCACGGCCAGCAGCACGTCCCGGGGGACGCCGTAGCGCGCGGCGGCGTCCGCGAACGCCTGCTGGAGGGAGTCGGCGGCGGGCTGTGCCGCCGCGGCGCGGGGCTGCCCGTCCGGGCCGGACGGCGCGGCGGAGACCAGCGGCAGCAGCAGGGCCGCCGCCGCGACGGCGGTGGCGGCCCTGCGCGCTCTGGAGCGGGGGGTTCTCTTCTCGTCGGATCCTCGCAATGCAGCCTCCTGTGGCCGACCGGGACGAGCCGGGGCGTCTGGCGGATGGTGTGCATACGGCCGTGCGCGGAACGGGATCCTTACAGCTATCGCCTGGCCGACGATCCGTCAATCACCGTGCGCCCCACGGGTTTCGTATGTCAGCGCGCATCCCGCAATCCCGTACGAGAGCGAGGGCAGCCCCCGGCACACACGGGTGAGCGGCACGCCCCTACGGCGTGCCGCTCACGTGCCCCTCGGCGGATCAGCGGGTGCCGACCGCCGCCCGTACCGCACGGCGCGCCATCTGGCAGTCGTCGTGCAGCCGACGCAGCAGCAGCCGCTGTTCCTCACCCGCCGCAAGCGCACCACCGGGGTGACCCGGCCCCGGCGTGCCCGTCGGCGTGGGCTCGCGCATGGTGCGCTGCACGGCGGTTTCGTAACGCCGTATTTCGCGGGTGAGCACCAGCATCAGATTGACCAGGAAGGCGTCCCGTGCGGCGGGTCCCGCGGCCTGCGCGAGCTGGCTGATCTGGCGGCGCGCCACCGGGGCGTCACCGAGCACCGACCACAGGGTCGCGAGGTCGTAGCCCGGCAGGTACCAGCCGGCGTGGTCCCAGTCGAGCAGCACCGGCCCGGCGGGGGAGAGCAGGACGTTGTTCAGCAGCGCGTCGCCGTGGCAGAACTGACCCTGGGTGTGGGCCAGGCCGTGCAGCAGCTTCTGCAGGTCGCCCAGGTCCCGGTCGGTCAGCAGACCGAAGTCGTGGAAGCGCCCGATGCGGCCCGCGTAGTCCAGCGGCGCGTCGAACATCCCGGCCGGCGGTCGCCAGAGGTTGACCCGGCAGATCGCGCCGAGCGCGGCCCGTACGTCGGCGCGCGGCGGTGCTTCGGTGGGATGCCGTTGAAGGGAGGCGACCCGGCCGGGCATCCGCTCGACGACCAGGGTGCAGTTGTCAGGATCCGCGGCGACCAGCCTCGGTACGCGCACCGGCGGGCGGTGGCGTACGAAGGACCGATACGCAGCTATTTCGTGCCGGAACCGCTCGGCCCACGCGGGGGAGTGGTCCAGTAAGCACTTGGCGACCGCGGTCGTACGGCCGGCGGTGCCCACCAGGAGGACGGACTTGCCGCTCCGGCGCAGCACCTGGACCGGATGGAACTCGGGGCAGATGCGGTGCACCGAGGCGACCGCGGCGCGCAGCTGAGCACCCTGGGGGCCGGACAAGTCGAGTCTCCCGCTGAGCGGTTGGGTGCCTCCCCCCTGCACCCGCCGGTTGCGGCCGCCGGTGAGGCCGGAAACCGCCCCCTGGGACTGGGAGGGGTCGAGATACGGCCCGCTTCCCGGAGGCTGCGGACGGTACGGCCGGTTCGGGGCGCTCACGGCGGACGATGCTGCGTACATGGGTGAGACAGATCCCTTCGTGCGCCGACGAGTTGCAGTGCGGCTCCCGGCCCGGCGACCCGGGGCCCGAAGGCCCCGGATCCGGTGTCCGCACCCTGGGGAATGCGGTACCGACACCGGGCCGGGGGCTGCACTTCTACAGAACACGCGGGCGCGGGTGGCAGACCATCTGGCGGACCCTGGCGAACCCTGGCGAATGCTCGCGGGCGTCCTCGGCGGCCCGTTACTGTCAAGTCAGTCGAGGAACCTGGGGGCTTGACGTGGACAGGGAGCCGAACACCCGTCTCGCGGACCTTTTCGGCCTGGCCGGCTGGTCCAAGGGCGAGCTGGCGAGACTGGTCAACCGGCAGGCGGCCGCCATGGGGCATCCGCAGCTGGCGACCGACACCTCGCGGGTACGGCGCTGGATCGACACGGGGGAGACCCCGCGCGACCCGGTGCCCAAGGTGCTCGCCGCCCTGTTCACCGAGCGTCTCGGCCGTGTCGTAACCATCGAGGACCTCGGGTTCGGTCGTTCCGGGCGCGCGGGGAGGAAACAGGCCACGGACGGTCTCCCGTGGCCGCCCGAGCGAACGGCGGCGGTCCTCACGGAATTCACGGGAATGGACCTCATGCTCAACCGACGCGGCTTGGTGGGCGCGGGCGCGGCGCTCGCCGCGGGCTCCGCACTCAGCAGCGCCATGCACGACTGGCTGCACACCGATCCGGCGCTGGCAGCCGACGCCCCCCGATTCGACGACCCGTTCGACTACAACACCATCGACCAGATCGGCTACGACCGTTACGAGGCGGCTCCCGTGGGGTCGCAGGAGATCGACGCACTGGAGCGGTCGGTCGAGGTCTTCCGCGCCTGGGACGCGGCCCGCGGCGGCGGGCTGCAGCGCAAGGCCGTGGTGGGCCAGCTCAACGAGGTGGGCGGGATGCTCGCCTACCACCACCCCGACCATCTCCAGCGCAGGCTGTGGGGGGTGGCGGCCAACCTCGCCGTCCTGGCGGGCTGGATGTCCCACGACGTGGGGCTGGAGCCCACCGCCCAGAAGTACTTCGTCATCGCCGCCCACGCGGCGCGCGAGGGTGGCGACCGCCCGCGCGCGGGCGAGGCGCTCTCCCGGGCGGCCCGCCAGATGGTGCACCTGGGCCGTCCCGACGACGCCCTGGACCTGATGAAGCTGGCCAAGTCCGGCTCCGGCGCCGAGAACCTGCCGCGGACCCGCGCGATGCTCTGCACCATCGAGGCGTGGGCCCAGGCCAGCAAGGGACAGGGCCAGGCCATGCGGCGCACCCTGGGCGAGGCGGAGGAACTCTTCGTCGCCGACCGGGGCGATGTGCCGCCGCCGAGCTGGATGCAGATGTTCGACGAGGCGGACATGCACGGTATGCAGGCGCTGGCCTTCCGTACACTGGCCGAACACGACCCGCGGGCGGCGAAGATCGCCCAGGCGCACGCCAAGCAGGCGCTGCGGCTGCGCGACAACGGCCGGCAGCGGTCGCAGATCTTCGACTACCTCTCGCTGGCCTCCGCCTGCTTCATCGGCAACGACCCCGAACAGGCCGACCGCTACGCCCGGCTGGCCCTGGTGTCCATCAAGGAGAACTCCTCCCACCGCACCTGGGACCGGCTGCGGGAGATGTACCGGCTCACCGGCCGGTACGCGAACTACGCCAAGATCCAGGACCTGCGGGAGGAGATCCAGCGGGTGATGCCGAAGGCCAAGAACAAGGGGCTGGGCCCGGGAATCGGTCCGGTGGGCAGCAACCTGCGGGTCTGACGCCGACGGCTACCAGCGGGGCCTGGAACGGACAAGAGCAAGGCGAGCCAAGACCCGTGACCCCGGTCCTGGCCGTACGGACATCGCGTCATACGGACACCGCGCAAGGGTTTGCGCTACCCGCTCACCCTGGCGATCAGCACACACGCGTCGTCCTCGCGCTCGGCACCGCCGAACTCCTCGGCGATGACGCGGACACAGTCCTGCGCGTTGCGCGCCGCGGCGAACCGCGGTGCCAGCGACAGGAGGCGCTCGGCACCCTCGTGGGGCGCGAGCGCGCCGTGCGACCGGCGCGGCACCAGGCCGTCCGTGTGCAGCACCAGAAGGTCGCCGGGCTCCAACTGCTCGCACCGTTCCGTGTAGGCGGCTCCGGTGGTGGCACCGAGCAGCACGCCCTCCGGGGGGCTCAGCGGGCTTCCCGTGCCGTCGCGGAACAGCAGCGGGGCGGGGTGGCCGGCCTGGGCCCAGACGAGCTGACGGGAGGCGGGGTCGAAACGGCAGCAGACCGCGCTGCCTAGGGCGGGCTGTGCGGAGGTGTCGAGGAGCTGGTTCAGATAGCCCATCAGCGGGCCCGGCTCCTGACCGGACACCGCCATGCCGCGCAGCGCGCCCAGCACCATCGCCATGCCGGACGTGGCGGTGGCGCCGTGGCCGGTCAGGTCGCCGACGCTCAGCAGGGTCCGGCCGTCCGGAAGCTGCAGCGCGTCGTACCAGTCCCCGCCGATCAGAGCGCTGGTGCCGGAAGGGAGGTAACGGGCGGCGAGGTCGAGTGCGACGGGCCCGCCCTGCGGGAACCGCAGGGAGCCGCGCCACGGCGGCAGCACGGCTTCCTGCAGCTCGACCGCAAGCCGGTGCTCCGTCTGCGCCATGTGCCGTTGACGCTGCAGCGAGTCACGGGTCTCGCGCACCGCCCGCTGGCTGCGACGCAGCTCGCTGACGTCGCGCAGCACGGCCCACATGCACGCCGTGCTGCCGTCGGCTTCGAGCACCGGCTCGCCCACCATGTGCACCGTACGGACGCTCTGGTCGCTCCGTACGATGCGGAACTCGTCGTCGATCGGGCGGCCGTCCACCAGGCAGTCGGTGACCATCGTGGTCAGTAGCTGCTGGTCCTCGCAGAAGACCAGGGACGGCAGCTCGTCCAAGGTCAGGGGCCCTTCGGCCGGGTCCCGGCCGAAGATCCCGAACAGCTCCTCGGACCAGCTCACCTCGTCGGTGAGGAGGTTCCACTCGGCGCTGCCGACCCGGCTGAGCAGTGAGCCGCGCGGATGCCCCGCGGGCTCGGGCGGCGCCACCGGCAGCCGGTCGTCGTCGGCTGCGCCCGCCGTGTCCTGGGCCGTCCCGGGGTCGGCGGGCAGGCCCTCCCGGAGCTGGTCCAGGTGTCCGCCGAGGTCGTCGAGGTGATGGACGGCGAGGTCGCACAGCGCCCGCTGCCAGCGCAGCCGGGGGTCGTCGGGCTCGTCGCCGCCCGCCGCGGTCTCCCGGCGTACGGCGTCCAGGCCGCCCCGCAACCGGCGTGCCTGGGTGATCAGGGCCTCGACCACGTCGCGCTCGGGCGGCTGGGCGGCTGGTCGGTCCGCGAACAGATGGGACGGCATGACGTTCTCCGATATCAGGCGGCGCCGGGGCCTGGTCTGACGGAAGGGCCGGTAACGACTGTTGCACAGGCTGCGACCGCCCGTAAGGGATTTGGCATTACCCGATACGGTGGTGCACTTGGCATATGCCCCCGGCCTCCCTGGGGCAATCTTCGGCCGAATCAGCGGAACGGAGCGTTCCAGGCTAGGCTTCGGCCGCCGTAGCGCGCTCGGTCCCACCGATCCATGGTGGGAACGACGCATACGACCCGTGGTCACCGGCAAGAATGCCGGTCAGCGGAAATCCCGTTGCCAGCCTGCCCCCCGCACCGGATGCTGACCTCATGTTCGATCCAGACATAGCGCCCAGTGGCACCCTGCTCGGCCTCCTGCAGCGAGGCCGCGGCGACGGGACCCTGCACGCCCTCGCGGCGCCGCGGGCCGAGGCGCTCGCGGCACTGAACGACAGCGTGCTGCGCGACCCCCGCCGCGACTGGCAGGTAGAGAACCGCTCCCTGTACTACGCGCGCCTCTACATGCAGCTCGACGGCGGACTCGAAGAGATCGAACGGCATCTTTTCCACCCCGACGACCTCACCGACCCCGGCGAGGAGCGCACGGGCCTCGCCCTCGCCGTGCTCGGCCACCTCGCCGCGTACGGCCGGGACGCCGCCCTCCTCCTCCTGCGCAGCTACGCCGCCGCCGGCACGAACTGGCGCTGGGCCCTGGACGAGCTCGCGCTGCGGGACGACGACGCGGGACTGGCGACCCTCGCCCCCGCGGTCCTCGCCCGCTTCCCGCACACCGCCGAGGGCGACGCCGAGCTGGCCGCCGCCGTCCGCGACGCCTTCGAGCCCCGCCCGTGGCGGCTGTGGGCCGAGGACCCCCGCTACGGCGAACGCGTCCGCGCCGCCCAGGAACAGGGCTGCTTCGACCGCTGGCAGCGCCAGCTCAGGCCCAGCGGCCCCCGCCCCGGCTGGAGCGTCACCGAAGTACTGGACTGGGCCCAGCAGGGCCTGGAGCTGCATCCCGAGGAGTGGCGCCAGGTCCCGGCGGCGCGCTGCCTGGCGGCCGTCGCGGGCCCCGAGGACCGCCCCGAGCTGCTGCGCGCCGCGCGCACCGGCCCGGACGCCGCCCGCGCCGCCGCCCTGCGCCACCTCGCCGAGCGCGGCGACCCGGAGGCCCTCGACCTCATCGAGGCCGCGGCCGCCGACCCCTTCTCCAGCCGTCCGCTCGCCGAGGCCGCGCTCGCCGCCTTCGAGCGGATGCGCGCCGTGGCCGCCGTCGAGCGGGCCCGCCGGTGGGCCCCCCGCCCCGACGCCCTCGGCGCGGCCGGCGCCACGATGCTGGCCCGCCGCGGCAGCCGTGGCGACGCCGACCTGGTGCTGGCGGCCCTACGCCGTACGGTACGGACCGAGGGACCGGACGCGGACGGACTGTGGGAGCTGGTCGACGGGGCGGGACGCCTGGGCGTGGCCTGCGCGGCGCCGGTGCTGCGCCACATCTACCGCGAGACCTCCTCCTCCCACCTCAGAGGCCGCGCCGCGGGCGCGCTGGCCGTCACCGACCCCGGGTTCCCGGCGGGCTTCGCCGTCGAGTGCCTGTGGGACTGCGAGGAGAGCACCCGCGAGCTGGCCGCCCGGCACGCGGCGACCGGCGACGACCGGGTCGTGGAGCAACTGCGCAGGCTGGCCGCCGATCCGGCCGAGGAGGCCGAGGTGCAGACGGCGGTACGCAGCCGCTTCGGGCCGGACGCGCCGGCGCTCTGAGCCGCGGGGGCGCAGGGGCCGCGGGAGCGCACGGGCCGTCCGCGCCGGGCGCCCGTGCTCCGGCGCGGGCGTCAACGCTCACGGGACGTTCCCCGGCAGGAAAGATCCCCGTGGCCGGTTCCACGCCCGGTGGGCCGACAACAGCCGTATGCGTGTTGCCATCGTCAGCGAGTCCTTCCCGCCCGACGTCAACGGCGTCGCCCACTGCGCCCTCGAAACCGCCCGGCACCTGGTCCGGCGCGGGCACGACGTGCTCGTCGTCGCCCCGACGGGCGCCGACGGGACACCGGACGGCGGACCGGGCGCCCCCTGCTCCGTCGTCCGGGTGCCCTCGGTGCCGCTCCCGGGTCACCCGCAGGTCAGGGTGGCGCTGCCCGGCCGCCGGCTGGCCGCCGCGCTGGACGGGCACCGGCCGGACGTGGTGCACCTGGCCGGGCCCTTCGTCCTGGGGGCCCGCGCGATGGCCGTCGCCGCGCGGCGAGGCGTGCCCGCCGTCGCCGTCTACCAGACCGACCTGGGCGGCTACGCCCGTGCCTACCTGCGCACCGGCGGCGCCGCGGCCTGGCGGCGCCTGCGGACGGTGCACGCCGCGGCCGACCGGACCCTCGCGCCGTCCTCCTCCGCCCTGCACGACCTGGCCGCGCACGGGGTGCCCCGGCTGCGGCTGTGGCCGCGCGGCGTGGACTCCGCGCGGTTCCACCCCGCTCGCCGCGACACGGTGCTGCGCAGCTCGCTCGCCGCGGGCCGGACCCTGCTGGTCGGGTACGTCGGGCGGCTCGCGCCCGAGAAGGAGGTACGGCTGCTGGCCCGGGCCTCGCGGCTGCCCGGCGTACGGACCGTGGTGATCGGGGACGGGCCGAGCGCCCCCGGCCTGCGCGCCGCCCTGCCCGGCGTGCGTTTCCTGGGCCGCCGCACGGGCGACGAACTGGCGCGGCTCGTCGCCTCCCTGGACGTGTTCGTGCACACCGGCCGCTACGACACCTTCTGCCAGACCGTCCAGGAAGCGATGGCGGGCGGCGTACCCGTGGTGGCGCCCGCCGCCGGCGGCCCGCTGGACCTCGTGGAGCACGGGCGTACGGGGCTGTTGGTGCCGCCGGGTGACGGGGAGGCGCTGCGCGACGCGGTCCGGCTGCTGGCCGGCGACCCGGCCGCGCGCGCACGGCTGGGCGCCGCGGGCCGCGCGGCGGTCGAACACCGCACCTGGGAGGTGGTCGGCGACGAACTGCTGGGCCATTACGAGGACGTGCTCGCCGACCGGACGGCGGTGGCCGCATGACGGCGCGGACGGGCACGTCCGCGCGGTTCGTCCTCGACGAGACCCGGTACGTCGGAGCCGGACTGCGCATCGTACGGCTCGCGAACTTCGTGACGCCGGAGTCGGGCGGGCTGCGTACCGCTCTGCGGGCCCTGGGCGCCGGATACTGCGCCGCCGGGCACGATCCGGTCCTGATCGTGCCCGGCCCGGCCGCGGGCGACGAGGACACCGGCCAGGGACGGGTGATCACCCTGCCCGGCCCGGTCCTGCCCGGCACGGGCGGCTACCGGGTGCTGGCCGACCGGCGCCGGGTCCGGCGTGTCCTGGAGGAGCTGGCCCCCGACCGCCTGGAGGTCTCCGACCGCACGACGCTGCGGTGGACCGGGGAGTGGGCGCGGCGGGCCCGCGTCCCGGCGGTGGCGGTGTCGCACGAGAGTGTGGACGGCGTGCTCCGCACCTGGGGCGTGCCGCGCGGACCGGCACGCGCCGCCGCCGACCGGATCAACGCCCGGACCGCGCACGCCTACAGCCGGGTGGTGTGCACGACGGAATGGGCGGCGGCCGAGTTCACCCGGGTCGGCGCGCGCAACGTCGTACGGGCGCCGCTGGGCGTCGACCTGACGGCCCGGCACCCCGCCCTGCACAGCCCGGAGCTGCGGCGCCGGTGCGCGGGTGGCGCCGACGTGCTCCTGCTCCTGTGCTCGCGGCTGTCGGTGGAGAAGCGGCCGGGACGCGCCCTGGACGCGCTGGCGGAGCTGCGGTGGCGTGGTGTCGACGCGGCCCTGGTGGTCGCGGGCGAGGGGCCGCTGCGGTCCCGCCTGGCGGCCCGGGCCCGTACCGAGCGGCTGCCCGTGGCGTTCCTCGGGCAGGTCGCCGACCCGGGTGAGCTGGCCGCCCTCCAGGCCGGCGCGGACGTGGCCCTGGCGCCGGGCCCGGCGGAGACGTTCGGGCCGGCGGCCCTGGAGGCGCTCGCCTGCGGAACGCCGGTCGTGGCGAGCGCCGCGTCGGCCCTGGCCGGTCTCGTCGGCCCCGGCGGTGACACCGCCCTGGACGACGGCCCCTCCTTCGCGGACGCGGTCCTGCGGGTCCTCGGGCGCCCCGAGGCGCAGCGCCGTGCGGCGGCCCGGCAGCGCGCGGAGGGCTACGGCTGGAAGCCGGCCGTAGCCGCCTTCCTCGCGGCCCACGACGCCGCCGTACCGCCGCTGTGACGCCGCCGTGCCGCCCGTACGGCAGGGGTCAGGCCGACGGTTCCCCCTCGACGGTCCGGGGCCCCAGCCGCAGCGACGGCTCCGGCGTGACCGGGGTGTCCTCCGGTTGACGGGCCCACCGGGCGGCGATGACCGCGCAGACCATCAACTGGAGCTGGTGGTAGAGCATCAGCGGCAGGATGACCAGGCCGGCCGCGCCGCCGAAGAGCACCGCCGCCATCGGCAGCCCGGTGGCGAGGCTCTTGTTCGAACCGCAGAACACGATGGTGATGCGGTCCGCCCGGCAGAAGCCCAGCCGCCGGGCGGCCAGCGAGGTCGTGACCAGGGCGGTGGCCAGCAGGCCCGCGGCCAGGAGCAGCAGGGCGAGCAGCCGGGCCGGGGTGATCTGGTGCCAGATGCCCTGCTCCATGCCCTTGCTGAAGGCGGTGTAGACGACGAGGAGGATGGAGCAGCGGTCCAGGAGGCCGAGGGATTTCTTGTGCCGGGTGAGCAGGCCGCCGATCCAGCGGCGCAGCACCTGCCCGGCGAGGAAGGGCAGCAGCAGATGGGTGGCGATGGAGAGCAGGCCCGCCGCCGAGAAGCTGAGGGCGGAGCCGATCAGCCAGGCCGCGAGCAGCGGGGTGGCGGCCATGCCGAACAGACTGGAGTACGTGCCGGCGCAGATGGCGGCCGGGACGTTGCCGCGGGCCGTGGAGGTCAGGGCGATCGAGGACTGGACGGTCGAGGGGACGACGCACAGGAACAGCAGCCCCGTGTACAGCCGGTCGGAGAGCAGGAACGGGACGAGGCCGCCGGCCGCCAGGCCCAGCAGCGGGAAGAGGACGAAGGTGCCGGCCCCGGTCAGCAGGTGAAGCTTCCACTGCCGTAGCCCGTGCAGTGCCTCACGGGTGGAGAGCCGCGCACCGTAGAGGAAGAAGAGCAGGCCGATGGCGAGGTCGGCGGCGGTGTCCGCGGCCACGGCCCCCGCTCCGGTCGCGGGCAGTACGGTGGCGAACAGGACGGTGCCGAGGAGGGCTGCCACATAGGGGTCGACCGCTCGTGCCAGGCGGCGCGGCGTGCGGGCGGCCGGTGCCGGGTCACTCATCGTCGCCGGTCTGCCAGGGCGGGTGGCCGACGCGGGACGGGTCGGCACCGGGGCCGTTGGCGTCCCGGGTCCGTACGTCGATGGCGCCGCCGCCTCCGTCGTGGTCGCTGCCCGCCGTCCCCTTGCCGGCGAGCAGGGTGTTGAGCGTCCGGTCGACCTCCAGCCAGGAGTCCGCCGAGGAGTTGTCGACGACGAGCAGGCCGACGGCCGTTCCCGCGCGGGGCGGTGGCGGGGTCTCGTCCTCGTCGTCCTGGGAGTCGCACGGCGGAGCGGGCGGCGGGACCGGCGGCCCCGGTGCCGCGGCCTGGGCGGCGCCGCCGCCCCACAGCACGCTCAGCACCGTCGCGACGGCGAGGGACAGCGTGGAGGGGCGCACGGCCCGGGACCGCGTGCCGCGGTCCCGGAGCCGCCCGGCGCCGCCCCGGAAGGGGTTCGGTGCCATACGGTCAGCCTCTTCTCAGACGGGGGCCGGGGCGCGGTGGGCGTGATGCCTGCTGATGTTCTTCTCCAACAGCTCGGTGGCGCACCGCAGTTCGACGCTGCCGGTCTGGCCCGTGACGGGCAGCCTGCCGTCGGCGTTCTTCAGGTCGGCCAGCGCTCCGTCGATGGCGCCGTGTGCGGCGAACAGGCAGGGGGTGCTGTAGATCGCCACGTCCACGCCGAGTTCGGTGAGTTCGGTCAGTGACAGGCGGGGCGACTTGCCGCCCGCGATCTGGTTGAACAGCAGCGGTTTGCTGCCCACCACGGACCGGATGCGTTCGATCCACTCCACGCTGCGCACCCCGTCCACCAGGACGACGTCCGCGTCCGTCTCGGCGAGCGCCGCCGCCCGCCGGACGATCTCCGCCTCCTCCGTGGCGTCCGTACGGGCCACCACGACCAGGTCCTTGCGGCTGCTCAGCACCAGGTTGAGCTTGTCCAGGTACTCCTCCAGCGGGAGGATCAGCTTGCCGTCCGCGTGTCCGCACCGGCGCGGTCTCTTCTGGTCCTCCAGGATCACGCCCGAGGCCCCGGCGCGCTCCAGGCTCTGGACGACGTGGCAGGCGACCTCGGGGTCCACATAGCCGTCGTCGATGTCCACCAGCAGGTGGTGGGACGGAAAGGCCAGGCGCAGCCGTTCGGTGAACTGCACCATGTCCGGCCAGGCGATGAATCCGATGTCGGGCAGGCCGTAATAGGATGCCGCGAAACCGAATCCGGAGACGAACATGCCGTCGTAGTGCTGGGCCGCGATGGACGCCGAATACATGTCGTAGATACCGATGAGCGGTGTGGTGCGAGGCGACCCGACCGCCTCGCGCAGGGCGCTGCCGTACTGCATGGTTCTCCTGCCTCTCGGGCCCGCGGAGCGCGGGTCCTTGGGGTGTTCTTGACCCGACGGTCCCAGGAAACAAAGAGCTAGTAAAAGGATTCCGGGAAGCAACACCCGTTTGAGGAAACGCCGCAGGCCACGGGGGTTGTTCGGAAATTATTATGAGGTGATGGGCGGACTGCGGAAGTGACGTTTCCGCGGGGGGATCGCGGGAGCGTAAACGTGATGAGCTGAAATGCGCCGGAGGTCGCCCGGGTGTTTTCGGGCGGCCTCCGGCGTCCGTCCGGGCGCGCCGGAGGCCGAGCACGCCGGCGCCGCCGGGCCCGCTGCCACAATGGCGGCATGACGGGACGCTGGGAGTTCTGGATCGACCGGGGCGGCACGTTCACGGACGTGGTGGGGCGGCGGCCGGACGGGCGGCTGGTCACCGGCAAGCTGCTCTCGCACCGCCCCGGGAGCGCCGAGGACGCCGCCGTCGCCGGCATCCGGGCGATGCTGGGGCTCGCCCGCGGCGCACCGGTGCCCGCCGAGCGGATCGCCGTCGTCAAGATGGGCACGACCGTGGCGACCAACGCCCTGCTGGAGCGCGCGGGCGAGCCGACCGTCCTGGTCACCACCGAGGGCTTCCGGGACGCGCTGCGCATCGCCTACCAGAACCGGCCGCGGATCTTCGACCGGCGGATCGTGCTGCCCGAGGCGCTGTACGAGCGGGTGATCGAGGTCCCGGAGCGGGTGGACGCGCGGGGCGAGGTCGTCCGGCCTCTGGAGACGGAGGTGGTGCGGGCGGAGCTGGCGCGGGCGTACGAGGACGGGCTGCGCAGCGCGGCGGTCGTCCTGCTGCACGGCTACCGCTGCCCGGACCACGAGCAGGCTGTCGCCGCCCTGGCGAAGGAGGCCGGGTTCACGCAGGTGAGCTGCTCGCACGAGGTCAGCCCGCTGATGAAGCTGGTGCCGCGCGGCGACACCACCGTCGTGGACGCCTATCTGTCGCCGATCCTCGGGCGGTACGTGGCCGAGGTGGCCCGCCAACTGCCGGGCGTACGGCTGATGTTCATGCAGTCCAACGGCGGTCTGCGGGAGGCCGCGCACTTCCGCGGCAAGGACGCGGTGCTCTCCGGCCCGGCGGGCGGCGTCGTCGGGATGGCCCGCTCCTCGGCCGAGGCGGGCGACGGGTACGACCGGGTGATCGGCTTCGACATGGGTGGCACCTCCACCGACGTGTCGCACTACGCGGGCTCCTTCGAGCGGATCTTCGGCAGCGAGGTCGCGGGCGTACGGATGCGGGCGCCCATGATGAACATCCACACCGTCGCGGCGGGCGGTGGCTCGGTGTTGCACTTCGACGGGCGGCGCTACCGCGTCGGCCCGGACTCGGCCGGTGCCGTCCCAGGCCCGGCCTGCTACCGGCGCGACGGCCCGCTGACCGTCACGGACGCCAACGTCATGCTGGGGCGCGTCCAGCCGGCGTACTTTCCCGCGGTGTTCGGGCCCGACGGCGACCGGCCGCTGGACGACGCGACGGTACGGGAGCGTTTCGACCGGCTGGCCGAGGAGGCGGCCGAGGCCACCGGCGACCGGCGCGGCCCCGAGGAGGTCGCGGCCGGGTTCCTGGACATCGCCGTGCTGAACATGGCCAACGCGGTCAAGAAGATCTCCGTCCAGCGCGGTTACGACGTCACGCGCTACGCGCTCACCAGCTTCGGCGGCGCGGGCGGCCAGCACGCCTGCGCGGTCGCCGACGCGCTCGGCATCGGCACGGTCGTCGTACCGCCGCTGGCCGGGGTGCTGTCCGCGTACGGCATCGGGGTCGCCGACGCGACGGCCATGCGGGAACAGGCCGTCGAGGTGGGGATCGACCCGGAGTCGGACGCCACGGACCTCGCCGAGGTGCACGGTGTCTGCGACCGGCTGGCCGCCCGTACCCGTCGCGAACTGCTCGACGACGGCGTCCCGGAGGAGAGCGTCACCACCCGGGGGCGGGTGATGCTCCGCTACGCCGGGACGGACTCCGCGATCGGCGTGGCGCTGGACACGCCGCGGGCGATGGCCGCCGCGTTCGTCCGGGCGCACCGGGCTCGGTACGGGTTCACGATGGACAAGCCGCTGATCGCCGAGGCCGTGTCGGTGGAAGCGGTGGGCGCCGCGGGCGGCACGGCCGGGCACGAGGTGCCGACGGGGGAGCGGGCGGGGGCGCTGCGGCCGGTCGCGACGGTGCGGATGCTCGCGCAGGGGCGCTGGCAGGACACGGACCTGTTCGCCCGGGGCGACCTGCGCCCCGGCGACATGCTCACCGGTCCCGCGATCGTCGCCGAGGACGACGCGACGACGGTCCTGGACCCGGGCTGGCAGGCCCGCGCGGGGGAGCGCGGCCATCTGCTGCTGACCCGGGCGCGGCCCCGCGCGAGCGGTCCCGCGGTCGGCACGGACGCCGATCCGGTGATGCTGGAGGTGTTCAACAGTCTCTTCATGGCGATCGCCGAGCAGATGGGCGTCCGTCTGGAGAACACCGCCCACTCGGTCAACATCAAGGAGCGGCTGGACTTCTCCTGTGCCCTCTTCGATCACGAAGGCAACCTCATCGCCAACGCCCCGCACATTCCCGTGCATCTCGGGTCGATGGGGGAGTCCATCAAGGAGGTGCTCCGGCGTCGGCGCGGCACGGACGGAGAGCTGCGGCCGGGTGATGTGTACGCGGTCAACGATCCGTACCACGGGGGTACGCACCTGCCGGACGTCACCGTCGTCACCCCCGTCTTCGACGACGCGGGCGAGGAACTGCTGTTCCTGGTGGCCTCGCGCGGCCACCACGCCGAGATCGGCGGCATCACCCCGGGCTCGATGCCCGCCTTCAGCCGCACCATCCAGGAGGAGGGTGTCCTCTTCGACAACTGGCTGCTGGTACGGGACGGCAGGCTGCGCGAGGACGAGACGCGCGACCTGCTCGCCGCCGGGCCGTATCCGTCACGGGCACCGGACGCCAACATCGCCGACCTGCGGGCCCAGATCGCCGCCAACGAGAAGGGCATCCGCGAACTGCGCAAGATGATCGAGCAGTTCGGCCTGGACGTGGTGCGGGCCTACATGGGGCACGTCCAGGACAACGCCGAGGAATCGGTACGCCGGATCATCGCGCGGCTGGCGGACGGCTCGTACCGTTACGAGACCGACGGCGGCGCGGTGATCCAGGTCGCGCTGACCGTGGACCGCGCGGCCCGCAGCGCCGTACTGGACTTCGCCGGGACCTCGGAGCAACTGCCCGGCAACGCCAACGCGCCCAGCTCGGTGGTGATGGCGGCGGTGCTCTACGTCTTCCGTACGCTCGTCGCCGAGGACATCCCCCTCAACAGCGGCTGCCTCAAGCCGGTCGAGGTGCGTGTCCCGCCCGGTTCCATGCTCGCGCCGGAGTTCCCCGCCGCCACCGTCGCGGGCAACGTGGAGACCTCGCAGGCCGTCACCGGCGCGCTCTACGCCGCGCTCGGCGTGCAGGCCGAGGGCTCGGGCACGATGAACAACCTCACCTTCGGCAACGACCGGGTGCAGTACTACGAGACCGTCGCCAGCGGCTCGGGCGCGGGCGACGGCTTCGACGGCGCGGACGCCGTGCAGACCCACATGACCAACTCCCGGCTGACCGACCCCGAGGTCCTGGAGTGGCGCTACCCCGTACGGGTGGAGAGTTTCTCCGTACGCGAGGACAGCGGCGGCGACGGCCGGTGGCGGGGCGGCCGGGGCGTCGAACGCCGCCTGCGCTTCCTGGAACCGGTGACGGTGGCGCTGCTCACCGGGCACCGCCGGGTGCCGCCCTACGGGATGGCGGGCGGCGGACCCGGCGCGACGGGCGCCAATCTGGTCCGCCGCGCGGACGGCACGGAGGAAGCCCTGGAGGGCTGCGACGTGGCGGAGATCGGCGCCGGGGACGTACTGGTGATCCGTACGCCGGGGGGCGGCGGTTACGGCAAGCCGGACGGATCAGCCGGAGACGCGTGAGCGCCGGGGGACGAAACGGACGGACGTGCCCGGTGCGGCCTGGGCCGCCGCGGCGAGGAAGCGTTCCGGCACAACGCCGACGACCGGGTAGCCGCCCGTCGTCGGGTGGTCGTTGAGGAAGAGCACGGGCAGGCCGTCCGGGGGGACCTGAAGCGCTCCCAGCGGCATGCCCTCGCTGGGCAGCTCGCCGTCCTTGCGGCGTTCCAGGGACGGCCCTTCGGTGCGCAGGCCGATGCGGTTGCTCGCCGAGGAGACGCGGAAACGGCCGGTGGCGAGCGTCCGCAGGCCCGCTCCGGTGAACCAGTCGTCGCGCGGCCCCAGTACGCAGGGCAGCACCAGTTCCGCGACCGGCGGTGCCGGGAGCGGGACGACGTCCACGGAGGCGGGCGGGCCGTGCGGGGTGCCGAGCGGCAGCACGCCGCCGTCGGACAGCGGCGCGGGCCCGAGGCCGGAGAGCAGGTCGGCGGCGCGGCTGCCGAGCACCGGCTCCGCGTCGACGCCGCCGGCGAAGGCGAGGTACGAGCGGAGTCCGGCGGTGGCCGGCCCGGCGTCCAGCACCGCGCCCGCCGGGACGCGTACCGGCGCGCCCCAGGGGGCGGGGCGGCCGTCCACCGTGACCGGACAGGGCGCGCCGGTCACCGCGGCCACGGTGTCCGTGCGGACCCGTACGGCGCAGCCGGTGAGGGTCGTCTCCAAGGTGGCGGACGTCTCCGGATTGCCCACGAGGCGGTTGGCGACCCGGTGGGCGGGCTCGTCCAGGGCGCCCGCACGCGGCACGCCGAGGTGGGCGTGGCCCGCGCGGCCGAGGTCCTGGACGGTGGTCAGGGCTCCGGCGCGTACGACACAGAAGGCGCGGTCGGTCATCATGCCTCCTGGGATTCAGTCGAAACCGGGATGAAGCGGACGCGGGTGCCGGGGGAGAACAGGGCCGCCGGGTCGCGGTCCGGGTCCCACAGGTCGACGTCACTGGTGCCGATGAGCTGCCAGCCGCCGGGCGAAGAGCGCGGATAGACGCCGGTGTACGGGCCCGCCAGGGCGACCGAGCCGACCGGCACCTTGGTGCGCGGCGTGGCGCGGCGCGGTACGTGGTGGCGCTCCGGCAGGCCCGTCAGATAGCCGAAGCCGGGCGCGAACCCGCAGAAGGCGACGTGGAACTCGGTGCCGGAGTGGATACGGACCACGTCCTCGGGCGTGGTGCCCCACAGGGCTGCCACGTCGGCGAGGTCGGGGCCGTCGTAGCGCACCGGGATCTCGATGGCGGGCCGGTCGCCGGCGGTGGCCGGGGGGACGTCCCAGCCGGACAGCTCGGCGGCCAGCCGTCCCGGGTCGGCCAGCCCGTCGAGCAGGACCGTACGGGCGGCCGGGACGATCTCGCGGACCGCGGGCAGGGTGCCGGCGGCGGCGCGGCGCAGCAGCTCGGCGTGGAACGCCTCGACGGCCGCGGCGTCGTCCAGCTCGACCAGCAGCCCGTGGTCGCCGACCGGCAGCGGGCGCAGGGACAGCCGCGACCGGCCGGCCGGGGTGCGGCCGCCGGGGGTACCGGTGCTCACGCGAAGCTGCCGATCCGTACGCCGGCCGCGGTCAGCTCGTCGCGCACCCGCCGTGCGAGGTCCGCGGCGCCGGGGGTGTCGCCGTGCAGGCACAGCGAGCGCGCTTCGGTCTTCACGGTGCTGCCGTCGACGGCGGTGACGGTGCCTTCCGTCGCCATGCCCAGCGCGCGCTTGACGACCTCGTCGGGGTCGTGGATGACGGCGCCCGGCTCGCGGCGGGAGACCAGGGTGCCTTCGGGGGTGTAGGCGCGGTCGGCGAACGCCTCGCCGACGACGGGCAGGCCGACGCGGCGGGCCGCCTCGTGGAGCTGGGAGCCGGGCAGGCCGAGGATGGGCAGCGGGGTGCCGGCGGTCCGTACGCCTTCCAGGACGGCGGCGGACTGCGCCTCGTCGTGGACGCAGCGGTTGTAGAGCGCGCCGTGCGGCTTGACGTAGCCGACCCGGGTGCCGGCGGCGCGGGCGAAGACCTCCAGCGCGCCGATCTGGTACGCGATCTCGTCGGCCAGCTCGCGCGGCGGTACGTCCATGGCGCGGCGCCCGAAGCCCGCGAGGTCGCGGTAGGAGACCTGGGCGCCGACGACCACGCCGCGCTCGGCGGCCAGCTCGCAGACCCGGCGCATGGTGCTGGGGTCCCCGGCGTGGAAACCGCAGGCCACGTTGGCGCTGGTGACGACGGAGAGCAGGGCCTCGTCGTCGGTGAGCTCCCAGCGTCCGAAGCCTTCCCCGAGGTCGGCGTTGAGATCGACGAGGGGGGTGGTCACCGGGTCGCTCATAGAAGTCGCAAGTCCGTTCCGGAGGTGGCCGCCACGCGGGCGGGTGCACAGGCCGCAGAGGTTTCGGGACCGGCCGGCCCGTATCCGTAGTGGCTCTCCCCCTGAGGGCACTCGGGCCGGCCGGTGGTCAGGCCAACGTAAGCGATCGTTCAACGATCCGACAAGAGGTGTGTTGTCTCGTTCTGCCATCTGGGATTGACTGCCGCTCACAGCACAAGGGGTGCACGTACGGGGCGAAAGCGGGGACGACGATGGCGGGCGGGATGACACGGGGCGACCGGCACAGGCTCGCCGAGGTCTCCGAGCTGGCGGGCGACCGGGTACTGCTGGGGCGTTCCAGCACCGCGGAGCGGGTGGCCGACATTCTCCGGGACCGCATCACCGAGGGCTACTTCCCACCCGGCGCGCGACTGTCCGAGGAGAGCATCGGCGGGGCCCTGGGGGTCTCGCGCAACACCCTGCGGGAGGCGTTCCGCCTGCTCACGCACGAGCGCCTGCTGGTGCATCAGCTCAACCGCGGGGTTTTCGTACGCATCGTGACGGTGGCGGACCTGGACGACATCTACCGGGTCCGTACGCTCGTGGAGTGCGCCGCCGTACGCAGCCTGGGTGAGCCGCCGCACCCGGTGGGGGCGATGGAGGCGGCCGTGGTGGCCGGCGAGACCGCCTTCGAGGAGCGTGCCTGGCGGGACCTGGGCACCGCGAATCTCCGGTTCCACCAAGCGGTGGTGGGCCTGGCGGGCAGTCCGCGCACCGACGAGCTGATGCGCGGGGTGCTCGCGGAACTGCGGCTGGTCTTTCACGTGATGGACGATCCGCGCCGGTTCCACGCGCCGTACCTGACCCGCAACCGGCAGATCCTCGAAGAGCTCCAGGCCGGGGACGGGGCCGCCGCCGAGCTGCTGCTGGAGTCCTATCTGGAGGACTCCAGAGTGCAGCTTTCCGGGGCGTACGCCCAGCGCATGGCGGCGCGGGAGGGCGTGTAGGAGTACCGGAGTTTCGCTCCCGTCAACCCCTTGTCGGATCGTTGAACAATCGCCTAACCTCCTCGCATCCTCCTCACGGTCCGCGTGGGGTCCCGTATGCGGAAGGCGGACCCATGATCGTGCTTCTCGGCGTGCTCGTGGTCGTGGTCGGCTTCGCCACCAAACGCAATGCTCTGCTGGTCGTGGGGGTGGCGGGCATCGTCACCGGTCTGCTCGGCGGCCTGTCGCCGCAGGAGGTCCTGGCGGCCTTCGGCACCGGCTTCGCCAGCAGCCGGGCGGTGACGATCTTCGCGATCACCCTCCCGGTGATCGGCCTGCTGGAGCGCTACGGCCTCCAGGAGCAGGCCCGCCGGCTGATCGCCCGCTTCGGCAAACTGACCACCGGCCGTTTCCTCGCCCTCTACCTGGGCATGCGGCAGATCGGCGCGGCCGTCGGGCTGACGCACGTCTTCGGGCACGCGCAGACCGTGCGCCCGCTGGCCGTGCCGATGGCCGAGGGCGCCGCCGAGCGCAAGCACGGGCGGCTGACCGAGAAGGGCCGGGAGAAGGTCCGCTCGTTCTCCGCGAGCGCCGACAACGTGGGGCTGTTCTTCGGTGAGGACGTCTTCCTCGCGGTCGGCTCGATCCTGCTGATCACCAGCTTCGTCAACACCACGTACAACACCCACCTGGAGCCGCTGCACCTGGCACTGTGGGCGATCCCCTCCGCGCTGTGCGCCTTCGCCGTGCACGGCTGGCGGCTGCTGCGCCTGGACCGGTACCTGGAACGCGAACTGGTCGCCGCCAACATCGAGCCCGTCGCCGAGGGAGCAGCCAAGTGATCAAAGCGGAGTGGTTCTACTGGCTCGTCGGCCTGAGCTTCCTGGTGATGGCCTCCCAGATGCTCACCGACCGCAGCAACCCCAAGCGGCTGGGCACCACCGCCTTCTGGGGCCTGCTCGGCGTCGGCTTCGTCTACAGCAGTTGGGTCGTCGAGAAGAAGGCCCCGGCCGAGCCGCTGGGCGCGGCCGTCCTGATCATGGTCCTGCTGGCCGGCTTCGGCTTCACCGGGCGCGGTACGCCGCGCACCACCACGCCCGAACAGCGCGAGGCCAGCGCCCTGAAGCTGGGCAACAAGCTGTTCGTGCCCGCGCTGGCCATCCCGGTCGTCGCGCTGCTGTGCGCGGTCCTCGTCAAGAAGCTCTCGATCGGTGGTGAACCGATCCTCCAGGAGGGCAGCGAGACCATCCTGGGGCTCGGCATCGGCGCCGTCGTCGCCCTCGTCGTCGGCATGATCATGCTGCGCGAGAAGCGGATAGCGGTCCCCGTGCAGGCCGGGCGCTCCATGCTGGAGTCGATGGGCTGGGCGATGCTGCTGCCGCAGCTTCTCGCCACCCTGGGCACCATCTTCCAGCTCTCCGGCGTCGGCACCCAGGTCGGCAAGCTCGCCACCTCGGTCCTGCCGGAGGACTTCCTGTACGTCGCGGTCGTCGTCTACTGCGTCGGCATGGCCCTGTTCACCGTGATCATGGGCAACGCGTTCGCCGCCTTCCCCGTGATGACCGCGGCGGTCGGCTGGCCGGTGCTCATCGAGCACTTCCACGGCGACGCGCCCGCCGTCCTGGCCATCGGCATGCTCGCCGGGTTCTGCGGGACGCTGGTGACCCCGATGGCGGCCAACTTCAACATCGTCCCGTCGGCGCTGCTGGAGCTGAAGGACCAGTACGGACCGATCAAGGCCCAACTGCCCACGGCCGGCGTGCTGCTCGGCTGCAACATCGTGGTCATGGCCCTGTTCGCCTTCTGACCCCGCCCACCGCCCCACGCACCACCGCACGACACGAACCGCACCGCACCGCACGACACGAACCGCACACGGACCGGGGGGCACCGCGCGGCTCACGAACCACAGGGAACGCCATGACGCGGACGACCCGCATCCTGCTCACCGGATTCGAGCCCTTCGGCGGCGAGAGCTCCAACCCCTCCTGGGAGGCGGTGCGGGCCGCCGCCGCGGAGCCGCCCACCGGGCTGGAGATCACCGCCGTCGAACTGCCCTGCGTCTACGGACGCTCGCGCACCGCCCTGCGCGAGGCCGTCGCGGCGCACGACCCCGACATCGTGCTCTGCGTCGGTCAGGCGGGCGGCCGGCCCGACCTGACGGTGGAGCGGGTCGCCGTCAACATCGACGACGCCCGCATCCCCGACGTGGCGGGCGCCCAGCCCATCGACGAGACCATCGTCCCCGGCGGCCCCGCGGCGTACTTCGCCGCGCTGCCCGTCAAGGCGTGCGTGGCCGCCGTACGGGAGGCGGGGGTGCCGGCCTCCGTCTCCAACACCGCGGGCACCTTCGTCTGCAACCACGTCTTCTACGACCTGATGCACCTGATCGCGACCGAGCGGCCCGCGCTGCGCGGCGGCTTCGTGCACGTACCGTACGCCCCCGGACAGGTCGCCGGCCGGTCGCTGCCCTCACTCGCGGTGAGCGCCGTCGCCGAGGGACTGCGTGTGATCGCCGCCACCGCCGCGCGTACAAATACGGACATCAAGGCCGTCGGAGGCGCCACACACTGACCTGGGCCCCGTGCCGTTTCGTCCGTTGTCAGTGCGAGCGCCTACGCTGTGCGACGTGACTTTTCCTGCCCCCGGGACCGCTGCGTCCCAGCTCAACGGCGTGGCCCGGCCCGAAGGACCCTCCCGGCCCGCGCCGGGCCCGGCCGCCGACGAGGGCCTGGCCCGCCGGCTGCGCGCCCTCGCGTGCACCGCGCCGCTGCACGACCTGGACGCGCGCAAGGCCAACCTCGCCGGTGAGTACGGGGTGTACGCGATGGCGGAGGTGGCGCTCGCCGCCATCGACCTGGTCACCCTCCACATGGACTTCGACACCGGGGCCGACCACGAGGAGATAGTGGCCAAGCTGCTCCCGCGCATCGCCGCGCAGACCCCGCGCCGCCCCGCGGCCGAGCACGAGCGCGTCGCCCGCTGGGTGCTGGAGAACCTGATCAACGTCGGCAGCGTCGACCGCGGCTTCCGCGCCGTGTACGGCACCTTCGGCCCCGAGGGCGAGTACGTCCGCCGGGACTACGACTTCAAGCTCATCGAGGAGGTCCCGGGGCCGGGCGGCGGGGTCTACCTCCGTACCACCGACGAAGCCGTCAACGTCCTGGTCGGCGCCCTCGACACGGACGTGACGAGCGCCCAGATCGCCGCCGAGGTCAAGCTGGAGGTGCTCATCAGCCGCGGCCGGCTGGCGGACGCCCAGCTCGCCGCCGAGCAGGCCCGCTACCGCACCGTGCAGTACGCCGAGACGCTGCGCCGCACCCTGGACGCCACCCGCCGCAACGTCCGCGCGGTGGACTGGCTGCGCGCCGTCCCCGACATGATCGCCGAAGCCCTCGACCACGTCGCCGAGCGCTACCGCCACGAGAACGCGATCCTCACCAACATCCGCAAGGCCCGCGACGAGACCGAGGACCAGGAGCACAAGCGGCGCGCCGCCGAGCTGGTCGACATCGTCAAGGACTGCATCCGCCGCCACACCCAGCTCCAGTCCCGGCTGCTGGAGGCGGGCCCCCTCTTCCGCGCCGAGCAGGACCGCCAGGCGTTCGCGCCGCCCGCCGGACGCTCCGGCCTCGACCTGTACGGCCAGCTGGTCGCCCCGGTCCTGCCGCTGCCCGTGGAGCAGGCGATCCGGGTCACCGACGCCTTCTTCGCGCACGGCACGGGCTTCCGTACGGGCACGTCCGTACGGCTCGGCGACCTGGTCGGTCTGCTGTTCCAGCCGCCCGTCGAGCGCGAGCACCTCGGTGCCGAGATGCCCGAGCCGGACCTGATCGCCACCCCGGACGACAGCCGCTTCTCCGAGGAGCAGCTCGAAGCCGCCCAGGCCCTGCTCGACCTGCCCGCCGACGCGCCCCGTCGGCTCTCCGGACTGCTCGCCGAGGCCCGCCGCAGCGACCCGGACCTGCCGTATCTCGTCGCCCTGCTGGCGGTGCACGCGGCCAGCCCGCCGGTCGGCACGGCCTACCGCCAGGGCGAACAGCAGCTGCTCTTCGCCGTCGACGACGGCACCGTGCTGGAGGATGAGGAGTTCGGCGGCGCCGACCTCATCGTCGGCAAGGCCCTGCTGGACGCGGCGGGCATGGCGGCCGACCGTTCGGAGGTGGCGTGATGCCGGCGGCCGGACAGGACGCGCGAAGATCGCCGGCAGCACGGTGGCAGAAGGAAGTTCGCATGGAGGTACGGGCGTGAGTGAGTACGGAACGGGCGTCGAGGACGGCACCGAGGACCCGGCGCAGGGCGACCTGACAGCCGCGGCGGAGCACCCCGGGTGGTCCGCGCCCGGCCCCACCGCCGCGCCTTCGGGCGGCTCCGCGCCCGTGACGCCCGCCGACGCCGCGGACGCCGCGCGCCTCGTCTCCTTCGGGCTCCAGCCCAAGCTGCTGCCCGCCCGGGACGCCGAGTACGGCGAACTGCTCCGCCGCTACCGCGACGAGCCCGCCTTCGCGCGCCTGGCCGACGCCGTCGCCACCGGCCTCGGCCTGGTCGTCCTGGAGGTCTCCCCGCGCGCCGGCATGGCCGTCACCGCCGACGAGGACTCCGTCTTCGCCGTACGGATGGGGGACTACGCCCGCCGCGCCTCCGCCGACTCCGCCGACCGCTTCCTGCACGGCCTGGCCCACCTCGCCGTCGCCGCCATGGCCTTCCCCCGCCCCGAGGACCTCGCCGACGACGGCTACATCGGCCGCATCACCGTCAACGGCGTGGACGCGTTCGTCCGGCAGGCGTGCCGCCGCCTGGAGGAGCGCGCCGAGGAACAGGGCGAGAACACCGACCCCGCCACCGACGCGCCCGGCCTCGAAGCCGCCTGGCGGACCTACGCGCGGCGCAGCGCCACCGGCGCCACCAAGGACGCGCGGCGGCTCGCCGGTTCGACCACCGGCATCATCGCCAAGGCCGTCGCCTTCCTCGTCGACTCCGGCTTCCTCCAGCGCACCGGCGACGACTCCGGCGGCGCCTACCGCACCACGGCCCGCTACCAGCTCCAGGTGCGTGACATGGCGGGCAGCGCCGCCATGGCCGAACTGCTGGAGCTGGGCGTCGTCCCGGTCGGCGACGGCAGCGCCAGCCTGCTGCCCGCCGAGGACACCGACGACCTCGACCTGGTCTCCGACGCGGGACTGCCCTTCCACTCCGCCTGACGCCCGGGGCCGGGCACCACCCGGCCCCCGGACACACCGACCGCCGGTCCACCGACCACTGTCCGCCCACACAACGAGAGTCCGCCGCCATGTACGAGCTGTCCCGGGTCCGCCTCTACTCCATCGGGCCCGCCGGTGCGCGCTACGCCGACACCGTGCTGGACCTGCGCGGAGTCGGTGCGCCCGTGCCCGACCCGGCGCCGGCGCAGGCGGACTTCTTCGAGGACGAACCGGTCGGCCCGCCGCGCCGCCCCGCCCCCGCCGGCGTCCTCTTCCTGGAGAACGGCGGCGGCAAGTCCGTCCTGCTCAAGCTGATCTTCTCGGTGATGCTGCCCGGCCACCGCAACACCCTGGGCGGCGCCAGCTCCGGTGTGCTGCGCAAGTTCCTGCTCGCCGACGACTGCGGCCACGTCGCCCTGGAGTGGCAGCACACCCTCACCGGCGAGTCCATCGTCGTCGGCAAGGTCAGCGAGTGGCGCGGCCGGCAGGTCTCCAACGACCCGCGCAAGTTCGCCGAGGCGTGGTACAGCTTCCGCCCCGGGCCCGGCATGAGCCTGGACTCGCTGCCGGTCGCCGAGGCCACCGTCGTCCGGCCGCGCGGCGAGCCGGCCGAGGGCTTCTCCGGGGCCAGGGGCCGCCGCCGTACGATGAAGGGCTTCCGCGACGCCCTGGTCGAGGCCGGCAAGAACTACCCCAACCTGGACGTCTCCTGGGTCGAGATCCACGAGCGGTGGAACGAGCACCTCGGCGAACTGGGCCTGGACCCCGAACTCTTCCGCTACCAGCGGGAGATGAACGCCGACGAGGGCGAGGCCGCCGGCCTCTTCGCGGTGAAGAACGACTCCGACTTCACCGACCTGCTGCTGCGCGCGGTCACCGACACCCGCGACACCGACGGCCTCGCCGACCTCGTGCACGGCTTCGCGCACAAGCTCGGCCGCCGCGCCGAACTGACCGCCGAACGCGACTTCACCGCCGGTTCGCTGGACCTCCTGTCGCGCATCGCGGACGCCGCCGAGCAGCGCGAGACCGCCCGTGACGTGCACGCCGGCGCCGAACGCCGCACCCGTACCCTCGCCCGGCGGCTGCACGCCCGCGGCACCGAGGAGCGCGGCCGCGCCGCCGAGTTCGCCGAGCAGGTCGCCACCGCCGCGCACGCGGTCACCGACGCCGAGCGGGTCCGCGAGCGCCGCGCGCTGATCTCCGCCGAGATCGCCTACCGACACGCGTCGCTGGCGCTCGCCGCCGCCGAGAAGGGCGCCGCCGCCCAGCGCCGCGAGCTGAACGACGCCCGTACGCTGCACTCCGCCTGGCAGGCCGCCGAGACCGTGCTGCGCCACCGCGCCGCCGCCGACCGGGCCACTCGCGTCGCCGCCGCGATCCGCGAGGCCGAACGGGACGCCGCGCCCGCGCTCGCCGCCCGGACGAAGGCCGCCACCGAGCTGGTGCGTGCCCTCCAGGGCGCCGCCGACGTCAGCGAGGGCATCGCCAACGAGCAGGAGGAGCGCTCCGCCGCCCTCCAGGACACCAGCGACACCGCACACCGCGACGCCACCGCCGCCGCCACCCACGCCCAGCGCGCCCGCAGCGAGGCCGAACACCTCAAGCAGCGCCTCGCCGAGGTCGAACAGGAGACCGCCGAGGCCGTACGGGCCGGCTGGCTCGACGACTCCGCGCCGGACGCCGACCCGGCCCGCGCCGCGCTCGCCGCCTCGGACGCGGAGAAGTCCACGGTCGAGGGCTGGGACGCGGCCCGCGAGGCCGCCACCCGCTCCGCCGACCGGGCCCGCGAGGCCGCCACCCGCCTGGCCGCCGCCGAACTGGCCGCGGCCCGCGCCGAGGACGCCGCCCAGGCGGCGGAGCGCGCGTACGACGCCGAGCGGCAGGCCGCCGAGTCGATCGGCGCCGAACAGCGGCTCGCCGACCTGCTCGGACTGCCGCAGGCGGCGCCCAAGGCAGGCGTGCCCGGACCGCGTACGGGGCAGCCCGACGCGGACTCCCCGGAGGACGCCGGCCCGCGCCGCGCCCGCCGCCCCGCCTCCGACGGCCCCCTGAGCGCCGAGGAGCTGGACCGCAACGCCGACGACCTGCGAGAACTCCTCGACGAGAGCGTCGCCTCCGCCGAACGCCAGCTCTTCG
Organism: Streptomyces sp. NPDC045470; assembly: GCF_040646595.1. Lineage (NCBI taxonomy): Bacteria > Bacillati > Actinomycetota > Actinomycetes > Kitasatosporales > Streptomycetaceae > Streptomyces > Streptomyces sp. NPDC045470. The sequence goes on from NZ_JBEZAN010000012.1 coordinate 216,742, forward strand.
ACCTGCGCACCGCCGCCGCCGACGACGCCCGCATCCTCGGCGCGCTGGGCGACGGCGGTCTGCTGCCGCCGGGCCCCGACGTGCTCGCCGCCGTCGAGTACCTGGGCGAGCACGGCGTGCCCGCACTGCCCGGCTGGCGCTACCTCGCCCAGTCCGTCGACCCCGCCGACCACACCCGGGTGCTGGCCGCCCGCCCCGAACTGGTCGACGGCGTCATCATCACCGACCCGGAGACCCACGCCCGCGCCCGCGACGTCCTCGCGCAGGCCGCGCTGCTGCCGCGCTCCACCGTCGCCGTCGGCACCGCCGCCGCCCTGCTCGCGCCCACCCCCGCGCCCGACGCCCAGGACAGCGGCGTCTTCCTCGTCCCGCCGAACCCGGCCATGCACGACGAGTCCGCCGCCGACGAGGAGCGCCAGGCGCTGCGGGCCCGCGCCATAGAGCGGGACGACGAGATCCGCGTGCTGGCGGCCCGGCTGGCCGGCGACCGCGCGCTGGCCGCCCGCCTCTCCTCCTGGCGTACGGGCTGCCCGCCCGGCCGCCTCGCCGAACTGGCCACCGCCGCCGAGGAAGCCCGTACGGCCGCCGACGCCGCCGCCGGGGAACTGGCCGAGGTCCGCACGGTACGGGCCGAGGCCGACGAGGAGGCCGCCGAGACCGCCCGGGTGCGCGACGAGCGGCAGGAGGCCGCGCAGCGCGCCCGCCGGGTCGCCGACGCCCTCGCCGGGCTCGCCCACCGGCTGCGCGAGCGCGCCTCCTGGCAGGCCCGGTTGCGTGAACTGGCCGACGAAGTCGCCGAGTTGGAGGCCCGCGCCGAAGAGTGCGTGGACCGGGCGCGCGCCGCCGACGAGGACCGCCGCACCGCCCAGCGCGCCGCCGACGACGCCCGGCGCACCGCTCACGCGCTGCGCGCCGAGCGCGCCGAGATCGCGGGCGTGCCGGACGACATGGGCGAGGAAGGCGAAGCGCCCGCGGCCGGCTCGCTGCCCGCCCTGCGCGAGGCGTACCGCGCCGCCTCCCAGCTCTACGAGAAGGTGGGCGTCGGCGCCGACCTGCGCGCCGAACAGGCCCGCGCCGAAGGTGACGAGAGCGCCGCGCTCGCCGAGCTGAACCGCCTCACCAACAAGGTCCGCACCCGCGCCGAACAGCTCCTGGAAAGCCCCGACGCCGCCGACGGCCCGTCCCGGCAGGCCGCGTCCGCCCGCGCCGAGGCCCTGGTCGCCCGGCTGGAGGCGCGCGCCTCCGCCGCCAGCGAGCAGCTCGGCCGGCTGCGCGGCGAGGCCGAACGGCTCGCCCCGGCCGACGGCGAGGCCCACACCGAGCTGCCCGAGGACCTGATCCCCGCCGACGCGGACCGCGCGAAGGAACTCCTGCGCACCGCCAACGCCGAACTGACCACCGCCGACGACGCGCTGGAGACCGCCCGCGCCACCCACACCGAGCTGCTGCGCGCCCACCGCGCCGCCGAGGACGCCGCCGCCGGCTTCGACGAGACCGCCGCCATGCTGCGCGACCTGCTGCGCGACACCCAGGAGGACGAGGGCGAGCGCCCCGAGGCGTACGCGGGCCGCCTGGAGGACGCGCGGCAGGCCGCCGCCGAGTCCCGCCGTTCGCTGCGCGGCTGCGCCGCCGACCTGTCGGCGGCCGAGTCCGCGGTCCGCGAGGCCAGCGACGTCCTCGTCCGGCACGCCAACTCCACCAAGTACGAGCAGGTCCGCACGCCCGCCCGGCAGCAGATCCGCGAACTGCCCGCGGCGGCGCTGCCCGACCACGCCGCCAAGTGGGCCGACGCCTTCGCGCCCCGGCTGCGGGTGCTCACCGACGAACTGGCCCAGCTCGAACGCAACCGCGACAGCATCGTGGACCGGCTGCGCGGCCTGGTCGACTCGTCGCTGACGACGCTGCGTTCCGCCCAGCGGCTGTCCCGGCTCCCCGAGGGGCTGGGGGAGTGGTCGGGTCAGGAGTTCCTGCGCATCCGCTTCGACGACCCGGACCAGGCCACGCTCACCGAGCGGCTGGGCGAGGTGATCGACGAGGCGACGCGCTCGGCGGTCAAGAAGAACAGCGACCTGCGGCGGGACGGCATGTCCCTGCTGCTGCGCGGCGTCAGCGCGGCGCTCCAGCCGCGCGGCGTGGCGGTGGAGATCCTCAAGCCGGACGCGGTGCTGCGCGCCGAGCGCGTCCCGGTCGGGCAGATGGGCGACGTGTTCTCCGGCGGCCAGCTGCTCACCGCGGCGATCGCCCTGTACTGCACGATGGCCGCGCTGCGCAGCAACGACCGCGGCCGCGACAAGCAGCGGCACGCCGGCACGCTGTTCCTGGACAACCCCATCGGCCGCGCCAACGCGACGTACCTGCTGGAGCTCCAGCGTGCCGTCGCCGACGCGCTGGGCGTGCAGCTCCTGTACACCACCGGCCTCTTCGACACCACGGCACTCGCCGAGTTCCCGCTGGTCATCCGGCTGCGCAATGACGCGGACCTGCGGGCCGGGCTGAAGTACATCAGCGTCGAGGAGCATCTGCGGCCCGGCCTGCCGCAGCAGGACCCCGGGTCGGAGCCGGTGCACGGGCAGATCACGGCGACGCGGATGTACCGCCGTCCGGAGGACGAGCAGCCGCGGAGCCAGTCGGAGCCTCAGGCGTCTCAGCAGCCCCAGAAGTCTCAGGAGGTTCAGGACCCTCAGGAGATTCAGGATCCCCAGGACTCCCCGGCAGCAGCCGAGTGACCCACCGATGGAAGTCGCCGATGTGGTGCTCGCTGGGAACGAGCACCCCGCCGGCCCGGTAGGCCCGCGAGTCCATCGCGGGCTGGGTCCGCTCGCAGGCGGCGAAGTCCTGCGCGTTGACCCGGTGGAACAGCTCCACCGACCGGGACAGGTCGGCCCCCGAGGCCACCACCTCGGGGGCGTACAGCCAGTCGCACTCCACCACGGTGCGGTCCGCGGCCAGCGGGAACATCCGGTGCACGATGACGTGGTCGGGCACGAGGTTGAGGAAGACCTGCGGGCGGACGGTGATGGCGTAGTAGCGGCGGTCCTGGCTCTCCTCGATGCCCGCGATCCGGGCGAAGCCGCCACTGCCGTCGACGGTGAACCCCTCGGCCTCCGCCGCGAACGCCGCGCCGTGCCCGACGTAGTACTGCGCTGCGTACCCTTCCGCGAACTCCGGGAGCACATCGGTCAGTTCGGGGTGGATGGTGGCGCAGTGGTAGCACTCCATGAAGTTCTCGACGATCAGCTTCCAGTTGGCGCGTACGTCGTAGGTGATGCGCCGCCCGAGGTCCAGCCCGGCCATCCCGTACCGCTCGATCGCCTCCGTGCCGCCCAGCCGTTCGCCGACCGTGCCGGTCACCGTCTCCTCGAACGACGGCGGGTCGTCGGCCAGGCACACCCACACATAGCCCAGCCACTCGCGCAGCCGGACCGGCAGCAGCCCGCGTTCGGAGCGGTCCACGTCCGGCATCTGCCGGAGGTTGGGCGCGGCCACCAGCCGCCCGTCCAGGTCGTACGTCCAGGCGTGGTACGGGCACTGGAGGTTGCGCCGTACCTCGCCGGACTCGTCGGTGCACAGCCGGGCGCCCCGGTGACGGCACACGTTGAGGTAGGCGCCGAAGCCGCCGCGCCGGTTGCGGACGATCAGCACGCTCTCCCGGCCGACCTGCACCGTACGGAAGGCACCCGGCCGTGGCAGGTCGGCGGCGCGCACCGCGCAGCACCACAGCGACTCGAAGATGTGCTGCTGCTCCTGGCGGAAGACGGCGGGGTCGGTGTAGAGGGAGCCGGGAAGGGTGCTGGTGAGGCTGGCGCCCGTGGTGGTCCCGGCGGTCTCGGGAGCGAGGGTCATCGGACGCCTCCTGGGGCGGACGGGGCAGGCAGGGCAGCCGAGGCGGTGGCCACGAGCAGGCGGCCCGGCGCGAACAGCTCGACGGGGTGCGCGGTCCGGCCGGTCAGCGCCAGGTCGGCGAGGATCTCGCCCACCACCGGTACGAACTTGAAGCCGTGCCCGGAGAAGCCGCAGGCCACGGTCACGGCGTCGGGGTGTGCCGGATGCCGCGCGAGGACGAAGTGCTCGTCGGGGGTGTTGGTGTACATGCAGGTGACGGACGTCAGATGGCGGCCGGGCAGGGACGGCAGCAACCGGGCCGCCTGCCCGGCCATGGCCCGTACCTCGTCCTCGTGCACCGTCCGGTCGACGGTCTCCGGCGTGCACACGGCGCCCCGGCGGAAGAACGCCACCTTCGCGCCGCCGCCCGGTCCGTCGATCGCGGGGAAGCCGTAGATCTGGACGCCGCCGGCGTCCTCCCAGATGTAGACGGGGTGCCGCTCCGGGACGTACGGGCCGGTGCCGCCGGCGGGCTCGAACCAGTGCATGATCTGGCGTTCGACGGTGAACGCCACCCCCAGGTCGGACAGCAGCGCGGGCGCCCACGCACCGGGACAGATCACCAGTTGCCCGGCGGTGTAGGTGTCCTCGGGTGTGTGGACCCGCACGCCGCGGCCGCCCGGCAGCGCTTCCCACCGGGTGACCGGCTCCTGGAAGTGGAGGTCGGCGCCGCCCTGGGTGGCGAGCTGGAGCTGCGCGGCGACGGTGTTCTCCGGGCGCAGGAACCCGGCCCTGGCCTCGTACAGGGCGATCTCGTCGGCAGCCGGGGCGAGTGTCGGGAAGCGGCGGCGGACCTCCCGCGCGTCGAGCATCTCGTGCGGCAGGTCCCAGGTACGGGCCGAGCGCAGCGACCCCGCGACGGTACGGCTCTCCGGCCGGCCGAGCATCACCCCGCCGCACAGCGTGGCGATCCGCCGCCCGGTGGCACGTTCCAGCTCCTCGTACAGCTCGTAGGCGCGCAGCAGCAGCGGTACGTACGCCGGGTCCTCGAAGTACGACTGGCGGGTGACGCGCGAACCGCCGTGGCTGGAGCCGTGGCGGTGCACCGGGCCGAACTTCTCCAGCCCCAGCACGCGGGCGCCGCGCGCTGCCAGGCGGTGGGCCGCGGCGCTGCCCATGCCGCCGAGGCCGATCACGATCACGTCATGGGTGGGGGACAAGCGGACCTCCCGGTTCGGCGGGACAGGGGACACCCGACGGGCTGCGGGCTGCCCTGTCCGTGGCCAGGGTCTGCGCGGACTATCTGCGGACACGTTCCCTCGCGGGATCGAACAGCGGCTCGGCGGCGACGGTCGCCGCGGCCTTCTCCCCGAAGTACTCGACGTGCACGGCGGTCCCGGGCACCGCGGCACGCGACGGCAGCCACGCGTACGCCACCGTCCGCCCGACGGAACAGCCGTACGCCGCGCTGGTCACGTAGCCCGCGGGCGCGCCGTCCACGTACACCGGCTCCTTGCCCAGGACGACCGCCGCCGGATCGTCGAGCGTCAGGCACACCAGCCTGCGCCGCGCGCTGCCGGCCGACCGCCCCGCCAGCGCCGCGCGCCCCACGAAGTCGCCCTTGTCCATCCGGACGGCCCAGCCCAGGCCCGCCTCGTACGGGTCGTGCTCGGTGGTCATGTCCTGTCCCCAGGCGCGGTACCCCTTCTCCAGGCGGAGGCTGGTGAACGCACCGCGCCCGGCCGCGATCACGCCGTACGGCTGTCCGGCCGCCCAGAGCGTGTCCCACAGGCGCAGCCCCAGGTCGGCGCTCGTGTAGAGCTCCCAGCCCAGCTCGCCGACGTACGACAGGCGCAGCGCGGTCACCGGCACCTCGCCGATGTACGCCTGCCTCGCCTTGAAGTAGCCGAACGCGCGGTGCCCGAAGTCGGTGCGGGTCAGCGGCTGTACGAGGTCCCGGGCGCGCGGGCCCCAGACACCGACGCAGCAGGTGCCGGGGGTGATGTCGCGGACCTGCACACCGGCGGGCGCGTGCCGGGACAGGTGGTCGAGGTCCATGCCGCTGTTGACGCCGATCTGGAAGCGGTCGGCCGCCAGGCGGGCCACGGTCAGGTCGCTGCGGATGCCGCCCGCGTCGTCCAGCAGCAGCGTGTACGTCACCGAGCCCGGCTTCTTCGCGAGCTGGTTGGTGGTCAGGTACTGGAGGAAGGCCGGCGCGCCCGGCCCGCTGACCTCCAGACGCCTGAGCGGTGTCATGTCGTACAGCGCGACCCGCTCCCGGGTGGCGCGTGCCTCGGCCGCGGCGACCGGTGACCAGTGGCGGGCGGACCAGGCGTCCCGCTCCGGCAGCGCGATGCCGTCGGCCAGCGGGGCGTTGGCCTCGTACCAGTGCGGGCGCTCCCAGCCGGTGCCTTCGAGGAAGTACGCGCCGAGAGCCCGCTGCCGCTCGTGGAAGGGGCTGACGCGCAGCGGGCGCGGGCGGCGCGGCGGCTGGAGCGGGTGGATGACGTCGTACACCTCGGCGAACTGCTGCCGCCCGCGCTCGGCCACGTAGGCGGGGGAGAGCTGGACCTCCTCGAAGCGGGAGATCGCGCACTCGTGCACATCGGTGGCGGGGCGTCCCTCGGTGAGCCACTCGGCGACCGCCTTGGCGACGCCCGCCGCGTGCGTCACCCACACCGCCTCGGCCAGCCAGAAGCCGCGCAGTCCGGGCGTCTCGCCGAGCAGCGGCATGCCGTCGGGGGTGAAGGAGAAGACGCCGTTGAAGCCTTCCTCGACCCGGGTGCCGTCCAGGGCGGGCAGCAGCCGGCGGCTGTCGTCCCAGCTCGGGTCGAAGTCGTCGGCGGTGAAGGGGAGCGCGGAGGGCATCACGGGCGCGTCGTCGAAGGCGGGCACGGCGGCCGGGTCGACGGGCATCGGGCGGTGCGCGTACGAGCCGATGCCGATCCGGCCCGTACCGGACCCTTCGGCCCCCGCTTCGACGTGCTCGCGGAAGTACAGGTCCCGTTCCTGGAAACGCAGGATCGGCCGCCGGCCGTCCGGTCCGGCGAACGCCGACGTCTTCACGTACTGGTGCGCCAGCGGCAGCAGCGGTACGGACACGCCCGCCATGGCCCCGATCACCGGCCCCCAGAAGCCCGCCGCCGACACCACGACGTCCGCGGGGAAAGTGCCCCGGTCGGTGACGACGGCCGTGACCCGGCCCGCGTCCTGCTCGATGCCCGTGACGGTGTGCCGCTCCAGGAAGCGGGCGCCCCGGGCCCGCGCCCGTGCGGTCTGCGCGCGGGCGGCGGGCAGGGCCCTGGCCAGCCCGTCACCGGGCGTGTGGAAGCCGCCCAGCACCTTCGCGGCGTCCAGCAGCGGCCACAGCCGGGCACACCGACGGGCGTCGACGATCTCCCCCTCGATGCCCCAGGAGGCGGCGAGCCCGGCCTTGCGGTGCAGTTCGGCCCACTGCTCCTCGGTGGTGGCGATCTCCAGTCCGCCGACGGCGTCGAAGCACGGCCGCCCGTCCTCGGTCAGGGCGGAGAACTTCTCGACGGTGTACTTGGCGAAGTCGCTCAGCGTCTTGGAGACGTTGGTACGGAAGACGAGTCCGGGCGCGTGCGAGGTGGAGCCGCCGGGCGCGTGCAGCGGGCCCTGCTCCAGCACGGTGACATCGCGCGCGCCGCGTGCCGTCAGCTCGTCGGCCAGGGAGCAGCCCACGATGCCCGCGCCGATCACCACGATGCGGACCGGGGCCGGACCGCCGCCCGTACCGGGCCGGGCGTTCACAGGACCACCACCGAACGCAGCACCTCACCGCGCCGCATCCGCGCGAAGGCCGCCTCCACGTCCGCGAGGCCGACCGTCTCCGAGACGAACGCCTCCAGGTCCAGCTTGCCGCTCAGATGCAGGTCGATCAGGACCGGGAAGTCCCGGCTGGGCAGACAGTCGCCGTACCAGGACGACTTCAGGGAGCCGCCGCGCGCGAACACGTCCAGCAGCGGCAGCTCGATGCGCGTGTCCGGCTCCGGGACACCGACCTGCACCAGCGTGCCGGCGAGATCCCGCATGTAGAAGCCCTGCCGGAACGTTTCGGGGCGGCCCACCGCGTCGATCACGACATCGGCGCCGTGTCCGCCGGTCAGGGCCCGCACCGCCTCGACGGGGTCGGTGCCGCGGGAGTTGACGGTGTCGGTGGCGCCGAAGCGCTCGGCGGCGTCCAGCTTGCCGTCGTCGATGTCCACGGCGATGACCCGGCGCGCACCGGCCCGCGAGGCCCCGGCGATGGCGGCGTTGCCCACGCCGCCGCAACCGATCACCGCCACCGTGTCGCCGTTGCCCACACCCCCGGTGTGCACCGCGGCCCCGTACCCGGCCATCACCCCGCAGCCGATCAGCCCGGCCGCCTCGGGGCGGGCCGCCGGGTCGGCGCGCACCGCCTGCCCGGCGGCGACCAGCGTCTTCTCGGCGAAGGCACCGATGCCCAGGGCCGCGGTCAGCGGGGTGCCGTCCAGCAGGGTCATGGGCCGGTCCGCGTGACGGGAGTCGAAGCAGTACCAGGGGCGGCCGCGGCGGCAGGACCGGCACCGCCCGCAGGGGGCGCGCCAGGCGAGCACCACGTAGTCGCCCGGCGCCAGCCCGGTGACGTCCGGGCCGATGGCCTCGACGACACCGGCGGCCTCGTGGCCGAGCAGGTAGGGGAAGGCGTCGCCGACCGCGCCCTCGCGGTGGTTCAGGTCGGTGTGGCACACCCCGCACGCCTGCACGGTGACGAGGACTTCGCCCGGCCCGGGATCGGGGACGAGGATCGGCAGCACCTCGACGGGGGCGCCCTTCTTGACGGCGACGACGGCGCGGGCTTCGTGCGGCATGATCACTCCTAAACAGCGCCTGCGGGGCAGGAGCGGGTGCGTGGAGCCGGCACGGATGCCGTTATGGGGTTGCTGGGGCGTACGGGGTCCACGGGACGCGGCGGACGCACGGGTATCGGGGGAACCGGAGGAGGCGCAGGGAACCGCGGAGACGAAGGAACGCCCGGTGGACTCCCTTGCGTTGCTCATGACGCGCAATGTTGCGCCATGAGAGACATGCTGGAAGTCCGTGAGCGATCCGTCAAGGGGTGACCGGGTGGCCGTCCGTCAGCCCGCGAAACCCATCCGCCGGGACAGTTCGGCGGCTGCCTTCACCGCCTGCCCGGCCAGCTCCGCGAGCAGCGGCTCCGCCATCCGGTACGCCGGTCCCGAGACGCCGATCGCGCCGATCACGGCACCGTCGTGGGCCCGCACCGGCGCCGCCACCGCGTTCAGTCCGATCTCCAGCTCCTCGCAGGAGCAGGCGTACCCCTGCGCGGCCGCGGCGGTGAGCTGCCGCCGGAACTCGCCGGCCGCGGTGAGGGTGTTGGCCGTGAACCGGGCCAGCTTGCGTTCCAGCAGGCGCTCGCGCCGCTCCCGGGGCAGGTGCGCCAGCAGCACCTTGCCGCTCGCGGTCGCGTGCAACGGCGTGCGCCGGCCCAGCCAGTTGTACGCGGTGACCGCCGCGGCGCCGCGCGCCTGCATGATGTTGACCGCCGCGTCCCCGTCCAGCACGGCGATGTTGGCGGTCTCCCCGGTCTCGTCGGCGAGCGCCCGGCACACCGGCTGGCCCTCCTGCGAGATGTCCAGCCGGATGGCGGCGGCCCCGGCCAGCCGCAACACCCCTGCGCCCAGGTAGTACTTGCCGCGCTCGTGCTCCTGCTCCACGAGCCCGCGGTGCTCCAGGACGCCCAGGATGCGGAAGGCGGTGGACTTGTGCACCCCCAGCTCCTCGGCGATCTCGGTGACCCCGGCCTCGCCGAGCCGGGCCAGGATCTCCAGCACACTCACCGCGCGGTCCACGGACTGGACGGAACCGGCCGCGCTCCGCTTCTCCTCGGACCGGTCTCCGGCCGCATCGGTCGTCTTCGCCATGGGGTCTGACGTCACCACCCGTCGGCCCCGGCGGGGCACGTCGAAAGGGGCCCGGCCAAGAAGCGTCGGCAGCCCCTTGACGGCACACCCACCGGACTGGATTCTGTTGCGCGATGCGCTACGCGATGCGTTATGCAGAACGCCATGATACCGATCAGCGCTGAGGGGGCCAGATGATTCCCGTCTGCCGCACCGAGGACCTGCCCGAAGGCGGGGCCGTACGGATCGAGATCGACGCCACCACACCCGCCATCGCCGTCTTCCGCAGCGAAGGCGCGCTCTACGCCCTCGACGACCGGTGCAGCCACCAGGACGCCTCGCTCTCCGAAGGCTGGGTGGAGGGCTGCCAGGTCGAATGCCCGCTGCACGCCGCGCTGTTCGACCTGCGTACCGGAATGCCGAGCTGCCTCCCGGCCCGCCGCCCCGTCCGTACGCACGAGGTCACCGAGGCGGACGGCATGATCCATGTCCGGCCCACCGCCCGGGAGTCGACCGTACGGGAAGACGCCTACGCATGAGGACCGTCACCGTCGTCGGCGCCTCACTGGCAGGACTGTACGCGGCGCGGGCCCTGCGCGCCGAAGGGTTCGACGGGCGGCCGGTGACCGTCGGCGCCGAACACCACCGCCCGTACGGCCGGCCGCCGCTGTCCAAGGCGTTCCTCAACCAACGCGCGCCGTTGTCCATGGAGTTGGCGGGCCCCAGGTTGCCCGACCGGGAAGAGGCGGACAGGCTGGCCGCCGAACGGCACCTCGGCATCGGGCCCCGCGCTGGACACTGTAGGACGCACGGTGACCCTCGACGACGGCCGCACGGCCCGCCCCCTGCGCACCGACGGCGTCGTCATCACCACCGGAGCCACCCGTCCCTGTGCGCCGTGCGCCGAGGGCGCGTGCCTGGGCGTACCCCCCAGCGGTAGCCGGGGGAGTCGCGATGCCGCGGAGATCCGTCAGAAGTGCCCTGACCGGAGTGCACGTCCTGCGCACTTACGACGACGCCCGCGCGCCACGGACCGCCCTCCACGACGGAACACCGCGTGTGGTCGTCATCGGCGGCGGCTTCATCGGCGCCGAGGCCGCCTCCTCCTGTGCCGCACTCGGGCTTCCGGTGACGGTCGTGGAGGCCGCGCCGCTGCCGCTGGCGCCTCAGCCCGGCCGGACCTGGCGAGGGCCTGCGCGGAACTGTACGCGGATCACGGGGTGCGGCTGCTGTGCGGCACGGGCTTCAAAGGGCTGAGCGACGACGGGGCGGGCCGGGTGCGGGCGGTGGAGCTCGCCGGCGGGCGACTGCTGGACGCGGACCTCGTGATCGTCGGGGTCGGGGTGCGCCCCGTCGCAGGCCGCTGACCGGCTCCGGACTGCGCCTGGGCGACGGGGTGGTGTGCGATGCGGGCGGTGTGACGTCCGTGCCGCAGGTCGTCGTCGCGGGTGACGTGGCCCGCTGTGCGGGGGTGCGCACCGAACACCGGACCAGCGCCACCGAGCAGCCCGGCACGGCCGTGCGCAACCTGCTCGCCGGCACCGCCGTCGCACGGCACACCGCACTGCCCTGCTTCTGGTCGGGCCGGTACGGAACACGCATCCAACTGGCCGGCCGGCGCGGGCCGCAGGACGCCGTACGCGCCGTCGAGGGCGACCCCGGCGACGCAGCTTCCTGGCCGTCCACGAACGCGACGGACGGATCACCGCGGTCCTCGCCATCGGCCGCCCCCGGCCGGTCATGCGGCTGCGCCGCCGACTCGTGGCGGACGCCGCCGCGCCTTGCGGGCCTCCCGCCGCGCCTGCCGCCGCTCCCGGCGCAGGCGCCTGGCCGTACTGCTCGGCTGCGAGCGCACCCCGTTGCGCTGCACCCAGACCTGGCGCGTCACCCAGACGTCCAGCACCGCCCAGGTCGCGACCACCGTGCTCGCGACCGTACTGAGCACCGCGGGAAACGCGAACCAGGCACCCGCCATCGTGCAGAAGAACGCCACCATGGCCTGGACGAGGGTCAGCGCCGCGATGATGACGGCGCGCACCGCGGCCGTCCGCACCGGATCGGCCATCCGCGGCCTGGCCGCCGGCTCCTCCTGCCACAAGGCGCGCCTGCCGCCGCTCAGGCCGATGCCACCGTCGTCGTGAACCATCTCCGGCATCACTCTCCCCGTACCCGCGTGGACCCGCCTGCCCCGCCACCCGGGTCCCTGCCCGGCTTCACCCCGTCGCATGTCCCTGCCCGGACACACCACCGCCCACCATGGTCACGAACGGGACGGCCGACGGGTTCCCGGCGGATGTGATTTTCGGCCAGCCGCTTCGGCACACAGGCGGGCGCGGAAGGGGTGTTCGAGGCCACATGGGTGGGCGGGTTGTCCGGCAATCAGCCGACAACTGCGGATGATCCGCCCCTGACCTGCGGGTCCGATGCGCGCGCGTGACTTCGGTCAGGTCCCTCGTCAGTAGTAGGCTCGCGCCGTTTGTTGACGGAACACCACCCCCGTGCGCCGGGGTCGACGTAGGGGAGGCCATGCGCTTTCGAGGGAAGACGATCACTCGGAAGATCGCAGCGCTGCTGCTGGTGCCACTGGTGTCCCTCACGGCCATGTGGGCGTTCGCCACGTACATCACCGGTCGCGAGGCCAACCAGCTGCTCGGCGTCGGCAACGTCGTCGCCAAACTCGGCTATCCCGCCGAGGACGCCGTCCAGGCGCTCCAGCAGGAACGGCGGCAGAGCCTGCTCTTCCTGGCCGACCGGCGCGGCGCCGATTCCCTGGCCGAGCTGCGTGACCGCACCCGCGAGACCGACAAGATCGTCAACAAGCTGCGCGACAACGCCGCCGACCCCGCCGTGCGCGACGACCTCAACGGCGTCGCCGGCGAACGCATGGAGGACATCCTCAAGAGCCTCGGCCGGCTGACCTCGCTGCGCACCCAGGTCGAGGACAACACCATCTCCCGCGACGCGGCCTTCGAGGCGTACAACGACCTCGTCGACCCCAACTACGAGTTCCTCGCGGCGCTGCACGCGCTGGAGAACGTCGAGATGGACAAGCAGGGCCGCGCCCTGGTCAACGTCACCCGCGCCCGCGAGGCCGTCTCCCGCGAGGACGCGCTGATGTCCGCGGCGATCGTCTCCGGCACCATGACCAAGCGCGACCTGCGCGACTTCGCCGACCGCGTCGCCGAGCGCCGCGTCCTGTACGCGACCAGCCTGCCCGTACTGCCGGGCGACGACCGCGCCGTCTTCACCGACTACTGGCGCTCCGCACCCGCCCGCGAACTGACCGCCTTCGAGGACCGCATCATCGAGGGCGGCCCCGCGGCGGCCCCCCGCGCCGTCAACGCCGAACGCTGGAACGCCGCCGCCGGGAAGATCCTCGGCGACCTCCAGCGGATGGGCCGGGAAGCCGGCGACCGCTACAAGGAACGCGTCGAGCCGGTCGCCATGGCCGTCCTCCTCAAGGCCGGCGTCGCGGGCGTCCTCGGCTTCGTCGCCCTGCTGGTCTCGGTCATCGTCTCCGTCCGCATCGGCAGCAAGCACGTCAGGGACCTGATCCGGCTGCGCAAGGACGCCCACGAGGCCTCCGGCGTCCGGCTGCCCAGCGTCATGCGGCGGCTGGCCGCGGGCGAGCAGGTCGACGTGGAGACCGAGGCGCCCCGCCTGGACTTCGGCCAGAGCGAGACCGAGCAGGTCGGGCAGGCGCTGAACACCCTCCAGCGGGCCGCCGTCGAAGCCGCCGTCAAACAGGCCGACATGCGCCGCGGAGTCTCCGAGGTCTTCGTCAACCTCGCCCGCCGCAGCCAGGTCCTGCTGCACCGCCAGCTGACCCTCCTGGACGCGATGGAACGGCGCACCGAGAACGCCGACGAACTCGCCGACCTCTTCCGTCTGGACCACCTCACCACCCGCATGCGCCGGCACGCCGAGGGCCTGGTGATCCTCTCCGGCGCGGCCCCCTCCCGGCAGTGGCGCAAGCCCATCCAGTTGATGGACGTGGTGCGCGCCGCGGTCGCCGAGGTCGAGGACTACGAACGCATCGAGGTGCGCCGGCTGCCGCGGCTGGCCGTCCAGGGCCCCGCGGTCTCCGACCTCACCCACCTGATCGCCGAACTCCTGGAGAACGCCACCGTCTTCTCGCCCCCGCACACCGCGGTGCAGGTGGTCGGTGAGCGGGTCTCCAACGGCTTCACCCTGGAGATCCACGACCGGGGCCTGGGCATGGCCCCCGACGTCCTCCTCGACGCCAACCTGCGGCTCGCCGAGACCCCCGAGTTCGAGCTGTCCGACACCGACCGGCTCGGCCTGTTCGTGGTCAGCCGCCTCGCCCAGCGCCAGGGCGTCCGGGTCTCGCTCCAGCCGTCCCCGTACGGCGGCACCACCGCCGTCGTCTTCCTGCCCGCCGCGCTCCTCACCGAGGACACCGGCCGCGACGACGACACCGGCAGCCGGCGGATCGAGGGGCCGCGGACGGGGGAGCAGGCAGCTCCCGGCGGCAAGCTGGCCGCCCTGGCCCAGGTGCCCGTACCGCTGCCCGAGCAGCGGGACCGCACCCCGGACGTCATCGACGGGCCGGTCGAACTGGAGCCCCCGCTGACCCGCGCGGAACTCGCCCAACGGGCGGAAACGGACGACGAGGGAAGCCTCTTCCGCGGCCGGGCCGCACACCGCGCCCCGCGGGAGGCCGCGCGCGGCACCGAGCGGGAGCCGGGCACCCTGCACCGCGCACGGACCCGCCGCGACGGCAGCACCCCGTCCGTCGCCCCCGTACGGCCCGCCGGCGGCACCGAGCAGCACCGGCAGACCCGCGACCAGGCACCGGCCGGCGACGGCCCCGCGCCGCTGCCGCGCCGCCACCGGCCGCCCGTCCTGGTCTCCGACCACGGCAGGCCGGTCGACGGAGCGGCCCGCGCCGACGTACGCTCCGACGCGGAAACCGACGGCGACACGGATGCGGACATGGACACCGGTACGACGACGGACACGGGCCCTGCCCCGTCCGGCCGGCCCGCCACGACGGCAGGAGGGCTGCCCCGCCGCGTACGGCAGGCCAGCCTCGCCCCTCAGCTCAAGGCGGAGCCCGCCGCACAGGACGAGCCGGACGGCGCACCCGTTGGCGCCGCGGACGACCGCGACGCCGAAGAGGTCCGCGCCCGGATGGCCTCGCTCCAGCGCGGCTGGCAGCGCGGCCGCCGGGACAACGGCGAGGACGACGGGCGGGACCGCAGCCCGGACACAGCACCAGGAACCACATCGGGAGGGGACGGTCGATGACCGCACCGAAGGCAGCAGCGGCCAGTGCCGAGTCGAAGGGCCCGCAGGGGTCGGGCGAGCTGAGCTGGCTCCTCGACGAGCTCGTCGACCGGGTGGGCAGCATCCGCAAGGCACTCATCCTCTCCAGCGACGGACTGGCCACCGGCGCGTCCGCCGACCTCACACGGGAGGACAGCGAGCACCTCGCGGCGGTCGCCTCCGGCTTCCACAGCCTCGCCAAGGGCGTCGGCCGGCACTTCGAGGCGGGCCGGGTCCGGCAGACCCTGGTCGAGCTGGACGAAGCGTTTCTCTTCGTCAGCGCCGCGGGTGACGGTAGCTGCCTCGCCGTCTTGGCCGACGCCGACTCCGACGTGGGACTGGTCGCGTACGAGATGACGCTGCTCGTCAAGCGGGTGGGCGCCCACCTGGGCACCGCGCCCAGGGCCGGGCAGCCCGCCGGCGGCTGACCGGAGGATGACGGCACGGTGACGCCATGACCACAGACGGCCCGACCAGGCCCGGCCAGGGGGACGCCAGTTGGTACGACGACGAGGCGGGCCCCGTGGTGCGCCCCTACGCGATGACCCGTGGCCGGACCAGCACCGAGGCCGAACCGCGACTCGACCTGATCGCCCTGGTGATCGCCGAGGACCGGCACGGCGAACCGCTCGACGACCAGACCCTGTCGCCGGAGCACGTGGACATCGTCGGCCTGTGCCGCGACGCGCCGCTGTCCGTCGCGGAACTGGCCGCCGAACTGGACCTGCCGCTCGGCGTCGTACGGGTCCTGATCGGTGACCTGCTGGACGCGGAGCTGGTCCATGTGAGCCGCCCCGTGCCCCCGGCGGAACTGCCCGACGAGCAGATCCTGCGCGAGGTGATCGACGGGCTCCGGGCGCTGTGACCGGCGCGCGGGGCCGTACGGCGGTGACACCCCGCCGGCGCACCGCCCCGCCGGGCCGCACCCCCACGAACTGCGAGGACCGAGGAATGCGAGAGAACAGCACCAGCGGCGAACCGGGAGAAGACGGCCATGGTCTTCGGGCGCTCTGAACGACGCCGCAAGCCGGACGCCCCCGACCCCGTCACCCTCAAGATCCTGGTGGCGGGCGGCTTCGGGGTGGGCAAGACGACCCTGGTGGGCGCGGTCAGCGAGATCAAGCCGCTGCGCACCGAGGAACGGCTGACCGAGGCGGGCCGGCCGGTCGACGACCTCGCCGGGGTGGAGGGCAAGAGGACCACCACCGTCGCCATGGACTTCGGGCGCATCACGCTCCGCGAGGACCTGGTGCTCTACCTCTTCGGCACACCCGGCCAGGACCGCTTCTGGTTCCTGTGGGACGAGCTGGCCCGCGGCGCGCTCGGCTCGGTCGTGCTGGCCGACACCCGGCGCCTGGAGGACTCCTTCGCCGCCATCGACTACTTCGAGCGCCGCGGCATCCCGTTCATGGTGGCCGTCAACTGCTTCGACGGCGCGGAACGCTACCCCGCGGAAACGGTTCGCGACGCACTGGACCTGGATCCCGAGGTACCGGTGATGCTCTGCGACGCCCGCGAGAAGGACTCCGCCAAGGACGTACTGATCGCGGTCGTGGAACACGCGATGCACGTCAGCGCCCGGCGGCGCGAGCCGGCCCTCCCGTAGCGGAGCCGTCCCCCCCGCGAGCACGGGCCGTGCCCCACCGTCCGGGGCACGGGCCGTGCTCCTCCGTGGCTGCGCGGCGCCAGTGCCTGCTGAGAGCCGGATTCTCCAGGGGCTCGCGCTCAACGGGGGGAGCGGAGAACGGTGGTGTAGTTCTCACCGCCGTACAGGGATTCGTACCGAATCGTGAGCGTGAGCCGCCGGGTGATCAAGTCCTCGACTTCGGCGTGCTCGTTCCGGTCGAAGCCGGCGACACTCAACAGGTACTGGTCGGAGTCGGTGGCGATGACCTGCCCGTGGTCGAACGTCACCGCGTGCGGGCGCACCGACAGGTGCTCGCGGACCCGGTCCGCGTTGGGCTTGTCCCAGGCTCCGATCACCGTGCCGTCGACGGTCAGCGTGCTGTCGACGACGACGGCCGGGCCGAGCCCGGAATTGACGAGCCGGATGCCCGCTGTCCGCCCTTCGTACCAACTGTGGCGCAGTTGGAGCACCGGGCGTACCGAGTGACGGTTGTGCCGGCGCATCGCATGCGTCTGGTAGACGGTCACGATCAGCGACGCCACAGCAATGACGACAGCACATACCGCGGTGATGGAATCCGCGCTCATCACACCCCCTGGTGATGTCCCCCGGACACCGCGCGCCTGCCTCGTCGGCCCGCTCCGGGCCGACGAGGCAGGTCGCGCACCGCCTCCGGGGCTCCTTCGCCGCGCCTCTTCCGGTGGAACGGCGAACCGGTCCGGCGGGAGCAGGACCGCTACACGCCCTCCGCACCCGCCTCGTGCCACCCGAAGCTCCGCTCCACCGCCCGGCGCCAGTTGCCGTACTCACGCTCCCGCGTCGGCCCGTCCATCCGCGGCGTCCACTCGGTGTCCCGCTTCCAGTGCGCCGCCAGCTCGTCCAGGTCCTGCCACACCCCCGTCGCCAGCCCGGCCGCGTACGCCGCGCCCAGGCAGGTCGTCTCCGCGACCACCGGCCGGATCACCGGTACGCCCAGCACGTCCGCCTGGTGCTGCATCAGCAGGTTGTTGGCGGTCATGCCGCCGTCCACCTTCAGCGCGGTGATCTGCACGCCGGAGTCCTGGTACATGGCGTCCACCACCTCGCGCGTCTGCCAACTGGTGGCCTCCAGCACCGCACGCGCCAGGTGCGCCTTGGTGACGTAACCCGTCAGTCCCGTGATCACACCGCGCGCGTCCGACCGCCAGTACGGCGCGAACAGCCCGGAGAACGCCGGGACGATGTACGCCCCGCCGTTGTCCGGCACCCGCGCCGCCAGGTCCTCGATCTCGGCGGCCGAGTCGATGATCCCCAACTGGTCCCGGAACCACTGCACCAGCGCACCGGTGACCGCGATCGAGCCCTCCAGGCAGTAGACCGGCGCCTCACCGCCGAGCTGGTACCCCGGCGTCGTCAGGAGCCCGCTCTTGGAGGGCACCGGCCGCTGCCCGGTGTTCAGCAGCAGGAACGAGCCCGTGCCGTACGTGTTCTTGGCCTCGCCGACCCGGTAGCAGGTCTGCCCGAACACCGCCGCCTGCTGGTCGCCCAGCGCCGCCGCCACCGGCACGCCCCGCAACTGGCCCACCGCCGTCCCGTACACCTCCGCCGAGGACCGGATCTCCGGCAGCACCGCCTCCGGCACCCGCATCGCGGACAGCACCGAGGTGTCCCACTGGAGCGTGTGCAGGTTCATCAGCATCGTGCGCCCGGCGTTGGTGACGTCCGTGACGTGCACCCCGCCGTCCGTGCCGCCCGTCAGCTTCCAGATCAGCCACGAGTCGACCGTCCCGAAGGCGATCTCCCCGGCCTCGGCCCGCGCCCGCAGCCCCGGCACGTTGTCCAGCAGCCAGGTCACCTTGGGCCCGGAGAAGTAACTGGCCAGCGGCAGTCCGGTGGCCTCGCGGAAGCGGTCCTGGCCGTCCGAGCCGCCCAGCTCGTGGCAGAGCCCCGCCGTACGGGTGTCCTGCCACACGACCGCGTTGTGCACCGGCTTGCCCGTGGAGCGGTCCCACAGCACCGTGGTCTCGCGCTGGTTGGTGATGCCCAGCGCGGCGAGCTGGTCGGCGCGCAGCCCCGCCTTGGCGAGCGCGCCCGCCACCACTGCCTGCACCTTGGCCCAGATCTCCTCGGCGTCGTGCTCCACCCAGCCCGGCTTGGGGAAGATCTGCCGGTGCTCGCGCTGGTCCACGGCGACGGTCGCGCCGTCCTGGTTGAAGATGATGCAGCGGCTGGACGTGGTGCCCTGGTCGATCGCGGCGACGTACCTGTCCGTGATGCCGTCCGTCATGACGTCTCCTGATTCCTCGTAGCGGGTCGGGCCGGGCGCCGTGCCGTGTGCGGACGGTTCAGAAGACCGCGGTGAACACCAGGCCGGAGAGCACCGCCCCGATCAGCGGGCCGGCCACCGGAATCCAGGCGTAGGACCAGTCCGAGGTGCCCTTGTTGGGGATGGGAAGCAGTGCGTGGGCGATCCGCGGCCCCAGGTCACGGGCCGGGTTGATGGCGTAGCCGGTGGGTCCGCCGAGGGACAGGCCGATGCCCACCACCAGCAGGGCGACGAGCAGGACGTTGATCCCGGACCCGTAGACACCGGCGTCCGCACCGGGCACCTGCCCGATGCCGATGCCCTCGTTCTTGCCGAAGAACAGCAGCGGCAGCACCAGCGCCACGGTCGCGATGATCTCGGTGACGAGGTTGGCGGCCGGATTGCGGACCTCGGGGGCGGTGGAGAAGATCCCCAGCGTCGGCTGCGCCTTGTCCGCCTCCCGGTTGGCCGCGAACTGCGCGGAGTACAGCGCCCAGGCCAGTACGGCGCCGAGCAGCGCCCCCACCAGTTGGGCGGCGACGTACAACGGCACCTTCGACCACGGCGTACCGTCCGCGACCGCTGACCCCAGCGTCACCGCCGGATTCAGGTGCCCGCCGGACAGCGGAGCGGCGGTGTAGGCCCCGGCGAGCACGCCGAGACCCCAGCCGAACGCGATGGCGACCCAGCCCGCGCCCTTCGCCTTGGAGCGGTGCAGGGTGACGGCGGCGCACACGCCGGCACCGAAGAGGATCAGTAAGGCGGTGCCGATGACCTCACCGACGAAAATGTCCCCGTTGGCATACATGGCGGCTCCTTGTCCCTGGCCCGGGGCCGTGGCCCCGGTCCTCCGTGCAGGGTGCGTACTTCCCGGGCCACGGGGAGGGTGGCGGGCGCTGGGCCGCCGCGCCCCGCGCGGCGTCCGCGTCGAGCGTGCCGGTGCGCCGGAACCGCCCCTGGGGAGTCGGGCAGCGCCTGTCGCTGCCACGCGGCCGGGTCACCCGGCTGTGGCGGTGCCGACGGACACCCGGAAGTGTTCACCGCAGGTGACGGGGCGTCAAGGGACCGGGTGGGGCGGCGTCCCGTCCCCGCGCCGGCGGCCCCGGCGCACCTCGTGCCCCTGCGCACCGGGCCACCCCAGCACCCAACTGCCGACTCCGCTCAGGGACTTCGCGGCCTTCTTCAGCGGCGCCAGCGCCGCCGCGGCCTGCGCATGACCGGTCACACTGCCGGGCGCGCACACCACCGTCGCCAGCGACAGCGTCACCGGCAGCCCGCCCGCCGACCACGGTACGTCCACCACGGCCGCCGCGAACGGTTCCAGGTCGTCCGGCGCGGCCAGCACCAGGAAGTCGTCCCCGCCGATGTGCCCCACCCGGGCCGAGGGCAGCTTTGCCGCCGTACGGGCCAGCGCCTGCCCCACGGCCCGGATCAGCGCGTCCCCCGCCGCGAACCCGGCCCCGTCGTTGACCTGCTTGAACCGGTCCACGTCCAGCCAGCTCAGCGCGAACGCCCGGCCGTCCGCGATCCGCCGGTCCACCTCCGCGTTCACCGCGTCCGAACCGGGCAGCCGGGTCAGCGGATTGAGCCGCGCCGCCTCCTCCACCCGGCTCTCCGCGAGCGCCCGCAGGATGTCGGCCAGATGCACCACGCCCATGCAGCGGCCCTGCTCGTCCACCACCGCCACGTCGTCCCCGGCCCGGTCGCGGTCGCCGTCCGCCGCCACGTCCAGCACCTCCCAGGCGGTGGCGTCGGCGCCGACCGTCCGCGGCCGGTCGGCCAGCCGCAGCGCCGGGCGGTCGGCGTACAGCGCGTGCCCGTAGCGGCCGGACAGCGACAGCAGGAAGCGGTCCCGGTCGATGGCCCGTACGGGTACGCCGTCGGGGTCCACCAGCAGTACGCCCGAGACCCCCGGGAAACCCGTCAGATGACTGCGCACCGCGCCCGCCGAGGCGGACATCGGCAGCAGCGCGGCGGGCTGCAGGAACTGTGTCACCGGCGGCCCGGCCGGCGGCGGGGCCGCCCCGGACGCGGCGCCCCCGGCGTACCCGCTGGCCACCGGCCCGTACCCGTCGCGCAGCTCCGGCACATACACATCGGCCGCCGGACGCCGCGCGGGCGGCGCGAACAGGAACCCCTGAGCGAGCTGCGCGCCCGCCGCGCGCACCGCCGCGTACTGCCGCTCCGTCTCCACCCCCTCCACCGCCAGCACGCTGCCCAGCACCTCGCACAGTTGCCGCATCGCGGCCACGGCGGCCCGCCCGCCCCGGTCACCGTCCAGCTCCGCGCAGAGCGACGCGTCCAGCTTCACCAGGTCGGGGGCGAGATCGCCGAGCAGCCGCAGCGGCAGGTCACCGTCGCCGACCCCGTCGGCGCCGACGCGGTACCCGTCCTGCCGCAGCCCCGCCACCCCCTCCAGCAGCGCCCGCCGCGGTACGTGCGTGAACGGCCCGCCGACATCGATGGTGATCTCCCACGGCCGGCGGCCCACGTCGTGCACGGCCTTGCGCAGCGCGGTCAGCCCCGGCAGCTCGGCGAGGGTCGCCGCGAACACGTTGACGTGCAGCGGCAGCAGGGTCTCCTGCCGCGCGGCGGACCGTACGGCGAGCCCGGCCAGCTCGGCGTCCAGGCCGGCGGAGCGCCGCGCCGCCGTCAGCACGTCGCCGCGTTCGGGCCGGGCGAGTATCTCCAGGGCGGCGACCGAACCGGTCGACAGGTTCACGACGGGCTGGAAGGCGAATCGGAGCTGGTCCGTCCAGGCAGGCACGGCAGCAGAATGCCCATCGGGAACGCGAACGGTGCGTGATTCACGCACTGTTCACGCATCCTTCCGGCGCACTCGAACGGGTGCCCGCGCGAGCCTCGCGGATCTCGTGGGCCTCGCGGACCGCACGGAGCTCGCAGGTGTCGCGGGCCTGGCGGGTCCCACACGGTCGCACGGACCCCGGGCGGCCCGTGCTTCCCCGGCTCCCCTCCCCGAAGCGTCACCGCACCACGACCACCGCCGAACCGTGCCCGAACAATCCCTGGTTCACCGCGATCCCGGCCCGTGCGCCCGGTACCTGCCGCGCCCCGGCCCACCCGCGCAACTGCCAGGTCAGCTCGCAGACCTGCGCGATAGCCTGCGCGGGCACCGCCTCCCCGAGCGACGCCAGACCGCCACCGGGATTCACCGGCAGCCGCCCGCCGAGCGCCGTCGCCCCGTCCCGCAGCAGCTTCGCGCCCCCGCCCTCGGCACACAGGCCGAGATCCTCGTACCACTGGAGCTCCAGCGCGGTGGACAGGTCGTACACCTCCGCCAGCGACAGGTCGTCCGGCCCGAGCCCCGCCTCCTCGTAGGCGGCCTCGGCGAGGGACGGCCGGAAAGCGGCCGGCCGTTCCGGTTCCGGGACGTCCCGGACGGGCGCCGCCGAGTCGGTCGCGATGTCCGGCAGGTCCAGCTCCGTACGGGGATGGTGAGGCGTCGCCGTGGAGACGGCCCGGATGCGGACGGGGTCCGGCACGCCCCGCCGCCGTGCGTAGTCCAGCCCGCACAGGACCAGCGCCGCGGCGCCGTCCGACGTGGCGCAGATGTCCAGCAGCCGCAGCGGGTCGGCGACCACCGGCGACGCGGCGACCTCCGCCGCCGTCACCGGCTTGCGGTACCGCGCGTACGGATTGAGCGCGCCCGCCGCCGCGTTCTTCACCTTCACCTGCGCGAAGTCGTCGGCCGTGTCCTCGTACAGGGCCATCCGGCGCCGGGCGTACAGCCCGAAGTAGGCGGGGTTGGTCGCGCCCAGCAGCCGGAAGCGCAGCCAGTCAGGATCGTCGGGCCGGTCGCCGCCCGCCGGGGCGAAGAAGCCTTTCGGGGCCGCGTCCGCGCCCACCACCAGCACCACGTCCGCCAGGCCCGCGAGAATCTGCGCCCGCGCGGCGGCGACGGCCTGCGCCCCGGAGGCACAGGCCGCGTAGACGCTCGACACCCGCGCGCCCTGCCAGCCCAGCGCCCGCGCGAACGTCGCGCCCGCCACGTACCCCGGATAGCCGCCGCGCACGGTGTCCGCACCGACCACCGACTGCACATCGGCCCATTCCAGGCCCGCGTCGGCCAGGGCCGCCCGCGCCGCCACCGTCCCGTACTCGACGAAACTGCGGCCCCACTTGCCCCAGGCGTGCATGCCCGCCCCGAGGACGGCGATGTCACCGGGCATGGCCGCCTCCCGCCCCGACCGCTCCGTCAGCTCGGCCCGTCCCGCCGGCTCCGTCTGCCCCGCCGGCTCCGTCGGTTTCGCCCGCCCGGCCGGACTCGCCCGTACCGTCCGCCTCGTGGGCCTCCACAGGCCGCCACCACCACGTCGTCCACACGGTCTCCGCGTCCTCGCCCAGCACCCCGGGCACCAGCTCGGCCTCCATGCCGACCCGCAGGGCGGCCACGGACACCCCCGGCACGGCCTGCCCCAGCACCACCATCCGCTCCGCCGCCAGCTCCACCGCGATCAGGGTGCGCGGCTGCCACGGCACCTCGGGGTCCGAGACGTAGGGTGGCGGCGGCCGGTAGCGGCCGTCCGTGTACGACCAGACCGTGCCACGCCGGGACAACGGCACTTCGGTGAACTCGGTCCCGTCGCAGCGGGGCGCACGGCAGAAGAAGTCCTCGCGCGGGAAGAACACGGCACCGCAGGCATCGCAGCGCGTTCCCAGCAGCCGGAAGCCCGCCGGGTCCTGCCCGTGGCCGACGTCGGTGAACCACCCCGGCACCACCGGCTTGCGTACACGTGCCACGCATCCTCCCGTCACCGACAACGGATGGGCCCGGTCGATAAACTGACGGGCCGTCAGGAGTTTGCCACGCGACGGGCGGCCGACGGAACCCCGCCGCCGCCCGTCCGCTCCCGCCGGGCGAAGGGATCATGTCGTTCTCCGCTGAACCGGCTGAACCGGACACCCCCGCACGGCGTCCACCAAGGCGGGGCCGGGGTGCGGGATCCACGGGGGTGGTTCCGCGCCCCGGCCGACTTGCCAAGATCTCCCCACCTTGCCGGTGAGGCCGCCCGCCCGCGGGGTGCGACGCCGGCTCGGCGTCGGTTCCGTTTGCCGGCTCACCACCACGGGTTCCTCAGAGGGCACCGGCTTCATGCCCACTGATCACCGAATGTCCCTCTGTTCCGCTTACCGGAAACCCTGGGCGCTTACCGTCCGGCTTGCACCTCTTCCGTTGCTACATTCCGACGGCCGAGGATCGCCGGACGCGCGCAGAGCATGCGACGGCGCCGCACACGCACGGGGATGCCCGGCGGTGCGGTGCCGGTGCGAGCCGGTGGCCGGAGCGCCGGGGAACCTCCGTTCTCCGGCCCGCACCGTGAGGAACAGGAGAGCGACACCGTGCCCAGCGGACGCCCCCGCACATCTTGGTCGACCGGATTGGTCGCCGTCGCCGCCGCGACCGTCACCCTGTCAGCCGCCCTGCCGGCCCACGCTGTCGCAGGCGAACCGGTCCTGGACGGCGCCTACTCCTTCGCCGCCAAGCTGGACATCGGCGACGGCCGGCGCAGTTGTTCCGCCGCTCTCGTGGACCGGCAGTGGCTGGTCACCGCCGCCAGTTGCTTCGCGGACGACCCCGCGGCCGGCACCGGCGTCGGCGCGGGCGCGCCGAAGTGGCCCACCACGGCCACCGTCGGCCGCACCGCCCTGTCCGGTTCGGGCGGCAGTGTGGCGAAGGTCGTCGATCTGGTGCCGTACCAGGGCCGCGATCTGGTGATGGCCAAGCTCGACAAGCCGGTCGGCGGCATCGCCCCGGTGCGGGTCGCCACGTCCGGCCCCGCCCAGGGCGAGACACTGACGGTCGCCGGATACGGGCGCACCCGGACCGAGTGGGTCCCCGACCGCCTGCACGCCGCACCCTTCACGGTGGACAGCGTCACCGCCACTTCGGCCGGTGTCACCGGCGCGGATGCGAACGCCGCCGTCTGCAAGGGCGACACCGGTGGGCCGGCCCTCCGGGTGACCGATGGCGCTGCCGAGCTGGTCGCCGTCAACAGCCGTTCTTGGCAAGGCGGTTGCTTCGGTTCCGAGGAGACCCGCCGGAACGCCGTCGAGGCCCGCGTCGACGGTCTTGCGGACTGGATCGCGGCGGTCGCCGATCTGCCCCGCCAGGAGCTGGTGGCCGGCGACTACGACGGCGACGGCACCGCCGACCTGTTCACCGTGGACGCCGCGCGGAACCTGTCGGTGTGGAAGAGCCGCAAGGGCGGTGCTTTCGACCTGCCGAAGAAGCTGACGGGTGACTGGAACTTCACCCGGACCGCCGCGGCCGACTTCACGGGTGACGGCGTCACCGACCTCGTCGCCCGTCAGGAGCGCAAGGAGGCGAGGCCGGACCAGCCGGCGGGGACGTTCCTGCGCATGTGGGCCGGCACCAAGAAAGGCGTCTTCGCGCGTCCGGTGGATGTCACCGGCGGCTGGTTCGTCACCGAGGTGGTGGCCGGCGACTTCACGGGTGACGGGAAGGCGGACCTCATAGGCAAGGTCGGAAACGACCTGAAACTGTGGGCGGGCCGCGGTGACGGCACGTTCGCGGGGCCGGTGCCGGTCACCATGAACTGGGCTTACACCCAGACCACCGCGGGCGATTTCAACGGCGACGGCATCACGGACCTCGTCGCCTGTGACGACAGCAAGAACCTCTGGCTGTTCCCCGGCAGGAAGGGGGGCACCTTCGCCGAGAAGGTCCTCCTGACGGGCGGCTGGAAGTACACCCAGACCGTTGCCGGTGACTTCACCGGCAACGGGAAGGTCGACCTCGTCGCCCGTGACGACGACACCGGCACCGTCCTGCGCTGGGCCGGCCGCGGCAACGGCACCTTCGCCGCCCGCGTCCCGGTCACCGGCAGCTATTGACCGGCAGCTATTGACCGGCAGCTATTGACCGGCGGCGGCCGGGTGGTGGGCCGGCCGGCCCACCACCCGGCCGCCACGCATCCCTTACACGACACGACGGTTGGGAAGAAACCCCATGACGAGGACGGCGCGGCTGTTCCGCGGAGCCACGCGAACGGCCACGGTGGCGCTCACCTCCTGCGCGACGGTCGCCGCGCTGAGCCATGTCACATGGGCACGGTCCGCCGACGCCCGGGACCCGGCGGCGTCGCACGCCGCGCCCCGGGCAGGACAGGGCACCGGAGCGGACCCGGGCTGGACCCGTACCTGGGGAACCGCGCTGGGCACGGCGGCCCCCGCCGCCAAGTCCGGGGTGACCGGTCGGCAGACGCTGCGGATGGTCGTCCACACCAGCACCGGCGGCGACACCGCGCGCATCCAGCTCGCCAACACCTTCGCCACGGCACCCGTGCTCATCGGACACGCCACCATCGCCCGTCGGTCAGCGGGAGCCGGTGCCACCGGCACGCCGGTCACCCTGACCTTCGGCGGCAGCCGGCGCACCGTCATCGGACCAGGGGAGACGGTACGCAGCGACCAGGCGGCCTTCCCCGTCAAGGCCGACGAGAACCTGCTGGTCAGCGTCTATCTGCCCGAGCCCGTGGCCGAAGCTCCGTACCACGACTACACGCTGACCACCTCCTACACCTCGGCACCGGGCGACGGCGCCGACCGGGCGGGGGAGCCGGCGGGCAGCCGCTTCCCGGCCCGCTTCGCGCACTGGGCCTACCTCAACGGGGTGGACGTCACGGTGTCCGGCGGCGACGGCACCGTCATCGCCCTCGGCGACTCACAGACCGACGGCGGGCACACCACCCCCGACACCCACCGCCGCTGGCCCGACCACTACGGCCGCGCCCTCCAGGCGTCGGGACGGCACACGGGAGTCGTCAACGCCGGAATCTCGGGCAACCGGCTGCTCACCGACTCCACCGGGACACGCGCCGCCTACGGCCCGAGCGCCCTGAACCGCTTCACCCGCGACGTCGTCGAACAGCCCGGCGCCCGGTCCGTGATCCTCTACGAGGGCATCAACGACATCGCGCTGGACGGCGCCGACAGCACCTCCCTCATCGAGGCGATCCGGCACCTCGCCGGCCGTGCCCACACCGCCGGCCTCACCTTCACCGCAGCCACCATCCCGCCCTTCGCGGGATACCCCTCGTACACCCCCGCCAAGGAACAGACCCGGCAGGAGGTCAACCGCTACATCCGGACCAGCCGGGACCTGGACTCCTACGTCGACTTCGACCGGGCGACGCGGGACCCGCAGGACGGCGCCCGGCTCTTCGCCGGGTACTACGACCGCGGTGACGACCGGCTGCACTTCAACGACAACGGCAGCCTCGTCCTCGCCGGCGCCGTCACCGCCGCGCCGCCCACCCACCCCGCTCCGCACTTCTCCCGGACCGCCGCGGCCGACTTCACCGGCGACGGCATCGTGGACCTCGTCGCCCGTAATGCCGACGGGGATCTGATGCTGTGGCCCGGTAACCAGGACACCGACCGGCCGGGACGAGGCGACGGCACGTTCGCGCGGCCGGTACGGGCCTTCCGCGACTGGGGGGACATCACGCAGGCGGTGGCCGGCGACTTCACGGGTGACGGGAAGGCGGACCTCATCGGTAAGGACGGGAAGGACCCCGAGAACGCCCTCAAGCTCTGGGCGGGGAACGGCGACGGCACGTTCGCGCCTCCGGCGCGGGTCACCCGGGGCTGGGTCTTCACCCGGACCGCCGCGGCCGACTTCACCGGCGACGGGATCCTGGACCTCGTCGCCCGTGACGGCGAAGGGAATCTCCTGCTGTGGCCCGGCCGAGGAGACGGCACGTTCGCGGTACGGGTGACGGCCGTCCGTGGCTGGGGGGACGCCGCGCAGGCGGTGGCCGGCGATTTCACGGGCGACGGTAAGGCGGACCTCGTGGCGAGGGACGCCACGAACGCACTGCGGCTCCGGCCCGGGAAGGGAGACGGTACCTTCGGCCCGCCCACGGTCCTGAAGAGCGACTGGCCCTGCACGGAGACCGCCGCCGGCGATTTCACCGGCGACGGCATCGCCGACCTCGTCGCCAGGGACGCCACGACCGGTGACCTCAACCTGTGGGTCAATACCGGGGGCGCCGTCCCCGACCGGCCGCTACGGCTGACCGGAGGCTGGTGATCCGCTGCTCAGTGCCGGCTGCTCAGTGCCGGCCGCTCAGCGACCGCCGCGAGACAGGGAAGTCGAAATACGTGTCGGGGAACGTCTCCGGCGTGAAGGTGTAGTGCCACCACTCCTTGTCGTAGTTGCGGAACCCTGCGCGCTCCAGCCCTTGCTTCAGCAGCAGCCGGTTCGCCCGCTGCCGGCCTTGCACCCGGGGGTCGAGGGTGTGCGCCAGGGTGTCGAAGCAGTCGAATCCGGTGCCCATGTCGAGCGAGTTGTCGGGGAAGCGTTCCTTCTGGGGCGCGTAGCACCGCGTCAGCGGCTCGCCGGGGATGTACGGCCGGGTGGGCGGGCCGGGCAGCCGGACCAGCGTCAGGTCGACGGTGCTGCCCCGGCTGTGCCCCGACTTCTCGGCGATGTAGCCGTCACGGAAGAGGGCCGACTTGTCGACCCGCGGATAGAACTCGCCCTCCATCCGCTGGTCGCCCAGGTCCTTCGCCCAGTCCACGAAGTGGTTCACGGCGCGCTGCGGCCGGTAGCAGTCGTACACCTTGAGCGTGTAGCCCTGCCGCACGAAGGAGCGCTGGGCCCGGTGCAGCGCCCGCGCCGCGTCCCGGGTCAGGATGCACAGGGGCTGCCGGTAGCCGGTCACCGGTACGCCCATGAAGTTGTGCGGCGTGAAGTACCGCATCTCCTGGCGGATCGTCGGGTCCACGTCGCGCAGAGCGACGAATTCCCTGGGCGCGGGGGCGGACACGGTCGTACCTGGTGCGAGCGCGGTGCCGCCCGAAGGCCGCGGCTGGGTGGCCGCTCCTGGTGACACGGCCGCAGAGGTAAGAGCGAAGGCCGTGGCGGCCACGGTGAGGCCGCGCAGCGCGGCAGCGAGTCTCGGCATGGCACCCGTCTACCACCGGCACCGCGCCCCACGGAAGACACCCGGCGCCGCCTGCCGGAACAGAGGCTCAGCAGGAACTGCAAGCGCGGAAGCCGTCGCAGGGAGAGCGCCAGAGACAACCGCAGGAGCGCTGGTGGACGCGGCAGTCGCACCGGCCTTTCATGCACTGGTTGTCGTGACAGGCACTGCTGGAACAGTAGTTGGACTCGACGCTGCAATTGCAGTTCAGAGCCTTTGCGCCGCGCCGCCCGGAAGTCTCGGCGGGGCCGATTGCCGCGAACAGCGGATTCGCCTCAGCGCGCCCGAAATGCCGGTCGGCGGACTCCCGGAGGGCCCGCTCGGCCGGGCCGGGATCGGCCACCCGGTCGAAAGCGAAAGTGCTCTCCTGTGCGGCGATGTGGTGCACTTCTTCGAGTACGTCGCTCTGTTCCGGGGAAGGGCCGGGGTGCGCCCGGCGGTAGCGCGCGAGTTGTTCTACCCAGAGCCGGCTGCGGGCCGCGGGTGGCAGGACGGCCCAGACGGCCTGGCGGTGGGGCAGAGGCTGGGCGGTCAGCCGTACGGGGCGGCCGGCGCAGGTCGTCGAGGGTGCCGACCGTACGGATGGTCGCACGCGGCCCCAGCCTCCGGACGAGTGCCACGGCCATTCCCGGACCGGCCCAGGCACATACCCGGTCCGGCTCCACCCGGTTTCCAGGGGGCGCGTTCGCCGAAACTCTCCGCGCGCGACCGGCGCTCGTCCTGATGCATGAGCGACAACAGTTCGACTTTCCCTTCGCAGGCGCGCTCGACCGCTTCGGAGGCTTTCCTGCGCTGCTCGCACGAGGCGTCGAAGGCCAACACCCACCGCGTCACCGGGTCGCTCATGTCGTCCCTCACCCGTTTTTACGGAAGGGTTCTCCGGCAAAAGTGACGCACCGGGAAAATGGGCGGCAATAGAGCAGAAAGAGAAGGCCGCACCAGCTTTCCGTCTGCGGTATCCCGGGGTGTCCTGAGCCGGGAGCCGGGAGCCGGGAGCCGGGAGCCGGGAGCCGGGAGCCGGGAGCCGGGAGCCGGGAGCCGGGAGCCGGGAGCCGGGAGCCGGGAGCCGGGACGCCCGGGACACCGCCGTGCGCGGTCACTCTTCCGCGGTCACTCCCCGGCGGCCGTCATCTCCACCACCGCCAGATCGCCCGCCGGATGCACCCCGGCCACCCGCAGCCCGGCGCTTTCCGCCAGCGCCGTCAGCTCCGCCACCCCACGCTCACGGGCCCCGAAGTACACGAGCATCCGCAGGTCCATGCCCGTGTGCACCGACTCGCCGTCCGCGCCGAACCGTTCCACCACCAGGACCCGCCCTCGTGTCCCCGCCGCCTCGGCGCACCGGCGCAGGATCGCCCGCGCCGCGTCGTCGTCCCAGTCGTGCAGGACCGCGGAGAGGAGGTAGCCGCCCGCCCCGGCGGGCAGCGCCTCGAAGAAGTCGCCCGCCACCGCGTCCGCGCGACCGGCCAGCCCGGCCGCCGCCAACGTCTCGCGTGCCGCCCGTACGGTCTCCGGCTGGTCGAACACGGTGCCCCGCAGCCCGGGGTGCGCGGCGAGCAACGCTGCCAGGAACGTGCCGTTGCCGCCGCCGACGTCCACGATCCGCCCCAGCGAGCCCCAGTCGAAGGCGGGTACGACGGTCTCGGCCCACCGTGCGACGTCGACGCCCATCTGCGCGTCGTAGTCGGCGGTCCGATCCGGGTCCGTCTTCAGGTCGTCCCAGAAGGAACGCCCGAACTGCCGAGGGAACGCCGCCTCGCCCGTCCGTACGGAGTGGGGGAGCGCCACGAACGCCAGGTCGGCCCGGCCGATGGCGCTCTCCACGTCCAGCATCCGCCGCGCGCCGGACGGGTGGCCGTCGCGCAGCTCCTCGCCGCGCGGCAACAACCCGTAGCGGCCCTCGTCGTCACGGCTGAACACCTTCATCGTCACCAGGTGCCGCAGAACCCGGTCCAGCACCCCGGCGTCGACCTTCGTGATCGCGGCCAGCTCCCGTGCGCTCCGCGCTCCGTCCGCCAGGTGGTCGGCCACCCGCAGCGTCGCCACGGTCCGGACCGCCATCGGCGTCACCAGATCCGCGATGTCCCAGATGCCCTGCCCGTCCCCGTCCGCCACTTCCCGGATCCTCTCTGCACGGTCGTGCCCCACCGGCGCTGCTGCCGCCGCTGTCACTTCCACGGTACGAACGGACCGATCCACGCATCCGCCACCGGCCGTCTACCCGTGCCCGCCCGTCACTCCGCGCACCCGCACCCGATACCCGACCTCGCCGCCGCCCTGACGCCCGACGACCACCTCCCCACCCTCCAGCCGCGTCGCGAACCGCTCGACCGCCGGCCGCTGCCAGCCGCCACCGGCGTCCGGCACGACCAGGCCGCCACCACCGCGGCCCTCCTTCGGGGGCCACACCTCCAGTTCCGTCGTACCGTCCGCGCCCGCCACCGGCACCACCGCACCGGCTCGCGCCAGCACCGGAATCCGGGACAGCGGCGCGTCCACCAGCACCTGTCCGGGCCCGTCGTACGCCCGCCCGTCCGCCGTGTCGTACCAGCGCCCGCGCGGCAGCCGCACCGCCCGCCGCGTCACCCCGGGCCCCAGCACGGGCGCCACCAGCAACGCGTCACCCAGCAGGAAGGCGTCCTCGCAGTCGCGCAGCTTCCGGTCGCGGGGGGTGTTCCACCAGACGGGGCGTACGTACGGCGCTCCGGAGAGGCGCGCCAACTGCGCGAGCGTCACGAAGTACGGCAGCAACCGCATCCGCTCCAGCAGCGCGGCCCGCGCGTGCTCCAGCACTTCGGGCCCGTACTCCCACGGCTCCCGCCGTCCCGCGGTCATCGCCGAGTGCGTACGGAACAGCGGCAGGTACGCGGCCGTCTGGAACCACCGCAGATACAGCTCCGGCGACGGCACCCCCGAGAACCCGCCGACATCCGGCCCGCTGTACGGCACCCCGCACAGCCCCATCCCCAGCACCAGCGACAACGAGGCCCGCAGCCCAGGCCACCCGGTCGCCACGTCCCCCGACCACGTCCCCCCGTAGCGCTGCATCCCCGCCCATCCGGAACGGGAGAACAGGAAGGGGCGCTCCTCGGGCCGCAGTTCCAGCAGCCCTTCGTACCCGGCGCGTGCCATCGCCAGCCCGTACACGTTGTGCGCCTCCCGGTGGTCACCGCCCCGGCCCTCCAGCGCGTGCCGCGCCGACCGCGGCAGTGAAGGATCGCCGAACGCCGCGAACGACACCGGCTCGTTCATGTCGTGCCACACCCCGGAGAACCCCTGGGCCAGCCGCTCCGCGTACAGCCCGCCCCACCATTTGCGCACCCGCGCGTCCGTGAAGTCCGGGAACACCGCCTCGCCCGGCCACACCACTCCGCGCACCGCCCGGCCCCGCGCGTCCCGTACGTACGCGTCGGCCGCGGCCCCGCCCTCGTACACCGCGTTGCCCGGCTCGGCCTTCACCCCCGGATCGACGATCGACACCAGCCGCACGCCCTCCTCGCGCAACTCCCGTGCCAGTCCGGGCAGGTCGGGGAAGGCCGTACGGTCCACGGTGAAGACGCGATGGCCGTCGTAGTGGTCGATGTCCAGATGCACGGCGGACAGCGGCAGCCCGCGCTCCCGGTAGCCGGAGACGACCCGCCGTACCTCCGCCTGGCTGCCGAAACCCCACCGGGCGTGCTGCGGACCCAGCGCCCAGCGGGGCGGCAGCGCGGGCGCCCCGGTCAGCGCCGTCCAGCCGAGCAGGACGCGGGCGGGCGTACCGGCCAGGACCCAGTACCGCAACGGGCCGCCGTCCATCCGCAGTTCCGCGCAGCCCGGCCGGTCGTGCCCGGAGCCCGCACCCTCCACCCCTTCGCGCAGCGTCACCGTGCCGTCCCACGAGTTGTCGTGGAAGACCAGGTGCGTACCGGCGTCCGCCACCACGAGCTGCACCGGCATCGTCACGGACAGCGGATCGTCGCCCGGCACGAACGCACCGCCCGGGTCGGTGTTCCACAGCCGGTACGTGCCCGCCCGCAGCCGCGGCCCCGCCGACCGGCCGCCCAGCCCGAAGAACCGGGCGTCCGCGGCCACCTCGGAGCGCTGCACCCAACGGGAGTCCCCGGCCCGCTCGCCGGACTCTCCGCCGCCGTCCCCGGAGACCCCGGCCCCCGGCCCTTCCCCACCGGGCCCTCCGCTCCCGTCCCCGGGCACCCGGTCCCACCAGCGCGGCGGCAGCTCCCGCCGCAGCACCACCCCGCCCGGCGTCCGCACCTCCACCGTGCCGTGCCGCGACACCGTCACCGTCACCCGCTCCGACACGACCCGCCAGCCGCCCTCCGTACCGGGCTCCAGCACCGCCCGCGCGTCCGGCTCCGGGCACGCCCCGGCCAGCGCGTACGACGGCTCCGGCGCCGCGTCGTCCCAGCCGCAGAACACCGCACCGCCCGACGCCACCCGCACCCGCAGTGACGAGCGCGCGAAATGCACCACACCGCCTCCCGGCTGCGGCTCCGCGCGCACCGCCGTCCCCGGCACCCGCGCCCGCTCCCGGCCGCCCCGCGGCAGCCCCAGCGCGTCGGCACGGCGCCGCCGCCACGCCGACCGCCACGTCCGCAGCCCCCGTACCGATCCCAGTGCTCTGACGGCCCGGACCGCACCGGCCGTCCCGTCCCACCGCGGCCACCGCGCCGACCGCTCTTGATCACGCCCGTCCATGCTGCTCAGCCTGCCATCGACGGCCCGCGACGGGGGCGTTGTTCAGACCCCGTTCACCTGGGAAGAACCAGGATCTCACACGCGGCACACCGGTGGCGCGCACGCCGCCGGTTCCGGCCACCGGGCCACGCCGGAGCCCGCTCCTGACGACAGGTACGGGGCCGCCGCCGTACACGGACGCGCGATCGCTCCCGACGCGCGCCCGCGGCCCCAATGTGCGGCCGACCCTGGCGCAGAAGTCGATCACGTGGCATCGTCCTGCCCAGCCGTGTCACACGCACGCGCCCCCGCGCTGCGCCGGGGCGATCCCCCGGACCGGACGGGGACCACGCAACGCCGCGTACAGCCGGGAGCCGATCATGACCACCGCACCGCAGTCCGACCCGCAACCGGAACCCCTGTGGCAGCCCGGCCCGGACCGCATCGCCGGCGCCCAGCTCACCCGGTTCCACGACTGGGCGGCCGCCCACCACGGCGCTCCCGCCCGCACCGCCGGCGACCCGGTGGCGGACTACGCCGCGCTGCACCACTGGTCCGTGACCGAACTGTCCCGTTTCTGGCAGGCCGTCGCCGCCTGGTTCGACGTCCGCTTCGCCACGCCGTACGAGACCGTCCTCGCCGACCCCGCGATGCCCGGCGCCCGCTGGTTCCCCGGCGCCACCCTCAACTACGCGGAGCACGCGCTGCGCGCCGCCGAGGACCCGGCCCGCGCCGACACGCCCGCCCTGCTGCACGTGGACGAGACCCACGACCCGGCCCCCGTCACCTGGGCCGAGCTGCGCGCCCAGGTCGGCGCCCTGGCCGCCGAGCTGCGCCGCCTCGGCGTACACCCCGGCGACCGGGTCAGCGGCTACGTCCCCAACGTCCCGCAGGCCGTCGTCGCCCTCCTCGCCACCGCCGCCGTCGGCGCCGTCTGGACCTCCTGCGCCCCCGACTTCGGCGCCCGCAGCGTCCTGGACCGCTTCCAGCAGGTCGAGCCCGTCGTGCTGTTCACGGTCGACGGCTACCGCTACGGCGGCAAGGAACACGACCGCCGCGACACCGTCGCCGAACTCCGCCGCGAACTGCCGACCCTCCGCGCCGTCGTCCACATCCCCCTCCTGGGGACCCCCGCGCCCGAAGGCGCCCTGGAGTGGTCCGACCTCACCTCCGCCGTCACCGAACCGGTCTTCGAACAGGTCCCCTTCGACCACCCCCTGTGGGTCCTGTACTCCTCCGGGACGACCGGCCTGCCGAAGGCCATCGTCCAGTCCCAGGGCGGCATCCTCCTCGAACACCTCAAGCAGACCGGCCTGCACTGCGACCTCGGACCCGACGACCGCTTCTTCTGGTACACCTCCACCGGCTGGATGATGTGGAACTTCCTCGTCGCCGGCCTCCTCGCGGGCGCCACGATCGTGCTCTACGACGGCAGCCCGGGACACCCGGACACCGCCGCCCAGTGGCGGATCGCCGAACGCACCGGCACCACCCTGTTCGGCACCTCCGCCGCGTACGTGATGGCCTGCCGCAAGGCCGGCGTGCAGCCCGGCCGCGACTTCGACCTGACCACCGTCAAGTGCGTCGCGACCACCGGCTCCCCGCTGCCGCCCGACGGCTTCCGCTGGCTGCACGACGAGGTCGCCGCCGACCTGTGGATCGCCTCCGTCAGCGGCGGCACGGACGTCTGTAGCTGCTTCGCGGGCGCGGCGCCCACCCTCCCCGTCCACATCGGCGAACTCCAGGCCCCCTGCCTCGGCACCGACCTCCAGGCCTGGGACCCGCACGGCGAGCCGCTGACCGACGAGGTCGGCGAGCTGGTCGTCACCAACCCCATGCCGTCCATGCCGATCCATTTCTGGAACGACCCCGAGGGCACCCGGTACCACGAGAGCTACTTCGACACCTACCCCGGCGTCTGGCGGCACGGTGACTGGATCACCCGCACCGCACGCGGCACCGTCGTCATCCACGGCCGCTCCGACTCCACCCTCAACCGCCAGGGCGTACGGATGGGCTCGGCGGACATCTACGAGGCCGTCGAACGCCTCCCCGAGATCCGCGAATCCCTCGTCATCGGCCTCGAACTGCCCGACGGCGGCTACTGGATGCCGCTCTTCGTCCACCTCGCGCCCGGCGCCACGCTCGACGACGCCCTGCGCGACCGCGTCAAGCGGACCATCCGCGCGCAGTGCTCCCCGCGGCACGTCCCGGACGAGATCATCGAGGCCCCCGGCGTACCGCACACCCTGACCGGCAAGCGGATCGAGGTCCCCGTCAAACGCCTCCTCCAGGGCACCCCGCTGGAGAAGGCCGTCAACCCCGGCTCGGTCGACAACCTCGAACTCCTGCGGTTCTACGAGCGGATCGCAGCCGAGCGCGCCGCGGCCGAGGGCGCCGCGACCGAGCGCGGACGGTAGCGGGCGGGCCGTCGCGGACGGCCGTTGTCAGACCCTCCGATTACTCTCAGTCACAAGTGAGGCTCGCCGAGCGAGCAGCACACACCGACCGAGGGGGAGCCATGACCACACCGTCCCGACGCACCACAGACCGCACCGCGGACAACGAACACACCGCACGCACCGGACGCACCGCTCCGGGCGGGCCCGCCGCCGCACGCCGCATGCTGCGCCGCGAGATCCCGAGCACCGCCGCCGTCCTGGCGGACGCACAGGACTTCGCGGCCATGCGCCGCTACCGCACCTTCCCGTTCGACGACCACACCGCCTACCTCCAGCAGATGGAGACCCTGCTGCGCTCACTGACCGCCCAGGGCATCCACACCACCGTCGCCCTCTTCGACCCCGTCGCGTACGAGACCTTCTGCACGGACCTGGACCTGGACCCCGACCGCCCCGACAGCCGCTCCCGCTACACGGCCGAACTGGCCTGTACCGGCGCCACCCTGCCGTACACCGGCGAATCCCTGGCCCGGCTGCTGCCCGTCCTCATCGACGAAGCGGAACGCCAGGCGACCTGGGACCGCGCCACCGCGCTCCTCGCCCGCACGGGAGCCTGTGCGGACTGCGGCGAGGACCTGGCGCGGGCCGCCTTCGCGCGCGCCTCCCGCGCGGTCACCGGCCTGCTGGACACCCTCGGCGACGGCACCCACCACCTGGTGTGCAGCGTCCCCGCGACCGGCACCCCGCTCCTCGCCGTGCTGCACGCCGACTCCCGCGAGGACGGCCGGCTGGAGCTGTCCGAAGCCGCGACGCTGGTCTTCTGCACGGTCCTCGCCGCCGGCGTCGCCCTGCGCAGCCCTGGCGGCATCGTCTCCCGTACGGCCGAGACCGCCGGGCGCGACACGGTCCGCGGCTGGGTCCTGCGCGACGCTTGGCTGCACCCGCTCAGCGCCGCCGAGGTCTTCACGGCCTACTGCACGGACGCCGACACCGGCGAACCCGTCCCGCCCGAGCCCGGCGTCGACTACGACGCGGGCCTCACCCTCCCCGACCCACCGCCAACGGAGGGACACGACCACAGCCACCACTGACACGGCGGCCACCTCGCCGCACCGCAGGACGGCCGCCCCACCGCGAACGTAGGACGTCAGCTCTGCCGTGAACGCCGGACGGCCGCCCCGCCACAAGGGCGGGACGGCCGTCCGTACCAACGTCGTGCTGCCTGCTCGGCGAGGTCCGGAGGCCCGGCCGGTCACTGCCGCGCCGGGCCCGCCGGGGACCAAGCCTCGGGGATCACTCCCCGGAGAGCACCGCCTGCGCCGCGGCGCGCGCGTCCTCGGCGGTGTCCGCGGCCCGCGCGGCGGAAGCGGCACGCTCGCACTGGGCCAGCGTGTGCTTCGCCAGCGTCGCGCGCACGTAGGGAATCGACGCCGCGCCCATGGACAGGCTCGTCACGCCCAGACCCGTCAGCACACAGGCCAACAGCGGATCGGAGGCCGCCTCACCACAGACACCACAGCTCTTGCCCTCGGCCTTCGCCGACTCGGCCGACAGCGCCACCAGGTCGAGCAGCGCCGGCTGCCACGGGTCCTGCAGACGCGAGACCGCACCGACCTGACGGTCGGCGGCGAAGGTGTACTGCGCCAGGTCGTTGGTGCCCAGCGAGAGGAACTCGACCTCCTGCAGGATCGACCGGGCGCGCAGCGCGGCGGACGGAATCTCCACCATCGCGCCGAACTTGGCCTGCAGCCCGGCCTCGCGGCACGCGTCCGCGAACGCCTTGGCGTCGGTCCGGTCGGCCACCATCGGCGCCATGACCTCAAGGTAGACCGGCAGCCCTTCGGCAGCCTGGGCCAGCGCGGCCAGCTGCGTACGGAGCACCTCGGGGTGGTCCAGCAGCGTCCGCAGACCCCGCACGCCCAGCGCCGGATTCGGCTCGTCACCCGGCGTCAGGAAGTCCAGCGGCTTGTCCGCGCCCGCGTCCAGCACCCGCACCACGACCCGGCCCTCGGGGAAGGCTGCCAGCACCTTGCGGTACGCCTCGGCCTGCTTCTCCTGCGACGGCGCCTGCTTGCTGTCGTCCAGGAAGAGGAACTCGGTACGGAACAGCCCGACACCCTCGGCACCCGCCTCCACGGCCGCCGGCACGTCCGAAGGACCGCCGACGTTCGCCAGCAGCGGCACCTTGTGCCCGTCCGACGTGGCACCCGGGCCGGTGGAAGCCGCCAGCGCGGCCTTGCGGGCCGCGGCGGCCTGCTCCAGCTCCGCGCGCTTCTCGGCGCTCGGGTCCACGAAGATCTCGCCCGTGCTGCCGTCGACGGCGACGACGGTGCCCTCGACCAGTTCGCCCGCGCCCGGCAGCGCGACCACGGCCGGCACCCCCAGCGCCCGCGCGAGGATCGCGCTGTGGCTGGTCGGCCCGCCCTCCTCGGTCACGAAGCCGAGCACCAGCGTCGGGTCCAGCAGCGCCGTGTCGGCGGGCGCCAGGTCCCGCGCGATGAGTACGTACGGCTCGTCGCTGTCCGGCACACCCGGCATCGGCACGCCGAGCAGCCGCGCGACGATACGGTTCCGCACGTCGTCGAGGTCCGCGACCCGCCCGGCCAGGTACTCGCCGGCACCCGCCAGCAGGGCCCGGTAGGCGGCGAAGGCGTCGTAGACACCGCGCTCGGCGGTACTGCCCACGGCGATGCGCCGCTCGACGTCGGCCATCAGCTCCGGGTCCTGGGCCATCATGGCCTGGGCTTCCAGCACGGCCTGGGCCTCGCCGCCCGCCAGGTTGCCCCGCGCGATCAGGTCGGCGGCCACAGCTTCCACGGCCTTGCGGGCACGCCCCTGTTCGCGCTCCGCTTCCTCGGCGGGAATCTGCTTGGCCGGCGGTTCGAGGACCGCCGTGCCCATGTGCCGCACCTCGCCGATCGCCACACCGTGGCTCACGCCGACGCCTCGCAGCGTTGTCTCCATCTCACCCGTCTCCGGTTGATGCGGCGGTCACTGCCGCCGCGGTGGTTGTCGTACG
Source organism: Streptomyces sp. NPDC045470 (assembly GCF_040646595.1). Lineage (NCBI taxonomy): Bacteria > Bacillati > Actinomycetota > Actinomycetes > Kitasatosporales > Streptomycetaceae > Streptomyces > Streptomyces sp. NPDC045470. The sequence continues at coordinate 255,742 of NZ_JBEZAN010000012.1, forward strand.
TGCCGTCGGAACGGCAGCAGGGGCTACTGCCAGCTGAAGAGCTGCTCGCCGGCCTTGATCTCGCCGTCCTCGACGACCTCACCGAGGGAGTCGGCGGTCGCCTCCAGCGCGACGACCGGGCAGACCGGCGACTTGCCGGCCTCTTCGACGGCGGCCGGGTTCCAGCGCACGACGGCCTGGCCGCGGGTGACGGTGTCGCCCTTGTTGACGAGCAGGTCGAAGCCCTCGCCGTTGAGCTGCACGGTGTCGATACCGAGGTGCGTCAGCACGCCGTGGCCCTCGCTGTCGACGACGACGAACGCGTGCGGGTGCAGCGAGACGACGACACCGTCAACGGGCGAGACGGCCTCGGACGGCTCACGCACCGGGTCGATGGCGGTACCGGGACCCACCATCGCGCCGGAGAACACCGGGTCGGGCACGGCCGCGAGTCCGATGGCGCGTCCAGCGAGCGGGGACGTCACGGTGGTCATGGGAGTCCTCCCAGGGGTGGAGATCTTTCAGGCCGCCGTCACTACCTGTCCTGGACGGCGCACCGATCAGAGCGTAAGTCATAAGAAGTGAGGGTTCCGCACGCGCGACACCAGCCCCGGAGCAGCGTCCCCGGGGAATCGATTTGCCCCGTCCGACGCGGCCCTGTACTGTCTGACACCTGCCCCGGTCCGACAGAACGCGATCACTTCGCGGCACGGACAACGGGCGGCACTCCTTCAGAACTGATCGAGATTTTCGACCTCGTTTCTGCATGTCTGCGGAAAACACGGTGGTCCGGAAGCCCGAAACGGCCTGATAGAGTGGTGGAACACCGAAGGGAAGCGCCCGGAGAGCCTGGTGAAGCAGGCACAAAGGAAGCGTCCGTTCCTTGAGAACTCAACAGCGTGCCAAAAGTCAACGCCAGATATGTTGATACCCCGTCCACCGGCACACGCCGG
>NZ_JBEZAN010000013.1:0-241068 GCF_040646595.1 Streptomyces sp. NPDC045470
CGATCACCCTCGCCCCCGGCGAGAGCACCGACTTCACCCTCAACCTCGGCACGGCCCAGGAAAACGCCGAAGACTCCTGGCTGCCCCGGACCGTCGCCGTCACCCCGCCCGACGAGACCACCTCCCTGACCCTGAAATGGCCCTGGGGCCCCCTCGTCGACCAGCGCAGCGCCACCCACCCCGCCACCTTCGTCAACCCCATCGGCTGACCCCACCGCACTGCCGCACCCACCGACCGCACGACTCGCCCGGCCCGCATGCTCCCGCGCGGACCGGGCTCCTGCCTCGTCAGGCTTCGCCGTTGAGCATGGCGGCGGTCAGGACGTCGCCGGCGACGCCCCAGCCGCCGTCGGCGACCTCGTCGACCAGGACGACGGTGGTGGGGCGGGCCCGCTCGCCGTAGATCTCCGCGTACAGGTCGGTGGTGCGCTCGACGATCTTCTTCTTGTCGTCGGCGGTGACGGTGCCCGCGGGAACCTTGAAGTGGGCGAAAGGCATGGGTGTTTCTCCTTGATGTGGTTTCTTCCGGCTCTTCCGGAGTGGGGGGGGGCGGGGAATCGGCTCGGCGGTGAAGCAGGCGTCAGGGAGGGCGGGGAACCGTCACGGGACGAGGAGCAGCCGACCCGCAGCACGTGTCGTTCCCGGTCACACCAGGCCGCCGTTGGCCCGCAGGATCTGGCCGTTGACCCAGTGCCCTGCCGGGCTGGTGAGGAAGGCGACCACCTGGGCGATGTCCTCGGGGGTGCCCAGCCGCTCCAGGGGCGGGGCCTTGGCGAGCTGCTCGACCTGCCCAGGCGTCTTGCCTTCGAGGAACAGGTCCGTGGCCGTGGGGCCGGGGGCGACGGTGTTGACGGTGATGTCCCGTCCGCGCAGCTCGCGGGCGAGGATCAGGGTGAGCGCCTCGACGGCCGCCTTGCTCGCCGCGTACGCGCCGTAAGCGGGGAACCGGGTGCCGACCACGGAGGTCGAGAACCCCACGAACGCGCCGCCCGCGCGCAGTCGGCGGGCGGCCTGCTGAGCGACGACGAAGGTGCCGCGGATGTTGGTGCGGTGTACGGAGTCGAGCACCGCCAGGTCGAGTTCGGCGATCGGTGACAGGGCGAGCCGCCCGGCGCAGTTCACCACGGAGTCCACACCGCCGAACTCCCGCTCCGCCCGGTCGAACAGGGCGGTGACCGCGTCCTCGTCCGCCACGTCCGCCCGTACACAGAGGGCCCGCCCACCGGCGGCGATGACCGCCGCCGCCGTCGCCTCGGCGGCAGCCGCGTCGTGGGCGTAGTTCACCACGACGGCCAGACCGTCCTGGGCGAGCCTGCGGCAGACCGCCCGGCCGATGCCGCGCGATCCGCCGGTGACGACGGCGACCCGCCCGCCCGCCGTGGCGGTAGCCGGTACGGGAGGGGCTGGTACATGGGCGGGAGGGGGATGGTTTGCCGTCATGGCCTCCACGATGCGCGGTGCCGGGCGACGTAACCAGGGGATGGCATCCCCTGGGTCGCCGGCCCGGCCGGGCGCACAATGCCAGGCATGGGGTCTGCGAAATACACCGAGCTGGGGGCCTTCCTGCGCTCGCGGCGTGCCCGTATCCGACCGTCCGACGTGGGACTCGCCCACGGGCCCCGCCGCCGGGTGCCCGGACTCCGCCGTGAGGAGGTCGCCCAGCTCGCCGGCGCGTCGGCGGACTACTACAACGAACTTGAGCGCGGCGCCGGATCCCAGCCCTCCGAACAGATGATCGCCGCGCTGGCCAGGGCCCTGCGCCTGACCGCCGACGAGCGCGACTACCTCTACCGCCTGGCCGACCGCCCGGTCCCCGCGCACGGCGGACCCGCCTCGCACGTCCATCCCGGCATGCTCGACCTGCTCACCCGCCTGACCTCGACACCCGCACAGGTCATCACTGACCTGCACGTCACCCTCGTACAGAACAGGCCGGCGGTGGCGCTGCTCGGTGACCACTCCGGCCTGCGGGGCGCTCGGGCGAGCTTCGTGTACCGCTGGTTCACCGAACCCGCTTCCCGGCGGCTGTACCCCGAGGCCGACCACCCGGGCCAGTCGCGGGCCTTCGTCGCCGACCTGCGGGCAGCCGCCGCCCGGCGCGACGCCAAGGACACCGAAGTCCGCTCCATGATCAGCTCGCTGCTGGCCGCCTCCTCCGAATTCGCCGCTCTGTGGGCCGACCACGAGGTGGCGTTCCGGCGCGACGACCGCAAACGCATCGACCACCCCGCACTCGGCCTGATCGAGGTCAACTGCCTCAACCTGTTCAGCGAGGACGGCCGACAGCGCCTCCTCTGGTTCACCCCCGCGGCCGGCACCGACAGCGCCGGCCTCCTCGACCTGCTGGCCGTCCTCGGTACCCAGGAAGTCACCGTCCCGGCGCGCTGACAGCCACGTACGCCGCGATCAGTCCGTCCCGACCCGCGCTCCGGCGGCACGTGCCGGCGCTCCTGCCCCAGGGCTGACGCCCTTCTTGCGGGGCGACGGCCGGGAGCCCGTCGCCTCCCGTCGGGCGACCGGCACCAGGCGCCTCGGCCCGGGGGCGCGACGACGCCTGCCCCCACACGTTTTTCGCCGGCCGAGCAGCGCGGCCGGTGAACCGCCGACTCTCCGAGCGCGGCGTTACGAAGCGAGCGAGGGATGCCGTGTGACCGGCAGGACCGACTGTTCCTCGGCGGTTTCCTCCACCCGGCTCATCTCGGCCCAGAGGGCGTCGAGAGACAGGCCGAGGGTGTCGGCGATCGCGGCGATGGTCGGGAAGGCGGGGGTGGCCACGCGGCCGGATTCGATCTTTCGGAGGGTTTCCGGCGAGATGTGGGAGGCGAGCGCCACGTCCAGCATCGAGCGGCAGCCCCGGGCTTGGCGGAGCAGGGCGCCGAGGCGCTGTCCGCGTGCTACCTCGGCGGGGGTGAGCGGCAACCTGACCATGGGCCCATTCTAATACCGGTATAGTTAGACCGGGATAGTTATTGGACGTACGCGAGAGGCCACCATGATCGAGATCCTGAACGCCGCACGCCTTGAGCGTGCGAGGGACGCCGGCGCCTTGGTCGGGGACATCCTGCACACGTTGCGGCAGCGCAGCACGGTCGGGACGAACCTGCTGGACATCGACCAGTGGGCCAAGGAGATGATCACCGAGGCGGGGGCGCAGTCCTGCTACGTCGACTACGCGCCGTCCTTCGGGCGCGGCCCGTTCGGTCACTACATCTGCACGGCCGTCAACGACGGGGTGCTCCACGGGCGGCCGCACCACTACACGCTGGCGGACGGGGATCTGCTGACCCTCGACCTCGCCGTGGCCAAGCGCGGGGTGGCCGCGGACGCCGCGATCAGCTTTCTGGTGGGCGAGGCCAGACCGGCGGAGAGCGTCGCGATGATCGAGACGACCGAACGCGCCCTCGCCGCCGGCATCGCCGCCGCCAGGCCCGGGGCGCGCATCGGCGACCTCTCGCACGCCATCGGCACGGTCCTCGGCGAGGCGGGCTACCCGATCAACACCGAGTTCGGCGGCCACGGCATCGGCTCGACCATGCACCAGGACCCGCACGTCGCGAACACCGGACGGCCCGGCCGCGGATACAAGCTGCGCCCCGGACTGCTGCTCGCCCTGGAACCCTGGATCATGGCCGACACCGCCACCCTCGTCACCGACGCCGACGGCTGGACGCTGCGCAGCGCTACGGGCTGCCGGACCGCACACAGCGAGCACACCATCGCCATCACCGACGACGGAGCCGAAATACTCACGCTGCCCTCGCATGCGAGGCCGTAGGGGACCGGGCCACCGCCCGCGCTTCGCACGCTGGACGCGAGGGGCGGGCGGCGCGGGCGACATGAGCCCCCGGGCAGCACGCAAAACACCCCCCTGACCGCGTTTCCGCAGATCAGGTGCCGCTTCGATGCTGTCGGGTCCTGTCCGGCCCCTCAAGCTCTGCTTCCGTGTTGCACGTGCAACACGGTCATCGTCACCGAATCAACCGTTATCTCGGAAGACCCCCATACCTATCGTTCAAGGAGGTATGTGAGCTGCGGTCAGTCTGCCCCGACCCGTGCTCCAGCGGCACGCGCCAGGGCTCGTGCCCCAGGGCTGACGCCCCTCTTGCGCGGGGACATCCGGGAGTCCGTCGCCTCTCGTTGGGCGACCCACAGGAGACGCCGTGGCCCAGGGGCCGCGACGACGCCCAGGTACCGAGGGTCGCCTGCGAACCACGCTTCGGTGGCCCGCCCGGACTTCACCGCGCGTACCCAGAAGTGCCCTTTCGTCCCGATCAGACCGCCATAGCGGAGGCTTACGGTCTTCTCCGGCCGTTCCGGGTCCGGCACGACGAACTGCGTACTGCCATTCTTCTTCGGCCGGGCCTCGGCGATGCCCACCTGCCACGGGTAGACGCGCAGCACCCGGAGTGTTCGTGTCAGGGAGGCTGCCGCGATCACCGCGAGCAGGGCATACCAGATGCCGACGCACAGCATCGGCATCCACAACACCAGCAGCCAGGACGGCGTCATGACGACGGCGAAGAGCCACGCGAAGAAACCCAGCAGCCAGATCAGCAGAGCGGCACACCGAGACATCGCGGCACGGCGCCACACCCGGCGGGTGTCCGGGTCTTCCCAGGCCGTCTTGTAGTGCACCGGAGACGTCATATCTGACCTCACAAGTTTCTCGTCAGCCGAAGGTGTCTCGCGCGGCGGCGACTTCCCGGGTCTCCGGCATCCGCTCGCGCATGTGCGGCGGAAGAGGATTGTCGAAGCTCACCATGCGGATGATGCCGTGGAACACGTCGCGGTAGTGCTCGTGGTCGGACTTACTCGTCGTGCTCAGCGCCAGCACAGCGACACGACAGCCGTCGGGATGCGGCAGACAGGCGGTCATCTGGAAGACTTCTCGGCCCTCGCGCTGACCCACCATCTCCACCACAGCCGCCGGACCGCAGGGCAGATCGACAAGGTCGGCGCTGCGAGCTCCTGCGGATGCCAGCGAAGCCTTCGCCGCTGAGAGCTTCGGTGGGGTCCACGGCAGCTCTTCCCACTTGATCAGAAACACGGAGTGCGCAACGCCGTCCGCCTCGTCGTGGTGCACCCCTATCGAGAGATGGGCGGCGCCGCTATGCGCCAGAAGCCCTCCCATGGCGCGGGCTTCTCCAATGCTTTCGCGGAACGCCCGGTACTGCTCCTCCGGTACCACTGTGGAGAGCAACTCCAAACCCTCCGCCGGTGCTTCGGAATCGGGCACCAGCGGCACTTCGACAAACCCGGGCGGCAAGGCGAACCAGATGTCGCATTCGGCACTCATCGCCGATCCAGCGATGGCGAAATCATCCATGTTTCCCTCAGTGGCCGACATCGAGAAGCACCTTCAGGGTTTTCAGGGCAGTGGCGCCGTGGCCAGCGCCGTCGAAACTGCCGGCGCGGGCGCCATCCATGCCAGTACCCACGCTGTTGACGGTGTCGTCGTCCAAAGCGCCGATCAGGTCCTTGGCTGTGCCGTACGTGCCGGTGGCGGCCCCAGCGCCGGCGACGCCGAGATCGATCATCCGCCCGGCTCGCTCAGGATTGGCGGCGCCCCTGACCACCCAAGTGGTCAGAGGGTTATCGGCCCCAGCGATCCGGTTCGCGGCCAACCACGTCTTGCTTCCTGCGCTTGCCAGGTGGTCGGTGAGGGTCAGAGCCTCGGTTGCCGCTCCGGCCGAGCGGGCTGCTCCATTGATGCCACGCGCCACGGCGCCGACTCCAGGCACCATTCCCAGGGTGTCCCCCGCCACCCCTACCGCGTTGCTCCAGAAGTCAGCGTCGAACTCGCCCTTGGTGAATGCGTCCTTGAGCGAGGCCCTGACGGCAGGGTCCGACAGACGGGAGGCCAGAGTGGCTGCGCTCGCTGTGGCGGCAATCAGGAGAAACGCCACGCCTATGGGGCCACTCAAGATCAATGCGAGGAGGCCTGTGATCGCAGCGACCGTGCCCAGCACATCCGTGAGGTTGTCGTCCAGCCAGTCCATGGCCTTGCCGAACCAGCCGGGCTCCTCAGGCGCCAGTTTGTCTGTCGCGTCGCGGATCGAGTTGGCCTTACTTCGCGCTGTGGACGAGTGCTCGCTTTCCAGGTCGCGGGCTCGCCGCTTGATGGACGAGAGGTGATCTTGTGCATCGGTGACGGAGCCACGTGCGTCGTTGAGCGCCGCCGTGGCCTTGTCCAGCCGGGCCTGCGCGTTCTGCAGTGATGCTGCGTCATCGAATGTCTGGTGCGCCAGTTTCAGGTCCGGGTTGTTGCTGGCGTTCTTCTCCCGCTCTTTGGCAACGTCGAACTTGTCCTGCGCGGCTTTGGCTTCTGCATCCAGTTTCTTCGCATCGCCTTGGTAGCCATGCAAGGCACGGCCCCAGCCATCTAGGGCATCTGCCGCCTTCAGCAGGGATGTATGGGCTTTCTTGAGGTTGTCCGGAAGTACACCGTCCAGTTCCTCACGGAAGGCGACGGCAGCATCGCCCTCCCACGAACTGCAGGACTGCAACTGCTGCACCAATCGATGCGCCTTCGCCAAAGTGTCTACCGAGGCGGTTAGCTTCGCCTTCAGGGCCGAGACGGCGCTGATGTTTCCGGGAGCGGGGTTGAAGCCCAGATGAGGGTATGGCTGTGTCACTTCGACCGTGCCTTTCCTGCGGCTTTCTTGAAAGCGTCCTCCAAGGCCTGTTCGACCTCTTCGTAATTCTGCTTGGTCTTACTGACGGAGTCGGTGAGTTTCTTGGTCTGCTCTGCGATCTGTTCGGAACCGTACTTCCAGTGCTCTTGGAAGTCGTTGCAGGCTTGGTCCAGGTCGTCGGTCCCCATGGGGTCCGATGTGACCTGGTTCATATGCTTCCGTACTTCTTCTAGCGAATCATGGGCTTTTTTGAGTGTTCTCATGAAGTCGCCCAATTCTCCGGTGTCGACCGAGAAATTATTCCCCACGCGATGTTCTCTTTGGTTGAAGCCGGTGCGATGGTTCGCCGAACGGATGGCTGGAGCGTCCGTACCTTACATTGTTCGTCAGTATTCTCGTGCCTTGTTCGCCCTTCATGAGAAACCGTTCCGTCTGGCAGTTGGGCCACAATTGTTTGAATGCGCAGGCTGTATCGAACAACCCCACGCCTGATCCGTCACATGAGAGCTGCGGTATCGCTGTGCAGGCGGGGCGCGCCCGTGCAATCTTTGGGGTGGCGGATGCACAAGGAGGCAATCTCTTATGCGGCCTCGACGCAGGGGTACTCGCACAGCACCGCCGTGCCGCACGTGCAACCCGCACACACAACCCTGCCCAGGAGAGCACTGTGAGCGGTAGCGGCGGGGCTTGGTCCCGTCAGATGTCTCGCCTGTGGTTCAACTTGGGTGTCGGAAAGAGTGGGCGAAGCGACGCCGTGGTGATCTGACGTCCTCCACTGTAGGTGCAGGGATACGAACTGATCTATGAACCTTTTCCGGGCATCGGCAAGTGTGGTTGCGGGCAGTGCCCGCAGAATGGAGCTTCGGCGCCGTTGATGCGCGTGAGTGAAAGCCCGGCGGGTCGAACATCCGACGCTTCCATCACAGACCGCACCGGCATTCGAATTGCGCGCCAACGCCTTTCCGCCGAAAGGTCAGGGAACTGCTGGGCATGCCGGACACCCGGCCGGTCCTGCGGCTGCTCTAGCGGTTGGCGGCGGAAGTGGACGGCCGTCGGGCGGGAAGCCTCCTGTGGGATCTGTGGGACCGGATCCCACAGGAGGAGACGGCGCGAAGCCCCGAGTTCTCAAGGGACACAGCGTCCATCCGGGTCACGTGTGTGGCAACGTGCAACACCACCGTGCTGCACATACACCACGCAAAACACCCCCCTGACCGCGTCTCCGCAGATCAGAGGGGTGTTACAAGCGGTAGCGGTGGGATTTGAACCCACGGAGGAGTTGCCCCCTCACGCGCTTTCGAGGCGCGCTCCTTCGGCCGCTCGGACACGCTACCGAGAGGAACTCTAGCCCACGGGGGGCCGTACGCCGAAATCGGTATCCGGCGGTGGGGGTGGGCGGGGGTCAGCGGGAGCGGAAGAAGGTGGTCAGGAGGGCGGCGCAGGGGGCGGCCAGGACGTCGGTGATCACCTCGGGGCGGTGGTTGAGGCGGCGGTCGCGTACGACGTCCCAGAGGGAGCCGGCGGCGCCCGCCTTCTCGTCGGCCGCCCCGTAGACGACGCGGTCCAGGCGGGACAGGACGATGGCGCCCGCGCACATCGTGCACGGTTCCAGGGTGACGACGAGGGTGCAGCCGGTCAGCCGCCAGTCGCCGGCCTGCCGTCCGCCGTCGGCAGGGGTGCTGCGCAGGGTGCGCGCCGCCTCGCGGATGGCGAGGACCTCGGCGTGCGCGGTGGGGTCGCCGGTGGCCTCGCGTTCGTTGCGGCCGGTGCCGATGACCGTGCCGTCGGGGGACAGCACGACGGCGCCCACCGGGACGTCACCGGTCCCGGGGGCACGGGCAGCCTCGTCCAGCGCCCGTCGCATCGCCGCGGTCCAGGGATCGCGCAGCGGGTCGGGCGCCGGGGTGTGGAGGGGGTCGGGCAAGGAGGCGGTCATGCCTTCCAGTGTCCGTGACGGGCGTTACCTCACGGCCTCCAGGACGTCCGTGCAGCCGAGGGCGTCGGCGATCTCGGACAGCGCGTCGGTGTCGAGCGCGAGCAGCTCCTTGTCGCCGATGCCCAGGTCGGTCAGCAGGCCCGGGTCACCGAGCGGCCCCGGGGGTGGCGCGGGGGCGTCGGAAGCCGTCGCCGTCTCGTCGCCCTCGCCCGTGCCGTCCGCCGGGTCGGGTTCGCCGTCCTCCGTACCGTCCAGGTCGAGGCTGTCGAGGTCGTCGGTGCCGTCCTCGTCGCGGCCGAGCAGTTCGTCGGTGAGCATCGCACCGTACGAGCTGCGGGCAGCGGCGGCGGCGTTCGAGATGAAGATCCGCGGATCGTCCTCGCCGTCCACACGGACGACGCCGAACCACGTGCCTTCCTGCTCGATGTATGCCACCACCGTGTCGTCGTCGACCGCGGCCTCACGGGCCAGGTCGGCCAGATCGGTCAGGGTCTCCACATTGTCGAGCTCCGTGTCGCTCGCTTCCCACCCGTCTTCGGTGCGCGCGAGCAGTGCGGCGAAGTACACCGTGACTCTCCCACTGGTCATAGGCGTGCCGGGCCGGACGGGGCGGCGCCTCGGCGCCGCAGGTCCCCGCCCATCGGAATCGTGGCAGAAACAACGCGATTGCGCGGGGTCTTCGGCGTTGCGTCGTGCGGGCGTTATGAGAGATGTGGCTCACGTCTTGTGGGACGAGAGGTTCTGATGGGGCAAAAGTGACGTTCGGCTACCAGCGGAACGTGCGCATTCTCATGGCCTGCCGCATCCGTGCGGCCCGGGCGCGGCGCGGCTGGACGCGGTCGCGCAGTTCCTTGGCCTCGCTGAGATCGCGCAGGAACTGGGCGCGTCGCCGTCGGCGCGCCGCGTCGTTCTCACCGCCGGTGGCGCCTTCGTCGGGAGTGCCTTCGTCGGGGGCGACTTCTTCGGGAACGACTTCTTCGGTGGTGGCTGTTTCTCGGCGATCCCGGGGTCCCCGGGGCTCCCGGGACGGTCGTACGGGACCGGCGCCGGCGCCTCTGCCGGCCCGGCGCCGGCTCGCGGATCCGCTGCCGCCCCCGCCGTTCCCACCGCGTCCGGCACCGCGTCCGGCCCCGGTTCCGTTGCCGCTCCCATTCCCGTCGGGCACGCCGTACACCGCCTTGGGACGAGGTCCATGCCCGGCGCCGGTACCGCGGACCGGGCGTTTGTGCCCACTTTCCCCCGGACCGGTGGTTCGATGCCATCGGGGACGGAATCGGTTTCCGGGCCGCGCGGCGCGGACGGGCGGGCACCGGCGCCCGTGACCTCGGCTACTGTCGATGTCATGCGGATCCACGTCGTCGACCACCCGCTGGTGGCGCACAAACTCACTACCCTGCGCGACAAGCGCACCGATTCCCCGACCTTCCGGCGTCTCGCCGACGAGCTGGTCACCCTGCTCGCCTACGAGGCCACCCGCGATGTGCGGACCGAGCAGGTCGACATCGAGACCCCGGTGACGGCGACCACCGGAGTGCGGCTGTCCCACCCCCGGCCGCTGGTCGTGCCGATCCTGCGGGCCGGTCTGGGGATGCTGGACGGCATGGTCCGGCTGCTGCCCACGGCCGAGGTCGGTTTCATGGGCATGGTCCGCAACGAGGAGACGTACGAGGCCCACACGTACGCCACGCGGATGCCGGACGACCTCTCGGGCCGCCAGGTCTACGTGGTCGACCCGATGCTGGCCACCGGCGGCACGCTGGTCGCGGCCATCCGGGAACTGATCAACCGCGGTGCGGACGACGTCACCGCGATCTGCCTGCTGGCGGCGCCCGAGGGTGTCGAGGTGATGGAACGCGAGCTGGCCGGCGCGCCGGTGACGGTCGTCACGGCGGCCGTGGACGAGTGCCTGGACCCCGACCGCTACATCGTCCCCGGCCTGGGCGACGCGGGCGACCGGATGTACGGCACGGCGGGCTGAGACCGGTCCGCGGAGGCCGGTGAGCTTCCGGGCCGGGTGGGGAGGCGCTCGTCCCGTCCCGTGCGGGCGTCCGGCCCGGGCCGGTCACTTCCGGCAGTGCGGGTCCGTCCTGGGCGGTGCCGTCAGCGCGGAGAGCGACTTCTGGGCCGCGGCCGGCTCGGCCAGCGCCTTGAACGTCTCGCCGATGAGCAGGTCGACGTCGCCCGTCTTACGGGTGTCGGTCTTCAGCTCCGCGCCGGCGAGCTGCGTGCCCAGCACCTTCTGAGCGCCTTCGGACGTCGTCCGCGCGCCCAGCAGCACGCCGGTGCCCTTGATCTTCTTGTCGTACGCGGGCGGGGCGTTGCCCACCTTGCCGACCTTGAAGCCGCGCTTCTTCAGCTCGTCCGCGGTCGTCTTGGCGAGGCCGCCGCGGGCCGTCGCGTTGAGGACGTTGACGGTGACGTCGGCGGGCTTGGGCAACGCCTTGCCCGTACCGGCGACCAGGGCGCCGGCCGGCTGCGTGCCGTCCCCGCCGCCCTTGCCGGGGCACTTCTTCTTGTCCTGCGCGGCCTGGGCCGTACCGCCCCGGCCGCCGAAGACGTCGATGAGCTGCAACGTGCCCCAGCCGGCCAGGGCCAGGGCACAGACGGCGGCGGTGATCGCCAGGGCGATCCGCCGGCGGTGACGGGGGCGGCGCATCCGCGGATATCTGTCGCCCGTGATGCGGTACTTCTTACCGCCCATGCCAGGGGGCGTCAGCATGCTCATGTTCGCAGCGTAGTGCGGGGCCGGTCCCGTGCCTATCAAATGATCAATACGCGTCGTGAGGCCCACCCGAAAGGGCCAATGCCGTGCGCCGATCGGGGGGCGGACCGTGTCGGGCGGCGGCCGTGGGGCCCGCGGCCCCGTACGTCGGCCACCCGTACCGGAGGGGCCGGCCGGTGCGTCAGCCCAGTTCCAGAACGCGGGCGTGCAGCACCTGGCGCTGCTGGAGGGCGGCGCGCACGGCGCGGTGCAGCCCGTCTTCCAGGTACAGGTCGCCCTGCCACTTCACGACGTGGGCGAAGAGGTCGCCGTAGAAGGTGGAGTCCTCGGCGAGCAGCGTCTCCAGGTCGAGCTGCTGCTTGGTCGTCACCAACTGGTCGAGGCGTACCGGACGAGGGGCGACATCCGCCCACTGGCGGGTGCTTTCCCGGCCGTGGTCCGGGTACGGCCGCCCATTTCCGATGCGCTTGAAGATCACACGGAAAGCCTACCGGGCCACCGGCTCCGGGCGCAGCCATGCGGCCGGAGAGCGAAGACGGCAAAGAGGGGCATTTCCGGAGTGGGGCGGGAGAACGGCGGCTGCGGTGCGGCACCGGGGAGGTGGTGCGCGTCCGGCGCGGCCGTGGTGGGGAAAGGGCCGCTCCCCGTGCCGAAAGGCGGCCGCCGCCCCGGGGAAGTGGCGCGACGTGCTCCCGAGGACGGCTGGAAATGAGCGTTCGGCGGGGTGAGGCGGGCGGGGCGGCGGCTCGCGGCAGGGCGTGAAGAAGGCCGAATTCCGCAACGTCCGTGAAGGATGGGGTGTGGGGGAATTCGACACGATCGGAGTACTGCTCGTCGCGCCGGGCGGTCGAAATCCGGGGTGAGTGCTAAGCGCGCCCCTCCTCAGTGGCCGGACGCGCTGCTCGAAGCCGCCGCCCGGCCCGGCCGCGGCGCGCTGTGCCCCGCCGTCGCCGTCCGGACCGGCCCGGCCGGGGGCGGTGCGGACGCTTGCCGCCGTGCCTTCGAGGGGGAGGGGTGTCCGCTCGGGTCGGGGGTGGCCGTACGCGGGGCAGGCGTGCCGGGCCGCGCGGTGGGACCGGACGAGGGGGGCCGCTCCGGCGGGGAAGAGGTGGCCGCGTCGGCGGGGGACGACGGCGAGGGGGTGGGGTCGGCCGGTCGGGGACTGGCCGGCGCGGGGCGGGTCGGTACGGGGCTGGGCGTCGCCGCGGGCACGGGGCGCGGCGGGACCGGGGTGTCCGGGGCCAGGACCAGGCAGCCCACCGCGGCGGCGGCCACCGTGGCCGCCGCCGTCAGCGGCAGGACGAGGCGCCGCACCCTCAGCCGTGGGCCGCGGAACGCGCCGCGGCGGAGGCCGGAGGGGCCGGGGGGTGCGGCGGGCCGCAGCTCACGGAGGTCGATCTGTTCGGCGCGGGCCGCGAGGGCGAGGCGCAGCCGTGCTTCGACGGGGCGGGTCCCGGGCCCGGAATCCGGTTCGTGGTCGGCTCCCGACCCCGGCCTGTGCGGTGTCATGGCCGCGCCTCCAGCATCTTCTCCAGGGAGTCCAGCGCGCGGCTGGCGATCGACTTCACCGCGCCCCGGCTGATGCCCAGCGTGGCCGCGATCTGCGCCTCGGTCAGCTCGCCCCAGTACCGCAGGACGAGGACCTCGCGGCGGCGGGCGGTCAGCCGGCCCAGGGCGGCGAGGACCTCGCGGTGCTCCTCGTCGAGCACGACGCGTTCCTCGGCGGAGGGCGCGTCCGTCTCGTGCGGGGGTGTGTAGTCGCGGGCCGTGCGCCGGCGCCGCAGTACCGAGCGGGCCGCGTTGACCACGGCGGTGCGCAGGTACGCGAGGGCGTTGTCGACCTCGTCGAGGCGCTCGCCGTGGCGCTTGTAGAGGGCCGCGAACGCGTCCTGGACGACGTCCTCGGCCGTCGCCCGGTCGTCCACCAGCAGCACCGCCAGCCGCACCATGGACAGCCGGTGGGCGTGGTAGAGGTCCGTGACGGTGGGGCTCTCGTCGGGGAGGCGGGCGGCCGGACCGTCACCGGGGAGGGGGGCGGTGGGGCCCACGGGGCCGACGGGGCCGGTGGGGCCGGTCCGGGCGGCGGACCGCTGGGCGGGCGCCGGCCCGTACGCGTTCTGCGGCGCCGTGGCGCGGGCGAGCAGGCGCCGGCGCAGGGCGCGCCAAGGCCCCGGCACGGCGGCCCGTGCCGGGGAGAGGGACGCGGCGGCGGTGAACTCCATCGGTTCCTCGGCCGTCGGAAGCGCTGCGGGTGGCTCAGGCGGTGCTGTCGCGGCGGCGGGCGGCGTACACGGCACCGCCGCCCCCGGCGATCAGCAGGACGGCTCCGGCGCCCAGCGCCACGTTGGTGGTCGTGGAGGTGCCCGTCTCGGCGAGTTCGTCCTTGGCGTGCGAGGGCGCGGGGGCGGGCTTCGCGGCGGAGCCGTCGGACGGCCGGGCGGAATCGGCGCTGCCGGAGCCCTGGCCGGGTACCTTGCTCGCGCTCGGCACGGGGCTCGGCGCGCGGCTGGGCTCGGCGCTGGGGCGCGAGGCGGACGGGGTGCTCGTTCCTGGCGCCGGCTGCGGGGCGGAGCCGGCCTCCTCCGGGGCGCTCGCCTTCGGGGCCCGCTCCTCGGCGTGCGCCGTACCGGTCAGGGAGAACGCGGACAGGGCGATTGCCGCCAGCAGTCCGGCGGTCACGGCACTCCGTACCCTGCGGCGGGCCCCGTGCCCGGCGCCGCCGGACGGTGCGTACGAGGGGGCGGGCGGGCAGGACGAGGGGGACGAGGCGGAGGTGCGGGAGTCGTTCACGATGGCTGCTCCACGATCGGCGGGACGACGCCGGACGGCGGCCTCACCCGTCACGACGTGCGGAAGTCACGGGGGTTGCCGGTGGGGCGGAAAAATTTTCGGGGCGGGCCGCGCCTCAGTGGTCGTCCCAGTGGTCCTCGTGTGCGGCGTGCCGGTGGCCGTCGTGGACGAAGTCCACATGGGTGCCGTGCGGTACGGCGACGTGGCCGCAGCCGGGGCGGTGGAGGTGGCCGTCGTGGACGTAGCCGACGTGGTCGTCGTGGGGCACGGCGACGTGGCCGCAGCCGCTGCCGTGCTCGTGGGTGTGGTGCGGACGCGGTGTGTGGGTGGTGGCTGTCATGGCAGGCGCCTTCTTTCCTTCCTCGCCATGGGGTCGCCTTGGACGCGCCTGGGACGCGCGCCCCCTCTTCGAGTCTCCCGCCGTCCGGCGCCGGGCGCATCGCCGAACGGGACGCACCGCCGTACGGGCCGCACGTCCACGGGCGCCGTGCTCCGCGACGCTATGGGCACGCCCGGTGCAGCCCGGTGCAGCGGGCGCAGATGCCGCTGAGTTCCACGGTGTGCTCGACGGCGCTGAAGCCGCTCTCCGCGCCCACCCGATCCGCCCAGCGCTCCACCACGTCGGAGTCCAGCGGGCGGCTGCGGCCGCAGCGGCGGCAGAGCAGGTAGTGGCGGTGGCCGTCGGCGGGCCGCGGCCGGTAGAGGCGCTCGCCCGCCTCGTCCCGTACGACGTCGACCTGCCCCGTCCGCTCCAGGGCGTGCAGGGCCCGGTAGACGGTGGACAGGCCGACGGATACGCCGGTGGCGTCCAGACGCAGGTGCAACTCCTGGGCCGAGACGAAGTCCTGGCACCCGGCCAGTGCGCGCAGCACGGCGGCGCGTTGTCGGGTCAGCCGCCCGCCCATGCCGGTTCGCCCTCGTGGTCGCAGGTGTCGTCCACGCCGTACGTGGCCCAGGCCGGGAACGGGTCGGCGCCGTACGCCTCCGTACGCGTCTCCGCGTCCGTGACGAGGCAGTCCCCGAGGGCGGCGTGCAGGGCTTCGGCGCGCAGCCCGGTCCCGATGAAGACCAGTTCCTGGACGTCTGCGGGAAGGCCGTCCCGGCCACTGTCCCCGTCCCGGCCGGCTCCGTCCGGGGCGTGGGTGCCCGACGGCTCGAAGCGGGCGACGGAGCCCGCCTGCGACCACAGTCCGGTCACGTGCGGGCGGGCGGCGAGGCGGAAGAAGCCCTTGGACCGCAGGATCTCCCCGTACGCCCCGCTGTCCATGCCCTCCGTGACGAAGGCCCAGAGCCTGCCGGGGTGGAAGGGGCGCGCCGCGCGGAAGACCGTGCTGGAGATCCCGTACTCCTCGGTCTCCGGTACGTGGTCGCCGTTCAGCTCCCTGACCCAGCCGGGAGCCTGCTGGGCGCGCTCCAGGTCGAAGCGGCCGGTGCCCAGGATCTCGGCGGGCGCCACCCGGCCGTGCCGGGCGGGGACGATCCGGGCCGCCGGGTTCAGCCGGGCGAGGGCGGCCCGCAGGCGTGCGGCCCGCGCCTCGTCCACCAGGTCGAGCTTGTTGACGACGATGACGTCGGCGAACTCGACCTGGTCGACCAGCAGGTCGCTGACGGTCCGCTCGTCGTCCTCGTACGGGGCGAGGCCGCGCTCGGCCAGGCCGTCGCCGCCCGCCAGTCCGTCGTGGAAGTGCGCGGCGTCGACCACGGTGACCATGGTGTCCAGCCGGGCCAGGTCGTTCAGCGTCGCGCCGTCGTCGCGCGGGAACGCGAAGGTGGCGGCCACCGGCATCGGCTCGGAGATGCCGCTGGACTCGATGAGCAGGTGGTCGAAGCGGCCCTCACGGGCCAGCCGGGCGACCTCGTCGAGGAGGTCGTCGCGCAGGGTGCAGCAGATGCACCCGTTGGTCATCTCGACCAGACGTTCCTCGGTGCGGGACAGGGCGGCCCGGCCGCCGCGGACGAGCGCGGCGTCGATGTTGATCTCGCTCATGTCGTTGACGATCACGGCGACGCGCAGTCCCGCCCGCTGGTGCAGGACGTGGTTGAGCAGCGTGGTCTTGCCCGCGCCGAGGAATCCGGAGAGCACGGTGACGGGCAGCGGGCCGGCCGGGTGCGGCGGGACCATCGGCGGTCAGTCCTCCGGGCGCAGCAGGCCGAGCCGGTACGCCTTCACCAGGCGGCGCGGCACCTGGCGGACGGAGCCGTCCACGGTCACCGGGACCAGGGCGGGCGTGCGGGCCTTCCACTGGGCGCGGCGGTGGCGGGTGTTGCTGCGGGACATCTTCCGCTTGGGAACGGCCATGGTCCGGGAACCTCTCCTGGGCGCGGGTGTGCTGACGGGCACGCGGTGCGCGGCACGCCGCCCCGAGGCGTTGCGCGGACACGAACCGGTGCCGGTTCCGGACGAGGCTATATGAAAATGAATCCCATTACTAGCTAAGGGTCGCGGCGTCCCGGACGGGGTGACGGCCGCGGGCCGGGCAGGGCGGCCATCTCCTCGTCCAGTTCGGGGTACGGGATGACGTGCCCGCGGCCGAAGCTCTTGTAGGCCGCCGGGCGGTTGCGGCGCCCCGCGTTGTTGGCGTGGCAGATCTCGCGGCGCCCGCACTGCGCGCAGTACAGGCTGGCGACGAACGGTGACAGGGCGACCGGGCCCGCCGGACTGAGGGCGTACACCGTGTCGTCGGCGACCGGGGCCGGGCAGGAGAAGGTCATGCGGTCGAAGTCCGGGTGGTCGCCCATCAGATGGTCCGCCACGACCTCGAACGTGCCGGTGCGGCGCTGGTAGGCGCACGAGACGGTGAGCAGCCAGGGCAGCCCGGTCAGGAACTGGGCGGACATCAGTGCCTGTTCGAGGGCGAGCTGATGCTCGGCGACGCGCAGGGCGGCCTCCTCCTGCGTCCGCGGCTTGTCGCCGTGCGAGGTGCGGTTGCGTTCGCCCTTGAGGCGGTCGAGGAGCTGGGCGAGCCCGGGATCGTCCGGCCGGGCCGCCATGTCGGAGTCGTCCCGGAGCGCCTCCGCCAGGCCGGGGATCACGTCCGTGCGCTCCCGCGCGACCTTGCACAGGTGGTGGAGCCAGACCGTCCAGGTGCCGAAGGTGGTGCCCGTGCCGGCGAGGGCGGTACGCAGCTCCGCGAGGTTGCGCTCACCGGCGCCGTGCGCCGTGAGCAGTCCCGCCGCGGTGACGGCGACGGCGGCGGCGAGCGTCTCGCCGGCTTCGAGCAGCGCCTCGTGGCGGTCCTTGGGAGTGTGCGCCCGCTGCATCTCGTGCACGGTCCGGGCCACGGGGTGCGGGAAGGCCCGGCGGGCGGCGGCCAGCGGGTCGGGGGACGGCGGGTACGCGGACTCGGGGCGGGCGGGTCCGTGGGGCGGCGGTGGGGGCGTGCGTCTCGGCGCGTTGGTGCGAGGGGGTGGCGGGTCGGTGCGGGGAGCTGGGGTGGTGCGAGGGGGAGGGGCGGTGTGGAAGGTCGCGGTGGTGTGAGCGGGTGGGGCGGTGCGCGGGGCCGTGGCCGGGGCCGGGGTCACGCCGGGTGACGGCTTCGGGTGGCTCGGCCGGTCGCGCCACCGCCACTTGCGGATGCCCAGCCGGGTCCAGGCAGGCACCACCCCGAAGAGCAGCGTGAAGGTGAGCACCGCGAGCAGGGTGTCCAGCCAGCGGGGCAGACCGCTCGTCTGCTCCTTGCTCGTGCCGATGCTGAGCGCCGCCAGGACGGCGAAACCGACGGTGAGCCAGAAGGCCCAGTCCCGGTGCAGCGGCGCGTCGTACAGCCGGAGCACGGTGTTGTACCGCCGCGGCGACGGCTGCGGCGGACCCGACGGCGCACGGCCGGTGGCCCTGGTCATGTACCCATAGTGCCTGTGTGGCGTGGATCACAGCCAGCCCTGTGGATAACCCCCTTGGGGAACATCGGTACGGCCGTATCCGGGGTGAACCGCTACGAGTTCTGGATCCCCGTGCCGTGCGGCCGGGCACCGGTCCGGCCCCGCCCCGAGCGCCGTGACGAGGTCTGACGGTCGGACAGCGCGCAGCCGTGGGACGTCAGGCTGCTCCGGCCCGGCCTCCGCGACGACCGTGAGGCGAGCGGGGGCTCGATGTCGGCGGTCTCCTCCGGCCGGCGCCTCAGCTTCGACTTGAGACTGGTCAGTCCGCTTTTGACGTACGGCGCGGCCTTCACCGCAGCGGCCCCCAGTGCGACGCCCGCGCCGAGGATCACCAGAGCCGTCTTGGTCCCGTCGAACAGCACGGCGTGCGTGACGAGCTTGTTGTCGTCGTCCAGCGCCAGCGGGCTCTTTCCGCCCGGGGTGCTCGACTGCGAGAGGTGTGTGCCGGTGGGACGCTGCACCAGCATCAGTTCCCAGTTCGAGTCACCCCGGTCGAAATCCATGACGCGACAGTAGAGGTGACCGGGCACGCCGCGGGCCGGAATGCCGCGTTCTCCATCACCGCGTAGCCGCGCAGCGATGGTCCCGGCGGGTCCGGGCCGTCCCGGGAGCAGAGCTACCGCTCCTGGCGGTCCGGGCTTTCGTACGCCGGGCTTCCGTAGGCGGGCCTGCCGTAGCCGGGGCTGGCGTACTCGGGGCTGGCGTACTCGGGGCTGGCGTACTCGGGGCTGGCGTATTCCGGGCTGCCGTATTCGGGAGCGGAGTAGCCGGGCCGGGTACGGGCGCGGGGTGCCGGTGCTGCTGTCGGGGCGGTGCGGGCCTCTTCCTCCTGGGCGCGGATGCGGTCCAGCAGGAACGGCAGGACGCCGCGCTCCAGCAGCGCGCGCTGCCAGGCCGCGCGGGCCCGCGCCACCTCGGACTCCAGGTCCCGCGCACCGGTACCGGCATCGGCGCCAGGACCCGGGGCCGGGCCGCCGTCCGCGGTCGTCGCCGAGCGGTTGCGGGCCGCGGTCACCAGCATCCAGGCCAGTCCGGCCACGGTCGCCGCCGCCGCGATGCCCGCGGCGAGCCAGCCCGCGTACACCAGCTCGTCGGCGAACTGCCGGTGGAAGCCGACGAGCCGCATGCCGAAGCCGATCGCGAGGAAGAGGACGGCGGCCACCGCTCCCAGGCTCGGTACCAGGACGGCGAGGGCGGGCAGCAGGCCGCCGCCGGAGTCCGCGGCCGTACGGGACCGCGGGTGTGTCTCGTCGGGCGGCGCGCCGTGCGCGGAGCGTAGCCGGGCGTACGTCTCGTACTCGGGTGCCGCCGCGGCGCAGAGGGTGTCGCGTGCCCGGTGGGCCTGGGTGCGCAACTGTTCCCGGCCGGCGGTTCCCGGGACGCGGCGCATCGCCTCCCTGACCTCCGGGGAGTCGAGTGCCTGGCCGAGGGCGTGCGCGAAGGCGGCGGCCACCTCGGTCCGTAGGGAGTCGGTGCCTGGCATGGGATCCCCCCGGCGGATCGGTGCGCTCCCGCGCAGCGCTGATTAAGTTGCTGGATTGCGCAACTGTACAACTCCGTAGGGTGGTGACCGTTCCGACGCTGCCGACTTCCGGCCATTCGGCAGCCCGTCGGCTGTCCGCAATCCCCGGATCGGGTGGCCGGCCACGGCCGGGTGAACCGTGCCGCGCGCGACCCGTGCCGGGTCGCGCGTTGACGGGCCGGTCGAACTTTCGACCGAGAGGGCGCCCGCGTGGGACCGTGACGGACGGTCCGCGGGCCTCGTTCTGCGAGCACCCGTCCGAACCGGCGTCAACCGAGGAGGAACTGTGCCAACCGTCCCGAACCCCGTCGCCGCCTGGGCCCGCAGCCGGGCCGGCGGTGAGATCACCGAGGTCCGCGACGTCTCGCGGCAGCGGGCCGGCGCGCGGGTGTGGGAGCTGACGCGCGCGGACGCGGCCCGGTTCTTCCTCAAGGTGGCGCCGACGCCGGACCGCTACACGCGTGAGACGCACGCGTACCGGCACGCCGTCCCCGCCCTCGGCCACGCGCACGCGCCGGTCCTCGTCGACAGCGACCCGGGCCGCCTCGCGCTGCTGCTCACCGCCGCGCCGGGGTCCGGTCTGCCCGCTTCCGCGCCCGGCCGTGCCGACCGTACGGAGCTGTACCGGCAGGCGGGCGGGCTGCTGCGCCGACTGCACGACGCGTGCGGCCCGGCGGGCGCGGCGGGCCCGGTGGGCGGCGCGGACCGGTGGGCCGCCGGCCGGCACGCCGCCGCCGAGGAGCAGGTGGCGCAGTTGACGGACGCGGGGGTGCTCGACGCGGCGGAGCGGCGGTTCGTCCTGGACCGGGCCGCGGTGCTCCACCTGCTCCCGCCGCTGCCCGCGGGCTTCCTGCACGGCGATGTCGGCGAGCACCACTTCCTCTGGGACGCGGCGGGCCGCCGCCTGGCGCTCGCCGGGTTCGCGCAGGCGCGGCTGGGGTGCGCGGCGGAGGATCTCGTACGGGTGGCGTACGGCGCGTGCCTGCGTGATCCGGCCCTGCGCGCCGCCTTCCTGCGCGGTTACGGGCGGGAGTTGACGGACGCGGAGCGGTACGCGCTGCCGGCGCTGGCCGCGCTGGACGCCGTGGAGGTGTGGGCGCGCGGCCTGCGGACGGGCGACGAGGAAGCCGTCGGGCGGGCCCGGGGGGTGGTGGGTGCGCTGATGGACGGTGTTGGGTTGCGGGTATGAGTGGTGACAACGACCTCACCGACGCCGCCGACACCGGCACCGGCCGCACTTCCGCCGCCACCGGCCTCACCGGTACCGACGCCGACATCACCGGCCTCACCTACACCGACGCCACCGACCTGGCCGCCCGCATCCGCCGCCGCGAGGTGTCCGCGCGGGAGGTCGTACAGGCCCACCTGGACCGCATCGAGCGCGTCAACCCACGCGTGAACGCCCTCGTCTCCCTCGATCCCGAAGGCGCGATGGCGGCCGCCGCGGCCGCCGACGAGCACCTGGCGCGCGGCGGGACGGCCGGGCCCCTGCACGGGCTGCCCATCGCCTTCAAGGACACCCACCTCACCCGCGGCATGCGCACCACGTACGGCTCGCCGCTGCGCGCGGACAGCGTCCCCGACGAGGACGAACTGCTCGTCCAGCGCATCCAGGCCGCCGGGGCGATCCGCATCGCAAAGACCAACGTGCCGGAGTTCGGCGCCGGTTCGCACACCTTCAACCCCGTCTTCGGTGTGACCCGCAACCCGTACGACCTCACCCGCTCGGCGGGCGGCAGCAGCGGCGGTGCGGCGGCCGCGCTGGCCGCCGGGCTGCAACCCCTCGCCGACGGCTCCGACATGGGCGGTTCGCTGCGCAACCCCGCCTCGTTCTGCAACGTCGTCGGGCTGCGCCCCACCCCCGGCCGGGTGCCGTCGTACCCGGCGTGGAATCCGTGGGACACGCTGACCGTGCCCGGCCCGATGGCCCGTACGGTCGCCGACGCCGCGCTGCTGCTCTCGGTCATGGCGGGGCCCGATCCGCGGTGCCCGGTGAGTCTGGAGGGACCGGGGGAGCCGTTCCGGGAGCCGCTGGAGCGTGACCTCGCCGGGCTGCGCGTGGCCTGGACGCCCGATCTGGGCGGCCGGGTGCCGGTCGACGCCGAGGTGCGGGAGGTGCTGGAGCCGCAGGCGGAGGTGTTCCGGCAACTGGGCTGCCGGGTCGAGGCGGACTGCCCGGACCTGGACGGGGCCGACGACGTGTTCCGCATCCTGCGGGCCCACCACTTCGACCTCGCGCTCGGCGCTGCGCTCGACGCGTCCCGCGAAGCCCTGAAACCGAGCCTCGCGTGGAACATCGAGCAGGGCCGCCGCCTGACCGGCCCCGACCTGGCCCGCGCGACGGCCTGCCGCGCGCGGCTGCATCTGAGCGCCGTCGACTTCTTCACCCGGTACGACGTGCTGCTGGCGCCGGTGTCCCAGGTCGCGCCGTTCGACGCGGCGGCGGAGTATCCGGCCACGGTCGCGGGGGAGCCGCAGCACACCTACATCGACTGGATGCGGTCGGCCTACTTCGTGTCCGTACTGGGCGTGCCCGCCCTGTCCGTACCGGCGGGCTTCACCCCGGACGGCCTCCCGGTGGGCCTCCAGATCGTCGGCCCGCCGCGCGCCGACCTGGCCGTCCTGCGGGTCGGTGCCGCCTACGAAGCGGCTACGGGGCACGGCCGACGCCATCCGGACATCCTTGGCAAGATCGCCACCTGAGCCCGCCGCCGGTCACTTCTCATCCTTAGAATCACCCTCATGAGCGAGGGGGAGCGTGCGGAGCAGCTCGGCAACCGGGCGGCCCGCATCACGGTGTCCGTGGTGTGTGCCGTTCTGGTGGTGGGCCTGGCCCTGTTGCTGGCCTGGTGGCGGGGGCTGTGGGTCCCCTGGTTCGCGTGGCTGTCGACGAAGCTGGCCGTCAAGGCCGCCGTCCTCGGGCCGATCGCACTCGTGGGACTGCTTGCCTGGCGGCGTAAGTGCCTCTGAGGAGCTGCCCGTTCGCGTCGTCCTGAGACCGCCGGCCCGGATCGCCGTCTCACCCCGGTTCGTACGCCTTCGCCCACGCCGTGGTGAACGGAAAGGTGACCCGGTGGGGCACCGTGGTGCCGTGGACCGGGTGGGGGTCGGGGGTGAGGGCCGAGTAGGCGTGGACGGTGGCGCAGTAGAAGCGCTTGGGGGAGCCGCCCTGGAACTCGGCGGGTTGGCGGGCCTTGCGGGCGCGGACGGCGGGGTCGGGGTAGCGGCGGGCGTAGAAGACCGCGAGGGCCGTCGGCAGGTCGGCCGGGGCGAGGGCGTGGGCGGTGCCTTCCCCGTAGAGGGCCTGCGCCTCGGCGTCGGACACCTGGGAGTCGAAGACCAGGACCGAGACGGCGGGGTTGGCCGCGATGTTGCGGGAGTGCGCCGCGTCCGACGCGGACCACCAGTAGAAGTGGTCCGCGTCGTCCCAGGCATAGGTGACGGGGACGGCCCAGGGGGTGCCGTCGGGTCCGGCGGTCCCGAGGGTGAGGTAGCGGTTGGTGTGCAGGAGGCGGGCCGCCTCGGCACGTAAGTCGGGGGTGGTGGACATGGTCAGGAGCCTTCCTGGGGGAGGGCGTGGGCGGGGGCCGTGGTGGCGAGGGTGTCGGGCGCGGTGCGGCGGCGGGCGATGAGCCAGTACGCGACGCCGGGGATCAGCAGGCCCACGGCCCAGGAGAGGTCTATCCCGTCGAGGGCCGCGGCGACCGGCCCGGTGTAGGCCGAGGTGTGCATGAAGGGGATCTCCAGCGCGAAGCTGACGGCGTAGACCAGGACGGCCGGGCCGTTGACGCGTCCGTACACGCCGCCGCCGGGGGCGAAGAAGGACGGTACGTGGTAGTGGCCGCGCCGGATCAGGTAGTAGTCGACGAGGTTGATGGCGGTCCACGGGATCAGGACGTACTGGAGGATCGCCAGGAAGTCGGTGTACGAGGCGAGGAAGGTGTCCTGGAAGGCGAGGGCCAGCGTCAGGCCGAGGGCGAGCGGTCCCGCGATCAGCGCCGTACGGGCCGGTCGGCCCGGCAGCCAGTCGTGCCGGAACGTCTGGGCGGCGGTCACCAGGCACAGGGAAGTGCCGTACAGGTTCATCGAGTTGACGTGGACGACGATGACGGCGAAGGAGCACAGGACGACCGCGGACAGGGTGCCGCCGAGGACGGTGTCCAGTCCGGCGATCGCGTCGTCGGCCACCGCCAGGGCCATCACGATGCCGAGGAACATCGGCAGCACGCTGCCCAGGACGCTGCCCCAGTAGGTGAACCACAGGGTGGAGCGGCGGGACGCGGCGTGTGCGGGCATGTAGCGGGTGTAGTCCGAGACGTACGGGGCGTAGGTGATCTGGAGCAGGATGCCGATCGCGGTCATGCCGACGAAGCCGGAGAGGGTGAAGCCGGTGGCGTTCGTGGCGCGTTCGAGGACGCCGGGGGCCATGAACACCCGTACGGCGCACAGGGCGAGCAGCGCGAGGGTGACGACGGTGGCCCAGCGCCCGACCCGGTGGATCAGGCGGTAGCCGACGACCGCGACGACCAGCCCGGCCAGCGCGCACAGCACCAGCCAGCCGGAGGTGGCCACGGCGGGCACCGACCGGTTCAGCGCCTGCCCGGCGATGACCAGGTTGGACGCGAACCAGCCCGCGTACATGAAGACGACCACGAGCGTGACGAGCAGCGAACCGTGGCTGCCGAACTGGCCGCGGCTCTGGATCATCTGGGGAACCCCGAGCCGCGGGCCCTGCGCCGCGTGCAGCGCCATCAGGAAACCGCCGAGCAGGTTGCCGAGGGTCACGGCGGCGACGGCGGGCCACAGGCCGAGGCCGAAGACGAGCGGGGCGATGGTGCCGGAGACGATGGTCAGCGGGCTGATGTTGGCGGCGAACCAGACGGCGAACAGGTCGCGCGGGCGGCCGTGCCGTTCGGTCTCCGGCACGGCGTCGATGGTGCGGCCCTCGACGAGGTGGTGGGCCTGGCCGCCGGGCCCGGCGTGGGGGCCGGTTCCGGCGGATTCCGGGGCGGCGGTGGGGCGGGGGGCTCCGGAACCGGAGGGGCCGGCGCCGGAGACGGGGTGCTTCATGGTCGGGACCCTTTCAGGGGAGGAGAACCCGGCGGGGGAAAGCGAACCCGATGGACGGCCCTCGGGGACGGTTCGCCGCGCCCACTGCGGTGTACATGCCCGTTTCCCCCGCGTCCGCCGCGCCGCGGGCAGACCTGGTCAGCGGGGGCCGCACGGCCGGTCAGGGCCGGGTCGGCAGCCGACGCGGGTGTGCGGCTGGGGCGGGCTGTGCCCGCGTACGGGCACGGACACGACCGCTTGTGCCCGGCCGTGGACGCTCATGTCCGTACGCCTTCGTGGGCGTGGAGGAGGTCCCAGGCCAGCAGTCCGGCGCCGATCCGGCCCGCCCGTTCACCCAGCCGGGCGAAGACGAGGTCGGGCAGCGCCTGGAAGGCGGCCCGCTGTTCGAGGCCGCGCCGCAGCGGCGCACGCAACTGCTCACCCGCCTGGCTGAGCCCGCCGCCCAGCACCAGGACGGCCGGGTCGAAGAGCGTGACCGCCGCCAGCAGCGTCCGGGCCATCGCGTCGGCCGCCTCCTCCCACACCTGTACGGCCACCGGGTCGCCGGCCGCCGCGCGCCGCGCCACCTCCTCGGCGCCGGAGACCGGGGGCAGGGCGCCGCACCGCTGGTTGTAGCGGCGGGCCACGGCGACGCCGCCCGCGATGGTGTCCAGGCAGCCGCGCTGGCCGCACGGGCACGCGTCGCCGTCCGGCCGGGTGACGACGTGCCCGACCTCCGCCGAGCGCCAGTGGCTGCCCGGGAACGGCTTCCCGTCCAGCAGCAGCGCGCCGCCCACCCCCGTACCGACGGGCACGAACAGGACGACCCGGTGGCCGCGCCCGGCGCCCAGCCGCGCTTCGGCGAGGCCGCCGGAGCGTACGTCGTGCCCGAGGGCGACCGGCAGGCGGAGGCGCTCGGCCGCCAGCCGCCGCAGCGGCAGGTCGCGCCACTGGATGGAGGCGGAGAACACGACGGTGCCCGCGTCCTCGTCCACCAGCCCGCAGGAGGCGATGCCCACCGCGCGGACGTCCTCGCCCGCGTCGCGGGCCACGGCCAGGGCCTCGGCGGCGTGGTCGAGGACGGCGCCCAGGACGGCGTCGGGGCCGTCCGCGCTCCGGGTCGGGCAGCGGCTCTCGTGCCGGACCGTGCCGTCGGCGGCGACCAGCGCGGACTTGACGAAGGTGCCGCCGATGTCGAGGCCGAGGGTGCAGCCACCGGGCCCGCCGGGCCCGCCGTTCACCCGGCCGGGCCCCGGTGGGGTGAGGATCGTGCCGGGCAGGGTCAGTACGGCGTCGGCCGCCCCCGCCTGCTGGTGGGCGCTCCGGTCCGGGTCCGTCATGCTTCCTCCGATCGCAGCCGGCCTCAGTGGTCCTGGGGCCGCGGCGCGCGTTCGCTCCGCGGGCCCATGGTCTCCAAGTGACGCCGGATACGGTCGTACTGCCGCACGCCCGTGTCGACCGCGAGGTGCGCCCCGTACAGGGCAGCCCGTACCTCCGGGGGTGTGAGGCGGGGGCGCTGGGCGCGCAGCCCGTCGCACAGTTCCCGGCTGTGGCGGGGATCGATGCGGGTGTGGGCGGTGTAGTACACGCGGGTGGCGTCGTCGTGGATGCCCACCCGCGTCATTCCCTCCAGGAGGAGGGTGAAGTGCGGCTCGACCCAGCTTTCGAAGACGAGGAAGCAGCCGTATGCGGCCTGCACGCGCGCCGGGCGCAGCAGCAGCGCGGCGAACAGGTTCGAGGTCGGCTTGGCGAACCAGGGGTGGGCGCGGCGGTACCGGGCCAGCGCTTCCCACCCGGCGGGGGAGCCGAGCTGGCGGCGCAGCCAGTACGTGTGGAAGTTCTCCAGCCGCCCGCGTCCGCACTCGTCCCACAGGTTGGCCGCCGCGACGGCCTTCTGCTGTCCCTGGAGGCCGACGACGAGCAGGGCGACCTCGTCGTCCACGACTTCGTTGCGGATCAGTTCACAGCGCAGGAAGTACTCGATCTGCTCGCGGGTGGCGTCGGCGGCGAGGAAGCGGAAGAGGGGGTGGGAGGCGCCGGGGTTGTCGGCGGCCAGCGCTTCCAGGTGGTCGGCGGCCGCTTCCTGGGTCGGCAGGGCCAGTACGGGCCCGGGGGCGCAGCCGTACGTCAGGAACTCGTGCTCCAGCCGGGTGCGCGCCGCGTACAGGGCGATCTCCAGGTCGTCGTCGGGGGCGTGGGCGGCCGGGCCGTCGCGGTAGCCGAAGGAGTGGGCGTAGAGGGTGGCCAGGTGGTCGTGGAGGAAGCGGCCGTGGGCCTCGGGGTCGGCGCGCAGGCGGGCGAGGTGCGCGGCCTGGGCGGGCGGGGGAGCGGCCAGGAAGCGGACGAGCGCGGGGTCGAGGGAGCGGAAGGGGTGGACGGGGGGCCAGTACAGGTCCTGGAGGCCGTCGGCGTCCTCCGGGGCGGCGTGCGTGGCGGAGGCCGGGGCGGCGGCGGGGGCCGGGACGGCGTCGGCGGGCGGGTTCATTCAACGCACCTCCTCTGGGGCGGACTGCGCGGTGCCGGGCATCCGGGGGTGGCCGGTCGTCGCGGCGCCGAAGTGCTCGGTGACCCAGACGTCGTCGTACACGGTGTCCAGGTAGCGGTCCCCGAGGTCGGCGGAGAGCGCCACCACGCGGGCGCCCGGCGGGATGCCGGACCGCAGCCGCAGGACGGCGCAGAGCACGGAGCCGGTGGAGCCGCCGACGGCCAGGCCGTGGGAGCGGGCGAGGCGGCGGCACATCCGTACGGCGTCCCGTTCGGGTACGGCGACCACCCGGTGCACGGCGCGCGGACGGCAGAGTTCCGGCACCCGGCTGGTGCCCAGGCCCGGTATGCGGCGGGTGCCGGGCGGTCCGCCGAAGGTCACCGAGCCCTCGGCGTCCACGGCGACCACGGTGGTCCGGGGCGAGCAGCGGCGGAAGTGCGCGGCGCAGCCCATGACGGTGCCGGTGGTGCCGGCGCCGACGAAGAGGTAGTCCACGGTGCGGATCTCGCGCAGCACGGCGGCGGCGGTGCGGGTCGCGTGCACGGCCGGGTTGGCGGCGTTGGCGTACTGGTTGAGCCAGGTCAGGGACGGGTCGAGGTCCAGGGCGCTGCGGATCAGGGCGATCCGGCTGCCGAGATAGCCGCCGTTGCCGTCGGGGGTGTCCACGACGCACACATGGGCACCGAACGCGCGCATCAGCGCGACGCTCTGCCGCGGTACGTGCGGGTCGGTGACGCAGGTGAAGGTGTAGCCCTTGGCCGCGCAGACGGCGCTCAGGGCGATGCCCAGGTTGCCGGAGGAGGACTCGATCAGGGAGCCGCCGGGGCGCAGCAGGCCACGGCGTTCGGCGTCCTCGACCAGGCCGGTGGCGGTCTTGAGCTTGACCGATCCGGCCGGGTTGAGCCCTTCCAGTTTGAGGAAGAGTTCGGCGTGCGGCAGCAGTCCGGGCAGGCGCAGGAAGACGTCGTCGGTGATCAGTTCGTAGGCGTGGTCGACGATCATGTGCCCGCGGTCCCTCCGTCCCCGGGGCCGCCGCCGCGCCCCGCGTCGGAGGCGCGGATGGCACCGGCTTCGCGGCGAGCGTCGGCCGTGGGGACTTCGTACGTCTCCTCCGGAACCTCCGGAGCCCCCGCCACGTCCGGCGCGATGCGCAGCGCGTTGGCGGCGATCGTCAGCGCCGGGTTGACCGCGGCCGACGACGGGAACCAGGAGCTGTCCGCGATCCACAGGTTGTCCAGCTCGTGGGCCTTGCACCCCGGGTCGACGACGCTGGCCGCCGGGTCGGACCCGGCCACCGCCGTGCCGCACTGGTGCGAGTTGACCGCGATGCCCAACCGCCGGGTGCGGACCAGGGGGAAGCCCGCGCGCCGCATCATCTGTACGGCGCGGCGCGTCAGTCGGCGGTGCGGCGGCAGGTTCCCCGGCCGCCAGTGCACCTCGGTCCGGCCCCCGGGGCCGACGGCCACCCGGTTCTCCGGCACCGGCAGGTCCTCGCTGGTGAGGTACAGGTCGACGCTGCGCCGGGTGGCGGCGGCGAGCAGCGGGCGCGGTGTCCGGGGCCACAGTCCGCCCGCCGACGGGGGACGCAGCTTGCCCAGGGCCTGGATGTTGCCCAGGGGCCCGTGCGAGCCGTCGCCCAGGTACCAGTCGTTGACGCCCAGCGTCTTCTGGAACACCACGTCGTTGGCGTGGCGCGGGTCGACGGCCATGAGGAAGGTGCTGTTGTGCACCATGTAGTTGCGCCCGGCCTGTCCGGACCCGTTCGCCAGACCGGTGGTCCGTACCGGTCCCGTACGCAAGGAGCCGGGCTCCGAACGCAGCAGCAGCGCGGCCGTGTTGACGGCGCCGCAGGCCAGGACGTACCGGTCCGCGCGGATACGCAGCTCACGGCCCTCGTACCGGGCCAGCGCCTCGGTGACCCGCCGTCCGGACGCGCCGGTCACCAGCCGGGTGACCGTGGCCCGGGTGAGCAGCGAGACGTTGCCCGAGGCCAGCGCGGGCCGCAGCGCGCACACGTCGGCGTCGCTCTTGGCCTCGACCAGGCAGGGGAAGCCGTCGCAGGTGCCGCAGCGCAGGCACCGCCCGTCCTCCCGGAGGTCGACGCCGGTGGGCAGGGTGAACGGGGTCAGGCCCTGGTCGCGCAGCGACTCGGCGAGCGCGGCGACCGCGGGTTCGTGGGGGACGGCCGGCCAGGGGTAGTCGCCGGAGCGCCACGGGTCGGTCGGGTCGGCGGCGCGGGTGCCGTGCACCCGGTAGAGGCGTTCGGCGTGCGCGTAGTGCGGTTCGAGCGCGCCGTACGGGAACGGCCAGCCGGGCGAGATGCCTTCGGCGTGCTCCAGCGGCCCGAAGTCGGCCTCGCGGAAGCGCGGCAGGGTGGCGCCGAAGACCTTGGTGTTGCCGCCGACGTAGTAGTGCACGCCGGGGGAGAAGTACCGGCCGGCCGTGGCGTCGTACCAGGGTTCGGCGTTGCGGTAGCGCGCGGCGGTGAAGACGTCGGGCGCCGACCAGTTCTGCCATTCCCGCGGCAGGAAGTCGCCGCGCTCCACGACCAGGACCCGTGCGCCGGTGCCGCGCAGCGCGTACGCGAGGGTCGCGCCGCCCATGCCGGAGCCGAGTACGGCGATGTCGCAGTCCAGGACGGGCCCGGCCGGGCGCAGCAGGCCGCGCGGGCGCCCCGCGGCGTCGGTGGCGTCAGGGGCGTCAGGGGGTGGTGTCGCTGTCACAGTGCCTCCTCGTGGGGACCTGTGGTGCGGAGGAGAGGTGGCGGGCGACGATCTCGTGCGCGAAGGCCATGACCGTGCCCTGGGGGCTGATACCGGACGGCCCCGGCAGCACCGACGCGTCGCACAGCCGGAGATTGGTGAAACCGTACGGTCGGCCGTCCTGGTCGCACACCCCGCCGAGCGCGGGCCGCCCCATCGGGCAGGACGCCATGGCGTGGACGGAGACCAGGTCCCAGCCGCGCGGGTCCGACCGGGCGGCGAACTCCTGCGCCGTACGGTCCGAGCGCAGCACACCCGGGCACGGCGGGTACAGCTCCACGGCCCCCGCCCGGAACAGCAGCCGTGCCGCCCGGCCGAGCGCGAAGCGCAGCAGGCCGTGGTCGTACGGGGTGATCCGATGGCGCAGGAACCGCGCCCCGCCCCCGAGGTGGCGCACGGCGACGCGACCGCTCATCCGTACCTGCACCGTGTACAAGGCGACTCTGCCCAGGTCCGCCAGCAGCGCGTCGAGCACCGCCGGGCCGTGTCCGGCGAGGGCCGCCGCCAGTGATCCGGCGGTGAGGTTGGCGGGCATCAGGTGGATGCCCAGCTCGTCGAACTCCCGCACCTGCGCGGTGAAGATGGTGCCCCGCACGGCGTGCAGCGGGTCCGCGAAACGGGCCGCCAGACGGAAATTGACGTGGAACCCCATGGCGCGTCCGGCCCGGCGGCGGTGGATGCCGCTGCGCTGGAGGAGGAGGGCGCTGCCGACGGCCCCGGCGGCGAGGAAGACCGTGCGCGGGCGGTAGTCGATGCGGGTGCGGCCGTCCGGGCTGTGCGTCCCGCCCGGATCATCCGGTCCGTCCGGTCCGCTGAGGGCCGTCACGCCGTGTACGGTCCGGCCGTCGTGCCGGAGCAGGACGGCCCGCGTCCCGGGTTCGATCCGGGCGCCGTACCGCTCGGCCTCCGGCAGGTAGCTGACGAGCATGCTGCGCTTGGCGCCACTCGGGCAGCCGGTCGGGCAGCGGTTGCGGTGCCGGCAGCCGGGGGCAGCTCTTCTGGCGGCGGCCCAGCGCCAGTTCAGGTCGTCGGCGGCGGTGGCCAGCAGCCGGGAGTCCGCGTTGCCGTCGCCGTGCGGCTGCTCGCCGACGCCGAGACGCTCGGACACCGTACGGATGTGCTCCGCCAGCCGGCCGGCGCGGTAGTCGGTGGTGCCCATCACCCGCGCCCAGCGTTGCAGCAGATCGTCCGGCGGTGCCCACAGGACCCCGCCGTTGACGACCGTGCTGCCGCCCACGCAGCGGCCCTCGCCGTACGGGACGACCGGGCTGCCGAAGAGCGGGGTGAGTCCGGCGTCGCGGTAGAGGCGGCGCAGGTTCTCGGCGGGCGCCGAGGCGGCTATCCGGGCGGTGCTCGTCCGGGGCCCTTCCTCCAGGACGACGGTACGGTGACCGGCCCGCGCCAGTTCCAGCGCGGCGACCGCGCCGCCGGCGCCGGAGCCGATGACCAGGGCGTCACAGGGGACGGTGCGGGACGGTGCACGGCGGCGGGTCATGTGTCCGGCTCACCGTCCCGTGCGCTGTCCGGTGCTCCGTCCAGTGCGCCGTACAGCGCGAGGGCGTCGGTGACGGCGAGGAAGCGGCCGAAGCCGGGGAGCCGCGCGAGCCGGTCGTACCCGGCGGCGGGTGCGGAACTCCGCGCCGGAACCAGCCCGGCGACGCGCAGCGCGACCTCGGCGCCGACTCGGTAGGGCCTCGGCAGCCGCTCCAGCGAGCCGCTGACATGCGCGGCGGCGCGCGCGCTCGCGAGGGGCCCGGCGAGTGCCGGGTAGCGGGCCGCCCACAGACGCGGCAGACCGCTGGCGCACAGTGCCCGCGCCATCCGGCTGCCGTGCCGTGCGCGCGCGCCGCTCACCGCGCCACCGCCTGCTCCCTGGCGTCCTTGCCCCGCATGGGCACATGCTGCGCCAGTACGTCCTTGGCGAAGCGGCCCAGCAGTCGTCCGGCCCCCTGCTCCAGCACCGAGTCCAGCGCCTGGAGGAACACCTCGACCTCGGTCTCCCCGGCGACCAGCGGCGGCGAGGCGATGAGCGGCAGGCCGTGGTTGGAGCCGTAGTAGGCCAGGACGCCGAAGTCGCGGTAGAGAGAGGCGATCACGGCGGCTGTGACGAGCTTGCGGCGGGCCCGCGGATCCCGGGCGAAGGAGGAGGGGACCAGGCGCAGCAGCCGGTCCAGTGCGGGGTTGCCGTCGTTGAGGAACAGGCCGTGCAGTGCGCCCCGCCCGCAGGTGCCGGACACCAGGGAGCGGTGGCGGGCGGCGAGGTCGGCGAGGCCGCCGCCCAGCCGCTCGCCGATCCGCACGGCGCGCGCCGGGTAGTCGTCCTCGACGGCGATGGCGACGGCTTCCAGCGCGGTCGCGGTCTCCTCGCCGAAGCCGTAGTAGGTGGTGCTGTGCAGGGTCGCGTCGGCGAGGTTGTCGTACGCGGCGCGGAATACCGGCTCGCGCGCGACGTAGCCGGAGATGGACGCCTTGCCGCCGCCGAACGACTTCGAGGTGGTCAGGACGTCGGGCAGCAGGCCGGGGTGGCGCATGAAGTGGAAGAGCGTGCCGGTCCGTCCCCAGCCGGTGTACACCTCGTCGAAGACCAGCACGATGTCCCGTTCCGTGCACAGCCGGCGCGCCTCGTACAGGAACTCCGCCGAGCACTCGCGCACGCTCGACGCGCTGAACGGCTCCAGCACCACCGCGTACACGTCGCTTCCGCCGTCCCCGGTGCGGTGCCGTTCCAGGGCGAGGGCGAAGGACTCCAGGTCGTCGTAGGCGAAGTGGTCGGTGCCGGGCAGGCCGGGATAGGGGAAGCCGACCTCGGGGGAGGCGGTGAGGCTGCCCGCGCCGAGGAGCTTGCCGTGGAAGGAGATGTCGCTGTGCAGCACGGTGCCGCGGTGGCCCCGGTGGTACTTGAAGGCGAGCTTCACGGCGCCTTCGACGGCCTCCGCACCGGAGTTGGGGAAGTAGCTGAGGTTCAGGTCGCCGGGGAGCAGCCGGGCCAGGTTGTGGCTGAGTGCGGCGACGTACGGGGACAGGAAGTTCTTGTGGACCTCCATGGCGCGCCGGTCGGCGAAGCGGCGGCGCGCGGCGAGCAGCCGGGGGTGGTTGTGGCCGTGGTTGAGGACACCGATCCCGCCGGTGAAGTCCAGGATGCGCCGCCCGTCGCGCAGGGTGATCCAGCAGCCCTCGGCGTGGTCGACCAGGTCCTGGCCGAAGCCGAAGGAGCCGAGCAGGGAGACCTGGGCGCGGCTGACGTACTGCCGGTAGAGGTCGTGCACCTGGTGGGCGGGCATCCGCTCGCAGTCGTCGACGCTGAACAGCTCAGACATGGTCCGCTCCGGTCCGATGGGTGGTGTGGGCAGGGGCGGGGGCGGTGCCGCCCGTGCGGCGCTCCGCCGTACGGACGCGGTCGGCGATCAGCCGTCCGGCGCGCTGCCCGCCCCGCAGCGCGTAGTTGGTGCCCCGGTCCTCGGGGAAGACCTGGGCCATTCCGGCGAGGTAGAGGCCGGGTACGGCGTTCTCGACGCCGGGCACGGTCCGCGAGTAGTGCCGGGTGATGACCGGCTGCGCGTACCGGGCGCGCCAGACGTGGTGGGCGCGCACCCACTCCGCGCGGAACGCCGGGAACATCCGCCGCAGGTGCGGAAGGCTGTACCGGAAGACCTCCGGGTCGCTCATCCGGTACAGCGCGGCGTCCGCCGGCAGGTACGTGGACAGGTAGACGAGGTGCCGCCCGCCGTAGTGTTCCGGGGCGTCGAGGTTGGTGTGCTCGATGACGCCGACGTACGGGAAGTGCGGGTCGGTGACGTTGAGCCAGTACGTGTCCGACAGCGGCCGGTCGTTCTCCAGCACCAGACAGAGGTTGGCCAGGTACGGGATCGCCGTGAGGCGGCGGCGCAGGGCCGGGGCGGCGGGGTGTGCCGACCGGTCGAGCAGCGCGGCGGCGGGCCCGGGGGCGCAGGTCACCAGCGTGCGCGGGGCGCGCGTCACTTCACCACCGCAGCGCACGCCGCGTACGCCCTCCGGCCCGGTCAGCACCTCCGTCACCGGGCTGCCGGTCCGTATCCGTACGCCCAGCCCGGCCAGCCGGGGCAGCCAGGCGTCCAGCAGGGCGCCGCAGCCCCCGCGCAGGTAGTGCAGCACCTCGCGGCCCGACCGGCTGCGGCTGCCGCCCCGCAGATGCAGCTTGGTCCACATCCAGGTGGCACCGACCTCGGGCGCGTACGGGCCGAACTTGCCTTCCAGCAACGGCCGCCACACCCGGTCGTACACCCGCCGCCCGCCCAGCCCGACCAGCCATTCCTCGGCGGTCAGCGCCTCCAGCTCGCGCCAGTGCCGGACCCGGCCCGCGCGCAGCACGGAACGGCCCAGGCGCAGCCGGTCGGCGGGCGGCAGCGGCGCGAAGCGCAGTACGTCGAGCGGGGTGGAGAGGCGGTGGATGCCGCCCGCGTAGTAGAAGCCGGTGCGGCCGTGGTGGCGCTGGACGAGGTCGGCGCGGCCGAGGGCGGTGCAGAGCCGGAAGATGTCCGTGTCGGAGGCGAACCAGTGGTGGTAGAAGCGCTCCAGTTGCCGGTCGCCGACGGTGAAGGTGCCCGCGAGGCCGCCGACGTGGTCGTCCGCCTCCAGGACCAGGCAGCGCAGCCCGGCGCGGCCGAGTTCGTGGGCGGCGGCCAGGCCGGTGAATCCGGCGCCGACGACGATGACGTCCCAGTCCGCGCCGCCGGGGCTCGTGTCCCGTACCTCCCGGTCGCCGTTAACGGCCGTCACCGCGCGCTCCCGGCGGCCCATGCCTCCCGGGGCCCGGTCACGTCGTCGGCCGTCAGTCCCGTCGGTGCCGGGACGCCGGCCGCCCACCGCTGGAGGACCACGTACGGCGGCCTGCCGCGCACCTCGCGGTGGACCAGCAGCAGGTACTCGCCCAGCACCCCGAGCAGCACCGCCTCGCAGCCGAAGGTCCACGCGGCCAGCGGCACCGGGCGGCGCAGCACGGCCGAGGTCACGGCCGTCCCGCCGAGCCAGGCCAGGCCGACGGCGGCGGGCACCCGGGCCGGGGCCGAGGAGCAGGCGAGCAGGCCGCGCCGGGACAGGCCCGCCATCTTGCGCAGCGTGTACTTCGTCCGGCCGGCGAGCCGCGGCCGCCGCCCGTACTCCAGGCTCGTCTCCGGGAAGCCCGCCCAGCACACCGAGCCGCGCAGGTACAGCTCGCTCTCCGGGAGCAGCGTGAGGGTGCGGACGACTTCGCGGTCCAGCAGCCGGAAGTCGCCGGTGTCGAGGCTGACGGGGTGGTCGGCGACCGCCGCCAGCAGCCGGTAGAAGACGTGCGCGGTGCCGGTCTTGAAGCGGGTCTCGCCCTCCCGGCCGGAGCGCCGCGCGGAGACCACCGGCCAGCCCGCGCGCCAGCGTTCGACCATGTCGGCGATGAGGCCGGGCGGGTCCTGGAGGTCGGCGTCGATGGTCACCACGGCGTCCCCGGCCGCCTCGCGCAGGCCCGCGAGGACGGCCGGCTGGTGCCCGAAGTTGCGGGTCAGCCGCACCAGCCGGATGCGTGCGTCGGCGGCGGCGAGCGCCGTGAGCCGGTCCCACGTCCCGTCCCGGCTGCCGTCGTCCACGTACACGACCTCGTACTCGCACTCCGGCAGGCCGCGCAGTACGGCGCGGAGCCGGCGGTGCGTCTCCCCGATGACGGCCGCCTCGTCGAAGCACGGCACCACCACGCTGACCAGGGGCCTGGCGGCCACGGCGGTGAGCTGCGCGGGCGTTCGGGTCGCGGGCATGACGGTCCTTAGGTCGGTGGGTGGTCGGGGGAGGGGAGCGGCGGATCGGACGGTTCGGCCGGTCAGCCGAGCACGTCAGCGACCGTCTCGCGGAACCGTTCGGCGACCTCGGCGACCTCGTCCGTACCGCTGAAGACGTTCACCCCGAAGTCGGCGCCCAGGTAGGTGTCGGAGGTGCCGACGGTCAGCGCCAGCGACCGGCTCAGCACGTCGTCGGTGCGCGGCAGCGCACCCGCCCGCCAGCCGTCCCGCCGCCAGGACTCGGCGGCCGGGCGGAACGGGCAGGAGGAGCCGTCCGGCGCGGCCAGCGCGGCCAGTTCGGGCATGCCGCCGTAGTGGTGCTTGGGCGAGTGCAGCAGCGTCTTGGTGCCGAGCCGCTTCGCGACGGCCTCGGCGTCCGCCCGCTCGTCGAAGACGTGGACCAGGAGGGTCGCGCAGTCGCCCGCCGCGTCGTGCAGGGGGCGGCGGACCAGCCCGTCCCGTACGGGGATCTGCGCCAGCAGTTCGTCCCGCAGCTCCCGGGTACGGGCCAGCACGGCGTCCAGCCGGCCGAGCTGGGCGCGCGCCACGGCCGCCGTCAGCTCCGTCATCCGCAGGTTGAGGCCCCACAGCCGGTCGCCGGGGCCGTCCTCGCGGCGGTACGGGAACCAGCCGTGGTCGTGGAAGCCGTACGCCCGCTGGAAGACCCGCTCGTCGGCGGTGAGCAGGAACCCGCCGTCCCCGCCCGTGATCACCTTGAACATGTTGAGGGAGAAGGCCCCCGCGTGCCCGAAGGTGCCCAGCGCCCGGCCCCGGTACGTACCGCCGCACGCCTGCGCGGCGTCCTCCAGCACCAGCAGCCCGTGCTCGTCCGCGATCCGCCGCAACGCCGCCATGTCACAGGCCGCGCCGAGCATGTGCACCGGCATCAGCGCCTTCGTGCGCGGCGTGATCCGCTGCCGTACGTCGTCGGGGTCGAGGGTCAGCGAGGCGTCCACCTCGGCCAGTACCGGCGTCGCCCCGCTGTACGCCACGGCGGCGAGGCACGCGCCGTACATGTATCCGGGCACGACGATCTCGTCACCGGGTCCGATGCCGAGCGCCGCGAGGCCCGCCTGGAGCGCGGACGTGCCGCTGTTCACGGACAGGCAGTACGGGCTGCCCAGCCGGTGCGCCGCGGCCTGCTCGAACAGCCGGGTCTGGGTGAGGTCACCGAGCGGGTAGGAGTGCGCGGCGGTCGTGCGCGCCCAAGCGTCCAGCACCTGCTGGACGTTGTCGCGCTCCTCGTCACCGAAGAAGGCATAACCGGGTCCGGGCATGGGGGACTCCTCGCAGGAAGACGGGTGGTGCGGTCACCGGCGGCTTCCCTCGGCCCGCGGGGACGCCGCGCGGCCTGCCGCCGGCGGGACGGCGGTTCGCGGGCCGCCGGTCACCTCACCGGCCTCAGAAGGCCGTCGGACAGAACGGCGCCGGATCGTGGCGGAAGGCGGCGGAGGCGGCGCGCAGCGCGCCCGGCCGCAGCTCCGCGACCCGGCCCGCGAGCGCGAGCTGGGCCGGCGATCCACCGCCGAGCAGCACCGCACCGACGTCCCGGGCGTCCAGCGCGAGATCGGCCGCGGCCCCCGTCCGCGCACACACGGCACCGCCCCCGGCTTCCGCGCACAGCCGCCAACGCCCCTCGTTCCAGGGACACATCACGTCCCGCACCTCCAGCACCACATCCACCGGCGCGCTGTACGTACGGGAGGTCAGCGCGCGGTCCAGGTCCACGGCACGGGCGTACAACTGATCACGAACGGTCGGCGCGGCGCTGCGCGGATCGTCGAGCAGTGCCAGCAGCGGGTCGTCGACCGGGCGGCACGCAGCGCTGACGGTCCCGGCCAGGTCGGTGTCCAGCAGCGCCCGCCACACGAAGGCGTACGCGGCCGGGTCGCGCGCGAACACCTCCCGGACCGACAGGGCATAGCGCGGCCGGGACCGCTCCCAGGCGGGCCGCAGCCGGTACAGCGCGTACGCGCGCGCTTCGCCGCCGGGCCCCGAGACCACCATGCACAGCAGCCGGCCCGCGCCGTGCCGTCCGTCCGGCTCGTCCTCGACGGCGCGGCGCTGCCAGGCGGCGTCCCGGCGCAGCAGACCGGGCCGCTGGGACAGACAGGCGCGGTAGACATCGGCTATGACCGCGTGCGCCTCGTCGGGCGGGACGACGTTCAGGGTCAGCCCCGCGGCAGCCACCTCCCCCGTGAAAGCCCGTGCCTCGGGCGGCACGGACACCTCCACGGCCTGGGAGGCGAGCCCGAACCCGAACCGCCCGTAGATCCCCGGCTCGGTCGAGTGCAGGACCGCGACCGGCTCGGCCCGCTCCTCGTGCAGCGTGGTGAGCGCCTGTCGCAGCAGCTCGCGCATCAGCCCGCGGCGCCGGTGCGGCGGCGCGACCGCCACGTACCCGATGCCGGCCACGGGGGCCGGGCCGCCCGGCAGCGTCATCTCCAGCGCGTACCCGGCGAGGGTGGCACACGGGCGGCCGCCGTAACACGCGACGAGGGAACGCTTCGGTTCGAAGAGGGCGCCGACCACGGCGCTGTGGGCCGGCGAGTGCGGATGTCCGCCGTACGCGAGGTCGAGCACCGCCCCGAATTCCGCCCATTCCGCGGCGGCCCGGAAGGTGTATCCCGCGGCGGCCCGGCCGCCTTCCGCACCGGTCCGCACGGCCGTTCCGGTATCCGGCCGCACGTCCTCCCGCGCTGCCATGTCCGCCACGTTCCCCATAACCCGCTCCAAGCCCGTCATCGGCCTCGTGCCCGGGAAGAGGTGCGGCGAGCGCGGCGCGTAAAGGTCGTCGGCGTTCGACGCAGAGGCCGTATCGGCTGCTCCGGTGCGGCGCGGTACGCCGCGGAACCGGAGAGATGGTGATCGCGAGGCCCGGATCGCGAATTCCTCATGCGTCGATGTGCCGGGGCCGCCGGAAAGGCTGGGTTCCAGGTTTGTGAGACGGCAGGGGACTGTCAACCCTCCGGAAAAAAGAATCATGCCCCCGCCCCCGCCGCCGGTTACGCCCGCCCCGCCCCCCGGTCAACCCTCCATTCCGGCCAGCGGGCCCGCCGCCGGCCCGCACTCCCCACATCTGGCCAACGTTGTCGAACGCCCTTGCTGGCCAGTGACGTCCGGGCCCAAACTGCCCTAGCCGTCGGTCAGTTGATCGCCGGCCCGCATTCCTACGAGGACGCGACAGGAGCAGGCAATGCAGAACGGCACGTTCCTCTCCGGCAAAACCGCCCCCGGCGAAGGCTGGCAGAACTACCCCGACCGCAATGGCGACGGCATCTACATCGACGTCGACACCAGCGCCGGGCAATTCACCGAAACCCCCGCCTATATCGCCGCCCTCACCGGAGACGACCGCATGTGGATGACCACCGGCGGAAACACGGTCTACGCCGCCACCCCCACCGGCTTCCGCATCTACGTCCGCCGCGTCGACCGCCAGCCCATCGACCCCGAATACGCCGCCAAGAACGGCTGGCACATCGCCTGGATAGCCGCCGAAACGTGACGCCAGGGCCTCGCCCGCCGGCCCCCGCGGGAAATGCCGCGGGGGCCGGCGGGGGCGGGGGAATTCCCACTGAGTGGATCAGCCCGTGACAGCGGCCTCGGCCGGGTCGGTCGCGGAGGTACGGCGTGCGGAGCGGCGCTCCGTGCTGCCGGACTGCGCGAGAGGGGCGACGACACTCGCGTAGAACCGGTCCACGGCTTCGTCGACGCTGCGGATGAAACCGGACTCGGCGTTGCCGCGGGTGCTGCCCATGCCCTTGAACAGGGACAGCCGGAACCCGCTGATGGGCACCCCGTCCTTGGGCAGGAGGTCTCCGGGCTCCGGGCGCAGCCGCTCCAGCGTGCCGCGCGGCCCCCTGTTGCCCTCTGTCAGAGTCTCCACATGCAGGTCCGCCGGTGCTTCGGCGAGCTGCCTGACCAGGCGCTTGGCCCAACTGAGGGGATAACCCTGCTCGGGCGCCGGGATCTCGATGGATGTACGCAGCTTCCCGGTCCGCAGGTCCGCGGCGATCGCGAGGATGCCGGGCGTGGTGTCGATGCGCAGCTCGGCGGAGAGGCGCCCCTCCTCGCAGAGCCGGTCGGCGAGCGCCGCGCGACGGCTGGCCTGGTCCGTCCCGCGCTTGGCGCGCTGCACCGGCAGCACTTTCTGGCCCAGTTCCCCGCCCAGCCGCAGACAGACCTGGCGGACGAGCCGCTCCCAGCTCTCGACGACGGCCACGGCACGCTCGTCACCCTGGCAGAGCGTGTCCGTGTCGATCCCGTTGCGCACCGGTACCCACGCCGGGCCCATGTTCTGGAAACCGTGGCAGCCCGAGTTCTCGTGCTGGAGGTAGTGCAGCAGCTCCTGGAGCAGCCAGGCGTGTGCCGCGTCGCCCACGCCCTCGTGGCGGATCAGCAACTGTGCCTGGTGCGCCACCTCGGCCCAGGACAGGTGCCACAGCGTCACCTTGTGCTTGCGGCGGCCGTCGGTCTTCACCTCGACCAGCGGACTGCCCTCCAGCGCCACGTCGTTGGAGAGGGTGATCACCACTTCGTAGCCGCGCCGGGCCGCGATATCCATGTAGTCCTGGACCTGCTCGGACTTGAGCGGGTTGCCGTTGGTCTTCGTCTCGACCAGGGCGGTCCACAGCTTGCCTGCCCGCTCCACCCGGATCACCCCGTCGGGGCGCCGGGGCGTGTCCCCGTTCGGCAGGGTGACTTCGGTGAACGTCTGCATCCGGCCGGCCGGGGCGCCGAAGGCCGCGGTGAGCCGCCGTCCGAACTCCGGAACCTGCGCCATCACGGCCAGCAGGACCGATGTCGCGCGCATCTCGCGCTCCCGGTCGCTCTTCAGGGTGGGCGCGGGGAACAGCCGGGCCTGGCGCCAGGAGTCGTTCTCGGCGAGGGACTTCTTCGCCACCTTGGGCAGGGTGACCTTCTTCTTCGCCGTACGCGGCCCACGGGGACGCCGCACGGGAGCCGGATCCGGCGTGGCCGACGGCGCGGGTACGGCCGCCGGTGCCTCGGCCGCCGGTACGGTGGCTGCCGCCTCCGGCCCGGAGAGCGTCGGCGCCTGAACAGCCCCCGCCCCCGCCGCGGTCCCGGGGTGCGGTGCGCCCGCTCCCGCCTCCTCCTCGTCCGCCGGCTCCTCCTCGTCCACGGAGATGCCGAAGTCCGTGGCCAGTCCCGCCAGGCCCGTCGCGTAGCCTTGCCCGACCGCGCGGAACTTCCACTCCCCGGCCCGCCGGTACAGCTCACCGAAGATGAACGCGCTCTCTTCCCCGGCGTCGGCGATGGTGAAGCCCAGCAGCGCCTCACCGGTACGGTCGGCGACCGTCACCCGCAGGTCGTCCAGCTGACCGAAACGGCCCGCGCCGTACTGACTGGCCGCCACGACCAGGCTCTCGACGTCCTGCGGGACGGCGGTCAGGTCGATGCTGACCCGGTCCTCACTGCCGTTGGCCGTCGGCGTCTTGCCCAGTAACTGCACGCTGCCGTCGGCGGCGGCCGGATTGTTGTAGAAGTAGAAGTCCGCGTCGCCGCGCACCTTGCCGTCGGCGCCCAGCAGCAGAACGGAGACGTCCGCGTCGCCGTCCCCCGACGCGCTGCTCCAGCTCAGGCTCACCATCAGTGAACCGGTGTCCTCGCTCAGGGCCGCAAGTCCGACGTTGCCACCCTTGGTCATCTCGTGCATGGAGCCCCCACAAATGCCGCCGCATCCAGGGGCACGGGCACACCCGGCAGGCTGCTACGTGGTGACCTGCGATGCAGCACAACTCAGTGTGTACGCCGCGAACCTTAAACCCCTATCAGGGGTTTCGGGAGGTGCCGGGACCAGCGGATGTCCGGATCTTCCGGATGCGGGACGACCTCCAGATGTCGATCTCCGCGCCACCCCACGTGCGGGCCCGTGCCACCGCCGGCCAAGGCCACGCCAGGCGTTCCGCGCCGAAAAACCAGGTGCGCTCCCCCGCCCCACCCTCTACCCTCGCCACCATGTCGACCCCCCGGATCTCCTAGCTCGGACACCCGCTTTCGCGCCACCCGTGTGTCCTTGAGCTGTTCCGGAGTGTCAAATCATGATTACCGTTCGTGGTGCCGACGTGCGCGTCGGTGCCCGGCTTCTGCTGTCCGGTGTGTCCTTCCATGTGGGGCCCGGTGACCGTGTCGGTCTGGTGGGCCGTAACGGGGCGGGGAAGACGACCCTGCTCGACGTCCTGGCGGGGCGGGTGCCGCCGGCTGCCGGGGAGATCGTGCGTACGGGGAGTCTCGGCCACCTGCCGCAGGACTCCCGGGCGGCCGACCCGGCCGTCACCGTCACCGACCGCATCCTGTCCGCGCGCGGGCTGGACCGGGCCGCGGCGGAGCTGCGGCGGGCCGGGGACGCGCTGGCCGCGGCCGTGGGGCCGGGGACGCAGGAGAAGGCGATGGCCGCTTACGCGCGGGCCGAGGACGCCTTCCAGGCGTCTGGCGGGTATGCGGCCGAGGCCGAGGCGGCGCGGGTCGCGGACGGGTTGGGGCTGCCCGAGCGGGTGCTGCGTCAGCCGGTGGGCGGGCTGTCGGGCGGGCAGCGGCGGCGGGTGGAGCTGGCCCGCATCCTGTTCGCCGGACACGGCACGCTGCTGCTGGACGAGCCGACCAACCACCTCGACGCCGACTCGGTCGCCTGGCTGCGCGGCTACCTGGCCGCTCACCGGGGCGGCCTGGTACTGATCAGCCACGACACCGGGCTGCTCGCCGACACCGTCAACCGGGTGTTCCACGTGGACCCGTCGCGGGCCGCCCTCGACGTGCACAACACCGGGTGGCACGCCTACCTCGCCCAGCGCGCGGCGGACGACCGCCGCCGGGCACGGGAGCGCGCCAACGCCGAGCGCAAGGCGGCGGCGCTGCACAGCCAGGCCGACAAGATGCGCGCGAACGTCGCGACGGCCGTCTCCGCGAAGAACATGGCCCGCCGCGCCGACCGGCTGCTGGCCGCGCTGGAGCCGACGCGCCGCAGTGCGCGGACCGCGCGCATCCGGCTGCCCGAGCCCGCGCCGTGCGGCCGGGTGCCGCTGGGAGCCGTGAGCCTGGCCAAGGCGTACGGGGAGCACCGGGTGCTGGCCGGCGTGGACCTGGCCGTCGACCGGGGGAGCCGGCTGGTCGTGCTCGGCCTCAACGGGGCGGGCAAGACGACGCTGCTGCGGCTGCTGGCCGGGCGGGAGACACCCGACGCGGGCCGGGTCGTCGCCGGGCACGGCCTGCGGCTGGGCTACTTCGCGCAGGAGCACGACACGCTGGACCCGGCCCGTACGGTCCGGGAGAACCTGGCCGCCGCGGCGCCGCACCTGAGCGACGGCGAGGCCCGGCACGTCCTCGGCTCGTTCCTCTTCTCCGGGGACGACGCGGACAAGCCGGTACGGGTGCTCTCCGGCGGCGAGAAGACCCGGCTGGCGCTGGCCGGGCTGGTCCACTCGCGCGCCAACGTCCTGCTCCTGGACGAGCCGACCAACAACCTCGACCCGGCCTCCCGGGACGAGGTGCTGGGCGCGGTCGGCACCTACCCCGGCGCGATCGTGATGGTCAGCCACGACCCGGGCGCCGTCGAGGCGCTCCGGCCCGACCGGGTGCTGGTGCTGCCGGACGGTACGGAGGACCTGTGGGGGCGGGAGTACGCGGAGCTGGTGGAGCCGGCGTGAGGGGCGGCCGGCCTCCGCGGGAGGTCAGGCGGGCTTGCGGGCCTCGATGAGGAAACGGGTGGAGTGGGCCACGAACGGGCCCTCCGCCCGGATCTTCTCGTCCAGTTCCCGCAGCCGGCCGCGGTAGCGGTCCACCGTGAAGCCCGGGACCATCCAGATCACCTTGCGCAGGAAGTAGACCACCGCGCCGATGTCGAGGAACTCCGTACGGAGGGCTTCGGCGCGCAGGTCGGTGATCTCCAGACCGGCGGCCTCGGCGTCCCTGCTCTCGTCGTCGGGGTGGCGCCGGCGCCGTACGTCCTCGGGCTGCGGGCCGAGGAAGTACTCGACCAGCTCGAAGACGCTGGCCGGGCCGACGTGCTGGGCGAAGTACGTGCCGCCGGGCCGCAGCACCCGGGCGATCTCCGACCACCACACGGTGGCCGGGTGGCGGCTGGTGACGAGGTCGAAGGCGCCGTCGGCGAAGGGCAGCGGCGGCTCGTCCGGGTCGGCGACGACGACCGCGCCGAGCGGGTGCAGCAGCGCGGTCGCCTTCGCGACGTTGGGCGGCCAGGACTCGGTGGCCGCCATGACGGGCGGCAACGGCCCGGCGCCCGCGAGGACTTCGCCGCCGCCGGTCTGGATGTCCAGCGCCGCCCGGGCGTGAGCCAGCCGCTCGCCCAGGCGGCGCTGGTACCCCCAGGAAGGGCGCTGCTCGGTGGCCCGGCCGTCCAGCCAGGAGAAGTCCCAGCC
The DNA here is from genome assembly GCF_040646595.1 of Streptomyces sp. NPDC045470. Classification (NCBI taxonomy): domain Bacteria; kingdom Bacillati; phylum Actinomycetota; class Actinomycetes; order Kitasatosporales; family Streptomycetaceae; genus Streptomyces; species Streptomyces sp. NPDC045470. The sequence continues at coordinate 43,963 of NZ_JBEZAN010000013.1, forward strand.
TTCGACGGATACGGATTCCGCCTCGGCCACCAGGTCGTCGAAGGTGCGTGTGGTCATGGGGGGATCGTCTCAGGGGGAGGGGGTGGTTTGCTACGTAATTTGGTGGTTTGTTCGGAAGGAGGGAGGGAGGTCAGGCCGGTGTCGGGGCCGGTGGCCGGGGCGGTGGCAGGCCCCGGGTCAGGGGTGATGGCGAGTCCGGTGTCACGGGCGCAGGGCTTCGCGCAGGGCGCGTACCTGGTCCGCCAGACTGCGCTCGCTGACCCGGGCCTTCGGGAACAGCAGGTCGAAGCCGTGCACGGCGCCCGGGACCTGGACCAGTTCGGTGGTGACCCCGGCGGCGCTGAGGCGCCCGGCGTAGGCGCGGCCCTCGTCGCGCAGCGGGTCCACCTCCGCCACGGCGATGTAGGCGGGCGGCAGTCCGCCGAGGTCGGCGGCCCGGATCGGGGAGGCGTACGGCTCGGGGTGGCTCTCTTCCGCGTAGTAGCGCCAGGCCAGCTCCATCGCGGCCCGGTTGAGGACCGGGGTGTCGGTGAACTCGCGCACCGAGGCGCTCGTCAGGCCGCCGTCCACGCCCGGGTAGGTCAGCGCCTGGAAGACGATGTGCGGCCCGTCGAGGTCACGGGCGCGCAGGACGGTGGAGGCCGCGATGTTGCCGCCGGCGCTTCCGCCGGCGACGGCGATGCGCTCCGGGTCGCCGCCGATCTGCGCCGCGTTGGCGGCGATCCAGGTCAGGGCCGCGTAGGCGTCGTCGGCCGCGGCCGGGTAGGGGTGTTCGGGCGCGAGGCGGTAGTCGACGGAGACGACGACGGCTTCGACGTCCCGGGCGTACCGCAGGGAGCGCTCCTCCTCGGCCTCGGGGGATCCGTAGGTGAAGGCTCCGCCGTGCACGTAAAGGATCATCGGCAGGCTGTCGCGGGTGTCGGGCCGGTAGACGCGCAGGCGCAGTTGTCCGCCCGGCCCCGGGATGAACAGGTCCCGGACCTGCACCCGGTCGTCGGCGGGAAGGTCGGGGTGCTCCCGCAGCAACGCGTACCGCTCGGGGTCGGCGAGGACGGCGTCCAGGCCGTACACGGGGAAGATGCCGGTGTCGGCGGTGTCGAGCAGCGTCTGGATCTCGGGGTCGACAGCGGGAACGGTCATGACGGGCCGCCACCTTTCGGGTGGGAGTGCGGAAAAGGAGACGGCACCAGCTTCTCCGGACTCCGAGAGCGACAGAAGTGGCCCGGGGGCCAGCATGTGCAACTATCGGGCCATGACTGTCGCAGCTCCGCACCGGGTGACGGTGCTCGCCCTCGCGCCCGTGGTCGCGTTCGACCTCAGCATCCCCGCCCAGATGCTCGCCATGGTCACCCCGCGGGCCGGAGACGCGGCGTACGAGGTGCGGGCCGTCACGCCGGACGGCTCCACGGTGGCGACGGTGAACGGGTACGGCGTCATGCCCCAGGGCGACCTGTCCCTGCTGGAGCACGCCGACACCGTGATCGTCGCGGGCACCCGCTGCCCGGACGTGCTCGACGACGGCGTGGTGGACCCCCGTGTCGCGGACGCGTTGCGCGCGGCCACCGGGCGTCGCGCCCGGATGGTGTCCCTGTGCACCGGGTCGTTCGTACTCGCGGCCGCCGGCCTGCTGGAGGGGCGCCGGGCCGCGACGCACTGGCGCTACGCGGAACAGTTCCGGCGCCTCTTCCCGTCGGTCGCCCTGGACACCGACCCGCTCTACGTCGCCGACCGCGGGATGCTGACCTCGGCCGGCGGCGCGGCGGCCATCGACCTGTGCCTGCACCTGATCCGGGAGGACCACGGCAGCTCCGTGGCCAATCAAGTGGCCCGGTACAACGTCGTCGCGCCCATGAGGGACGGCGGACAGGCCCAGTACATCGACCATCCGGTCGCGGAGGACGCGGGTACGTCGACGGCCGCGGCACGCGCGCTGATGTCGGAGCAACTGGACCGGCGGCTGTCCCTCAAGGAGCTCGCGGCGCACTGCCACATGAGCGTGCGGTCGTTCACCAGGCGGTTCCGGCAGGAGACCGGCACGTCACCGGCGGACTGGCTGACGTCCGCCCGCCTGAAGCACGCCCGCTACCTGCTGGAGTCGACGGAACTGCCCGTGGACGACATCGCCGCCCGTACCGGTCTGGGAAGCGGTACGAACCTGCGTCAGCACATGCGGGTCACCCTGGACACCACCCCCTCCGCCTACCGGAGGGCCTTCCGCTCGACCACCGCTTCCCGTACGGAACCACGGCCCTGACCGCGGCCCCGGGTGCACGGTCCACACGGGGCGTGTCCGGATGCGTGGCCCTCTTGCCCGTACGGCCATGGCGCCGGGCGGGCCGACGGGCGAAGGTGGAAGCCGGCCCCGGAACCCTGGGACCGAAAGGCCGGAACCCTGGGGCCGAGAGGAAGGAGGACGTCGTGAGCGAGGTGATCGCCGATGTGCGGATCCCGGACAGCGCCCTGGCGCGGGAGGCGACCGAGCTGGTGCGCGAGGCCGCGCCGCCGCTGCTGTTCGACCACTCCCGCCGGGTGTTCCTGTTCGGGGCGCTGCGCGGGCGGGAGCAGAAGCTGGAGTTCGACTCGGAACTGCTCTACGTGGGAGCGATGTTCCACGATCTCGGGCTGACCGAGCGGTACCGCCGCACCGACCAGCGTTTCGAGATCGACGGTGCCGACGAGGCCCGCGCCTTCCTGCACCGGCACGGCATCACCGGCGAACCGGCCGACCGCGTCTGGACGGCGATCGCCCTGCACACCACACCGGAGATCCCGCTGCACATGGCGCCCGAGGTGGCCCTGGTCACCCGGGGCGTGGAACTGGACGTCCTGGGCATCGGCTACGACGCCGTCTCCGACGAGCAGCGTGCCACCGTGGTCGCGGCGCACCCGCGGCCCGACTTCAAGAACCGCATCCTGGCGGCCTTCACCGAGGGCATCAAGGACCGGCCCGGCACCACCTTCGGGAACGTCAAGGCCGATGTCCTCGCCCACTGCGTCCCCGGGTTCGAGCGCGGCGACTTCGTGGAGGTCGTCCGGGGGTCCGACTGGCCGGAGTGACGGAGTGGGAGCCGTGCGGGGACGGTGCGGGGCTGCGTGTCAGGTGGCGCGTGAGGTGGACGAGCCGCCCGGACCGACCCGACCGCCCGGCCCCTCCGTCGCCCCCTCCGGGCGGCTGGAGGCCCGTACCCGCAGGGACCAGTCGTGGTGGCGTACGGTCAGCGGCCCGGCGCGGCCGGCCAGGATGTCGCAGAGCAGGGCGGCGCAGGCCCGCCCGTACGCGTCCGGGCGCAGGTCGATCGCCGTCACGGGCGGCGCGCAGGCGCGCAGGGCCGGGCCGTCCACGCAGGAGGCGACGAGCAGGTCACGCCCGGCCGTACGGCCGAGTCCGGCGGCGGCCCGCAGGACTCCGGCGGCGGCACCGTCGGGCGCGCAGACCACCGCGTCGACGGCGGGCGTGTCCGCGAGCAGGTCCACGGTGGCCTGCGCGGCCTCGTCGGGGGTGGCGGCGAACGGCACGGTCCGCACGGTGACGGGAAGCCCGTGCGTACGGCTCCAGTCGTCCGCCGTCCCGCGCAGCGCGGTGGCCCACGCCGAGGTGCCGGCGGGCGCGAGCAGCGCCGGGCGGCGGGCGCCGGACGCGCGCACATGGTCCAGCAGCGCGGTCAGCGAAGCGGCGTTGTCGCAGACCACGGCACCGGCGGGGGCGGCGGCCGTACCGAGGTACCGCTCACCCGTGACGACGGGTACGCCCGCGTCGAGCAGGCCGGGCACGTCGGCATCGGTGGCCTCCGGGTCGATCACGAGCAGGCCGTCCACCCGGGAGGCGAGCCGCCCGGCGGCCCCGCCGCCCGGGGCCAGCAGCACCACGTCCAGGCCGTCTTCCTGGGCGCGGGTCACCGCCCCGAAGGCGAGGGTCATGTAGTAGTCCAGCCGGGTCGCGGTACGGGGCAGGTGCAGGCCGATCGCCCCGGTGCTGGCCCGGCGCAGCCGCTGGGCGGCGCTGTTGGGCCGGTAGCCCAGCCGGTCGGCGGTGTCCCTGACCCGGCGGCGGGTGTCCTCGGCCACCCGGCCGGACCCCTGGAGCGCGTCGGAAACCGTGCTCTTGGAAACCCCGGCGGCCCGCGCCACATCGAGCAGGGTCACGGTGCGGCGGCTGGTCACGGGGCGCAAGTCTAGACGTACGAGGGCGCTGGCAGGCCGGGGCGCGGGCCGGGTACGGGGAGGGAGGAGGGGACGAGGGCGTCGCGTCGTGACGGTGGCGTGTCGTTGGTACGCCGGCGTCGCGTCGATACGCCTGCGGCTCGTTGGTACGAGGGTGTCGCGTCGCTACGCCCGGAGCTCGTCGATACGGGAGCGTCGCGTCGTCACGGTAGCGGCTCGTCGGTACGGGGGCGTTGCGTCGTTACGGCCCTGGCTCGTCGAGTCGTGTGCGCCCCGTCGTTACGGTGGCGTATCGCCGGTACGGGCAGGGCAGGTCACGTCGGTAACGGCGGTGATCCGTCGATGCGGGGCCGGTTCGTCGATACGGTCCCGTTGCGCCGATACGGGGCTGACCCGTCGCTACGGCCCCGACTCGTTGCTGCGGCCTCGACTCGTCGCTACGGGCCGTCCCATACGTCGGCCACCCCCTTGCCGGAACGTTCCGGCACTCGTACATTGCTCTCTGCCGGAACGTTCCGGCGCGGTGTGCCTGCCTCCGCGCTCCGCCGCATCCGTCTATCTACGCCCCCGCGACCTCCCGCGCCCCAGGAGCCCCCATGCGTGTGATCACGGCCCTCACCCCGCCCGCCTCGCCGGCCCGTACCCGGCCGGCCGACCGTGCCCCGCTGCGCGTCGCCCTCGTCCAGGAGCGCTGGCACCCCGACCCCGCCGAGCACCGCGCGGCCCTGGCGGAGGGTGTCCGGTTGGCCGCGGCGGAAGGCGCGCGCGTCGTCTGCCTCCAGGAGCTGACGCTCTCGCCGTACTTCGCGGTGGTCCGCAAGGCCGACCACCCCGAGCCCGCCGAGCCGGAGGACCTGCGCACCGGGCCCACGGTGACCTTCGCCGCCGAGGCCGCCCGTGCCCACGGCGTGTACGTGCACGCCTCGCTGTACGAGCGGGCCGACCCCGAACCGGGTCCGGACGGCACGGTGACGCCCGACGGCCTCGGCTACAACACGGCCGTCCTGGTCGCCCCGGACGGCACCCTCGTGGCCCGTACGCGCAAGACCCACATCCCCGTCACCGAGGGCTACTACGAGCACCACTGGTTCCGCCCGGGCCCGGCCGGCGCCGACGCCTTCCCGACCCACGCCGTCGAGAACGCCGTCCTCGGCCTGCCCACCTGCTGGGACCAGTGGTTCCCCGAGCTGGCCCGCGCCTACTCGCTGGCCGGCGCCGACGTGCTGGTCTACCCGACCGCCATCGGCTCCGAACCGGGCCACCCCGGCTTCGACACCCAGCCGCTGTGGCAGAAGGTGATCACCGGCAACGCCGTCGCCAACGCCACCTTCATGGTCGTGCCGAACCGTATCGGCACCGAAGGCCCGCTGACGTTCTACGGCAGTTCCTTCATCGTCGACCCGTACGGCCGCGTCCTGGCCCAGGCGCCCCGCGACGAACCCGCCGTCCTGGTGGCCGACCTCGACCTGGACGCCCGCCGCGACTGGCTGGAGCTGTTCCCGTTCCTCGCCACTCGCCGCCCGGACGCCTACGGCCCGCTGACGGTGACGGACTGACCGCGGTACGGACCGACCCCAGTACGGACCGACCGCGGTAAGGACCGATCGCGGTACGGACCGACCCCAACTCCCTGCGAAGACGGCCGACCGGCATCACCCGTAAAGACACCCGACCATCCCCATCCCCAAAGACAGCGGCGGGCGCCCCCGTCCAGGAGCCGCCCGCCCGTGTCACCTCACGCCTGCCTCTACTCCCCGAGCAGCCCCCGCTACTCCCCGAGCAGCCCCGGCAGCGCGCCCAGCGTCTGCGGCAGTTGGTCGGCCGCCAGGCCGCCGCCCTGGGCGAGTTCGGGGGAGCCGCCGCCGCGCCCGTTCAGCAGGCGCTTGACCAGGTCCGACGCCGAACCCCCGGCGGCCTTGCCGGCCTTGTTCAGGGCGACCACCAGGGCCGCCTTGCCGTCCGTGGCCGAGCCGACGGCCACGGCAGCGGGCTGCCCCGCCGGCATCCGGTCCCGTACGGCCATGGCCAGCGCGCGGGCCTCGTCGGCGCCGCCGTCCGCGGTGGCGGTGACCACCAGGAAACCGGCGGCCTGCACGGCGGAGCCGGCCAGCTCGGCGGCGCGCGCCACGGTGGCCTGCTGCCGCAGCCGCTGGTTCTCCCGGTCGCTCGCCTTCAGGCGCTCCAGCAGTCCGGCCACCCGGTCGGACAGTTCGGCGCGCGGGGCCTGGATCTGCTCGGCGACCCGGGCGACCAGGTCGCGTTCGCGGGCGAGGTAGCCGAAGCCCTCGATGCCGACGGAGGCCTCCAGGCGGCGCATGCCGGCGCCGACGGACGACTCCGCGGTCAGGGCGACGATCCCGACCTGCGAGGCGTGCGAGACGTGCGTACCGCCGCACAGCTCGCGCGACCAGGCGCCGCCGATCTCGACGACCCGCACCTTCTCGCCGTACGTCTCGTCGAAGAGCGCGAGGGCGCCCAGTTCCTTCGCCTCGGGGAGCGTCATCCACCGCACGCCCACCGGCAGGTCGCGGCGGAGCGCCCGGTTGGCGGCCTCCTCGATCTCGCTGCGGGTGGTGGCGGAGAGGCCGCCGCGCCACGGGAAGTCCAGGCGCAGGTAGCCGGGCCGGTTGTACGAGCCGGACTGGAGGGCCGTCGGGCCGAGGATCTCGCGCAGCGCGGCGTGCAGGACGTGCGTACCGGAGTGGGCCTGGCGTGCGCCGAGCCGCCACTCGGGGTCGACGGCCGCGTGCAGGGCGTCTCCGAGGGCGAGTTCACCGGCGGTGACCCGTACCTGGTGGGCGACCAGGCCGGGCACCGGCCGCTGCACGTCCAGCACCTCGGCCTCGACGGAGGTGCCGGACAGCCGTCCGGCGTCGCTGTCCTGGCCGCCGGACTCGGCGTAGAACGGAGTGCGGTCGAGGACGACGGTGACGATCTCGCCCTCGCGGGCCACCGGCACCGGGCCCTGGGCGCCGAGCAGGGCCAGCACCTTGGAGTCGGTCTCCAGGGTGTCCCAGGCGCGCCAGTCGGTGGGCCCGTGCCCGTCCAGGACCGTGCGCAGCGCGGAGGTGTCCACCGCGCCGCCGGACTTGCGGGCGCGGGCGTCGGCGCGGGCCCGTTCACGCTGTTCGCGCATGAGGGCGGCGAAGCCCTCGCGGTCCACCTCGACGCCCTGCTCGGCGGCCATCTCCAGGGTGAGGTCGATGGGGAAGCCGTAGGTGTCGTGGAGGAGGAAAGCCTGCTTGCCCGGGAGCGAACGGCCGCCCTCGGCCTTGACCTTGGTGACGGCGGTGTCCAGGACGGCGGTGCCCTGGCGCAGCGTCGCGCGGAAGGCGTCCTCCTCGCCGGCCGCCTGGCCGGCGATCCGCTCGTAGGCCTCGGCGACCTCCGGGTAGCTGGGCGCCATGCAGTCGCGGGCGACCGGCAGCAGTTCGGGCAGGGCCCGGTCCTCGTAGCCGAGCTGGCGCATCGAGCGGACGGCGCGGCGCAGGATGCGGCGCAGCACGTAGCCGCGGCCCTCGTTGCCGGGGGTGGTGCCGTCGGCGAGCAGCATCAGGGCCGTACGGACGTGGTCGGCGACCACGCGCAGCCGTACGTCGTGCTGCTCGTCGTCGCCGTAGCGGACCCCGGCGAGGGCGGCGGCGCGGTCCAGGATGGGGCGGGTCTCGTCGATCTCGTAGAGGTTGTCGACGCCCTGGAGGAGGGTGGCCATCCGCTCCAGGCCCATGCCGGTGTCGATGTTCTGGCGGGGGAGTTCGCCGAGGATCGGGTAGCCGGACTTGCCGGTGCCCTCGCCGCGCTCGTACTGCATGAAGACGAGGTTCCAGAACTCCATGTACCGGTCCTCGTCGACCTCCGGGCCGCCCGCCCGGCCGAACTTGGGCCCCCGGTCGTAGTACAGCTCCGAGCAGGGCCCGCACGGTCCCGGCACGCCCATCGACCAGAAGTTGTCCTCGTCGCCGCGCGAGACGATGCGCTCCTCCGGCAGCCCGGAGATCTCCCGCCACAGGGTGCGCGCCTCGCCGTCGGAGTGGTGCACGGTGACCCAGATCCGTTCGGGGTCCAGGCCGTACCCGCCGTCGGCGACGGACTTGGTGGACAGCTCCCAGGCGAACCGGATGGCGTCTTCCTTGAAGTAGTCGCCGAGCGAGAAGTTGCCGTTCATCTGGAAGAACGAGCCGTGCCGGGTGGTCTTGCCGACCTCTTCGATGTCCAGGGTCCGCACGCACTTCTGCACGCTGGTCGCCCGCGGCCAGGGCGCCGCCACCTCACCGGTCAGGTACGGCTTGAAGGGCACCATGCCCGCGTTGACGAACAGCAGGGTCGGGTCCGGCGTCGGCAGCGGCGCGCTGGGGACGACGGTGTGGCCGCGCTCGGCGAAGAAGTCGAGGAAGCGGGCGCGGATCTCGGCGGTACGCAAAGGGGGCTCCGGGGCGGTCGGTGGCGGAAGGGGGCGGTGGCGGTCGGCCGTCGGGCCGTCAGGCTGCGGTCGCCGCCGCGGCCCGCGCCGCCCTGGCGACCGGGTGCAGGGCCGCGTACTCCAGCGGCGCCGACGGGTCGATCGAGAGGTCCAGCGGAGCCGGTGCGGCGCCCGCCCGGACGAGGAGGTCGCCGACGGCGGCGATCATCGCGCCGTTGTCCGTGCACAGCCGCAGGGGCGGCACGCGCAGCGTGATGCCCGCCTTCTGGCAGCGCTCCTCGGCGAGGGACCGGACGCGCGAGTTGGCGGCGACACCGCCCACCACCACCAGGGTGCCCACGCCGTGCTCCTTGCAGGCCGCGACGGCCTTGCGGGTCAGGACGTCGGCGACCGCCTCCTGGAGGGAGGCCGCGCCGTCCGCGACGGGCAGTTCGCCGTCGGTGTGCCGTTCGGCCCAGCGCGCGGCGGCCGTCTTGAGGCCGGAGAAGGAGAAGCCGTACGGGTCGTCGCGCGGCCCGGTCAGCGGGCGCGGGAACGCGACGGCCTTCGGGTCGCCCTCGCGCGCGGCCCGGTCGATCGCGGGGCCGCCCGGGTACGGCAGGCCGAAGACCCGCGCGACCTTGTCGAAGCACTCCCCGGCGGCGTCGTCGAGGGTGTCGCCGAGGTGCACGATCGGGTCGCGCGCCAGGTCCCGTACGAGGAGGAGGGAGGTGTGCCCGCCGGAGACGATGAGCACCATGCAGGGGTCGGGCAGCGGGCCGTGTTCCAGGGTGTCGGCGGCGACGTGCCCGGCGAGGTGGTGCACCCCGTACAGCGGCACGCCCAGCCCGTACGCCAAGCCCTTGGCACCGGCCAGGCCGACCTGGAGGGCGCCCGACAGGCCGGGGCCGGTGGTCACGGCCACCGCGCCGATGTCGGCCATGGTCAGGCCCGCGTCGTCGAGGGCGCGGTGCACGACGGGGGTGAGGGAGTGCACGTGCGCGCGGGCCGCGATCTCCGGCACGACGCCGCCGTAGCGCGCGTGCTCGTCCATGCTGGACGCCACCGCGTGCCCGAGCAGCTTTCCGTCGCGGACCAGGCCCGCCCCGGTCTCGTCGCAGGAGGACTCGATCCCCAGCACCACTGGAGAGCCTGGAGATGCCACCGCACCGCTCCTTCGTACCCGTTCCGTACCCGGCTTCGCCGCCGCCTTGCTGCAAGTGGGGCGCCTTGTTGCGAGTTATGTGCAACAACTCGTCTCCGACCAGGATACGGCGGCCCGTACCGGCCCGGGCGGGGGCCGCGGGCGGGCCGGCCCCGCCGGGGAAGGGCCGCGGGGCGGTCCGCGCGGGCGGTCACGGCGCCCTGGGAGCCGCCGGCCCGCCGAGTTCCCCCGCCACCCGGGCGTTCCACCGGCCGTCCCGCCCGCTCAGCGCCGTCACGGTCAGCGGCGGTACGTCCACCCGCCAGAAGGACGAGGGCGGTGCCCCCAGCGCGCACACCACGCACGCACGTACGACGTCCGGTTCCGCTACGGCCACGATCCGGCCGCCCTCCGCCGCGAGGCCCGCCAGCCAGTCCGCCACCCGGCCGAGGAACTGCGCCAGCGTCTCGCCGCCGTGCGGCGCGCTGTGCGCGTCGGACAGCCAGGCCGTGACTGCCGCGGGCTCGGCGGCCAGCACGTCCTCCAGGGCCAGCCCCCGCCAGCGGCCCATCGCACGGCCCGCCGCCCCCGGAGCCGGGTCCGCGCGCAGGCCGAGCGCTTCGGCCGTCTCCCGGCAGCGCGCGGACGGGGAGGTCAGAGCCCGGTCGGCGGGCAGTGCGGCGGCAGCGGGGCGGGCGGCGTGGGCCCGGCGCAGACCGTCCGGTGTCAACGGTTCGTCGGCCGGGAAGCGCACGGCGCCCAGGGCGTCGTCGAAGGACGGTGAGACCAACATCACCCGAGTTGTCATGCGCACCTCTTTCGACGGGGAGAACTGAGGGCGCACCAGGGGAACGGCCGGGCGCGCGCCCGTCGCCGTGCGCCCTCGGCGCCGTCCGCGGGGCCTTGGCCCGGCCGCCGCCACGCGGTACGTTCCCGATGATATTGACGATGACATGACGGAAGCCGGTGGAATTCCGGCGCGGTCGCGCCACTGTGAACCCGCACCGGTCCCGTACGGGACCGACGGACGAGCCAGACCCGTCCTGTCGTCACGACTCCCCGACCGGGACGCGAGTTCCCCAGGAGGTTCCGCCATGGCCCAGTCCGTCGCGCCGCCCGCCACCGGCCGCGCCGCGCCCGCCCCCCTCCCCGTCCGGACGGTCCTGCCGTGGGCGGTGTTCGGCGGCATCCTCATGCTCGTCCTGCTCTACTTCGTCGGCGCCGAACAGGGCGCCACCGCGCTGTTCTCCGGCACCGGCGTGCACGAGTGGGTCCACGACGGACGCCACCTCCTCGGCTTCCCCTGCCACTGACCGGGGGCTCCGCACATGAACTCCGCCACCGTCAGATCCCTCCTGGTGCGCGGCATGCTGGCCGGCCTCGCCGCCGGCCTGCTCGCCCTGCTCGTCGCCTACCTGCTGGGCGAACCGCAGGTCGACGCCGCCATCGCCTTCGAGGACGCGCACGCCCACGAACACGGGGCCGAGGTCGTCAGCCGCGCGGTGCAGTCCACCGCGGGCCTGGCCACCGGCGTCCTGGTGTACGGCGTCGCACTGGGCGGGATCGCCGCCCTGGCCCACTGCGTCGCCCTCGGGCGCGTCGGCCGCTTCGGCCCCCGCGCCACCGCCCTGCTGCTCTCCGGCGCCGCCTTCGGCGCGCTCTGCCTCGTACCGTTCCTGAAGTACCCGGCCAATCCGCCGTCCGTCGGGGACCCCGACTCCATCGGCACCCGCACCGCGCTGTACTTCCTGATGATCGCCCTCAGCGTGCTGCTGGCCGTCGCCGCCGTCATCCTCGGCAAGCGGCTCGCACCTCGCCTGGGCACCTGGTACGCGACGGTCGCCGCCCTGGCCGCCTTCGCCGCGGCCGTCGGCCTCGCCTACGCGTTCCTCCCGGCCGTCAACGAACTCCCCGCCGACTTCCCGGCCCTGCTGCTCTGGAAATTCCGCCTCTCCGCACTCGGCGTCCAGCTCGCCCTGTGGACCGCCTTCGGCCTGCTCTTCGGCGAACTGGCCGAACGGGCCGTGGGAGTACGGGCGGCCACCGCTCCACGAGGGGCGGAGGGGGACGCCGTGCCGTCGGCGCACTGAGCCGGGGCGTCACCGCGGTTCCGGAGCGCGAGCATCCGCAGCGGTCCGGGACCGTAGGGGGTGCCGGCCGGGGCACGTCCGGTGCCTCCCGGAGACGTACGTGCCGTCAGGTGGCGTACGCCGGCCGGGGCGCTGGCACCCCTCTCAGAGTGAGCGGATCCCAGAAGGGCGGACCTCGGAGTGAGCAGATCCCAGAGGGGGAGGACCTCGGGGTGAGCGGATCTCAGAGGGGGCGGGCCAGCAGCAGCGTCCACCACGGGCCGCGGTCGTCCGTGCCGCTGTTGATCCCCACTCCCGCGTGCCGGAACGCGCAGTCCGCCAGCACCACCTGGTGCTCCGGGCTGCGTGCCCACGCCCGCACCACCTCCGCGGCCCCCCGCTGGCCGCGCGCGATGTTCTCGCCCGCGCGGCGCCAGTCGTACCCGACGGCCGAGAGGCGGCTGCCGGGGCCGGAGCCGCCGCGTTCCCGGTGCGAGAGCGAGCCCTCGCGGGCCATGTGGTCGCTGTGCCGCTGGGCGGCCTTGGTGACCGTACGGTGCGCCCGTACGGGACGGCAGCCGGCCTTCGCGCGCTCCCGGTTGACCAGCCGGACGACGGCCGCCCTGGTAGCCGCGGCGTTACGGGGGGCGCGGGCGAGGGCGGGTGCCCGGAGGGTCTGCGAGGCCGGGGCCTCGTACGGTGCCAGTGCCGTGTACGGCGAAAGGGCCGGGTGGGCCAGCAGTGTCTCGTACGGCGCCAGTGCCTCGTACGGCGCCAGTGCCTCGTACGGTGCCAGTGCCGCATACGGCGACGGGGCCGCGTACGACGAAAGGGTGGTGGACGCGGCTTCCGGAAGCCCCGAGCGTCCGCCCGGAGGCGTCGCGATGGCGGACCCGCCCACCGTCAGCCCCGCCAGGGCCAGTACCGCCACCACCGCCCGTACCGCGTACCGCGCAGCCCGCCGGTCCGCTCCGCGTCCCCGACGCCCGCGCGCTCCCGCCGCCGCGCCCCGGTCCGCGGTCACGTCCGTACTCCCGCCCGCACTCCCGCGCTGACGTCCACCTGTACTCCCACGCTGACGTCCACCCGTACTCCCGCCCATTCGGCCCCAGTTCCTCGACAGTCATCGGCTGTGGCGACCCGTCGTCACCCGGCCGGCGCCGTACCCGGCAGCCGGCCCGGTGACAGTCTTGCCGTCCCCGCCCCCGCCTCTGTCGTCCGCGGCCGATACCCGACCCGTTCGGCTGTACGGACCGGCCACCCCGCTGACGTACGCCAGATCCATCCCCGCCCGGAACGGGTACCCGCCCGCCCATGACCACCAGCACTCCGGCCCCCACTCCCGCTCCCACCCCCACCCCCGCCCCCGTCTCCGCCGTCCGCGGCCCCCTCGTCCGCTTCCGCGCCGACCCCTTCCGCACCGGCACCGCGGAAGCCCTCGTCCACGACCCCGACGGGCTGCTGATCTGCGAGGCGGGCCGTATCACCGCCGCAGGCCCGTACGCCGCCCTCCGCGACCGGCTGCCGCACGGCACCGAACCCGTCCACTACCCCGGACACCTCATCACCGCCGGCTTCGTCGACGCCCACACGCACTACGTGCAGACGGAGGCCGTCGCCCGCTTCGGCGCCCAGCTTCCCGACTGGCTCGACCACACCTACGTGACCGAGGAACGCTTCGCCGACAGCACCCACGCCCGCCGCGTCGCCTCCTCCTTCTGCGACGAACTCCTGCGCAACGGCACCACCACCGCCCTCACCTTCGCCTCCGTGCACCCCGGCTCGGCCGACGCCCTGTTCGAGGAAGCCACCCGGCGCGACCTGCGCATCGCCGCAGGCAAGGTCCTGATGGACCGCAACGCCCCCGAGAGCCTGCTCGACACGGCCCAGCGCGCCTACGACGAATCCCTCGACCTGATCCAGCGCTGGCACGGCAAGGGCCGCAACCTCTACGCCGTCACCCCCCGCTTCGCCCCCACCAGCACCCCCGCCCAGCTCGAAGCCGCCCGCGCCCTACGCGCGGCCCATCCCGACACCCTCCTGCACACCCACATCTCGGAACACCGCGACGAAATCCCCTGGGTCCGCTCCCTCTTCCCCGACCGCGACGGCTACCTGGACGTCTACGACCACTACGGCCTGCTCGGCCCCCGCACCGTCCTCGCGCACGGCATCCACCTCACCCCCTCCGAACGCGACCACTGCGCCCGCACCGGCACCGCCGTGGCCCACTGCCCGTCCTCGAACCTCTTCCTCGGCAGCGGTCTCTTCCCCCTCCGCGAAGCCAAGGAAGGCGACCACCCGTTCACCGTAGCCCTCGGCACTGACATCGGCGCCGGCACCAGCTTCTCCCTCCTCCAGACCATGCGCGACGCCCACCAGGTCGCCAAACTGCGCGACCACGCCCTCGACGCCGTCAAGGCGTTCCACCTCGCCACCCGCGGCGGCGCGGAGGCCCTGGGCCTGGCCGACACGATCGGCTCCCTGACACCGGGCCAGGAAGCCGACTTCACCGTCCTCGACCCACGCGCCACACCCCTCCTGGCCGACCGCACCGCCCGCGCCGAGTCCATCGAGGACCTCCTCTTCGCACTGAGCATCCTCGGCGACGACCGAGCCGTACGGGCCACCTACACAGCGGGCCGACTGGCGTACGAGCGGGACGGGGGCGAGGGGGAGTAGGCGGTGGGCACGTGTCGTCCCCCACCCTCGCTCGTACCCGTCACTCCTTCCCGGCGGCAGCCCACTTCTTCAGCGCGTCACGGTTCTCGAACTGCGCGACGTTCTTGTCCAGCGGCCGGTCGGTGTGCTGGTGGAAGAGCCACTTCGCCTTGATACGCGGCTTGCCGGGGCTGACGTAGTCGGCGATCCACAGTCCGTCCGCCGCGTACGACGAGGTGTCGTGGCCCTTCCAGAAGGACACGTTGGTGTACAGCAGTACGCGATGGCCCGGGGCCAATTTCTTCACCTCGCGCAGGAACTGGTCCTTCTGCGCCCCGCTCGCGTGCGTACCGGAACTTGTCGTTTCCCAGTCGGCGGCGAGCACGTCACCTTCTTTCGCCCCGCATTTCTCGACGAAGTACCTGGCCTGGGCGGCGATGTTGCCGGGCCAGAGGAAGTGGTAGAAGCCGACCACACACCCCGCTTTCCGGGCCTCGGCCGCTTGATCCGCCCGGTGCGGGCTGGCGTAGGAACGCCCTTCGGTCGCCTTGATGAACACGAAGTCCAGACCGGCCGCGTCGTAAGAGGACTGGTGAGCGGAGATGTCGACGCCGTGCAGCATGGGATGCCTCTCGGTGGGGGAAGGGCGAAGGGACGTGATGTGGCGATTCGTGCGAGGAATGCGGAAGGCCGCTTCGCCGGGAAGCGGGAACGCAGGCCATCGCGCCGCCAGGACAAGGGAGCGGGAGAGCAGCAGAGCGATAGATCAACCGGTCAACAGCGCAACAAGGGGTCGGAACCTCAACCCGAACCCAAGGCATCACAGAATGCGAATCCGGACGCCTCTCGCCCCACTCCCGCTCCACGTCCTCCTCGGCACGCCTCCCTCATACATTCCCCGTAATTCCCGCGTGTCATCCCCCGCCGTCCCGAGCCCCCGTGGCACTCGTGTGCGCCCCCACCCTCACTTCACCCCTCGACCCTCACCCCAGCCCTTCGGGCAGACCGAGCAATCTCCGCATCGACTCGGCGGCCCGCACGGCCGCGTCCGCACAGCAGTTGTTGAACAGCACGTGCACCAGGCCGGTTCGCCCCGCCATCGTGCGAAGGCGCGGCACCCACTCCGCCAACTCCGTCTCCGCATACGTGTACCTGAACCGCTCCTCCTTGCTCCCGGTGCCCCACGCGGCATTACGCCCGTGAAAGCGCACCACCGCGAGCCGGTCGTCCGTGACCGGGGTGACCGGAGGTATCGACACCGGCAACGTCTGGACCATGTCCACCGCGACGGCCGCCATGCCCAGTTCCGTCAGCATCGCGGCCGTGGACGCCTGCCGCTTTCCGTCCCGCCACCATTCGGGATGCCGGAACTCCACCGCGACCGGCCACCCTTCGGTCCGCTCCCGGCACCGCCGGAGAAACGCCTCCGCCCGCGCGCCCGGCGCGAACCACGGCGGAAACTGAAACAGCAACGTACCGAGTCGCCCCGCCTCCCGCAGTGGCTCCACCGCCCCGCTGAACCGTCGCCACACCTCGTCCAGCAGCCCACCGTCCTCCGCGTCGGTGCTTCCCCTGCGGCGCACGAAAGCGGACCGCAGATCCGCGGGCAACGCGGCCGGCCGCGTCGGATGCCCGGTGAGCAACGAAAACGCCTTCACATCAAACCGGAACGTCTCCGGCGTCCGTTCGGCCCACAGGCGGCTGTTGCGCTCGCTCGGCAATGCGTAATACGTCGCATCGACCTCCACCACCGGAAACCGTCCGGCGTAATGCCGCAACCGCCCCTCCGGGTCCCGCCGCCCCGCCGGATACCACCCACTCGAAACCAACGCCCGATCCGTCCACGAACACGTCCCGACCAAGATCTCACCCATGGCACCCGGCTACCCCAATCCGGCTCCTAGGATCCCGTCATGACCGTCACCTACGAATGGCGGGGCGACTTCGACAACGCGGCCGTCAACGCGCTGCACGCCGAAGGGTTCGACCACCCGCCCCTGAAGATCGACTGGCTGTCGCGGCTGCGTCGGCACAGCCTCGGTTGGGTCTGCGCCCGGGAGGACGGCCGGCTCGTCGGCTTCGTCAACGTGGCATGGGACGGAGGCGTCCACGCGTTCGTCCTGGACACCGTCGTGGACCGGCGGCACCGGAGGAGCGGAGTCGGCACAGGTCTCGTCGCGCGGGCCGTACAAGAGGCCCGCGCCGCACAGTGCGAGTGGCTGCACGTCGACTTCGACGACCATCTGAAACGCTTCTACCTCGACGCCTGCGGCTTCACCCCGACGGACGCCGGGCTGATCCAGCTCTGAGGTGAGGCACCCTGTACACGTCGAAGGCCCCCACCGCGGACGGTAGGGGCCTTTCGACGCGTCGCCAGGTGAGGCACTGGTGGCGGGGTCCTGTCGGCGAGTGATCAGTTGGCGATGCCGACCGGGTGGACCTTGATCTTCTCGTCGTACGGGCCGGCCGGCTTCAGCGCGTCAGCGGGCCACTTCAGGGACACGCTGTGGGTCTCGTTCGGCGGCGTCACGATGAGGTGGGTCGGGGAGACGAGGCCCTCGCCACTGGAGTCGACCGAGTACGAGATGCTGAAGGTGGCGGTGTCGCCGGGCTTCAGGTCGGTGATACGGGGCTGCTCACCGCCACGGTGGACCGGGGCGGAGGTGCCGTCGGCGTCCTTCAGGTCGACACCTGCGAAGCCGGTCACCGAGCAGGTCCGCCCACCCTTGTTCGTCATCTGAACGGTGACATCACCCGTCTCCTGGTCGGGCGAGCTGTCCACCGCCTCCATCGTCAGCTCGTTCGTACGGCAGAACTTGCCCTTGCCCCCGCCCTTCGCCGCTCCGTTCCCGGACCCGGCCCGGGACGAGGCGCCACCACCGGAGCCGGCGCGGGGCGCGGTGCCGCCGCCGGAGCCCGGCTCGGCACTGTCCGGCTTGGCATCGGTGCCCTGCCCGCCACCGGAGGAATCCGCGCCACCGGCCCCGGCGGAACCCGCACCGCCGGCCTCGGGAGCAGCGCCCGACCCCGACTGGCCCCCGGGCTTGGCGGCGGCGTCCGAGCCGGAGCAGGCGGTCAGGGACAGCGCGGCGGCCGCGGTCAGGGCCGCGGCGGCAACGCGCAGGGTGCGGCGACGAGTGGTGCGGTCAAAGGTGCTGGCGCTCATTTCGGGTCCCCCCGGGAAGTCGGTGTCGGTCTCTCCTCCGTACGACACCCACTCTGGCCGGGGCCGTTACCGCCGTACTGGTGCCCCGCTAACTTCCGGCTAATACGGGCGCGAGCAGGGAAGACACCAAGGACCCGGCGGAGCCCTCGGGGTGGACGACTGCATCGGCCGGTGGACAGAGACCAGGACCACGAGGACCGAGAACGGGACGAAGGCCCCCACCGCGAACGGTAGGGGCCTGCGACGCAGTGTCCGGTGAGGCACTGGCGGAGGGTGTGGTGGGGCCTCGTCCGAACAGCTCCGGACGGGGCTGAATGAGACCAGGAGCGAGAGGCAGGACCGAGGCCGGAGCTCCGTGCGGGCGACCGTGAAGAGGAGCGGAAGCCGGTCAGCCGGCGAAGCCCGGGACCACCAGGCCGGACTCGTAGGCGATCACCACAGCATGGGTCCGGTTCTGCGCGCCGAGCTTGGTCAGCACGTTTCCGACGTGGGTCTTGATCGTTTCCAGGCGCACCGTGAGGGACTCCGCGATCTCCGGATTGGAGAGCCCGGTGGCCATCAGGCGCAGCACCTCTTCCTCCCGGCCGGTCAGGGCGGCCCGCGGCAGGGCCTCGGCGGAGCCCAGCGGGCGGGGGGCGACCATGCGGCCCAGCGCGGCCGGGAAGAGGACCGCTTCGCCCGCCGCCACTACCCGTACCGCCTCGGCGATCTGGCGGACCGGGAGGCGTTTGAGGACGAAGCCGCTGGCGCCCGCGCTGAGCGCGGCGGTGACGTAACCGTCGTTCTCGAAGGTGGTGATCACCACGATCCTCGGCGGGTCGGCCGCTTCGGCCAGCAGTTGCCGGGTGGCGTCGATCCCGTTGAGACGCGGCATGCGGACGTCCATCAGGACCACGTCCGGCCGCAGGCTCCGCGCCCGGTCGACCGCCTCGACGCCGTCGGCGGCCTCGCCGACCACCGTGATCCCCGGCTGTGCGGTCAGCAGCATGCCCAGACCGCTGCGGGTCACCTCGTCGTCGTCCGCGATCAGGAGGGTGACGGCGGGGCCGGCGGCAGCGGGGAGGGCCGTGCCTCCGTCCGCGTCGGATCCCCTCACGCCGACACCCGTACCGGCAACCGGACGGCCAGCCGCCAGTGCTGCGTTCCGTCCGGGCCGGCCTGGAAGTCGCCGTTCAGTAGCCGGACGCGCTCGGCCAGTCCGGCCAGACCGTGGCCGGACGTCGGGAAGGCTCCTGTGCCCGGCCCGGTCCGTGCCCCGGTCCGGTTGACCACCGTGAGGTCCAGTCCGTCCGGTCCGGCCGCCACCCGTACCTCGATCGGGCCGCCCGCCCCGTGGCGCAGCGCGTTCGTCAGCCCTTCCTGGAGGATCCGGTACGCCGCCCGGGAGAGCGTCCCCTGTACCTGCTCCGGCTCGCCCGACAGCTCCGGTTCCACCACCGCCCCCGCGTGCCGCAGGCGGTTCAGCAGCTCAGGGAGGTCGGCCAGGGTCCGGGCCGGTGCCGTCCCCGACTGTTCCTCGCGCAGCACTCCGAGCACGTAGTCCAGGTCCTCCAGCGCGGCCCGCGTCGACTCCTCGATGCTGCGCATGGCGGCCCGAGCCGCCGTCGGGTCGGCGGAGAGCACCTCGCCCGCCACCGCCGCCTGGATGGTGGCCGCCGTCAGCGTGTGCCCGATCGAGTCGTGCAACTCGTGGGCGATCCGGTTGCGTTCGGCCAGCAGCAGTTCCCGCTCGGCAGCCAGCGCGAGCCGTTCGGCCGCCGACGGCCCCAGCAGCCGTGGCGCCGACCACCGTAGGACCTTCGTCACCAGTACGCCGACGGCGACCGCCAGCAGGACGCACACGGCCGCACCCACCCAGCTCCACCCGCCCGTCACCCGCACCGGCGTGCCGGACAGGCTCGCCCGTACCTCGCCGCCGAGCCAGTTGCCCGGCAGGGAGATGCCCATGATGAACAGCACCCCGCTCGCCAGTGCCCCTGTCCATCCGACGGTCACGTGCAGCACCAGCCAGAGCGGGGTCCGCCAGCGGCCGAGGCCGAGTGAACCGGAGGACCGGTGTCCGGCCACCGGGTTCGGCAACGGCACCCGCAGCAGCCGGCGGGCGGACACGACCAGCGCTCGCCGTACGGGGCGCGCCAGTCCGACCACGCCGACCAGCACCGCCCAGATCAGCAGGACCAGGACGACCTGCACGCTCTCGGGTGCGGATCGCCACGACAGCGCCGGCAACAGGGCGAAAGGCAGCAGCGGAAGGCTCGCCAACGCGCCGCCATAGGCGAACAGCACACCTGAGTACGTGGAGCCGCGCAGCAGCAGCCGGATTCCCCTGATCATGGTCGCCAGTATCACCGGGCGGCCCACCTGCGGCCTCCCCCGATCGGGGGAGCGATTTCTCCCGCTGTCACGCGATGCGTTCAGAGGGCCCTGGAAGCAAGGATCGTGCTCCGACGAAACGATGACCCAGGAGTTGACTCATGCGTACTCAGACAGGGCAGAGCCGTTGTTCCGCGGCCCGGCGGGGCGGTCGGCGTCGACGAGCCGTTTCGGCCGCGGCCGCGGTGGCCATCGGTGTGCTGACGCTGGGCACCCTCGCCCCGCCCGCCGCCTCCGCTGCTGCCGCCGCCAGGCCGGACGCCGTCCAGCAGGCCCTGAACACGCTGGTGCGCGACGATGGGATGCCCGCCGCGCTGGCGAGCGTCCAGGACCGGAACGGCCGCACCCGCACCTACACCGCGGGAGTCGGCGACCTGGCCACCGGCTCGAAAGTGCCCAGGGACGGTCAGGTGCGGATCGGCAGTAATACCAAGGCGTTCACGGCGGTTGTGGTGCTGCAGCTCGTCGGCGAGGGAAAGATCGACCTCGGCGCCTTCGTGGACACCTACCTGCCCGGCCTGGTCCGCGGAAAGGGGATCGACGGGAGCCGCATCACGGTCCGTCAGCTCCTCCAGCACACCAGCGGACTCCCCGATTACGGCATCCACCTCGACGACGACGAGATCAGGAACCGGTATTTCGAGCCCCGCGAGCTGCTCGACCTCGCGCTCAAGCACCAGGCCGACGCGGCTCCGGGGAAAACCTGGGGGTACAGCAACACCAACTACGTC
Source organism: Streptomyces sp. NPDC045470 (assembly GCF_040646595.1). Classification (NCBI taxonomy): domain Bacteria; kingdom Bacillati; phylum Actinomycetota; class Actinomycetes; order Kitasatosporales; family Streptomycetaceae; genus Streptomyces; species Streptomyces sp. NPDC045470. The sequence goes on from NZ_JBEZAN010000013.1 coordinate 64,667, forward strand.
CTGGCCGGCCTGATCGTCCAGAAGGTCACCGGCCGCCCCCTCGCCGAGGAGATGGACCGGCGCATCATCAAGCGCCTCGGGCTGCGTCACACGTACTTCCCCGCCCCCGGCGAGATGACCGTCCGAGAGCCGCACCCTCGGGGCTACCACCGCAACCCGGCGGACGGACCACTGCGCGACTTCACGGAGATGGACCCCTCCGCAGGCTGGGCCGCGGGCCAGTTGATCTCCACCAACTCCGACCTGAACCGCTTCTTCACCGCGCTCCTCGCCGGCCGCCTCCTCCCGGCGGCCCAACTCGCCGAGATGCGCACGACCGTCCCCGCCGGGACCTCCGGCCTCCGCTACGGACTGGGGCTCACGAGCAGGCCACTGTCGTGCGGCGGCGTCTACTGGGGCCACGGCGGTGACATCGCGGGGTACGAGACGCGGGGCGGTGTCACCGACGACGGCCGCGCTGCCAACGTCGCGGTCACCAGCATCCCGACGGACAAGGCGGCCGCACGGCACGTGAACGACGCCGTGGACAAGGCCCTGTGCGGCTGAAGCACGCAACCGGCAACCCGGACGACGCCCCAACGACTCTCAGGACTTGACTCATGCGTGGACAGAAGCGGCGAGTACTCCGCTCGACGGGCCGGCCGCACGGCACGCGGCGACAGATCCTGCCCGGCGCAGCCGCGGTGACCATCGGTGTGCTGACGCTGGGGGCCCTGGCCCCGCCCGCCGCCTCAGCCGCCAGGCCGGACGCCGTCCAACAGAGCCTGAACGCGCTGGTGCGCGACGGCGGGACGCCCGCGGCGCTGGCGAGCGTCAAGGGCCCCGGCGGCCGCAACCGGACCTACACCGCAGGGATCGGTGACCTGGCCACAGGCGCGCCGGTGCCCGTCGACGGGCAGGTGCGGATCGGCAGCAACACCAAGACCTTCGTCGCGGTCGTCGTTCTCCAGCTCGTCGCGGAGAGGAGAATGAGTCTGGACGCCACCGTCGAAACCTACCTGCCCGGCCTCGTCCGCGGAGAGGGCATCGACGGACGGCACATCACCGTCCGCCGGCTCCTCCAGCACACCAGTGGGCTTCCCGACTACAGCAACCGCCTCGGGGACGACGTCCGCTACTACAGCCCCCGTGAACTGCTCGCCACAGCTCTCCGCCACCCGGCCGAATTCGCCCCCGGGGAGAGCTGGAAGTACAGCAACACCAACTACGTGCTCGCCGGCCTGATCGTCCAGAAGGTCACCGGCCGACCTCTCGCCGACGAGATCGACCGGCGGGTCGTCCGACGCGCCGGGTTGCGCCACACCTACTTTCCCTCTCCGGGGGACGCGAGCATCCGGGAGCCTCACCCGCACGGCTACCACCAGGAGCCGGCGGGGACGCCGCTGCGCGACATCACAGAGATCGACCCTTCCTGGGGCTGGGCGGCAGGACAGATGATCTCCACCAACTCCGACCTGAACCGCTTCTTCACCGCGCTCCTGGCCGGCCGCCTCCTGCCCGCGGCCCAGCTTGCCCAGATGCGCTTCACCGTCCCGGCCGAAGCGACCTTCGGCCCGGGCGCCCGCTACGGCCTGGGACTCGTCAGCAGGCCGCTGCCGTGCGGCGGCCTGGCCTGGGGCCACGGCGGCAGTTTCCCGGGGTACGAGACCCGCGGCGGCGCCACCGACGACGGCCGCGCCACCAACGTCGCGGTCACCCTGCAGCTCACCGGCGAGGCGTCCCGGAGGAATCTCGAACGCGCGGTGGATACCGCCCTGTGCCGCTGACCCCCACCGAGGCGTCCCGTGCCTGCGGGCCCGAAACGATGCCGGCCCCACCGGCACGCCCGCACACAGCCACCGCGCCACAACTCCGCCGGGGCTGCGTCCGCGGCACTTGCGACCAGAGAACGTCGAAGGCCCCGGCCGGTTTCCCGGTCGGGGCCTTCGACGTTAGTGCCCGGTGAGGCACTGGCGGAGGATACGAGATTCGAACTCGTGAGGGGTTGCCCCCAACACGCTTTCCAAGTCTGTTGGTAGGCCACATCGGGCATGTGCAAGTGTGTTCACCTGCGTTCTGGCCCGTGTCCCGGGAGGACTAGGAGCCCGATCATGACAGGCCTCAGCCGTGTCACCGATCAGATGCGTTGGTTGCCTCGGGCCGGGAGATGCTGGGGCGTGCCGTCGTCGACGTGAGGCTTGGGTTTCGGTCGAACTTAGCGCAGCCTGTGGCGGGCTTGTCGACTTCTAGGGGCCCGGCTCCGAAAAGAACGGGTGCGGCCCCGGTTCGCTTGGAGGAGGTCGGGAGGCTCGCCCAGGGCCGAACTGACGGGCAGATTTCGAGGCGTCGGCCTGCGATCGCCGACCGTGTATCAACTTCTTGCGTGAGTCGAGGACAGGCGCCCGCAAGATCCTGACGCCTCCGGAGCCCGACATGACGAGATCAGCAGCACTTGTCGCTCTACCCCGTTGCGCTGATCGTCATCTCTCGAAGACCATGGTCGGGGCGAGGCTGCGATCCGCGGCAAGGGGGCAATGGGTGGGGTTGAACAGCGAAGTGAAATGCAGAGCTTCTTGCGAAATCTCCACGTCGTGAGCCAAGCCTCAGTGTGCCTCGGTCTCTGGCATCGGTTGGCTGTGTGCTGTGTGCTGTGTGCGCCGGACGGAAGTGATAAGGCGAAAGGGAGCGCATGCCTGGTTAAGGGCCGGGTGCTGTGAGCGGAGCGAACTTCCTGCAATCCATCCCGTTTACGCACCGGTACTGCGACTCCCCGGCCGGGGCGGTGGCAGCAATAGGTCGCGCTCGGGGTGCTTGCTCCCGATGACGGTCCCTTGAACTCCGAGGTCTTTGCGGGCTGCCTCGTGGAATTCGTTGATGGAGCGGAAGACGGCCCGGTTTCGGTCTCGCCACTCCTGCAACGTGCCGGCCGTCTTGCCTGCGGCCTGCCAGTCGACTTCGAGGGCTGCGGCGTTGAGTTCGTGGGCTGCCTCTACGACGTCGTCGCCGCCCAGCAGCATGACGCGTTCGAAGGCCCTGCCTCGGAGGCGTCCTGCCTCCGCTACGTCGGCGAGCAGTTCCTGCTCCGGCTTCTCTGCCTCGCGCATGCCCTCGCGTTGTTCGTAGAGCCGGGCGGCCAGGAAGATGCAGGCTCGCATCCGGTCGATGTAGGTCTCGTAGGCGCTGAGCTTCTTGTCGTCCCAGCGGGTCTTGAGCTGGTACCTGTTGCGGCTCCGCTCCATGAGGAAGTTGGCCACGTAAGAGCTCATCGCGCCCAGGAGTACGGCAGCGATCGTCACGAACTGCTCAGTGGTCCCCAAGCCATCCCCCAGGCACGGAACTTGTGTCGTCGTGTTGAGGAGTTCATGAGTGCGGCGGGGCGCACGGGGTGGGGTGGCGTAAGCCTGTGGCTGGGGAGGGGAAAGTGGTCGAGGTACGTGGGTGGGGCTCAACGTGCTGCAGCCCGGTTTCCAGTGGGGACACAGCTGGAAACCGGGCTGCCGACGCCGGGCTGGGCCGACGCGGCCCCTCGGCCGGTGGTGCCTCGGTGACGACGCTCAGCGGGTGGACCGCCGAGCAGGCACGCCGAGAGGTTTGGAGACCGGGGGCGGCCAGGCCCGTGCCGGCTCGGCGGCCCCCGGCCGGTCCTCAGTGGGGTTGTGCGGTGGTGAGGCTGTCAGCGGGGTGGGCGTCGAAGTACTGGAAGGCGACGACCTCGTACCTGGTGCATCTGGAGAGGCCGGCGTGCTTCAGGCACCAGAGCTGCGCATCGTCGGATGCCTCGGAGTCGGTGGACTGGGCGAAGCATTCCAGGCACTTCCCGTAGTACCGGATCTCCGCGCCCGGGACGGCGCTCAACGTCCACTCGGTGAAGCGGTAGGGCGACCTCATGTCGGCTCCCCAGTCGACCGTGCGGAGTCCTCAAGGTCGTCGTCGGACTCGTCGTCATCGTCCCGATCGGGGATTCGTTCGCCACGGCTGTCTGCGACTCGTAGCGCGTCCACCAATGCTTCGCGCAGCCGACGAGCCAGGAAGTGGAGCTCGCCCGACGACGCCTTGGGGTCGTCCAGCAGCCGGCCGGCGTGGTCGAGGAGCTCTTCTCCGATGTCGAGCTGCGCCTCTTCCATGCTGTCTGCCAGGCGCGATACGAAGCCGGGGGTGCCGTCCGTCGCCACGTAGCAGCGTCGTCCGTTCGGGCCGGACCACGGGAGCAGGCGCAGCCCTGATGCGGTGCTCATGTCGCCACCTGCACACCGTGAATCCAATACGGGCCGACGTCGATGCCATGCACGGCCAGCCACAGGGCTCGGCGACGTTGCCGCTGGAGTCGCTCTTCTTCCTGTTCCTCGTACGCGATCAGGTACGGGCGGATGAGGGCCACGTCTTCGCCGCGTAGTAGTGGGACATGACTGGTGGGCCTGACGGGTTGGCGGCTGATCGGCGCGGTATCTGCGGCTTGGAGGCGTCGGGTGGCGGTGGCGCGATGGCGCCCTTGGCTGGGGAGCAGCGGCTGAAGAAGCGACTTGATGAAGTGAGCGGTACGGTGCGGCATGTTGACCTGCACTCTCAGATTGGCCACGCCCCGGGCCGTTCGCCGCGGCCGCGGGGGTCTCTGTGATCAGGTGCCACGGAGCTTGCGGCTTGAGTGATCCGCGAGTGCTGGTCGCCGCTGGGTTTACGTGGATGCTCGGTGGTGACAGGCGGCAGATCAGGCACGGGTCAATCACTCAACGTACAGCTAGTTAACTAGCATAGTCGGTGGTGACGCTTCTACCGCTCCCCTTTGAGATTTCACTCTCCGCGGCCAGCCGCGCCTACCTCGGGGAGTCGGGCGCCTGCGCAGTGGCGCTCAGTGGCGTGCCGCCGTCGGGAAGGCGGTGCTGACGGCGGCTTGTTGGTCGGCGGGGACGTCTATACCCTCGAACTGACGGGTCGTCAGGTACGTCGCCGACGCGGCGACCGCTGAGAGGGGCCTCATGACTGGCCAGGCGAACGGCATGAAGGGCACGAACAGCACCACCGAGTCCATCGACATCCCCCGCGTGATCAGCGTTGACGACCACGTGATCGAACCGGCGCACCTCTTCGAGACCTGGCTGCCCGCGAAGTACCGCGATCTCGGGCCGAAGCCGTTCACCGCCGGTATCGGCGAGCTGGCGTACATCGGGGGCAAGTACAAGTTCACGACGGATCCGGCCGGCCAGCTGACGGACTGGTGGCGGTACGAGGGAGACCTCTTCCCGTACAAGCGGATCATCGCGGCCGTCGGGTTCTCCCGGGACGAGATGACACTCGACGGCATCACCCGGGAGCAGATGCGGCGCGGTTGCTGGGACCCGAAGGCACGCCTCGCGGACATGGACCTCAACCACGTCGAGGCGTCGCTGTGCTTCCCGACCTTCCCCCGCTTCTGCGGGCAGACCTTCGCCGAGGCCCAGGACAAGGAAGTCGGCCTGGCGTGCGTCCGCGCGTACAACGACTGGATGGTGGAGGAGTGGTGCGGGGACAGCGGCGGGCGGCTGATCCCGCTGTGTCTGATCCCCTTGTGGGACGTCGACCTGGCGGTGCAGGAGATTCGGCGTAACGCTGCCCGAGGGGTACGCGCCGTGACCTTCAGCGAGATCCCCACCTACCTGGGGCTGCCGAGTATCCACTCGGGTTACTGGGATCCATTCTTCGCGGAGTGCGAGGCGACGGGAACGGTGGTGTGCATGCACATCGGCTCGTCGTCGCAGATGCCGGCCGCCTCGCCGGACGCTCCCCCGGCCGTGCAAGCTTCGCTGTCCTTCAACAACGCCATGGCATCGATGATGGACTTCCTCTTCAGCGGCGTCCTGGTGAAGTTCCCCAGACTGAAGTTGGCTTACGCGGAAGGGCAGATGGGGTGGATCCCCTACGCCCTGGAGCGCGCGGACGACGTGTGGGAGGAGCACCGCGCCTGGGGCGGCGTACGCGACCTGATCCCCGAACCGCCCTCGACGTACTACTACCGGCAGGTCTTCTGCTGCTTCTTCCGCGACAAGCACGGCGTCGCATCGATCGAGACGGTTGGCGTCGACAACGCCACCTTCGAGACCGACTATCCGCATGTCGACTCGACGTGGCCGCACACCAAGAAGGTGGCCGCGGAGCACGTCGCCGGGATGCCGCCGGACGTGGCTTACAAGGTCCTCCGCGGCAACGCGATCCGGATGCTCGACCTGGACCTCGACAGGAAGCGGTGACGACCGAGGGGTAGGCGTCGATTCGTCCTGGCGGCGCCGCTATAGGCACTCGGACCGGGGCCGCTGATCGTCAGAGCGGCCGTACCGGGGGGGCTGATCCCGGTACGGCCGCCCGAATGGTGATACCTCAGTAGGGCTGACGCGTACGCACGCACGGCGTGGAGTACACCGCCGCCACGCGGTCTCCGGACATCAACAAGTCAGCCGCCTCCACCACCGTGCCGCGTGCGTCGTACGACGTGCGCTGAATCGCGATCACTGCCACGCCGGGAGAGATGCCGAGTTCGGCCGCCTCCCTTGCGCTCGGTGGCCGGGCCGTAAGCCGTTCGACGATGTGGTCCAGTTCAATGCCGGCCTCGGTCAGCCAATCCACGGACGCGTCGCCCCACGGAGAGGCAGCGCTCGCAAGTTCCGTCGGTGCCGGGGGCGCCATCGCGTACAGCAGGTAGGAGCGCACGATGCTGTACGGAGCTTCGTCCTTCGGGCGCCGGCCGCGTTCGACGAGCTCAAGCAGTCGCGTCTCGACCTGTACGTTCATCCGCGACGCCAGCTCGTCGTTGGCCCAGACCTCACAGCAGCTCACGGTGACCTCCGGGGAGCCGTCGAGAGCACGTCCCTGCGGTGAGCTGGAGACGTCGGGAGGCTGAGCAGCTCGGTGGTGCCGGTTGTTCGCGTACTCGATCTTTTAGTTCGCTGCTCGGACGAACGTGCCCCGACCGTGGTGCTTCTCGATCAGCCCTTCCGCCTGCAGAACGTTCAGCGCGTGCCGCACGGTCGGCAAGCCGACGCGATGCTGCACGGCGAGGGCGCTCTCGGAAGGCAACCGTGCAGCGGCTGGAAGAGTGCCGTCCTCGATCTGCTTACGCAGGTCGGCGGCGATCTGCTCGTACCGGTCAGCCATGTGGGCTCATCGCCTCCACAAGCTCGGGTACAGGGGTTCTCCTCTTGTCGGCGTTCACGGGTTCATGTCCTCGTCGCGTCTGTTGGGGGCTGTCGACACGGCATCGTCCAGACGAGGGCCCAGGCGGTGAGCCCGTGCTCGTTCCCTCGAAGGCCGAATCGATCAGCGCGGTCTGGTGCGGCAAGGAGGGCCTGCCGGCGGGGCGGGGACGGCTCGCCGAGCACCTTGGTCACGACATGGATCCGGGTGAGGCGCCGGTGTACGTGCGGTTCGTAGCCGGCGTCGGTGAGCCCTGCCGCGATGTCCTGCGCTCGGGATGCAGGTGCAGGCACGGCGGGTCCTCCGTTGCAGATGGATCACGTACTGTGAAGCTAGTTAACTAGGACGGAGCTAGTGGACTAGATTTGCTACATGCCTGAGCAGCCTCCGTACCTCGCCGCCGCTGACCGGCTCCGGCAGAGCATCGCCAACGGCGACTGGTCCCCCGGTGACCGGCTGCCGTCGCGCGCGCAGCTAGCCGGCGAGTACGGGGTGGGCGACAACGTCATCCGGCGCGCGCAGGAGTTGCTGATCGCGCAGGGTTTGCTGGAGGGCCGCGCCGGTTCCGGCACCTACGTTGCTGAGCCGCGGCAGCGGTTGCGCATGGTCAGGTCCTCGTCGCGGGAGCAGCGCGGCGGAGCGCCGTTCCGCGCCGACATGGCGGGGCTCGGGAAGCACGGTACGTGGGAGCACAGCACCGAAGCGAAGGTGCCCGCCCCTCGTGAGATCGCCTCGCGGCTCGGCATCGCCGAAGGTGACCTGTGCGTCCGCACGGCGTACGAATTCCTGGCCGACGGGAAGCCGGTGCAACTGTCGACAAGCTGGGAGCCGTACAGCATCACCGAGGGCACGATCGTGGTGCTGCCCGAGGGCGGACCGTACGCCGGCCGAGGCGTCATCGAGCGGATGGCCGCCATCGGCGTGGCGATCACTCACGCCGTCGAGCGGCCGGAGCCCCGGCAGGCCACCACCGCGGAGGCGAACCTTCTCGGTATCCCGAAGAGCGCGCTGGTCACGCACATCCGGCGTACGTACATCTCGGAGGACGGCCGGCCGGTCGAAACGGCGGACATCGTCGTGCCGGACGCGTACTGCGAGATCGTTTACGAGGTGCCGATCGAGCGCCGTACGTAGGGTGATCCGATCCGCACGGCCGGCTCAACTTCTTCGAGGGCTCAGGTGACTTCTCTCCTCACGCAGTTCAAGTTCGACCTCTCCCGCTGGTACGTGCGCTACGCCCCGGGCACGCTCGGCAAGGCCGGCATCGTGGAGTCCTACCTGAACGCCGGCCTGCGCGACCACCCGCGCATCCGCCGGGCCCGTACGCGCTTCGGCGCCACGATCGTCACCGACACCCAGGACCTGATCCAGCGGTACATCTACCTCTTCGGGGTCTGGGAACCGCATCTGACGCGATGGCTGGAGCGACGGCTCCGGCCGGGCGACGTCTTCGTCGATGTGGGCGCGAACATCGGTTACTACAGCCTGCTCGCCTCGCGGCTGGTCGGCGAGAAGGGGGCTGTGGTTGCTCTGGAGGCGTCCTCCGACTTCCATCGCGTACTGCGCAAGCAGGTGGCGCTCAACGGGTGCGGAAACGTTCGTGCGGTGAACGCCGCGATCTCGGACCGGGAGGAGATGCTCACCTTCATCCTCGCGAGCTCCCACAACATGGGGGCCAACAGCATCGTGCCGTATGCCGGTGAGGCCGAGTCCACTTTCGAAGTAGCTGCTCAGCCGCTGTCGGAAGTCCTCAGTGCTGATGAGCTTGCACGAGCCCGGGTGATCAAGATTGATGTGGAGGGGGCTGAAGGCTCCGTCGTACGGGGGCTGGTCCCGCTGCTCGGCCAGCTCCGGCCCGACGCGGAGCTGGCCATCGAGGTGACGCCGCAGCGGATGCTCGAACTCGGGGAATCGGCCGAGGAACTGCTGGGCGCGCTGCGGGCGAACGGATTCCACATGTACCGCCTTCCGAACGACTACACCGCCAGCCGTTACCCGGCAGCCTTGCGACGCGAAGCAGCGGTGCCGATCCGGTGGCGAGAGCCGATCACCGAGGAGAGCGAGCTGCTCTTCTCCCGCGTTGACGCCGAAGCCCTGCCCTAGTGTCCCGGCAGCCTCGGTCGTCTCCGCGCACTCTGCGCCGCAGGCAGTGCGCCGGTTGGATGCCTGCGATGGTCATCCGAAGGGGGATGTGGCGGCCGCGGTTTCCTCGTCAGCCAGGGGACCACGACCCTGCTTCAGTTGCGGGGCGGTGAAGCTGATACCGCCGGCCACCACCGTCGCCAGCTCCAGGAATTCCTCCTGCGCTTGGAACTCTTCCGTCGACAGTGTTACCACCACAGCTTTGGGCAAGCGAGGGAACGCCATGTGAAAGCTGACGGATAGAACTTCGGTGGCCCCGTTTTCGGGAACTCCGAAGAACACTCCTGGCACCGGAATCACCGTGTCCGACACAACGACCGCAGCGAGCCCTGCGGGCAACTCGACGATGCCCCTGTGCTCACCCCTACCGCCTCCGTCTGGTTGCGCGTCGAGCACGGCTCGCGGGTAGAGGTTGGGGTCTCCCATCGGCCGATCGGCCACAACGATATTGCATGTTCCAGTGAGGAGCAGCCCATCATCTGTCCGCAAGGTGAAAGAGCTGAAGTGGACGAGCCCCTCTTCGACCAGCTTGCTGAGCGTCGCTTCGAAGCTGAGGACGCTGGTGATCAGTTGCTTCGAAGTTGCCGCAGGGTAGATCCGGGCGAGCGCGTCGTAGTGGGCATCCATACGAGTCCCGGGTTCCTGCGCCAGGTCGACGGGGTGGAAACCCTCAGGCAGCGCGTACCACATCGGTAGCAACTCAGCCACTACTGTGTTGTCGAGATCTCGATCCATCACAACGCCTTGGCCACGGTGAAAATTTTCTTCAACGGGTCGACGGCCATGCCGGCGCCGACAAGACCGTCATTGATTTCTGTTCCTCGCAACGCTCTGTCAGTTGTGGCGTCGCTGTGAGTCCAGCCGATGTCCAAAGTCTGGGCCGTGGGCACAGCGAGACCACCGGTTACAACAGCTTGCGTCACGTCAGCGGTCATCTCAGCAGCCGCTCGCGACGACCCCAGTTTCTGAGCCGCCCATTCGATGGGCTTCCCCATGACACGATTCGAGGGGTCTGCTGCTTTGGCGAATTCTCTGAAGTGCACAGCTCCTGTTTTTGCTGCCTGCGAGACAGTCGCGGTACTTTTGGCCACCGCACCAGCGCCACGAGCAGCCCCAAAGCTGGCCCGCCCGGCACCAATAGCAGCCTTGGTCCCCTTGATCGCGGGCCCGACACCCGGAACGGCACCGAGTACGTCGCCAGCCAGCGTCGCCCATTCGCTGATGTTCTTCGATGTCGGCGGAAACATGTCCTTTCCGCTCTTGATGTACTGGTTGGCGTGCTGAGCCGCAGCAGCCAGGCTAAGTCCGATAGCTATCGGCGCGAGCACCGGAACGAAGATGGCAGCGATACCTGCGATGGTGGCAACAACGGTCAGCAGATCGCCTCCGTGTTCGTCCCACCAGTCCCCGAGTTTGTCCAAGAATCCACCGTCGGGAGCATGGTCACTGGCATGTTTCCGTATCTGATCAGCGAAATTTTGCGCCGTGTCGGAGTGTTCACGCTCCAGCTTCTTCGCGTCATCGATCAGGTTCTGAAGCTTGGCCCTCGCGTTTTCCACCGCACGCGAGGCACTGTCCATACGCCCCTGGGCGACGTCCAGTCGATGCTGGGCACTGTCGAGTTCAGCCTTGGTCTCGAATACCTGCCCGGCAAGCTTCAGATCGGGATGGGTTCGGGCTCCCTCGTACTGATGCTCAGCATTCTTGACCTTTTCTCTTGCGTCTTTAGCGTCCTCCTCATAGTTTCTGGCCTTGACTTTCATGTCGTACAGCGCAACACTCCACTTCTTTATTTCTCCTCCTGCCGCTTCGAGTGACTCGTGGGCCCGGCTGAGATAGTCGGGGAGGTCTGATATTTTTTCGGTGAACGCCTTCGCCGCTTCGCCGCTCCAGTAGGAGCTTTCCTTGTCCAGGGAATCGAGCAAATCGTAGGTGCTCTTGAGGGTTGCCGCCGTTTTTGAGAGATTGCCGGCGAGATTGTTTGCCAAGTTCGGGTGGCCAGGTGTCGGGTTCCACCCCAGCCCGCTCCAGTCGTCACTCACTTGGTCTTTCCTTCAGAATTCGCGAACCCTTGCTTGATCTCCTCTTCGGTCTTCTCGTATGCTTTGAGAATGGCTGGCAGCGCTTCATTGAGCGTCTTCAGTCGTTTTTTTGTCTCTTTCAGGCCGTGCTCCCATTCGTCTTCGAAGTCTTCACACGCTTTGTCAAGCGATCGTTTTCCGAGGTTCTTCGGCCCTGTATCTTTCATCCTGCGCAGGGCCTCCTCCATCTGACTCTCACTGTCTTCCAGCTTCTTCTTCAGCTTGCGCAACTGCGTCAAATCAACCGAGAAGTCCGACATCGCTTTCCCCTATTACTCAGGTTCACGCCGACTCTTTTTCTCATCCGCCTGCGCAGCTACCGTGTCGCGGTAGGCGGCGAGGACCACTCCATCCTTCCTGCGCCCTTCCGCTCTTAGCCTCCGCGCCCTGATGAGCATTCGTACACCAACTATCAGAAGTGTCGCCGCGCATATTTGAAAGGCCGCATAAAGTGGCCATTCGCCCCACGCGAACCGCGCGAGGATCTCCGCGAACACCCACCCCAAAAGAGCCAACGCGCATCTGACAGTTGCCCGGTCGCTTCTGGCACGAGCTGTCCGAAGTTCCTTCTCCGCCGTCGCCAGTGTCGTTTCGTCCAGGGGGTCGAAACCGTCCTGTGTGCGGAATTCTTCGGCTACGCGGCGAGCCGCCGCGCTCTCGCGCACTACCTCAGGGGCAGGCCCCCCTCGTACATCGATACCTGTTGAAGAACCAGGCTGCGTTCCCACGCGATAGAAAAGCCACTGCCCTTTTGCTCCCTGCGACTGCCGGAGAAAACCTTCTTCGCGTGCGACGTCCTCGGCCTGACTGACAGAGATGCCCGGATAGCCGACCGGATCGACACGAATGTGACCACGAGCATTCGGAGTGCCCGTACGCAGCTCCTCACGCAGCACATCGACACGCTGCTCCACCGGGAGTTTCTTTTTCCTTCTACGGCTCTCCCAGGTAGCGACAACGGCGAACAGCAACCAAAGCCCGAACCCGACTGCAGTCCACTGCAGAAAGGCTGGACTGTTCTGGCCGCCCGGCGGAGCCATCAACTGAGTGTCAGCCCAAGACATGTGACTCAACTCGCTTCTTCGGTCGCACTTTTGAAGTGACGCTTCCCGCTCTTCACATGCGGTCCTGGGCAGTGATACTGGTCAGGAAGGCGGAACGGATGGCACTCTGGCCGAGGTCTTCCCGCTGCAGCCCGGTCACATCACAGCAACGCCACATCCGCCAGGCGGCCGGATACGATGCAGGGGACTGCTGGGGGAATAGGAATGAAGCGCATGTAGTCGGCCATGCCGACGTTTTGACGCGCAGACAGAAGCTGACGATGCGGGCGGTTCGCATACCGCGGCCGTACAAAAATACGCAGCAACCATGTGGTCTACCCCCAGTCAGCGAAGAGACTTGTCCCTTACTCGCCGACCAGACTTCCCGGCACACCAATGCCAACATACACGGCCCCCATGCCCTACTGACAAGAGGGTGGTCCGCCGTTTTAGTGGCTCTCGTGCTTCCTCGCCAGGAGGTGCACGGATAGGTCGTACGCGGCGTCGACATCGCCGCGGGCGGGGCCCGTTGAGCATTCATATGTCGCGACGATGAGCTGTGCTGACCTGTGCGATTGGCACGACGAGGCATTGGCCCATGTCTGGTGCCCGCGAGCTCAGTCGAGCATCTCCCAGCGAAAAACAACGGGGGTGAGGCTTAGCCACACCCCCGTTGTTCCCGAGCCGTTACTGCTCGGCTTGGTATTGCCAGCCTTCCATTGCCGCCAAGGTGCGCGCTCTGGCCTCGACCACCGCGAACCGTGCCTCCCGCTCGCCTTCATGGACGTGGGCCGCCTGGTTCGTCGCCTGTCCAGGCCACTTCCGGTACAGCAGCCCCGTCTCGGCGGAAAAATGCCCGCGACTGACCGCGCTCAGGGCCATCAGCAGACCGGTGTCCTCGCTCGCCGGCAGGGCCATCCACCCGCCCAGCGCCAGGAGCAGGTCACGGCGTATGAAGAGGGTCGCCGGGTGGACCTGGGCGCGGTAGTTGTGGGCCTTCCAGTGCTGGAGGACGGTGCCACGTTCGATCGGGCCCTCGGGCGGGTCCTGGTCGAAGCCGACGGTAGAGCCGTCGGGGAGGAGGTCCAGTACGCGAGAGGTGGCCCAGCCGAGGGAAGAGTCGGAGGCGAGGGCCTGGAGGTCGCGTGCCAGAGCGCCCGGGGTCAGCATGTCGTCAGCGTCCAGGACCTTGACGTACTCGCCCTCGGCGCGGGACAGGCCTAGCGTGCGTGCGACCGCGGCGCGGCCCTGCCGGCCCTGGCCGAAGGAGATGCGCGGGTCGTCGGGCAGGTGGGGCGTTACGCCGTCGGTCTCGCCGTCTTCCTGGATCACCCACTGCCAGTCCCAGCCGTCCGGCAGCTGCTGCTCGGTCAGCGACTTGTACGCGTCGGCCAGGTACTTCGCGGCCGGCGGGTGGACGGCCGTGATCACCGTGATGAGGTTCGTCATCGTCACCACCGGTCCAGGCGGGTCGTGAACACCAGCTCGGTGCGGTCGCCGGGCATGATCACGTCGGAGACGTCCACCACCCGTCCCTCGGTGTCGATGGAGATCTTGCGGAGCACGATCACGGAGACGCCCTTCTGGAGGCCGAGCTCCTCGGCCTCCTCTGATGTCGGAGGCCGGGCCGTTATCCGTTCGACGATGTGGTCGAGCTCGATGCCGATGGTGTGCAGCTGGCTCTGGGTGCCACCTGGCCACGGCTCGTTGGTCTCGTCGAGAAGGTCGGGGTTGGCCGCCACCACGTCGTGGACGAGGTGGGAGCACACGAGGCTGAAGGCCGCGTCCCCGTCACGCGGGTAGGTGCGGTAGACACGTTCGAGCAGCCGGGTGCCTACGGGGACGGCGAAGGCTGCGGCCAGGTCCTCGTCGGCCTTCGTTTCGCGGTACCGGGCCTTGAAGACGAGATCAGAGACGGTGAGGCCGGTGTCGTGCTCGGTGGCGCCGGTCTTTTCGCGCTCGTTCCGTGCCGCGCGCGCCCGGTCTTTCTCCCACTGGTGGCGCTCGTTGGTGCGCTCCACGCGCTGTGGGGGCTTGCGGACGAAGTTGCCGACCCCGTGCCGTTTATCGATCAGCCCCTCGGCCAGCAGCTCGCCCAGCGCGTCGCGCATCGTCGGCACGCTGGTCTTGTACCGCTTCGCGAGTGTGGTCTCCGCCGGAAGACGCTCTCCAGGCTTCAGCTGGCCTGCGCGGATGTGCTGACGCAACTCGTCAGCGATCCGCTCGTACTTCTTGGCCATGTGGTGCTCACCGTCCCTGATCGTTGGACGGTTTCAGCATAAGTCCTCAAGAGGAGTTGACGACATCAGGACTGGTCCTATGTTCATGAGCTCTCCTCAAGAGAAGTAGAGGACATGAGGTCTTTACGACCTATCGCGCCGCTCGCCCATGCCTGCCCGCGCCGGCAGAGCCGCGCGATCCCGCAGTGCTCGCGCCCGGAGATCTCCGTGAAACGGGGTCGAAGGAAGCGTCCGTTCCTTGAGAACTGAATGGCACGGCGCCTGGCAAGCAGACCGTGCCCGTACCAGTGGTTTTGGCCCTGGCGCCTCCTCGCGGAGGCGCTGACGGCCATGGCCACTCGCCCACGACGAATGGGCGCCGCTGCCCGGCCCTCGCCGGCGCGCGGCTCGCTCAACACAGATCTGCCGGAGCGCCGGTACTCCCGTGCAAAGGACAACGCCGTCGCTCCGGGGCTGCCTGCCAGCCCGTTCAGGTCAGGAGAGCACCCATGAAGCATTGGTTCGGCAGCCACCAGCTCGTCATCGACGACGTAGAGCTGTCCCTCGGCACGCCGCCCGAGCTCTGGCTCGGTGACGAAAGCGAGAGCGCGGAAGAGCGCTAGGCCCGGCTCGACGCAGGCCGCGGAATCCTCGACGCGCCCGAGCTGCTCGACCTTGTCACCCGGATCACCGTGGCCTCGATCGAGGCGGACGTCCCCGACTCGCTGGGGTACGCGCCCGGCGGCGGCACCCGCCTCGCCGGTCGGCCCACGACGTAGCGGAAGGACTTCCCCTGCGAACGGATACTTCGACTACGACGAGACCGAGTACGGCTTCACGCCACTGGACGCCGCGATGAAGCCGGCCTCGACGAAGTGACCGGTGCAGGTTCCTGCCGGGTGAGGCGGTCGCCGTCGGCCCGCTATCCGCGGTGTGCGCCTGCTGGGTCGGGCGGGGTGCCCCCGCGGAGGAGTGCGAGTGCGGGCCCGAGCGTGGGGAGGTGGCGGGTGGCCACGCCCCCGACTGATTCAACTGCGCCGTCGGTCCTCCCGGCGTCGACGATTTCGACGACGGGAGGAGCCGCACCGGTGACAGAGCAGGAAGCCGGAGCGGCTCGCCGAGCGATCGAGCAGTTGGAGAAGGTCGGGCGCCTGGTGACCCGTTCCCTGCTGGTGCTGGGCATCGGGGCTCTGGTCTTCACCTGCGTCAACATCACCACGTTCGCCGTTAAGCACCACGTACCGGGCTGGGTGGCCTGGATGCTCGCCCCGCTCGCGTCACTTGCCCTGTTGACCGTCCTGTACGTCGACGGGGTCCTGGCCGAGCAGGGCGACTACCGGGCGAGGGCGTGGCCGTTCGTCCTGCGCTGGTTCGCAGGGATGTCGAGCTGGATCATGAACTGTTGGCAGTCCCTGTACCCGGACGGTGTCTTCCGGATCATCCCCGAACAGGCGGACGCCGGCGGCTTGCTGCTTCGCTCGGTGGCACCGTTCCTGCTGATCATCCTGGCCGAGGCCTCCGCGGGATACCGCACGTATCTCGCCGCCAAGGCCGTCGCTCACCGCGACACGACCCGCGCATGGGGTGGGAAGACGCTCGTGCCGTCGACCGTGCCGCCCGTGAGCGGCGCGCGCAGGAAGAGCGGGAGCGAGCCGAAGCAGCCGAACGTGAGCAGGCTCTGGAAGCGGCTCGCGCCGTGCGGCAGCAGGACGAGCGTGAGGCGGAACGCGAGGCGCGCGAGCACTCCGCGTGCCTGGCTCGTGAGGCTCAACAAGCGGAAATCGCGAAAGCTCGCGAGCTGGCCCGCATCGAGCAGGAGCAAGAAGAACGCGCCGCGCGGCGAGAAGCGGAGCGGCTGCGCGTCGAGGCGGACATCGAGGCAGCGGAACGGGATCGTGCTGCTGAGCGCGAGGCCCTGCGCACCAGGGCGGAAGCCCGAGGCGAGGGCCATTGAAGAGGCCGAGCGCGTGAGGCGGGAAGCTGCCGCCGAGCGGCGGGAGCGTGCTCAGCGCAGCCGTGCCAAGCACCGTCGGAACAGTACGGGTGGCGCCTCGAAGAGGAGGGGATCGAGCCGTACACCATCGAGGAGATTCAGAGCCTTCTGCGGACGGCCTCGAAGGCGCGCAACAGCGCTCGCTGGATCATCGCCATCGCCCTCGGGCTGCACCAGGGTGAAGCGCTCGGGCTCATGTGGGAGGACACCTACCTGGACGCTGGGTACATCCGTCTTTCGCAAGAACCGCCTGCGGCCCAGATATGAGCACGGGTGCGGGTACACCTGCGGCCGGAAGCCGAGGTACTGCCCCGCGCGCCGTCAGACCCGGCGGGAGTTCAAGAACACCAAGTCACGCGCCGGGCGGCGCACCGTGGGGCTTCCGGATCCGCTGATCAAGCTGCTTCGTAAGCACCAGGAGGAGCAGGAGCGCGAGCGCCAGGAGATGGGGGGAGGACAGGGGGTACGTCTTCGCTCAGCCGACCGGTGGTCCGCTGAATCCGCACACTGATTACCACCGGTGGAAGCAGTTGCTGGAGAACGCGGGAGTACGGGACGGACGGCTCCATGACGCTCGTCACACGGCCGGCGCCGTCCTCCTTCTGCTGGGAGTCCCGGACGTGATCGTTGACGCGATCATGGGCTGGGAACCCGGTGGCTCGGCCCGGATGCGCGCTCGGTACATGCACGTGACGGGCCCGCGCCTGAAGCAGGTCGCCCGTCAGGTCGGGGATGCGCTCTGGGGCGGGACCGGGCCGGAGCGCGAGGGCGGCGGGGGAGGCGCTCCGCCGGCCAACTGAGACGAAAACTGAGACGGACGCGACGAAGGCCCCCACCGCGGACGGTAGGGGCCTTCGACGTAGTGCCCGGTGAGGCACTGGCGGAGGATACGAGATTCGAACTCGTGAGGGGTTGCCCCCAACACGCTTTCCAAGCGTGCGCCCTAGGCCACTAGGCGAATCCTCCGCCGCAAACAATACAAGACGTTGAGGGGTGCTCGCGAACATGATCCGCCGGAGGGGGTCGGGAGGGGGCGTCGAGAGGGGTGGGAGTGATCTTGCGGTGGGGTGGGAGCGGAGTGGGGTCGTGCGGGGGGCGGGGGATCCGCTAGGGTTGGGCACAGCCCCTCACGTGGCGCTATCTCACCGAACTCCCCCAGGGCCGGAAGGCAGCAAGGGTAAGTGAGCTCTGGCGGGTGCGTGGGGGGCGTTTGCGTTCCGGGGATCGGGGGCGGCCCGGTTGTCGGTGCGGGCCGATATCGTCGTATGCGTGTCGTCCCTCGCGCTGTACCGCCGCTACCGCCCCGAGACCTTTGCTCAGGTCATCGGGCAAGAGCACGTGACCGATCCGCTGCAGCAGGCCTTGCGGAACAACAGGGTCAACCACGCGTATCTGTTCAGCGGCCCGCGCGGCTGCGGCAAGACGACCAGTGCGCGCATCCTGGCGCGCTGTCTCAACTGTGAGAAAGGTCCCACCCCCGATCCGTGCGGGGAGTGCCACTCGTGTGTGGACCTCGCGCGCAACGGGCGGGGGAGCATCGATGTGATCGAGATCGACGCGGCTTCGCACGGTGGCGTGGACGACGCCCGTGAGCTGCGGGAGAAGGCGTTCTTCGGGCCGGCCGCCAGCCGGTACAAGATCTACATCATCGACGAGGCCCACATGGTCACGTCGGCGGGCTTCAACGCGCTGCTCAAGGTGGTCGAGGAGCCGCCGGAGCACCTGAAGTTCATTTTTGCGACGACCGAGCCCGAGAAGGTCATCGGGACGATCCGGTCGCGTACGCATCACTACCCGTTCCGGCTGGTGCCGCCGGGGACCCTGCGTGACTACCTGGGCGAGGTGTGCGGGCAGGAGGACATCCCGGTCGAGGACGGCGTGCTGCCGCTGGTCGTGCGGGCCGGGGCCGGGTCCGTACGGGACTCGATGTCGGTGATGGACCAGCTGCTCGCCGGCGCGGGCGACGCGGGTGTGACATATGCCATGGCCACGTCCCTGCTCGGGTACACCGACGGATCGCTGCTGGACTCGATCGTGGAGGCGTTCGCCGCGGGTGACGGGGCGGCGGCCTTCGAGGTCGTGGACCGGGTCATCGAGGGCGGGAACGACCCGCGGCGGTTCGTGGCCGACCTGCTGGAGCGGCTGCGTGACCTGGTGATCCTGGCGGCGGTTCCGGACGCGGCGGAGAAGGGGCTGATCGATTCGCCCGCCGATGTGGTGGAGCGGATGCAGGCCCAGGCGTCGGTGTTCGGAGGGGCGGAGCTGGCGCGGGCCGCCGATCTGGTCAATACCGGGTTGACGGAGATGCGGGGGGCCACCTCGCCGCGGCTCCAGTTGGAGCTGATCTGTGCGCGGGTGCTGCTGCCCGCCGCGTACGACGACGAGCGCTCGGTGCAGGCGCGCCTCGACCGCCTGGAGCGCGGGGCGAGCACGGCCGGGCTGAGCCTCGGCGCGCCGGTGACGACGGGGGTCGGCGGGCCCGAGGTCGAGTACGTGCCGGGGCCGGGTGCCCATGCGGGAATGCCGCCTTCGGGGTCGCCCGCCGGCGCGCCAGCCGGGTCGCCTGCCGGGCCTGCCGGCCCCGCCGCCGCGCGCGCCGCGGTGCGGGGGATGAACGGCGGGGGCGCCGGGGGCGGCGCCGGGGCCGGAATCGGTGCTGGTGCTGGGGCGAGTGCGCCCGGGGTGTCCTCCGGTGGTGCGCCCGCTGGGGAGATGCCCTCCGGCGGGGGGCAGGCGGAATCCACAGGGGCGGATGCTGCGGCTGCCGCCGCGCCGGGCGCTTGGCCTGGGGCGGCGAATGCAGGAGCAGGAACCGGAGCAGGAGCAGGGGCCGGCGCGGGTTCCGGCTCGGGCGCTGAGCAGGCGGCGCAGCCTGGGGCCTGGCCCGGTCAGGGGGGAGGCCAGGGAGCCGGACAGCGGCAGCCCGGTGCGTGGCCCGGGCAGCAGGCGGCCGGGGGCGCGGCCGGGCGGCAGCCTGGCGGGTGGCCCACGGCGGCGGCGCCGGGGCAGGGCGGCGGCCCGGGAGGCGCCGGGGGCGCCGGCGGCCCTGCCGGTGGCGGTGTGCAGGCCGGTGCGGGCCAGTCCGGGCAGCCCGGCCAGTCCGTACCCGTACAGCACGGACAGCAGTCTCCACAGCCTCCGCAGGCGCAGCAGACAGCTCAGGGCGGCGGGAGCATGGCGCAGGGAGCCGCGCAGGTGCGGCAACTGTGGCCGGAGATCCTGGAGGCGGTGAAGGGCCGCCGGCGCTTCACCTGGATCCTGCTCAGCCAGAACGCGCAGGTCGCCGGTTTCGACGGCACGACGCTGCAGATCGGCTTCCCGAACGCCGGAGCCCGGGACAGCTTCGCCAACGGCGGCAGCGAGGACGTGCTGCGGCAGGCGCTGGCCGACAAGTTCAACGTGCAGTGGAAGGTCGAGGCGATCGTCGACCCGTCCGGGGGCACCAATCCTCCCGGCGGGCCCGCCGGGGGCGCGCCGCAGGGTGGCGGCTTCGGCGGCGGCAATGCCGGCGGTGGCGGCGGCTTCGGCGGCTCCTCCGGCGCTCCGGCGCAGGGCGGCGGGCCGAGCGCTCCGTCCGGTGGCGCGCAGGCCGGGTCCGGATCCGGGTACGACGCGGGCGGCGGCCAGGGTGCGCAGATGGCGCGGCAGGCGGTGGCTCCGACGGGGGCCGCGTCCGGTGGAGGTGGCTACGGGACCGCGGGCGGCCATGACGGTGGCGGCGGCAACGGCGGTCAGGGTGGCAACGGCGGCTCCAGCGGTTCCTACGGGGCCGGGACCGGGGCCGGTGCCTCCGGGCCTGCCGGTGGTGGCGCTGCCCGGTCCGCGTACCGCGAGCCGGACCCCGCACCGGTGTCGATCGAGGACGACATGCCCGCCGAGGACGACCCCGACCTCGTCGACTCCGCGCTGAGCGGACACGACCTGATCGTCCGCGAGCTGGGCGCGACGGTGGTCGAGGAGTTCAACAACGAGTACTGAGCGGTCGAGCGGCTGTCGTCGCGTCCGTACGGAGCGTTACTGAGCGTTCGCTCCGGGCGTGCTGTTCGGGTACGGGCGCGCGCCGGATGGCTGCCGTACGACGGTCGGCCGGGCGTACGGCCCCGCTCCTCCGTACGGCGTAGGGCGTCGCGCCGTTCGAGCACGTAGGCTCGGGCTACCGCACCAATCGTTGTCGTACGGCAGGAGTCACGTAGTGATCCCCGGTGGTCAGCCCAACATGCAGCAGCTGCTCCAGCAGGCCCAGAAGATGCAGCAGGATCTCGCGGCGGCCCAGCAGGAGCTGGCCGAGACGCCCGTGGAGGGTTCGGCGGGAGGCGGCCTGGTCAAGGCGACCGTGAACGGCTCCGGCGAGCTCCAGGGCCTGGTCATCGACCCCAAGGCGGTGGACCCCGAGGCGGGCACCGCCGAGGAGAACGCCGAAACGCTCGCGGACCTCGTCCTGGCCGCCGTACGGGACGCCAACGCCAGCGCTCAGCAGCTCCAGCAGGAGAAGCTCGGCCCGCTCGCCCAGGGGCTGGGCGGCGGCGGCATTCCCGGCCTCCCCTTCTGAGCCACCGGTCACCGGTCACCGGCCACCGGCCACCGGCCACCGGTCGTACGGCCGCCGACCGGAAGGCGGCAGGAGGACGACACAGGCTCCGGCTCCGGCTCCGGCTCCGGAACCACCGTTCCGGATCTCCGGGGCCGAAGTCGTCGGAAGATGGGTCTCCCTTTCCGGGGAGGAGACAACTAGCGTACGCAGCACGGCAGAAGAGAGAGAAGACGTTCCGTGTATGAAGGCGTGGTCCAGGATCTGATCGACGAGCTGGGCAGACTGCCCGGCGTCGGTCCCAAGAGCGCGCAGCGGATCGCCTTCCACATTCTTCAGGCCGAGCCGACCGACGTCCGCCGGCTCGCGAACGCGCTGATGGAGGTCAAGGCGAAGGTCCGGTTCTGCAGCGTGTGCGGCAACGTCGCGCAGGACGAGCAGTGCCGGGTCTGCCTGGACCCGCGCCGCGATCCGGCGGTCATCTGTGTCGTGGAGGAGCCCAAGGACGTCGTGGCGATCGAGCGGACGCGGGAGTTCCGCGGCCGCTACCACGTGCTCGGCGGGGCGATCAGCCCGATCGAGGGCGTGGGCCCCGACGATCTGCGGATACGGGAACTCCTGGCCAGGCTCGCGGACGGCACGATCACCGAGCTGATCCTGGCCACCGACCCGAACCTGGAGGGCGAGGCCACGGCCACGTACCTCGCGCGCATGGTCAAGCCGATGGGCCTGCGGGTGACGCGGCTGGCCAGCGGACTGCCCGTCGGGGGCGATCTGGAGTATGCCGACGAGGTCACGCTCGGGCGGGCCTTCGAAGGGAGGAGACTTCTCGATGTCTGATGCCACGCTGCACGACGCCACGCGGAATCCGGACGATTTCGCCGTACAGATCTCCGACTCGATCGAGAGCTTCATCGTCGCGGTCACCGAGGTGGCCAAGGGTGACGAGCCGGACAGCGCCGTGCCGTTCCTGCTGCTGGAGGTCTCCCAGCTCCTGCTGACCGGCGGCCGGCTGGGGGCGCACGAGGACATCGTGCCGGACGAGCGGTACGAGCCCGACGTGGGCCCGGAACCGGACGTCGACGAGCTGCGGGAGCGGTTCGCGCGGCTGCTGGACCCGGTGGACGTCTACTCCGAGGTCTTCGACCCGTACGTACCGCGCAGCGCGCCCGTCGCCTGCCGGATCTCCGACGACCTCGCGGACCTCATCACGGACCTGCGGCACGGCCTGGCGCACTACCGGGCGGGCCGGGTCAGCGAGGCGCTGTGGTGGTGGCAGTTCTCGTACCTGTCGAACTGGGGGCCGACGGCGAGCGCGGCGCTGCGCGCGTTGCAGTCGCTGGTCGCCCACGTACGGCTGGACCAGCCGCTGGACGAGCTGGACGGCCTGGACACGGACAGTGACGCGGCGGACGGCGACGAGGAGCGGCTCGCCGAGGAGGCCGGCAAGGTCATGGCGGCGGAGATCGCCGGACCGCTGGGGCTGCGCGGGGTGTGAGACGGCCGCGCGGCCGGGTACGCGCCCCGAAGCGCCCGCAACGGCCACCGCGACCGGTGTGACCTGGCTTACCTTTCCGTGTGCCCTTGTGAGAAGCGGGCATGTGCTGGCCGAGCGGGCGCAACGGCGCGCCCACGCCGGTCCACGGACGTTCGTGACGTGAGCGCTGTGTCTCACCATGTGGTATTGGCGAGGCGGATTCCGCCTGCTCGTTAGACTGAGCCGACCGCAGTACCCCCTTTCCGGGGGTCCGGGAGGAAACTCCCGAAGAGACAGTTGCGAGGAGCGCACGTGGGCCTTGTCGTGCAGAAGTACGGCGGCTCATCCGTTGCGGATGCCGAGGGCATCAAGCGCGTTGCCAAGCGAATCGTCGAGGCCAAGAAGAACGGCAACCAGGTGGTTGTGGTGGTCTCCGCGATGGGCGACACGACGGACGAGCTGATCGATCTCGCGCAGGAAGTGTCCCCGATCCCGTCGGGGCGCGAGTTCGACATGCTGCTGACCGCCGGAGAGCGGATCTCCATGGCCTTGCTGGCGATGGCGATCAAAAACCTCGGTCACGAGGCGCAGTCCTTCACCGGGAGCCAGGCCGGTGTCATCACCGACTCCGTGCACAACAAGGCGCGGATCATCGATGTCACCCCGGGCCGCATCAAGACGTCCGTGGACGAGGGCAACATCGCCATCGTCGCCGGCTTCCAGGGTGTGTCCCAGGACAAGAAGGACATCACCACGCTGGGGCGGGGCGGCTCGGACACCACCGCCGTCGCGCTGGCCGCGGCGCTGGACGCGGACGTCTGCGAGATCTACACCGATGTGGACGGTGTCTTCACCGCCGACCCCCGGGTCGTGAAGAAGGCCCGGAAGATCGACTGGATCTCGTTCGAGGACATGCTGGAGCTGGCCAGCTCCGGTTCCAAGGTGCTGCTGCACCGCTGCGTCGAGTACGCCCGCCGTTACAACATCCCGATCCACGTCCGCTCGTCCTTCTCCGGACTGCGCGGCACCTGGGTCAGCAACGAACCGCAAGGGGACCAGCCCATGGAGCAGGCGATCATCTCGGGCGTCGCGCACGACACCTCCGAGGCGAAGGTCACGGTCGTCGGCGTCCCGGACAAGCCGGGCGAGGCCGCGACGATCTTCCGGGCCATCGCGGACTCCGAGGTCAACATCGACATGGTCGTGCAGAACGTGTCGGCCGCCTCGACGGGTCTGACCGACATCTCCTTCACGCTGCCGAAGGACGAGGGCCGCAAGGCCGTCACGGCGCTGGAGAAGACCAAGGCGTCGGTCGGCTTCGACTCGCTGCGCTACGACGACCAGATCGCCAAGATCTCGCTGGTCGGCGCGGGCATGAAGACCAACCCCGGCGTGACCGCGACCTTCTTCGAGGCGCTGTCCAACGCGGGCGTGAACATCGAGCTGATCTCGACCTCCGAGATCCGCATCTCGGTCGTCACCCGTGCGGACGACGTCAAGGAGGCCGTGCAGGCCGTGCACAGCGCCTTCGGTCTCGACAGCGAGAGCGACGAGGCCGTGGTGTACGGCGGCACCGGTCGATGACGACCCCCTTCTCGGGTACGGCTACGGGCCGCGTGGGTGACCGCGCGGCCCGTAAGCCGCATCTGGCCGTCGTCGGCGCCACCGGCGCGGTCGGCTCGGTGCTGCTCGGAATCCTCTCCGAGCGGGCCGACATCTGGGGCGAGATCCGGCTGCTGGCCTCGCCCCCAAGCTCTCAGCTTCGTTCGGGCAGGGGGGACCCCCACCGTTCGGCCGGCCGCAAGCTGACCGTACGGGGCGAGGAGGTCGAGGTCCTCGCGCTGAGCGAGGAGGCCTTCGACGGCATCGACATCGCGATGTTCGACGTACCGGACGAGGTCTCCGCGCAGTGGGCGCCGATCGCCGCCGCCAAGGGCGTGGTGGTCGTGGACAACTCCGCGGCGTTCCGGATGGACCCGGACGTGCCGCTGGTGGTGCCCGAGGTCAACGCGCACGCGGCGCGGGTGCGCCCGCGCGGCATCGTCGCCAACCCGAACTGCACCACCCTGTCGATGATCGTCGCGCTGGGCGCCCTGCACGCCGAGTACGGGCTGAGCGAGCTGATCGTCTCCTCGTACCAGGCCGTCTCGGGCGCGGGCGAGGACGGCGTCGACACGCTGCGCTCCCAGCTCGCCGCCGTCTCCGGTACGGACCTGGGCACCGCCCCCGGCGACGTACGGCGGGCGATGGGCGACACGCTCGGCCCCTTCCCGGCGCCGGTCGCGCTCAACGTCGTGCCGTGGGCCGGGTCGCTGAAGGAGGACGGCTGGTCCTCGGAGGAACTCAAGGTCCGCAACGAGTCGCGGAAGATCCTGAGCCTGCCCGACCTGCGGGTCACCGCGACCTGCGTACGGGTCCCCGTGATCACCACGCACTCGCTGACCGTGCACGCGCGCTTCGAGAACGAGGTCACGGTCGTCGGGGCGCACGAGATCCTCGCGTCCGCGCCGGGCGTCGTGGTCTGTGACGACCCGGAGGCCGGCGAGTTCCCCACGCCCGCCGACGTGGTCGGCACGGACCCGACCTGGGTCGGGCGGGTACGGCGGTCGCTGGACGATCCCAGGGCGCTGGAGCTGTTCGTGTGCGGGGACAACCTGCGCAAGGGCGCGGCGCTGAACGCCGTGCAGATCGCCGAGGTGGTCGCGGCGGAGATGACGGCATAGGCCCGTAGGGCGGGGTACGGAACGCGGGGTACGGGACCGGCCTGCGGACCCGGCGCACGGCATCCGCGCCCGGTGTGCGACGCTCGTTGGCCGGGAAACGTCGACCGTGGCCGAGGAGTGCCGTTTTGGAGAGCTGCTGACCCGATTGGTGCTGTCACTGATCCGCTCAGGAGATACCTTGTGAGTTGTGTGAAGGTCCTGTGAGCGACTCGTTGGTCCAAACCACTTGAACTGGCCCGACGCCGTGTTCGACTATTCGCTCCCCCCTTGCTGCAACCGGTAGTTGGGCGGGGAGCGTCTTTGTGGCCGCCCCTCAGGGGTGTCCATGGACCTGTTGGACAAATGGGGTATTGGGGAAGAGCTGGTACGCATGAGGGCATTTGACCCGCCGTCAAAGACGGTGTCGTGCGCGTACAACCCTGATGGGGGGAAACGTGTCCAACAGGCGTGGCAGAGGTATTCGGCATCGCGATCGCCCCAGGGGGCTCCGGCGGCACGGCAGTGCGGCCGTTGCGGCCCCGCATGCCCGGGGGCATGCCGGTGATCGCCCCGTGGCCCGCCGCGCAGCCCGCGCAGATCTCCCCTCAGCGTGGGGACACTGACGACGCGATGGCTGCGGGCACGACTGTCGACCATCTCACCGAGACCTACCGCGCGCACTACCGATCACTGCTGGGCCTCGCCGCGCTGCTGCTGGACGACACCGCCTCCTGCGAGGACGTCGTCCAGGAAGCCTTCATCCGGGTGCACTCCGCCCGCGGCCGGGTGCGCGATCCCGAGAAGACCCTCGCCTATCTGCGCCAGACAGTCGTCAATCTCTCCCGTTCGGCGCTGCGCCGCCGCATCCTCGGGCTGAAGCTGCTCTCCAAGCCGATGCCCGACATGGCGAGCGCCGAGGAAGGCGCGTACGACCTCCTGGAGCGCGACCAATTGATCAAGGCGATGCGGGGGTTGCAGCGCCGCCAGCGCGAGGTCCTGGTCCTGCGGTACTTCGCGGACATGACCGAGGCCCAGGTCGCCGAGACGTTGGGGATATCGCTCGGTTCGGTGAAGGCGTACGGCTCACGGGGTATCGCGGCGCTGCGCGTCGCCATGGAGGCTCCCGCATGAGTGGCAAGCAGTTCGGCCCGTACGACCCGCAGGACAGGCAAGGCCCGCGGAACTCCCGTAACGAGGGGGAGCCGCGGCATCCGCAGCACCGGCAGGACGCGCAGGACCAGCACGGCACGCAGGACCAGCCCGATGCCCGGCCCCCGCAGGGAGCACAGGACCCGCAAGGCACACAGGACCGGCGGGACCCGCGGGGCTCGCAGGCAGCGAAGGATGCGCCGGACCCGAGGGGCGAGCCGCAGGAACGCGGGGAGACCGACCAGCCCGGACAGGACACCGGCCACAGCGTCGGCGAGGACGAGCTGCGGCGGCTGCTGCACTCCGCCGTCGGCGACCTGGAGCCCGCCCCCGACTCGCTCGAACAGTTGCGCCGCGCGGTCCCGGCCCGGCGCCGGCGCCGCCGCCACGCCGTGGCCGGCGCCGCCGCGGCCATCCTGCTCGGCGGTACGTCCATCCCCGCGATGGTGCACGTGGCCGACTTCGCCGACGGCCCCGAGGACCGTCCCGCCAACGCCGCCAGTACACAGCGCACCCCGGGCAGCACCGAAGGCACGCACGGCGAGGGCACCGAGCACAGCGGCAAGCCGCCGGCCGGGCACGGCGGGAAGAAGACCGGTCCGGGCAAGTCGGCCGAACCGGGCAAGAGCCCGGACGCGGCGGAGAAGCAGCCCAGCGCCGGCACCGGCACGCCGTACCCGTCCGGGACGATGGACGTCACCTCGCCCGCCTGTTCGCGCGCGCAGCTCGGCAACGGTGTCAGCTCGGTCGGCCCCGCCGACGCCGGCGGCCGCGTCTACGGCTCGTTCCGGGTGGTGAACACCTCCGACACCGCGTGCTCGGTCGAGGGCGGCGGCGAGATCGGCGTGCTCCCGCAGGGCGGTACGGACAGCTCGCGCGTCAGCGTCGTCGACCACACGGCGGGCGACGCGGCCCCCGCCCTGCCCGACCCGATCACCACCCCGGACCAACTGGTGCTCAAGCCGGGCCAGGCGTACGAGGTCAAGTTCGCGTGGGTCCCGGCGGAGGGCGGCGGCACGACCGGCTGCTCCGCGCCGCCCCCGTCGCCGACCCCGGTTCCGTCCAAGGCACCCGGTGAGAAGACGCCGGACTCCTCCTCGTCGGCGTCCGGCGAGGGCGGCGGCAGCACCACGGGCGGCAGCCAGGCCGGCGGCAACGAGGGCACCCCGGGCGGTGGCTCCAACCCGCCGGGCGGCATCGTGCTGAACCACACACCGGAGGCCGGGGAGCCGGCCGCGGCGGACGTCAAGCTTCCGGACGCCTGCGCCGGGACGGTCTACCGCACCGAACCCCTGCCGGCGCAGTAGCGGCCCGCCCCGGGCACTGCCTGCCCTGGGTGAACTCTCCAGGGCCGGTGCGGGCGCGGAGCCGGGCTGAGGTCCGCGTCCGGGCCCGCGCGCGGGTTCTCACCCGGGCCGCGCGGGGCGGCGTGGGTACGGCCCCGCCGTCCGGTCCGGGTGGCGCTCCCCGTACCGTTGGCCTTGTGTACCGGTTCCTGCTGACCCCGCGGTGGTGGGGAATCAACGTCTTCGCCGTACTGGCGATTCCTTTCTGCATCTTCATGGGCAGCTGGCAGCTGAGCCGCTTCGAGGACCGCGTCGACACGCACCACCAGCAGGAGGACCGGTCCGCCGAGGCGCAGGCCGCGGCCGCCCGGCCGCTGGACGAGCTGCTGCCGGTGGACAAGGTCACCTCGGGCCGCCAGGCCACCGCCACCGGTCGCTACGACACCGGACACCAGTTGCTCGTCCCGGACCGCCGTCTCGACGAGCGGAACGGTTTCTACGTACTGACGCTGCTGCGTACGGACGGCGGCAAGGCGCTCCCGGTCGTACGGGGCTGGCTGCCCGGCGACGCGAACGCGCCCGAGGCCAGGGCGAAGGTGCCCGCGCCGCCGAGCGGCGCGGTGACGGTCACCGGGGCCCTGCAGGCTTCGGAGAACCAGGGCACCGACGGGGTGCACGCGGGCGGCGGGCTGCCGGCCGGGCAGCTCGGCATGATCAGCGCGGCGTCACTGGTCAACATCGTCCCGTACGACGTGTACGACGCCTGGATCACCGTGACCGAGGCCGACGCGCCGCTGGTCGCCGTGCCGCCGACGGCGGCGGAGGGCAGCGGGCTGGACCTGAAGGCGTTCCAGAACCTGGGGTACACCGGGGAATGGTTCGTGTTCGCCGGGTTCGTGATCTTCATGTGGTTCCGGCTCTTCCGCCGGGAGGCGGAGGCGGCCAGGGACGTGGCGCTGGGGCTGGTCCCGGCGGAGGAGAGGGCGGCGGCCGGGGCCTCCGGGAGCGCCGAGTCTGCCGGGAGCGCCGATGACGGTACGAGCGCTGCGAACGGCGCGAAGGGCGCGAGCGGCGCGAACGGCACCTCCTCCGCGACACGGTCCTGAGCCGGCCACCTCGCTGCTGTCCCGGCCGCGGCCCCCGTCTCCCGCGGCTCCCCGTCGTCCGCTACTCCCCGCCTCCCGCTACTTCCCGTTTCCCGATGGCCCCTGCCCCCGCTCCTGCCAGTGCGCCGGGCGGCTGAGCGCCTCGGGCAGCTTCGTCGAGGCGTCGCCCCTGGCCGCGTTGAGCTGGGCCTGGGTGAGGAAGATGCTGCCGGTCAGGTCGGCGCCGCTCAGGTTCGCGTCCCGGAAGTCCACGCCGATCAGGTCGGCGGTCCGCAGATCCGCGCCCTTGAGGTCGGCGGCGATGAGGTAGGCGCCGCGCAGGTTCGCGCCCCGCAGGTCGGCCCCCCTGAGCCGGGCGCCGATCAGGTCGGCCCCCCGGTGGTTCTTCTTACGGCCGGGAACGGTGGCCCGCACCAGTTCGCTGGTGCGCAGCAGCAGGGCGTTGACGTCCTGCCGTACGGCCGCGACGTCCACGTCGGCGAGCGCGTCGGCGCTGCCGCGGGTGAGCCGGTCGGTCTCCTTCAGGGCGCGGCGGAGGTCCTTGTGGACGGGACGCGCGGCCGGCAGCTCCAGTGCCTCGGCCAGGTACCAGAGCAGTTCGTGGAGCTGGCGCATGACGGGGAACACGTCGAACATCTGCCGCGCGGTGCCCGGCGCGCTGCGCCAGTCCGTACCGCCGAAGGTGACCTGGGAGACCTTCTGGCCAGCGCCGAAGCAGTCGAAGACCGTACAGCCGGAGAAGCCCTTGTCGCGGAGGCGGGCGTGGATGCCGCAGCTGAAGTCCGCCTGGAGGTTCGTGCACGGCTTGCCGGCGGGCTTGTCGACCGCGAAGTCGGCGGAGGCGGCGAAGGGCAGCGCGACGCAGCACAGCCCGAAGCAGTTGCCGCAGTCGGCCTGCAGGTCGAGACGGTCACCGCCGGCCGAGGGGGCTTCATGCTTCTGGGACACCGTGAGCGCTCTCCTGCCACAAGACGAGCGGGAGTGCGCCCCCGCTCCGTTCCACGTACGAACCTCCATTCTCCCGGACGGGGGAGAGCGCCGGGGGAGACGGGGCGGGGGGCGGGCGCGGGGCGGTGCGGTCACGGGCGGGGGAGGGGGCCTGGGGCCTCGGGATCTGAGGGCCGGGGGCCCGGGGACCGGGGCGGGCCCACGTGGCGCTCTGGGGGCTTCCCCCCCCGCCCCACCCACCCCCGCCCCTGCTCTCGACCGCTACTGCTTCAGCTCACCGCTGCTCTCCACCCCCGCCCCCAGGCCCAGGTACCGGCGCGTGAAGTCCAGCTCCAGGCGGACCTGCTTGATGCGCTCCTCGACGACCAGGGAGCCGTGGCCGGCGTCGTAGCGGTACACCTCGTGCGGGTGGCCGCGGTCCTTCAGGCGGTCGACGTAGTTCTCCACCTGGCGGATGGGGCAGCGCGGGTCGTTGACCCCGGCGGAGATGTAGACCGGCGCGCGCACCGCGTCCACGTACGTCAGCGGCGACGACGCCTCGAAGCGCTCCGGCACCTCCTCCGGCGTGCCGCCCAGCAGCGTGCGGTCCATCGCCTTCAGGGCCTCCATCTCGTCGTGGTACGCGGTGACGTAGTCCGCCACCGGGACCGCCGCCAGGCCCAGCGCCCACGCCTCCGGCTGGGTGCCCAGCCCGAGCAGCGTCAGGTAGCCGCCCCACGAGCCGCCGGAGAGCACCAGCCGCTCCGGATCGGCCAGCCCGGAGGAGACGGCCCACTCCCGCACCGCCGCGATGTCCTCCAGCTCGATCAGCCCGACGCGGTGCTTGAGGGCGTCCGTCCACTCCCGGCCGTAACCCGTCGAGCCGCGGTAGTTCACCCGCACCACGGCGAAGCCGTGGTCCACCCACGCCGCGGGCGCGGACGCGAATGCGTCGCTGTCGTGCCACGTCGGGCCGCCGTGGATCTCGAAGACCGTCGGGAACGGGCCATCGCCGGCCGGCTGCTGCACCAGCGCGTGGACCGTGCCGCCCGGGCCCTCCACCCACGCGTCGGTCACCGGCACCGAGCCCGGCGCCTTCATCCCGGGCGGGTCGAGGACGACCCGCCCGCTCGTCGAGCGCACCTCCGGCGGCTGCGCGGCCGACGACCAGAGGTACTCCACCGAGCCGTCCGGCCGCGCCGTCGCCCCGGCGACCGTCCCGGCGGGCGTCTCGACGCGGGTCAGCTGCCGGGTCAGCGGCTCGTAGCGCCACAGTTCGGCGCGCGCCCGGAACTCGTGCTCCACCAGCAGGGCGGCACCGTCCGGATACCAGTCGGCGGCCACGTCGCCCGGCAGGTCGATGTCCAGGGCGCTCTCCTCGCCCGTCAGCGGGTCCCAGATCATCGGCTCCCAGCGGCCGCGCCGCTGGTGCCCGACGAGCAGCCGGGAGTCGCCGTCCACCGGCGCGAAGCCCATCACGGACAGGCCCAGCTCCTCGGTGCCGCCCTTGGTGTCGTCCAGCTCGGCGACGGTCGAGCCGTCCGGCCGCAGCACCCGGATCGCGGAGTGCATCGCGTCACCGTGCTCGGTGTGCTCGACGGCGATCAGCGAACCGTCGTGCGACAGGGCGCCCACGCCCGCCGACTCGCGGTGCCGGTAGATCTCCACGGGTTGCTGCCCGGGCCGTACGACGTGGATGGTGGTGCCGTCCTCGTCCGTGGAGCGGCCGATCACCGCTGTGCCGTCCCGGCCGAGCGCCAGGCCCGCCGGGTACGAGGGCTCCAGGCCGGGCGCGGCCGGCTCGTCCGGGCCGCCGCCGAACGGCTGCCGCTTCCAGATGCCGAACTCGTCGCCGTCGGTGTCCGAGAACCACCAGATCCACTCGCCGTCGGGCGTCAGCGTGCCGTCCGTCGTGCCGTTCGGCCGGTCGGTGGCCTGCCGCTGCCCGCCGCTCGCCCGGTCCCAGGCGTACAGCTCGAAGGTGCCGGTGGCGTTGGAGACGAACAGCGAGCGGTCCGAGGCGTCCTCGGCCCACTCGGGCAGGCCGACCCGCGGCGCCCGGAAGCGCTTCTCCCAGTCCGGCACGGTCGCGGGGGAACCGGCCGTCCCCGGGGCGCCCGCCCCGGAAGCTTCGGTGTTGGCGTTGGTGGTCTCGTCAGTCATGGCCCCATTCTGCGCAGGCCCGGAAAAATTCCGCTGACACGGCCCCCAGCCTGTGGATAACTTCGCCGGATGCTGACACACACGGGACCTGAGGACTGGCGTGCGGCCAACCGTGCCATGTGGGACGAGCGGGTCCCCATCCACCTCGCCAGCGACTACTACGACCAGGACGGTTTCCGCCGGGACCGGGACGTCATCCGTGACTTCGAGGCGGCGGAGGTCGGCGACGTCACCGGCAGGACGCTGCTGCACCTCCAGTGCCACATCGGCCAGGACACCCTGTCCTGGGCCCACCGCGGCGCCGCCCACGTCGTCGGCCTGGACTTCTCCGAACCGGCGATCGAGGCCGCCCGCGCACTGGCCGCCGAGGTCGGCATCGGCCCCGACCGTGCCACCTTCCTCACCGCCGACGTGTACGACGCGGCCGACGCCGTCGCCGCCACCGGGGCCCCAGCGGCGTACGACGTCGTCTACACCGGCCTCGGGGCGCTCTGCTGGCTGCCGGACATCCGCCGCTGGGCCGAGACGGCCGCTTCCCTCGTCGCCCCCGGAGGCTTCCTCTACCTCGCGGAGTTCCACCCGCTCACCGACGTCCTGGACGACGAGAGCGCCTCGCGCGTCGCGTACGACTACTTCAGCCGGGACGCGTGGGTGGACGAGAGCCCGGGGACGTACACGGACTTCTCGGCCCCCACGGTCCACAACCGCCGCGTCGAGTGGCAGCACACCCTCGGCGACGTCGTCTCGGCGCTCGCCGCGGCCGGTCTGCGCCTGGAGTTCCTGCACGAGCACGACATGACGATGTTCCAGCGCTTCGGCTCGCTGGCACGCGGGGACGACGGCTACTTCCGGCTGCCCGCCGACCGCCCCCGCGTCCCGCTCATGTACTCGCTCAAGGCGACGCGCCCGTAAGGCTCAGGCGGCCGCGGGACTCACCCGCACGTCTGCGGGACCCGCACCGACGCCTGCGGGACTCACACGAACTTCTGCGGCCGGTGCCACAGCGCCTCGTCGGTGCCGCGGAAGAACAGCTCCAGCCGGCCGTCCCGGTTGGTGCCGACCACCGGGTCGCCGCCGACGTTGCGTACCAGCTCGAAGTGGCCGCTCCAGTCCACGCCGTTGATCTTCGATTCCTCGGCCGCGTACATGTGGCCGTTGGTGCTGTGGTGGAAGACCACCAGCCGCCCGTCGGCCGCGCGCGCCAGCGCGGGCGTGCCCTGGACGCCGCCCCCCAGGCTGGAGGCGGAGGTCCAGGAGTCGTACCCGGCCTTCTGCTGGATGTGCCACAGCTGGGTGTCCGTACCGCGGAAGAACACCTGGACGCGCTGGTCCGAGTCGAGACCCGCCTCGATGCCGCCGCCGATGTTGCGTACGAGCTCGAAGTGGCCGCTCCAGGAGTCGCTGGAGTCGGGCACCTTCTGCTGGTTGTCGTAGAGGTTGCCGTTGGTGCTGTGGTGGAAGACCTCCAGCTTGCCGTCACCGGCCCGCGCGACCGCCGGGTTGCCCTGCACGCCGCCGGCCAGGCTGGACGGCGCCACCCAGTTCTCGTAGTCGACGTTCTGCTGGTACACGTGCCACAGCTGGGTGTCCGTGCCGCGGAAGAAGACGTCCAGGCGCCCGTCGGCGTTGACGGCCGGGACCGGGTCGCCGCCGATGTTGCGCACGATGATGTCGTCGGGGCTGAAGCCGACGTTGATCGCGCCCTGCCGCACGTGGTGCAGGTGACCGTCCGAGCCCTTGTAGAAGACCGAGATGCGGCCGTCCAGGCTGCGGATGGCGTTCGGTTCGCTGCCCAGCGAACCGCCCAGGTTCTCCCAGTCGCTCCAGCCGCCGTCGCGCTTCTGCCAGATGGTCCACAGCGCCTGCTCGTTCTTCCCGCGGGCGAACACCTGGAGGCGGCCGTCGGCGTTCGGGGCCACGGAGGGGTTGCCGACGATCTGCCCGTGCAGGGAGGTGGCCTCGTCCCAGGCCATACCGGGTGTGGTGGGGATGTCGACCATGATCGCTCTCCTTCGTGCGTACGAGTGGAGCAGGTCGGCGCACAGGCTAGCCACGGGAACGGCACCCGAGAACACGGCCCGGCCGATTGACCGGAACCACCCGTCATACCCGGCCATGAGCGACATCGGGGGCGGCGAGCGGGCGGCGAGGGGACAGCGGGCCGGTCAACGGCGAACCGGCGAAGGGCGCCGTTCACCGGGCCACCGGCGGACCGCCGACGCCCCACCACCGGCCCCGCCCCTACTCCAGCCCGCGGGCCTGCTGGAACCGCGCCAGACCGTCCGCCAGGTCGATCACCGGGTCCGGGTAGTCCAGCGCCGCCCGCGCCGCGGCGGGCCTCAGCTTCCACGGCTGGTGGACGGCGCCCCCTTCCAGCCCCGGTACGTCCGCCAGCTCCGGCACCCAGCGCCGTACGTACGCGCCGTCCGCGTCGAAACGCTTCGCCTGCGCCAGGGGGTTGAGGACGCGGTTGGGGCGGGTGTCCGTACCGGTGCCCGCCGCCCACTGCCAGTTGAGCTGATTGTTGGCCAGGTCGCCGTCGACCAGGAGCGACAGGAAGTGCGCCGCGCCCAGCCGCCAGTCCAGATACAGCGTCTTGGTCAGGAAACTGGCGGTCAGCAGTCGCGCCCGATTGTGCATCCACCCTTCGTGGGCGAGCTGCCGCATCGCCGCGTCCACGACCGGGTAGCCGGTGCGGCCGGTGCGCCACGCCTCGGCCTCCTGCTCGTCGTGGCGCCAGCGGTCGTGCCGCGCCCGGTAGTCGGCGTGCGCGGCGGCCGGGCGGGCCGAGAGAACCTGGTGGTGGAAGTCCCGCCAGGCCAGCTGCCGTACGAACGCCTCGGCGCCGTCCCCTCCGCCACCCGCCGCACGGGCGCGCCGGACCAGTTCCACGGCGGACAGCGTGCCGAAGTGCAGATGCGGGGAGAGGCGGGACGTCGCGTCTCCGGCGAGGTCGTCCTGCCCCTGTGCGTAGCGGCGCAGCGGCGTGCCCATCCAGGCCGTCACCCGGCGGCGGCCTTCCACCTCGCCGCCCGCCGCCAGCCCGGGGGACACCCCGGACACGTCACGCCGCCGCGGTACGGGACCGGAGCCGGCCGCCTCGGGCACCCGCACCCGCCGGGGTGCTGGCAGCACGTCGCGGTGGCGTTCGGCCTGCCAGCGCCGGAAGTACGGCGTGAAGACCGCGAAGTGGTCCTTGCCGGCCGGGGTGACCTCGCCCGGCGCGAGGGCGGTGACCACCGCGTCGTGCACGTGCAGCCGCCGCCCGGCGGCCTCCAGGGCGCGCCGCAGCCGCTCCTCCCGGCGGTGCGCGTAGCCGCTGACCCCGCCCGCCACATGGACGTCGCGCGCGTCCGCCTCGGCAGCGGCCCGCGCGGTCTCCTCGACCACGTCCCCCGTACGGACGACGAGCCGGCCCCCACGGGCGCGCAGCGCCTCGTCCAGGTCCGCCAGGCAATCGGCCAGGAAGGCACGCCGGTTGGGGACGTCGAACCCCGCGGCCCGTACGCCGTCGTCGAGGACGAACAGCGGGACGACACCGCCCGTGGCCCTCACCGCGGCGTGCAGGACGGGATTGTCGTGGACCCGCAGGTCGGAGGTGAACAGGGCGATCGAGGCAGCACTCATGGGGGTTGCTCCGGGCGTTGTGGGGGAGAGAGCCGAGGTTGGTGGGAAGGCGCGTACGGGTTACGCCCGCGCGCCCCGGCCACACCGCCCGGTCGCCGGCCACAGCACCCCGGCGACCGACAGCGCCCCCCACCCCACGGAGACGGCCACCGCGGCCCGCCGCCGCGCCCGCCCCGGCAGGGTCATGCCGAGCAGTGCCGCGTCACCGAAGTCCGCCGCGATCCGCAGACAGGCGGCGGTGCGCAGGGCCGGCCCCGCCGGTGCCAGGAGCAGCGCCAGGCCGCAGGCCGCGTCGCGCCAGGCCAGCGGGCGCAGCGAGGTACGGGTGGCGGGGGCCGTCCGGCCGTTCGCTTCCGCGAGGCCGGAGGGCTGGGCCAGCAGGCCGGGCCAGGCGGTGACCGCCAGTCCGTACACCGCCGTCGTGGCACCCACCGTGCGCAGCAGTCCCACGTGCATCGTCCGTCTCCTCCTGTCGGCCGCCGTGGCAGGCCCGGAGCGTGCGCCTGCGCGTACCCACTCTTCCCCTTCCGCCGCCTCCCGGCGGTACAACGCGCCCGGCGGACCGTTCCGGCGGCGCGGCGGGTGGCGGCGGCGCTCAGACGTCCAGCTCCGCCTCGACCCCGCGCAGGCTCTCCCGCGCGGCCTCCAGGTCGCCGCTGGCCCGGTCCAGCACGAGGAAGACGAAGATGCCCTGGCAACTGCGCCGGGTGAGGGGGCGGATGACGTGGAACGCGTCGTCGAGCGTGACGACGATGTCGTCGATGCGTTCGGGGCGGTAGCCGATGAGTTCCAGTGCGGAGAGCTTGGCGCGCACCACGTCGGTGTCGCCGCGGGCCGCCGCTTCGAGGTCGGGCCCGGCCGGATCGCCGACCGCGCCGAGCGTCAGACGGCTGAAGTAGTCGACGATCGAGGCGCCGAGGACGCCTTCCAGCTCCGCCAGGTCCCGCAGCGTCTCATCGATGCCTGCCATGGCCACCTGCCCGGGCACCCGGCCCCGTCGCACGTCGAACCGACCGCCGACCAGACTTCCCGGCACACCAGGAGTGCGCCATGGCGACCCCATACGTTCATCCTGGCACGGTGCGCGGCAGCATGACGGCGTACCAGGCGGTGCGTTCGGGGCGGCAGAGGCGCCGGCTCGGGGCGCGCCCCGGCTGTACGCGAGCGTGTTCCGTGGCGTGGGCGCCGGGTCGCGTACTCACGCGCCTCAGTGTGCGCATACGCGCCCCCGGCCCCCTCGGCACCCCAGTACCCCTGGGCCCGTGACCAGTGCCCCTGGGCCCCGTGACGGCCCTGTCAGGCCGCCTCCGCCGCGATGATCTCGTCGGCCGCGCGCTGCCCGCTCGCCACGCAGTCGGCGACGCCCACGCCGTCGTAGGCCGCGCCGCACAGCCGCAGCCCCGGCAGCGTGGACAGCCCGTTGCGTACCCGCGTCACGCGGGCGGGGTGCCCGACCGCGTAGTGCGGCAGCCCGCCGATCCACCGGGTCACGTCGGTCGCCACCGGGCGCGCGGTCAGACCGGTGGCCTCGCCCAGGTCGCGCAGCGCGGCGCTCACCAGGTCGGCGTCGTCCAGGTAGAGGATCTCCTCCTGGCCGTACCGGCCGATGGACGTCCGCAGCAGGAACAGGTCCTTGGCCCGCTCCGACAGCCAGTCCCACTTACGGGTCAGGAACGTGGACGCCTTGATGGTGTGCCCGTCACCCGGCGGCACGAGGAAGCCGCACCGGCCGTCGAACGCCGTCAGCCCTTCCAGGTGCGAGCGCCGGAACGCCATCGTCACCAGGGCCATCGACGCGTAGGCGACCTCGGACAGCTCGGCCGCCGCGAGCGGCGCCTCGGCGGCGAGCAGGGTGGCCGCCGTCCAGGCCGGAGTGGCGAGGACCAGACCGTCGCACAGCAGGGTGCGGGCGGCGGTGCGTACCTCCCAGCCGTACGGGCCACGGGTCAGCGCCAGGGCCGGGGTGTTGCGCAGGATCTCGCCCCCGGCGGCGCGTACGGCATCGGCCACGGCGCCCGCGAGGGTGCCCGCGCCCCCGTCCAGCCCGAGGTAGTCGGGGCCGCCGCGGGAGAGGTCCGGGATCGTGTGGGCGCCTCGGGGGCCGCCGGGGAGGCCGCCGGCGGACTCCGGACCGGCACATCCCACGTCCGCACCCGCACCCGGTCCCGGTCGGGTGAACCCGGAGCGGGGCCGGGGGACGAGCGGACCGGAGCGTGCCCGCCCGGGAAGTCCCGGCTGACCGGCGGTTCCCGGCCGGTCGGCGAGGCGCCGCTGCTCGGCGATCCGCCGTTCCTCCGCGATCCGCCGCCGCTCCACCGCCTGCCGTTCCTC
Organism: Streptomyces sp. NPDC045470; assembly: GCF_040646595.1. Classification (NCBI taxonomy): domain Bacteria; kingdom Bacillati; phylum Actinomycetota; class Actinomycetes; order Kitasatosporales; family Streptomycetaceae; genus Streptomyces; species Streptomyces sp. NPDC045470. Next base: position 102,581 of record NZ_JBEZAN010000013.1, read on the forward strand.
GGCGGCGCGCCGCTGCTGCTCGGCCGTCCGCCGCCGCACCGCCCGTACGCCGGTGAGCAGCGCGCCGTCGTGCCGCGCCGCCTCGAAGAGCTGCGGTACGGCGGCCCGCAGGGACACCTCGTACGTGTCGGCCGTACGGGCCCTGCCGAGGACGTCCCGCCCACGGCAGCTCGGGATCGGCCGCAGCGCGCCCCGCGTCCACAGCGCGGCGTCCGTCGCGGCCGGGACGCGCAGCCGGTCGCCGAGGCCGACCGCCCGCGCCAGGTCGACCGCCTCCGGCCGGGGCACCCGCAGGGCCTCGGCGCCGAGGTCGACCGGCGTCCCGGCGATCTCGCCCGAGCGCAGCTTGCCGCCGACCCGGCCGGTGGACTCCAGCAGCGTCACCCGCAGGCCCGCGCCGGTCAGCCGGTGGGCGGCGGCGAGCCCGGCGATGCCGCCGCCGATGACGACGATGTGCCGCGCGAGCGTCGGACCGGACGCGTCGGGCCCCCCGGACGCGGCGGCGGTTCCGGGCCGGGGCGCGGGACCTGTCGCCCCGTCAGGCCCGGGGCGGCCGGCGGGACGTACGGCGGACACGGTCGTCGGCACGCTCATGAGTCGGCTCCTTCGAACGTGGTGCTCGCGGTCGTCCGCCGGCCGGCCGCGGCGCCCCGGGACCGGGACACCACGGCGGGGCCGCCCGACGCCGGATCGCCGGCGGCCTCCTCGGGGCGGGACGGCGGGCGCAGGATGTCGGAGAGCGGATCGTGGCGGATGTTCTGGGGCGGCACTCCGGCGGCGGTCAGCCGGGCCACGGTCGTGTCGACCACCGCGGCCGGTCCGCTGACGTACGCGAGGTGCCCCGACCAGTCGGCGTGCCGCGTCACCGCGTCGGCCACCGCCTCGGCCAGCGCGTCGTAGCCGTGCGCGTCCGGACCGAAGGCGCCGCCGGTCTCCGGACGCCGCCCGACGACGGGCGTCACCCGCAGCCACGGCCGCCCCCGTTCCAGCTCCGAAGGCGCCCCCGCGTCGTACAGGTCGGCGAAGCTGTGGGCCCCGAGGAACAGCCGTACGCTGCGGTGACCGCGGCGCGCGGCCAGCTCCTCCAGCAGCGCCTTCACGGGCGCCCAGCCGGTGTCCGCCGCGACCAGGACCAGGTCGCTCGCCAGCTCGTCGTCCAGCGTCATCGACCCGCGCGGCGGACCGACCCGCAGCGTGTCACCGACCTGGGTCCGCGCCACCAGCGCCTCGCTCACACCGCCCGTGCAGGTCTGCCGTACGTGGAACTCCAGCTCGGCGTCGGACCGGGGCGCGCAGGCGATCGAGTACTGCCGCCACGCCTGCGGCAGCCGCGGCGACTCCAGCGCCGCGAACTGCCCGGCCCGGTACGGGTACGGCTCGTGCGGCCGCACCCGCAGGACGGCGAGGTCGGGGCGGCGCCGCTCGTGCGCGGTCACCGTGGCCTGCCAGTACGGCGGTTCGGCGAGCGCGGCCTCGGCGCCGCTGACCATGGCGGCGACGGCGAACCGCAGCATCCGCACCCACGCCTGCTCCACGGCCTCGGCCCAGCGCGGGCCCGCCGTACGGCGCAGTGCCTCGCACAGCGCCGCCTCGAACGCCTCGAAGTGCACCGGACGCACCCCGAGCTTGCGGTGGTCACGGCCGAGCCGCCCGAAGACCTCCGCGATGTCGTCGGGCCGGTGCAGGTTCTCGATCAAGTACCAGAAGGCGCGCGCCAGGTGGGCGCGCTGGAACTCCATCGACTCCGGGAACAGCGACCGCAGGTAGGGCCACCGCCGGAACATCGCGTCGTAGAGGTGGGTGATCAGCTCGCCGAAGGGCGTCACGAGTTCCAGGTACTCGGTGATCACCCGCTGGTCGGCGGCGCCGTCGTAGGCGTCGGCCTGCGGATCGGCGGGGTACCGACCGGCGGCTCCGGAGACGTTGCCGGAGTGGATCGGGGGCCGGCCGAGCGCGCGGGAGCTGCCGGACGGGCCGCCCGCCTGCCCGCCGTACGTCGGGCGCTCCTGGACCGCGTCCTCGCGTTCCGGGCGCGGCGAAAGGATACGGCGGCGCAGCCGCATGGCCTCGTGCCGGGCGAGCAGGGCGTGGTAGTCGTCGTTGACGCCGCTCATGGCTGGACGACCGGGTTCGTGACGGAGGCGGTGGCGTTCGCGGCTCCGGCGGCGACGGTGGTCCCGGCGGATCGCGGGGACGTACGGGCCGGGCAGGCCGGGGCGAGGGGGGAGACCGGGAGGGCCGGAACGGCTCGGAGCGCTCTGACCGTGAGGGCGTACGGCACGGGGGCGTACGACGCGAGGCGTGGCATGAGCGGACCTCCTGAAGGGGATGGGGCGCGTCAGTATGGCACCAGGCAAAGGTGCCCAAACGGCCCTATTCCCGAGGGACTTTCGGCCCTCGCCGGGCGCGGACGCACGGGTGTGTGATGCCCTCGCACCCCTTTGCGCGCGTACGGAGCACCCCCCGGCCACCGCCGGCAGCCGCTCCCGACGCGCGCGTACGGAGCGGGTGTTACGGCGGCGGCGGGCCACCGGTCCGGGCGGCCGCCGACCGGCCCGCCCCGCCGGACCGCCGCACCATGGACCGGTACCCCGCACGCCCGGCCGACAGATCGAGAGCCGCATGAACCAGCACACCGGACCCACCGGCCCTATCGGACGCACCGGCCCTATCGGACGCACCGGCCCTACCGGACGCACCGGCCTCGCCGGACCCATCGGCCCCGCCGCGCCGGGCACCCCGCCCCTGCGCGTCTTCATCCTCGACGACCACGAAGTGGTCCGCCGGGGCGTCCGCGACCTCCTCGACGCGGAGGACGGCATCGAGGTCGTGGGGGAGGCGTCCAGCGGCCCCGAGGCGCTGGCCCGGGTGCCCGCCGTGCGCCCGCAGGTGGCCGTGCTCGACGTACGGCTGGGCGAGCGGGGCGAACCGTCGGGCGGCGACCACGAGGGCATCGAGGTGTGCCGCGAACTGCGCGCCCGTATGCCCGACCTGGCCTGCCTGATGCTGACGTCCTTCGACGACGACGAAGCCCTCTTCGACGCCATCATGGCGGGCGCGGCCGGGTACGTCCTCAAGCAGATCAACGGCTCCGACCTGGTGAACGCCGTACGGACGGTGGCGGCGGGCAAGTCGATGCTGGACCCGCGTACGGCGTCCCGGGTCATGGCCCGGCTGCGCGCGCCGCAGCAGGCCGAGACGTCCCCGCAGTCCGAACTGGACCGGCTCGCACCCCGGGAGCGCGAGATCCTGGAGCTGATCGGCGAGGGCCTGACCAACCGGGAGATCGCGGACCGGCTGTTCCTCGCGGAGAAGACGGTGAAGAACCGCATCTCCACGATCCTGTCCAAGCTGGGGGTGGGGCGCCGGGTGCAGGCCGCGGTGATCGCCGGGCGGATACGGGGGCAGCAGGAGCGGCAGGGGGAGCAGCGCGGGGGGTGGTAGCGGGGCGGCAGGGGCGGCTTCCGGTGCGGGGGCGGGCTTCCGGTGCGGCGGCCGGCTTCCGGAGACGTACGCCGGGCGTCACGCACCGGTTCCCGCTCGGCGCCCTTTCCGTCGGCATCCCACCCATCGGCGCCACTGCGCGGTCGCGCCCGCGGTCGCGTCCCGGCTTCGTTCCCCGGCCCCGCCCGCTGCCTTCCTGGCACGACCTCCTCGTACATCCTCGCCGTACGTACCCCTCGGCCGTCCGCGCCTACGCCCTCCTCCTGCCTACCTCCTACCTGCTCGCCGTACGTACCCCTCGGCCGTCCGCGCCTACGCCCTCCTCCTGCCTACCTCCTACCTGCTCGCCGTACGGCCTCGTCACCCGCCCCACCACCGGGGCCTGACGGCCACTCAGCTCAGGGACCCTCGGCGCCCACCCCGGCCCGCCCGGCCCTATGGCGGCGGATGCGCCGCGACGGACCCTGATGGGGCCGGGAAGAGCCGGTCTCTCCCCCGTGCTGAGGCTCTTCCCGGCCAGAGTCGAGTCAGGCGCCAGAGGCGCGTCAGAGGTGAAGGACACAGCCCGGTGGACGGATCGGATACACGTACGCAGTCAGACCCCGGAGCGGAGGCTGGACCTGGCGCTACGGCGGGCCCCGCCACCGGGCCGGACACCCACCGGGACGACCCGGCGTCCGCGGCCCAGGCCCCCGGCCCGGCGTCCGCGGTCCCGGATTCGGCGTCCGCCGCCACCGGCCCGCCGCGCGCCGTCACCGGCCCCCGCCCGGTCCGCCGCCGGATCCCGGTGGAGTGGCTGACCACCACCGACCACAAGAAGATCGGGACGCTCTACCTCGTCACCGCCTTCGTGTTCTTCCTCGTGGGCGGCCTGATGGCCCTCCTGATGCGGGCCGAACTGGCCCGTCCCGGCACGCAGATCATGTCGAACGAGCAGTTCAACCAGGCGTTCACGATGCACGGCTCGGTGATGCTGCTGCTGTTCGCGATGCCGCTGTTCACCGGCTTCGCGAACTGGCTGATGCCGCTCCAGATCGGCGCGCCCGACGTCGCCTTCCCGCGACTGAACATGCTTGCCTACTGGTTCTTCCTGTTCGGTTCGCTGATCGCGGCGGCCGGCTTCCTGACGCCGCAGGGCGCCGCCGACTTCGGCTGGTTCGCCTATGCGCCGCTCTCGGACGCGGTGCACTCGCCCGGTGTGGGCGCCGACATGTGGATCATGGGAGTGGCGTTCTCCGGGTTCGGCTCCATCCTGGGCGCGGTCAACTTCATCACCACCATCATCTGTATGCGCGCCCCCGGCATGACGATGTTCCGGATGCCGATCTTCACGTGGAACGTGCTGCTGACCGCGCTGCTGATCCTGATGGTCTTCCCCGTACTGGCCGCCGCCCTCTTCGCCCTCGAAATGGACCGTAAATTCGGTTCGCACATCTTCGACGCGGCCAACGGCGGCGCGCTGCTGTGGCAGCACCTGTTCTGGTTCTTCGGCCACCCCGAGGTGTACGTCCTCGCCCTGCCGTTCTTCGGCATCATCTCCGAAGTCATCCCGGTCTTCTCCCGGAAACCGATGTTCGGCTACATCGGGCTGATCGCCGCCACGATTTCCATCGCGGGCCTGTCCATCACCGTGTGGGCCCACCACATGTACGTCACAGGCGGCGTGCTGCTGCCTTTCTTCGCCTTCATGACGTTCCTGATCGCCGTGCCGACCGGTGTGAAGTTCTTCAACTGGATCGGCACGATGTGGAAGGGATCACTGTCCTTCGAGGCACCGATGCTCTGGGCCACCGGCTTCCTCATCACCTTCGTCTTCGGCGGCCTGACCGGCGTCATCCTGGCCTCGCCGCCCATGGACTTCCACGTCTCCGACACCTACTTCGTCGTCGCGCACTTCCACTACACGCTCTTCGGTACGGTCGTGTACGCGATGTTCGCCGGATTCCACTTCTGGTGGCCCAAGTTCACCGGCAAGATGCTCGACGAACGGCTCGGCAAAATCACCTTCTGGACCCTCACCGTCGGATTCAACCTCACCTTCCTCGTCCAGCACTGGCTCGGCGCGGCGGGAATGCCCAGGCGGTACGCGGACTACCTCGCAGCCGACGGATTCACCACCCTCAACACCCTCTCCACGATCGGCTCCTTCCTGCTCGGCCTGTCCTTCCTGCCCTTCTTCTACAACGTCTGGAAGACCGCCAAGTACGGCAAGAAAGTCACCGTCGACGACCCCTGGGGCTACAGCCGCTCCCTGGAATGGGCCACCTCCTGCCCGCCGCCCCGCCACAACTTCACCTCGCTGCCGCGCATCCGCAGCGAATCCCCGGCCTTCGATCTGCACCACCCGGAGATCGCCGCCCTGGAATCGAGCCGCACCTGACGTCCCCGGCCCACGGCTGCGGAAGCACGCCGACGCTCCCGCAGCCGTGGGCCCCACCCACCGGCCCCCGTCCCCGGCGCCGCCATCGGGCCCCCGCCCACTGGGCCCCGCTCACCGGCTCCGCACGTCAGTCCCCACCCGCCCGGCCAGGCCCTGCCCGCCCGGCCTCCGCCCGCCCCCCCCGAGGGAGGAACCCACCATGTCCCACGCCACCCTCGCCCTCGGCGCCACCGCGCTCTTCGCCGCCGGTTGCGTCTGGTACCTCCCCGCGGCCGCGGCCCTGCGCGCCGGCGCCGACCGGCCGTACTCGCACCGCATCGCCGCCGCGTCCTGCGTCACCTTCTGGTGCACACCCGCGCTCGTCGCCGTACTCCTGCTGACCCCCGCCCCCTGGCCCGCGCTCGCCGCCGTCGCGGCCGCCGGGCTGCTCACGGCCGCGGCCCTGCTGGCCGTATCCCGTCTTCAGCGCGCCCGCGAACAGCAGGAGGAGTCACAGCGCTGGTCCACCCTGCAACAGGGCGGTACGGGCGGCCCCGCCCCCACGCCGCCCCGCAACCCGGCCCGAGCCCAACTCACCTTCCTGCTCTACCTTTTACCCGGCAACATCGTCGCCTCGGTGATCGCGGCCACCGTCCTGCTGACGGCGGACAGCCTGACCCGGCAGAGCGCCGTCACCGCGACCATGACCGCCGTCGGCATCTCCGCCGCCTCCCTGGCCATCGCCGGCACCCGCGCCCAGGCCACCCGCCGCCACTGACGCCCGTACCGCCCGACGCCGGTCCCCACCCGTACCACTCGCCACCGGTAGCCGCCCCCGTACCACCCGACGCCATTCCCCCCCCGTACCGCTTACTCGATCTCCACCCGCCCGCCCCCCTGCTCCGGCACCCGCCCGTCGGCCGTGTTCTCCTCCGGCGCGCCCAGGTTGCGGCGTACGGAATCCAGGATCGTCAGCCCCTGCCCGACCAGCCCGGCCGCGATCTCCCCCAGCCCGTCGGCGCCGTTGAGCACGTTGACGTTGGCGCCGGAGAGACCGGCCGCGGCCTCCTTGACGATCTGCGGGAGCTGGTCGATCAGCATCCGGTCCAGCGCCACCCGGTCGTACGACGCGGCGGCCTCCGCCTGGATCTTCATCCGCTCGGCCTCGGCCATGGCGAGCACCCGGATGCGCTCGGCGTCCGCCTCGGCGGGCTTGACGACCTCGGCCACAAGCTGCTGCTGGCGCAGTTGGGCGGCCCGTTCCGCCAGTTCGGTCTGCGCGTCCAGCACCTCCTGCTGAGCGTGGGCCTCCGCCAGCGGCCCGGCCTGCGCGGCCTGGGCCTGCGCACGGTCCACCTCGGCGGAGTACTCGGCCTGGACGACGGCGGTCTGCCGCGCGTACTCCGCCTGCTTGCGTGCCGCTTCCTGCTCCGCCTCCGCCGCGGCCTGCGTCGCCTGTGCCTGCGCGATCTGCGCCTGCCGCTGGATCGCCGCCTTGTGCGGGGCGGACATGGCGTCGATGTAGCCGGTGTCACCGTCGTCGATCGACTGGATCTGCAACGAGTCCACGTGCAGCCCGATCTTCGCCATCTCCGACTTCGAGGTGTCCAGCACCTCGGTGGCCAGCTTCTGCCGCTCGGTGACGATCTCCTCGACCGTCATCGAGCCGATGATGGACCGCAGGTGACCGGCGAAGATGCGGCCGGTCAGTACCGACATCTGGTCCTGGTCGGAGAGGAACCGCTGGCCCGCGTTGACGATGCTCTCGGTGTCGTTGCCGACCTTGAAGGCGATCACGGCCCGTACCGTCAGCGCGATGCCCTGCCGGGTCACACAGGTCTCGACGACCTCCGACTCGCACATGGCCAGGGTCAGGAAGCGGGTCTTGCGGAAGACGGGCAGAACGAACTTGCCGTGGCCGGTCACCACACGGAACGGCGCACCCCCGAGGCCCCGCCTGCCACCCGAGATCAGCATCGCCTCGTCGGGGGCGGGAACGCGGTAACCGAACATCTCTCGTCGTCTCCTCAACCGGCGTCGCCGGCGTCACCGGCCAACGCGTCCAATGGATCGGCCCATCTGATCACGTCGACCTGGCGACCGCCCCGGGACGCGACCACGAGCACGGTCGTCCCGCGCGGCAGGGGATCGTCGGACCAGGCGAGAAACGTTTCCGTCCCGCCCCTGACCCGCACCAGGACCTCGCCGGGCCCGGTGGCGCCACGGGTCCCGAGAACCAGCTCCCCAGCACAACCGATCACCGCCTCATCCGGCACCATCGGCGGCCGCCCCCTCATCACTCTGGCCTGCGCTCCGACCATTCCGACCTTAGCGTCCCGCGGCGCACGGCCCCGTCCCCCGGAGCCGTGTGCCACGCACCTCTGACGTACTTACGCATGTCAGCGCTCCCGCAGGTGGGCGGACTTACGCATGTCAGTCAGCGCACCGGCAGGTGGCGGGCGAAGAACGTCCGCACCTGGCGGCATACGGCGGGCACCGACCATGCCGGATCGGCCGCCCCCACCAGCCTGGCCCGGCCCTCACCCGACATCAGCCCCGCCGCCTGCAACTGCGGAGCCATGGACGCGTAGTCCGTGAACACCCAGTGCGACGTGCCATCGAGCCGGTCCCGGCACACCCGCCCTCCCGGGTGGGCGAGCGCGGCCGCCCAGGAACGTTCCATCTCCGCCCGCCCCGTGAAGCTGTCCGTGCCCACCAGGAGCAGCGCCCGTTCCACCCCGTCCCGGGCCACCGGAAGCAGTTCCCCAGGACGGCCGGAGGCGTCGGGCGCCTGGTCGAGGAAGCCCTCCCAGTCGACCGCGGCACCGATACGGGAATCCTCGTACAGAGCCTGTGCAGCCGCGGTGCCACCCGCCGAGTGCCCGTACACACCCACCCGCCGCAGATCCAGCGCATGCGCCAGCCCCTCGGGCACCGGCCGCCCCGCCGCGTCCGGATTCCGCCCGGCCACCAGTTCCGCCAACCGGCACAGGACGAACCGCAAGTCAGCGACCCGCGCGGCAATCATGATCCGGAACAGCTCCGCATCCGCCCGGGGATCACCCCGGAACACGGTCGTACGCACCCGCTCCCGCCCGGCCCGCGCCACCGGGAACTCGACGGCAAGGGCGTCCCCCGGGTGGTCGACGGCCACCACCACCCACCCGCGGCTCGCCAAGTCCGCGGCCACCGAGGTCCCGAGAGCGCGCGGGTCGCCCCCTCCAGGGCTGTGGAGCAGTACGGGCCACCGTCGCTCGCGCTGCGCGGGCGCGTCCCCGTACGCGCCGGTCGTGGTGGCCGCCCAGTCCACACCCGTACGCGGCAGCTCCGGATGCACCTGGGGCGCGCCCTCCGAGAACACAGCAGCGACGCCCCGCGTCATATACCGAGCCCGCGACGCCCCTTGGACCGTGCCCGCCGGATAGAACACCGTGGCCATCAGCTCACGTACGGCGATCTCCGCCGCCCACGGGTCCTTCCTCGTGCGATCGACGAGGTACAGCGTGGCGGCCCCGACCGGGTACCTCCCGCCGGCATCCGGCAGCCGCAACCGAACCGCCTCCGCCACGCGCCTGTTGCTCGTGTCCGTCATCGCCTCTCCTCCCACCGGTCGATGGCGTGAATACTGGCCGGAGGCGGGGGATGCCGACGAGGGTTGCGGCCCTGCCCGAAACGATGGCGCGACAGCGCCAAGGGGAGTACGAGACCACCGGGGGACCCAGTGATCCGTATCCATTTCACCGCAGCCGACTTCGCGCGGGTCCGATTCGCGCCCCGGCCGGCGCCCTTGCAGGAGATGAACACCGCCTTCCTGAAGCTGGCGTGCGGCGACGACCCGTTGCTTTTCGGCCACTGGAGGCAACGCCTGCTCCGGTCCCTGCCACGCACCACCCTGCCCCTGCGCGACCTGGTCCCCGCAGGGCAAGCACCCAGCTTCCTCGACGTGTTCAGCGACTCCCTCACGGAGGGCCTGGACTCCGTACGCGCCACCCGACAGGACCTGATCCGCTCCGAGTTGCGACGGGTGTACGAGGGGAGCGGCAGCCCGCCACCCCCATGGCTCCGCGACCTGTACCGCGGCGACAGCGACGCCCGGAGCTTCCTACGCCGGGCTCAGCAGGCGGCCTTCGAAACGGCCCTGCGCCCCGTATGGCCCCTGGTACAGGACCTCCACCGGGACGAGTTCACCCGCCACGCCCTGACCGCCGCCGAACACGGCACAGCCACCGCCCTGACCCGTCTCGTCGGAACGTCCCGCCTGAACGGCACCACCTGGGAACTACCCGCCCCCGCCACCCGGAACATCACCCTCAACGGCCGAGGCGTCCTCCTCCTGCCCACCTTCCACTGGACCGGCCACCCCCTTCTCGGCGACCACCCCGACCAGCCGGTGACCGTCACCTACCCCGCAGGCCCCGGCCTCCCCCTCACCCCCACCGGCACGACAGATCCGACCGCCGCCCTGTCCGCCGTCCTCGGCCGAACCCGCGCCACGATCCTCACCCTCCTCACCGAACCCCACAGCACGTCCGCCTTGGCCCGCCGCCTGGGCCTCAGCAACCCCACCGCCTCCGCCCACACCGCCGCTCTGCGCGCGGCAGGGCTGCTGACCACGACCCGCGCCGGGCGGTCTGTACTGCATCGGCGGACGGAGGTGGGAGCGCTGTTGGCCCAGCGCTGTGTCATACATCACTGACAACTGCGCCCGGTGAACTCCCCCGACTTTCCCCACCGCCCCCGGAAACGAGTCAGGGCCACCGACTCTTGCGAGTCGGTGGCCCTTGACCTGCTACTTCTCAGTCGGGGTGGCGGGATTTGAACCCACGACCTCTTCGTCCCGAACGAAGCGCGCTGCCAAGCTGCGCCACACCCCGAAGCAACGAGCTCTACTTTAGCGGACCGATCCCCGAAGGTGAAATCCGGTTCTCCGGGCGACGGGGGTGGGGCCTGACCTGGTCGATCGCGATGAGGATCAGGGCGAGGGCGTAGAAGGCGGAACCGAAGATGAGGGTGTTCAGGGCGATGCCGGCGTAGCCGTGGAGGTCGACGTCGAGGAAGGGGTACGGGTAGCGGCCCTCGGTGCCCGGGGCGAGGAGGGCGCCGCGGATGAGGGCGAAGGGGAGGTAGAGGAAGGGGTAGGCCAGCCACTGTGCGGCGTAGCGCCAGCGGAAGCCGCGGGGGGCGGTGAGGAGGAGCCAGTCGAGGGCGGCGCCGATGGGGGTGACGGTGTGCAGGAGGTGGGTGGAGACGGTGCGGACGGTGTCGTGTTCCGGGGTGCCGGTCATGGAGAAGCTGCTGGAGTCGTTGGTGAGCACCAGGTGGTAGACGAGACCGGTGATGGATATGAAGAGGAGGACGCCGCCGCTGACGCGCGAGGAGATCGGGGGGCGGGCGGACCAGGCGCGGTAGGCGGACCAGGCGAAGAAGACGGCCACCGCGATGTTCGTCTGGACCGTGAAGTAGCTGAAGAGGCGGCCCAGGTCCGGGGTGATCGCGATGTCCAGGACGAGGCCGGTCAGCGCGGCCAGGGCGATCAGCAGGCGGAAGGCGGCGGCCAGCGGGCGCCGGACCGGAGGGACGACCGCGGAGGCCGGGGTGTGGGCCGAGGCGGCCGCCGCTCCCCGGGCGTACCGGGTGGAGGCGTGCGAGGTGGCCTGGGGCGGACGGGAGCTCGGGACGCGTGCGCTGGTCGGGTCGATCATCCCCCCACGCTAGACGGGAGTGGGGGGTGATGCGGAGGGTGTGTGCGAATTCGGGGGAGGAAGGGGGGAGGGGAGAGGAGGGAGGGGGCTGGTGGGTCGGGTGGAGGGGGTGGGGCTTGTGGCCTTGCTCGGCCCGTACGGGGACCGACCCGCCCGCGCCCGTACGGGGCCCAGCCCCACCCACCGTTCTAGTCCCGTGCCGTCAGGGTCAGCAGCGTCGCCTCAGGGGGGCAGGCGAAGCGGACGGGGGTGTAGCGGTTGGTGCCGCAGCCTGCGGAGACGTGGAGGAAGGAGGTGTGGCAGGCCGTGGTGTGGGTGGACAGGCCCTTGACCCGCTCGGTGTCGATGTCGCAGTTGGTGACCAGGGCCCCGTAGAAGGGGATGCAGAGCTGGCCGCCGTGGGTGTGGCCGGCCAGGATCAGCGGGTAGCCGTCGGCGGTGAAGGCGTCGAGGGTGCGCAGGTAGGGCGCGTGGACGACAGCCATGGAGAGGTCGGCGTCCGGCTCCGGGCCGCCGGCGACCTGGGCGTAGCGGTCCCGCTTGATGTGCGGGTCGTCCAGGCCGGTCAGGGCGATCTCGAAGCCGCCGGCCGAGCCGTCGAGCTTCAGGCGGCCGCGGGTGTTGGTGAGGTTGACCCAGCCGGCCGTGTCGAAGGCGTCACGCAGCTCTTCCCAGGGGTTGTGGATGGCGCCGACGACGGGCGGGTTGCCGTTCAGACCGTGCCGCTTCTGAACTTTTTCGACCAGGTAGCGGGCAGGGTTGCGCGGCTTTGGCCCGTAGTAGTCGTTGGAGCCGAAGACGTACGCACCCGGGAACTCCATGAGCGGGCCGAGCGCGTCCAGCACCTCCGGGACACCTTCGGGGTCGGAGAGGTTGTCGCCGGTGTTGATGACGAAGTCGGGGCGCAGCCCGGCCAGCGACTGGAGCCAGCGCTGTTTCTTGCGCTGGCCGCTGACCATGTGGATGTCGGAGACCTGGAGGACGCGCAACGGCCGCATCCCGGGCGGCAGTACGGGCACGGTGACCCGGCGCAGTCTGAAGGAGCGGACTTCGAATCCGGCGGCGTAGGCCAGGCCCGCGGCACCGGCCGCGGCGAGGGACAGGGGGACTCCGTAACGGGCGCGCATGATTCCCATCGTGGCAGAGCGCGCGGGGGAATCGCCCATCGGTACGTCCTGCCCCGTTCTCCGGTGCGTCACACCCGTACGCAGGTGTGGGGCAACCGGTATGCAGATACGTGACAGCCGGACGCCGGCAGGCGGCGCCACACCTGTCCTCCGGTACGTCGCGCCCGCCCCTCAGTACGTCGGACCCGCCCATCAGCACGTCACGCCCGTACACCGGAACGTAATGGTGGGGCGCAGGGCTCCGCGTACGGGCATACTCGACGTCATGACCACGCTCAAGTCGAAGCTGCAGGACGACCTCACCACGGCCATCAAGGCCCGTGACGAGCTGCGCTCTTCCACCCTCCGTCTCACCCTGACCGCCGTCCAGAAGGAGGAGGTCGCGGGCACCGAGGCGCGCGAGCTCTCGGACGCCGAGGTCGAGAAGATCGTCGCGCGGGAGGCGAAGAAGCGCCGGGAGGCCGCCGAGGCGTTCGACAAGGGCGGCCGCGCCGAGTCGGCGGAGCGGGAACGCGCCGAGGGTGAGGTGCTCGCCGAGTACCTGCCGAAGCCGCTCTCGGACGAGGAACTGGAGAACATCGTCGCCGAAGCCGTGGCGGAGGCGAAGGGCGGCGGCGCCGAGGGGCCGCGGGCCATGGGCGCCGTCATGAAGATCGTGAACCCGAAGATCGCGGGCCGGGCCGAGGGCGGCCGGGTGGCCGCGGTGGTCAAGAAGCTGCTCGCGGGCTGAGGCGAAGGCGAAGGCGGGCGAGGCAGGCGGACCAGGGGCCCACGCGGTCCAGGCGAGCTACGCGGTCCAGACGGACCAGGCAGTTCGGACGGTGTGAGCCCAGGCCGCAAGATCACTGCTTCGCCGGCCCGGCCGTTGTACGGAAGGGGCGCCCCCACCACCCGGTGGGAGCGCCCCTTCGTACGTCCTGCCCGATCGCCGCCTCGGTCACCTCAGCGGCCTGGGCCGCCTCAGCGGTCCGAGCCCCCGAACAGGTCGGGGAACCCGGGGAGGTGCCAGCCACCCCCCGGCTTGCCGTCACCGTGGCCACCCCCGCCGCCGGGCCGGTCGTGGCGGCCGCCGCCACCGCCGCCCTTGCCGTCGCTCTTGTCGGAGTCGCCGAGCGGGACGGTGGGCAGGGACGGCGCGGGCTTGCCGGACAGCGCGCCCGACATCGCCTCGCGCCAGATCGGGCCCGGGGTGTCCGCGCCGTACACCTTGTCGTGGAAGGTGCCGCCGATGGTGATGTCGAACATCCGCCGCTTGTGAGCCGGGTCACCCACCCACACCGCGCCGGCCATGTTCGGGGTGTAGCCGGTGAACCAGGCCGCGTACCGGCTGTCGGTGGTGCCGGTCTTGCCCGCGCTGTCCCGGCCCTGGAGGCCGGCCTGCCTGCCGGTGCCGTCCTCGACGACGCCCTTGAGCAGCGCGTTGATGGTCTTGGCGGTCTGCTGGGACATCGCACGGTGGCAGCTGGTCTTCGGTACGGTCAGCGCCTTGCCGGTCGCGTCGATGATCGACTCGATGGCCACCGGGGAGCAGTGGACGCCCTCGTTGGCGAAGGTCGCGTAGGCGTTGGCCATGGTCAGCGGGGAGACCTCGGGGGAGCCCAGCGCGATGGCGGGGCTCTGCTCCACCGGCTTGCCGTTGGAGCGCTTGATGCCCATCTTGTCGGCCATCTTGGTCACCGGGCAGATCCCGATGTCGCTGATCAGTTGCACGAAGTAGGTGTTGACCGACTTCGCGGTCGCCTCCTTCATGCTGTACGGGCCGACCTCGGAGGTGTTCTCGTTCGAGACCGGGTCGTTGCCCGTCCACTGCCCGGTGCAGGTGGAGACCGGGCTCGGGTACTGCATCTTGTACGGCGAGGAGTACGACTGGTCCGGGCCCTTGCCGGCCTCCAGGGCCGCCGCCGCGATCACCGGCTTGAACGTCGAACCGGGCTGGTAGCCCGCGCCGCCGCCCATCTTCTGGTCGACGGACAGATTCATCTGGGTCTGGTTCTGACCGAAGCCGTACGGGCGTGACTGACCCATGCCCAGGATCTTTCCGGTGCCGGGCTGGACGATCGTCGCCGCGGTGGCGACCGGGTCGTTGGCGTAGACCTGGCCGGTGACGGCCGACTGGATCGACCGCTGGGTCTGCGGGTCGAGCGTCGTACGGATCGTCAGGCCGCCCTGGTTCCAGCGCTTGCTGCGCTCCTTGCGGGTCTTGCCGAACGCCTGGTCGTTCAGCAGCACCTCGCGTACGTAGTCGCAGAAGAACCCGGCGCCCGAACCGGCCGTGATGCAGCCGTTCTTGGGGCGGCTGACGTCCAGCTTGATCGGCTTCTTGGCCGCGGCGTCGGCCTCGGCCTGGGTGACGGCCTTCGTGTCGGCCATCCGCTGCAGCACGGTGTTACGGCGGCGCTGCGCCTCCTTGGGGTCGTTGACCGGGTCGTACCGGCTCGGCGACTGCACGATGCCCGCCAGCAGCGCGGACTCGTCCAGGGTCAGGTCCTTGGCGTGCTTGCTGAAATACCGCTGGGACGCGGCCTCGACGCCGTACGCCTGCTGCCCGAAGAAGGTGATGTTCAGGTAGTTCTGCAGGATCTTCTGCTTGCCCAGCTCCTCCTCGACCTGGATCGCGTACTTCAGTTCCTTGACCTTGCGGCCGATGGTCTGCTGGGTGGCCTGGGCGACCTTGTCCGGGTCGTCACCGGCCTCCTCGATGAAGACGTTCTTCACGTACTGCTGCGTCAGCGTGGAGGCGCCCTCGGAGACGCCGCCGGACCGCGCGTTCTTGTTGACCGCGCGCAGGATGCCCTTCAGGTCGATGGCGCCGTGCTGGTAGAAACGCGCGTCCTCGATGGCGACGATCGCCTTCTGGACGTACGGCGACATGTCCTTGAGGTCGACCACGGTGCGGTCGCGCGAGTAGACCTTGGCGATCTCGCCGCCGTTCGCGTCGAGGATGGTGGTCCGCTGGCTCAGCGGTGGAGTCTTCAGGTTGGCGGGGATCTCGTCGAAACCTTCGACCGATCCCTTCGCCGCGAGGCCCAGCGCGCCGGCTGCGGGGAGGGCCAGGCCCGCCAGCACCGCTCCGGCCAGGACGCTGACACCCAGGAATTTAGCGGCCTGCTGGGTCTTGGTCAGACCCCCGCCGTCGCGCTTCTTACCCATGAGGGCAGCCTAAGCCCTCGTGTGCGGGGGCCCGAGGGAGCGGGGCTGGGTCGGTACATCCGCGTATCGGGACCGGTGGCCCCGCTGTCCGGCCCGGCGCACGAGCCGGACACGGCGGCAGGGGTGGGACCGCAGTGGCGCAGGTGACGACCAGCCGGTGCGACTTCACGAGGTGGCTACGTTCTCAATCGCCGGACAGGGGCGCATCTGTTCGTTTAACCTGATCCCGGCCGGCGCCCGCAGAGGGATCACGCCGGTCCGTCAACCCCGCCTCCGCGGGTGCGAGGCGCCCCGTACGTCCGCATGTGTCGGCGTACATCCGTTGTGCCAGTGGCGAACTGTCCCGTGGCGCCGGGAACGTGGCGTATGCCACCGGCTCACTCCGTTGGGTGATCTGCCGCGTACGCATAGTCCGTTCGGGCCATCCAAGATTGGGCCCGAAGGGGGTGTTGCGCCCTGCTCGCCTTCCGTAACGTCCTCAACTGGCAACGGTGAATATGCCGCTTGCCGCCGTGGGGGAGCCTCGATTCGGGAGAGGACGGCGCCAGCATGAGCTGGGTAACCGACTGGAGTACACAGGCAGCCTGCCGCACCACCGATCCGGACGAGCTGTTCGTTCAGGGCGCGGCCCAGAACCGGGCCAAGGCGGTCTGCACCGGATGCCCGGTGCGGACGGAGTGCCTGGCCGACGCCCTGGACAACCGCGTGGAGTTCGGAGTCTGGGGCGGCATGACCGAGCGCGAGCGGAGGGCGCTGCTGCGCCGCCGCCCGACCGTCACCTCGTGGCGCCGGCTGCTGGAGACGGCGCGTACGGAATACGAGCGCAGCACCGGCATCCTGCCCGTGGACTGTGAGGACGACGAGACGTACGAGAACACCTACGACAACGCGTACGGCGACCGCTACGACGGTACGTACGACGACTACGCCGCGGTCGGCTAGACGACGTCAGTAGCCGTCTGCCGTCTGTCGTAAGCCGTCTGCTGTGGGCCGACGGTCGACGGGCGTATTCGGCGTGGGCCGGAACGGGCGGCGTACGGGCGTGAACGCTGTGCGGTCGTGACCAGCGCACGGTCCTGTTCGGCGCGCGGTCCTGACCGGCGGTGGACGTTCCCGGTGCACGGGCATGGCCGGCGCGCGGACGCGGCCGGTGTGCGGTACCGGTGTCGGCACGGCGGTGCGGGCATGTCCGTACGGGACGACTCGGCGACTCGGTACCGGGAAAGGCGCGAGCGCGCGTGCAAGCGGTCGGCCGGGCGGTGTTACAGACGCGGGGATCGTTGCTCAGGCTGTCTGCGTTCGCTGTAGTCCGCTGTTTCCGCCGCTCCTGGGTGAAGTCCTTGGTCCCTCTCCCCTGGGACCTCTTGGGGCCCGTACAGGGCCGCGTCAGGGCTGGAGCAGGGCGGCGACAGGGCCGTGCTGCGGCTGGGTCTTACCCGGACGGCCCCTGGCCAGCCCTCTGGTCAGTTCTCCGGCCACTTCTTCGACCGGCCCTCGGGGCAGCCCTCTGGTCAGTCCTCGGTCTGCCGGGTGTCGTCGTCCGTCCGTTCCTGGGTGGCGAGGCGGTCGCCGATCGCGCGCAGGCCCGCCAAGTCGTGCACGTCCCCGGGCAGCGCGGCGATCTCCGCGACCGGGACCTCGGGATGCAGCGCGGTGAAGCGGTCGCGCGTCCGCCGCTCGCGGGCGAGTACCTGCATCCGCTCGGCGTGCAACCGCAGCAGCCCGGCAGCGAGCCGTGCTGCCGACGGGGTGTCGTCCGTTGTCCGTGGGTCCGCCGCGGCGGGGGAGTGGCCGTCGGCGGTACGAGAGTCAGCCTTCCCGTCCGCTAGATCCACAATGCCGTCACCGTCAAGATTTTCCGACCGGTTGCCGGACCGTTCCTCGGCGGCGGCCCGGTCGCGGTCCGCGAGGGCCTCGGCGGCGGCCAGCGCCCGCTCCGCGCCGAGCCGGGCGGCGCCGCTGCCGTGCACCCGGTTCAGGACCAGCCCGGCCAGCGGCATCTGCTCGGCGGCCAGCCGCTCGACGAAGTACGCGGCCTCGCGCAGCGCGTCCCGCTCCGGCGCCGCCACGACGAGGAACGCGGTGCCGGGCGCCTGGAGCAGCCGGTACGTCGCGTCCGCGCGGGTACGGAAGCCGCCGAACATGGTGTCCATGGCGGCCGCGAACGTCTGCACGTCACGCAGCAGTTGACCGCCCATGATCTTGCTGAGGGTGCCGGTCATCATCGACATGCCGACATTGAGGAACTTCATGCCGGCCCGCCCGCCGGCCTTCGCGGGCGCCATCAGCACCCGGATGAACTTGCCGTCCAGGAAGGACCCGAGCCGCTTGGGCGCGTCCAGGAAGTCGAGCGCGGACCGGCTGGGCGGGGTGTCGACGATGATCAGGTCCCACGCGTCACGGGAGCGCAACTGGCCCAGCTTCTCCATGGCCATGTACTCCTGCGTGCCCGCGAAACCGGCCGACAGGGACTGGTAGAAGGGGTTCTCCAGGATGGCGCGGGCCCGCTCGGCGTCCGCGTGCGCCTCGACGATCTCGTCGAAGGTGCGCTTCATGTCCAGCATCATGGCGTGCAGCTCGCCGCCCGCGCTCTCGTCGATGCCCTTGACGCGGCGGGGGACGTTGTCCAGTTCCGAGATGCCCATCGACTGCGCCAGCCGGCGGGCCGGGTCGATGGTCAGCACGACGGCCTTGCGGCCGCGCTCGGCGGCGCGTACGCCGAGGGCCGCTGCGGTGGTGGTCTTGCCGACACCGCCGGAGCCGCAGCACACGACGATACGGGTGCGCGGATCGTCGAGCAGCGGGTCGACCTCCAGGAGGGCGGCGGGGGAGTGCAGCACGCCGTGTCCTGAGGCGGACGGTGCGGTGTGCCGGGACGGCGCGGCACCGGCGTCCGGGGCGCTGACAGCCGCGGTGCCGGCGTCCGGGGCGCCGGCATCCGGAGTGCCGGCGCCCGCCGTGCTGTCGTCCGGGAGGCTTGCATCCGCGGTCATATGGGCCCCTGTTTCCGCAGGTCTCGCGCGAGCCGGTACAGCCCGGCGAGGTCCACTCCCTCGGGGAGCAGCTCCAACTCGTAGGTCGGCAGGTCGAGACCGGCCAGCTCGGCGTGCCCGGCCCGCTCCAGATCGACGCGCTGCGCGTGTTCGCGGGCTTCTTCCAGGAGGGGGTCGATGAGCCCGTCGGCCCACTTCACGCCGGCCGCGCCGCGGCGGCCGCCGCGCAGGCCCGCCTCGGCCAGCGCCTCGGCGATGCTCCTGCGCGCCCCGTTGGCGGCGATGTCGACCTCGCCGGTGTCCAGCACCTCGGGCCGGGTCATGTTGATCACGACGCCGCCCACCGGCAGCCCGGCGGCGCGCAGCTCCGCGACGCCGTCCACGGTCTCCTGGACGGGCATCTCCTCCAGCAGGGTCACCAGGTGGACCGCCGTCTCGGGAGACTTCAGCACCCGCATCACGGCCTGTGCCTGGTTATGGATCGGCCCTATCTTGGCCAGGCCCGCGACCTCGTCGTTGACGTTCAGGAAGCGGGTGATGCGGCCGGTGGGCGGGGCGTCCATCACGACGGCGTCGTAGACGAACCGTCCGCGCTTGTCCTTGCGGCGCACCGCCTCGCACGCCTTGCCGGTCAGCAGGACGTCCCGCAGGCCGGGTGCGATGGTCGTGGCGAAGTCGATCGCGCCGAGCTTCTTCAGGGCGCGGCCCGCGCCGCCGAGTTTGTAGAACATCTGGAGGTAGTCCAGGAGCGCCCGTTCGGCGTCGATGGCGAGGGCGTACACACCTCCTCCGTCGGGCCCGGGGGCCACCGCGATCTTGCGCTCCTCGTACGGGAGCGCCTCGGTCTCGAACACCTGGGCAATGCCCTGCCGGCCCTCGACCTCGACCAGGAGGGTACGGCGTCCCTCGGTGGCCAGGGCGAGGGCGAGGGCAGCGGCGACCGTGGTCTTGCCGGTACCGCCCTTGCCGCTGACGACATGGAGCCTGCTCACGCCAAGGAGCCTAACCAGTCCGGCGGCGGGCTACGCACGGGACCGGCGTCGGGTTGTGCGCCGGGGGCGCGGAAGGGGCGCGTACCGGCCGCGCACCCGGGCCGCGCCGCCGCGTCCGCGCGCCGCCGGGACAGGCATTACGCTCGGCCCCATGACCAAGTGGGAATACGTGACCGTGCCGCTGCTCGTGCACGCGACCAAGCAGATTCTGGACACCTGGGGCGAGGACGGCTGGGAGCTGGTCCAGGTCGTGCCGGGGCCGAACAACCCCGAGCAGCTGGTGGCCTACCTGAAGCGGGAGAAGCAGGCATGAGCGCGGTGGAGGACAGGCTCGCCGAGCTGGGCCTGAAGCTGCCGCAGGTCGTGCCACCGCTGGCGGCGTACCAGCCCGCGGTGCGCTCGGGCGCGTACGTCCACACCTCGGGACAGCTGCCGATGGTGGACGGCGCGCTGCCGGCCACCGGCAAGGTGGGCGCCGAGGTCAGCCCCGAGCAGGCCAAGGAACTGGCCGCGACCTGCGCGCTGAACGCGCTGGCCGCCGTGAAGGCCGTCGTCGGCGACCTCGACAAGATCGTGCGGGTCGTCAAGGTCGTCGGCTTCGTCGCCTCGGCCCCCGACTTCACCGGTCAGCCGGGCGTCATCAACGGCGCCAGCGAGCTGCTGGGCGAGGTGCTGGGCGACAAGGGCGTGCACGCCCGTTCCGCGGTCGGCGTGGCCGTGCTGCCGATCGACGCGCCGGTCGAGGTCGAGATGCAGGTCGAGGTCGCGGACTGACGTCGGGCGATCGCGTACGACTGCGGAAGACCGCGGGTGACCGCATGAGGGCACGTACGAGCGCGTACGGCTGAGGACGATGAAGTACGGCGGAGTGTGCCGGACCACGGCCGGATGACGGCGTACGACCGGACGTGACCGAGTACGACGGGGCGGGACCGGGGAACCGGACCCGCCCCGTTTCCGTACCCGCGGCTCCGCACCCGGCCCTCACGCCCGGACCCGCACCCATCCCGCACCCGGCCCTGGCGCCCGCGCGCAGCGGCCGGAGAGGCGCCCCCTCGAACATCCGCGCGCCAGCGCATAGCATCCGGCCATGTCGTCGACCCCCAATGGCCAGTGGTATCCGCCGGAATGGCCGGCCCGCATCCGGGCCCTCGCGCACGGCGAGCTGACTCCGGCGGCGCCCCGCCGGGCCGCGACCGTGCTGCTGCTCCGGGACACCGACGCGGGTGGTCCCGCCGTCCACATGCTGCGCAGACGTACCTCCATGGCCTTCGCCGGAGGCGCGTACGCCTACCCGGGCGGGTCCGTCGACCCGCGCGACGAGCGGCCGGTGGCCTGGGCCGGGCCCTCACTCGCCGAGTGGGCCCGGCGGCTCGGCTTCGGGGCGGACGAGGAGGCCGCGGCGCAGGCCGTGGTCTGCGCGGCCGTCCGGGAGACCTTCGAGGAGGCGGGTGTGCTGCTCGCCGGCACCTCCGCCGGGACCGTGGTCGCCGACACCACCGGCGACGACTGGGACGCGGACCGCGCGGCACTGGTCGCCCACGAACTGTCCTTCGCGGACTTCCTGGACCGCCGCGGCCTGGTCCTGCGCAGTGACCTCCTGGGGGCGTGGGCCCGCTGGATCACCCCGGAGTTCGAACCCCGCCGCTACGACACCTGGTTCTTCGTGGCGGTGCTGCCCGAGGGCCAGCGCACCCGGAACGTCTCCACGGAGGCCGACCGTACGGTGTGGATCCGCCCCGCCGAGGCCGCCGCGGGCTACGACCGCGGCGAGCTGCTGATGATGCCGCCGACGATCTCGACGCTGCGTGGCCTGGAGGCGTACGGGACGGCCGCCGAGGCCCTCGCCGCGGCCGGCGGCCAGGACCTGACACCGGTCCTCGCGCGGGCGGAGCTGAAGGACGGTGAGGTGGTCCTGAGCTGGCCGGGGCACGAGGAGTTCACCAAGCACCTCACCCCGGTCGCGCCGCCCGCGACCGGGAGCCCGGCCACCGCCGCGCCACCCGCGACCGGGGGGCCGGGCACCGTCGCGCCGCCCGCGACCGGGGGTCCGGGCACCGCGCCGCCCACGAGCCCGCCCACGACCACGGGAGAGTCCACCGCATGACGTACGCAGCCGCCCTGCCCGGCCGGCCCCGCGGAGGGGACATCGCCGGACCCGCCACCGACCGCGCCCGGTGCGTGCTCGCCCCGAACCCGTCCCCGATGACCCTGGACGGCACCAACACCTGGATCGTCGCCGAGCCGGACGCCGACGTGGCGGTCGTCATCGACCCGGGGCCACTGGACGAGACCCACCTCAAGGCAGTCGTGGACGCCGCCGAGCGGGCCGGGAAGCGGGTCGCCCTCACGCTGCTGACGCACGGTCACCCGGACCACGCCGAGGGCGCGGAGCGCTTCGCCGAGCTGACCGGCTCCCCGGTACGGGCCCTGGACCCGGCACTGCGGCTGGGCGACGAGGGGCTGGCGGCCGGAGACGTGATCACCACCGGTGGCCTGGAACTACGGGTCGTACCGACCCCCGGGCACACCGCCGACTCGCTCTCCTTCCACCTGCCGGCCGACGCCGCCGTACTGACCGGCGACACGATCCTGGGCCGCGGGACCACCGTCGTCGCGCACCCGGACGGCCGCCTGGGCGACTACCTGGACTCGCTGCGGCGGCTGCGGTCCCTGACCGTCGACGACGGCGTCACGACCGTCCTGCCCGGTCACGGGCCCGTACTGAGCGACGCCCAGGGCGCGATCGAGTTCTACCTCGCGCACCGCGCCAACCGGCTGGCCCAGGTCGAGACGGCGGTCGAGGCGGGGTACCGCACGCCCTCGGAGGTCGTCGCGAGCGTGTACGCGGACGTGGACCGCATGCTGTGGCCCGCGGCCGAGCTGTCCGTACGGGCGCAGTTGGACTATCTCGGGGAGCACGGGCTGATCTAGGGCGGATTCAGTAGCCGCGCCGAGGGCGAATTCAGGGGCTGAGCCGAGGGGGCTGACTCGGGGGCAGATCCAAGGACTGGTCCAGGGCCGATCCGGGGCTGGTCCAGGGTTGGCCCAGGACTGGTCCAGGCGCGGTGCCCTGCCCTCAGTCCTCTTCCGCCGCCGGGCCCAGCTCGCGTTCGATGCCGCCGCGCAGCAGCTCGCGGGCGCGCTCCAGGGGGACCGAGCCGCTGAGCCAGCGCGTGCTGAGCCCTTCCACCAGCGCGGTCAGCCGCTCGGCGGCGTCGGCCACCGGAACGTTCCGGTCGGCCGTACCGGCGGCCTGTGCCTCCCGTACGAGGTCGGCCACGTCGTCCGTCCACTGCCGGGTCGCCTCGCGCAACTGCTCCCGCAGCCCGGTGTCGAAGATGGCGCTGGACTGGAACTCGCCCCAGGCGGTGCTGTTCTCCACCAGCTCCGGGGCGTCCTGGAGCTCGCGCAGCAGCATCTCCCTCAACTGCGCGCGCGGGCCCGCCGTGCGGACGGTCTCCGGGTCCGGCGCCGTGCAGCGTTCGGCGCGTTCGCCGATGAAGTCCAGGGTGCGGCGGAGCAGTTCGGCCCGGTCGCCGAAGTGGTAGTAGATCAGTCCGGTGGAGACGCCGGCCGCGGCCGCGATCTCCTCCACCCGCAGGCCGCGTACGCCGCTCCGCGCGATGGTGCGGGTCGCGGCTTCCAGGATCTGCAGTCGGCGCTCGGACACAGTCGACCACCGTACTCGGTGCCCGGTCGGCGGTAACCGGTCGCCATCGGTTCTCGGCGGTGCTACGTTCGGGACAAGTCCTGACTGAAATTTCAGTCAGGTTCCAGGGAAGGCTCGTCCGGCGTCGGCGGGCGGCCCGGAGAGGAGAACAGCCGGTCATGAACCGACCTCGACGTCTTCTGACGCGCCGCGGGCTGCTCGGGCTCGGCGGTCTGGGAGCGCTCGCCGGTACGGGCTTCGCGTACGCCGCCCGGGCGCCCCGGTCCTCCGGGGCCTCCGCTTCCCCCGGGGTCGCCGTGCCGGCCGCCGCGACCGTCCCGGCCCGGATGCCCGCCGAGTGGCGGCCCCATGCCGCCACGTACCTCGCCTGGCCGCCGGCCGACTCCCTCTGGAAGGACCAGGCTCCCGCCGTGCAGCGGGACATCGCGCGGCTGGCGCACACCCTCGCCGAGTACGAGCCGGTGGCGCTGCTGGCCGGTCCGGAGGAGGAAGGGCGGGCCCGCCGGGCGTGCGGTGCGGCGGTCGAGATCGTGCCGGTGCCGGTCGACGACCTGTGGATACGTGACACCGGCCCGGTCTTCGTCACCCGGCCGGGTACGTCGCCGGGGCCCGGCCGGGCGGGCGTGGACCTCCACTTCAACGGCTGGGGCGGCAAGCAGCGTCACCCGCGCGACGCCCAGGTGGCCCGCGGGCTGCTGGGCCGCGAGGGGATCACCCGTGTCGAGGCCGGGATCGTCGCCGAGGGTGGTTCCGTGGAGGTCGACGGCGAAGGAACCCTGCTGGCCACCGAGAGTTCGCTGGTCAACGCCAACCGCAACCCGGGCAGGACACGGACCGACGTCGAACGGGAGCTGAAGCGGGCGCTGGGCGTGACCCGGGTGATCTGGGTCGCGGGCGTGCGCGGCGCGGACATCACCGACTGCCATGTCGACACCGTCGCGCGCTTCGTGGAGCCGGGCGTCGTCGCCCTGAACCGGCCCTGGCACGGGGACGGCCCGGACGTCTGGGCGCGGGTGTACGAGCAGGCCCGCGGCGTTCTCGCACAGGCCCGCGACGCCCGGGGCAGACGACTGGAGATCGTCGAGATCGCGGAGCCCGATCCGTACGCGATCGGTGAGCGGGGGGAGGAGTTCCTGTCCTCGTACCTGAACTACTACGTGGCGAACGGCGTGGTGGTCCTGCCGCGCTTCGGCGACCGGCGGGCCGACGACCGGGCCGCCGGGGTGCTGCGTGACCTGCACCCGGGCCGCGACATCCGGCAGATCGCGATCGACGCGGTCGGCGAGGGCGGGGGCGGCATCCACTGCGCCACGCAGCAACTGCCGGAGGTGCCGGGCGGACCGGGAGGGGGCAGGGGGGAGAGGGCCGGTCGGGCCCGGTGAGGGGGCCGTCCGGGGACGGTGACCCGGGCCGTCCGGGTCCGGTCGCGCGGGCGGTTTCACGCGAAAGGGTCCATGCTCCCCCGGGGGAGCATGGACCCTTTCGGTGCCTTGACGGCGGCGGGCGTCAGCGCGAGCGCTTCGCCAGGCGCTCCACGTCCAGCAGGATCACCGCGCGCGCCTCCAGGCGCAGCCAGCCGCGGCCCGCGAAGTCCGCGAGGGCCTTGTTGACCGTCTCGCGCGAGGCGCCGACGAGCTGGGCCAGCTCCTCCTGCGTGAGGTCGTGCACGACGTGGATGCCCTCCTCGGACTGCACACCGAAGCGGCGCGACAGGTCCAGGAGCGCCCGGGCGACCCGGCCCGGTACGTCGGAGAAGACCAGGTCGGACATCTGGTCGTTGGTCTTGCGCAGGCGGCGCGCGACGGCGCGCAGCAGCGCCGTGGCGACCTCCGGGCGGGCGTTGAGCCAGGGCTGCAGGTCGCCGTGGCCCAGACCCAGCAGCTTGACCTCGGTCAGTGCGGTGGCGGTGGCGGTACGCGGGCCCGGGTCGAACAGGGAGAGCTCGCCGATCAGCTCACCGGGGCCGAGCACCGCGAGCATGTTCTCCCGTCCGTCCGGGGAGGTGCGGTGCAGCTTCACCTTGCCCTCGGTGACCACGTACAGGCGGTCGCCCGGGTCCCCTTCGTGGAACAGGGCGTCGCCGCGGGCGAGCGTGACCTCTCCCATCGAGGCGCGCAGCTCGGCCGCCTGCTCATCGTCGAGCGCCGCGAAGAGCGGTGCGCGCCGCAGAACGTCGTCCACGAGATCTCTCCTTGTCGACATGCTCAAAGGGACCTTGGTCCCCATCATGCCGGAATGCAAAACAGTGCGATCAATCACAAGGATGCCGGACCCGTGGCGCAAGCCATACGGCAGGGGGCCGATTGGACCCACGGGCACTGGTGATCGGGCCGTATGTCAGTGGGTGGCCTTAGTCTGGCCGAGTGTCCAATACGCCGGTGAGAGCACAGGACAAGGGGGCTGAGCGAGTGAGCGCGGGCCGTGATTCCGCTGTGGGCGAACAGGCGCCCGCCGAAGCCGCGAAAGCGGTGAAATCCGGAGAAAAGGTGCGCAAGGCGACGACGCGGAAGAAGTCCGCCGCCACGGCAGCGACCGGGACCTCTGCCGCGAAGAAGACCACGGCCAAGAAGACCACGGCCAAGAAGACCGCCGAGGCGACCGCCGTGAAGAAGACCACGGCCAAGAAGACCGCCGCGGCGAAGAGCACCGGCGAGACGGCCCCTGCCAAGACGGCCCCTGCCGAGACGGCCCCTGCGAAGAAGACGGCACCCGCGAAGAAGACGGCCGCGGCCAAGAAGGCGCCCTCCAAGGCCCCCGCCAAGGCCGCCCCCGCCCCCGCCCTCAAGGACGAGTCCCGCACCGCCATGGTGCGCCGGGCCCGCCGGATGAACCGTGAGCTGGCCGAGGTGTATCCGTACGCCCACCCCGAGCTGGATTTCCGTAACTCCTTCGAGCTGCTCTGCGCCACGGTCCTGTCCGCGCAGACCACCGACCTGCGGGTCAACCAGACCACCCCGGCCCTCTTCGCCGCCTACCCCACGCCGGAGGACATGGCCGCCGCCGATCCGGAGCGGCTGGAGGAGCTGATCAGGCCGACCGGCTTCTTCCGCGCCAAGGCGAAGTCCCTGCTGGGCCTCTCGACGGCGCTACGGGACCGTTTCGACGGCGAGGTGCCCGGCCGCCTGGAGGACCTGGTGACGCTTCCGGGCGTCGGCCGCAAGACCGCGAACGTCGTGTTGGGCAACGCGTTCGGCGTGCCGGGCATCACGGTCGACACCCACTTCGGCCGGCTGGTCCGGCGCTTCCGCTGGACCGGACAGCAGGACCCGGAGAAGGTCGAGGCGGAGATCGCCGAGATCTTCCCCAAGAGCGAATGGACGATGCTCTCGCACCGCGTCGTCTTCCACGGCCGCCGCGTCTGCCACTCCCGCAAGCCCGCCTGCGGCGCCTGCCCCATCGCGCACGACTGCCCCTCGTACGGCGAGGGCGAGCTGGACCCGGAGAAGGCGAAGAAGCTGCTCAAGTACGAGATGGGCGGTCAGCCGGGCCAGCGGCTGCGGCCCCCGGCCGACTACCCGGGACAGCCCGCGCCGCCGCTGGCGGGCCGTTGAGCGCCGCCCGTGCCCGGCGCCCGCGGCCCCGGCCCGCCGGTGCCCGTTCCGACGGTGCCGCCCCGCGCGGGACGAAAGCGTCACATTCCGGAGGGGAACCGGACCGGCCGCCGCGGGACTCACCCCCAAGAGGACCGGCCACGGCCGCATGACCATCGATCCCACCGATCCAAGGGCCTGAGGGGGCGCGGATGACGAGCGCACGGGAGCAGTACGGCAAGACAGCGGCGTACGGGGCGGACGGGGCGGCCGTCAGCTCCGACGGCCTGCCGGAGTGGCTGGCGCCGGTCTCGCGCGCCGCCGCCACGATCGAGCCCCACCAGCTCAGCAGATTCCTGCCGCCCGAGAGCGGCGGCCGGCAGTCCGCCGTCCTGGTCCTCTTCGGGCACGGCGACCGCGGCCCGGAGCTGCTGCTCATGGAGCGCGCGGGCACCCTGCGCTCGCACGCCGGCCAGCCCTCGTTCCCCGGCGGCGCCCTCGACCCGGAGGACGGCGATCCGGAGGGCGACGGTCCGGTGCGCGCCGCGCTGCGCGAGGCGTGGGAGGAGACCGGGCTGGACCCGTCGGGCGTGCAGGTCTTCGGCGTGCTGCCGCGGCTGTACATCCCCGTGAGCGGCTTCGTCGTCACGCCCGTCCTGGGCTGGTGGCGGGAGCCGAGCCCGGTCGGGCCGGTGGACGCGGCGGAGACCGCCCGGGTCTTCACGGTTCCCGTGGCGGATCTCACGGACCCCGCGCACCGGGTGACGGCCCGCCACCCCAGTGGCCACGTGGGCCCCGCCTTCCTCGTCGAGGATGCCCTGGTCTGGGGTTTCACGGCCGGGGTGATTGACCGGATCCTGCACTACGCGGGGTGGGAACGGCCGTGGGACCGCACGAAGCAGGTCCCGCTCGACCGGCGCGCGTGAGACGGTGGCGGGCGTGAACGTGCTGGACATCGTGTTGCTGCTCGCGGCCGTGTGGTTCGCCGTCGTCGGCTACCGCCAAGGCTTCGTCGTCGGCATCCTGTCCGTGATCGGCTTCCTCGGGGGCGGCCTGGTCGCGGTCTACCTGCTCCCCGTGATCTGGAACGAGATCACCGACGACGCCACACCGGGCACCTTCGCGGTGATCGCGGCGGTCGCCGTCGTGGTCGTGTGCGCGTCCGTGGGACAGGCGCTGACCACCCATCTGGGCAACAAACTGCGGCGCTACATCACCTGGTCACCGGCGCGCGCCCTGGACGCCACCGGCGGCGCGCTGGTCAACGTCCTGGCGATGCTGCTGGTCGCCTGGCTGATCGGCTCCGCGCTGGCGCGCACCTCCCTGCCGACGCTGGGCAAGGAGGTCCGCAACTCCAAGGTGCTGCTCGGCGTCTCCCAGGTGATGCCGGAACAGGCCAACACCTGGTTCCAGGACTTCTCCTCGGTGCTCGCGCAGAACGGCTTCCCGCAGGTCTTCACGCCGTTCTCGAACGAGCCGATCCACTCGGTGCCCGCGCCCGACCCGAAGCTGGCCAGCAGCCCGGTCGCGGCCCAGGCGCGCAAGAGCATCGTCAAGGTCGTCGGTACGGCCCCGAGCTGCGGCAAGGTCCTCGAAGGCAGCGGCTTCGTCTTCGCGCCGCACCGCGTCATGACCAACGCGCACGTGGTGGGCGGCGTCAAGGAACCGACCGTCCAGATAGGCGGCGAGGGCCGTACGTATGACGCGAGGGTCGTCCTGTACGACTGGGAGCGCGACATCGCGGTGCTCGACGTGCCGTCGCTGCCCGCGCCCGCGCTGCGCTTCGCGGCGGACGACGCGAGCACCGGCAAGGGCGCCATCGTCGCCGGCTTCCCGGAGAACGGCGGCTACGACGTCCGCGCGGCCCGTATCCGCAGCCGCATCCAGGCCAACGGCCCGGACATCTACCACCGCGGCACGGTCGGCCGTGATGTGTACTCCCTGTACGCCACGGTCCGGCAGGGCAACTCCGGCGGCCCGCTGCTCACGCCGAGCGGCGAGGTGTACGGAGTGGTCTTCGCCAAGTCCCTGGACGACGCCCACACCGGCTACGCGCTGACCGCCGACGAGATCCGCGAGGACATCACCAAGGGGCGTACGGCCCAGCGGGCGGTCGACAGTCAGGGATGCGCGATGTGACGGGACGCCGAGCCGGATCGGGCCGGGCGGGAGGCGGAGGCCGCCCCCTGGCCCGGGGCTCCGGCGGGGGTCAGGTCCGTGGATGCTTGAGCCGCGCGGTCATCCAGCGCGCCCGGCGGCGCAGGATGCGCGGAATGCCCAGCGGATGGGCGAGCTCGGGAGACTCACCGGACACAAGGTCCGAGGATCCCCTCTCCTGAGTGCCCATCGCAGCGGCGTTGCTGCGGCGGTTGCGTGCCACGTCACGGTAGTCGTGCGTCCAGCCCATACCCACGACTCTGCCCGGGCCCCGGGCTCCGTAACCGCCCGGCGGCCCGTCAATTGGCCTATGCGGGCGGCAATTGGC
Organism: Streptomyces sp. NPDC045470; assembly: GCF_040646595.1. Lineage (NCBI taxonomy): Bacteria > Bacillati > Actinomycetota > Actinomycetes > Kitasatosporales > Streptomycetaceae > Streptomyces > Streptomyces sp. NPDC045470. The sequence goes on from NZ_JBEZAN010000013.1 coordinate 132,036, forward strand.
TGTTCGTCATACGCACGTTCGATCGGGTCGGCGTGTCGCGCCGCCCGGCCCCGCGCCCCGGCCCGCCGGCCAGGGTCTACCGGTCCGGCTCCGGATCCTTCAGCCAGTTGATCAGTTCGGCGGAGAACGCCACCGGGTCCTCCTCGTGCGGGAAGTGCCCGAGCCCGTCGAAGAGCCGCCAGCGGTACGGGGCCTCCACGTACTCGCCGGAACCGGCCGCGCTGCGGGTGCGCATCACGGGGTCGAGCGAGCCGTGCAGGTGCAGCGTCGGCACCCGTACGGGCCACTTCATGCGCCGGTTGAACTGGATGCCGTCCGGCCGGGCCATCGACCGGACCATCCAGCGGTACGGCTCGATCGCGCAGTGCGCCGTCGAGGGGATGCTCATCGCCCGCCGGTAGACCTCGACGTCCTCGTCCTCGGGCAGCCGCGGCCCGGACCAGTCCCGGATCAGGCGGCCCACCAGGGCGGCGTCGTCCGCCACCAGCCGGCGTTCGGGCAGCCACGGCCGCTGGAAGTTCCATACGTAGGAGCTCTGCCGGCTCTGCTTGAAGTCCGCCAGCATGGCCGCGCGCCAGCGGCGGGGGTGCGGCATGGAGGACACCGCCAGCCGCCGTACCAGCTTCGGCCGCATCACGGCCGCGGTCCACGCCAGGTAGCCGCCGAGGTCGTGCCCGACGATCGCGGCGTCCGGCTCGCCCAGGGACCGTACGACCCCGGTGATGTCCAGGGCCAGGTTGGCCGGATCGTAGCCGCGGGGCGTGCGGTCGCTGCCGCCCACGCCCCGCAGGTCCATCGCCACCGCACGGAAACCCGCTCCGGCGAGCGCCGGGAGCTGATGGCGCCAGGTCCACCAGAACTGCGGGAAGCCGTGCAGCAACAGCACCAGCGGGCCGTCACCCATCTCGGTGATGTGGAAACGCGCACCGTTGGCCGCCACGTCCCGGTGGGTCCAGGGCCCGTCGGGACGTACGACCGAGTCGGAACTGTCGGTAGCCGTCATACGGAGGAGCGTGTCACAGACTCCAGGACCGGGTGGTCCTCCGGCACCGCGCGCGGATGCGGCTTGACGTTCCCCAGTACGGCCGCCGTCTCCTTGGCCGAACTGATGGTCTTCTCCGGCTTCTTGATCTTCTTGAGCTTGCTGACCGCCATCAGGACCAGCAGCAGGGCGACGATCAGGAAGGCGCCGCCCACGATCAGGAAGGACCAGGCGAGGCCGAGGCCGAGGTTGTGGATGCCGTACGCCGCGGCGAAGCTCAGCACCGGCAGCGCGAACAGCGCCAGCGCGCCGGCCACGAGGAACGCGGCGCTGCCGATGCCGGCCCGCTTGGCGTCCTGCCGCAGCTCGGCCTTGGCCAGTGCGATTTCGTCGTGCACCAGTGCGGACATCTCGGCGGTGGCCGTGGCCACCAACTGCCCGAGGCTGCGGTCCGCGCCGTCGTCGGCTGTGCTCATCGACGTCTCCCTCTTGTCTTCTCCCGGATGCAAAGCCTCTCAGATCATGCCGGACCATCGTCCCCGGCGTTCGCGCCGGAGGCCACTTCGGCAAGGCGGCGGTGTTCCGCGGCCTTGGCTTCGAGGAGTTTCGCCATCCGCAGGTGGTACTCCGGGTTGCCCAGTTCGTACACGTCCGGGATGCCGTCCTGGTCCTCGTCGCGGTCCTCGTCCTCGCACAGCTTCTTGTACTTGGCGTTGCGTATCTTCAGCAGGGTTCCGGACAGCACCGCGGCGATCAGCGAGCCCGTCAGCACGGCGGCCTTGATCTCGTCGGTCAGCAGCGGGTCGTCGGTGAAGGCCAGCTCGCCGATGAGCAGCGAGACCGTGAAACCGATGCCGGCGAGCGAGGCGACGGCGAAGAGGTCCGGCCATCTCAGGTCGGGGTTCAGCTCCGCCTTGGTGAAGCGGGCCGCGCACCAGGTACCGCCGAAGATGCCGAGGGCCTTGCCGACGACCAGGCCGAGCACGACGCCGAGCGTCTCCGGCTTGGTGAACACGTCGTGCAGCGCGCTGCCGGAGATCGACACGCCCGCCGAGAAGAGGGCGAACAGCGGCACCGCGAGACCGGCCGAGACGGGCCGCACCAGGTGCTCGATGTGCTCGCCGGGGGACTGCTCCTCGCCGTCGCGGCGGTGGCAGCGCAGCATCAGGCCCATGGCGACGCCCGCGATGGTGGCGTGGATGCCGCTGTTGTACATCAGGCCCCAGATGACCAGGGCGAGCGGTACGTAGATGTACCAGCCGCGTACGCCCTTGCGCAGCAGCAGGTAGAAGACGGCGAGGCCGGCGACGGCGAAGCCGAGCGCCAGGAAGTTGAGCTGCGAGGTGAAGAAGACCGCGATGATCAGGATCGCGAAGAGGTCGTCGACGACGGCGAGGGTGAGCAGGAAGGCGCGCAGCGCGGACGGCAGGGAGGTGCCGATGACGGCGAGCACGGCCAGTGCGAAGGCGATGTCGGTGGCGGTCGGCACCGCCCAGCCGTCCATCGAGCCGCCACCGGCGGTGTTGACCACGACGTAGACGAGGGCGGGCATCGCCATGCCGCACAGCGCGGCGACCACCGGGAGCGCCGCCTTCTTGGGTTCGCGCAGGTCACCCGCGACCAGCTCGCGCTTGAGCTCGATACCGGCGACGAAGAAGAAGACGGCGAGCAGGCCGTCGGCGGCCCAGTGCTGTACGGAGAGGTCCAGCCCGACGGAGCCGATGCCGAGGTGGAAACCCCGTACCGACTCGTAGCTGTCCCCGAGGGTGTTGGCCCAGACGAGGGCCACGACGGCGGCGATGAGCAGCAGGACGCCGCCCACGGTCTCGGCGCGCAGGGCGTCCGCGATGAAGTTCCGCTCGGGCAGGGACATCCGCCCGAGGAATATGGATCGGCGGTTGTGGGGCGCGCTCACGCGAAGACCTCCGGTGTTTCGGCAGCTGGATACGGCTGTTGCAGTTGCCGACCAGACTTCCCGGCGCACCTTTGGTATTTGTCGCGTTCTTGACGCGATCCCTACTGTACCCGGGCTGCGCGGGGAACATTCCGGCGATCTTCACCTTACGGGCAAATGGTGTGATCGGCCGCCCGGCGAGGGGTACGGGGCGCCCGGAACAGGCGAAAGGCACCCGGCCGGTCTGCGGACGGGTGCCCCTCGGAGTGGCGGTCACGCATCGGCACACGCGTTCGAACGCGGCGTGCCGGGTGCGACCGCCCGGTCAGTCCTCGCTGGCCGCGCCGGGCAGCTTCGCCTGGATCAGGTCCATCACACCGGAGTCCGTGAGCGTCGAGACGTCGCCCAGGTCGCGGTTCTCCGCGACGTCGCGCAGCAGACGGCGCATGATCTTGCCGGAGCGGGTCTTCGGCAGCTCGGCCACCGGCAGGACACGCTTGGGCTTGGCGATCGGGCCGAGCTGCTTGCCGACGTGCGCCCGCAGCTCCTCCACCAGCCCCTCGTCCTCCGCCGCGGTGCCGCGCAGGATCACGAAGGCACAGATCGACTGGGTCGTCTGCGGGTCGGTCGCGCCGACGACGGCGGCCTCGGCGACCTTCGGGTGCGAGACCAGCGCGGACTCGACCTCGGTGGTGGAGATGTTGTGGCCGGACACCAGCATCACGTCGTCCACCCGGCCGAGCAGCCAGATGTCGCCGTCCTCGTCCTTCTTCGCGCCGTCACCGGCGAAGTACTTGCCCTCGAAGCGCGACCAGTAGGTGTCCAGGTAGCGCTGGTCGTCGCCCCAGATCGTGCGGAGCATGGACGGCCACGGCTCGGTCAGCACCAGGTAGCCGCCGCCCCCGTCCGGCACCTCGCGGGCCTCGTCGTCCACGACGGTGGCCGCGATGCCGGGCAGCGGGCGCTGCGCCGATCCGGGCTTGGTCTCCGTGACACCGGGCAGCGGGCTGAGCATCATGCCGCCGGTCTCCGTCTGCCACCAGGTGTCGACGATGGGGGCCTGGTCGGCACCGATGTGCTTGCGGTACCACATCCACGCCTCCGGGTTGATGGGCTCGCCCACCGAACCGAGGACCCGCAGCGAGGACAGGTCGTACTTCGCGGGGATGTCGTCGCCCCACTTCATGCAGGCGCGGATCGCGGTCGGCGCGGTGTAGAGGACCGTGACGCCGTACTTCTGCACGATCTCCCACCAGCGGCCCTGGTGCGGGGTGTCGGGCGTGCCCTCGTAGAGCACCTCGGTCGCGCCGTTGGCCAGCGGCCCGTAGGTGATGTACGAGTGGCCGGTCACCCAGCCGACGTCGGCGGTGCACCAGTAGACGTCGGTCTCCGGCTTGAGATCGAAGACGGCATGGTGGGTGTACGCCACCTGGGTGAGGTAGCCGCCGGTGGTGTGCAGGATGCCCTTGGGCTTACCGGTCGTGCCGGAGGTGTAGAGGATGAACAGCGGGTGCTCGGCGTCGAACGCCTCCGGGGTGTGGATCTCGCTCTGTCGCCCGACGATGTCGTGCCACCACACGTCGCGGCCCTCGGTCCAGGCCACGTCCTCCTGACCGGTACGGCGCACGACCAGCACGCTGCGCACGTTCTCCGTGCCGGGCTTGGTCAGCGCCTCGTCGACGGCGGGCTTGAGGGCGGACGGCTTGCCGCGGCGGTAGCCGCCGTCGGCGGTGATCACCACACGGGCGTCGGCGTCGTTGATGCGGGTCGCCAGCGCGTCGGCGGAGAACCCGCCGAAGACGACCGAGTGCGGCGCGCCCAGACGGGCACAGGCCAGCATGGAGATGACGGCCTCGGGGATCATCGGCAGGTAGATCGCGACCCGGTCGCCGGCCGTGACGCCCAGCTCGGTCAGCGCGTTGGCGGCCTGGGAGACCTCGCGCTGGAGCTGCGCGTAGGTGATCGAGCGGGTGTCGCCGGGCTCGCCCTCGAAGTGGATGGCGACGCGGTCGCCGAGCCCGTTCTCGACATGGCGGTCCACGCAGTTGTACGCGACGTTGAGCTTGCCGTCGGCGAACCACTTGGCGAACGGGGGGTTGGACCAGTCGAGGGTCTCGGTGGGCTCGGTCGCCCAGGTCAGGCGCTTGGCCTGGGTGGCCCAGAAGCCCAGCCGGTCCGCCGCCGCCTGTTCGTACGCCTCGGCGGTGACGTTGGCGTTCGCGGCCAGTTCGGCGGGCGGCGCGAACCGCCGCTCCTCCTTGAGAAGGTTGGCCAGGCTTTCGTTGCTCACGTCATCTCCCATTCAGGGCGTGCGATGTCTCTCCCGGCCCTAGCTCATCAGCCCACCACCCGCCCTGACAAGGGTCGCCACCAAAAATTGGTGTAGACCTTTACTGTTGCGCAGGTCAAGTGCTGTTTACGGGCGGGTTTAAGGGGAGTTGGAGGGGGGTGAAGGGAAGGCTCCGGGCTGACGGTCCGGCGGCCGGCGCGGTGGCTCGACGCCCAGCAGGTGAGCGGTCCGGTCGTACACCGTGCCGGCGAGGTCGTCGTCCTGGGCCGGACGGGAGGGCGTGGTCGGCCGGGACTTGCTGAAGAAGCCGCCGTTGGGCCGCGGCGCGGGTGCGGCCGTGGCAAGCCGGACCACGGTCCGTACGCCGGTGTCCGGGGCGACGGCGAACGGCTTGAACAGCGGGGCCGTCAGCCGCATCAGGCCACCGGCGTTGCTGTTGATGGCGGTGCCCTTCACCATGCCGGGGTCGGCGTTGTAGGCGCTCATGCCGTCGGGCAGGCGCCGTGCGAGTTCCCGGGTGGCCAGGAGGCTGACGAGTTTGCTGGAGGCATAGACGTTGATCTGGTGATAGAAGCGGGTCTGCCATGATCTGCCGGTGACGTCCGGATCGCCGGTGTCGACCTTGCCCCGCTTCTCCACCAACGTCGACAGGTTGACGATCCTGGCCTCGGGGCGAGCGTTCCGCCGGCCGGGAGGGCGTGCGTGAGCAGGAAGGGCGCGTGGCGGTTGAGGGCGTAGGTCCGCTCGGCGCCGTCCACGGTCCGCTCGTAACGGGGGAACACGCCCCCCGCGTTGTTGATGAGCACGTCCACGGACACGGCGCCCGCGGCGAGCCTCTTGGCCAGGTCGCGGACCTGCGACCACTGCTCCAGGTCGGCGGTGTACGTCCGGGGCGGAGCGGTGCCCCGGCCGGCGGGCGCGAGGCCGCGCAGGCTGTCGGCCGCCGCGACGGTGCGCGCCGCGTCCCGGCCGACGAGGACGACCGTCTGCCCGGCCGCGACGAGGTGACGTGCCGTCACCAGGCCGAGTCCCGAGCTGCCACCGGTGATCACGGTGGTGGTCGTGCTCGTCACTGCGCCGTGCCGTGAGGGTCTTCGGCGCCGGGAGTTCCGGCCGGCCGGGAGCCGCCGGCCACCTGGCGCAGCAGTGCGTGCAGACGCAGCCTGCTCGCCCGGTCGAGGCGGGCGAAGGGTGAGTGCTCGGCGCTGTGCCGGACGACGCGGTCGCGCAGTGCGCACCCCTCGTCGGTGAGCTGAACGAGCTTCGCCCGGCGGTCGGTGGGGTGGGGGACGCGGCGCACCAAGCCGCGCTTCTCCAGCCGGTCGATCATCGACGTGGCCGTCGAGGCGTCGCACTGGAGGCGATCGGCCAGGTGGCGTGCGGTCATCTCCTGTCCGCGGCTCAGCCGCCACAGCACGTCGGTCTGTGTGTCGGTCAGTCCCGCTTCGCGCGCCAGGTCCCTCAGCTCGGCGTGCACCTGGGTGCGGATGGCGAACAGGTCGTCGATCAGTTCTTCGGTCAAGCGGGCGTCGTCCGCGGCGTGGGTCACGTCATCAGCCGCGTCATCAGCCACGCCATCGCGCACGGCGTCATCCATGGCGAGGACGGTATAGGGAACTTCCCATCATTTGGAGTCCCCTGCACATGGGATGCGGAGGCTCCGGCTACGAGGTGACGGCTGCCGTCTCCGGCCGCACCGCGCGGAACCGGCCCGTCGTGCGGTCCAGGACGTACGCCTGGGCCTCGGCCACGTGGAAGTACATGCCGTGCAGGGTGAGCGCGCCCTCGGCGACGCGGTGGGCGACGCACGGGTACGACATCAGGTGGTCGAGCTGCTGGACGACGTTGACCAGCGCGAGCCGTTCCACGTCGTCGGCGACCGGGCGTTCGGCGAGCGCGACTTCACCGCGCCCCAGCCGGCCGATCCGCTGCATCCGTGCCAGGCTCGGGCGGCCGTGCCGCAGCCAGCGCGCGAGCGGGGTCCGCGCTCCCGGCTCGTGGTCAGCGCCGAGCAGCGCCTGCATCGCGCCGCACCCCGAATGCCCGCAGACGGTCAGCGAGCCGACCTTCAGCACCTCGACCGCGTACTCGATGGCCGCGCCCACCGAGTCGCAGGCGGCGTCCGTGCCGGGCGGCGGCATCAGATTGCCGACGTTGCGGACGGTGAACAGGTCACCCGGGCCACTGGAGGTGATCATGCTGGTGACCAGCCGGGAGTCGGCGCACGTCAAGAAGAGCTGGGTGGGCCGCTGCCCTTCGTGGGCCAGCCGGGCCAGCTCGTCCCGTACCAGCGGGGCCGTATGGCGCTGGAACGCGCTGACGCCGCCGAGCAGTTGATCGCCACTGGTCCGCGGAGCGGCCGCGGCCTCCTCGGGCAGGCGGGTGCAGTAGTGGTTGCGCCACGGCGTCCACGGGCGGCAGTGGTGGGCGCTCGCGGGCTCCGCGATCGGGCTCCCGGCGCGGCCGCCGAGGGTCACCCAGCCGCCGCCCGCGCGATGCCCGTCGGACCAGGCCCGCAGGGCCTCGTAGGCGGCGTGGTCCATGAACGAGCCTCCCAGTTCGACGACGGTGTCCGCCCCGGCGGGCACCTGGGCGAGCGCCCGGGTCAGCCTCGGTACCGCGAGAAAGGTCAACTGCCCATTGACGCGCACCCGGTGGCGGCCGTCCTCGGCGCTGACCGTGACCCGGGTGTGGGTCAGCCGCCGCAGCGACAGGAAGACCGTCACCCCGACGCCCAGGGCCACCCCCTGGAGGACGCCGAACAGCACCACACCGCCCAGGGTGACCGCGTAGACCGGAAACTCCCGGTGCCGCTGCACATGTTTGATGTGCGCGAAGCTCACCATCCGTACGCCCATGACCATCACCAGCGCGGCGAGGGCGGCCAGCGGGATCAGCTCCAGCGCCGTGGCCAGCAGGCCGGCGCAGAGCACCACCCAGGCGCCGTGCAGCACGGTGGCGCGCCGGCTGACGGCGCCCGCCCGCACGCTCGCCGAGCCGCGCATCGCCCCGCCGGCCACCGGTAGCCCGCCCAGCAGCCCGGACACCACGTTGGCGACGCCCTGACCCGTCAGTTCGCGGTTCAGGTCCGTACCGGACGTGGGGACGGCGCGGTCGGCGGCGAGGCGGTCCACCGCGACCGCCGACAGCAGCGACTCCATGCTGGCGACGAGGGTGACGGTCAGGACGGCGGCGGCGATCCCCAGGACCGGCCCGTCCGGGAGGGTGGGCAGGGCCTGGAGCGACCACTCGGGCAGGGCGACGCGCGGCACCGGCACCGGGAGGGCCGCGCTCACGGTCGTGGCGGCGGCCACGGCGGCCAGTGGGGCCGGGACCGTCCGCAGCGTCCGCCCGGCCCGCCCGGGCAGCCGCTGCCAGCCGGCCAGCACCGCGACCGTGACGGCGCCGATGAGCAGGGCGGCGACGTGCGGGTGCGCCAACTGGCCGGGCAGCGCGGCGACGTTGTCGACGGCCGAGCTGTCGGGGCTGCCCCCGAGCACCACGTGCAGTTGTCCGACGGCGATGGTGACGCCGATGCCCGCGAGCATGGCGTGCACGATCGCGGGGCTGATCACGAGCGCGCCCCGGGCCACCCGGACGGCGCCGAGCGCGAGTTGGGCCAGCCCGGCGAGGACCGTGACGGCGCAGGTGGCCCGCCAGCCGTACCGCTGCACCAGCTCGGCCGTGACCACGAGCAGGCTCGTCGCCGCGCCGCTGACCTGGAGGGGAGCGCCGCCGAGCAGTCCGGCCACGATGCCGCCGACGGCCGCGGCGACCAGGCCCGCCTGGAGGGGCGCCCCGGTGGCCAGGGCGAGGCCCAGTGAGAGCGGTACTGCGATCAGGAAGACGACGACCGAGGCGGACAGGTCGCCGCGGCGGGCGGCGGCCCGGTCGGCGGGCGGCGGGGGCTGCGTACGGCGGGTGCTCGGAGCGCCGGTCGGTCCCGGCGGCCCTGGCGGCTTCTGAAGCTGCGACATTCCCGTCTCCTCCGGGGCGGCGCGGTCGCGCGGGGCGCGATCGTGGGCGGCGGTGTACTGCGGCGGGAGGCGAGCCGGCCGGCTGGCGTCACGGTTCGTGACGGACCGGTGACTCTCAAGTATCGGTAAATGAAGCGTAATGACACGTAAAGGCGCAGAGAAGCCTTTTCAGGCATTCGGGTCTGCCGTTCCGTCTTTCGAGTGAACACAGCGACGAGTCGCTTGTACCTTACGGCCCATTCCGTGGCTTATGCGGGCTTGAAAACGGTTAATCAGTTTTTCTGATGTTTCCGTTTCGCAGTTCGCAGCTCAGGGAGTGAGGTGGCTGATGGCAGCCGCATCAAGGGTCACGGCCGGGGTGGTCACGACGATGGCGCTGGCGGCGGTCGCCGGCTGTGCCGGGGGGAACGGGGGCGGGCCGGGCGGCGCCCAGGGCGGCCAGGCCGCGCCGCAGCGCACCGCCCAGCAGGTCAAGCTCATCGGCGACGGCTCGACCGCATACACCGGGGCGCAGCCGATGCAGCCGAAGGCCGAGCGCCTGAGACCCGGTGAGCGGCCGCCGCAGTTCGTGGTCTTCTCCTGGGACGGCGCCGGTGAGGACAGCCAGAAGCTGTTCTCGCACTTCCGCGCGGTCGGCAAGAAGTACGACGCCCGGATGACGTACTTCCTCAGCGGTGTCTACCTGCTCCCGGGCAACAGGAAGGACGCCTACCACCCGCCCAAGCACAGCCCCGGCGCCTCCGACATCGGCTTCAACGACGTCAAGGGCGTCCGGGCCACCGTGGAACAGATCCGCGGCGCCTGGATGGACGGCAACGAGATCGGTACGCACTTCAACGGCCACTTCTGCGGCGCGAACGGCGGCGTCGGCACCTGGTCGCCGGAGGAGTGGCAGAGCGAGATCCGGCAGGCCGAGGCGTTCGTCAAGACCTGGAAGACGCACACCGGACTGAAGACCGAGAAGCCGCTGCCGTTCGACTACAGCAAGGAACTCGTCGGCGGCCGTGCCCCCTGCCTCGAAGGGCAGCGCAACCTCATCCCCGCGGCCAAGGCGATGGGCTTCCGTTACGACTCCAGCTCCGTCGGCGGCCGGCAGTTGTGGCCGAAGCAGATCGACGGCATCTGGGACTTCCCCCTCCAGCAGGTCCCCGTCCCCGGCCGGGCCTTCGAGACGCTCTCGATGGACTACAACTTCCTCGCCAACCAGTCCGGTACGACCAGGGGCGACCCGGCGATGCACGCCACCTGGGGCAAGCAGATGCGGGACGGCCTGGTCGCCGCGTTCGAGCGGGCCGAGAAGGGCAACCGGGCACCGCTCATCGTCGGCAACCACTTCGAGTCCTGGAACGGCGGCACGTACATGCGCGCCGTCGAGGACACCATCAAGACCGTCTGCCCCCGGCAGGGCGTGCGCTGCGTGACCTTCAAGCAACTTGCCGACTGGCTGGACGCGCAGGACCCGCGGGTGCTGGAGAAGCTGCGCGCGCTGCCGGTGGGCGGCGCCCCGAAGGGCGGGTGGGGGAGCTACCTGGCGACCTCGTCCGCGAAGCCCGGGGCGCCGGGTGAGCCCGCCGGTTCGGCCGAACCGGCGCGGCGGGACGCGGAGTAGCGGGAGGCGGCTCGGCAGGGACCCGTGGGGCTCCGGGACCCGTGGGGCTCCCGGGCCCCGTGAAGCTTCCGGGCATCGTGCCGCTTCCGGTCGCCGTTCCGCTTCCGGGCCCCGTGGCGGCCCCCCGACCGGGGGTCAGGCGGGCTGCGGGGCCCCCGCGGGCTCGGCGAGGACGAAGGCGGGGTCGACCTGGGCCGCCAGATCGGCGCCCGTCTTCGCGTTCGCCCAACTCTCCGCGTTCTTCAGGTGGAAGTGCACCATCTGGCGGGTGTAGCGCTCCCAGTCACGCTGCTCGTACGTCTCGTCGGCGGCGGCGTGCAGCTCCTTCAGCGCCTGCCGGTGGTCGGCCTCCAGCAGGTCGAAGCGGCGCGGCCGGCCCTTCTCCATGGCCCGCACCCACGCCGAGTCCCCCACGGTCAGCAGCAGGTCCTCGCCCACCTCGTCGGCCAGGAAGGCGGCGTCGTCCGGGCCCTGGACCTTGTTGCCGACGACCTTGAGGGCGATGCCGTAGTCGCGTGCGTAGTCCTTGTACTGGCGGTAGACCGCGACGCCCTTACGGGTGGGCTCGGCGACCAGGAAGGTCAGGTCGAAGCGGGTGAACATTCCGGAGGCGAAGGAGTCGGAGCCGGCCGTCATGTCGACGACGACGTACTCCTCGCGGCCGTCCACGAGGTGGTTCAGGCACAGTTCGACCGCGCCGGTCTTGGAGTGGTAGCAGGCCACTCCCAGGTCGGACTCGGTGAACGGGCCGGTCGCCATCAGGCGCACCGGTTCGCCCTCCAGGAGGACGGGCCGGGCGCACGCCGCGTACACGGGGTTGTCCTCGACGACCCGCAGCAGCCGGGAGCCCTCGCCGGGCGGCGTCGTCTTGATCATCGTCTCGGCGGACGCGATACGCGGGTTGGTGCCGCGCAGGTAGTCCTTGACCAGCGGCAGCCGGGCGCCGAGCGCCGGCAGCGCGGCGGCCTCCGTCTCGTCCATGCCGAGGGCGCTGGCCAGGTGCTGGTTGATGTCGGCGTCCACCGCGATCACGGGGACGCGGGCGGCGGCGAGGTGGCGGATGAACAGGGCGGACAGCGTGGTCTTCCCACTGCCGCCCTTGCCCACGAACGCGATCTTCATGGTCACGAAGCGTAAGCGCCGAGTTGCCCCGGGTGAGAGGTTCGGGTGAAGAAGACCACTCCTTCGAGCGGTTCGGCCTTGCGGCTTCCGGGGTGCGTAGGGTCGTACCCATGAGTACGACAGCCGATCCGCTCGCGACCCTGGCCTCGCTCCCGGGGGTCGCCGACTCCGTGGACTCCGTGCGCACGAGCGTGGACCGGGTCTACGGGCACCGGATCATGCGACGGCGCAGCAACGAGATCACCTCCGAGGCGGCGCTGCGCGGAGCGCGGGCCTCCGCCGCGCTGGCCGGAGCCGACTGGGCGCTGGAGGAGGTGCGGCGGCGATCCGACTTCGGCGTCGAGGGTGAGCCGCGTACGGTCGGCGCGGCGCTGCGGCTGACCGCCGAGGCCGGGCAACTGCTCAGCGTGTGGCGGCAGTCGCCGCTGCGGGTGCTGGCGCGGCTGCACCTGGTCGCGGCGAGCGGCGACGCCCGGCAGGAGTCGGTGGGGCGGCCCCGGCTGGCGGGTGAGCCGGTCGACGAGCCCCTGGTGGAGCTGGCGTTGCCGGATGCCGACGAGGTCGCGGGGCGCCTGGACGGGCTCGCGCGGCTGCTGCTGGCGGGCAGCGAGGCGCCGGCTCTGGTGGTGGCGGCCGTGGTGCACGGCGAACTGCTGGCGCTGCGCCCCTTCGGCTCGTACAACGGGCTGGTCGCGCGGGCCGCCGAGCGCATCGTGCTGGTCGGCAGCGGGCTGGACCCGAAGTCGGTCTGCCCGGCGGAGGTCGGCCACGCGGAACAGGACCGGGCCGCGTACGTGGCGGCGCTGGAAGGCTATGTGTCCGGCACCCCGGAGGGTGTGGCAGCGTGGATCGCGCACTGCGGCCGGGCGGTGGAGCTGGGGGCGCGGGAGAGCACGGCGGTGTGCGAGGCGATGCAGCGCGGGGCGGCCTGACGGGGGGCGGCCGGGGCCGGTATCCGGGCGGCGTGAAGGATCCCGGTGGGTACGGGCTTCCGGCCGTGTAGTCCCCGGACAAAGGGTTGCGGCGGTACCCAGTCGTTCCGGTACCGCCGCTGGCACGTCCACCGGGTTACCAAGCGCGCTCCGGATGTTGCCGATCAGGTCGGAGACTTCGTCCGTCACCTGGTACGGCTGGCCCGTAATCGACGGGTCGGCGTCGCGTGGGTGCCCGGTTTCCGTGCTTCGGTCCGTGGGGCCTTGCTGCGTAGAAGGTCTTCCTCTCGGATGTCCTCGGTCTCGCGGGCCGTTACGTCCTTTGTACTCCTGCGGCGGGGGAAGCGGAACCCCTCGCCGCAGTTCTTTACTTTTCCCTTCAAACTCGGGTGATACGGGCAAAAACCGGGCGCCGTCGGCTCGCGTACCAGACGAGGCCCGCCGTCGCGGCGGCCGCGCCCACGGCGGCCACCGTGGCGAGCACCGGACGCGACGGCATGCCCAGGGAGGGCAGCCGCTGCTTCAGCTGGACCGGCCGGGTGAACGACAGAACCGGCCAGCCCCGGCTCGCGGCCTCACGGCGCAGTGCGCGGTCCGGATTGACGGCGTGCGGATATGGCCGACCGCCTCCAGCATCGGCACGTCGGTCGCCGAATCGCTGTACGCGTAGCAGCGCGCCAGGTCGTAGCCCTCGGACGCGGCGAGGTCCCGGACCGCCTGCGCCTTGGTCGGGCCGTAGGCGTAGTACTCCACCTCGCCCGTGAAGCGGCCGTCCGCGCCGACGACCATCCGGGTGGCCACCACGCGGTCGGCGCCGAGCAGGGCGCCGATCGGCTCGACCACCTCGGCGCCCGAGGTGGAGACGATCACGACGTCGCGGCCCGCCGTGTGGTGCTCCTCGATGAGCGAGGCGGCCTCGTCGTAGATGAGCGGATCGATCAGCTCGTGGAGGGTCTCCGCGATGATCTCCCGGACCTGGGCCACGTCCCAGCCCCGGCAGAGCGCCGAGAGGTAGGCGCGCATCCGCTCCATCTGGTCGTGGTCGGCGCCGCCCGCGAGGAAGACGAACTGGGCATAGGCGGTGCGCAGTACGGCCCGGCGATTGATCAGGCCGCCTTGGTAGAACGACTTGCTGAAGGTCAGCGTGCTCGACTTAGCAATGACTGTCTTGTCCAGGTCGAAGAACGCGGCTGTGCGGGGTGTCGAGTGAGTCGCCGAGTGGGGCACGGAGTGGTTTTCCACGGGGCGAGCATAGGCGCCCACCATTCGGCGTAAGGTGTGGCGCGTGGGTTTGCCTGAGAAGGCTCTCGGGTACACCATGGAAGTCACGGATCGTTCGCGACCGTGCTAACCCGGTCCGACTCCTCCCCCCCCGAGTCGGCCGTGGGGACGACCCCCGCTCTCCCCCCCGGCGGGGGTCGTCGCATGTCCGGACGCGTTTTTGCCCGTCCGAGGCGGATCGGCCGCTTCCTCTTCATCGCTCGGCCCCGAGCGTGCCGACGCCCACCGGCCGTCACTCAGGGTAGCCGTAGCGATGCTCTAAGGGAGCCTGCAAGGTCGCCGGTATAGGTGACTGGGATATTCACAGCCTTTGAGTTGTCCACAGTTTTGGACCAAGATCCACGGGATTTTCCGGATCGCCACACGATGAAAACTCCGCGAGTTCGCGGATGTGTGAGTTGCGTAGCGATAGGGGAACGGAACGTGGCCGGACGTATGACTCCCGATCAACCGCCCGGGCCTGCCGAAGGGCGCGGCGGACCGCTGGTCGTCACCGAGGACGAGGACCTTCTCGACGACGTCCTGAGACTGTGCGCGGCAGCCGGTGCGACGCCGGAGGTCGCCCATGGCGTCGCCCGCGGCCGCAGTCCGGGCTGGGCCTCGGCGCCGCTGGTGATCGTCGGCGCCGACTGTGCGCCCCGGCTGTGCGGGGCGGGCCGCCGGGACGGGGTGGTGCTCGTCGCCCGGGGCGCGGACGACCGGCAACTGTGGCGGCTGGCCGTCGCCCTCGGGGTGGAACGGGTGCTGGTGCTCCCCGGTGGCGAGAGCTGGCTCGTGGACCGGATCGCCGACGCGGTGGAGGGCGTCGGGCCGACGGCCGTGACGGTGGGGGTGATCGGCGGCAGCGGCGGCGCCGGCGCGAGCACCCTCGCCTGCGCCCTGGCCCTGACGGCGGCCCGCGCGGGCCGCCGGACCGTCCTGGTCGACGCGGACCCGTTGGGCGGCGGACTCGACGTGCTGCTGGGCGGTGAGAAGGAAGAAGGGCTGCGCTGGCCGGCCTTCGCCGAATCGCGTGGGCGGGTGGGCGGCGACGCCCTGGAGGAAGCGCTGCCGCGGCTGCATTCCTTACGTGTACTGAGCTGGGACCGCGGTGACGCGGTGGCGATTCCGCCGCAGGCGATGCGCGCGGTCATGGCAGCGGCGCGCAGACGGGGCGGCGCCGTGGTGGTGGACCTGCCGCGTCGGCTGGACGAAGCGGTCGTGGAAGCGCTCGCCCAGGTCGATGTCGGGCTGCTGGTCGTCCCCACCGAACTACGGGCGCTGGCGGCGGCCCGGCGCGTGGCGGCTCTGGTGCGTACGGTCCTGCCGGACGTGCGGGTGGTGACACGCGCCGGCCCCGGCCCGGACAGCGGCCGCGCCGCGGAGCTGGCGCCCGAGGAGGCCGCCCGGCTGCTCGACCTTCCACTGGCCGGAGAGCTGGGCTGGGAGAACGCCCTCCCGGGAGAACTGGCCCGGGGCGCGCCGCCGGGGGCGAACGCCCGAGGTCCGTTACGGCACTTCGGCACGGCCTTCTGGAAGCGGGTGTTGCCCGAGGCCGTGGGGTCGGGGACCACGGGACCGGGGACCACGGGACCGGGGGTCGCAGGGCCGGTGACTGCGGGCTCGGGAGCCCCGGGGGCGAGGGCCGGGAGGCCGGAGGCCGGTGGGCGGCGCGGATGGCTCGGTGAGGGCGCGGCGGGTGGTCCAGGTGAGGACTGAGCTTCCCCGGGGGAACGGGTCGCGGGCGTCCGGGCCGCGGGCGAGCGGGGCGCAGATGCCCGGGCCGCAGGTATCCGGACTGCGGGCGTTCGACGGGCCATCCGGCGCCGACGCCCACGGCACACCTCGCACGGGCGGCATCGGCGCCGGTCTTCTGGAGGCGGTGCGCGGGCGGCTGGCCCAGGCGGGCGCCGAGCCGACGCCCGCACGGGTCGCGATGGCGCTGCGCGCCGAGGGTCGCCTGCTCGGCGACGCGGAGGTGCTGGGGGTCGTATCGGCGCTGCGGTCGGAGCTGGTCGGCTGCGGCCCCCTCGAACCGCTCGTCGCCGCACCGGAGGTGACCGACGTCCTGGTCAGCGCGCCGGACGAGGTGTGGGTGGACCGCGGCGGAGGCCTGGAGCGCACCTCGGTGCGCTTCGCCGACGAGGCCGCGGTGCGCCGGCTCGCGCAGCGGCTGGCCTCGGTGGCCGGACGACGGCTGGACGACGCCCACCCCTGGGTGGACGCCCGGTTGCCCGACGGCACCCGCCTGCACGCCGTCCTGCCGCCGGTGGCGGTCGCGGGCACCTGCCTGTCGCTGCGCGTCCTGCGCCCCCGCGCCTTCACCCTCGCGGAACTGGTCGCGGCAGGCACGGTGCCACCGGACGGCGACCGCCTGCTGCGGGCCGTGCTGGACGCCAGGCTCTCCTTCCTCATCAGCGGCGGGACCGGCTCCGGGAAGACCACACTGCTCAGCTCGCTGCTGGGCCTGGCCGGCCCGGCCGAACGGCTCGTCCTGGCCGAGGACTCCGCGGAACTGAGGCCGGACCACCCCCACGTCGTACGGCTGGAGACCCGGCCCGCGAACCAGGAAGGCGTCGGCCGGGTCACCCTGCGGGACCTGGTGCGGCAGGCGCTGCGGATACGGCCGGACCGGCTGGTGGTCGGCGAGGTGCGCGGCGCCGAGGTCACGGACCTG
The DNA here is from genome assembly GCF_040646595.1 of Streptomyces sp. NPDC045470. Taxonomy (NCBI): domain Bacteria; kingdom Bacillati; phylum Actinomycetota; class Actinomycetes; order Kitasatosporales; family Streptomycetaceae; genus Streptomyces; species Streptomyces sp. NPDC045470. The sequence goes on from NZ_JBEZAN010000013.1 coordinate 148,779, forward strand.
CTGGCGGCCCTGAACACGGGGCACGAGGGCGGCTGCGGCACGGTGCACGCGAATGCCTCAGGTGACGTCCCGGCGCGCCTGGAGGCCCTGGGCTCGACGGCCGGGCTCGACCGGGCAGCACTGCACAGCCAGGTGGCCGCCGCGCTGTCGGTGCTGTTGCACCTCGTACGGGACCGGGACGGCCGTCGGCGCCTCGCCCGGGTGGACGTCCTGGAGCGGGATCGGGACGGCTTCGTGGTGACCGTACCGGCGGCGGTGTGGGCACCGCGGGGATTCCAAGAGGCTGCGGGCTGGGCGCGATTGACCGGGCTGTGCGAGCGGGGGAGGGGCGCGGGATGAGTGATGTCGGTACGGCGACGGTGCCGGTGTGCGCGGCCGTGCTGTGCGCGGGGATGGCGGTCTGGCTGTCCGGCGGCCGCAGCGGTGACGTACGACGGGCACGACTGTTGTTGGTGGACGGAGAGGCGGTGGGCCCGAAGGGGGGAGCGTGGGAACTGGGCTCTGAAGAAGGTGGATTCACGCCTCGACGGGTGCTGCAACGGGTGGCGCATTGGGCCACGTGGGCCGCGTACCGGGTCTTCGGGCCGGGTGGCGGAAGGTGGAAAGCGAACCGAGCTCCTCGGTGCGGCGGAGGAAGCCGGGGCGGGACCGTCCGCTTCCCCCGAGAGCTGTGGTGCCTGCCGGCCGGTCTCGGCCTCGGTGTCATGGCCGGTTCGGTGGTGCCCGTGATCGCAGCCGTGGTGGCGTCGGTCCTGGTGCGGCGATGGCTCCGGGCCCGGGAGCGGGTGCGGGAGCGGGAGCGCCGGGGCGCGGCGGTCATCGAGCTGTGCGAGGCGGTGGCGGGCGAGTTGCGGGCCGGACGGCAGCCGGGGCAGGCCCTGACGGCGGTCGGTGCCGCGAGCTTCGGCGAGACGGGCGCGGTGGTCACGACGGCGGCCCGGTTCGGCGGGGACGTGCCGGCAGCCCTGCGTGCGGCGGCGCGGCTGCCGGGTGCGGAGGGGCTGGCCGGTGTGGCGGCGTGCTGGCAGGTCGCCGTCGACGGCGGGGCCGGGCTGGCCGCCGGGCTGGAACGGATCGCGACGGCCCTCCGGGCGGAACGTGACCAGCGCGACGACCTGCGCGCCCAGTTGGCGGGCCCGAGGGCGACCGCACTGATGCTCGCGCTCCTCCCGGCCGGAGGGCTGGCGATGGGCAGCGCCCTCGGCGCCGACCCGCTCCGGGTACTGCTGCACACCCCCGCCGGATGGGCGTGCCTGCTGGTCGGCGGCCTGCTGGAGTGGTGCGGCGTCGTCTGGACGGCGCGGATCATCGCGGCCGCCGAAGGGGGCGGTCATGTCCGCTGATGCCGGCCACGGGGCCGTCCCGGAACTTGTCCACACCCTGGGGACAGTTTTTCTGATCCTGGCCGCCGTGGTCGGCGCGTTGACCACGGCCGGGGAAGCGCGCGGCCTACGGAGTACCCGACGGCGGGCGACAGCGGTCCTGGGCAAGGCCGTACGGCACCACGACGGCTCCGGCCGGCGCCCGGCACCGGAGCTGAAGCGCGGCCGAGGGCGTCGGTGGCCCGGGGCCGTCCGGGAACGGGCCGGGCCCGCGGTGATCGCGGGAGCCGTGGCCATTCTCGTCGGCGGGGTGACCGGTGGCGTACTGGGACTCGCCGTGGCGTACGGAGCCTGGCGGTGGCGGCGCCGTACACAGGCACAGGCCAGGCGGCAGGCGGCCGAGAGCGGCCTGCGTGCGGCGCTGGCACCGGCCGCGGACCTGCTCGCGGCCTGCCTGGCAGCGGGCGCCGGGCCACGGGAGTCCGCCGAGGCGGTAGGGCGGTCGCTCGGCGGAACCGTCGGCGAGCACCTGTGGCGCGTGGCCGCGGAGCTCCGGCTCGGCAGCGAGCCCGCGACGGCATGGCGGCGCTTCGGCGCCCTCCCCGGCGCCCGGGGGTTGGCCCGGTGCCTGGAACGGGCGGGCATATCGGGGGTCCCGGCCGTGGAGGGCGTCTCCCGGATCGCGGCGGAGTTGCGGGCACAGGACTCCCGCTCGGCAGCCGAACGGGCCCGGCGGGCCGGGGTGCTGGTCACGATGCCGCTGGCGGCCTGCTTCCTGCCCGCCTTCCTGGCGCTCGGTGTCGTACCGGTCCTGTTCGGCCTGGCCACAGCGCTCACGAAGAACTCATGACGGCACACGACCGATCCGGGCCGCACCGGATCACCGACAGCGGAAGTGATCACAAGACCTCAAGGGGGAAGAGATGGTGGTAAGTAGGTGGCTGGAGCGGCGCGTTGCGGCCGTCCGGGCAAGGGGCTCCGCCGACCGGGGCATGACCACGGCCGAGTACGCCCTGGGAACCCTGGCGGCGTGTGCGGCCGCGGCCGTGCTCTACAAGGTGCTGTCGGGCGGTGCGGTGGAGGCGGCGCTGCGCGCGGTGATCGGCAAGGCCCTCGGTGTCCAGGTCTGACGACGGACGCGGCCGTGAGCGTGACCGCGACCGGGGATATGTGACGGCGGAAACGGCGCTGGTCATCCCGGCATTGGTGCTGTTCACGGGGCTGTTGCTGTGGGGGCTCGTGGCCGCCTGCGCGCAGATCCAGTGCGTGGACGCGGCCCGCGCCGGGGCCCGGGCGGCAGCCCGGTCGGAACCACCGTCGGCCGTCGGCGCGGTGGCCCGCGAAGCAGCCCCGCACGGCGCGCGGGTGGCGCTGGAGAGGCGCGGTGACCTGGTGCGCGTACGGGTCGAGGCGGCGACGCCCGGCGTCGGCCCGTTGACGCTGACGCTCCGAGGGGAGGCGACGGCACTTGCGGAGGAGACGGTGGGGCGATGAGGGCTCGGCCACGGTGTGGGCGGTGTTCGCGGCGATGGCACTGTGCACGGTGTTCGCGGTGGTGATCGCCATGGCTCAGGTGGTCGTGACACGTCATCGTGCGGGAGCCGCGGCGGATTTGGGCGCCCTGGCGGCGGCGGACACCGCGCTCCGGGGCGCGTCGGCCGCCTGCCGAGCCGCCCGGGAGGTGGCGGCCGCGCAAGACGCTCGCCTGGTGCGCTGCACCGTTCGGGGCGACATCGCGGACGTCACGGCCCGGGCCCGTACCGGACCGTTCACCTCGGACCTCCGCGCCCGCGCGGGCCCGGCGACGACAGCGGGCCGGGCCGCCGAGCCGATACCCGAACGGGGCGGCCCCGTCCGGGAATAGTGCCCGGCGGCGGCGACCGGCGGCAGCGACCGGCGGCAGTGGTCGCCCGTGCCCGGGGAGGTTTTACCGAACGGTCGACCACCTCCGGCCCCGTCCCGGATAGCGTCCGGATCATCCATTGATCTTGATGTGCGGGCTCTTCGGGCGTGACCGGGGCGGTCCGCCGGGAGGCGTGCCATGAAGGCGATCGACGTACGGGGAACGGCGGCTGCCCTGCCGGAAGCGTGGAGCTCCCGTGCCCTGGGGAAGGTGGGCGCGGCCCGCGTGAAGGTGCTGCGCATGGACGAGTTGCCGGGGGAGGAGGAAGCGCACGGGACGGCCGAGGCGCTGTTCGTGCTCGACGGGCGGTTGGAGCTGTCGGTGGGCGGCGCGGGCGTCTCGGTGCGGCCGGGAGAGCTGTATCTGGTCCCGGCGGGTGCGACGCACGCGGTCCGCGCGGGAAGCCGCGGCGCGCTGCTGATCTTCGCTGCGGACGTGGGCGCTGGCGCTGGCACGGACGCAGACGGTGACGCGGACGCAGACGGTGACGCAGACGGTGACGCGGACGCGGACGCTTGGCGCGGACGCGGATGTGGCGGACGCTGACGTGGAGGCGGAGGCGGAGGCGGAGGTGGGGGTGGGGGTGGGGCGGGGGAGGGGAGGGGGAGCAAGGCCCGGGCATCGCCCTCCGGCCCCGGCCCTTACCCCGGCCTACGCCCCGGACGCCCCCTCGTCGTAACCGTACACACGCACCGGATCGAGGTGCAGTTCATGCGGCCCCATGCAGTCGGCCGCGAGGGTGGCGACGAGCGTCCCGCAGGTGCACGCCATGTTGCGGCCGCTCGTGCCCAACGGGCCGCAGCAACCGTGGTGGCCCGCGGGGACGGCGACCTGGCGGAGATCCGGCGTGTCGTCCGGGTGGACGATCACCGTGTTCCGTGGGCCGGCGGAGACCAAGTCGGCCATGCCGGGCGGCATGAGCAGAGCCCGGTCGTTCATGACGCGCCCGCGCCCGGGCCCGGCGGGCTCGAACGGGGCGCCCCACGGCTCGGGATCGATCGCGTAGTGGCCCGGCGGCACGGTGGAGGCGGCGAGTCCCGTCCTCCTGTCGCGGTCCTTGTCGTGCGTCGACACGTCGGGGACGGCGGGAAGCCGCCGCAGGTCCGGGGTGAGCGTGTTGCCGCACTTGGCACAGAAGAAAACGGTCATCAGTCGATTCCGCAGGCGCTCAGGAAGCCGGTTCCGGCGCGTTCTTGAGGAGTTCGGTCAGGAGTCGTACGGCGCCCCGCTTGTGGAGCGGGTCGTTGCCGTTGCCGCACTTGGGCGACTGGATGCAGGACGGGCAGCCGGCCTCGCACTCGCAGGAGGCGATGGCCTTGCGGGTGGCCGCGAGCCACTCCGGGGCGGTGCGGAAGGCGCGTTCGGCGAAGCCCGCGCCGCCCGGGTGGCCGTCGTAGACGAAGACGGTGGGAAGGAGGGTGTCGGGGTGCAGCGGGAGGGACACGCCGCCGATGTCCCATCGGTCACAGGTGGCGAACAGCGGCAGCAGGCCGATGGAGGCGTGTTCGGCGGCGTGCAGGGCGCCGCCGAGCTGTTCGGGATTGACGCGGGCCGCGTCGAGCTGGTCCTCGGTGACGGTCCACCACACGGCCCGGGTGCGCAGCGTACGGGGCGGCAGGTCGAGTTTCGTCTCGCCCAGCACCTCGCCCGTGATCAGCCGGCGGCGCAGGTAGGAGACGACCTGGTTGGTGACCTCCACCGAGCCGAAGCACAGGCGCGCGTCGCCCCACGGGACCTCCGTCTCGGTCTCCAGTACGGCGATGGCGGTGGTGTCGCGCGCGGTCGTCGAATACGGCGGGTTCGCCTCCTGGACGAGGGCCACGTCGTCCTCCAGGTCCAGGTGCTCGACCAGGTACGTACGGCCCTGGTGGAGGTGGACGGCGCCGTCGTGGACGCTGGTGTGCGCGGCGCCCGCGTCCACCGTGCCCAGCAGACGGCCGGTGCCCGCCTCCACGACCTGTACGGGCGAGCCGCCCTGCCCGCGGATGTCGGCGAGGTCGGCGGCCCGCTCGCGCCGGGTCCAGTGCCACGCCCTGGCGCGGCGGCGCAACAGCTTGCGGGCCTCCAGCGAGGGGAGGAGGCCCGGTGCGGCGGGGCCGAAAAGGGGGAAATCGTCCTCGGTGAGCGGGAGTTCCGCGGCGGCCGCGCACAGGTGCGGCGCGAGCACGTACGGATTGTCCGGGTCCAGCACGGTGGACTCGACGGGCTGGTCGAAGAGCGCCTCCGGATGGTGCACGAGGTAGGTGTCCAGCGGGTCGTCCCGGGCGACGAGGACGGCGAGCGCGCCCTGTCCGGCCCGCCCCGCGCGCCCGGCCTGCTGCCACAGGGAGGCGCGGGTGCCCGGGTACCCGGCGATCAGTACGGCGTCCAGCCCGGAGACGTCCACGCCCAGCTCCAGGGCCGTGGTGGCGGCCAGGCCGAGCAGGTCGCCGGTGTGCAGGGCGCGCTCCAGCGCCCGCCGCTCCTCCGGCAGATAGCCGCCCCGGTAGGCGGCCACCCGCTGGGCCAGGGCCCGTGCGACCGTCCCCAGCCGCTCCTGCGCGATGAGGGCGATCAGCTCGGCGCCGCGCCGCGACCGTACGAAGGCGACGGTACGGACATCCTGGAGCGCGAGGTCGGTCAGCAGGTCGGCGGTCTCGGCGGTGGCGGTCCGGCGTACGGGGGCGCCCTGCTCGCCGTGCAGCTCCGTCAGCGGCGGCTCCCACAGCGCGAAGACCACCTCGCCGCGCGGCGAGGTGTCCTCCGTGACTTCGGCCACAGGAAGACCCGTCAGCCGCTCGGCCGCCTGCGCCGGTTCGGCGGCGGTGGCCGAGGCCAGCAGGAAGACCGGTTCGGAGCCGTACCGGGCACAGACACGCCGGAGGCGGCGTATGACCTGGGCCACGTGGGAGCCGAAGACGCCGCGGTAGGTGTGGCACTCGTCGATGACGACGTAGCGCAGGGCGCGCAGGAAGGAGGACCAGCGGGGGTGGGCCGGGAGGATGCCCAGGTGGAGCATGTCGGGGTTGGTCAGGACGTAGTTGCCGTACTGGCGCACCCATTCGCGTTCCTCGACCGGCGTGTCGCCGTCATACACGGCCGGCCGCACCGCGGTACCGAGCGGCGCGGCGAGTTCGCCGACGGCGCGCCGCTGATCGGCGGCGAGCGCCTTGGTGGGCGCCAGGTACAGGGCCGTGGCGCCGCGCCCGTTCGGGGCCTCGGAACCGTCCAGGAGCCCGGACAGCACCGGGACCAGGTAGGCGAGCGACTTCCCGGACGCCGTACCGGTGGCGATGACGACCGATTCGCCCCGCAGCGCGTGCTCGACGGTACGCGCCTGATGGGTCCACGGGCGGGCGATCCCGGCGGCGCCGACGGCTTCCAGCACCTCCGGACGGATCCGTGCGGGCCATTCCGCATGGCTGCCGATGCGCGGGGGCAAGTGCTCCGTATGAGTGATGCGCGTAGCGCGGGACGCCCCCTGGGTGAGACGGTCCAGGACCGTGCGCGGGGAGGGTCTGGTGCCCCCGTCCGGGGGCAACTGATTGGAGGCCATCGGCACCGAGTGTGTCACCGGTGTGACGGACAATGCGCACAAGGCGTCGTGCACGCCTGCTGGTAAGTGATTGAATGCCATCGCGGCTGCCGATCCATGGGGGGCGACCGCTCGATAGCAAGGTGCTGGAGGATCCGTGGACCTGTCCCTGTCGACCCGGACCGTTGGCGACCGTACGGTCGTCGAGGTCGGTGGCGAGATTGATGTATACACCGCGCCCAAGCTGCGGGAGCAGCTGGTCGAGCTCGTGAACGACGGAAGCTACCACCTCGTGGTGGACATGGAGCGTGTCGACTTCCTGGACTCCACGGGGCTCGGCGTTCTGGTCGGCGGGCTCAAGCGGGTGCGTGCCCACGAGGGCTCGCTGCGCCTGGTCTGCAACCAGGAGCGCATTTTGAAGATCTTCCGTATCACCGGACTGACCAAGGTGTTCCCGATTCACACCTCGGTCGACGAAGCCGTCGCAGCCACCGACTGACGGCTCGCCGGTCCCCGCGCCGCGGCGCGGGGGTTGGAAGCAGTGGGGGGAACCGGGCTTGGCGGTCCGGCCCCCTGCGTTGCACGCCCGCATACCGAGGGGGATGGCATGGCCACCGTCGAACTCCGCTTCAGCGCCCTTCCCGAGCACGTCCGCACCGCGCGGCTGGTCGCGGCTGCCGTGGCGAGGCGGGCCGGGGTGGACGAGGCCGTGCTGGACGAGGTTCGGCTCGCCGTCGGTGAGGCGTGCACCCGTGCGGTGGGGCTGCACCGCACCAACAACATCACGGCCCCGGTAAGGGTCGCCCTGGTCGAGGACGAGAAGAAGTTCTCCATCGAGGTGGGCGACGAGGTCCCGGGGAGCCCGGCGGGTGCCGGTGCGGTGCCCGGCGTCCGCGGTCTGAACGGGGAGCCGCTGCCCGGCGGACCCGCCTCGGACAACGGTGACGCGGCCGAGAGCGACGACGAGATGGGGCTCGCGGTCATCAGCGGGCTGGTCGACGACGTCGAGGTGACCGCCGGCGACACCGGCGGCATCATCCGCATGAGCTGGCCCACGACACCGGCGCCGGTGCTGCCGTAGGGGCCGGCCTGCCGTAGAGCTGGCGGTTCTGTCGTCGGGGTTCTGTCGTCGGGGCGGCGTTCTTCTGGTGCGGGGCTGCCCACGTTGCAGTGACGCATGCGTAGCGCGGCTGCCCCGGTAGCGGGGAGGCCCTCGCCGTAGCGTCTGCCGGCTGCTGCGACGGGCTACGGGCGCGCGCCTGGCGCACCGGCGATCCCACCCGCACCGCAGGAAGCCCGTCTCGCGCCCCTCCGCGCCCGCACGCGCCCTTCCGCGCCTGCACGAGCATCTCCGCGTCCGCACGCGCCCTCTTTCACTCCCGCACGCCCCATTCAGCCGTACGTGCCCCAACTCTTTCGTGTGGCATGCGGCGGCCAGGGCTCACCATCCGGCCACTCGGGGGCCTTCCCCCTCACCCTCCTCTTCCGGCCACATCCGCACGCTCGTACCCATCGGGTTCCCCGTACCCACCGGTCCCGTGCGCCCGGCTCCTCCGCCTCCCCACCCGGCCGTACCGGGCGTACGGTCCGCCGTCGTCCCGGGGCCGCGTGCCCCCTACCGGAGTGCGTACTTCCGTGGCGGTACGCAGGCACCGACGCAGCCGGGCGTCCACCGACCCCGTACCGCCGCCGGACCATGCCCGCGGCGCCACCGGCACCTGGCGGGGCGGCCGGGCACACCGGGGCCCCGTGCGGGACCCCGCACGGGGCCCCCGAGCCGCCCGGTGCCCGCCGGCCCGACGGTGGCCCGACGACGGCCCGACGGCGGCCCGGCCGGGCCGCGCGGCGCTCGTTCGCGGCGCCGTGAGCAGCGGCGTTAGGTAAGACCCTGAGATCATCATTCAGTTGTCAGCTAATTATTCGCATTCATTCGTCCAGGCGAATTGCGGCGACGCGGCTACGGCCCCGCTATTTTCGATCTTCGCTGCTTCTTCGCCTGATCTCTGTCCGATCTCCGTCCGTTCTTCGAACGATCTCGGCCGCCACCGGCGAATTCCCTTTGAGGCGCCCTGTTTTGATCTGGTGCCGCTACCTACAATCCGTCCACAACTTTGCTCAGGACGCCTGAGCGTGCATCCGCGCGCCCATGTGCCAAACGTCAAGGAGGACGAATGGCGGGGCCTTACACCCCTCAGTTGCTGGAACACCCCTCTTACCTGGCCGAGCCATCGCTGACGTCGGGCAACCGCGGCATGGTGCTGGTGATCGCCGTCGTGGCGCTCGCGGCACTGGCCGTCGCGGCGGTGCTGGTGCGGCAAGTGCTCGCCGCCGGTGAGGGCACCGACAGCATGAAGAAGATCGCTGCCGCCGTGCAGGAAGGCGCGAATGCCTATCTCGCCCGGCAGTTGCGCACCCTCGGCGTTTTCGCCGTGGTGGTGTTCTTCCTGCTCATGCTGCTTCCCGCGGACAACTGGACGCAGCGCGCCGGGCGCAGCGTCTTCTTCTTGATCGGCGCCGGTTTCTCGGCCGCCACCGGCTATATCGGGATGTGGCTGGCGGTACGCAGCAATGTGCGTGTCGCCGCTGCCGCCCGGGAAGCCACGCCGGGCGAGGGCGAGGCGAAAAAGGATCTCACCGCCGTCTCGCACAAGGCCATGAAGATCGCTTTCCGTACGGGCGGCGTCGTCGGCATGTTCACCGTGGGGCTCGGCCTGCTCGGCGCGTCCTGTGTGGTGCTCGTCTACGCGGTCGACGCACCCAAGGTCCTGGAGGGCTTCGGTCTCGGCGCCGCGCTGATCGCGATGTTCATGCGGGTCGGCGGCGGCATCTTCACCAAGGCCGCGGACGTCGGCGCCGACCTCGTCGGCAAGGTCGAGCAGGGCATCCCCGAGGACGACCCGCGCAACGCCGCGACCATCGCGGACAACGTGGGCGACAACGTCGGCGACTGCGCCGGCATGGCCGCCGACCTCTTCGAGTCGTACGCCGTGACGCTGGTCGCCGCCCTCATCCTGGGCATGGCCGCCTTCGGCGACTCGGGCCTGGCCTTCCCGCTGCTGGTCCCGGCCATCGGTGTGGTCACGGCCATGATCGGCATCTTCGTCGTGGCGCCCCGGCGCTCCGACCGCAGCGGCATGACCGCCATCAACCGTGGCTTCTTCATCTCCGCGGCCATCTCGCTGGTCCTCGTGGCGGTCGCGGTCTTCACGTACCTGCCGTCCTCCTACGCCGACCTGTCCGGTGTCACGGACCCGGCGATCCTGGGCCGCAGCGGCGATCCGCGGGTGCTGGCGCTGGTGGCGGTCGCCATCGGCATCGTGCTGGCCGCGCTCATCCAGCAGCTCACCGGTTACTTCACGGAGACCAGCCGACGGCCGGTACGGGACGTCGGCAAGACCTCCCTGACCGGCCCGGCGACGGTGGTGCTCTCCGGGATCTCCCTCGGTCTGGAGTCCGCGGTCTACTCCGCGGTGCTGATCGCCCTGTCCGTGTACGGCGCCTTCCTGCTGGGCGGCACGTCCATCATGCTGGCGCTGTTCGCGGTGGCGCTGGCCGGCACCGGCCTGCTGACCACCGTCGGCGTGATCGTCGCGATGGACACCTTCGGCCCGGTTTCCGACAACGCCCAGGGCATCGCCGAGATGTCCGGCGACGTCACCGGCGACGGCGCGCAGGTCCTCACCGACCTGGACGCCGTCGGCAACACCACCAAGGCCATCACCAAGGGCATCGCCATCGCCACGGCCGTACTGGCCGCGGCGGCGCTGTTCGGCTCGTACCGCGACGCGATCGCCACGGCCGTACGGGACGTCGGGGACGCCGCCCGGGGCATGGGCCTGAGCCTGGACATCTCGCAGCCGAACAACCTGGTCGGCCTGGTGCTGGGCGCCTCCGTCGTCTTCCTCTTCTCGGGGCTGGCGATCAACGCGGTGTCCCGGTCGGCCGGCTCGGTCGTCTTCGAGGTGCGGCGGCAGTTCCGTGAGAAGCCCGGGATCATGGACTACACGGAGCAGCCGGAGTACGGGCGTGTCGTGGACATCTGCACCAAGGACGCGCTGCGCGAGCTGGCCACCCCCGGCCTGCTGGCGGTGCTCACGCCGATCGCCGTCGGTTTCTCGCTCGGCGTCGGCGCGCTCGGCTCGTTCCTCGCGGGCGCCATCGGCACCGGCACCCTGATGGCGGTCTTCCTCGCCAACTCGGGCGGCGCCTGGGACAACGCGAAGAAGCTGGTCGAGGACGGCCACCACGGCGGCAAGGGCAGCGAGGCGCATGCCGCGACCGTCATCGGCGACACGGTCGGCGACCCGTTCAAGGACACCGCGGGCCCCGCGATCAACCCGCTGCTGAAGGTCATGAACCTGGTGGCACTGCTGATCGCGCCGGCCGTCGTGAAGTTCAGCTACGGCGCGGACAAGAGCACCGGCGTGCGGATCGTGGCCGCCGGGGTGGCGATCGTCGTCATCGTCGGCGCGGTGTACGTCTCCAAGCGCCGCGGCATCGCGGTGGGTGACGAAGACAACAACTCGGGGAAGGTGGCGCAGACCGCCGACCCGGCGGTGGTCTCCTAGCGGGCGGGGCGTCCGCGCCGCTCAACGGGCGGGCGGAGGGCGTGCTTTGAGCACGCCCTCCGCCCGCACTGCTGTGCGCCCGGCCGCGTCACAGGGCTTGGTGCAAATGGCTGCAATGAGGGGCGTACGGGCCGACCGGCTCATGGCCGGGGGCCCTCGGACGTGTATGTTCCGGGGCCGAGAGCCATGGAAGGGACCAATCCGGTGAAGAAGAAGCTTGTGGCCGCGCTGTCCGGCGGCGCGGCACTGATGCTCGCGCTGACCGGCTGCAGCGACGACGGTGACAATAAGCTCGACGCCTGGGCCAAGAAGTTCTGCGACCCCGCCCAGGCCCAGTTCAAGAAGATCCAGGACGCCAACACGTCCATGCAGACGGCCGACAGCGGCGGCACCGACTCCAAGAAGGTCCAGGAGGCCGACTCCAAGGCGTTCCAGCAGATCTCCGACGCCTACGCGTCGCTGGCGAAGTCGCTCGACCAGGCCGGCGCGCCGCCCGCCGACGGCGGCGAGGAGTCCCAGAAGAACGCGGTCAAGGAGCTCAACGACCTCTCCAAGGGCTACGCCGACCTCAAGAAGCAGGTCGACGGCCTGGACACCGGGGACAAGGGCAAGTTCGCGGACGGCCTGCGGACGCTGTCCGACGGCATCAACAAGCTCAACAAGAAGAGCGAACAGGCGTTCAGCAAGCTGGAGTCCGGCGACGTCAAGAAGGCGATGGCGGGGCAGTCCGGCTGCCAGAACCAGAAGGCCACCGAGGGCGGCGGGTCGGCCGCGCCGAAGAAGTAGCCGAGGCGGGCGCGGCGGCCGCCGCCCCCCGGGCACGGCTGTCGCTCAGGGATGCTGGGGCCGGCCTCGGGAGGGCCACCGCGCAGGGCCGCCACGGCCGCCGAGTACGGCCACCGTGCACGTCCACGAGCGCCCCGGGGAGCGGCCGACACGCCGTCAGGCGCGGCCGGGTCGCGGCCGACACGCCGTCGGGACATGGCGGGCGCGCGGCCGACACGCCGGCGGGCATCCCGTCGGCCGCGCCCGCCCCACCGCTCGCCTCCCGACTCGCCGTCCGCCGCTCGCCCCGCACCCCGCAGCCCGACTCGCCGTCCGCCGTCCGCCGTGCCCCGTCGGCCGCGGCGTGGCCGGGCCGTGGCCGTTTGTCAGTGGTTGGCCTGACAATGGGAGCGTGAGTACGCACCTCCCCACCGCAGACCTTCGAGACCCCGATTCCGCCGCCCGTACGGCCCGGATGCGCGACGCGCTGCGCGACGCCGCGTTCACCGCCGACGGCCTGCTGGAGCTGCTCGGCGCGCCCGCCTACGCCGCGCTGGCCCGCAGCGAGACCGTTCCGGCGCTCCGCGCGACCCGGGACGACGGCCCGCTGTCCACCCTGGTGCGGCTGTTCCTGCTCCAGCGCCCGGTGCCGTACGACCGGGCCGCCGCCGCGCTGCCGGTGGACGACTGCCTCGCCGACGGCTGGCTGGTGCGCGACGGCGACGAGGTCCGGGCGAGCGTCGACGTGCGTCCGTACGGCGGCCCCGACGGCCAGGACTGGTGGATCGTCTCCGACCTCGGGTGCGCGGTCGGTGGCGCGGGCGGCATCCGGGCCGCCGAGGAGGCCGCGGGTGTGGACCGCGCGCAGTTGGTGCTCGGGGTCGGCGGCGCGTCCACGACGCTGGCCGGCATCACGGTCCGCACCCCCGTCGCCAAGGTCCTCGACCTCGGCACCGGCTCCGGCATCCAGGCGCTGCACGCCTCCCCGTACGCGACCGAGGTCACGGCCACCGACCTGAACCCGCGGGCGCTGCGGATCGCCGGGCTGACGCTGGCGCTGTCCGGCGCGGCCGCCGCCGACCTGCGGGAGGGCTCGCTGTTCGACCCGGTGGGCGAGGAGACGTACGACCTGATCGTCTCCAACCCGCCCTTCGTGATCTCGCCGGGCGCCCGGCTGACCTACCGGGACGGCGGCATGGGCGGCGACGACCTGTGCCGCACCATCGTCCAGCAGGCCGCGGACCATCTGAACGACGGCGGGTACTGCCAGCTGCTCGCCAACTGGCAGCACGTCGAGGGCGAGGACTGGCGCGACCGGCTGCGCTCCTGGGTGCCGCGCGGCTGCGACGCGTGGATCGTGCAGCGTGAGGTCCAGGACGTGACGCAGTACGCGGAGCTGTGGCTGCGGGACGCCGGCGACCACCGTACGGGCCCGGAGGAGTACGCGGCGCGCTACGACGCCTGGCTGGAGGAGTTCGCGACCCGGCGGACCAAGGCCGTCGGCTTCGGGTGGATCACCCTGCGCAAGTCCGGCGCGACGGACCCGTCGATCACGGTCGAGGAATGGCCGCACCCGGTCGAGCAGCCGCTGGGCACCGCGGTCGTCCAGCATTTCGAACGCCAGGACTACCTGCGCGCGACGGACGACGCGGCCCTGCTGGCCGGCCATTTCCGGCTCGCCGACGAGGTCGTGCAGGAACAGGTCGGGCTGCCCGGGGCCGAGGACCCGGAGCACGTGGTCCTGCGGCAGAACCGCGGCATGCGGCGCGCCACGAAGGTGGACACGGTCGGCGCGGGCTTCGCCGGGGTCTGCGACGGCTCGCTGCCCGCCGGACGGATCCTCGACGCGATCGCGCAACTGGTCGGCGAGGATCCGGTGTTGCTGCGCGACCGTACGCCGGACGCGATCCGGACCCTCGTCGAGCAGGGCTTCCTGGAGCCGGTGGCGACCGGGACGGACTGAATCCCGGGCCGAGGGGGTGACGGCGTGGTCGAGCCGAAGGGGTGACGGCGGGGCCGGGCCGAGGAGCGGCGGAGAGAGGCCCCGCCCCCGGTCCGAGGGACGACGGCCCCGAGGGGCGACGGTCAGGCCGTACAGGTGGCATTCACCCGAGGTTCGTCGCCGCGCTGCCCGGGAGTGCCACTCTGCCCGCATGGAGAGTGGTCCCGAGGCGTTCGCCGGGGCGGCCTTCGCGCTGTTCGGCGCCGGCCTGCTGGTGTGGACGGGCGTGTGCGTACGGGCCGGGGAGCCGGTCGCCGACGGGGTGGGCCGGACGTCGGGTACGGCGCTGGCGCTGCTCTTCGGCGTGCTGTTCCTGGGGACGGGATGCTGGCTGCTGCTGTAGCGCGGACGGGGCGGACGGGGCAGGCCACCGGGCGCATCCGGAAGTTCCCGGGAGCCCCGAGGGAACGCCCCACCCTCCCCCGCCGTCTTCACAAGAAGCGCCTGCCGCCCAGCCTTCTCCATCCCTTTCGTTGCGCACTCAACTGCATTGCGGCCACGGCCTGTTCACTTCCGCACCACCAGAAAAAACTCACGCAAAACCACTCCCCCGTGAGGCAACCGGAACGGCCATCTGCCCGTGTTCCAGAGGGAAGGCCATCAACCGGCCCAACAGGGAGGAACACGTCATGAACCGTGCATACCGCCTCGCCGCCGCAGGGGTTCTCAGCGCCGCTCTCGTCGCCGGGACCGCGGCCGCCGCCTCCGCGGCCCCCGCGTCCCCGGCCGCCCACTCCGTGGCCGCCAAGGCCCCGCAGAAGGCCACGCTCACCGCCAAGGCGAGCACGACCTCGGTCAAGGCGTGGCAGGAGTTCCGTATCTCCGGCACCTCCACCGGCATCAAGGCGGGCACCAAGGTCACCGTCCAGCAGAAGCAGGGCGCCAAGTGGGTCTCGCTGCCCGCCAGCGTCACCACCAACAAGACCGGCGCCTACTCGCTCCGCGTCAAGCTGGGCATCAAGGGCGTCAACCAGCTTCGGATCGCCGGCGGCGGCGTGATCTCCCCGGTGATCACGGTCACGGTGCGCTGAAGCGGGCCGTAGGGCACCTCTCAGGACGCACGGTACGCCGGGCGCGCCGCTTCCCCCGCGGCGCGCCCGGCGGCCGTCCGCGTGCGGGCGGTGCCCGCGGGGTGAGACCCCCGGTCAGCCCGTGAGATTGCGCACCAGCATCCAGGCGGCGGCGACACCGAGGACGACGGCGTTGCCGCGCGCCCCGAGGCGGGCCCGGAACCGGTGCCCGCGCAGCCCCGCGTACAGCCACCGGCTGGTCATGTACGCGGCGGCCGGTCCGCCCAGGGTCAGCAGGACGGCGTTGTCGTGGAAGGCCGTCACGAGGTCGCCGTGCATCAGGTCATACGCCATCCGGGTCCCGCCGCACGCGGGGCAGAGCAGCCCGGTCGCCCAGCGGAACGGACACGGAAGCAGTACCTGCCCCGGTTCGTGGGGATTGGTGTGCCACAGATAGGCCGCGCCGAGGGCGCCGACGCCGACGGCGACCGCCGCGCGGCGCAGCGTCGCGTTCCGTACGGCGGCGGGGGAGGAGGGGGCGTTCACGGAGTACTCACCGCACCGGGCCCGGCTCGACGACCTGGCGTAGTCGCCCTGATTCAGGACAAACGCGCTCTGCCGGGGCGACGGCCCCGGCCCCGGCTCCACACAGACCCACCGGCCCCTCCAGTCATCCCGGCTACCGCGACTCTCCCGGCCGCTCCAGCCGTCCCCGCCACTTCCCGCACGCCGGCGACATCACGCCCCGCCCCGGCCGGGACGGCGGCACCGCGTGGGAGGGCACGGTCGAGAGGGGACAGTACGGGGTGAGAACGGATACGGCCACCGGCCGTCCTGTCCGCGCAGCCCGTAACCCCGCAGCCCCCAGTCCGCAGCCCCCGGCCGACCGGCCCGGAGCCGGGTCCGGCACCGGCCCGTGTCCGGTCCGGGCGGCATGAAGGCATGTAGTCGGGTTACCGTTCGAGTGGCGTTGCGGGGTTTTTCCGTTTGACACGAGGGCGGGATGTACCGTCACACTCCGCAGCGTCAAGCGTCACCGCAGTGTCCCCCAGAGCTCCGGCCCGGGGGGTTACCCCCAGCGTCGACCGGAGAGAAGAGCGAAGTTGTCCCCGACCAGCGAGACCGCACAGGGCGGCGGCCGCCGACTCGTCATCGTCGAGTCGCCTGCCAAGGCGAAGACGATCAAGGGCTACCTCGGCCCCGGCTACGTGGTCGAGGCCAGCGTCGGGCACATCCGCGACCTCCCGAACGGCGCGGCGGAGGTCCCGGCGAAGTACAAGGGCGAGCCCTGGGCCCGTCTCGGCGTGAACGTCGACGCCGACTTCCAGCCGATCTACGTCGTCAACAGTGACAAGAAGGACCAGGTCAAGAAGCTCAAGGAGCTGCTGGCCGAGTCCGACGAACTCTTCCTCGCCACCGATGAGGACCGCGAGGGCGAGGCCATCGCCTGGCACCTCCAGGAGATCCTCAAGCCCAAGGTCCCGGTCCACCGGATGGTCTTCCACGAGATCACCAAGGACGCGATCCGGGCCGCCGTCGCCAACCCGCGCGAGCTGAACCAGAAGCTGGTCGACGCCCAGGAGACCCGCCGCATCCTCGACCGCCTCTACGGCTACGAGGTCTCGCCGGTCCTGTGGAAGAAGGTCATGCCGCGCCTGTCGGCCGGCCGGGTGCAGTCGGTGGCCACCCGCCTCGTCGTCGAGCGGGAGCGCGAGCGCATCGCCTTCCGCTCCGCCGAGTACTGGGACCTGACCGGCACGTTCTCCACGGGCCGCGAGGGCGACACCAGCGACCCGTCCACCCTGGCCGCCCGCCTGTCCACGGTCGACGGCCGCCGCGTCGCCCAGGGCCGCGACTTCGGCGCCAACGGGCAGTTGAAGAACGCCGACGTCCTCCACCTGGACGAGACCAACGCCCGCGCGCTGGCCGCCGCCCTGGAGAACACCGACTTCGCGGTCCGCTCGGTCGAGTCCAAGCCGTACCGCCGCTCCCCGTACGCCCCGTTCCGTACGACCACGCTCCAGCAGGAGGCCAGCCGCAAGCTGGGCTTCGGCGCGAAGTCCACCATGCAGGTGGCGCAGAAGCTGTACGAGAACGGCTTCATCACCTATATGCGTACGGACTCCACGACGCTCTCGGACACCGCGATCTCCGCGGCCCGCGCCCAGGTCACGCAGCTTTACGGCGCCGCGTACCTGCCGGACAAGCCGCGCTCGTACGCGGGCAAGGTCAAGAACGCGCAGGAGGCGCACGAGGCGATCCGGCCTTCGGGTGATCGTTTCCGCACCCCGGCGGAGACCGGCCTGACCGGTGATCAGTTCAGGCTGTACGAGCTGATCTGGAAGCGCACCGTCGCCTCCCAGATGAAGGACGCCACCGGCAACTCCGTCACCGTCAAGATCGGCGGCCGGACGGCCGACGGCCGGGACGCCGAGTTCAGCGCCTCCGGCAAGACCATCACCTTCCACGGCTTCCTCAAGGCGTACGTGGAAGGCGCCGACGACCCGAACGCCGAGCTGGACGACCGCGAGCGGCGGCTGCCGCAGGTCGCCGAGGGCGACCCGCTGACCGCGCGGGAGATCACCGCGGACGGCCACGCCACCAAGCCCCCGGCCCGCTACACCGAGGCGACGCTGGTCAAGGAGCTGGAAGAGCGCGAGATCGGCCGCCCGTCGACGTACGCGTCGATCATCGGCACCATCCTGGACCGCGGCTACGTCTTCAAGAAGGGCACCGCCCTGGTGCCGTCCTTCCTGAGCTTCGCCGTGGTCAACCTCTTGGAGAAGCACTTCGGGCGGCTCGTCGACTACGACTTCACCGCCAAGATGGAGGACGACCTCGACCGCATCGCGCGCGGTGAGGCCCAGTCCGTGCCGTGGCTGCGCCGCTTCTACTTCGGCGAGGGCGAGGCGGCCGGCGCCGCCTCCGAGGCGGGCAACGGCGACGGCGACCACCTCGGAGGCCTGAAGGAACTGGTCACCGACCTCGGCGCGATCGACGCCCGCGAGATCTCCTCCTTCCCGGTCGGCGACGGCATCATGCTGCGCGTCGGCCGCTACGGCCCGTACGTGGAGCGCGGCGAGAAGGACGCCGAGGGCCACCAGCGCGCCGACGTGCCGGAGGACCTGGCGCCCGACGAGCTGACCGTCGCGTACGCGGAGGAGCTGCTCGCCAAGCCGAGCGGCGACTTCGAGCTGGGCATGGACCCGCACAGCGGCAACCAGATCGTCGCCAAGGACGGCCGCTACGGCCCGTACGTCACCGAGATCCTGCCCGAGGGCACCCCGAAGACCGGCAAGAACGCGGTCAAGCCGCGCACCGCCTCGCTCTTCAAGTCGATGTCCCTGGACACCGTCACCCTCGCCGACGCCCTCAAGCTGATGTCGCTGCCGCGCGTCGTCGGCAAGGACCCCGAGGGCGTCGAGATCACCGCGCAGAACGGCCGCTACGGCCCGTACCTGAAGAAGGGCACCGACTCGCGCTCCCTGGAGAGCGAGGACCAGATCTTCAACATCACGCTGGAGCAGGCCCTCGCCATCTACGCGCAGCCCAAGCAGCGCGGCCGGGCCGCCGCCAAGCCGCCGCTGAAGGAGCTGGGCACCGACCCGGTCAGCGAGCGCCCCGTGGTCGTCAAGGACGGCCGCTTCGGCCCGTACGTCACCGACGGCGAGACCAACGCGACGCTGCGGCGGGACGACGACGTCGAGACGATCACGCCGGAGCGCGGGTACGAGCTGCTCGCCGAGAAGCGCGCCAAGGGCCCGGCGAAGAAGAAGACCGCCAAGAAGGCCCCGGCCAAGAAGGCGACGGCGAAGAAGACCGCCGCGAAGAAGGCCCCGGCGAAGAAGACGGCCGCGAAGAAGACGACGGCCGCGAAGAAGACCACGACGGCGAAGAAGACGACCGCCGCCAAGAAGACCACGGCTGCGGCCGCGACGGCGAAGAAGGCGGCGGCCGAGAGCGTGGAGGACTGAGGGGGAGCACGTTGACGTACCGCGTCACCTGCACCGTCGAGGCGAAGGCGACGGCGGACGTCATGGCTCCCGAGCGGCGTGACCTGCTCGAACGCGGGCCGGCCAAGCTGACGCTCGACCCGTACCACAAGGCGACGGTGCCGGTCGGCACGCACGGGACGACCGCAGGGTCCAGGTGGCGCCGGGACTCCTCATCGAGTACGTCGTCGCGCACGGGCTGCTCGTCATCGTGGTGATCGAGATCTTCGACGACATGCTGCTGGAGGACTGAACCCACCCGCCCGTGTGTTCGGGTGGACGCTGGACCTGTCATATCCGGCCGATAGGCTGGCGGGATGACGCGTGCCGAGCTCCCTACGGTCGTGACCCCCACATCCGGCGCCCTCGTCGCGGACTCCCGCGAGCGCGCCGTGCGAGCCCTGCTCCGCTTCCCCCCACTGAAGCGGCTCTGGAGCGCACAGTTCGTCGGGGCGATCGGCGATGCCCTAGCCCTGTTGGTGCTCGTACTGCTGACGCTGCAAGCGGCGGTGTACGTACCCTTCGGCGGCCAGGCGGCCTTCGGCGGCGGCTACCGCGGCGCGGCCCTGGCCGTCGCCGCCGTCTTCGCGGCCCGGATGCTGGCCACCCTGCTCTCCGGGGCGGTGCTGCTGGGCCCGCTGTCCGCGCTGACCGCGCCGTCCGGACCGCTGGACCGCCGCTGGACCATGATCGGCGCGGACGGGGTGCGGCTGGCGCTGCTGGTCGTGGCCCCGCTGTGGATCGACTGGACCCCTGACACCGCGCTGATCTGGCTGCTGGTGACGGTCTTCGTCGGCGGCGTGGCCGAGCGCTTCTGGACCGTCGCGCGGGAGAGCGCGGCGCCCGGACTGCTCCCCGCGCCACCCCCGGCCCCGGCCCCGTCCGACCGGGGGGACCGGGCCGAAGGACCGTCCGTCCGCCCGCTGCCGGACAACCTGGACGCGCTGCGCCGCCTGTCGCTGCGCACCGCCTTCGTCTCGCTGCCGCTGGCCGCCGCGGGCCTGATCGTCGTCGCGCTGGTCAGCAGGCTGCTGGCCAACGGCATCGGCTGGTTCGCCGACCACCAGGCCGCGCTCGCCTCGTACGTGGCCTCCGGCCTCTTCGCCGCCTCCGTCTCGATCCTGTACTTCCTCGAACTTCCCGGTACGCAGACACCGCGCCCGCGCTCCCCCCTGGAGGGCCTGCGCCGCCCCAAGGGTGACGGCGGTGTCGACCGCGGCCGTACGAACGCCGTACCGCTGTTGGTTCTGGCCTGCGCGGCGGTGGCCGGCGCGATCGCCTCGGCCGTCTCCGTCGCCGTCCTGCACGCCGGTGACCTCGGCGGCGGACCGGTCGCCTTCGGACTGCTGGTCCTCGGCCTGAGCGCCGGCCCGGTCGCGGGCATCCGCGGCGCCCGCAAGGTGCTGCCCGCGCTGTCCCGGCGCCGTCTGCTGGCCCTCGCCGTGGCCGTCACGGGCCTGGCCCTGCTGGCGGCCGGGCTGGTCCCGGACACCACGACGGTCGTGCTGCTGATGCTGCTGGCCGGAGTGGCGGCGGGCGTCGCGGCCAACACCGGCCACACGCTCCTGGACCAGGAGACCGAAGCCTCCCGCTCGGCCCGGACGACCGATCACCTGCACGCGGTCGTCCGGCTCGTCGTCGCGCTGGCCGTCATCGTGGCGCCGCTGCTCGCCGGGGCCATCGGCCCGCACCACCTGGCGGGCGACAAGAACGTCTTCTCGCACGGCGGCGCGGCCTTCACCCTGATGCTGGTCGGCGCGCTGCTGCTGCCGGTCGCCGCATGGGTGCTCGGCAAGGTCGACGACCGGCAGGGCGTCCCCCTCGGCCGCGACCTGCGCGAGGCACTGCGCGGCGGCGACCCGGACCAGGCCCCGGCCCCCACCGGCTTCTTCATCGCCCTGGAGGGCGGCGACGGCGCCGGGAAGTCGACCCAGGTCGAGGCGCTCGCCGCATGGATCCGCGGCAAGGGGCACGAGGTCGTGGTGACCCGCGAGCCCGGCGCCACCGCCATCGGCAAGCGGCTGCGCTCGATCATCCTGGACGTGTCCACCTCGGGCCTCTCCGACCGCGCCGAGGCCCTGATGTTCGCCGCCGACCGCGCCGAACACGTCAACAGCGTGATCCGCCCCGCCCTCGAACGTGGCGCGGTCGTCATCACCGACCGCTACATCGACTCCTCCGTCGCCTACCAGGGCGCGGGCCGCAACCTCGCCCCCACCGAGATCGCCCGCATCTCCCGCTGGGCCACCGACGGCCTCGTACCGCACCTGACCGTGCTCCTCGACGTCTCCCCGGAGACCGCCCGCGAGCGCTTCACCGAGGCACCGGACCGGATGGAGTCCGAGCCGGCCGAGTTCCACCAGCGCGTCCGCTCCGGCTTCCTGACCCTGGCCGCCGCCGACCCGGCGCGCTACCTGGTCGTGGACGCCGGCCAGGAGCCGGAGGACGTCACCACCGTCGTACGCCACCGCCTCGACCAGGTGCTGCCGCTGTCCGAGGCCGAGGTCAAGGCCCAGGAAGAGGCCCGCAAGGCCGCCGAGGAGGAAGCCCGGCGCAAGGCCGAGGAAGAGGCCGCGCGCAAGGCCGAGGAGGAGCGCAAGGAGCGCGAACGGCAGGAGCAGCTCGCCAAGCTCCGCGCCGAGGAGGAAGAGCGCAAGCGCCGCGAGATCGAAGAGGCCAAGGCCCGCGAAGCCGCCCGCCAGGCCGAAGAAGCACGCAAGCGCGCCGAGGAGGCCCGCCAGGCCGCCGAGGAGGAGCGCCTGCGCCGCGAGGCCGAAGAGCGCGCGCGCCAGGCCGAACAGGAACGCCTGCGCAAGCGGGCCGAGGAAGAGGCCCGGCTGCGCGCGGAGGCCGAGGAACGCCGCCTGGAGAAGCAGCGCAAGGCCGAAGAGGCGCTGCTGCGCGCCGAACAGGCTCGCCTGGCCGCCGCGGCCGAGGCGGAGGCCGAGGCCGCGCGCAAGGCCCGCGAAGAGGCGGTGAGGGCGGCGGAGACCGCGGAGGCGCCCACGACGGAGACGCCGATGGCGGGGCTGGAGCAGCACGGCCGAGCGGAGCAGGAGCCGTCGTCCCGTTCGTCCGCGGCCTCGGACGCCGAGGAGACGGCTGTGCTGCCGCAGCACCGGGACGACGCCCCGGGAGCCTCCGACGAGACCGCGGTGCTGCCGCCCGTACGCCCCGAGGCGGGCCAGGGCTGGCAGCAGCGGGAAGAGGCGCGGCGCGGGGACGACCCGGCGGACCGGGTGCCTGAGTGGATGTTCCGCAAGGAGCACGACGGCCGTACGGGGGAGCGGGGCGCGCGGGGCACGTCCGGAGCCTCCGGTGTCTCCGGCGTGGAACGTACGAGGGAACTCCCGCAGATCGACCCGGCCACCGGCGAACCGGTCCAGCCCGCACCGCGCCGCCGCCCGGCCTGGGCGGAGGAGACCCCGCTGGACG
The DNA here is from genome assembly GCF_040646595.1 of Streptomyces sp. NPDC045470. Lineage (NCBI taxonomy): Bacteria > Bacillati > Actinomycetota > Actinomycetes > Kitasatosporales > Streptomycetaceae > Streptomyces > Streptomyces sp. NPDC045470. Next base: position 171,290 of record NZ_JBEZAN010000013.1, read on the forward strand.
ACCTGCCGACACTGGCCGACGAACTCCTCGGCCCGCGCGAGGACGAGGACGAACAGCAGGGGCGCGGCCGACGGGGGCGCCGGGGCTGAGGCGGCGGCCGGATGATGGGTCCGTAAAAGGGTGAGCCCCTGGCAGCCGTCTTCTGACGGACGCCGGGGGCTCACCCCTTCCCCACCACCAACCGCCGCCCCCCCACCCCCTCTCCTCATCCCTTCCTCCTCCCCTCCCCGCCCGCGCTGTCAGTGGGAGGCCCCACAATGGAACGAGCGCGGGGCGCGGCGCGACGGCGCGGAAGAACGCGCGTCGGCGGGGCGGCGTGACGGCACGGGCAGGACGGACAGGAACGGCGGGCAGCGAAATGGCTGTGTGGGACGACGTGGTCGGGCAGGAACGCCTGACGGAGCAGCTTGCCGCTGCCGCGCGCGACGCGGACGCGCTGGTCACCGCCGAGGGCGCGGTCGCGAGCGGCGCGGACCCCATAGCGCAGTCCGGCACGTCCAAGATGACGCACGCCTGGCTGTTCACCGGCCCGCCCGGCTCGGGCCGGGCCACCGCCGCCCGCGCCTTCGCCGCCGCTCTCCAGTGCGTCAGCCCGGACCGCGCGCTCGGCGGTGTCCCCGGCTGCGGCTTCTGCGACGGCTGCCACACGAGCCTGGTGGGCACCCACGCCGACGTCGAGGTGGTCCGTACGGACCTGCTCTCGATCGGCGTCAAGGAGACCCGCGACCTGGTCCGCCGCTCCTCCATGTCCCCGTCCGGCGGCCGCTGGCAGGTCATCGTCCTGGAGGACGCCGACCGCCTCACCGAGGGCGCGGGCAACGTACTCCTCAAGGCCGTCGAGGAGCCCGCCCCCCGTACGGTCTGGCTGCTGTGCGCCCCCTCCATCGAGGATGTCCTGCCCACGATCCGCTCCCGCTGCCGGCACGTCACCCTGCGCACGCCGCCGGTGGCCGCCGTCGCCGACGTCCTGATCCGCCGGGACGGCATCGACCCGGACGCCGCGGCGGCCGCCGCCCGTGCCACCCAAGGACACATCGGCCGGGCCCGCCGCCTGGCCACCGACGAGCGCGCCCGCGCCCGCCGTGACGCCGTCCTCAAGCTGCCCCTGCGCGTCGACGACATCGGCGGCTGCCTCAAGGGCGCCCAGGAACTGATCGACGCGGCGTCGGAGGACGCCAAGCAGGTCGCGGAGGACGTCGACACCAAGGAGACGGAGGAGCTGCGCGCCGCCCTCGGTGCCGCGGCCGGCACGGGCGGCCGGCTGCCGCGCGGTACGGCGGGCGCCATGAAGGAACTCCAGGACAAGCAGAAGCGCCGCTCCACCCGTACCCAGCGCGACAGTCTCGACCTCGCCCTGACCGACCTCACCGGCTTCTACCGCGACGTCCTGGCCGTCCAACTGGGCGCCACGGTCCCGCTCGCCAACGACGAGGTCCGCGACAGCATCCGGCGTATCGCCTCCTCCTCGTCCCCGGAGCGCACCCTGCGCCGGATAGAGGCGGTCATCGCCTGCCGCCAGGCCCTCGACCGCAATGTGGCGCCCCTCCTGGCCGTCGAGGCGATGACAGCGGCCCTCCGCGAGGGCTGAGGCCCACCGGTCCCTTCCGGGACACACCCCTCACCCGTACGAGCGTACCCACTCACCCCCACGGAACGTCCCGACCCGGATACGCTCCGTCCACCACCGAGGTCGACGCGACACCCCCCAAAGCACCTCCCACCACCTCCCACCACCTCCCACCACCTCCACCTCTCCACTCCACCAATTCCGCCCCGCCCCTCCCACCCCACTCCCACCCCCTTCCGCCCTTCCTCTCCCCAGGGACCGAGGGACCGCCCATGGCCACCAGCCGCCTGCTCCGCACCGCCGGTACCGTCCTGACCGCCACCGTGCTGCTCGTCTCCGGTTGCTCCTCGGGGGATTCCTCACCCGGCGCCGCTGCCTCCGGGCAGCCGACGAACGGCCGTACGGGCTCCGCCGAAGCCATGCCCGACGCGGCGACGGCCACCCTCAAGCCCCTCCCCACCGCCGTCCCGGCCGCCCTCCGGCCGTATTACGACCAGAAACTCACCTGGCGTGAGTGCGGCATCGTCGGCTTCGAGTGCACGACGATGAAGGCCCCTCTCGACTACGCGAAGCCCAGCACCGCCACCGACCTGAAGCTGGCCGTCTCCCGCAAGAAGGCCACCGGCCCGGGCAGCCGCATCGGTTCCCTCATGGTCAACCCGGGCGGTCCGGGCGGCTCGGCGATCGACTACCTCCAGCAGTACGCGCCGCAGCCCGACGCCGTCCGGGCCCGGTACGACATGGTCGCCGTGGACCCGCGCGGCGTGGCCCGCAGCGAGCCGGTCACCTGCCTGTCCAAATCCGAGATGGACGAGTACACCCGCGTCGACCAGACCCCCGACTCGGACGCCGAGGTCGACCGCCTCACCAGCGCCCAGCGCGACTTCAGCCGGGGATGCCGCGCCCGCACCGGAGCCCGCCTCGGCCATGTCTCGACCGTCGAATCGGCCCGAGACATGGACGTCCTGCGCGCCGCCCTCGGTGACGACAAGCTCACCTACGTCGGCGCCTCCTACGGGACCTTCCTCGGCGCGACCTACGCCGGCCTCTTCCCCTCCCGCGTCGGCCGCCTCGTACTCGACGGCGCGACGGACCCCTCCCTGCCGGCCCGGACGATGAACCGCGACCAGACCGCCGGCTTCAACACCGCCTTCACCGCATTCGCCAAGGACTGCGCCAAGCAACGCGACTGCCCCCTGGGTACCGGCGGCCCCGAAGAAGCGGGCCGCCGCCTGAGCGCCCTCTTCAAACAGCTCGACGCCCGTCCCGCCCCCACCGGCAGCCCCCGCACCCTCACCGAGTCCCTCGCCACCAGCGGCGTGACGGCCGCCATGTACGACGAGGGCGCCTGGCCGGTGCTGCGCGAATACCTCGCCCAGGCCCAGAAGGGCGACGGCCGCGGCCTGCTCGCCCTCTCCGACTCCTATTACGAACGCGACCCCGACGGCACCTACGCCAACCAGATGTTCGCCAACCCCGCCGTGAACTGCCTCGACCTCCCCGGCGCCTTCTCCGGCCCCGACGAGGTACGCGCCGCCCTGCCCGCCTTCCGCAAGGCATCCCCGGTCTTCGGCGAAAGCTTCGCCTGGGCCGCCCTGAACTGCGCGTACTGGCCGGTCGAACCCACCGGCGAGCCCCACCGCATCACCGCCGAGGGCGCCGCCCCGATCCTGGTCGTCGGCACCACCCGCGACCCGGCCACCCCGTACCCCTGGGCCCGCTCCCTGGCCTCCCAGCTCTCCTCGGCCACCCTCCTCACCTACGAGGGCGACGGCCACACCGCCTACGGCCGCGGCAGCGACTGCATCGACACCACCATCAACACCTACCTCCTCGAAGGCACACCCCCACCCCCCGACAAACACTGCACCTGACCCCACCCCCACCCGGTTCGGACCACCCCCATCCGATGTGTAGACTGGGCTCCGCACCACGCCGCCTTAGCTCAGTCGGCCAGAGCGACGCACTCGTAATGCGTAGGTCGGGGGTTCGACTCCCCCAGGCGGCTCAGCGAAAGGGCCAGATCAGAGGAGTCTGATCTGGCCCTTTGTCGTGCCTCTGACGGGGGCTGTCCTTCGGTGCGAGGGTGACGTGAGCGCTTCTACGGGTTCAGTGACTGTCCGGTCGAACCGAATTTCTCTTCGGTGACTGATCGGGTCCCGTCAGAGCAGGTCGGTCAGATCGGGGCCGAGTCCGTCAATGATGTCGGGAGCCTTGATTCCGTACTTCTCTGTGGTCCCGAAGTAGGTGGGCTCGCCAGGCTCGGCCTCGATGCCCAGCAAACTGTCAAGCCCGCGCAGCGCTGCTGCCAGGCGAGGGGCATTGCGGGCTTGCACCGCTGGGTGGGGGTTCCCTCGAAAGTCGCACGGGCTCCAGACATCGTGGTGCACGGAGAGTCCCGCGAAGGGACCGACCGGGTCTGGAGATACGGTGAGTTCGACCAGACGAGGTTCGCTATGCCAGTTTCCTTCAGAATCCACCCATGAGCCTGAGCCTGCCACCAAGATCGCGGACATCTCGGCTGCAGGGTAGCCGACCGGCTGACACTGTCGTGCCTGTTCGGCGATCTCGGCGTCGTTCAAAGAGCGCCCGACGATGTCGAGGCGGCTGTGAATTCCCAGCCCTCCCTTGCCTACCTCAAACCAGGACCATTCCAGTGACGCAGGCTCCAACAAGTTGTTCTCTTGCAGGAGGGCAGACATGCGAGCCGCCGTGTGCAGGGCTGTTTCCAACCCTGGCGCCATCACGTCCTCAAGGTCCCAGAACCACGAACCGACTTCCCTCGGTGCTCGCATCAGAGTCGACAATTCGGGTTCCTCACGGTTTGTTCGCATTGGTCGGGAAGACGGTCAATGAGCCGTCGATGAATCGTAGCTCGAAGTAGGCGTTGGTCCGGTCTGCGGCCCTCTGGATGTTCCTCAGGATGCGATCGGTCAGTGAACCCTTGATGTCGTTGATGTCGAGAATCGCCACCTTGGTTCTTACGCCGGGTCCTGCCAGTTGTTTTTCTGCAATTTTCGACACTGCTGATTTGATTCCACTGGTGCTCTGTACGTCCTTGAGTTGGGCGCCGTATTCGATTCCGTTCTCGGACCTTACCAGGACGTCCAAGTCAAGTTTCTGATCCGGTATTTTTAGTTCGAATCCGATGTTTTCCACGCTCTTGGCTTGCAGTTCGGCTGCGTGCTCCAGCGCTTGATGGACAGCCGGCAGCATGTCATTCTGCTTCACCTGATAAATAAGGTCCTTGTAACCAGGGAAACCAGCAAATCGTCCACTGGCGATGTGCTCGGCGACAGCGCTTCCGTACCCCGACTTCCGGAGCTGGGTCAACATGCGCTCCTGGTCCACCGGCGGCACCTTCGACTCCGTCAGGGCCGTCGTCACGGCTTCCTCCTGCTCGGGAGCCATCTTGCCGATGGGCTGTTGCGCTACGCGGTCACCCTCCAGGTGCACAGGAGGCAGACCGTCAGGGACGCCGGGGCCGTGGGTACCTCCGTGACTGCCACCACCAGGCCCACCGCTGCTCCCGAAGCCGGTGTCCGACGACGCCGAACTGTCGTGTCCGCTGGCCGGCCGGGCCCCGTGACTTTCCCGGGGCGGGGAATCCTGAGCGTTTCCGGGTCCGTGTCCTCCGCTCGTGGAATCGCCGTTGTCCTTGAGGTGGTTCCCTCCGGCCTTGCCCTCGGTCGAGTTGTGGCCCAGGTTGTCAGCGGGCATGTGTTCACCTGCGTTGTTGCCTGGGGCCCCATGGCTACCCGCACGGCTCGGGGGAATGGAGTCGCCTGCATTGCCGCCATGGCCGGCCCGGCCCTCGGCTTCCGTCGGACCCGAAACCTCCGACCCCACCCGCGCAACCTCATCACCCCGCCCACCGACACCTGCCATCGCCGGCTGTTCCCGATGGCTCGGAGAATCGACCCGGGGCACGTCCGCGCCGTCCGTCGGTTTGGACGTGATGTCTCTGGGGGCTGTCTGTGCGTGGTGTTCGACGGTGCCGTCCGGTCTGTGGATGGTGCCGTCTTCGGCCAGGAAGCGGGGTGGGCCGTCGGTGGGGAGGCGGACGGTGCCCGGGGGGAGGAGGGTGACATGGGCCGGGGGCTGCACGGTGCCGTCGGGGAGTCTGGTGAAGCCTTCCGGGATCTTCTGGCCCGTGGGGAGGCGGATGGTGCCGTCGGCGGTCAGGTGGGCGCCGTCCGGGAGGGCGACGGTGTTCTGCGGGAACTTCGGGAGGTCGAGGCCGCGCAGGTTCTTGAGGTGGGACAGTACGTCGCCGATCTTGGACACGCCCGCCCCCGCGCCCTTGAAGGCGTACGTCATCGGGTCGATGACCTGGCCCACCTTGCCGGCGAAGGAGAGGGCCTTGGCGGCAGTTCCGGCTTTGCCGGCGCCCGATACGGCCGCGCCGCCGCCGCGGGTGACGAGGGCGGTGAGGACGTTGAAGGTGACGGCGCCCGCGGCGCGGGAGTTGTTCGTGCCCCACTGGTCCCAGGCCAGCATGGCCTTGCCGGTCTCGACCATCGCCTTCCGCGAGTCCCGTAGCCAGGACGGGAGCATGTTGCCGGGGACGGTCAGGTAGGCGGCGCCCAGGCCGGGGACGGCGGCGATGGTGACGGCGGTGGAGAGCTTGGCCAGGTTGACCCATGCTTCGCCGGCGGCGTCCCAGCCGTCGACGCCGACCAGGGTGCCCAGGCCCCTGACGGTGCCCCACAGGCCGTCGACGATGACTCCCTTGCCGAAGTCGTAGACGTGCTCCCACACCTGCCAGGCGGGGACCGACTCCTCGACCGCGTCCCCCCAGGGCAGGCTCTTGGACTGTTTGAGGGCTTCGGCGTCGTAGCCGTACATGCCCTTCTGGTTGGTCCCGTCGTTCGTCCTGAGGGCGGTGCCGCCCACCAGGGCGACGATCTTCGCGTGGCAGTCGCGTTCGGCGGCCTGGAAGGCGGTCCAGACTTCGGCGATCTTGTTACGGCGGGCGAGGTTCTCCTCGATCAGATCGCCGTCCTCGTCCCAGTCGTCGTCGGCGGCGTCCTTGGCGCGGAAGTCGGCGGCTTCCTGCTTGAGCCGATTCAACTGGTCGACCAGCGGGGTGATCTCCTGGGCGTAGGTGCCCAGGGCCTTGGAGACGGTCTGCATGTCGTCGCCGAGGGCCCGTGCTGTGCGCGCCACCGGTTCGGTCACGGCGAACAACTGCTCGGCCTCGGGTGCCTTGTAGAAGGCGGACAGGCCGGCGAAGGACGTGTGGACGTCCGAGCCGACGGTCTTGACCTTGGTGCCGCCCTGGGCCAGCGACGTCACCTTGGCCTGGAGGCTGTCCAGGTCACCGGTGTAAACCGGCACCTCGGCCGGGTCGACCGGCGCGTTGCTCACTGCTTCCCCCCGAAGGTCTTCAGCGCGTCCAGCCGCACGGCCCGGGCGGCGGCCTGGGCGTTCCTGGCCGCTTCCAGGTCGCCTTCGACGTACTCGTTGGTGGCCTGGGCGGCGCCCAGGACGGCGGCCTGGACACGATCGGCCATCGCCTTGATGTCCTCCTGGCGCCGGGACGCGTACTCGACCAGTGCGGCAGCGACCGGCCCCGTCGCCTTCTGCGGCAGTCTGTCGGGGGCGACCGGCCCCACCGGCTTGGCCGTCGTCAGTACCGGTGCCCCGCCCGGCAGCGTCGTGGCCTGCGAACCCGGCACGGCCGTGCCGGCCACCCGGGCCGCCTCCTGGAGGTCCTTGAGCAGCGTGGTGAGGGCCTTACCCAGATCTTCGGCATGCGCGCCGACGACCTTCAACTGGCCTTGGACCCCCTGCGGCTGAATGTCCCATGACGCCATGTATGCCCCCCTGGCTGCAAAACTGTAGCGCCGCCCGCACGTGCCGTGCGGCGGCGCCGTCACCCCCGTGACTCTCCATCCGTCGGCGCGTCACGGAGAGGTGTGTCTGACGCGCCGAGCCGGCTCAGCCGATGTTGTCGACCGCGGCCTTCGCGCGGGCGAGCGTCTGGTGCGCGGTCCCGTCGTTCTTCTCCAGCGTCGTGCGCAGGAGCTGGATGATGCTCCTGACCTCCTGGGACGCCCGGTTCCAGCGCAGTTCCTTGCCGTGGTACTCGTCCGCGACACCGTCCGCCGTGAAGTCGGCCATCGCGGCCTTCACCTGCGCGTCGCGTTCCGTGATCACCTGTTCCAGGCGCGCGATCACGGCCTGGATGTTGCCCTGTGCCTCCGCCGAGGCACCCGTGTCGTACGAACGGCGGTCCATGCCGGCAGCCATGACGATCTCCCCCCTGAGGTTTCCGGTTCCTTCTTCGGCAGTCGGCCGTCAGCGGCCGGAGAAGCGCGCCGCGTCGAAGTTCGCGGCCGCCATCTGCGACCGTGCGTTGTCGGCCTGCTCCTGGTCACCGGAGCCGAACGCCGACTCCATGCCCGACTGGCCGCCGACGATCGCGGACAGCGCGCTGTTCAGGGCAGCCGTGATCTCGTCGGCGCGCGACTTGAACGAGTCGAACGCCGCCTTGCCCGATCCGTTGAACTTGCTCTCCAGCGGCTGTGCCGCCTGCACGAGCTGATGGATCAGAGCCCCCAGCTCCGAACCCGAACCCTGGGACTGTGACCTCAGGGTCGAGAGCGTCTGCGCCCCCATGTCGAACTTCATCGGGCCCCCCTGCCAGACGTGACATTCACATGTGGTTCATCTCTATCAACTCGGATATCACTGGTGCAATCCGTAATCCGACGCTGTGACACACCCATGACGTCCAGACGTCACACGCCCCTCGGACACCTCGCGGACGCCTCTCAGATCCGCTCTCCGCCCCCTTTCAGATGGCTCATCAGGCGCTCGAAATCCCGCCAGCCCGACAGGTCCGACGGGTCACCGGGCAGCGGGTAGTACAGCGCGGGCCTGGTCTTCGGGCCGAGGCGGACCGGCGCTTCGGCCAGCGGGGTACGCAGAGCGCGGTCACCGGGCATCCGATGGACCTCGCCCGCGCCGAGCACGAACGCCACGGGTACGCCCGGACCTTCGAAACGGGGCGGCACCGCGAGGTCGCGGCGGGCCTTGCGGATCTGTACGAGCATCGACCGGAGGCCGTGCCGGGTGGCCAGCTCTTCCGCGACCCGGGGCACGGACTCGACCGGCGGCTCCTCGACCGCCCCGTAGCCGAACATCAGCCTGACGTCTTCCTCCACGCCCGCCCTGGTCCGGCTGACGCGCACCGTGGCGAGGCCGGGCCGTGCCGGGCTGCCGACCACCACGACCCAGGTGGGCTCGGGCGCTCTGGCGTAGGCGAGGTCGGTCAGGTGGCGCGGCGACCAGGGAAGGCCGGCGGGTTCCGCGGTTCCCCAACCGGCGGGAGGTCCGCCGGTCAGCTCGCGCCACACCGCTTCCAGCGCGCCACCGAGTACCAGTCGTTCGTGTGCGGGGTGGACGGTGCGGAAGGTGACGGCCAACTGCCGCTCGCCGGTGGGCACGGCCTCCTGGAAGGCGGCGGCCACGGTGGAGCGCTGGTCGTCCGGAGTCGCGTCGGCGGCCGCGACCGGCGCGAACATCTGGCCCTGCCAGCGCAGTACGGCCCCGGTCAGCCCGTCGTAGTAGCCGTCCCGTTCGTCCCGCACGACCCAGCGTGACGGCCAGGTGCCGAGGTTGTCCCGGACGGCGGGCGAGAGGGTGGTGCCCGCCGGGGTGACGATCTGGAGCCCCAGCTCGGCGCGGGCGGCGGAACGGAAGGCGTCGGAGAGCCAGGCGGTCATGGCGACGACCGGTCTGTCCTGGATCACGACGGCGACCGTGTCCGTGAGGACGTCGACGGCGGGCTGGGCGGTGGCGGGTGCGGGGACGACACCCATGCCGTCGGCCGGCACCACGGCCAGGCTGCGCGCGGCCTCCGGAGGCCAGGCGGTGCCGCCGGACAACGAGGCCAGCCGGGCCGCGAACGTACCCGCGAGCCGCTCGGCCTGTTCGACGCCGGTGGTGGCACGGGCCTCCGTCCACCAGTAGGGAAGCGACGGCGCCGGGGCACCGAGCAGCCGCTCGGCCTCGCCGTCGACCTGTATGAGCAGGGGCGCCTCCACCGAGACGAGCGGGCGCCCCTCCGGGTCGCAGAGGCGCAGGACCGCGCCCTCTCCCGTCGTGTCGAGGAGCTTGTCGGTGCCCCCGGAGAGCAGGCCGGCGAGCAGGCTCCAGGGGTCGGGCATGCGCTCCGTGAGGGCGATGACGTCCTTGGTCATGGGGTCGTCCGGTCCTTCGTGGTTCGGGCTGGTCTGCTGCGGGCCGGGTGGTCCGCGGGCGTCGGGAGAGCCGTCCGGCGGATCACGCGGGGGAGTGCACGGTCTGGATGAGGCGGTCGGGCCTCCCCCTGCGGACGAGTACGCCGCGGCCGGCGGGCTGCTGGGAGGCGTACAGGCCGGGGAACAACTGCCCCTCGCCGCGGTCGCCCGCCATGAGGAGCGCCGCGGCCCCCGATTCGCGCAGGCTCTGCACGAGGGGCTCGTACATGCCGCGTGAGGCGCCTGCCACGCGGCGCGTCAGGACGAAGTGGAGTCCGATGTCCGCAGCGGCGGGGATGTAGGGCAGGAACGGAGCCAGTGGCGCCTGGCCCGCGGTGGTCAGGACGTCGTAGTCGTCCACGAGGACCACGATCCGCGGGCCGCCGCCCCAGCTGCCGGGTTCCAGCTCCTCCAGGCGTGCGGTGTCGTCGGGCAGCCGCTGCTCCAGTACGGTCGCGATGCCGTTGGCGAGGCCCGCGCACAGTTTGGCGTTGTACGCGTAGCCGCCGTTGAACTCTTCGGGAATCGCGCCGCGCAGGCCGCGTCGCGGGTCCATGACGGCGAAGACCAGTTCGTCCTCGCCATAGCGGTCGACGAGGCCGCCGGCGACGGCCTTCAGGAGGTTCGTCTTGCCGCACTCGCTGTCGCCGAGGACCAGCAGGTGCTGGTCGTGGGCGAACAGGTCGAGCAGGACGGGTTCGAGTGCCGTCTGGTCCAGGCCGATCGGTACCCGCGTGGGTTCGGCTGCCGGGCCCGGCAGGAGGCGGGGCTCCAGGAGGTGCGGGAGGACCCGTACCGGCTGGGCGACCTCGCCGCTCCAGGACGCGCGGACCGTGCGGGCCGTCCGCTCCAGGACCGCGCCCAGATCCGCGGCGTCGGCGATGCCGTCCGTACGGGGCAGCGCGACCTGTGCGAAGAGCCGTCCGTCGGTGAGGACGCGGCCGGGCTCGTCCGGCGAGAGGGTGGCGGCGAGCTTGTGGTCGATGCAGGATTCGCCGGGATCGTTCAGCCGCAGCTCGACGCGCGTGCCGAAGTTCGACTGCACGGCGATGCGCGCGTCGTTCCAGCGGAGCATGGCGGCGACGACGTGGACGCCGTAGCCGCCGCCGCGCCTGAGGATGTCGGCGACGTCGTCGTACAGTTCCTCGAAGTCGTCGCGGAGACCGCCGAATCCGTCGATGACCAGCACGATCTCGGCGGAGGCCAGCTCGGGCAGCCGGCCCGCGGCGTGCAGGGAACGGAGCTGGTCGAGGGAGTCGATGCCGTGCTCACGGAAGAGGTCTTCGCGGGCCGTGAGCATGTTCCGTACCTCTTCGACGGTCCGTGCCGCGCGTTCCCGGTCGGCCCGTCCCGCGACACCGCCGACGTGCGGCAGGGCCGAGAGAGCCTGGAGGCCGCCGCCGACCAGGTCGAGCCCGTAGACGCCGACCTCCTGAGGGGTGTGGGTCAGTGCGAGCGAGAGGACGAAGGTGCGCAGGAAAGTGGTCTTGCCGGACTGCGGGCCGCCGATGAGCGCGGCGTGGCCGCCGGCCACGGTGAGGTCCAGGTACCACTGGCCCTGCCACTGTCTGGCCGGGTCGTCGAGCAGGCCGAGCGGCACCCGGAGCGGGGACCGGTCCGGGCCCGCCTCCCGCCTGGCGTCCGCCGAGGAGCCTTTCGCGACTCCTGCCGTCGCGCGGCCTCTTGTGTCCAGGAGCTGGAGCCCGCGCCGACCCACGTCCAGCGGCCCGGCGACGGTGTCCAGGGCGATCGCGCCGGGCAGCGGCGGCAGCCAGATCCGGCGTACCGTGCCGGGGGCCTCCGCCAACTGCCCGACCATGACGCTCAGCTCGGTCGGCCCGGACTCACGGCGGCGTACGGCCGGTTCCTCCACGTCCGTGCCCTGCCCGTCCCCCGTGGTGTTGAAGGCTTCGTAGCGGAGGACGCGGGGCCCGGTGGTCTCCTCGTCCGAGCGGGGTACGGGGCCTCGGTAGGGGCCCGACACATAGCTCGCCTTGAAGCGGTCGTAGTGGCTGGTGTCGACCTTGAGGTAGCCGAAACCGGGCAGCGGCGGCAGGTGGAAGGCGTCCGTGGTGTCCAGGACCGTACGGGACTCGTCGGCGGAGAAGGTGCGCAGGCCGAGCCGGTACGAGAGATAGGTGTCCAGCCCTTTGAGGTTGCCGCCCTCGATGCGCTGGCTGGAGAGCAGCAGGTGGACGCCGATGGAGCGGCCGATGCGTCCTATGGACAGGAACAGGTCGATGAAGTCCGGCCTGGCCGTGAGCAGTTCGCCGAACTCGTCGATGACGACGAACAGATGCGGCAGCGGGTCCAGGTCGGGCCGCCGACTGCCGCGCAGGGCCGCGTAGTCGCCGATGTCGGCGATGTTGCCGGCGTCCTTGAGGAGCTGCTGGCGGCGCTTGACCTCGCCGGCGAGCGAGGCGTGGACGCGTTCGACCAGGCCGGCCTGGTTCTCCAGGTTGGTGATGACACCGGCGACGTGCGGCAGGTCCGCGAACGGCGCGAAGGTCGCCCCGCCCTTGTAGTCGACGAGGACCAGGGCGAGATCCTCCGGCGGGTGCGTGGCCGCCAGGGCGAGGACGAGGGTGCGCAGCAGCTCCGACTTCCCGGAGCCGGTGGCGCCGACGCACAGGCCGTGCGGCCCCATGCCCAGCTCCGACGACTCCTTCAGGTCCAGCAGGACCGGCTCGTGGGAGTCGTTGACGCCGATCGGTACGCGCAGGAAGGCGCGCTCGCCGCGCGGCGCCCACAGGCTGTGGACGTCGAGCCGTGCCACGTCGTCGATGCCGAGGAGGCCGGCGAACCCGACCGGCCCGGACAGGGGCGTGTCGACGAGCGACTCGGCGGACAGGCGCAGCGGCGCCAGCATCCGCGCCAGCCCTTCGGCGAACGGGATGCTCACCTCGTCCACGGTGCCGTGCGCACCGACCGGTTCCGGTTCGCGCAGGTCCTCGACGATCACCTGATCGCCGTCGACGGTGATCCGGACGCTGACCTGCCCTGGCTCCTGGACCCGCTGGTCGAGCAGGTGCAGGACGGTGACGGCCATCTCCCGCAGGTCCACCGCCTCGTCGGGACGCGGGAGTTCGACGGCGTCCGCGCCGTGTCCGTCGGCGACGACGAGCAGTCGGGACGTCAGGGACAGGGCGTCCTTGCCGGAGAGACCGCGCCGTACCTCCGCCGCGTACGAGGCGCGCCGGCGCAGTTCGGGGCCGAGCTGCCGGGCGAGCTGCGGCGTGGAGGGTGCGATACGCCGAGCGGCGACGGGGCCGTCGGACTGCTCCGCGTCGAGCAGGTGCGGCAGCCACTTGGCCCACTCCCAGTCCGCCAGCCGGTGGCCGGGCACGGCGAGCGCCATGCCCACGTCGTCGGGGGCGTGCAGAGCGGCAGCCTGGACGAGCAGGGCGCGCGCGAGGCGCAGGCAGTCTTCACGAGGGCCGATGACACTGACGTTGCCGACGCGATCGAGCGGGACGGTGAGCGGGAGATCGGTGCCGGTACGGAAGCGGGCCATCAGGGCCGAGGCCTCGTTGAGCATGAAGCGGTCGGGCGGGGTGAGGACGGACGAGCCCTGCTGGGTGATGCGCAGATCGCGCACGGGCATCTCGCCGGTTCCGGCCCGGACGCGCAGGAAGTCACGGTCGGTGCGCCGGCGCTCCCACAGACGGGCCGGGTCGCGGGCCACGTCGTACAGGGCGGGCGGCGGCGGGTCGAGGACGTCGGCGCGGCTGCGCCGCTCGCGCTCCTCGGCGGCGAGCTCCTCGCGCAGGTCCTCCAGGTAGGTGAGGTACGCCTCGCGCTGGGTGCGCCGGGTGCGCTGGGCCTTGCCGCGCTGCGAGAGGACGAGCACGACCGAGCCGATGACGGTGACGACCAGGATGATCGCGCCGAGCGCGGCGAACCGGCTGTTGCGTACGACGGTCATCATCACCACGGACGACATGACACCCGCGACCGGCAGCAGCGACATCGCGACGTTGCCCGCCTTGCCCTCCGGGAGGTTGGGCGGGGCCTCGACGAGGCGCGCCTCGGGGGCGGCCGGGGGCTTGACGGTCCTGGCCGGGCGGTGGATCAGTCGGGTACTCATCGGCGTCCGTCGTTCACGTTCGGGCTCGGCATCCGGTTCAGTGGCGCTGCTGGGCGAGGTGGAAGACCTCGGCGGCGAGGCGGGCGGCGGCTTTCCTGGTGGGGTGGGCGAGCGCGGCGGTGCGGAGCGGGCCGCCGGACGCCAGATGGCGGTCGTACGGCAGGGTGCGGACGGCTGCCCCGGTGGACCGGAGCTGCCGGGTGGCCGCGTCGAGGTCGATACCTGGGTGGGGCGTCAGTTCGGTGAGAACGACGACGGTGCCGGCGAGCAGACGGCGCGGCAGTTCCTGCATCCACCGGAGCACCGCGTACGTACTGCTGACGCCTTCCGTCGTGGCGGGGCTGGTCAGCACGCGGCTGTGGGCCGCGGCGAGTGCGACACGGCCGACCTCGGCGGGCAGCGTCTCGCAGTCGATGACCATCACGCCGAAGTAGCGGCGCAGCGCGACCACCGCCCGCTCGTACGTCCGGCTGTCCAGGCTCGTACCGACCTGGCCCCGACTCGCGGGCAGCAGCCAGGCGTTGTCGGGGAGCGGCACCAGATGCCCGGTGACGTCGGGCAGCGACATGTCGGGGGTGACCAGGTCGGCGAGGTCGCCGGTGGTCCAGCGCACCGTCTCGGCACCGAGTCGCAGCGGCAGCGAGCCGAGCGCCGGGTCGGCCTCCAGGAAGAGGACCGGGTCCTGCCGGTAGTGCGCGTACGCGGTGCCGAGCAGCGCGGCGACCGTGGACTTGCCGGATCCGCCCCGGATGGAGGTGACGGCGATCTGCCGGCCCGTCGTCACCGGTCGCTGGAGCAGTTCGGCGGTACGGGTGGCATCGGCGACCTCACGGGTGGCCGACGCGTAGAGCGTACGGCGCAGGGCGCGTACGGCTCGCGCGGTGACGGACTCGCCGTGCCGCGGCGTGCGGCCCAGCGCGACGGACGGCCCGTCGCCCATGACGGGGCGGGCTTCCGGAGTGCCGCGGGGCGCGGGGGCCGGGGTTTCTCCGGCCACTTCCCGCGGTGTCCGTTCCTGGTGCTGGTGGCCGGCCCGCCCGGAGGCGTCATCCCCGTGAGCAGGGGCCGGCTCCTGTGCGGCCTCCACGGGGTGTCCCGGGCCCGGCGCGGAATCACTGTGGACCGGCTCGGCTGTGCTCCGCGCCACCTGGTGAGGACCTCTCAGGTCCCGCAGCACATCACTTTGCCAGTCGCCTCCGTTCGGCATACCTGCCCTTCACCCCCCAAAGTGCTGCCCCGCCCGGAGCACCCGCGAAACGACTCAGAACCGGTTGAGCAACTGCCCGTACACACCGAACACCCCGAAGGCGAGCGGGAAGAGTGCCACCATGCCGATGGATTCGGCCAGGTCGGCCACGCGCCGCAGGCGTACCCGCACATGCTCGGGAAACTGCACCGCCAGCACGAGCAGGGGAAGCGCCGCGGCCGCGCACAGCACGGCGAGCGGCCCGGCAGCCCCGGTGTGCTCCATCCACACCACGACGAGCCGTACGACGACGCACGACGCGGCGGCGAAGAGCGCGACGACCTCGGCGACCAGCGGGAAGGCCCGTGCCTTCGACATCAGCACCACGACGATGAGCGAGGCGAGCGCCACGGACCACACGGACGGCTGTGCCGCCAGAGTGAGCAGCCAGCCCGCGGCGGCCGCCGATACCGCGGTGACCGTCGTCGACAGGGCCAGCCCGCGGTGCGTCACCGCGAGCGCGGTACCCACCTGGTGGCGGCTGACCGAGGCACCGGCCGAGCGCCGGTCGTCGAGCGCGGTGAGACCGGACGCCATCAGGGCGAGCCGCGGCAGCAGGCCGAGGAGCATCAGGGAGAGGACGGCCAGGACCGCGCCGAGCCGGGCCGGTTCGTCCTGTACGGCGGCGACCGCCTCCCATCCGACGGTGAGCGCGCCGGTGGTCACGGCACCGACGAGGCCGCCCTTGCCCAGCGGCGAGAAGTGTCCGAGGAACACCAGCGTCAGGACCAGCGCGCCCGCGACGGCGGCGAGCCGCGCCGGGCCCGGCCAGACGTACGCGTCGGCGGCCGTCCACGCGGCGAGCACGCCGAGCCCGCCGGCGGTGGCCAGCAGCGCGGTCGCCAGGCCCCGATTGCCGCGCCCGAGCCTGGCGACCAGCGCGCCGGCCGGCAGCAGCACCAGCGTGACGGCGGACAGCACACCGGCCAGGGCGCCGAGCGCGACCTCACGGCGGGCGAGCAGCGCGGCGGCCACCGCGAAGCCCACGGACGCCGCACCCGCGCCGACCCTGCGCGCGGCGGGTCGCCAGCGCCAGGCCCGTACGTCGAGGTCGTCGGCCACCTGGTCGGTGACGTCGTGCACGACGGGAGCGGGCGGCGCGGAATGCGTCCGGACGAGCCGGAGCACCGCGCCGTCGGCGATCCCGGCGGAGGCCAGTGTGCTGTCGTGCGGCAGCGCGGACCCGTCGGACGTGATCAACTGCCGGGACAGCGGCCGGGGTCCGGGCCGGTCGTCCAGCAACGTCAGGATGTCCGGGATGAGCTGACCTATCGGAGTGTCGGAGAGCAGCACGATGTCGGCCCGGCGTCGTTCGCCGACCAACGTCACCCGGCTCAGCCGGGCCTGCGAAGTCGTCGTTCTGCTCACCACTCGCGGGAACCTACCATCGGGGCGCCGGCGAACTCCCGGGCCGACTGGACCTGCCGGTGTTCTCGGTCCCCACTCGTCGCTGTTCCGAGAAGGCGCCCCCCAGCGGGGGAAGCACTTTGCGTTCGTCCCCGGAATGCCGCAACGCCCGTCCGGACATGATCAGTGGGTTTTCGGGATTCCGCCGACTTCACCGACTTCGCCGGTTGTTCGTACTGCCGCGTCCGGCGCTGCTGCTTCTCCTGCTCGGCCTTCTGCTGGGCCAGCGTGTGCTGCAAGAACGACCATGCGACGCAGCCCGCGCACAGGACGGCCGCGACGACGATCCCGGCGAACATCTTCCCGAGCCGCTCGTCCACCGTGCGCCGCCCCCGCTGGGCGCCGAAGAGCAGAGCGTCACGCATCCTGCGCCGGCGGACCGCCACCGACTCCAGTAGTTGACTGTCGTAATCCCGCACCATTTCGGCCCCCCTACCGTGCCTCTGCAACATAGGGCATGGGGGTGACAGAAGCGCACGCGGGCGCTGCCTGCGGCTGGAGGTCGCCGCAGTACTGACGCAAATATTTCGCGTTAAGGTGGAGGGGTGACGGGCAGGATGAACGAAGGTTCCGGTGCTGGGGCGGTGGCCAAGGGGAGCAGGAAGGCTGCTCGGCCCGGGGGGCGCAGTGCGCGGGTGCAGGAGTCGGTGCACCGGGCCGTACGGGAGCTGATCGCTGAACGCGGGCGGGACGGGCTGACGGTGCCGCTGGTCGCGGCGCGGGCCGGTGTGACGCCGTCGACCGTGTACCGGCGGTGGGGCGACCTCCAGGAGCTGCTGTCGGACGTGGCGGTGGAGCGGCTGCGGCCGGAGGGGGCGCCGGAGGATCACGGGTCGCTGCGTGCCGATCTCGGGGCCTGGGCCGAGCAGTTCCTGGAGGAGATGGCGTCCGCCGCCGGGCGCGCGTACATCCGGGACGCGCTGGCGGGTGATCCGGACGGCAGCAACGCCGGGCAGTGTTCCGCGTACGCGGCCGAGCAGGTGCGGATCCTGCTGGGGCGGGCGGCCGAGCGCGGGGAAGCCGTGCCGGAACTGGAAGAGGCCATGGATCTGGTCGTGGCGCCGGTCATGTACCGGATTCTGTTCCGGCCGGGGCCGGAGACAGCGGTGGAGGAGAGGGCGGCGGGGACGGCCGGGGCAGCCGGCTCCGGGGCCGTCGCCGACTATGCGCGGCGCCTGGTGGAGCGGCTGCTGGCCGGCTGACGATCAGGCCGGGGCTATCTGCGGCACCGGCCGGTGCGCGGTCTCGTAGGCGTGGCCGAGTTGCAGGAGGGTGGATTCGGCCAGCGGGCGGCCGATCAGCTGCATCCCGATGGGCAGGCCCTGGTCGTCGAAGCCGACGGGGAGGGAGAGGGCCGGGAAGCCGGTGAGGTTGGCGGGGGCGGAGAGGCGTACGTAGGCGTCGGAGACGCTTTCGGTCGAGCCGTCGGACCAGGTGAAGGTCGTCTGGTCGGCGCGGGCGGCGGTGGCGGGGACGGTGGGGGCGGCGAGCACGTCGATGCCGTCGTGGTGGACGGTGCTGCCGGGGTGGCCGATTCCGTCGTGGCCGTGGTGGGCGGTGCTGCTGGGGGCGTCGGTTCCGTCGATGTGGCCGGTGCCGTCGAAGAGTTGGAGCCACGCCTGGTGCATCAGGGTCCGGGTGCGCTGGGCGCGGATGTAGTCGGTGGCCGGGAAGAACTCGCCGGCTTCGAGGAGCATCCGTACCTCGTCGGAGTACAGGTCGGGGACGGCCCGCAGCGTGTCCTGGTGGTACGCGGTGGCCTCGGGGACCATGTGGCCCCACTGGGCGGCGTGGACGTACTCCGTCATGGGGACGTGTACGGGTACGGCGGTGGCGCCGAGCGCGGTGAGCGCGTCGACGGCGGCGCGGACCGCGGCCGCCACCTGGGGCTGTACGCGGTCGAAGTAGTAGTTGACGGGGACACCGATGCGCAGGCCGGTGACCGGCTTGCCGAGGGCGCGGGTGTAGTCCTCGTGCGGGCGGTCCAGGGACGCCGGGTCGCGCGGGTCGTGTCCGGCGAGTGCCTGGAGGACCAGGGCCGCGTCGCCGGCTGTACGGGTGATCGGGCCCACGTGGTCCAGCGACCACGACAGGGAGGTCACGCCGTGCCGGGGGACCAGGCCGTACGTCGGTTTCAGACCGACGACGTGGTTGAGGGCGGCGGGTACGCGGATCGAGCCGCCGGTGTCGGTGCCGAGGGCGAAGGTGGCCGTGCCGGCGGCGACGGCGGCCGCAGAACCGCCGCTGGAGCCCCCGGCCACGTGCTCGGGTGACCAGGCGTTACGGGTCTGCGGCGTGGTCAGGCCGTACGCGAACTCGTGGGTGTGGGTCTTGCCGGTCAGCACCGCGCCGGCGGCCCGGAGCCGTACCGTGACGGCGGCGTCCGCGTCCGGCGTGTGGCCGTCCCGTACCCGGGAACTCGCCGTCGTCGGTACGCCGGCCACGTCGATCAGGTCCTTCAGCGCCACGGGGACGCCGTGCAGCGGCCCGCGGTGGCGCCCGGCGGCGATCTCCCGTTCGGCCTGCGCGGCGGAGGCGAGCGCCGCTTCGGCGGTCACCGTCACGTAGGCGCCGGCCTTCCCCTCCACGGCGGCGATCCGGTCGAGGACGGAGGTGGTGAGGTCGACGGGGGAGAGGGCGCGGTCCGCGATGAGGCGGGCGGCTTCCGTGAGGGAGAGGTGGTGGGGGAGGGGGATTGAGGCAGGCGTGGAGGCAGTGGCGGGGGTGGCTGAGGGGGTGTGATTCATGAGGTCTTCCGGGGGCGGGAGGAAGGGGTGAGAGGGGCGGCGGTGAAGACGGGGGCGGGTGGTGTGTCGCCCAGGGGCAGCGTGCGCAGGGTGCTGAGGACGGTGTCGATGGCGTTCACGGTGGCGGCGACGCCGGCCAGGCGGTCTTCGGGGAGAGGGAGCCCGGCCCGTCGGGCCAGGTGGGCGATGTCGTCGGGGGTGAGGGCGGGGGAGGGGAGAGAAGGGGGCATGGGACCTCCGTACGGGGCAGGGGCGGGGGACGGGTGTGGCGCCGGGGGTTGGGGGCGGGCACTCGTTAAAGCTAATGCTTTGCGTTTGATGAGCCTAGGGGGCTAGTCTCGGTTAACGCAAATGGTTAGCTTTTGCTGCCACGGGGGTGACCCCCGGCTCCGGCCTGGTCGCGGCCTGGCCCGGTCATGCCCCGGCCAGGCTCGCCCCGCCCCGCTCTCCCCGCCCGTACGGAGGCCCCATGTCCCCCCGCCCCGCCCGCACCTGGCACGTCGGCGACATCGTCGTGCACCGCATCGACGAAGTCGCGCTGCCGCCCGAGACCGGTGCCTGGCTGCTCCCCGAGGCGACGCCGGATCTCGTGGCCGGAGTGCCCTGGCTCGCACCGGAGTTCGCCCGCCCCGACGGCACGCTCCGCGCCGCCGTGCACACCTTCGCGCTGGAGGTCGACGGTGTGCGCGTACTGGTCGACACGGGGATCGGCAACGGCAAGACGCGCGCCAACCCCGCCTGGCACCAGCTCGACACGCCGTACCTGGACCGGCTCACCGCCGCCGGCTTCCCGCCCGAGCAGATCGACCACGTGATCCTCACGCACCTCCACGCGGACCACGTCGGCTGGAACACCCGCCTCGCCCCCGACGGCAGTTGGCAGCCGACCTTCCCGCGCGCCCGCTACCTCACCTCCCGCGCCGAGTACGCCTATTGGTCCGGCGTCGAGATGGAGGAGAGCCGCCGGCAGATGTTCCGTGACTCGGTCGAACCCGTACGGGAGCACGGCCTGCTGGACCTGATCGACGTCACCGCGCCCGGCGTCGACATCCTCCCGGGCGTCACGCTCGTCCCGGCGCCCGGCCACACGCCCGGCCAGAGCGCGGTCGCCCTGCACAGCCAGGGGCAGTCGGCGATCATCACCGGCGACTGCGTGCACCACCCCGTACAACTGGCGCACCCTCAGTTGTGCAGCAGCGTCGACGTCGACCCGGAGGAAGCCGTACGGACCCGCCGGTGGCTGTTCGACGAGGTGGCGCGGAGCGGCGCGCTGCTGCTCGGGAGCCACTTCGCGGCGCCGACCGGCGGACTGGTGCGGCGGGAGGAGGGCGGACCGGCGGAAGCCGGGGCCGAGGGGGGTACGGACATCGAGCGCTACCGGCTGGAGAGCGTCGGCGGCGAGTGACGGTCCCTCATGGCCGCCCTGGAAAGCACTGCCCACCACCGGGAGCGCCCGGCCTGACGACACGCCGGCGCGTACGCCCCGCGGCGTGTGCGCCCCCGCATGGCGGCATTCTTGAATGCTTAAGGGCATATCGGGGCAAGGCTGTCGCAGTCGTTGCTGTCTGCGGTGGGCGTGCCCGGGAGGCCCTGATGAACCAGAGATCGTTCCGTATCGCGGCGGCCACCGGATGCGCACTGCTGATCACCGGCCTGACACCCGTCTGCGCAGGCAGCGCGCAGGCCAGTCCGGGCACCGCCGGCCGGGTGACGGCCCCGCTCGCCGACATCGTGAACATCCCCTGGCTCTCCGGCCCGGTCGTCGTCGCGCACCGGGGTGCTTCCCAGGTGGCGCCGGAGAACACCCTCGCCGCCGTGGACGCGGCGGACCGGCAGGGCTTCAAGTGGGTCGAGAACGACGTGCAGCAGACCCGGGACGGGAAGCTGGTGGTGATGCACGACACCACACTGGCGCGGACCACCGACGTCCGGCGCGTGTTCCCCAAGCGGGCGCCCTGGCGGGTGCGGGACTTCACGGCTGCCGAGATCGCACGGCTGGACGCCGGGAGCTGGTTCGGCAAGCGCTTCGCGCGTGAACGGGTGCCGACGCTAGCGGAGTTCCTGCGGCGGATGGAGGACCACGACCTGCGGCTGCTGCTGGAGATCAAGAGCCCGCAGCTCTACCCCGGCATCGAGGCACGCATCGTCAAGGAGCTGGCGGGCGCGGGCTGGCTCGACCGGGGGCACGCACGCCGCCGGCTGGTGGTGCAGAGTTTCAGCGCGAGCAGCATGCAGACGGTGCACCGTCTGGTGCCGGGTGTCCGTACGGGGTTCCTCGGCAACCCGCCGCTGAAGGCGCTCGCTTCGTACACGCGCTACGTCGACCAGATCAACCCCCAGCTCTCCAAGGTGAACGCGCAGTACGTGGCCGCCGTCCACCGGCTGCGCGGTGTGCACGGCCGCCGGATGGAGGTCTTCGCCTGGGACGTACCGCTGCGGAACCACGCGGCCATCGCGTCCGCTTACGGCTTCGACGGCGTCATCGTCTGAGGAAGCGGGGCAGG
Organism: Streptomyces sp. NPDC045470; assembly: GCF_040646595.1. Taxonomy (NCBI): domain Bacteria; kingdom Bacillati; phylum Actinomycetota; class Actinomycetes; order Kitasatosporales; family Streptomycetaceae; genus Streptomyces; species Streptomyces sp. NPDC045470. The sequence goes on from NZ_JBEZAN010000013.1 coordinate 193,097, forward strand.
ACGTCCCCGCCACTGCCGATCCCGCCCCGCCCCCGCTGCCTCCGCCGCTGCCGATCCGCCCCCACCGCCCCCGCCGCCCCGGCCTCCGGCCGTCTCGTAAGGTCGCAGGGGCGACGCGTCGCCGACCGCAGATGAGCATCCGCCCCGGGGTGTGGCCCGGGGCACAGAAGGAGCAGGGACCGGCCATGACCGACAGCATCTGGAGCGGGGACCAGCTCGACCTCGACGCGTACCTCGCACGGATCGGGTACGAGGGCGAGCGCGCGCCGACGGCGGCCGCCCTGCGGGAGCTGCACGCCCGGCACGCGGCCGCCTTCGCCTTCGAGAACCTGGAGATCGTTCTGGGGCGGCCGGTCCTCCTCGACGTGAAGTCCCTCCAGGACAAGATGGTCGGCCGCCGCCGCGGCGGCTACTGCTACGAGCAGAACCTGCTCTACGCCGCCGCGCTGGACCGTCTCGGCTTCCGGGTCTCGGGGCTGGGCGCCCGGATCCGCATGGGGGAGACCAAGATCCGGCCGGTCACCCACGCCCTCCTCAAGGTGCGGCTGGACGGTGAGGACTGGATCACCGACGTGGGCTTCGGCGGGGAGGCGCTGCTGGAGCCGGTCCCGCTGCGCGACGGTGTCGAGGTCCGGCAGGGCGGCTGGACGTTCGGCCTGGTGCGGGAGGGGACGGACGGCGTCTGGGTGCTGCGTTCGCGGCACGCGGACGGCTGGTTCGACCTGTACGCGTTCGGCCCGGAGGCCCGCCACCCGGCCGACTACGGCATCTTCAACTACTACATCTCCACCCACCCGCGCTCGCCGTTCACCGGCCGTACGGTGGTCCAGCAGCCCGGTCCTGACCTGCGGCGCGCCCTGATCGGTACGGAGCTGACGCTGACCCGCCCGGACTGGTCCCGCGAGGTGCGGCAGGTTCCGGCCGAGGAGATCCCGGCCGTACTGGAGACGGACTTCGGGCTCGTACTGGACGGGCGGGACGCGGCCGACCTGGTGGCACTGCACCGGGAACAGCCGGTGGCCTGAAACGTGCCGACGGCCTGACGCGTGCCGGTGGCCTGACACGTACGGGCACCGGCAACGCCTCCGCCGGCCGCTACCGGACGGCGACCGGCCGCGCCTCCTCCGCCGCCCGCTACCGGACGACCGCGACCCCTTCGATCTCCACCAGCGCCGCCTCGTCCCACAGCCGTGTCGCGCCGATCACCGCCATCGCCGGATAGTCGGTGCCGACCAGCCGTTTCCATACCCGGCCGATGGCTGCCGCGTTGCGGCGGTAGTCGGCCACGTCCACGGCGAAGACGGTCAGCTTGGCCAGGTCGCCGGGGCCCGCGCCGGCGGCCCGCGCCGCGGTCAGCAGGTTGGTCAGCGCCCGTTCGAACTGCTCGACGACGCCGGCACCGACGACGCGGCCCGCTCCGTCGAGCGCGGTCTGGCCGGCCAGGAACACGAGGGTGCCGGGCGCGGCCCGTACGGCATGGCTGAAACCCGTCGGCGGCGACAGCTCGGGCGGGTTCACCCTCTCGAAGCCACCGGCGGCCACGGGCGGCTGCTCGCTCTCCTGCTCGCTGCCCGGAACCCGTTCGTCACTCACGCCCGACGCGCCCCCTCCGCCCTTCACGTCCGGTACGCCCCCTCCACCGCTCACGTCCGATGCGCCCCCTCCGTCGCCAACTCGTACCGTACTCCCAGCGCTTGCAGCGCGTCCCGCTCCTCCCGCGGAAGCTGTTCGTCGGAGATGACGAGGTCGAAATCGGCCAGCGGCGCCAGCTCGTACAGTGCCTGACGGCCGAACTTGGAGTGGTCCACCAGCAGCACCTTGCGCCGTGCCGCGGCCATCAGCGCCCGCTTGACCAGGACGTTCTCCTGCGCCTGGTGGTAGCAGTGGCCGTTGTCGACGGCGGAGGTGGACAGGAAGGCGACATCGGCGCGGAAGCTGCGGGCGATGTCGGCCGTGGACATGCCGAGGAAGGCGTTGAAGGCGGCGTGGTACTCGCCGCCCAGCGCGATCACCCGGATGTCGGGTTCCTCGGCCAGCTCGTTGATGACCTGGAGCGAGTTGGTGATGACCGTGTACGCGCCGCGCGAGGCGAGCGAGCGGGCCAGCGGCAGCGCCGTACTGGAGTCGTCGATGATGACGGCCTGGCCGGGCTCGGCGATGGCCAGCGCGGCCGCGCAGATCGCCTCCTTCGCCGCCACCTGCTCGTTGCCGCGCCAGCGGGCGTTGGACTCGAACAGGGCGTTGGGCGCGGCGGTCGCCCCGCCGCGCACCTTGCGCAGCCAGCCCTGGTGCTCCAGGGAGTCCAGGTCGCGGTGGACCGTCATCTGGCTGACGCCCAGTTCCCGCACCAGGTCCTCGATGCTGACCTGCCCCTCGGCCAGCACCCGGTCCGCGATCCGCTTGCGGCGCTCCTTGGGGCCCAGCTTGGTCTCGGACGCCGTCGCCGGGGCCGCTCCGCTCTTCGCGGCCTTCGCGGGTTCCGAGGTCTGCGCGGGCGTCGGCGCGCCGGCCGGGTGTGTGGCCGGTGCCGAGGCGTCTGGAGTCCCTCCGGTGTCGGCCAACGCTGATCCCTTTCCGTACGTGCTCGGCTGTCCGCCGAGTCTATGGCGTGGTCACGCCGAGGTCGCCGCTCCGGAGGGCGGGGGCCCGCCGGGCGTTCCGGCCACCGCGTACGGGCGGAAACGGGCGAACGCCGCCTCCTGGTGGGACGGCCGTGCCTGATGCGCCGCGACCGTGTCCCGGTGTTCGGGCCGCCGGGCACCGTAGGCGTACGCCGTCATCGCGCGCAGGCTGCGCCACAGGGAGAAGGCGCCGACGAAGCGCGGCGGCCGGGCCATCGCGACCGACGTGGTCATGGCCGGATCGGCGGCGGCCCGGCCGGACGCCGGGGAGTCGGCGCGCAGGAACGGGCCGAGACACCGGAGCCGGGTCTCGCCCAGGGTGAGGACGGCGACCTGTTCGTCGTCGTTCTCCCAGGACGCGATCAGCGCGGCGCGTCCGGGACGCAGCCGCGGCGGACCGGTGGCGAGTCACCGGTGAGCGCGGTCCGGGCGTGCCGCAGTCCGGGCAGCGAGCCGGGGCGCGGACGGGACCGCGGAACGTCGCGGGCGGCGCGGAGGCCGACGTCGGCGAGACGGAAGGAAACGATCATTGTGGACCCCGTTCCGGGGCGGGGCGCCGGCACCGGGAAGGCCGGAGGCGAGAAGGCGGGACAGGCGTCATGCCCCCCGTCGAACGCACCCGTGCCGCCCGCGCCGAGACCCGTACGCACATCGAGGACACCGCCGCCCGCCTCTTCGCCGAACCCGGCTACGCCGGCACCACCATCGGCGACACTGGCCGCCGCGCCCGTCGAGCGGCTCCTGCACGGTGGGGCGACCTGCTCATCCGCACGACGGCGACGTACGACGCCTGGTTCGGCCATGTGCAGACCCACCCGTACACCTGGCGCATGGTGTTCCGCGACACCACCGGCGACCCCGAGGTGCAGGACTTCCACCGCGAATTGCAGCGCCGTCAGCAGCGCCACCGACGTGGCGCTGCTGCGCGAGTACGTACCGGGCCTGCCGGAGGCCGAACTGGAGCCGCTGGGCGAGGCGATCCGCAGTTCCCTGTACGGGCTGGCGCTGTGGTGGCTGGACCTGCCGGAGAAACCGCGGTAGGCGCTGGTCGCGGCGATGGTGCGGTTCACGCGGGGGCTGGTGGCGACGGCGTCCGGCTGAGCGGCTCGCGGTCCCCGTGGAGGGCGGCGCGCAGCAGTCCTGTCCAGCGGGCCGTCGTCTCCCGCGCGAGGCGGGAGTCCGGCGCGAACATCTCGAAACCGTGCCACGCGCCCGGTACGTGGTGCAGCGCGACCCGCACCCCGGCGTCCTTCAGCCGGCGGGCGTAGGCGAGCCCGGTGTCCCGCAGCGGATCGAGGCCGCAGACGACGACGCAGGCGGCGGGCAGGCCGCGCAGATCGGTGGCGCGGGCCGCCGCCGCGTACGGGTACGCGGCGGCCCCCTCCGGCGCGTAGTGCCGCCAGCCCCGCTGGATGAACGCGCCGTCCGGCAGCCGCGGGTCGCCGTCCGCGGGCGTCGGCCCGGTACCCGCCGTGTCGTCCAGGTCGGGGACGACCAGCGACTGGTGGACGAGGGCCGGACCGCCCCGGTCCCGCGCCATCAGGGCGACGGCGGCGGCGAGCCCGCCCCCGGCGGACTGCCCGCCGACCGCGAGGCGCGCGGCATCGGCACCGAGCGCCGCGGCCTGCCCGGCGGTCCACTCCAGGGCGAGGTAGCAGTCCTCGACCGCCGCCGGACACGGATGCTCCGGGGCGAGGCGGTACTCCACCGAGACCACCGCGGCCCGCACCTCGCGGACCAGCCCGATCGCCGTACGGTCCTCACCGGGCGGCGCCTGCCCGAAGGTGTATCCGCCGCCGTGGAAGTGCAGTACCGCGGGCAGCGGACCCGGTGCGTCCACCGGCCGGTAGACCTCCACGGCCAGCCGGGAACCGTCCGGCCGCGGCACCGCGAAGCGCTCGCTCGTCACCCCGTCGCGGTCCGCGGGGAAGTGCCGGGCGAGCGTGTGCATCCCGGTGCGGGTGCCTTCGATGTCGGCGTACGGGTCGAGAAGCGGAGGCAACCGCTCCAGGACGGGCGCGAGCTCAGGGTCGACATGCACAGCAGGCACTCCCTCTCCTCCCTCCTCCTCGCTCTCCGGTTTCCACCCTTCCCCTACCCCGCCGCCTCACTTCGCATCGGCGTAACACTCCACCACCGCCGTACTGAACGGGAACCGCACCGGCGTCACACCGAACGCCGTGCGCCCCGCCAGCTCGGCGGCCTCCGCGACGGCCTCCGCCACCGTCCCGGCCTCCTCCTCGGGGGCGTGCACGATCACCTCGTCGTGCTGGAAGAAGACCAGCTCCGCCCGGAGCGGCGCCAGCGACCGGCGCAGCGCGGCCAGCATCAGCAGCGCCCAGTCGGCGGCACTGCCCTGCACCACGAAGTTGCGGGTGAACCGGCCACGGGCCCGGGCACTCGCCGTACTGCCGTACGCCGGAACGTTTTCCTCCTGCGGCAGCCCCGCCTCGTCGGGCGGCGCCACGGAGGCCGGCGGGCAGGTGCGCCCCAGCCACGTCCGTACGAGCCGGCCCTCCTCGCCCGCGCGGGCGGCCGCGTCCACGTACTCCACCGCGTCCGGGTAGCGCCGCCGCAGGTCCGCCATGTGCTTGAGGGCGTCCCCGGACGTCTGGCCGTACACGGCGCCCAGCAGCCCCAGCTTCGCCTGCGCCCGGTCGCCCCCGAAGGCCCGCGCCGCCAGATCCGCGTACAGGTCACGGCCGCTGCCCGCCACCTCCATCAGCCCCCGGTCCCGGGAGACCGCCGCCAGCACCCGCGGCTCCATCTGCTCGGCGTCCGCGACCACCAGCCGCCAGCCCGGATCGGCCACCACGGCCCTGCGGATCACCTTCGGGATCTGGAGGGCGCCGCCGCCGTTGGTCGTCCAGCGGCCCGAGACCGTCCCCCCGGGCAGGTACTCCGGACGGAACCGGCCCTCGTGCACCCACTGCTGCAGCCACGCCCAGCCGTGCGCCGTGTGCAACCGGTACAGACGCTTGTACTCCAGCAGCGGCGCCACCGCCGGGTGCCGGATCTCCCGCAACTCCCACTTACGGGTCGAACGCAACGTGATCCCGGCACCGGCGAACGCCTTGACGATCTCCCCCGGCAGATCCGGGCGCACCCGTACGCCTTCCCCGAACGCCCGCGAGACCTCCTCGGCCAACTCCGCCATACGGCGCGGCTCCAGACCACCCGGGTAACGCTCGCCGAGCAGCTCGTCCAGCAGCTCCCGGTGCACGTCCGCCCGCCACGGCAGCCCGGCCCGCCGCATCTCCGCGGCCACCAGCATCCCGGCGGACTCGGCGGCCAGCAGCAGCCGCATCCGGCCCGGATGCTCGGCCCGCTCCGTACGTTCCAGCTGCCCCGCGTACACCTCCAGCAACGCCGTGAACTCGTCCACCCCCGGCGGCAGCGGCACCGGACCCGGCTCGAACAGCGACGGCTGGGTCTCCGCGCCGCGCACCGGCGGATCGTCGGGCACCGGCAGCCGGTGCCGCCGCGCCCACGCCGCGGCCAGCGACCGCGGCTGGCCCGACTGGCCCTCCTCGTGCCCGATCAGCAGCGCCTCGGCCGCCTCGACGTCGTAGCACCGCTCGACCCGGACGCCTGCCGCGAGCAGCTTCCGGTACGTCTCCGCGGTCGAGCGCCACACCCACCGCTCCGCGTCCGGACACGCGCGTACGGCCTCCGCCACGCTCCCCGCCCGCACCGGTGCTCCCACCGGGCGCCCGGCCTCGTCCACGGCACACGCCGCCACCCGCCCGTCGCCCGTTCCCCCGACCACCCACCGCATACGGGTACTTTCCCACCTTCCGCCTCACACGTCCCGGTACCCGTCTCCCGCCCGGCCCGGCTCCCGTACCCCGTACGGCCCGGTACCCGTCTCCCGCCCGGCCCGGCCCGCGTCAAGGCGCGCCGTCAACCCCGACGTTGGCCGGATACCTCCCCTACCCGACCCACCTGACTAGGGGGAGAATGCGCGCGCCGACCCAGGTCACGCCCCCGCACCAGCATCCCCGCCCACCGCAGACAAGACGGCAGACAAGGGAGTCGCCCGTATGGCCATCGCGCACCGCGCCATCGGTACAGGACCGCACCCGGTGATCGTTCTCCACGACTGGTTCGGCACCTCGGCCGGCTGGGGTACCGTCCTGGACTTCCTGGACCGCACAGCCTTCACGTACGCCTTCCTCGACTGCCGCGGCTACGGCGACCGCAAGTACGTACCGGGCCGCTTCGACCTGCCGGAGATCGCCGGCGACGCGCTGGCCCTCGCCGACCAGCTCGGCTGGGAGCGGTTCTCCCTGGTGGGCCATTCGATGGGCGCCAAGGCGATGCAGCAGGTGCTGGTCCGCGCGCCCCATCGGGTGAACCGGATGGTCGGCCTGGCGCCGGTGCCCGCCGGGGCGTACCCGATGGACGACGCGACGCACGAGCTGTTCTACGGGGCCTCGGCGGACCCGGCCAAGCGGCGCGCCATCATCGACCTGGTCACCGGCCACCGGGCGAGCCCGGTCTGGCTGGACCGCATGGTGCGCCACTCGCTCGACATCTCCCGCGAGGAGGCGCACGCGGCCTATCTCGCCAGTTGGCAGCAGCTCGACCTCTCGGAGGCGGTCGCGGACGCGGCGAAGCGGTACTCCGTCCCCGTACGGGTGGTCGTCGGGGCGTACGACCTGGCGCTGACCGCCGAGCTGATGCGGGAGACCTGGCAGCGGTGGTACCCGCAGGCCGAGATCGTCACGATCGAGGGGTCGGGGCACTATCCGATGCACGAGACGCCGGTGGCGCTGGCCACCACCATGGAGGAGTTCCTCCGCGCCTGAGGCGCCTGGGGTGCCCGAGGTGTCTGACGCGTCTGAGCAGCCGGGTGGGGCCGGTCCGCCCGTGAACAGGCCCGCGCCCGCATCCTCTGTCAGCATGACTACGTACCGCCCGTAACGCCGCAAACTGGGCGCAAGGCGGGTGTACCGCCCGTCACGCGTCGTCCCGGCGGGCGCGACGGCCGACGGAGCGAGGTGCGGGCATGCGGGTGGCGCTGGCGCAGACGGACTGCGCGCTGGGCGAGGTCGACGCGAACCTCGCCACCGCGCGCGAGGAGGTCGAGAAGTCCGCTGAACAGGGCGCCGACCTCGTCGTCTTCCCCGAACTGAGCCTGCACGGGTACCACCTGGGTGCCCTGCCCCGGGACGTCTCGGTCGAGGCACAGGACCCGCGGCTGCGCGACCTGAGCGCGCTCGGCCCGGACGTCCTCGTGGGCTTCCACGAGCACACGGTCCTGCGCGCCTACAACACGGCCGCCTACTACGCAGGCGGCACGCTGCTGCACGCGCACCGCAAGCTCTACCTCCCGAACTACCTCTCCTGGGAGGAGCGCAAGCACGTCAGCCCGGGTCAGTCGCTTCGCGCGTACGGCCTGACGAAGTCCCCCAGCGGCGGCCGTGGCGCGACGCTGGTCTGCAACGACGCCTGGCAGCCGGTGCTGCCCTGGATCGCGGTGCAGGACGGCGCCGAGGTGCTGTTCGTCCCCACCAACAGCGCCGCCGGCCTCGACCCGGAGGCGATGGACACCGGCTCGTACTGGGACACGCTGCTCTCCTACACGGCGCGGATGCTCCAGTGCTGGATCGTCTTCGTCAACCGCGTGGGCAACGAGCACGGCGCCGCCTTCTGGGGCGGCTCCCGGGTGGTGGACCCGCGCGGCACGGTGGTGGCCCAGGCCCCGAAGTGGGAGACCGCACTGGTCACGGTGGACATCGACCTGTCCGAGGCCCGCCGCCAGCGCCGCGCCGTCCCCCTGGTCGCGGAGGCCCGCCTCGGCCTCATCGACCGCGAGGTGCGGCGTCTGATCGACGAGGGCGGGGACAGCTGACGTGTACGGAAGGGAGGGCACGCTCGTTCGGGTGAGATTTCACCCGAATGCCCGCGTGGCGTCACCTGCTCTGGCAGCGTCGCTCCGCACGAAGGAGGTCCCGTGGCATTGGCAGCACCAGACCGCGCCCCGCACGCGATCGGTGATGATCCCGTGATCGCGCCGGTCGAGGCGGCCTTCGAAGCGTTGAGCGCGGCAGCCCCGAGGGGTGGCGCGTGGAACTGATCGAAGGGAAGGTCCACGTGGTGCCGCCCGCAAACGGCGAGCACGAGGAAATCGTGGCCGAGGTCGCGGACCAGGTGTCCGGCCGCCGCAAGGACGCGAAGCTGCGCACACGCACCGGGCTCGGCTTGAACATCCCCGGTGTCTCGATCACCGGGAAGGTCATTCCCGACCTCGTGATCGCCCGAAGGGGAGTTTCAGCGACAGGCTGGAGTACCACGACCCGTCACCGGTGATGCTGGTGGGTGAGGTGACCTCGAAGTCCACTGCGGAGCAGGACCGCGGGGCCGAGCTGGGTGGCTACGCCCGGGCCGGTATCCCCTTCTACCTCCTGGTGGGCCGGAAGGCGGAACCGGTGACCCTCCACTCCGAACCACGAGACGACAAGGACACCCGCCTGTCGGCGGTCGTCCTCTCCAAGACGATCGTCCTACCCGCACCGTTCGACTTCGAGATCGACACGGGCGAGTTCTGACCCGCGTGGCCCACGGGCCCACCCCGAATTCCGCGAACGGGGTGGGCCGCACCCGCACCCCCTACCAGCTCGACTTCCGAACCCCCGGCAGGAACCCCGCGTGCGCCTGCTCGCGGAGCTTGACCCGGGAGAGGCCGAAGGCGCGGAAGTAGCCGCGCGGGCGGCCGTCGACGCTGTCGCGGTTGCGTACGCGGGTGGCGCTCGCGTCGCGCGGCTGGCGGGCGAGTTCGCGGTGGGCGGCCAGCCGTTCCTGCTCCGGGGTGTGCGGATTGCGGATGACGGACTTCAGCAGGGCCCGCCGGGCGGCGTAACGGGCCACCGTCGCGCGCCGCTTCTCGTTCTTCGCGATCTTGCTCTTCTTGGCCATCAGACCTTCTCCCCTCGTGCGCGGATGCGGGCGACGGCCGCCTCGATCCCGATCGTGTCCACGGTCTTGATCCCCTTCGCGCTGAGCGTGAGGCGCACGTGCCGGCCCTCGCTCGCCAGCCAGTAGCGCTTGCGCTGGATGTTGGGGTCGAAGCGCCGGGATGTGCGGCGGTGCGAGTGCGAGACGGATTTGCCGAAGCCGGGGCTGCGGCCGGTGAGCTGGCAGTGGGCGGACAAGGTCAGCACCTCCTAATGAAAATGGAAACCATTTCTGTATAGTAGCGCCCATGGCCCGCAACGAACTACGACCCGTGATCAAGCTCCGGTCCACCGCCGGGACCGGCTACACCTACGTCACCCGCAAGAACCGCCGGAACCACCCCGACCGGCTGGTGCTGAAGAAGTACGACCCGGTCGCCGGCCGCCACGTCGACTTCCGAGAGGAGCGCTGAGCAGCGCCATGAAGCCTGGAATCCACCCGCCGTACGGGCCCGTCGTCTTCCGTGACCGGGCCGCCGGCCACGCCTTCCTGACCCGGTCGACCGCCACCAGCGACAAGACGGTCGAGTGGGAGGACGGCAACACGTACCCGGTCATCGATGTCGAGATCTCCTCGGCGAGCCACCCCTTCTACACGGGGACGGCGCGGGTGCTGGACACCGCGGGACGCGTCGAGCGGTTCGAGCGCCGGTACGGGAAGCGCGGGGCCCGCTGATGGGCGGCCCGTCGCGGAAGGGCGCCGCCGGCCCCGGAGGCGGCGGCGCTGACCGGCTGTCCGTGGTGATCGTCGGCGGGCTGCACTCGGACGCCCGCCGGACCACGGTGGAACGGTTGCTGCACGCCGTACCCGGCAGCGTCGCACTCCACCACGATCTCGCCTCCGCCGCTGAAGGAACGGTCCGCCGGACGGTGCGGGACGCCGGCGGGGTACTCGACACGGGCGAGGCGCCGCTGGCCAACGACTGCGCCTGCTGCGCGCTCCGCGAGGACCTGGTCCCCGAACTGGAGCGGCTGGCCGCCGGACGCACCTGCCGGCTGGCCGTCGTCGAACTGTGGGACTCCGTTGAGCCCAAGGCCATGGCCGAGGTCGTCACCGCCTGCGGCGGCGAGGAACTCGCGCTGACCGGCGTCCTCACCGCCGTGGACCCGGCGCTGCTGCTGCCCTACCTGGGCTGCGGCGACGACCTGGCCGAGGCCGGGCTGGCCGCGGCCGCCTCCGACCAGCGGACCGTCGCGGACACCTGGGCCCGGCAACTGGAGTACCCGCCGGTGCTCGCCCTGGCGCCGGGGGAGGAGGAGGGCGACGCGGCCGACTTGGCGCTGCTCGCCCAACTGCACCCGACAGCACGGCTCGTGGACGTCGGGTCCCCGGGCGAACTGGCCGGGGCGGCCCTCGCCGGGTTCGACGTGGAGGCGGCCGCCGCGCGGCAGCACCCGGCGTGCGCGCTGCTCCCCCAGGAGGCCGACGCGGACGGTGTCGGGACGCTCGTCTGGCACCGCACCCGGCCCTTCCATCCGGCCCGGCTGTACGCGGCGCTGGAGGACCTGACCTGTGCGGCGGCCCGCAGCCGTGGCCGGTTCTGGCTGGCGGACCGGCCGGACACGCTGCTGTCCTGGGACGCGACGGGCGGCGCCCTGTGCGTCGAGAGCGCCGGGCCGTGGCTGGCCGCGCTGCCGGACGCCGCCTGGGACCTGGTGCCTCCGGTGCGCCGCGCCGCGGCCGCCCTGGACTGGCACCCCGAGCACGGGGACCGCGCGCAGCACCTGGTCTTCACCTCGCCGGGGCTGGACCGCGACGGGCTGCTGTCGCTGCTGGAGTCCTGCCTGCTCACGGACGAGGAGTACGCGGGCGGGCCGGGGGCGTGGAAGCGGCTGGCTCCCGCGTTCGACGCACTCCTCGACCCCGTTCCGTAACTTCCCCTGCCCCGCGGTCTTCCTGCCCCGCTGCCGCCGGAATCTGTTTCCACCGGCCCCTGCCTCCACCGGCCGCGCCCGACCCGTACCGCCCTCAGGAGCCCCGATGCCCCGTCGCCACGACCCCCGTAAGAAGACCGCACCCCGTCCCAACCCGCTGGACGCGGCGGGAATCACGTACATCGACTACAAGGACACCGACCTGCTGCGGAAGTTCATCTCCGACCGCGGCAAGATCCGCAGCCGCCGGGTCACGCGGGTGAGCGCGCAGCAGCAGCGGCAGCTGGCCCGCGCGGTCAAGAACGCCCGGGAAATGGCGCTGCTGCCGTACACGTCGAAGTGAGGGCCGCGCGGCCGCCCGCCGCTGTTTGCCGGGTTGCCGCCGCTTACGGAGAAGCCCGGCCCGCCGCCGGCCTTCCGGAACACCGTGCGGTGTTGCGGAAGGCCGGCTCTCCAGTTCCGGGGAACTCTGTCGTCCGCTGATACGTCCCGTGAGCATGGAGTTCGACGAGCTGTGACCGGGGCGCCACGGGCCGTCGTGCACGTGCATCCGACCATGCATCGGCATATGAACGCAGCTATGATCCCCATCAGTTGCAGTTGACACCGGTTACCGCTGTGCGCACTGCTGCTGACAGCCCATCATCGACCGCTCAGCGCGCCACGACCCGTCACCGCTGACCACCGCATTCACCGGGAGAGACCTGTGCCCGACGCATACAACGGCATGGCCGCAACGGATCTCCACGGTGTGACCTGGCAGAAGAGCCGGCACAGCAACTCGCAGGGGTCCTGCGTGGAGTTCGCGCGGCTCCCGGGCGGGGAGATCGCCGTACGCAACTCCCGGTTCCCGGAGGGGCCGGCGCTCGTCTATACGCCCGCCGAGGTCGAGGCGATGATCGCGGGCGTCAAGGACGGCGAGTTCGACCACCTGGTCCGGGACTGACCGGTACGGCCCGCACCGGGACCGGGACGCTACGGTTCCGGTCGCCACGGCCCCGGCCGGCTGCGCGCCTGCCCGGACGGTCCCGGCCGTCCGGGCAGGCCGGCGAAGGCTCCGTGGCCCCCGGGCCCCGTGCCCCCGAGGCCCCGGAGCCTCCGCCGCTCAGGGCAGCCGGAACTGCGCCCACACGACCTTGCCGTGCGGTGCGCCGGCCAGCGGGTGCCAGCCCCAGCCGTCGCTGAAGGAGTCGACCAGGTACAGGCCGCGGCCCGACTCCGCGCCGGCGTCGGCCGTCCCGGCCTCCGGGGACGCGTCGCTGGCGTCGCGTACCGCGCACACCAGCCGCGACGACCACCGCATCAGGTGCAGCCGGGCGGGCAGGGCGCCCGGGTCGGCAGGGGGCTCGTACACGGCGTGCGCGGGCTCGTAAGCGCTGGTGGCGCCGGCCGGGGAGGCGTGCCGCAGGGCGTTGGTGACCAGTTCGGAGACGACCAGGGTGACGCTGTCGAAGATCTCCTCCAGGTCCCAGCGGTGCAGGGTGTCGCGGGTGAACTGCCGTGCGCCGCGCACCGATTCGTAACGGGGGGCCAGCGAGTAGGAGACGGATCCGGAGACGGCCAGGGGGTCGACGGGAGGGAAGCCCTGCCACAACGGCTGGAGCATGGTCAAAACCTTGGTCCCCATGCGAGGCACTCCTGGCGTTCGCGGACGTCATGACCCTGGCCGGGCAGCCGGATCTGGCGGTCTGGCGGATCTTTCCCGAGCGTGCATGCGTGCGCTGTCCATGGTTCCCAATGCGTACGCCAGATGCAAGGGCAGATGCACGTGCACGCGCCCTGTTTGGGAGCGGCCGTGCCACTTCACGCGTATTTCTTCCTACGTGTTCTTGTGGAGCGCACGCCCGGACCTCCCACATCCGTAACCGGATGAGCACTCAACGAAGCCCGGACGTGGCAGACTGCGGGCCACTGTTGGACGGGGTGGGCCATGGGAGGGTCACAAAGGTGTCCGCAAGCGAATCGAGCGGGTCCGTGGTGCGGCGCATCCTGCTGGGGGCACAGCTCCGCAGGCTGCGTGAATCCCGCGGGATCACCCGCGAGGCGGCCGGCTACTCCATCCGCGCGTCCGAGTCGAAGATCAGCCGGATGGAACTGGGCCGGGTCAGCTTCAAGGCGCGGGACGTGGAAGACCTGCTCACGCTGTACGGCGTGAACGATCCGCAGGAGCGTGAGGCGTTGTTGGTGCTGGCCCGCGAGGCCAACGTCGCGGGCTGGTGGCACAGTTACGGCGACGTGCTGCCCGGCTGGTTCCAGACATATGTGGGCTTGGAGGGCGCCGCTTCGCTCATCCGCGCCTACGAGGTGCAGTTCGTGCACGGGCTTCTGCAGACGCAGGAGTACGCGCACGCCGTCGTGCACCGTGGGATGCCGGGGGCGAGTGCGGCGGAGATCGACCGCCGGGTCGCGCTGCGCCTGGAGCGGCAGAAGTTGCTGCTGGCGGAGCGCCCTCCGGAGTTCCACTGCGTGCTCGACGAGGCGGCGCTGCGCCGCCCGTACGGCGACCGGGAGGTGATGCGCGGGCAGTTGAGACATCTGATCGAACTGTCCGAGCGGCCGAATGTGCGCTTGCAGGTGATGCCGTTCAGTTTCGGCGGGCACGCGGGGGAGAGCGGTGCGTTCACCACACTCGGCTTCCCGGAGCCCGGACTGCCCGACGTCGTGTACCTGGAACAGCTGACCAGCGCGCTCTATCTCGACAAACGCGACGAAGTTGCCCAGTACGCGCGGGTCATGGACCGCCTCCAGGAGGACAGTCCGAATCCGGCCGAGACCAGAGACTTGATACGTGGTCTACTCCAACTGACTTAACTCGTAGGTAGCATGAGTTCCCATCAGGAGTAAGCACCCCCCCCCGGCCGGGGCGCTGTGACCGGCGCCCTGTCCTCCAGATTGGGATTTCGCATGTCCTACTTCGACGAGTTGGCGTATCAGTACATCGGCGGCGAATGGCGGGCCGGCAGCGGTTCGTGGGACATCGTCGATTTCAATCCCTATGACGGGGAGAAGCTGGCGTCCATCACCGTGGCCACGGTCGACGAGATCGACCAGGCGTACCGTGCAGCCGAACGCGCACAGGGGGAGTGGGGGGCCACCAACCCGTACACCCGCCGGCTGGTCTTCGAACGCGCACTGCGGATCATCGACGACCGGGAGCAGGAGCTGGGTGCCGCGATCGCCGCCGAGGTCGGCGGCACCCACGCCAAGGTGGCTTTCGAACTCCACCTGGTACGGGAATTCCTGCGCGAGGCGATCCAGTTGTCGCTGCGGGCCGAGGGCCGCATATTGCCGTCCCCGGTGGACGGCAAGGAGAACCGGCTCTACCGGCTCCCGGTCGGTGTCGTGGGGGTCATCAGCCCCTTCAATTTCCCCTTCCTGCTGTCGGTCAAGTCGGTGGCGCCCGCGCTCGCGCTCGGCAACGCCGTGGTGCTCAAGCCCCACCAGAACACCCCGGTCTGCGGCGGCGGCCTGGTCGCGAAGGTCTTCGAGGAGGCCGGGCTGCCGGCCGGACTGCTGAACGTCGTGGTCACCGACATCGCGGAGATCGGTGACGCGCTCATCGAGCACCCGGTGCCGAAGGTCATCTCCTTCACCGGTTCCGAGAAGGTCGGCCGCCACGTCGCGACCGTCGCCGCCTCCCACTTCAAGCGCACGGTCCTGGAACTGGGCGGCAACAGCGCGCTGGTCGTCCTGGACGACGCCGACATCGACTACGCGGTGGACGCCGCCGTCTTCAGCCGCTTCGTGCACCAGGGGCAGGTCTGCATGGCCGCCAACCGGATACTGGTCGACCGGGCGGTGGAGCAGGAGTTCACCGAGAAGTTCGTCGCCAAGGTCAAGACGCTGAAGGTCGGCGACCCGAGCGATCCGGCCACCCACATCGGCCCGCTGATCAACGAAGGGCAGGCGGAGGCCGTCGCCGCGGTGGTGGACCGCGCCGTCGCCGAGGGCGGCACCGCGCTGGTGCGCGGCACGGTGCGGGGCACCCTGGTCGCGCCGACCGTGCTGGCCGGGCTGGCGCAGGACTCCGTGGCACTCACCCAGGAGATGTTCGGGCCGGTCGTGGCGCTGGTGCCGTTCGACGGTGACGACGAAGCCGTACGGATCACCAACGCCACGCCGTACGGACTCAGCGGCGCGGTGCACACCGCCGACATCGAGCGGGGCGTGCGGTTCGCCAAGCGCATCGAGACCGGCATGATCCACATCAATGACGGCACGGTGCACGACGAGCCGATCGTGCCCTTCGGCGGCGAGAAGGCGTCCGGGCTGGGGCGGCTGAACGGGGACGCGATGGTGGAGGCGTTCACCACCACCAAGTGGATCTCCATCCAGCACGGCCGGTCGCGGTTCCCGTTCTAGCCGCCCGCCGCGGTTCCCGCTCCAGTCGTCCGCCGCGGGGCCGCTCCAGCCGTCCGCCGCGGGTCCCGCCGGGGATTTTTCCGATCGGCGGCCCGTTGAGGACAGTATCTGTCCTCAACGCTTCCTAACGTTCTTCGTGTCGGGCCGCGGCACCAGCGCCGCGGTCCTCACGAAAGGCGGACCCCATGCCCACTCACGTTCCGGCCGAAGCCCACGGTGACGAGCGCGGCGCGCTCCTGGCCTTCCTGGAGGCGCAGCGCGGCGGCCTGCGCCGGTCCGTGCTCGGCCTCACCGACGAACAGGCCGCGCAGAAGCCGTCCGCCAGCGAACTGTCCCTGTCCGGCCTGATCAAGCATGTCGCGGAGGTCGAACAGAGCTGGGTGGAGACCGCCCAGGAGAAGCCCCACTCCTTCAAGCGGGACATGGACACCTGGCACCTGGGCTTCCAGTTGGAGGGCGCCGAGACCGTCGAGTCGACGCTCGCCCACTGGGACGAGGTGGCCCGTAAGACCGAGGAGTTCGTCCGCGCGCTGCCGGACCTGAACGCCACCTTCCCGCTGCCCGAGGCGCCCTGGTACCCGCCGAACGCGACGCAGTCGATGCGCTGGCTCCTGCTGCACCTGATCGAGGAGACCGCCCGGCACGCCGGGCACGCGGACGTCATCCGCGAGTCCCTGGACGGCAAGACGGCCTTCACGCTGGTGGACGAGGAGCGGGCGGCGCAGGGCTGATCGGGGGGGGCGGGGCAGAGGCGCCCCTGGCCCAGCCCTCCGGCCGCGGTCCCCTCCCGACGCGTCCTCAATCCTCCCCGTCCCGCAGATCCGCCGCCCGGCGCAGCGCGTCGCGCGCGGACTCCCGGTCGGCGTCGCCGAGTTCGACGGCGTCCGCGCGGCCGAGCCAGGGAGCGGCCGCCTGCAAGCCGTCCAACTGGGCAGCCATCTCGGCGCGCAGCAGGAGAAGCCGTACGAGCTGGAGCGGGGTCGGCCCGGCGTCGTCGCCGGGTTCGTGCTCCAGGGCCCGGTCGATGATCCGGGCCGCCGCGGCGTGGTCGCCCCTGGACTCGCCGATCAGCGTCGCCTGGTGGAGGACGCGCGCGTAACGCTCCTTGGGCACGGCCGTGTGCCCGACGCTGTCGGCGATCGGCTGGCCGACGCGTATGCCGTTGCCACCGGGGTCGGTCATCAGGAACTGCCGTACGCCGTACGACATGTCCTTCAGCGCGCCGATCCGCGGCAGGCCGCGCGCCGGCACCTTGCCGAGCGCGGCCTTCAGGCCGGCCCGGAAGGACGCGTAGAGCCCGTCCACGTCGTCGGTCAGCACGTAGCAGGTGCTGTACGAGGTGGCCGGGTCATGGCTCTTCAGCCCGAAGAAGTGCAGCTCGATGCCGCGCAGGCGGACACCGCAGTACGGGTTCGGGCTCTTCTGGTAGGAGGTCACCTCGAAACCGAGGGCCCGGTAGAAGTCGAGGAGTACGTCGATGGACGGGCACGGGAGGATCGGGATCACGGTCTCGGCCATGCCGCCGAGCGTAGAGTGCCAGGAGCGGGTATTCAAACTTGATTAGAGAGGCGGTCTAGGCTGGCCGCAGCGCGAGCGTGAAGGATGCGAGGAAACGATGTCGGCGATCCGGCTGTTGGTTCTGGGGGCCGTGCGTCAGCACGGGCGGGCGCACGGGTACCAGGTGCGCAACGACCTTGAGTACTGGGGCGCCCACGAGTGGTCCAACGCCAAACCGGGGTCGATCTACCACGCGCTCAAGCAGATGGCCAAGCAGGGGCTGATGCTCGCGCACGACATCGCGCCGAGCCCGGCCGGCGGCCCGCCGCGTACGGAGTACGAGCTGACCGAGGCGGGCACGGAGGAGTTCTTCAAGCTGCTGCGCGAGTCCCTGTCCCGGTACGACCGCAAGGTCGACGAGCTGACCGCGGCGATCGGCTTCATCGTCGACCTGCCGCGCGAGGAGGCCGTGGCCCTCCTGAAGGAGCGGGTGCGCGGCCTGGAGGAGTGGCGGCTCTCGGTCACCGAGTACTACACACCGGCGGACGGCCCGGAACAGCTCGGCCACATCGGCGAGATCATGAACATGTGGGTGCATTCGGCGGACGGCGGCGCCGAGTGGACGCGCGGGCTGATCGAGCGGATCGAGGGCGGGGCCTACGTGTTCGCGGGGGAGGGTGAGCCGTTCGTGGGCGTGCTGGCGGAGGGGCAGGAGAATCCGTTCGCGACGGGGGAGCCGGATCCGGCGGAGCGCGGCGGCGAAGCGCCCTCGTCCCACGAATAATCAAGTTTGACCAGACGCCCTCCGGGGGCTACGGTCTCCAACCGGTAGTCAAACTTGTCTACCGATGCTCCGGAGATTCCTGGAGGAGGCATCTTGAACCCGTCACCTGCCCCCACCTCCACGCCCGCCCCCGCCTCACCCTCCGCTCCCGCCATCGCCGTCGAAGGGCTGCGCAAGACCTACGGGCGCACGGCCGCCCTCGACGGCCTCGACCTGACCGTCCCCCACGGCACCGTGCACGGCATCCTCGGCCCGAACGGCGCGGGGAAGACCACCCTCGTCCGCGTCCTGGCCACCTTGCTGCGCCCGGACGCCGGTACCGCCCGGGTCGCCGGTTTCGACGTCTGCCGCCGGCCCGACGAGGTGCGCGTACGGATCGGACTGCTCGGCCAGCACGCCGCCGTCGACGAGGAACTCAGCGGCCGGCAGAACCTGGAGATGTTCGGTCGGCTCTACCACCTGGGCGGGCGCGCGGCAGCGGCCCGGGCCGTCGAGCTGCTGGAGCGGTTCGGCCTGGCCGGCACCGGCAAGAAGGCGGTCGGGAAGTACAGCGGCGGGATGCGACGCCGCCTCGACCTCGCGGCCAGCCTGATCATGTCGCCGCGCATCCTCTTCCTCGACGAGCCGACCACCGGCCTGGACCCGCGGGGCCGTACCGAGGTGTGGCAGGCGGTGCGTTCCCTGGTGGACGGTGGCACGACCGTTCTGCTGACCACGCAGTACCTGGAGGAGGCCGACCAGCTCGCCGACCGGATCTCCGTGGTCGACGACGGACGGGTCATCGCCGACGGCACGTCCGACGAACTCAAGGCCAAGGTCGGCGGCGACCGGATCGACGTGGTCCTGCACGACCCGGCCGGCCTGGCGCGTGCGGCGGCCGTCCTCGACTCCGTCGCCAGGAGGGCCGGGGGCACCGGAACCGCCGTCACCGACGCCGACGCGCGGCGGGTCAGCGCCCCCGTCACCGACCGGATGGCGGCGCTCACCGAGACCGTACGGGCACTGGCGGCAGCCGGTGTCGACGCGCAGGACATCGCCCTGC
Organism: Streptomyces sp. NPDC045470; assembly: GCF_040646595.1. NCBI lineage: Bacteria > Bacillati > Actinomycetota > Actinomycetes > Kitasatosporales > Streptomycetaceae > Streptomyces > Streptomyces sp. NPDC045470. The sequence goes on from NZ_JBEZAN010000013.1 coordinate 212,237, forward strand.
GCCGTCCCACCCTCGACGAGGTCTTCCTGCACCTGACCCACCGGCCCACCGAGGAGAGGACGACCGTATGAGCACCGCCACGGCACCGGCACCCGCGCCCAGGATCGCCGCCTACCGGTACCGGTGGCTCCTCACCGACTCCTGGACCATGACCCGCCGCGGCCTGGCCCACTGGGCGCGGCAGCCCGTCCAGGTCGTCGTCGGGCTGGTCTTCCCGGTGATGATGCTGGTGATGTTCGGCTACCTCCTCGGCGGCGGGATGGCGCTGCCGGGCGGCGGCGACTACATGGAGTACCTGGTACCGGGGATGCTCGCGCTGACCATGGCCTTCGGCCTGGAAGCGACGATGGTCGCGGTCACCCAGGACCTCGACAAGGGCGTCATCGACCGCTTCCGTTCCATGCCGATGGCCCCGGCGGCCGTGCTGATCGGCCGCAGCGTCCTGGACATGCTGGAGTCGGCGGTCAGCCTGCTGGTGCTGCTCGGTGCCGGGCTGGCGATGGGCTGGCGCTGGCACGGCGGCTTCGGCGACGCGCTGTACGCGGTCGGCCTGCTCCTCCTGCTGCGTTTCGCGATGCTGTGGATCGGTATCCACCTGGCGCTGGTGGCGGGCAAGCCGGAGCTCGTGCAGGCCGTACAGATCCTGGTCTGGCCCGTCGGCTTCCTGTCCAGCGCGTTCGTCTCACCCGCGTCGATGCCGGGCTGGCTGGGCGCCGTCGCCGAGTGGAACCCGATGTCCGCGACGGCGGGCACGGTACGCGAGCTCTTCGCCAACCCGCGGTGGACGGGGGACGGCTGGGCGGCTCAGCACGCGGAACTCCTGTCGGTCGGCTGGCCGTTGGTGCTGCTGGCGGTGTTCTTCCCGCTGGCGGTGCGGAGGTTCGGGCGGCTGGGGCGGTGAGTCGGGTCACGCTTCGGTGAGGTCCCGGAGACCGATGTCGGCGGGCAAGGGGACGTTCGTCACGGGCTTGTCGGTATGGATGCGGCGATCGGGGCTCGGGGCGTAGACCGGCGATTCGGGGTGCAGCCGGAACTCGTGCACCACCGGCAGGCCGTTCTCGTCGCGCTCGATCCGCCAGTAGGAAGCGATGCCGGCCTCGGCGTACAGGGCCGGCTCGGCGAAGTGGCCGGCGAGACGGGAGCCCTCGGAGACCACCTTCACGGCGAGTACGGCCTTGTCCACGGGAATCTGTTCCACCGTGCGGACATCGAGCCCCGTCCTGTCGAAGACCGTCACGTCGGAATGGGGGCGTTGCGGTCATCGATCACCACGCATTGCCCGCAGTCGACGGCGAACGGCTCACGCCGGACGCTCTGCAACTGGAGATACCGTTGGTTTCGCAGACGGTTGTGCCACCCCACGGCCATTTCCCGGACCGCGATGTTCCCAGCCAGCAGTTCCCTTCGACCGGCAATTCCAGGTCCTTCACCTGGTCGTCCGTCCAGCCATCCGGCAGCCGGTGCATCCAGGTCTCCGGGATGGCCCGCGCTCCCCGCTCCTGCTCGGCTTCTGCGGCCATCGCTGCTCCCAAGTACCGGAGCGTGCACGTGCGCGTGCACCTAACTCCGCGTCCTACCACCGACCGTGGCGCCACCCGCCCGAGTGACGCCGGACGGCGCGACCTTCAGGGCTCTCAGTGGTGGAACGCGGTGCCCCTCCCCGCCCGGCCCCCCAAAGGCCCGCTCTGTGCCCGTAGTTCCGGAAGCAGCCGCTCCAGATCGGCCACGAACAGATCGCTCAGGTCATGCGAGAACCCGTTGCGGCAGACGATCCGCAGGACGGAGAGGTCGTCCCGGTCGGGCGGGAAGGTGTACGCGGGGACGAGCCAGCCGCGCTCGCGCATCCGGCGGGACACGTCGAAGACGTCGAAGTTCCGCACGCCGTCGGCCGTGGTGAAGGCGAAGACCGGCAGTTCGTCGCCGCGGGTCAGCAGGCGGAAGTCGCCGAGCGCGCCGATCCGGTCGGCGAGCGAGCGGGCCACGTCGCGGGTGGTCTGCTGTACGGCGCGGTAGCCCTCCCGGCCCAGCCGCAGGAACGTGTAGTACTGGGCGACGACCTGGGCGCCGGGGCGGGAGAAGTTGAGGGCGAAGGTGGGCATGTCGCCGCCCAGGTAGTCGACGTGGAAGACCAGTTCCTCCGGCAGGGCCTGCCGGTCGCGCCACAGGGCCCAGCCGACGCCGGGGTAGACGAGCCCGTACTTGTGGCCGGAGGTGTTGACGGAGGCCACGCGCGGCAGCCGGAAGTCCCACACCAGGCCGGGGTCCAGGAACGGCGCGATCATCCCGCCGGAGGCCGCGTCCACGTGGACGGGGATGTCCACACCGGTGCGTTCCTGGAGGTCGTCCAGCGCCGCGCAGATCTCCGCCACCGGCTCGTACGAACCGTCGAAGGTCGAGCCGAGGACGGCCACGACGCCGATGGTGTTCTCGTCGCAGAGCGCGGCGGCGGTCTCGCCGTCCAGATGGAAGCGGTCGCCGCGCATGGGTACCTGCCGTGCCTCGACCTCCCAGAACGTGCAGAACTTCTCCCAGCAGACCTGCACGTTCGCGCCCATGACCAGGTTGGGCCGGGCGTGGGCCGGATACCGGTCGGCGTTCGCCCGGCTCCAGCGGCGTTTGAGGGCCATCCCGGCGAGCATGCACGCCTCGCTGGAGCCGGTGGTGGAGCAGCCGACGGCGGCGGACGGGTCGGGGGCGTGCCACAGGTCGGCGAGGATGGCCACGCACCGCTGTTCCAGGTCGGCGGTGCGCGGGTACTCGTCCTTGTCGATCATGTTCTTGTCGCGGCACTCCGCCATCAGTACGTCGGCCTGCGGCTCCATCCAGGTGGTGACGAAGGTGGCCAGATTCAGCCGGGAATTGCCGTCCAGCATCAGTTCGTCGTGCACGAGCTGGTAGGCCGCGCGCGGGGCGGTGGGGCCGTCCGGCAGGGTGTGCCGGGGCGGCGCCGTGGCCATCCCCGCGACCGGGTCGGCCTCGCCGTAGAAGGGGTTGACCGACAGGTGCTGCCTGCCGTCCTCGGCGTCTGATCCCTCGTGGAGTGGCATGGTGCGCGCGTACCCTCAGCCGTTCGCGGAAAGCCCTGCCTTCGGGACGCGGGTGAATTTCACGACAGGCCGCGCCCAGGGGTGATGATACGGGGATGGGGGCATATGCGGCATTCGGCGCGCCTGTGATGCGCCGGCCTGGGGTGTGTACCGAAAGGTGTTCTCCGGGTGGGGCGGGGGCACCGCTTGGACTCTTGCCGGGGGCGGGCGCGGCCGGCAGCGGTGGTGATCCTCAACTGGGCGTCGCCTCCGCGGCGCTGGACGATTGCCGCGCCCTTGCTTTTCTCGGTTCATTGCATGCGGGCACGGAACCGGGCGCCGAGTGTCACCAGGAATTCCTTCCGAGGGGGCGTGGTGGAAGAAACTGCACATCAACGCCATGGTCGGTAAGAGCGACTCGGCCCGGAAGTGGGCAGTACCGTGGAAGAGCAGGGCGACGGACTTCAAGGAGATGGAGAAGGAACTCGAAAAGTTCCTGAAGAACAACACATGACGCAGATAAACTCTTACGGCAGCCGCCGGGATTACCTCCCCGCTTTCTTGAGGAGCGGGGCCGGCGCGGCGGGTGGTCATACGGAAGCCCAGTTGCTGAGCCGGGAGGAGAGCCGCGCACTCGAAGCCGTCAGCCTGAATCGTTTTCCGCAGCTCCCGAGCGGTGAGATCGGCTGGGAGGACGCCTCCTGCTCCGAGCGCCTCTGGTACGAGGACGACGAGGAAGGGATGCGCGGCGTCACGGAGTTGCTGACCAGGAACGTCCGCCAGGACGCGCACGTCGTGATCTTCTGGGGGACGCTGGTGATGCCCTCCGTGCGTCTCCCGGTGAACGATGTCGTGCGGCATGTGGCGGACATCCTGGACGAGTTTCCGCACTTCTGGGTCTACTCGTCCGAGGACCGGGTCCTCATCGAATTCCTGCCGGACGGCCGAGTGACCGTGGCGGACATTCCGGATGAGGCTCCGGCATAGTCGACGCGCTGCGGCACTGCGGAAGTGACGGTGCCCCGCCCGGCTGGTTGCCGGGCGGGGCACCGCTCTTGCCTCAGGGGCTCGGGGCGCAGCCGCCGGGCTCACCCCCCTGCCCCCCTGCCTGACTGCGTACGGTCCGGCCGCGACCCTGCGGGCCCCGGTGTGCCGGGGACGTCACAGCACCCTTCCCGCCTTGGCGTCCAGTGGGTGAACGGTCAACCTCCGCAGCGCTCCAGTGTGTTGCCCGCGTATTGCGCCACCCTGTACGGGAACTTAGTTTTGCCTGACTTATCGCGCGGGACGGGGGACACGGATCCGCCGGCCCCGCCGTGCCGTCACCCGGCCGCCGGTCCGGCGCGGGAGCGGTGCCCGACGCGACCCGAAGGAGCCGACGTGGAAGCGAACGAGGAACGGGCGACGCCGGCCCGCGAGGCCCGCGCCACCGTCTCCCGGCTGCTGTTCGGACAGCTGGCCACGTACGCCGTGGGCGCGGGCGTCCGGCTGGGCGTGCTGGACCGCATCGGTGACGGCACCCGTACGGCGGCCGACGTGGCGGCCGCGTGCGGCACCGACCCACAGGCCACCTTGCGCCTGCTGCGCGCACTGGCCGCCCTGGACCTGCTCACCGAACACGGAGCGGGCGTCTTCGAGGTCACCGCCGCCGGAGCGCTGCTGCGCAGCGACACCCCGGACTCCATGGCCGCCCTGGCCCGCATCTTCTGCGAGCCGGTCATGACCCGCGCCCGGGAGCGCGTGGAGGACAGCGTGCGCACCGGTGCGCCCGCCTTCGACTCGATCTTCGGTACGGACTTCTTCAGCCACCTCAAGGACGAACCGGAACTGTCGCAGGCGTTCAACGCCGCGATGAGCCAGCGCACCCACACCGCCGCCCAGACCGTGCCGCCCCACTACGACTTCGGCCGCTTCACCACCATCGTCGACGTGGGCGGCGGCGACGGCACCCTGCTCGCCGCGATCCTGCGGGCCCATCCCACGTCGCGCGGCATGATCTACGACAGCGCCGAGGGCCTCGCCCAGGCCCCCGCGAAACTGGCCGCCGCGGGGGTCGCCGACCGCGTCACCCTGGAGCCCGGCGACTTCTTCGCGGCGGCACCGCCCGGCGGCGACCTGTACCTGCTCAAGAGCGTCATCCACGACTGGAACGACGAGCAGTGCGCCGGCATCCTGGGCCACATCCGGCAGGTACTGCCCCCGGACGGCCGACTGCTGATCATCGAGCCGGTCCTCACCGACACGGTACGGCCCGGCGCGACCGCCCTGCCCTACATGAGCGACCTCAACATGCTGGTCACCGTCGGCGGCCGCGAACGCACCCGCGCCGACTTCGAAACCCTGTGCGCCACGGCCGGCTTCAAGATCACCGGTCTCACTCCGCTGCCGACCGCGGACGCGCTGTTCGTCATCGAGGCCGCGGGGATCTGATCCGGAAGGGAGCCGATATGGAGCCGGTACGGCACGCCAGGGGCTTCGGCCGGACGGCCGACGTGGTCGCGTACGCCCGGCGGGCGGGCGTACCGGTCGACATCATTTGGCCGGGCGGTGCGGTGCGGGATCAGCGGGGTGTGCGTCAGGGGCGATGTGCCGGCTGGCTCCCCTGGCGTTCAGGAGGAATGCGTCAGCCCGCACTCGCCAGGGACAGTTTCGCCGCGAAGCCCAGGAATGCCGCGCCCGCGCCGGCCGACAGGCCCGCGGTCAGGCGTTTGCGGCGGCGGAAGGTGGCGGCGAGGTAGGTGCCGCTGAAGATGAGGATCGAGAGGTAGGTGAGGCTGAAGAGCTGGGCCCAGGCGCCGAGGGTGAGGAAGGAGAGGACGGGGTGGGCGTAGGCGGGGTCGACGAACTGGACGAAGAAGGAGATGAAGAAAAGGATCGCCTTGGGGTTGAGGAGGCTGATGACCAGGGCCCGGCGGTAGGGGCGTTCGCGGGCTTCCCTGGTGGCGGGGGCCTCGCCGGACGTGGCCTGCTTGCGGAGGGACTTCGCCGCCTCCCGGTTGCGCCACAGGGCCCACGCGCCGCGCAGCATTCCCACCGCGAGCCAGGTGAGATAGCCCGCTCCGGCGAATTTGACGAGGGTGAAGAGGACCGGGCTGGCCTGTAGGAGCGAGGCCACGCCGCCTGCCGACAGGGTCATCAGGACGGTGTCGCCGCACAGCACCCCGGCCGCCGCGCGATAGGCGACGCGCGGGCCGCGGCGGGCGGCCACGGAGACGACGTACAGCGAGTTCGGGCCCGGCAGCAGAATGATGAGCGCGAGGCCCGCCAGGTAGGTCGGAAGGTCGGTTATCCCCAGCATGGCGGCAGGATGCCACTCGTGCCCCGTCCGCCCCACATGTTTCCGGTATACGGACTTGCACCTCACGTGGCGTGAGGACTCATCGTGGAGCGCGTACCGAGAGGGAAGGAGGGCGGGACGGTGAGTTATTCGGTGGGGCAGGTCGCCGGGTTCGCCGGGGTGACGGTGCGGACCCTGCACCATTACGACGAGATCGGGCTGCTGGTGCCGGGGGAACGCAGTCACGCGGGGCACCGGCGCTACGGCGACGCCGATCTCGACCGGCTCCAGCAGATCATGTTCTACCGGGAGCTCGGCTTTCCGCTCGACGAGGTGGCGGCCCTCCTGGACGACCCGGACGCCGACCCGCGGGAGCACCTGCGGCGGCAGCACGCGCTGCTGAGCGCCCGGATCGGCAAGCTCCAGGCGATGGCCGCCGCCGTCGAACACGCGATGGAGGCACGCGAAATGGGCGTCAATCTCACCCCCGAGGAGAAGTTCGAGGTGTTCGGGGACTTCGACCCGGACGCGTACGAGGACGAGGTGCGCGAGCGCTGGGGCAGCACCGACGCGTACCAGGAGTCGCAGCGGCGGACGGCGTCGTACACCAAGGAGGACTGGAAGCGGGTGACGGAGGAGTTCGACGCCGTCCACCGGAAGATGGCCGAGGTGATGGCGAGCGGGCTGCCCGCGGACTCGGCCGCGGCGATGGACGTGGCCGAGGAGCACCGCCGGTGCATCGCGTCCGGTTACTACGACTGCTCGCACGAGATGCACACCTGTCTCGGCGAGATGTACGTCGCGGACGAGCGCTTCACCGCCACCTACGAGGCCATCCGGCCGGGGCTGGCGGTGTACATGCGGGACGCGATGCTGGCCAACGCGGTCCGTAACAGCTGAGTGCGTACGGGGGCAGGGGAGCGAGTCCGTACGGGGCAGAGCGTCCCCTGGCCCGTACGGGCGTGCTCCCGGCCCGTACGGGCCCGTACGGCGGGGTCGGCGACCGGGCGGGCTCAGGCGTTCTTCGGGGCGATCACGACGGCGGTGCCGTACGCGCAGACCTCCGTGCCGACGTCGGCCGCCTCCGTCACGTCGAAGCGGAACATCAGCACCGCGTTGGCGCCACGCGCCCGCGCCTGTTCCACCAGCCGTTCCATCGCCTGGTTACGGGTCTCCACGAGCGTCTTCGTCAGGCCCTTCAGCTCGCCGCCGATCATCGACTTCAGCCCGGCCCCGATCTGGCTGCCCAGGTGCCGGGAGCGCACCGTCAGGCCGAAGACCTCGCCGACGACCCGCTGCACCTCGTATCCCGGGACGTCGTTGGTCGTCACCACCAGCACGTCGGCCTGCGCGGCCTGGCCGCCGCCGAACTCCTCGATGCCCATCGTGTGTCCTGTCCCTCCGTACGGTGAGCCGCCTGTCCGGCGGGCTCCTCGCGGGGAGCGTCTCATGGGGGAGGTGCGGAACGGGGGAATCAGGAGGGAACGGGGACATCGGGGCCGTCGTGTCCGGCCATGACGGGGGGAGGGGGAAGGGGAGGACCGGTGCTTGTCGCTCGTACGGAGGTGGAGGGGAGGGCCCGTGCGGAGGCGGCGGAGTCCGCGGCGGGGCGCCCTCGTACGGCCGTGGAGGGGGCCGGCGCGGGGTGTACGGGGGCCGCGGAGAGCGGCTGGAACCATGGCTCGTCATCCGGCGTTGATAGCTTTGGGCCGCACACTGCGCCTGCATCCCGTCGTACCGCACGATCCGGCGCCCTCGACCCAGGAGCCTTCACCCCGTGAATACTCTCGCGCTCGGCCCCCAGTGGCTGGACCCGGACTATCTGATCGGCACGTTCGGGCTGATCGGCGTGCTGATCATCGTCTTCGCGGAGTCCGGTCTGCTGATCGGCTTCTTCCTGCCGGGCGACTCGCTCCTGTTCACCACCGGCCTGCTGGTGACGACCGACAAGCTGGACAAGCCGCTGTGGCTGGTGTGCCTGCTGATCGTGCTCGCGGCGGTCCTCGGTGACCAGGCCGGTTATCTCTTCGGCCGCAAGGTCGGACCCGCGCTGTTCAAGCGCCCGGACTCCAAGCTCTTCAAGCAGGAGAACGTGGAGAAGGCGCACGAGTTCTTCGAGAAGCACGGGCCGAAGTCGCTGATCCTGGCCCGTTTCGTGCCGATCGTCCGGACCTTCACGCCCATCATCGCGGGCGTGAGCAAGATGAACTACCGCTCGTTCATCACCTTCAACGTCATCGGCGGCACCCTGTGGGGCGCCGGTGTCACCCTCCTCGGCGCCTCCCTGGGCAACATCGAGTTCGTCCACAAGCACATCGAGCTGATCCTCGTCGCGATCGTGCTGATCTCGGTCGTCCCGATCGTCATCGAGTACCTGCGCGCCCGCGGCAAGAACAAGAAGGCCGCCGCCCAGGCGCCGTACGACCCGACGGGCGCCGTCCAGCCGCCCCGCCAGCCGGGCAACGACGGCCGCCGCGGCCGGCACGCCAAGCGCTGAGCCGACCGGCGTACCGCCGCCGACCGCCGTCCGGTGACATCCGTACGGCGGTCGTCGCGGTGGTCGGGACAGCCTCGGAAGGGCCTCGGTACGGCGCTGCCGCCGAGTGCCGCGCCGGAATTCACGGGTTTCCCCTGAGAAACAGGGGACACTCGCAGCCCGTATGAACCTCAGGAGGGGCCCCGCCACGCGCGCCCCTGCCGACCATCAGGCATCGTGTCCTTGACGGTCGGCAGGAGGCGTACGAGGAGCGAAGAGACGTGGCGTCGGACGCACAGCGGGGCCAGCGCGGAACCAACGGCACGAACGGGAAGAGCGGCGTGAACGGCGTCAGAGGCGCACAGAGCGCCAGCAACGGCACGAACGGTGGCAGTGATCAGGCCGAGGACCGCAAGCCCCAGTCGGACGAGGCGCGCAGCGCCTTCACCCCGCCGCCCGGGATGCCGTACCCGCAGGTCCCCGAGGAGGAGCACCCCACCTCCGAGTTCGCCCTCCCCGAGGGCCTGAAGACCGAGGCGCCGGCCGAGCCGGAAGGTTCCGCCTTCACCCCGCCCGCCGGTACCAACAGCACCACCGGTCAGCACCAGCTTCCCGACCGGACGCCGGCGGGCTGGCCCGCCTTCACACCGCCGCACGGCATCCCCGTCATCAGCCTGACCAAGGAGACGCCCTGGCAGGACCGGATGCGCACGATGCTGCGGATGCCGGTCGGCGAGCGGCCGGTCCCCGAGCGGGTGGAGCGCGCCGAGGAGAGCGGCCCCGCGGTGCCGCGCGTCCTCGACCTGACCCTGCGGATCGGCGAGATCCTGCTGGCCGGCGGCGAGGGCGCGGAGGACGTGGAAGCCGCGATGTTCGGCGTCGCACACGCGTACGGACTGGAGCGTGTCGAGCCCACCGTCACCTTCACGCTGCTGTCGATCTCCTACCAGCCGTCGCTGGTCGACGACCCGGTGACGGCCAGCCGCACGGTGCGGCGGCGCGGCGTGGACTACACCCGGCTCTCCGCGGTCTTCCGCCTCGTGGACGACATCACCTCCGACGGCATCACCCTGGAGGAGGCGTACCGCGGCCTGGCCGAGATCCGGCGTAACCGGCACCCCTTCCCGAGCTGGGCGCTGACCGTCGCCTCCGGGCTGCTGTCCGGCGCGGCGAGCATGCTGGTGGGCGGCGGGGTGGTCGTCTTCATCGCGGCCATGGTCGGCTCGATGCTCGGCGACCGGCTGGCCTGGCTGGCGTCCAGCCGCGGGCTGCCGGAGTTCTACCAGTTCGTGGTCGCCGCCATGCCGCCGGCCGCCATAGGGGTCGCCCTCAGCTTCTCGCACGTCGCCGTGCAGGCGTCCGCGGTGATCACCGGTGGACTGTTCGCGCTGATCCCGGGGCGGGCGCTGGTGGCCGCCGTGCAGGACGGCCTGACGGGGTACTACATCACCGCGTCGGCCCGGTTGCTGGAGGTCGGCTACCTCATCGTCGGCATCGTCATCGGTGTGCTCGCCGCGCTCTACATCGGGCTCCAGCTCAATCCGGAGTACCTCTACCCGGCCGCCGGGTTCGCGTCGTTCAACGATCCGCCGGTCCAGATCGCGGCCGCGATGATGCTGGCCCTGGCCTTCTGCGTACTGCTCCAGCAGGAACGTCACACCGTCCTGCTCGCCACGCTCAACGGCGGCGTCGCATGGGTCGTGTACGGGGCGCTCGCCAACGTCAGCGGCATGAACGCGGTACCCGCCACGGCCATCGCGGCCGGCCTCGTCGGCCTCTTCGGCCAGCTCCTCAGCCGCTACCGGTACGCGTCCGCGCTGCCGTACGTGACCGCCGCGATCGGGCCGCTGCTGCCCGGTAGCGCCACGTACTTCGGGCTGCTCAACTTCGCCCAGGGCGACATCGGCCCCGGCGTCTCGTCCCTCATCAAGGCCGCCTCCCTGGCCCTGGCCATCGCGGTCGGCGTGAACCTCGGCGGCGAGGTGGCCCGCCTCTTCATGAAGGCGCCCGGCGTCACCCAGGAGGAGCCGGGCGAACGGCGCGCCGCGAAGCGGACGCGAGGCTTCTGACGGGCCGCGGCGCCCCGGAAGCGGCGGACGGTGTTCTCCGGGGCGGCGGTTCCGGCCGCCCCGGTGAAAAGCGCCGGGCACCCAACAAAGCAATTAACTGACGCCGGTCGCGTACGGCCGCTCCCCGCCCGAAATGCGTGCGCCGGCGAGGAAACTAACGCATAACTTTACGGCGGGACGCCGTGCTACTTTCGGCCCTCCTGATGACCGGCCCCCACGAGGCAGGGCAGTTCTTCCGGCCGCGCGTGCGGCGCGGCCGTCGTCCGATCGGGGGAGCACTTCATGACGGGACGTGCCGGGAACGCGGGGCCGGACGGCGGGGCCGAACACGGTGCCGGAAACGGCGCCGGTGCGGTGGCGAGCGTGTTCAAGCAGCACAGCACCCTGTTGATCACTGGCGTGCTGCTGGGCCTGCTGGGGGTGGCCGCCTCGCTCACCCAGCCCTGGGCCATCGGAGAACTGATCGCGGCGGCGGGTTCGGGCGATCCGCTCGGCCTGCCCGTCACCCGGCTCGTCGTCCTTTTCTGCGCGGGCGCGCTTTTCTCCTCGCTCCAGTCCTACGTGATCGGGCGGGCCGGGGAGAACATCGTCCACAGCGTCCGCCGGCTCGTGACGGAACGGCTGCTGCGGGCCGATCTCACCGCGTTCGGAAAACGGCCGCAAGGGGATGTTCTCACCCGCGCGGTCACCGACACCTCACTGGTGAAGATCGCCCTTTCGCAGAGCCTCGCGCAGTTGATCACCAGTGGCGCCACCGTGACCGGCGGTGTCGTCCTGATGTTCGTCATCGATCCGTGGCTGATGCTCATCACCATGAGCTGCCTGGGGGGCGCCGCCGTCATCTCGCTGGCGCTCGCCCGCAAGCTGCGCAAGGCGGCCCTGCAGAACCGCGACGACACCGGCGCGTTCGGCAGCGACATGCAGCGCGTGCTCTCCGCACTGCCCACGGTCAAGGCGTCCCGCGCCGAGTCCCGCGAGACCGCCCGTATCGGCGGACTGGCCGGGAAGGCGCGGCGCTCGGGCATCCGGGTCAACGCCTACAACGCCCTGCTGGTCCCGTCGATGAACGTCGGCACGCAGGGCGCGCTCGCCGTCGTCGTGGGCGTCGGCATGACGTGGGTGGCGCGCGGCGAGATGAACATGGCCGTCCTGACCACGTTCATCATGTATCTGTTCCAGCTGGTGTCGCCGCTGGTGATGTTCTTCATGGCGGTGGGCCAGTTCGTGCAGGGCCGGGCCGCCATCCAGCGGGTCGACGAGCTGGTCGCGCTGCCCCAGGAGGGCGGCGGTACGGCGGCCGCCCGGGGAAACGGCGGTACGGCAGGAGCGGGGCGCCCGGCACCCGGCGCGTGGCCGGGGCAGGACCCGCCGGCGGTCGAGTTCCGCGACGTACGGTTCGCCTACCGGCGCGGTCGGCAGGAGGACCGGACGCAGGTCCTCCACGGTGTCTCCTTCAGCGTGCCGGCGCGCGGTCTGACGGCGGTGGTCGGCCCCTCGGGCGCGGGCAAGTCCACCCTCTTCCAGCTGATCGAGCGGTTCTACGCGACGGACGGCGGCCGCATCCTGCTCGGCGGACAGCCGGTCGACACGCTTCCGCTCGACACGGTCCGGGGCCTGGTCGGCTACGTCCAGCAGGACAGCGCGGCCATGCGCGGCACCGTGCGCGAGAACCTGACGTACGCCAATCCGCACGCCGGCGAAGGCGCCATCCGGGAGGCCGTGGAGATGGCCGGCCTCGCCACCGTGGTCGCCGGCCTCCCGCAGGGCCTGGACACCGAACTCGGCGACCAGGGCAGCGGCCTGTCCGGCGGCCAGCGCCAGCGGCTGTGCATCGCCCGCACACTGCTGCAGAAGCCCGCGGTCATGCTGCTGGACGAAGCCACCTCCCACCTGGACTCGGACTCCGAACGCGACTTCCGCGACGTGCTGCGCCGGGTCTCCCGGCAGTGCGCGGTCGTCGCCATCGCCCACCGGATATCCACGGTCGTCGACGCCGAGCAGATCGTGGTGCTGGAAGGGGGCAGCGTCCGGGCCACCGGCGCCCATCAGGAGCTGATGGAGCGCGACGAGCTCTACCGCAGGCTGGCGGGCTCGCAGCTGTACGCGGGGCCCGGCCTCGACGGCGCGGCGGACGGTCCGGCGCGCGGGGAAGCGGAGCGGGCCGCGCACGTGATGACGGCCGGCGGGGTCCCGGCGAGCCGCCCCGGCGGGCCCCCGGCGGCCCGGCCCGGCGAGCAGACGATGCGGCTCCAGCCTGTCCGGAGCGGTGAGCAGACGATGCGGCTGCGGCCCGTCGGCAGTGAGGAGCAGCGATGAGTACCGTGAACAGCCCCGACGTCGCCATCGTGGGCACCGGCCCGAACGGCCTCGCGGCCGGAGTGGTCCTGGCCCGCGCGGGCCTGCGCGTGGAGCTGTACGAGGCGGCCGAGTCGATCGGGGGAGGGCTGCGTACCGCCTCTCTCTTCGACACCGACGTCGTGCACGACCTCTGCTCCGCCGTCCATCCCATGGCCGCCGCTTCGCCGTTCTTCCGCGCGTTCGACCTCGCGGGCCGCGGGGTCGAGCTGCTGCAACCGGAGATCAGCTACGCCCACCCGCTGGACGGGGGCCGCGCCGCCCTGGCACACCGGTCGCTGGATGCCACCTGCGAGCACCTGGGCCCCGACGGTCCCCGCTGGCGGCGGCTGCTGGGCCCGCTGCTGGAGCACAGCGAAGCGGTCGTCGACCTGATCCTCTCCGGGCAGCGCAGTCTGCCGCGGGACCCTGCGGCCGCCCTGCTGCTGGCGAGCCGGGTGGCCCTGCACGGCAGTCCGCTGGGCGCGGCCCGCTTCCAGGGCGAGGAGGCACCCGCCCTGCTCACCGGTGTCGCCGCGCACGCAGTCGGCAAGCTGCCGAGTCTCGCGTCCGGTGCGGTGGCCATGCTGCTCGGCCACTTGGCGCACGGGACGGGCTGGCCGCTGCCGCGCGGCGGCAGTGGCCGGATAGCGGAGGCGATGGCCGAGGACATCGCCGGGCACGGCGGCGTCTTCCACACCGGACACCCCGTACGGGACCTGGCGGAACTGCGCGGCGCGCGAGCGATCCTGCTCGACACCAGTCCCAAGGGCTTTCTGGCGCTGGCGGGCGGCCGGCTGCCGCGCGCCTACGCGCGCTCCCTGGAACGCTTCCGTTACGGGCCGGGCGCCGCCAAGGTCGACTTCCTGGTCTCCGAGCCCATCCCCTGGTCCGAACCGGCAGTCGGCCGCGCCGGTACGGTGCACCTGGGCGGCACCCACGCCGAGATGGTCCGGCAGGAGACGGCGAACGCCCGTGGAGTACGTACCAAGGAACCGTTCGTCCTCGTCGTGGACCCGGCGGTGGCGGACCCGGGGCGCGCGCTGCCCGGCAAGCGCCCGGTATGGGCGTACGCTCACGTACCCAACGGCGATCCCACCGACCCCTTCGACCGGGTCTGTGCGCGGATCGAGCGCTACGCCCCCGGCTTCCGGGACACGGTCCTCGCACACCGCTCCGTGCCCGCCGCCGCGTACGAGGACTACAACCCCAACTACGTCGGCGGCGACATCGGCTCCGGCGCGATGACGCTGTACCAGAGCATCGCGCGGCCCGCCCCGCGCATCGACCCGTACCGCACACCGCTGCCGGGCGTCTTCCTGTGCTCCTCGGCCACCCCTCCGGGGCCCAGCGTGCACGGCATGTCCGGCTACCTGGCCGCGCTCTCCGCGCTCCGGCACCGCTTCGGCACGCGTGACGTACCCGGCCTGGCGCCCGGGCCGGTGGATTTCTCCGGTTCGTCAGGCATTCTCGGCTCTGTGCCCGTATAACGGTATTTCGTGGCACTGAAAAGGTGCGGTAATGGCAAAGAGCTGCCCACCGTCCGGTCAAGTCGTTTATGCAGTCCCTACCTTGAGACATTGGTCCCAGAAGACACCTGTCCGCAAGAAGGTCTTAATGCACGCCTAAACGGCGCGCATGTCTGTTTGATACGGTGACGAATGAAGCGCTGTCCCCCCACATGCGCCGTTGAGGCGTTACCGCTGGACGTATGGCTCTGCTGGTCCGACTGCCGAGCAGTTGACTGTGGTTCCCCCTGCAGTCGGCCTGGTTGACGCATTTCCGTCCCGTTCCGGCGCCCCTTGCGTCACGACGCTCCCATCGGCATGACAGTGGGGACAAAGAGAAGGGGAAAACGGGTGGACAACGGGGTTGAGGACATCGGCTACGGGCGGCAGTTCGAGGGGTGGTACGACCGGCTGCTCCCGGACGACAGGCTCACGGCCGAAGCGGTGGCAGGGCTGCTGGCCCGTCACCCCGCGCCGGAGGCGGGGACCATCGAATTCGGTGTCGGTACGGGGCGGATAGCCATCCCGCTCGCGCAGCGGACCGGCCAGGTGACCGGCGTGGACTCCTCGCCGGAAATGCTGGACGCGCTGCGCGTCAAACTGAAGGACCTGAAGGACGGCGGAACCGTCACCCCGGTGCACGGGGACATCCGCACCTACACCTCGGAATCCCGCTACGGGCTGGTGTACTGCGTCTGCGCGACCCTGTCGGTGCTGACCACACCGGAGGACCAGCAGCGGGCCGTGCGGCGGGCGGCCGACCTCCTGGTCCCCGGCGGCCGGCTGCTGATCGAGACGCACAACAAGCCGCCGGTCCTGGCCCTGCACGAAGGGCTGACCCGCACCACCTACTTCGTCCCGTACCCCGAGCCGGGTACAGGCGTACAGACCCACTCCACCCTGCTCGCCGACGACCTGTGGCACTGCTCGCACATCCTGTACCAGGCCGACGGCACCACCCGGGTGGGCAGCGAACTCACCCGGCTGACCACGCCGGACGAGGTGGACGGCTACGCCCGCGCGGCCGGGCTGGAACCCGAGGCCCGCATGTCGCGCTGGGACGGCACCCCCTACAGCGACCGCGCCCCGCTGTTCATCTGCAGCTACGTCAAGCCCTGACGGCGGCAGCAGACATCGGGACGCGGACGACAGAAGGGGGATCGACGTGGGACGTCCGCCGATATTGCCGACGGATCAGAAGTTCGCTCTGGTACTCAGGGTGCTCACCGGTGAACTGACCGCGGCGGAGGCCGCGCGCAACGCCGGGGTGTCCGAGCAGTCCGTATCAAATTGGCGTCGCCAGTTTATTGAGGGGGCCCGTGTCGGCCTTGCCGGTGAAGGCGGCAGGGACACCGAAGATGCCTCCCGGGTGGCCGAGCTGACTCAAGAAATCGCCACGCTCAAAGCCACGATAGGCGAGTTGTACATAGAACTCCGCAAGTACGGCAGGAGTACGGCCGGCCGCGGTCCGGTACGCGGTGCCAGGCCCGCACGGTCCCAAGATTCAAGTAACTCGTTATTTTATCCCGGCACTGCGTGCTAGCTTTCCGGGCATCAGTCACTTCGCATCACGGGGGAGGGAATGTGGCGTCTTTGGAACGCCAGTTTGGCGTAGGTATGGCCGGACTGGCCGGCGCGAGCCTGCTGACCGGCGCGGTAATGCGGTGGAAAGGCAGACGGGAACGTGCGCGTCGCTACATGCTGCACGAAAGGCCCGACGGCAGCCTCGTAGAGGTCGACGTCCGTATTCCTCCGCAGGCCGAGCGCGTCGTACTGCTCGACAACGGGCTGGGGACGCCCCACGAATACTGGGACTGGGTCTGCGAAGCACTTCCCCCGGACATGGGGTACGTGAAGTTCAACCGCCCCGGGTACGGGCTCAGCTCGTCGGCCGCCGGTTACGGCCTGGAGCAGCACTTCACGCTGCTGGACGAACTGCGCGAGACCTTCACCGGCGAACTCCCGCTGGTGCTGGCCGGGCACTCCCTCGGCGGATATCTCGTCGCCGCCTACGCATCGCGCCACCCCGGCGCGGCGCGGGGCGTGACCTCGGTGGTCATGGTCGATGCCACCGATGTGGCGCATCTGCGCAGCTCCCGGCGTTCCGAGGTCGACCGCTGGTCCCGGCAGTCGATGCTCATGGAGCGGGCGTACGCCATGGCGGGGGTGGCGGCCTTCCGGCCCGCCCTGAACAAGTTCGAGACCTATCGCCAGGACGTCAACCGGAGCTCCCGGGCGTTCCTGGCGGAGCCCCGGACCTGGGCCATGGCCCACCGGGACTACCGGGACGCGATGACCTACCCGGAACTCACGTCCCTGGACCTGCCGCTGACCGTGGTCACGGCGGAGAACAACCAGGGGGACAACGACGCGCACCGCGTGGTCCAGGCCAGGATGGCCACCCTCTCGGAGAGGTCCCGGCACCGCTTCGTCGACGGGTCCGACCACGAGACGATCCTCTCCGTGCGGGCCTTCGCCGAGCAGGTGGCGAAGGCGATCACCGACGAGCCGCCGGCCGGGCCGGCCGGCGCGGACGGCGGACCGGCCGCCGGGGACCGGCCGGCCGACGGGAACGGCGGTACGGGAGAGGAGCTGACGTCAGCATGAACGTGAACACGGAACGCGTGAAGACCGCCGCCGTCACGGCTTCCCTCGCCGCCTGGCTCGTCGCGACGGCCGCGGCGCAACTGCCCGAGACGCGCTTCGACAACATCCTGTGGTGCGGCAAGCTGCGCATCCCGACGCCGAACTGGCGTTTCTTCGGGCCGAATCCCGGAGTCAAGGACTGCCACCTGCTCTACCGGGACATCGCGGACGGCAAGCCGGGGGAGTGGCAGGAGATCCCGGTCACCCGCGACCGGCCCTGGTACGCCCTGGCCTGGAACGCCCGCAACCGGTCCCCCAAGGCCCTGTTCGACGCGATCCAGGGCATCCGGTCCCGTGCGGCGGCGGCCGGATCGGAACTGGCGCCCGTGGTGTGGTCGCCCGGATACCGGCTGCTCTCCGGATACATCCAGCACCACCTGCCGCATGTCGACGGTGCGTCGCACAGTCAGTTCCTGCTGATGCACTCGTATCTCACCGCTCCGGAGCACCGGCAGATCGAGCCGTTCTTCGTGTCCGAGGAAATCTCACTGCCCACGGCGGAAGCACCGGATCCGGAAACTCTTCCGCTGGCCGCCTAGAAGAGGGGCTCGGGGGTCCTCTCGGCTGGAAGCCGCGCACTCACTCGGCCGTACCAGGGCCGCGTGAGTCCGTGCCCTCCCGCCGAACGGCTGGAGTTGCTCACTGTGAGAATTCGAGAGAAAGAAGACAACATGTCCATCCTGGCCGACTTCGCCAACGCCGAGCTCACCGACGTGAAGCCGGGTCGTATCGGCGCCGACTCCACCCCGACCATGGTCACCCCGCTCGCCACCGTCGCCACCCCGGAGGCCACTCCGGTCGGTTTCGCGGCGACCTCGGCGACGGCGGTGGCGCTCGACAAGGTCACCCACAACATCGGCTGACGGAACACAGCAGGGGCACGGCAGGCACCTGCGCCTGTCGTGCCCCTGCCCCATGTCGGCCGCCGTAGTCATGTTCGATCCACAGGGAGCACCCACTCATGTTTCTCAGCGCTCCGCCCGAGGTCACGGCTCGCCGAGTGGCTTCGCTGGGCACGCTGGTCTCCGCACTGGAAATGCTGAGCCAGCACCGTAAGTTCGAGGACGGCGAGCTGCTGAGCGGCCAGCTGGGAAGCATGCGCCCCAAGCTGGCAAAACGTTTCCCCCGGCTGACCCGTGCCCTCAGCTCGAAGAAGGCGGCGGTCGCCCTGTACGGCGTCCAGGCGGGCGCTTCCGCCGCCACGCTGGTCTGGGGCCACAAGCGCGGCGTACGCGCGGCGGGCAGCGCCGTCCTGGCGGCCACCGGCGCGGCCGGCCGGCTGCACACCCCCTTCGGCGGGGACGGCGCCGACCAGCTGCAACAGGTGATCAACGTCGTGCTGGCCTCGACCGGCACCTTCAAGGACGACGAGAAGGCCCGCGACGTGGCCATGCGGGCCCTGGCCCTGGAGACGACCATCTCCTACGTCGCGTCCGGCGTGGTCAAGCTGGTGTCGCCGATGTGGCTCAGCGGCGAGGCGTTCAGCGGCGTCATCCGTACGCAGAACTACGGTGACCAGCGTGTCTTCAAGCTCGTGCACCGGTACCCGATGGTGGGCAAGGTCGTGACCTGGGGAACGGTCGCCGCAGAGGTCGGCTTCCCGCTGGTCTTCGTGCTGCCGAAGCCCGCGGCCAAGGCGTGGCTCGGCTCGATGACGCTGTTCCACCTGGGCATCGGGCAGTTCATGGGCCTCAACCGCTTCGTGCTGGCCTTCGGGGCCACGCACCCCGCACTTCTCTACGTCCTCGCCCAGGGCGACAAGCAGGCGGCGCTGCCCGGCCCCGGGAAGGCCCCCGCGGCGCTCGCCCCCGCCTCCGAGTAGCCCACCGCCGCACCCGCCTGCGGCCGGGACACGACGAAGGGCGGCACCCCGCCGAAGGGGTGCCGCCCGTTCGCGTACGCGAAAAGAACCGCGAGGCTCAGTGGTGGGCGCCGCCCTGCGCCTCCAGGCGCTTGAAGGACGCCTCGATCTCGGCCTCGGCCTCGGCGCGGCCGACCCAGTCCGCGCCCTCGACCGACTTGCCCGGCTCCAGGTCCTTGTAGACCTCGAAGAAGTGCTGGATCTCCAGGCGGTCGAACTCCGACACGTGGTGGATGTCGCGCAGGTGCTCCACCCGCGGGTCGGACGCCGGGACGCACAGCAGCTTGTCGTCGCCGCCGGCCTCGTCGGTCATCCGGAACATGCCGATGGCGCGGCACTTGATCAGGCATCCGGGGAACGTCGGCTCGTCCAGGATGACCAGCGCGTCCAGCGGGTCGCCGTCCTCGCCGAGGGTGTTCTCGACGAAGCCGTAGTCGGCCGGGTAGCTGGTCGAGGTGAAGAGTCGACGGTCCAGACGGATCCGTCCGGTCTCGTGGTCCACCTCGTACTTGTTCCGCGAACCCTTCGGGATCTCGATGGTGACGTCGAACTCCACGGGTGGCTCCTCCATGATCAACACATACGTCTGGTGATTAAGTGTCCCCCACGCAGGTGTGTGGTGGCGAAAGGGGCTGGTCCTAAGTGCCGGAGACCAGGTCGTGGCAGGTCAGGTGGCGGGCCGCGCAGCGGTTGGCGCAACGTTCCGCCCGGACGGCGACGGGCTCGGCGCGGTCGGCGGGTTCCGCCGCCGTGTCCATGACCCGTTCGGCGGCCGGATCGGCGCGTACGGCCTACCGGTCCGCCACGGATTCCGCCCGTACCGCCTGGTGGGCGGCGTCCAAGCAGCAGCGGCAGACCGTACGGCTGACCGCCAGCTCCACCGCCCTGGGCCTGCTGGTCGCGGCCGGAGCGGTGGTGGCGGCCGGTCCGTGGGACTCCGGTCAGCGTACGGCGGAGCGTGCCCGCGCCGCGGCGCCCGGCGGAACGCGTGGCGAGCATCACGTTCCGGACGGCCCTGCCGCCGCACCGCCCGTCCTGGCCGCGCTCGGCACCCCCGCGCCCCCGCCCGGCACCGAAGGCATGGCGAAGACCCTCGCACCGCTCCTGAGGGACCCCGCGCTCGGCTCGCTGCGTACCGCCTCCGTCGTGGACTCCGCCACCGGCCGCGAACTCTTCGGCGCCGGCTCCGGGCGGAACGCCACCCCCGCCTCGACGGTCAAGCTGGCCATCGCCACCGCCGCGCTCTCCGCGCTCGGCCCCGACCACCGCATCGACACCACCGTCGTCGAGGGCGCGGACGGCGGCCTCGTCCTGGTCGGCGGCGGCGACCCCACCCTCACCGCCCGCGCCCCGGAGCAGGACGCCCAGGACCGGCCCGCCAGCCTGCGCACACTGGCCGACGACACGGCCCGCGCACTCAAGAAGCGCGGCACCGCCAAGATCCGCCTCGGCTACGACACGTCGGCCTACACGGGCCCCGCCCTGCACCCCATAAGCCCCAACGAGAACATCGCCCCCGTCACTCCCCTCATGACGGACGAGGGACGCCTCGACACGTCCCGCTCCGGCCCGGCGCCCCGCGCCACCGACCCGGCCGCCGCCGCGGCCCGCACCTTCGCGAAACTGCTCAGCGACCGCGGCGTAACGGTCGAAGACCCACCCACCAGCACGACCGCCCCCGCCGAGGCCCGCCGTCTCGCCACCACCCGCTCCCTGCCGCTCTCCGGCCTCGTCGAGCGGATGCTGACCCACAGCGACAACGACATCGCCGAAGCACTGGCCCGCCAGACGGCCCTCGCCACCGGCGAACCGGCCAGCTTCGAGGGCGCCGGCCGGGCCGTCCACAAGACCCTGGCGAACCTGAAACTCCCGCTGACCGGCGCCGTCTTCGAGGACGGCAGCGGCCTGGACCGCGACGACAAGGTCTCCGCCACCCTCCTCACCCGCCTGCTCACCCTGGCCACGTCCCCCGACCACCCCGAACTGCGCTCCGTCGCCACCGGCCTGCCGGTAGCCGGGTTCACCGGCACCCTCAGCGGCCGGTACACGGGCGAGAAGGC
Source organism: Streptomyces sp. NPDC045470 (assembly GCF_040646595.1). Classification (NCBI taxonomy): domain Bacteria; kingdom Bacillati; phylum Actinomycetota; class Actinomycetes; order Kitasatosporales; family Streptomycetaceae; genus Streptomyces; species Streptomyces sp. NPDC045470. The sequence continues at coordinate 233,494 of NZ_JBEZAN010000013.1, forward strand.
GGGCGCGGGCACCGTACGCGCCAAAACCGGCACCCTCACCGGCGTGAACACCCTCGCCGGCACGGTCGTCGACACCGAAGGCCGCCTCCTCCTCTTCGCCTTCATGACCAACAACACCACCGACCCCCAGTCCGCCCAACAAGCACTGGACCGCATGGCCACAGCAGTGGCCAACTGCGGTTGCCACTGACGACAAGGCGCCACTCGCCCACCACCGACTGCGGTCAGCGCTGAATCCAAGGCGCCACCCGACCACTCGGATCAACCCCCACCCACCCCCTCCCCACCCCCCCTCACGGAAGGGGGCGGGCCGGAGCGGCCCGCCGCGCAGGCCCGCCCCCGAACCTTGACAGCCCCGCGCAGCGGCCACCGCCCGCCGCAGGCGCAACGGACCCGCACCCGAAAGCGGACCGGCACCGGTGCCCCGGAAGTCCGCGCCCAACGGGCGCCGCGCAGCGGCCACCGCTCGCCGCAGGCGCAACGGACCCGCAGCCATATGCGAACCGGTACCGGCGCCCCGGAAACCCGCGCCCAACGGGCGCCGCGCTACCCCAAGCGGATGCGCCCACGTACCGTGAACCCATGACGAGCATCGGTGGTGTGGAGATGGTCGACTGGAACCTCGCGGTAGCGACCGCGACCCGGTTCGTACGGCCGGGACCAGAGGTGAGCCGGGACGAGGCGCGGGCGATCGTCGCCGAGTTGCGACGGCACGCGAAGTCCTCCGAGGAGCACGTGCGCGCGTTCACCCGCATGGTGCGGCCGGATCCGGAGGGGGAGCCGGGCACGGCGCAGGACCGGCCGGGACAGGACACGCCGGTGCTGGTCGTGGACCGGGCGGGCTGGATCAAGGCCAACGTGGCCGGCTTCCGGGCGGTGCTCAAACCGCTGCTGCAGAAGATGGAGGAGCGCCGTTCCTCCGTACCGGGCGGCGCGGTGCTGGGGGCGGTCGGCGGCAAGGTGACCGGCGTGGAGCTGGGGATGCTGCTGTCGTTCCTGGCCTCACGGGTCCTCGGGCAGTACGAGACGTTCGCGCCCGCGAGCCGGGACCTGCCCGCCGCGGCACGAGGCGGCCGGCTGCTGCTGGTCGCGCCGAACATCGTGCACGTCGAGCGGGAGCTGGAGGTCGACCCGCACGACTTCCGCATGTGGGTCTGCCTGCACGAGGAGACGCACCGTACGCAGTTCACGGCCGTCCCCTGGCTGCGCGACCACATCGAGGGCGAGATCCAGTCCTTCCTCGGTGAGACCGAGATCGACCCGGGCACGCTGCTGGAGCGGCTGCGGGAGGCCGCCCAGTCGCTGACCGGCGGCCGTCCCGAGGGCGAGGAGGGCGACGAGGGCGGCCGCAGCTTCGTCGACCTGGTGCAGACCCCGGCGCAGCGGGAGATCCTGGCCCGGCTGACCGCGGTGATGTCACTCCTGGAGGGGCATGCCGATTATGTGATGGACGGTGTCGGCCCGGACGTGGTGCCGTCGGTCGCGGAGATCCGCGAGAAGTTCCAGAAGCGGCGGGCCAGCGGCGCGGGCCGCCTCGACCAGGCGCTGCGCAAGCTGCTGGGGCTGGACGCGAAGCTGCGGCAGTACCGGGACGGCGAGCGGTTCGTCCGGGCGGTGGTCGACGAGGTCGGCATGGACGGCTTCAACCGGGTGTGGACGTCGCCGAACACGCTGCCGACGAAACAGGAGATCGCCAAACCGGCGGACTGGGTCGCGCGGGTGCACCGGTAGGGGGCGGAGCCCGGCGGTGCGGAGTCGTGAGCCGGGCGCACCGCGAGGCTGGTGAACGCTCCCCTCAATCACTCTTCTGAGGGACCGTGACCGCAGGATAGGCGTGCAATGCTCGGGGAACTGCTCGTCTCTGTCACCATCTAGGCACTCTGTGTGACGAAAAAGCCGTAGACGGCCCGAGGCCCCCCAAGCTGACGATTGGAAACGGACATGGGTCCCCATCCAGCGGTCGCCGCGATACGCGTGGCGGTCCGCCGCGTACTTCACGACGTACTGAACCACCACACCTCGCACTCCCCGGCCCCCGCGACCCCCGCGCAGCAGCCGGTCGCCGCGGGCCCCGCGCGGCCCGCCGGGGCGCCGCTGCTGCCGCCCGAGCCGGCGGACGGGCCCCCCTTGGTGCTCGTCGCGTGCTCGGGCGGCGCCGACTCCATGGCACTCGCCTCCGCACTGGCCTTCGAAGCGCCCCGGCTGGGCGTACGGGCCGGCGGCATCACCGTCGACCACGGTTTGCAGGACGGCTCCGACGTCCGCGCCGCCGAGGTCGTCCTGCGGATGCGCTCCCTCGGACTGGACCCGGTCGACGCGGTGGCCGTCGAGGTGGGCCGCGAGGGCGGCCCCGAGGCCGCCGCCCGGGACGCCCGCTACGCCGCGCTGGACGCCGCCGCCGAGCGGCACGGCGCCGCCGCCGTCCTCCTCGGCCACACCCGTGACGACCAGGCAGAGACGGTCCTGCTGGGGCTCGCCCGGGGCTCCGGCACCCGCTCGCTGTCCGGCATGGCGGCGAAGACCGGCCGCGGCGGCCGCTACCGCCGCCCGTTCCTGGAGGTCGACCGGCAGACCGCCCGCAAGGCGTGTCTGATCCAGTCGCTGCCCGTCTGGGAGGACCCGCACAACTCCGACCCGCTCTACACCCGCTCCCGGCTGCGCCACGAAGGCCTGCCCGCGCTGGAGAAGGCGCTCGGCAAGGGCGTCGTGGAGGCCCTGGCCCGTACGGCGCAGCTCTCCCGGGACGACGCCGACGCCCTGGACTCCTGGGCCGCCGACGCCGAGCGCACGGTCCTCGACGAGCGCGGCACGCTCGACGCCACCGCGCTCTACGCGCTGCCCGCGGCCGTCCGTCGCCGGGTGCTGCGCCGGGCCGCCATCGCGGCGGGCGCTCCGGCCGGTTCGCTGTTCGCCCGCCACATCGAGGAAGTGGACCGGCTGATCACCGGATGGCGGGGCCAGGGCACCGTCAACCTCCCCGGGCGCGTGGGTGTGCGACGGCAGGGTGGCAGACTGGTGATCCGGCAGGGCTGAGCCGCAGGACATCGAAAGGGCACCGCCCCGCCTCACGAGTCTCACGACACCGAACCGAGCGAGAGTGGCACGGGTGGACGACAAGGACATGGGTTCCGACCTTCAGTCGGTGCTCATCAGCAAGGAAGAGATCGACGCGAAGCTGGCGGAGCTGGCGGCGAAGATCGACGCGGAGTACGCGGGCAAGGACCTGCTCATCGTCGGCGTCCTCAAGGGCGCCGTGATGGTCATGGCGGACCTGGCGCGCGCGCTGTCCACCCCCGTCACGATGGACTGGATGGCCGTGTCGTCGTACGGCGCGGGCACCCAGTCCTCCGGAGTGGTGCGCATCCTCAAGGACCTCGACACCGACATCAAGGGCAAGCACGTCCTGATCGTCGAGGACATCATCGACTCCGGCCTGACGCTGTCCTGGCTGCTGTCGAACCTCGGCTCCCGCGAGCCGGCCAGCCTTGAGGTGTGCACGCTGCTGCGCAAGCCGGACGCGGCGAAGGTGGCCATCGACGTGAAGTGGATCGGCTTCGACATCCCCAACGAGTTCGTCGTGGGCTATGGCCTGGACTTCGCGGAGAAGTACCGCAACCTGCCGTTCGTGGGCACCCTCGCGCCGCACGTCTACGGCGGCTGAGCGGCGCGGACCCGTCCGGCCGCCTCCGATGCGGCCGGGGCCCGGGACCGACCGGTGCCCGGCGACGGGAACCCCGAGGGGCTTGTCGCCGTTGGAGCAGGGAGAACGGCATCCGAAGCTGCATTGTTAACCGTGGGCGGCGTCGTCGGGTGACAATGCTGGGGTACCGTCCGAAGGTCAGTCTTTTTTCGGGCCAGTAATACACCGTACGCACGACCAGCCCTCCACAGGGCTGTTGTGCCTCACTGTGGCAGGAGGGACGGGGCCTAGACGGCTCCGTATGGATGGACGTGAAGCGATACTTCCGTGGGCCGGTCATGTGGATCGTGCTGGCCGTCCTCGCCGTGGTCGTGTTGATGCAGGTCGTCGGCTCGTCCGGCGGCTACAAGACGGTGGACACCGGTCAGGTCGTCAAGGCGATCACTGACAACAAGGTGAAATCCGCCGAGCTGACGACCGGCGACGAGAACAAGATCAAGGTCGAGCTGTCGGGCGACAACAAGGTCGACGGCTCCAACAAGCTCCAGGCGAGCTACATCGGCGACCAGGGCGTCGACCTGGCCAAGACCCTGCAGGCCAGGTACCAGACCGGCGAGATCAAGGACGGTTACACCGTCTCCCCGTCGAAGCAGAACCCGTTCCTCAGCATGCTGGTGACGCTGCTTCCCTTCATCCTCATCCCGGTCGTCTTCCTGTTCCTGCTGAACCAGACGCAGGGCGGCGGCTCCCGGGTGATGAACTTCGGGAAGTCCAAGGCCAAGCTGATCACCAAGGACACGCCGAAGACGACGTTCTCGGACGTCGCGGGGTCCGACGAGGCCGTCGAGGAACTCCAGGAGATCAAGGAGTTCCTGCAGGAGCCGTCGAAGTTCCAGGCGGTCGGCGCCAAGATCCCCAAGGGTGTGCTGCTGTACGGCCCGCCGGGTACGGGCAAGACGCTGCTCGCGCGCGCCGTCGCCGGCGAGGCGGGCGTCCCGTTCTACTCGATCTCCGGTTCCGACTTCGTCGAGATGTTCGTCGGTGTCGGTGCCTCCCGGGTCCGCGACCTGTTCGAGCAGGCCAAGGCGAACGCCCCGGCGATCGTCTTCGTCGACGAGATCGACGCCGTCGGCCGGCACCGCGGCGCGGGCCTCGGCGGCGGTCACGACGAGCGGGAGCAGACGCTGAACCAGCTCCTGGTCGAGATGGACGGCTTCGACGTCAAGGGCGGCGTCATCCTGATCGCCGCCACCAACCGTCCGGACATCCTGGACCCGGCGCTGCTGCGCCCCGGCCGCTTCGACCGGCAGATCGCCGTCGACCGCCCGGACATGCAGGGCCGTCTGGAGATCCTCAAGGTCCACCAGAAGGGCAAGCCGGTCGCACCGGACGTCGACCTGTCGGCCGTCGCCAAGCGCACCCCCGGCTTCACCGGTGCCGACCTGTCGAACGTGCTGAACGAGGCCGCCCTGCTGACGGCCCGCAGCGACGCCAAGCTGATCGACAACAAGTTCCTGGACGAGGCGATCGACCGCGTGGTGGCCGGACCGCAGAAGCGGACCCGCATCATGTCCGAGAAGGAGAAGAAGATCACCGCGTACCACGAGGGCGGACACGCCCTGGTCGCGGCGGCTTCCCCGAACTCCGACCCGGTTCACAAGATCACGATCTTGTCCCGTGGCCGGGCCCTGGGCTACACCATGGTCCTGCCGGACGAGGACAAGTACTCGACCACGCGCAACGAGATGCTCGACCAGCTCGCGTACATGCTCGGTGGCCGGGCGGCCGAGGAACTGGTCTTCCACGACCCGACCACGGGCGCCGCGAACGACATCGAGAAGGCGACCGCGACGGCCCGTGCCATGGTCACCCAGTACGGCATGACCGAGCGGCTCGGCGCGATCAAGTTCGGCTCCGACAACTCCGAGCCGTTCCTGGGCCGTGAGATGGGTCACCAGCGCGACTACTCCGAAGAGGTCGCCGCGCTGGTCGACGAAGAGGTCAAGAAGCTCATCGAGACCGCGCACAACGAGGCGTGGGAGATCCTGGTCGAGAACCGCGACGTGCTCGACAACCTGGTTCTGCAGCTCCTGGAGAAGGAGACGCTGAACAAGGAAGAGGTCGCCGAGGTCTTCAAGCACATCGTCAAGCGCCCGGCCCGTCCGGCGTGGACCGGCTCCTCGCGGCGTACACCGTCGACGCGCCCGCCGGTGCTGTCGCCGAAGGAGCTGGCGCCGGCCAACGGCTCCGCCCCCTCGGCCTCCTCGTCCGCCGTCTCGACGGACAAGGCCGAAGCCCCCGAGGACCAGGCCCCCGACGCCTGACCGCCTGACCGCTCACCGAGCGGTGATGGAACACGGCGACCGGGTCCGCCCGGAAGCAGACCGGGCCCGTACGGAATCTTCCGTACGGGCCCGGTCTTCGTCGTCGGTGGCCCGTCGTGCCGGGTTCGGGACGGGGCCCACAACGGCCCCGGAATGAATGTGGCGCCTCACGGGTTCTAGCCTGGACGTGTGGTACTCCGCGTGTGGAGCGGGCGCAACAGGAACGAGGCACGAGATGACCGATCCGGTGACGCTGGACGGCGACGGCACGATCGGCGAGTTCGACGAGAAGCGCGCCGAGAACGCCGTACGTGAGCTGCTGATCGCTGTCGGCGAGGACCCGGACCGCGAGGGGCTCCTGGAGACGCCGGCCCGGGTCGCGCGGGCGTACAAGGAGATCCTGGCCGGACTGCGCCAGCAGCCCGAGGACGTCCTGACGACCACCTTCGACCTCGGCCACGACGAGATGGTGCTGGTCAAGGACATCGAGATCGTCTCGCTGTGCGAACACCACCTGCTGCCCTTCCACGGCGTCGCCCACGTCGGCTACATCCCGGCCGACAGCGGCAAGATCACCGGGCTGTCCAAGCTGGCCCGCCTCGTCGAGGTCTTCGCCCGCCGCCCGCAGGTGCAGGAGCGCCTCACCACGCAGATCGCGGACTCCCTGATGCGCATCCTGGAGGCCCGCGGCGCCATCGTGGTGATCGAGGCCGAGCACATGTGCATGTCGGTGCGCGGCATACGCAAGCCGGGCGCCAAGACGACCACCTCGGCCGTACGCGGCCAGCTGCGGGACTCCACGACCCGCTCCGAGGCGATGAGCCTGATACTGGCGCGCTGACGCCCGGCGGCGGCCACCGAGCCGCTGTACGGGGACTGAAGCCCGTACGGGGCCTCCGGGCGCCCGGACGGTCCAGAGCGGCCCCGGGAAGCAGTACGAAGCGGGCGGGGCCCAGAAGATCAGGTCGAAGCGGCCGCGCTCGGCTTCCAGCCAGGCGATCGCGTCGGCGTGGATGAGCTGGTGCTGGGCGCCGCCCAGGCCGTTCTCGCGCAGGTTGTCGGCGCACCACTGCAGATAGGTCGCGGACAGGTCGACGGTGACGGTCTGCGCCGCGCCGCCGACCGCGGCCTGCACGCTGGCCGCGCCGGTGTAGGCGAACAGGTTGAGGAAGCGCTTGCCGCGCGCCTCTTCGGCGATGCGCAGGCGGATCGGCCGGTGATCGAGGAACAGGCCGGTATCGAGATAATCGAACAGGTTCACGCGCAAGCGCGCGGCGCCCTCGCGCACCGGCACGAACTCACCGCGCTGGTCGAACTGGCCGTACTTGCTGCCGCCCTTGCCGCGCGCGCGGGTCTTGACCGCGATGCGTTCGCGCGGAACTTCGAACACCTCGCGCGCGGCCGCCAGCAGTTCGTTGCGGCGGCGGCGCTGATCGGCTTCGGGGATGTCGGCCGGCGCGGCGTATTCCTGCACGTGCAGCCAGGTGCGCGGCGCGGCTTCGTCGCTGGCGTAGACGTCGATGGCCGCGGCGTATTCGGGCAGGTCGGCGTCGTAGGCGCGGAAGCAGCTCACGCCTTCGCGCTGGCGCCAGGACTTGAGCTTGCGCAGGT
>NZ_JBEZAN010000014.1:0-190727 GCF_040646595.1 Streptomyces sp. NPDC045470
ACTGCAGGGGGGACCCTGTGGGAGAGTAGGACGCCGCCGAACAATTTTTCAGCTCCGGTCCCTGAACCTCTGGTTCAGGGACCGGAGCTTTTTTGTTCTCACGGTGCAGTGCGGCGCGTTACTTCATGTTCACTTCACGTGGTCAGGCTCCGTGACATGGCGACAGTGGAAACGCTCAGGTCGGCCGGTGTCCGCGAAGGCGACGAGGTGGTGGTGCCGGCGTACGGCAGCCCCGAGGTCGCCCGGGCGGTCGTGGAGCTGGGAGCGCTGCCGGTCTTCGCCGACGTGGACGCCGACAGCCTCTGCCTCGACCCCGCCGCGGTGGCCGACGCGGTCACCCCGCGTACGGCGGCCGTCGTCGCCGTACACCGCTTCGGACGGCCGGCGGACATGGGCTGGATACGCGAGACCGGGCGGCGGTACGGTCTGCTGGTCGTCGCCGCCGACGAGCCCGGTGCCGGGCGGCCGGGCCAGGACGACGTACGGCGCAGGCAGGACCGGGCCGCCTACCTGGACGGGCGGCTGACCGGCGTGCTGACGCCGTCCGCCGTCGCGGGCCACACCTACGAGCAGTACGTCGTGCGGGTTCCAGGCAACGGACGGCCGGACCGCGACGCCTTCGCGCGGGCCCTGCGCTCCCGGGGTGTCGCGTGCCGCGTGCCCGTACAGGCGCCTGTGTACCGCATGCCGGGGCTGCGGCGGGACGTGTTCCTGCCGCAGACCGAGCGGGCCGTGGACGAGACGCTCGCGCTGCCGGTGCGCTTCGAACTGTCTCGACGCGAACTGCAGAAGATGGCCGCCGCCTGCAACGCACTCGGCGGACTACTGCGACCGGCGCCGCAACCGGCGTTCTGAAAGTCCCTTTTGTGGGGGAGCGGTGTGCGTTTCGCAGGCACTCTTCCGGGTGAGCGCTTCTTGATTCGGTTTATCGGACGAGTTCGGGTAGAGTTTTCCTCGTTGCCGCGCCCCAATAGCTCAGTCGGCAGAGCGTCTCCATGGTAAGGAGAAGGTCTACGGTTCGATTCCGTATTGGGGCTCCAGAGGGAAAGGCCCCCGCCGAACGGCGGGGGCCTTTCCCGTATGCGGCGGAAAGGGAGGGGCCGACGGGCCCCCGGGTCACGCGTCGAGCGGGACCTCGGGGACGCGCATGGCGAGGATGGCCATGTCGTCGGACGCCGGTTCCGCGGCGAAGCGCTCCACCGCCCGCAGGATGCGCGCGGCCACGGCGCCGGCGGTCAGACCTGTACAGGTCGTCAGCACGTCCGTGAGACCGTCGTCACCCAGCATCCGGGTGCCTTCGCGGCGCTCGGTGACGCCGTCGGTGACGCACAGCAGGACGTCGCCCGGGTCGAGCGTGACGGTCTGCTCGTACAGCTCCAGGTCTTCCATGACGCCCAGCAGGGGCTGCGGCTCGGCGGCCGGCTCGACCGTGCCGTCCTGGCGCAGGCGCAGCGGCAGCGGATGGCCCGCGCAGACGACCTTCAGGACGGCGCTGCCGTCGCGCTGCGGCCACAGTTCGCCGTACAGCAGGGTCAGGAAGCGGCTGCGGGCGCCCTCGTCGAGGATCGCGGCGTTCAGGCGCTCCAGGACGGCGGGACCGCCGAAGCCCTCGCGCGCGAGCAGGCGCAGCGCGTGCCGGGCCAGGCCGGTGACCGCGGCGGCCTCCGGGCCCGTACCGCAGACATCACCGATGGCGAAGCCGTACGCGCCGTCGCGGATGGGGAAGAGGTCGTAGAAGTCACCGCCGACCTCGTTGCCCTCGCCGGCCGCGCGGTAGATGACCTCGACCTCGACGCCCGGGACCTCGGGCAGCTCCGGGGGCAGCAGGCTGCGCTGGAGGGACTGGCTGATGGCCGTGCGCTCCGAGTACAGGCGCGCGTTGTCCAGGGCGAGCGCGGCCCGGCGGGAGAGGTCCTCGGCGAGTTCCAGGATCTCCTGGCGGAAGTGTTCCTCGCTGGGCTTGCCGAGGGTGAGCATCCCGATGACGCGGTTGCGGGCGACCAGGGGCAGGACGACGGTCTCGCCGCCGACCGCCGAGGCGGTGGCGAGGGTGGCGCCGGGGCCCTTGGAGGGGCGGGCCGAGTTGCCGAGGCCCAGGCTGCGCAGGGAGGTGCGCAGGGCCGCGTCGTGGGCGGCGTCGGTCGGCGCGTTCCACAGGCGGGCGCCGGGCGTGGGCACCGGCTCGGGCGGCGCGACCTTCATCAGGAGCGACTTGAGGCCGTCGATGCGGTCCTCGTCCTCGTGCAGGACGTACGACAGCTCCGGCTCGGAGGCCTGGTCGGCGACGGTGTACACGGCGCACCAGGTCGCGAGGGTGGGGACGGTCATCTGGGCCATCAGGGCCAGCGTCTGGTCCCGGTCGAGGGTGCCGGCCAGCAGGTCGGACGCCTCGACGAGGAAGGAGAGGGAGCCGCGGCGCAGCCGCTCCAGCTCGGTCAGGCGGGCCCGTTCGACGGCCAGCGCGATGCGGTCGGCGGCGAACTGGAGGCGCAGCGCCTCCTCGTTCGTGTAGCGGCCGGGAGCTTCGGCGGCGACGCCCAGGGAGCCGGTCAGGCGGCCCTCGACCTTCAGGGGAACCGTGACGACCGAGCGCATGCCCGTACCGGAGAGCAGCGGCACGGCGCCCGGTACGGCGGTCAGGTCCTCGTGGACGGCCGGCATCCGGGCGGAGCCGTACCGTCCGGAGCCCGCCTCGACCGGGACGCGGGCGAAGCGCTGGCGGGCGGAGGGCAGGCCGGTGGAGGCCCGTACCTCCAGCTCGGTCTCGTCGTCGGTGGCCAGCAGGAGGTACGCGGCGTCGCCGTCGAGCATGTCGCGGGCGCGCTCGACCGTGCGCTGGAGCAGGCCGTCCAGGTCGTCGGGGGCCGGCGAGCCGATGAAGACCTCGAACGGGTCGGCGGGGCCGCGGCCCTCGGGCGGCTGGGCGGCCTGGTCGGGGGCCGGGGTGCGCAGCGGACTCTGCAGGACGGCGCGCTCGTGGTCGCGCACCAGGAGGCAGACCGTGTACGGCTCGCCGTCGGCGTCGCGGACGCGCAGGTGGGAGGCGTACACCGGGACGACCCGGCCGTCGGCGCCCCGTATGCCGTAGGACCCCTCCCAGCGGGAGAGCTGGAGGGCCTCGGCGATGCCGGTGCCGGTGCCGGGGGTGTGCGGCCAGGCCGCGAAGTCGGTGAGCGGCTTGCCGGCGACCTGCTCGGGGTCGTACGCGAAGAGGTCCCGGGCGTCCTCGTTCCAGAAGCTGATGCAGCCGCCGCGGTCGACCTGGACGACGGCGACGCGGACCCGGCTGTCGGCGACCGGCAGGGCGTCCACGGGCAGGGCGGGGCCCGCCGAGCGGGTGCCGGCCGGGCGCTCGGGCAGGTCGAGCTGGAACCAGACGTGCTTCTGGGAGGCGGTGTACTCCACGCCCCAGCGGGTGGCCAGCGCGCCGCACAGCAGCAGCCCTCGGCCGCCCTCGCGGTCCGGATGGGCGAACGCGCGGCCGGCGTTCTGCAGCGGGATCTCGCGCTCCGGATAGCGGTCCGCGACCTCGATGCGCACCCCGCCGTCCGAGCGCAGGCACAGTACGTCGGCGGCGGTGCCCGCGTGGACGACGGCGTTGGTGACCAGTTCGCTGGTCAGGACGACGGCGTCGTCGACGATGTCGCCGTAGCCCCAGCCCTGGAGGGTGTCGCGCACGAAGGCGCGGGCGGTGGCGACCGAGCGGCCGACCGGCTCGAACGTGGCAGCGGCCCGCGCGGTGATCACTGGTCTCCTCATGCGTGTGTCGGTGATCTGCTCTCCCACCATGGCGGCGCCCCTCCGAAAGCCTGGTGTGCTCGCCCACTGCCCGTGCTGGACGGCCAGGGCGGGTGGACAGCCGGATGCCAGGTTACTTACCTTCGCCGCGCGTGCGGATGCCGGTCACGTCTGTTTGCGCCCCGATCGTGCTCCGGGACGGTATGCGATGCTGCCGAACTGTTATGGCCTGGTTGGGCCATGGTGAAACACTGGGCAAGCTCAAAGAGAAGGCCCGGGTAGAACGGTCGACCCTGCGGGAGGGACACGGTGGAGTCTGGCGCAGCGGCGCGGGGCACGAGCACGCGCGCGAAAGGCGGACGTTCCCGGAGCAACGGGACGACTGAGGTGGATACGGCTGCGCTGAACCGGCTGCTGGCTGCACTCGTCTCGATGCGGGACGGGAATTTCCGTAAGCGGCTGACGGTCTCCGGCGACGGAGTGCTGTCGGAGATCGCCGCTGTCTACAACGAGGTGGCGGACCGCAATCTGCACCTGACGGGAGAGCTGGCGCGGGTGCGCCGGGTCGTCGGCCGTGAGGGAAAACTCACGGAACGGCTGGAGGCCGGGGCCTGTGAGGGCTCCTGGGCCGCGGCCGTGGACGCCTCGAACGCCCTGGTCGACGATCTCGTACGGCCGGTGTCCGAGGTGGGCCGGGTGCTCTCCGCGGTGTCCGAGGGCGACCTGGAACAGCGGATGGACCTGCGCTCGCGCGGCACGGACGGGACCTCGGCGCATCCGCTGCGCGGTGAGTTCCTGAAGGTGGGCCGTACGGTCAACGGCCTGGTGGACCAGCTCTCGGCCTTCACCGACGAGGTGACGCGGGTCGCCAGCGAGGTCGGTACGGAGGGCAAGCTCGGCGGGCAGGCGCGGGTGCGCGGCATGTCCGGGTCCTGGAAGGACCTGACCGAGTCCGTCAACACGATGGCGTCCCGGCTGACGGCGCAGGTGCGGGACATCGCGCTGGTCACCACCGCGGTCGCCAAGGGTGATCTGTCACGCAAGGTGACCGTGCATGTCGCCGGCGAGATGCTGGAGCTGAAGAACACCGTCAACACGATGGTGGACCAGCTCTCCTCCTTCGCCTCCGAGGTCACCCGGGTGGCCCGCGAGGTCGGTACGGAGGGTGAGCTGGGCGGCCAGGCGCAGGTGCCGGGCGTCGCGGGGGTCTGGAAGGACCTCACGGACTCCGTCAACCTGATGGCCGGCAACCTCACCGCCCAGGTGCGCGGGATCGCCCAGGTGACCACGGCGGTCGCCAACGGCGACCTGTCGCAGAAGGTCACGGTCAGCGCGCGCGGCGAGGTCGCGCAGCTCGCCGACACGATCAACACGATGACCGAGACGCTGCGCACGTTCGCGGACGAGGTCACGCGGGTCGCCAACGAGGTCGGTGCCGAGGGCCAGCTCGGCGGGCAGGCGCAGGTGCCGGGCGCCGCCGGTACGTGGAAGGACCTCACCGACTCGGTGAACAACGCCTTCCGCAACCTGACGGGTCAGGTCCGTGACATCGCGCAGGTGACGACGGCGGTGGCCAACGGTGATCTGTCGCAGAAGGTCACGGTCGACGTCGCGGGCGAGATGCTCGAACTGAAGAACACCGTGAACACCATGGTGGACCAGCTTTCCTCGTTCGGCGCCGAGGTGACGCGCGTCGCGCGCGAGATCGGCGTCGAGGGTGAGCTGGGCGGCCAGGCCGCCGTACCGGGCGCCGCGGGCACCTGGAAGGACCTCACGGACTCCGTGAACACCGCCTTCCGCAACCTGACGGGTCAGGTGCGCAACATCGCGCAGGTGACGACGGCGGTGGCCAACGGTGATCTGTCGCAGAAGGTCACCGTCGACGTGTCCGGCGAGATGCTCCAGCTGAAGAACACCGTGAACACCATGGTGGACCAGCTTTCCTCGTTCGCCGACCAGGTCACCCGGATGGCCCGGGACGTGGGTACGGAGGGCCGGCTGGGCGGTCAGGCCCGGGTGGACGGCGTCAGCGGTACGTGGAAGGAACTGACCGACTCCGTCAACTTCATGGCGGGCAACCTGACGTCCCAGGTGCGGCAGATCGCCCAGGTGACGACGGCGGTCGCGCGCGGCGACCTGTCGCAGAAGATCGACGTCGACGCGCGCGGCGAGATCCTGGAGCTGAAGAACACCATCAACACGATGGTCGACCAGCTCTCGGCCTTCGCGGAGCAGGTCACCCGGGTGGCCCGCGAGGTCGGTACGGACGGCAGGCTCGGCGGCCAGGCGCAGGTGCCGGGCGTCGCGGGGGTCTGGCGCGATCTGACCGACTCGGTGAACGGCATGGCCGGCAACCTCACCGCCCAGGTCCGCAACATCGCGCAGGTCGCGACGGCGGTGGCCCGCGGTGACCTGTCGCAGAAGATCGACGTGGACGCCCGGGGCGAGATCCTGGAGCTGAAGAACACCCTGAACACGATGGTCGACCAGCTCTCCTCGTTCGCCGACCAGGTGACGCGCGTCGCCCGCGAGGTGGGCACCGAGGGCATCCTGGGCGGCCAGGCCGAGGTGCAGGGCGTCAGCGGTACGTGGAAGGACCTCACCCAGTCCGTCAACTTCATGGCGAACAACCTGACGTCCCAGGTGCGCAGCATCGGCGAGGTGACCACCGCGGTCGCGCGCGGCGACCTGTCGAAGAAGATCACCGTCGACGCCAAGGGCGAGATCCTCGAACTGGTCACGACCGTGAACACGATGGTCGACCAGCTCTCCCTGTTCGCCGAGCAGGTGACGCGCGTCGCCCGTGAGGTGGGTACGGAGGGCCAGCTCGGTGGCCAGGCCCGGGTGCCGGGGGTCACCGGCATCTGGAAGGACCTGAGCGACAACGTCAACCTGATGGCCAACAACCTGACCATCCAGGTGCGCAACATCTCCCAGGTCTCGGCGGCGGTCGCCAACGGCGACCTGACCAAGAAGGTCACGGTCGAGGCGCGCGGCGAGGTCGCGCAGCTCGCCGACACGGTCAACACGATGGTCACGACGCTGTCGTCGTTCGCCGACGAGGTCACCAGGGTGGCCCGTGAGGTGGGCACCGACGGCATCCTGGGCGGCCAGGCCCGCGTACCCGGCGTCGCCGGTACGTGGAAGGACCTGACCGAGTCGGTGAACTCGATGGCCAACAACCTGACCGGCCAGGTGCGCAACATCGCGATGGTCACCACGGCCATCGCCAAGGGCGACCTGACCAAGAAGATCGACATCGACGCGCGGGGCGAGATCCTGGCCCTGAAGACGACCATCAACACGATGGTCGACCAGCTCTCCTCCTTCGCCGAGCAGGTCACCCGGGTGGCCCGCGAGGTGGGGACGGACGGCCAGCTGGGCGGTCAGGCGCAGGTGCGGGGCGTGGCCGGCACCTGGAAGGACCTGACGGAGTCGGTGAACGAGATGGCGGGCAACCTGACCCGCCAGGTGCGGGCGATCGCCGCCGTCGCCGCGGCGGTGACGCTGGGCGACCACAACGTCCGGATCGACGTGGACGCGGCGGGCGAGATCCTGGAGCTCCAGGACAACGTCAACACGATGATCGCCACGCTCCGCGAGACCACCCTGGCCAACGAGGAGCAGGACTGGCTCAAGGGAAACCTGGCCCGGATCTCCGGTCTGATGCAGGGCCGCCGCGACCTCAAGGACGTGGCGACGCTGATCATGAGCGAGCTGTCCCCGGCGGTCTCGGCGCAGCACGGCGCGTTCTTCCTCGCCGCGCAGCCCGGCGACAGCAACGAGATCGGTGCGGACGGCGGCGAGCCGGGCGCCTACGAGCTGCGGCTGATGGGCTCGTACGGCTACTCGATGGGCAGCATGCCGACGACGTTCCGGCCGGGGGAGACCCTGATCGGCACGGCGGCGGAGGAGAAGCGCACCATCCTGGTGGAGAACGTGCCCTCCGGCTATCTGAAGATCGCCTCCGGGCTCGGCGAGGCGCCGCCGGCCAATGTGATCGTGCTGCCGGTGCTCTTCGAGGACAAGGTGCTCGGTGTGATCGAGCTGGCCTCCTTCCAGCCGTTCACGCAGATCCAGAAGGACTTCCTCAGCCAGATCGCGGAGATGATCGCGACCAGCGTCAACACCATCTCCGTCAACACCAAGACCGAGGTGCTGCTCAAGCAGTCGCAGGAGCTGACCGAACAACTCAAGGAACGTTCCGGCGAGTTGGAGAGCCGCCAGAAGGCGCTGGAGCTGTCCAACTCCGAACTGGAGGAGAAGGCCGAGCAACTGCGCGCGCAGAACCGCGACATCGAGGTGAAGAACACCGAGATCGAGGAGGCGCGGCAGGTCCTGGAGGAGCGCGCCGAGCAGCTCGCCGTCTCGATGCGCTACAAGTCGGAATTCCTGGCGAACATGTCGCACGAGCTGCGGACGCCGCTGAACTCGCTGCTGATTCTCGCCAAACTGCTCGCCGACAACGCGGAGGGGAATCTCTCCCCGAAGCAGGTCGAATTCTCCGAGACCATCCACGGCGCCGGTTCCGACCTGCTCCAGCTCATCAACGACATCCTGGACCTGTCGAAGGTCGAGGCGGGCAAGATGGACGTCAGCCCGACCCGTATCGCGCTGGTCCAGCTCGTCGACTACGTCGAGGCCACGTTCCGGCCGCTGACCGCGGAGAAGGGACTCGACTTCTCCGTACGGGTCTCCCCGGAGCTGCCCGCCACGCTGCACACCGACGAACAGCGGCTGCTCCAGGTGCTCCGCAACCTGCTGGCCAACGCGGTGAAGTTCACCGACAGCGGCGCCGTCGAGCTGGTCATCCGGCCGGCCGGCGACGACGTGCCGACGGACATCCGCGAGCACCTGCTGGAGCACGGCGCGCTGCGCGAGCCGGACGCCGACATGATCGCGTTCTCGGTGACGGACACCGGCATCGGCATCGCGTCCAGCAAGATGCGGGTGATCTTCGAGGCGTTCAAGCAGGCGGACGGCACCACGAGCCGCAAGTACGGCGGTACGGGCCTGGGCCTGTCCATCAGCAGGGAGATCGCCCGGCTGCTCGGCGGCGAGATCCACGCCGCCAGTGAGCCGGGCCGCGGCTCGACCTTCACGCTCTACCTGCCGTACAACCCGGGCGGGCTGCCGCCGCAGGGTTACCCGCAGCTGGTCGCGGGCGGGCTCGCGATGGACGCCGAGGCGCGCGACGCGGAGCTGGGGCGGCAGGCCGCGGAGGACGCCGTGCAGACCGGCGTCGCGCCGTCCCGGGGCAGCGGTCCGGGGATCGCCCGGCGGCGCCGCCGGGCGGCCGCCGTCGAGACGCCGCGGCCGGAGCTGCCGGCGGCGCCCGCGCCGGCGGCGCCGCAGCCCGCGGAGGAGCCCGCGCGGACGCATGTCGAGGAGCCCTGGATCGGCAACGGCCAGGACCTGGTGTCGGCCGGGTTCGACGGCGGCTTCCACGGCGAGAAGGTGCTGATCGTCGACGACGACATCCGCAACGTGTTCGCGCTCACCAGCGTGCTGGAGCAGAACGGGCTGTCGGTGCTGTACGCGGAGAACGGCCGGGAGGGCATCGAGGTCCTGGAGCAGCACGACGACGTGGTGCTCGTCCTGATGGACATCATGATGCCGGAGATGGACGGCTACGCGACCACGGCCGCGATCCGGCGGATGCCGCAGTTCGCCGGGCTGCCGATCATCGCGCTGACCGCGAAGGCGATGAAGGGCGACCGGGAGAAGAGCATCGAGGCCGGGGCGTCCGACTACGTGACCAAGCCGGTGGACACCGACCACCTGCTGACGGTGATGGAGCAATGGATGCGCACGCGGTGACACGTTCGTCAAATGAGGCTCGTAAGGTTCCCCGCATGTTGACTCAGTGTGGCCGACCACGTGTGGGAGAGCGGTATTCGGGGAACCTTCTGGTCTCTCGCTGCGTTTGTGCTACGTGCACAGTGACATCGCGGTGACAGGGTGTGGCGACAGGCGGGGTGCGGCTACGATGACCGGCACAAGGACGGGCGGCATGACAGAGCCGTCCCCTGGGGCGGCGTCCGGTTCATTGCCGGGGCGAGGAGGACGGGCCATGGTGCAGAAGGCCAAGATCCTCCTGGTCGATGACCGGCCGGAGAATCTGCTGGCGCTGGAGGCGATCCTCTCCGCGCTCGATCAGACACTGGTGCGGGCATCGTCCGGGGAGGAAGCGCTCAAGGCACTGCTCACCGACGATTTCGCGGTGATCCTGCTCGATGTGCAGATGCCGGGGATGGACGGGTTCGAGACGGCCGCGCACATCAAGCGGCGCGAACGCACCCGCGACATCCCGATCATCTTCCTGACCGCCATCAACCATGGCCCGCACCACACCTTCCGTGGTTACGCGGCGGGAGCGGTCGACTACATCTCCAAGCCGTTCGACCCGTGGGTGCTGCGCGCCAAGGTCTCGGTCTTCGTCGAGCTGTACATGAAGAACTGTCAACTGCGGGAGCAGGCGACGCTGCTGCGGCTGCAACTGGAGAGCGGCCGTGCCGCGGCGGACGAGGCCAGGGAGCCCGCGGGGCTGCTCGCCGAGCTGTCCGCCCGGCTCGCGGCCGTGGAGGAGCAGGCCGAGGCGCTGTCCAAGCAGCTGGACGAGTCGGCGGACGCGGCGGCCATCGCGACCGCGGCCCATCTGGAGCGCAAGCTCACCGGACTGCGGCGGGCGCTGGACGCCCTGGAACCCGGCACGGGCAACGCCGCCTCCTGACGCGGCGCCCTGCGGCGCCGCCTGGCGCTCCAGTCGCCTGCCGGGCGGCCTGCGGGCCACGGCGGCGGGTTGCCGCCCCGGCGCGGCTCTGACGGCCCATCACCAGCCGTGTGCGGTGCCGGTGTCGTGGGCCGTCGGCGTGAAGTCTCCGGTGCGGAGCGCGACACGAATGGGTGAAGGGCCGAGCGCTCGTGTCACTGTGGCCGTCGCCTGTAATCTCGTCACCATGGCCTCACGTACGTCCGGCAAGGGTTCCCAGAGCACGGCGGGCCCCTCGAAGCAGCGCGCCGGACAGCCCGGGGGCGCCGCCAAGAAGGCCGCCGCGAAGAAAGCACCGGCGAAGAAGGCGCCGGCTCCGGCCAGGAGGGCGCCCGCCAAGAAGACCGCACCGGCCAAGCGCGCGCCGGCGAAGAAGGCGGCCGCCAAGAAGGCGCCGCCGAGACCCGCGCCGTCGCCCACCAGCGGCGTCTACCGCCTGGTGCGGGCCTGCTGGCTCGGGCTGGCACACGCTGTCGGCGCGATGTTCCGCGGCTTCGGGCGCGGTGCGAAGAACCTGGACCCGGCGCACCGCAAGGACGGGGTGTCGCTGCTGCTCCTCGGCCTCGCCCTGGTCATCGCGGCCGGCACCTGGTCCAACCTCAGCGGCCCGGTCGGCGACCTCGTCCAGTTGCTGGTCACCGGTGCCTTCGGCCGCTTGGACCTGGTCGTACCGATACTCCTCGGCGGCATCGCGCTGCGGCTGATCCGGCATCCGGAGCAGCCCGAGGCCAACGGGCGGATCGTGATCGGCCTGACCGCCCTGGTCTTCGGCGTCCTGGGCCAGGTCGCGATCGCCTGCGGGTCGCCCGGCCGGGGCGACGGCATAGCGGCCGTGCAGGACGCCGGAGGCTATGTCGGCTGGGCCGCGTCCAAGCCGCTGATCTTCACCGTCGGCCAGACCCTGGCGGTGGCGCTGCTGGTGCTGCTCACCGTCTTCGGCCTGCTCGTCGTCACCGCCACACCCGTCAACGCCATCCCGCAGCGGCTGCGGCTGCTCGGCGCCCGGCTGGGCCTGGTCGAGGTGTACGAGCCCGAGCCGGTCGCCGTGGAGCCGGAGGAGTACGCCGAGGACCGGCGCGACCGGTCCGGGCGGGGCGCGCGGCGCGCCGTCGGCCCGGCTCCCGTGGACGATCCGGACGCCATAGAGGAGGCGGCGCTGGCCAAGCGCCGCCGCGGGCGCCGTACGCCCCTGCAGCCCGCCGACCGTCCCATGGACGCGGTCGACGTGGCCGCCGCGGCCGCCGCCTCGCTGGACGGGGCCGTCCTGCACGGCGTCCAGCCGTCGCCCCTGGTCGCCGACCTCAGCAGCAGCATCTCCGGCGAGCGCCGTGACGGGGAGGACGGCGACGGTGAGCGTGGCGACGACGAGCGGCCCACGCCCGGCAGGAAGCAGGACAGCGGCGCGGTGCCGCCCGCCCGCGGCCCGGGCCGGGACGACACGGACAAGCCCTCGGGCCCGGTGCCGGACTTCACGAAGCCCGCGCCGGAACCGCCCGGCGAGCTGCCCTCGCGGGCCGAGCAGCTACTGCTGTCCAACGACATCACCTACGCGCTGCCGTCGCTGGACCTGCTCACCCGCGGCGGCCCCGGCAAGACCCGCAGCGCGGCCAACGACGCCGTCGTGGAGTCGCTGACCACCGTCTTCCAGGAGTTCAAGGTCGACGCGGCGGTCACCGGCTTCACCCGCGGCCCCACGGTCACCCGCTACGAGATCGAACTGGGCCCCGCGGTGAAGGTGGAGAAGATCACCGCGCTGGCCAAGAACATCGCGTACGCCGTCGCCAGCCCGGACGTACGGATCATCAGCCCGATCCCCGGCAAGTCCGCGGTCGGCATCGAGATCCCCAACAGCGACCGGGAGATGGTCAACCTCGGCGACGTGCTGCGCTCGGCGGAGTCGGTGGGCGAGGACCACCCGCTGCTGGTCGGCCTCGGCAAGGACGTCGAGGGCGGGTACGTCTCGGCCAACCTGGCGCGGATGCCGCACATCCTGGTGGCCGGCGCGACCGGCTCCGGCAAGTCGTCCTGCATCAACTGCCTGATCACCTCGGTGATGGCGCGCGCCACCCCCGACGAGGTGCGCATGGTGCTGGTCGACCCCAAGCGCGTCGAGCTGACCGCGTACGAGGGCATCCCGCACCTGATCACCCCGATCATCACCAACCCCAAGAAGGCCGCCGAGGCCCTGCAGTGGGTCGTGCGCGAGATGGACCTGCGGTACGACGACCTGGCGGCCTACGGCTACCGGCACATCGACGACTTCAACGCGGCCGTGCGCAGCGGCAAGGCGAAGCCGCCGGAGGGCAGCGAGCGCGACCTGTCGCCGTACCCGTATCTGCTGGTGATCGTGGACGAGCTGGCGGACCTGATGATGGTCGCGCCGCGCGACGTGGAGGACTCCATCGTCCGCATCACCCAGCTCGCGCGCGCCGCCGGCATCCACCTGGTGCTGGCCACCCAGCGTCCCTCGGTGGACGTGGTGACCGGTCTGATCAAGGCGAACGTGCCGTCCCGGCTGGCGTTCGCGACCTCCTCGCTCGCCGACAGCCGGGTCATCCTCGACCAGCCCGGCGCGGAGAAGCTGATCGGCAAGGGCGACAGCCTGTTCCTGCCGATGGGCGCGAACAAACCGGTGCGGATGCAGGGCGCATTCGTCCAGGAGGACGAGGTCCAGCAGGTCGTCCAGCACTGCAAGGACCAGATGGCGCCGGTCTTCCGGGACGACGTCACCGTCGGCACGGCCAGGAAGAAGGAGATCGACGAGGACATCGGCGACGACCTGGACCTGCTGTGCCAGGCCGCTGAGCTGGTGGTTTCCACCCAGTTCGGGTCCACGTCCATGCTCCAGCGGAAGCTGCGGGTGGGCTTCGCCAAGGCCGGGCGGCTGATGGACCTGATGGAGTCGCGCAACATCGTCGGGCCGAGCGAGGGGTCCAAGGCGCGCGACGTCATGGTCAAGCCGGACGAGTTGGAGGGCGTACTGGCGGTCATCCGGGGGGAGACGCCTTCATAGCGGCTGCTGTTCTCCGCAGCCGTCGTCCGGGGATGTCCATCGGACGCGCGGCGACGGCGGAGGAAGTCCAGGAGTCACGCTCCAAGTTCACTCGTACGGGCGGTCCGAAGCGGCTGTGGGAGATCGAAAGCAACCGTTTCCTCCGTCGCTACGTCAAGTTGAGGGAGGTGGTGGAAGGATGGTGCAGCATCGGCAACCGGACCGGGCGTCCGGCGGCCTCACCCGGCCTTCTGATGGCGTACAAAGTCCGCTCTTCCGCTTGCCCGACCCTTTCGGTACACCCCTAGACTGAACCTCCAGCAGGTGGCTCACGCTCGAAAGGCGCCCACGTGTCCATCGGCAACTCCTCCGAAGACGACCGGCCCTCCATCGGCCACGCCATCCAGCAGGCCCGTATCGCGGCGGGACTGACCGTCGACGAGGTCAGTACCACCACCCGGGTGCGCGTGCCCATCGTGCAGGGCATCGAGCAGGACGACTTCTCCCGGTGCGGCGGCGACGTCTACGCGCGGGGGCACCTGCGTACGCTCGCACGCGCCGTCGGGCTCGATCCGGAACCGCTGGTCGCGCAGTTCGACGGAGACCGCGGCGGCCGTCCCGAGCCGACCCCCGCGGCGCCGCTCTTCGAGGCCGAGCGCATCCGGCCCGAGCGGGGCCGCCCGAACTGGACGGCGGCGATGGTCGCGGCCATCGTCGTGGTCGTCGGCTTCGTGGGCTTCACCCTCTTCAGCGGCGGCGGCAAGGGGAGCGCGGTCGCCGAGGGGGAGAACACCGTCGCGCCGGTGCAGCCGACCAAGCCCGCCGCCGGCAAGTCCGGCAAGACCGCCAGGCCCAGCACCGTCCCCGGCCCCGGGCCCTCGGAGAGCGCCATCGCGGGCGTCCCGAAGGACAAGGTCACCATCAAGATCACCGCGAAGGACGGGCAGAGCTGGATCTCCGCCAAGGACGCCAACGGCCGGCTGCTGGAGGACGGCCTGCTCAAGAAGGGCGAGTCCAAGACCTTCACGGACAAGAAGCGGATCGACCTGGTCGTCGGCAACGCCGGCGTCGTGCAGCTGTTCGTCAACGGCAAGGAGGTCGAGAAGGTCGGCGACAAGGGAGCGGTCGAGCGGCTGAGCTACTCGGCGGGCCCGCAGGCGGGCTGACCAGGCCAGGACCGGGCCCGAGCCGAGCCGGGACCGGGGCGTCGGCCGGACGGGGCAACCCTGGCAGCGATGGAGGTTGCCGGGACAAAGTACGCTGGCTCCATGCCCGAACGCCGTACCGTCGCCCTTGTCACTCTTGGCTGCGCCCGTAACGAGGTGGACTCGGAGGAGCTCGCAGGCCGCCTGGCAGCGGACGGCTGGGACCTCGTCGAGGACGCCGCCGATGCCGATGTCGCCGTCGTCAACACCTGCGGTTTCGTCGAGGCCGCCAAGAAGGACTCCGTCGATGCCCTGCTGGAGGCCAACGACCTGAAGGACCACGGCCGCACCCAGGCGGTGGTGGCCGTCGGCTGCATGGCCGAGCGGTACGGCAAGGAGCTGGCCGACGCCCTCCCGGAGGCCGACGGCGTCCTCGGCTTCGACGATTACAGCGACATCTCCGGCCGGCTGCAGACGATCCTGAGCGGCGGCAACGTCGAGGCCCACGCCCCGCGCGACCGCCGCAAGCTGCTGCCGATCAGCCCCGCCGAGCGCCAGGACGCCGCAGGCGTCGCCCTGCCCGGCCACGGCGCGGCGGAACCGGCCCCGGCCCCCGCGGACCTGCCGGAGGGCGTGGCGCCCGCCTCAGGGCCCCGTGCGCCGCTCCGGCGCCGCCTGGGCACCAGCCCGGTCGCCTCCGTGAAGCTGGCCTCCGGCTGCGACCGCCGCTGCTCCTTCTGCGCCATCCCGTCCTTCCGCGGCTCCTTCATCTCCCGCCGCCCCTCCGACGTGCTCGGCGAGACGCGCTGGCTGGCGGAGCAGGGCGTGAAGGAGATCATGCTGGTCTCCGAGAACAACACGTCCTACGGCAAGGACCTGGGCGACATCCGCCTGCTGGAGACGCTGCTGCCGGAGCTGGCCGCCGTCGACGGCCTGGAACGCGTCCGGGTCAGCTACCTCCAGCCCGCCGAGATGCGCCCCGGCCTGATCGACGTGCTGACGGAGACCGACAAGGTCGCCCCGTACTTCGACCTGTCCTTCCAGCACTCGGCACCAGGCGTGCTGCGCGCCATGCGGCGCTTCGGCGACACCGACCGCTTCCTGGACCTGCTGGAGCAGATCCGGGCGAAGGCGCCGCAGGCCGGTGCCCGCTCGAACTTCATCGTCGGCTTCCCCGGCGAGACCGAGGACGACGTCGCCGAGCTGGAGCGCTTCCTGACCGGGGCCCGGCTGGACGCGATCGGCGTGTTCGGCTACTCCGACGAGGACGGCACCGAAGCCGCCACGTACGACAAGAAGGTCGACCCGGACGAGGTCGCCGAGCGCCTCGCGCACATCTCCCGGCTGGCCGAGGAGCTGACCGCGCAGCGCGCCGAGGAGCGACTGGGGGAGACCCTGACGGTCCTGGTGGACAGCGTCGACGAGGAGGACGGGGTCGTGGGGCGCGCCGCGCACCAGGCCCCCGAGACCGACGGCGTCACCTTGCTGCGCACCTCACTCGACCTTGCGCCGGGTCGTATGGTCGAAGCAAAGGTCGTGGCCAGTGAAGGCGTCGACCTGGTGGCCGAGGTGCTGTCGGTGGACGGCGCGCCGTGTACTGAGGAGGCGGGCAGATGACCGGAGTCCCGGCTTCCGCGGCCGGTGGGCACCACCGCCCGGCGCCGGCCGTCCGGACGGCCGGGCTGTGGAACATCGCCAACGTCCTGACGATGGTGCGGCTGCTGCTCGTACCGGCCTTCGTGATGCTGCTGATGCACGGGGACGGCTACGACCCGGCCTGGCGCTCGTTCGCCTGGGCGGCGTTCGCCATCGCCATGATCACCGACCTGTTCGACGGCCACCTGGCGCGCCAGTACAACCTGGTCACGGACTTCGGGAAGATCGCCGACCCGATCGCGGACAAAGCGATCATGGGTGCGGCGCTGATCTGCCTGTCCGTGCTGGACGACCTTCCGTGGTGGGTGACGGGTGTCATCCTCTTCCGTGAGCTGGGCATCACCCTGATGCGCTTCTGGGTGATCAAGCACGGGGTGATCCCCGCCAGCCGCGGCGGGAAGCTGAAGACCCTCGCCCAGGGCACCGCCGTCGGCATGTACGTGCTCATGCTGACCGGGCCGCTGGCGTCGTTCCGGTGGTGGGTGATGGCGGTGGCCGTGGCGCTGACCGTCGTGACCGGCCTGGACTACGTACGGCAGGCGATCGTCCTGCGGCGGGCCGGGCTGGCCGAGGCGCGGGCCGTACAGGCCGAGCAGCGGGCCAGGTCGGCCGCCGAGGCACACGGCGACGGCCCTGCCGGGGGCGCGCGAGCCGCGGGCCGGTCCGGGGCCGTGGCGGACGACGGGAACTCCGTACGGTGAAGACGGAGCCGACCGCCTGGGCGACCTTCCGAAGTGGCTGCGGAAATGCACGCTGATACGGGCCGGAAGGCGGGTGTGGCGGCGGGTGGCGAGGCTGCCGCCCCTGCTGGTGTCCCCGGGCCCCCTGAGGCCCCTGAGGCCGTGCGTGCCTGGACGGGCGAGGGCGACGGGGAGCCGGCCGCCGAGACGTCGTCCGCGGCGGCGCGGGCGCTCGACGCGCTCGCGGCGCGCGGGCAGACCCTGGCCGTGGCCGAATCGCTCACGGGCGGGCTGGTGGCCGGAGCGCTCACCGGGGTACCCGGAGCCTCCCGGGTCTTCCGGGGCTCGGTGACGGCGTACGCGACCGGGCTCAAACGGGACATTCTCGGGGTCGACGGGCCGCTGCTCGACGCGCGCGGAGCCGTGGACGCGGAGGTTGCCCGACAGATGGCCCGTGGTGTAAGGCGTGTGCTGAGCGCCCACTGGGGTATCGCCACTACAGGGGTTGCCGGCCCTGACCCCCAGGACGGACAACCCGTGGGCACCGTATTCGTCGCGGCCGAGGGCCCCGGCGGAGCGGGCGTTGTGCTGCGCCTCACGCTGGAAGGTGACCGCCGACGGATCCGCCGGGACACCGTGGCGGCGGTGCTCCGGCTGCTGGTGAGCCAACTGACAGAGAACGCGGCGGCACAGGATACGGAACAACGGGGGGAAATTTGATGTTTGCAGCCCTGAGTGAACACGAACTCGCGCCCCGCACGGCCGAGGCCCGAGGCGGTACGGTGGGGCGAGAAGGATCCGGATCCGAGGTCCGAGGAGGGAGCCAGCGATGATTCTGCTTCGTCGCCTGCTGGGTGACGTGCTGCGCCGACAGCGTCAGCGCCAGGGCCGCACCCTGCGCGAGGTCTCCTCCTCCGCCCGGGTGTCGCTCGGCTACTTGTCCGAGGTCGAACGGGGACAGAAGGAAGCCTCTTCCGAACTGCTCTCGGCGATCTGTGACGCGCTGGACGTGCGCATGTCCGAACTCATGCGGGAGGTCAGCGACGAGCTGGCACTCGCGGAGCTGGCGCGGTCCGCCGCCGCGAGCGACCCGGTGCCCGCACCGGTCCGCCCCAAGCTGAACTCGGTGTCCGTGACCTCGCTGGCCGGGGTGCCGGAGGACCGTGTGACGATCAAGGCCCCCGCGGAGGCCGTGGACGTCGTGGCGGCCTGAGGCTGCCGGGCCGTTGGGGCCCGAGGCCGCTGGGTCCCCCCCCGTGTCTTCCTGAATGCTCTGTCGACTTCCCTGAACCCCGTCCGGCGCCGCCGGGCGGGGTTCGAGGCGTTCACGGGCCTGTGAGAGGCGGGCCCGCCCCGGCAAGCCCTACGGGAGAGCCGAAGAGGAGGGCGAAGGGCCCGAGGCCCCGGAGAGAAAGACGGGGGCGGTGAGGACCTTCGTCCTCAAGGTGAAGCGTCCGCGCATTACCGCAACGCATCTGGGTACCCGATCCGTACAGACAGGACCAATCGTTTGTACGATGGGCGAACGTATTCATTCGCCCTGAAAAGGAGTAAATGGATGTCTGTCGTCAAGAGCACGCTGTCCGACGACGCGCGCAAGGTGGTCGGGGACGCACTGCAGGGAGCCCTCGTCGACCTGGTGGATCTCTCGCTCGTGGCGAAGCAGGTCCACTGGAACATCATCGGCCCGCGTTTCCGGTCCGTACATCTCCAGCTCGACGATGTCGTGGACACGGCCCGCGCCTACGCCGACACGGTGGCCGAGCGTGCCTCGGCGATCGGCGTCTCGCCGGACGGCCGGGCCGAGACGGTTTCGAAGACCAGCGGCATCGACACGGTGCAGGACAACTGGATCAAGGACGCCGAGGTCGTCCGCGTCGTGACCGACGCGCTCGGTGCCGTCATCGCCCGGATGCGCGAGCGCATCCGCGTCACGGACGAGCCCGACCCGGTCTCCCAGGACATCCTCATCGGCCTCACCGCCGACCTCGAAAAGCACCACTGGATGTTCCAGGCCGAGTCCGCCTGACCTTTGCCTGGTCTCCGGCCGACCCAAACGCGGTCCGTCTGCTCGGTTCTTCCCGGCCGGTCCGTGTCGCACATGACCGGACGTGGCCCGGCCTCTTCAGCGCCCCTCTGACGCCGTCAGGGGGGCGCTCGGCCGTCGCGGCGGGGCGGAACGGTGACGCGGTGGTGCGCCCTCTGTGACGGAGCGCCGTAGTGGCGTGTCTGTGAAGGGGGAAGGTATGGGCGGACGATCATGTTGGGGAGACGAACGCCGGATCAGCAACGTATGGAGGAGTGTCCGCTATGTCGAAACCCCCGCTGCCGCAAGAGGCGGTCGCCATGCTGGAGAAGGCCAACCCGGCCGTCATCACGACCCTGCGGTCGG
Organism: Streptomyces sp. NPDC045470; assembly: GCF_040646595.1. Lineage (NCBI taxonomy): Bacteria > Bacillati > Actinomycetota > Actinomycetes > Kitasatosporales > Streptomycetaceae > Streptomyces > Streptomyces sp. NPDC045470. The sequence goes on from NZ_JBEZAN010000014.1 coordinate 19,376, forward strand.
ACGGGCAGCCGGTCTCCACGGCCACCTGGTACCTCTGGGACGACGGCCGGGTGCTCGTCAACATGGACGAGGGACGCAAGCGCCTGCAGCACCTGCGGAACGACCCCCGGGTGACGATCACCGTTCTCGACGAGTCGAGCTGGTACACCCACATCAGCATCATGGGCCGCGTCACCGAGTTCCGTGAGGACAAGGACCTGGCCGACATCGACCGGCTGGCCCACCACTACCTCGGCGACCCCTACCCGCAGCGCGACCGTGCCCGGGTCAGCGCCTGGATCGAGATCGACCGCTGGCACGGCTGGGGCACGCTCAAGGACAGCAGCCAGGCGGGCTGACGTTCCGTGCGATGGACCTCCCCCGGAAATTCGGGGGAGGTCCTGCTGCTGTTCGGTGCGGTGTGCGGTGTGCGGTGTGCGGTTCGCGGCTAGGCGGCGAGTTCGTACGCCTCCAGACGTTTGATCATTCGGCGGACCACCAGCAGGGGAATCACGCCGAAGACGCCGAACGACATGTCAATCAGCTGCCAGTAGAACGGAATTCCGCGGATCGGCCCGCAGATGAGGGCCAGCGGAATGATTCCCGCGCATGCGATCATGCCGAAGTCGATGACCCAGATGTTACGGACCGGGTCGCGGAACGGACCGTAGAAGGCCACCGCGATGACCAGGTGCGCGAACGCCAACCAGTCCGTTCCGTACAGCAGGAACGGATACTTCGCGTCGGTCGCCTCCAGCCCCTCCCGGGCTTTGCCGATCCACTCCACCAGCCCCGGAAGTTGCCCGGCGAGTGGTGACGCGTCCGACCGCAACAGTTCATCGGCCCACCGGATTTCGGCGCTGAGCGGAAATGCCGTCAGTCCGCTCAGCACGAGACCGATGATGAAGACGACAAGCCAGATACGAATACGGCGCCGAAGCGCCTTACGCCCCTCCATGATCGGGAGCGTACGCCTGCCTGCACCGGCCTTTCGGGTCGGGGTCGGTGTGCGAAATGCGGCAGGTGCGGGAAAGCGGTTCAACGCGGCGGTTCAGAGCGGGGGTTCAAAGCGGGGGGCAAAGCGGGGGGTTCAAAGCGGGATTCCGGTGTCGATCAGGGAGCGGGCGCCCTGGCTGAGGAGTTCGGTGGCGGCGTGCGCGCCGAGTGCCGCCGGGTCATGCGGGGCGTCGCTGCACAGATGGACCTGCGCGAAGGCGGCGCCGTCCGGGGAGAAGACCATGCCGCGCAGGGAGAGCCGGCCGCCCGGGCCGGTGACGCAGTAGCCCGCGATGGGGCTGTTGCAGTGGCCGCGCAACCCCTGGAGCATGACGCGTTCGGCGGTCGCCTCGGTGAGCGTGGGCTCGTGGTTGAGCTGTTCCAGCAGGGCGGCGACGGCGCTGTCGTCGCGCCGGCACTCCAGGGACAGGACACCGGCACCGACGGCCGGCAGCAGTTCCTCGACCTCGAAGACCTGCCGCGCCCGATGGCTCAGGCCGAGCCGCGCCAGCCCGGCGCTTGCCAGGATCAGGGCGTCGAGGCCGGTGGGGTGGACGGGTTCGGTGGAGTCGGCCGGTTCGGTGGGGTCGACGGGGCCGGTGTGCTTGCCGTCCAGGAGGTCGAGGCGGGTGCCCACCGCGCCACGTACCGGAACGATCCGCAGGTCGGGGCGGGTACGCAGGAGCTGGGCCCGGCGGCGCACGGAAGCGGTGCCGATCCGGGCGCCGGGAGGGAGTTCGTCGAGGTGGCGCACCGCCGAGTGCTCGGGGACGACCAGGACGTCCCGGACGTCGGCGCGCTCCAGATGCGCGGCGACGACCAGGCCCGCGCGGAGCGGCACATCGCCGGGCACGTCCTTGAGGCAGTGCAGCGCGAGATCGACGTCGCCGCTCTGCAACCGCGCGTCGAGAGCCTTGACGAACAGGTCCTTCCCGCCGATGCCGGACAACTCGCCGTGCCAGAGGTCGGCCTCGGTCCGGACCGGGACGGCCACGGTCCGCAGCTCCGGGTCGAGCTGGTGCAGCAGGTGGGTGACGTGGGCGGTCTGGGCGAGGGCCATGGGGCTCGTACGGGTTCCGATGCGCAGCTCGCGGGCGGGGAAATCGGTGCTCACGGGCGGCCTCCGTTCGGTGGATCTCGGGCGGTGCCCGCCGTCGGCGGTGATCATTCAGTGCAGCGTAAGAGACTCCGGGCGACGGGCCGGGGAGGTACGGGTTCGGGCTGGTGTACGGGGTGGGAGGGGGCGGCGGCGCCGGTGCGCGCGTCCCGTCGCGCCGGGCGTCGGGCGCGGGGCGTCTGGATGCGGTCGGGGTGGTGGCGGGCGAAAATACCGGGAAGACAGAGATCCGTGAGAACGGGGCATGGACGAGCGGGCCCCGTCGAAACGTTCGCGCCGGTTGTGCCCCGGTGCGCCCTCCCGCTGGGCGGCTGCGTCCGTCTAGCGTCGGCCGGAGGAGGCAGCCATGGCTAGGCACGACTTCTTCGCCCGGTTCGGTATATCCCCGGCCCGGCTGGCGGCCAGGGCTGCTGCCGCGTGCCTGTGGTGGTGGGCCGTACTCCGGCTGACGCTGTGGCCGGGCACACAAGGGATCGTCGAGGGAGCGGTGGCGGCCGGCGGGTGGGGGCTGAGCCTGCTGCCGGTGCACTGCGTGCCGTGGGCGGAGCGGATGCGGGGCAGGGGTGGGGGCGGCAGCGGTGGCAGGAACGGGAACAGGAGGCGAAGTGGGTGGGGCCGGAGGCGGGGTGGAGGTTCCGGCGGCCGGTGGTAGGGGCGTCGGGCCGCTGGGAGGGGGAGGGTGGTCACCCGATCGGCCGAAGGGACGGGAGGGCGGATCAGCCGGGGTGGCGGCGTCGGTGGCGTGGCGGCCTGGCGGCGTCGGCTTCGGTGACGGAGTTGGGGCGCGGTGGTGCCGGGACGGGGCGGCGCTGGGTGGCGGTAGGGCGGGACCGTGAGGTGACGCACCGTCAGGTGCCCTGCGTCGGCGTTGCCTTGTGGCCCTCCGGTGCCGTTCCGTCCTCCTCCGGTTGGCAGGTGGGGCACCAGTAGGTGACGCGTTCCTGGGTGGGCGGACCCTGTTCTCCCGTACGGACCGGTGTGCCGCAGCGGAAGCAGGGCCGCCCGGCGCGGCCGTAGACCCACTGGCGACGGTCCGGGCGGGCGCTCGGCGTCGTGACGCGGGCGAGACGGTCCTTGTTGGCTTCCAGGAGCTTCTTGGCGAGGGCGGTGGCGCGCTCCGGTGTCGGCAGGCGGCCGATCGGGAGCCAGGGAGAGGCGCGCAGCAGGAAGCACAGTTCGCACTTGAAGACGTTGCCGATGCCGGCCAGGTTGCGCTGGTCGAGCAGGGCCTCGCCGAGGGGGCGGGCGGGGTCGGCGAGCAGACGGCGCAGGGCCTCGGCCGGGTCCCAGTCGGGGCCGAGCAGGTCGGGGCCCAGATGGCCCACGGCGTCGTCCTCGTCGGCGGTGCGCAGGAGTTCGAGGACGGGGAGGCGGTAGCCGACGGCGGTGCGGTCGGCGGTGGCGAGGACCGCGCGGATCTGGTGGGCGGGGCCGCCCCGCCAGCGCTCCGCGGGCGCGTAGATCTTCCAGGCGCCGTCCATGCGCAGATGGGAGTGGAGGGTCAGTCCGCCTTCGACGCGGGTGAGGAGATGCTTGCCGCGCGGGACCACCTCCAGGACCGTACGGCCGGACAGGTCGGCGGTGGCGAGCTTCGGCACGCGCAGGTCGAAGCGGGTCAGTGGCTTGCCGGCCAGCGCTTCGTGCAGACGGCGGGCGGTGCGCCAAACGGTGTCGCCTTCGGGCATGGGGACATTGTGCCGGGTGAGGGCGGGTGGTGGGTCGGGTGTGGGAGCTGGGGGTGGGGGCCGGATGTGGAGGACAGGTGCGGGGGCGCTGAATCGGCTGGTCCGGGGCCGGGCCGGGCGAGTCCTGGACCGTGTACGGATGCGGTGTGCGGGTGCCGTCCACGAATGTCGTGTGCGGGTGCCGTCCCCGAATTCGTGTGCGGATGGCGTCCACGTACGTCGTGTGCGGTCGCGATACGCGGACGGGGCGTACGGACGCGGTCTGCGGATGCGGACCGCGGACCCGGTGTGCGGGCGGCTGCGTCGTGGTGGTCAGGGGCGGAGGCGGAAGCCGCGTGGGGTGGGGTGGAAACCGGCGTCCTCCAGGGCAGGGGCGAGCGGGGCGGTGAGGGCGGCGGTGCCGTTGACGCGCTCCACGGTGATCGTGCCGAGGGCGCCCGCGCGGGCCGCGTCGGTGAGCGCTTCGAGGGCGAGCCGCAGCCGGGTGCCGGCGGGGGAGCCGCTGTCGGGCGCCGTGCCGTCGGAGGCGTGCGTCCAGGCCAGCAGTGTCTTGCCGCCGCGCTCCATGTAGAGCGTCAGTTCGCCGTCGACGAGGACGACCAGGGAGCCCGCCTTGCGGCCCGGTTTGTGCGTGGAACCGTCGGGCGGCTCGGGCCAGGACAGGGCGGCTCCGTAGGCGTTCGCCGGGTCGGCGGCGGCCAGTACCAGGGCCCGCTGCGGTCCGGCGGAGCGGCGGTCCCCCGGGCCGTCCTGGGCGTACGCGTCGGCGGCCCGCTCGCGGCCGGTGTTGACGGCGCGGAGCCGGTCGACCGCACCGTCCATCGCGAACTGCGCCGCTCCCAGCCCTTCGACCACATAGCCGCGCCGGGCCTGCCCGGTCTCCTCGAAGGCGGCCAGGACGCGGTACGCGGCGGAGAAGCCGCCCTCGACGCCTTCGGCGGCCACGGCGCCGCGGGTGACGACGCCGTGGCGGTCCAGGAGCGCGCGTGCCAGGGCGTGGGCGCGGTGGGTGGGTTCCGGTTCGGGGGCGGGGAGCAGCGACCAGCGGCCGGCGACGGTGGGCGGGCCGGAGCGGGAGGCGGTGGGGCGGCCCGTACGGCCGGTGGCGGCGGTCAGTGTGCCGTACCGGCCGCGGGGGACCGCGCGCTTGGCGCGGTGCGCGGTCGAGCCGGACGTGCGGCCCGAGCCGAGGAGGGACCGGAGCGGGGCGAGGGTGTCGTTGGTGAGGCGGCCGGACCAGGCCAGGTCCCACAGGGCATCGGCGAGTTGGGGATCCGTCGCTTCGGAGTGGGTGGTGGCGCGGACCTGGTCGGCGAGCTGGCGGAAGAAGAGGCCGTAGCCGGGGGCGAGGGCCTGGAGGACGGATTCGTGGAGGGGGATCAGCTCCAGCGGGTGCGGTGGCGGCAGGAGCAACGGGGCGGTGTCGGCGAGGTAGAGGGACACCCAGCCGTCCTTGCCGGGCAGCGCTCCCGCGCCGGCCCACAGCACTTCGCCGGTGGAGGTCAGCTCGTCCAGCAGCGCCGGGGCGTAGTCGCCGACCCGGGACGGCAGGACCAGTTTCTCCAGGGCGGAGGCGGGCACGGACGCCCCTTGCAACTGCTCGACGGCGCGGACCAGGCCGTCGATGCCGCGCAGGCCGTACGAGCCGCCGCGCCGCGCGCCCGACCCGCCCGTCCCCGGTCCGTAGGGAGCCTTGGGCGCCAGGGGCCCCACTTGCTGCCACTGCGGGAGGAAGGACGCGAGGGCGGCGGGCGGTACGGGCTCCAGCTCGTGCCGCAGCGCGGCCAGGGAGCGGCGGCGCAGGCGGCGCAGCACTTGGGCGTCGCACCATTCCTGGCCGATGCCGGAGGGGTGGAACTCGCCTTGTACCACGCGGCCGGCCGCGGCCAGGCGCTGCAGGGCGCCGTCGGTGACGGCCGTGCCGAGACCGAAGCGGGTGGCGGCCTGTTCGGAGGTGAACGGGCCGTGCGTACGCGCATAGCGGGACAGGAGATCGCCGAGCGGATCCTTCACGGGCTCGGTGAACGACTCGGGGACGCCCACGGGCAGCGCCGTGCCCAGGGCGTCGCGCAGCCGGCCGGCGTCCTCGATCGCGGCCCAGTGGTCCCGGCCGGCGATACGGACCGTGATGGCCCGGCGGGCCGACGCCAGCTCCCGTACCCACCCTGACTCGGCGCCGCGCTCGGCCAGTTCGCCGTCGGTGAGCGGGCCGAGCATCCGCAGCAGGTCGGCGACGCCTTCCGCGTCCTTGACCCGGCGGTCCTCGGTGCGCCACTGGAGCTCGCTCTCCAGCTCGGCCAGGACGTCGGCGTCGAGCAGTTCGCGCAGTTCGGCCTGGCCGAGCAGCTCGGCCAGCAGCCGGGAGTCCAGGGAGAGCGCGGCGGCCCGGCGCTCGGCGAGGGGGGAGTCGCCCTCGTACAGGAACTGGGCCACGTACCCGAACAGCAGGGAGCGGGCGAAGGGGGAGGGCTCGGGGGTGGTGACCTCGACGAGGCGGACCCGGCGGGCCTCGATGTCGCCCATCAGCTCGGTCAGGCCGGGTACGTCGAAGACGTCCTGGAGGCACTCGCGGACGGCTTCCAGCACGATCGGGAACGATCCGAACTCGCCCGCCACCTGGAGGAGCTGGGAGGCACGCTGCCGCTGCTGCCACAGGGGAGTGCGCTTGCCGGGGGTGCGGCGGGGCAGCAGCAGGGCGCGGGCCGCGCACTCGCGGAACCGGGAGGCGAACAGGGCCGAGCCGCCCACCTGGTCCGTGACCACCTGGTCGACCTCGCCCTTGTCGAAGACGACGTCGGCGGCGCCCACGGGGGACTGCTCGGGGTCGTACTCCATGCCGCGGGCCGCCGGGTCGAAGTCGCCGGTGTCGCTGTCGAGCAGGTCCAGGCCCATCAGGTCGGCGTCCGGCAGGCGCAGCACGATGCCGTCGTCGGCGTGCATGACCTGCGCGTCCATGCCGTAGCGCTCGGCGAGGCGGGCACCGAGGGCGAGCGCCCAGGGGGCGTGCACCTGCGCGCCGAACGGGGAGTGCACCACCACCCGCCAGTCGCCCAGCTCGTCGCGGAAGCGCTCGACGACGATCGTGCGGTCGTCCGGCACATGGCCGCAGGTCTGCTTCTGCTCGGCGAGGTACGCGAGGACGTTGCCCGTCGCCCAGTCGTCCAGGCCGGCGGCGGCCAGCCGCTCGCGGGCGGCCTCCGGGGCGAGCGCGCCGATCTCGCGGAGGAACGCGCCGAGCGCGCGGCCCAGTTCGAGGGGGCGGCCGAGCTGGTCGCCCTTCCAGAAGGGCAGCCTGCCGGGCACCCCGGGGGCCGGGGAGACCAGCACCCGGTCACGGGTGATGTCCTCGATGCGCCAGGACGTCGTACCGAGGGTGAAGACATCGCCGACGCGGGACTCGTAGACCATCTCCTCGTCCAGTTCGCCCACCCGTCGCCCGCCACCCCGGGTGGAGCCGCCGCCCTTCGTCGGTTCGGCGCCGGCCAGGAAGACGCCGAAGAGGCCCCGGTCGGGAATCGTGCCGCCGGACGTGACGGCCAGCCGCTGCGCCCCCGGGCGGCCGGTGACCGTCTGCGCCACCCGGTCCCAGACGACGCGCGGACGCAACTCGGCGAAGGCGTCGGACGGATAGCGGCCCGCGAGCATGTCCAGCACGCCGTTGAACGCCGACTCGGGCAGGGCCGCGAAGGAGGCGGACCGGCGGACCAGGGCCAGCAGCTCGGTCACGTCCCAGGTGTCCATCGACGCCATCGCGACCAGTTGCTGGGCCAGCACGTCGAGCGGATTGGCGGGCACGCGCAGCGATTCGATGGCCCCCGCGCGCATCCGCTCCGTGACCACCGCGGCCTGCACGAGGTCGCCGCGGTACTTGGGGAAGACCACGCCCCGGGACACCGCGCCGACCTGATGGCCGGCCCGGCCGACCCGCTGAAGGCCGGAGGCGACCGACGGCGGGGACTCCACCTGCACCACCAGGTCGACCGCGCCCATGTCGATACCCAGCTCCAGGCTGGACGTGGCGACCACGGCCGGCAGCCGCCCCGCCTTCAGATCCTCCTCCACCTGGGCCCGCTGCTCCTTGGACACCGAGCCGTGGTGGGCGCGGGCCAGCAGCGCGGGTGCCCCCTTGGCGGCGCCGGCCTCCGCCATCAGCTCGGCGGGGGAGTGGTCCTCGGGCAGCGCCTCGCCGGTGGCACGCTCGTACGCGATCTCGTTGAGCCGGTTGCACAGGCGCTCGGCGAGGCGCCGGGAGTTGGCGAAGACGATCGTCGAGCGGTGCGCCTGCACCAGGTCGGCGATCTTCTCCTCGACATGCGGCCAGATGGACGGCTTCTCGCCGGTGTCGCCCTCCTGGACGGGGGAGCCGCCCAGCTCGCCCAGGTCCTCGACGGGGACGACCACCGACAGGTCGAACTCCTTGCCGGACGGCGGCTGGACGATCTCCACCCGGCGCTGCGGCGACAGGTAGCGGGCCACCTCCTCCACCGGACGCACGGTCGCCGACAGGCCGATGCGCCGGGCCGGACGCTCCAGCAGACGGTCGAGCCGCTCCAGGGAGAGCGCGAGGTGGGCGCCGCGCTTCGTGCCCGCGACCGCGTGCACCTCGTCCACGATCACCGTCTCGACGCCTTCCAGGGCCTCCCGGGCCGAGGAGGTCAGCATCAGGAAGAGCGACTCGGGGGTGGTGATGAGGATGTCCGGCGGCCGGTTCGCGATCGCCCGGCGCTCGGTGGCCGGGGTGTCACCGGAGCGGATGCCCACCCGGATGTCGGGCTCCGGCAGCCCGAGACGTACGGACTCCTGGCGGATGCCGGTCAGCGGGCTGCGCAGATTGCGCTCGACGTCGACCGCCAGGGCTTTCAGCGGGGAGACGTACAGCACGCGGCAGCGCTTCTTCGGCTCGGCGGGCACCGGGACGCTCGCGAGCCGGTCGAGCGAGGCGAGGAAGGCGGCCAGCGTCTTGCCGGAGCCGGTCGGCGCGACCACCAGCACGTCCGAACCCTCGCCGATGGCCCGCCAGGCCCCCTCCTGCGCGGCGGTGGGCGCGCGGAACGCCCCCGTGAACCAGTCGCGGGTCGCGGGGGAGAACGAGTCGAGCGCTGCCTTGGCCATGTCCCCCATCGTGCAACGGACCACTGACAATCGCCGGTGACCCGCCGTTCACCTGCGGTGATGCGGGCGAGCGGCGGCGGTCGGCGCAGTCCACGTGCCGGACGGACCGGCCGCGGCGGGCCGGTCCGCCGCACAATTGAGCCATGACGGGGCACGGGGCGGAGGACACGCGAGGCGCGGAAGGCGGGCCGGGGCCGGCGGACCCGGTGGCGGCGGGCGCGGGAGCCCGTACGGGCGGGCCCCGGGCCTCGGCGCCCGCCGGCCGCAAAGGCGGCGAGTGGGCCCGGCACTGGCAGTACGGCGAACTCCCCGGCCTGGACCTGCTGCGCGCCCGCTACGTACGGCACTCCTTCCCCCGCCACTCCCACGACGGTTACGTCCTGGGCGCCGTCACCGGCGGCGTCGAGCGGGTCGGACTGCCGGACGGCGTCACGGACGCCGGGCACGGCGGCATCATCATGATCAATCCCGAGGTGCCGCACACCGCGCAGGCCGGTGCGCCGGAAGGCTGGTCGTACTCCACGCTCTACCCCTCCGAACAGCTCGTCGCCGGTATCGCGGCCGAGACGACCGGCCTGACCGGCACCGCCGCGTTCACCGAGACCCTCGTGGACGACACGCTCGCCGTCCGCCTCGTCAACGGCGTGCACCGCGCGGCCGAGGAAGGCAACGCGCTGGCCGCCGACAGCCTGCTGCGCATCGTGGTGGCCCGGCTGCTGCGGCGCCACGGCGGCCCGCTGCCGACCCGGATGCCCGCCACGGCGGGAGCCCGTACCGCCGAACGCGCCCGAGCGCTCCTGGAAGCACGACTGACCGCACCACCGACCCTGGAACAACTGGCCCGGGAACTGGGCACCGGCCCGTTCGCGCTGCTGCGCGCCTTCAAGAACGCGTACGGGATGCCGCCGCACGCCTGGCTCACGAACGCCCGCATACGCCGGGCGCGCCGGCTCCTGGAGGCCGGTACGGCACCGGCCGAAGCCGCCGTCGCCGTCGGGTTCGCCGACCAGCCCCACCTGAACCGGCACTTCACCCGGATCGTGGGCGTGCCGCCGGGCGCCTACCGGCGGGAGCGGGCGGGCGGCGCAAGAACGTACAAGACCGCGGGGGAGGGCGCTTCCTAGGGTCCGGAGCGTGGCACAGGAAACGCAGCGAGAACGAGATCAGCAGTCGCAACTGCCCCAAGAGATACACACGTCCGAAGAGTTCCAGGGAGGCCAGGAGGGCCAGGCGGGCCAGGAGTTCCGAGAGGTCCAGGGAAGCCAAGAGGCCCGAGGGGTCCAGGAGATCCTAGAGATCCGAGATATCCCAGAGGCCCAGGAGACAGAAGAAACCCAAGACATCCGAGGGGCCCGGGGGGCCCAAGACATCCATGAGCTTCGGCAGACGCCTCCGTCACGACAGGCCAAGCCCCGTTCCGCCGTCGTCAGGGACGCGCTCGGCGTCGGCGTCGCCGTCGGGCTGTCCGGCTTCGCCTTCGGGGTGACCGCGGTGGGCTCGGGACTGTCGGTGGCGCAGACCTGCGCGCTGAGCCTGCTGGTGTTCACCGGCGCCTCGCAGTTCGCGCTGGTCGGCGCGCTGGCCGCGGGCGGCAATCCGTTCACCGCCGCGGCCGGGGCGTTCTTCCTGGGCACCCGCAACGCGTTCTACGGGCTGCGACTGTCCGGCCTCCTCGGACTCCGGGCCGCGGCCAAGCCGTTCGCCGCCCACTGGGTCATCGACGAGACCTCGGCCGTCGCCCTGACCCAGCCCGACCGGCGCAGCGCGCGCCTCGGGTTCGCGGTCACCGGGCTGAGCCTGTACCTCCTGTGGAACCTCACCACGTTCGCCGGGGCCAGGGGCGCCGGTGCCCTGGGCGACCGGGCGGCCTGGGGCCTGGACGCTGCCGGTCCCGCGGTCTTCGTGGCGCTGCTGGCTCCTCTGCTCACCTCGGCGGTGGAACGCGCCGCCGCGGGGCTCGCGGTCGTGCTGCTCCTGGTGTCGCTGCCGCTGCTGCCGGCGGGCGTGCCGGTCCTGGTCGCGGCGCTCGCCGCACCGGCCGTCCTTTACCTGGAGGGGCGCCGGGCCCGTATGCGTACCTCCGACGGGCACGAAACCGTCGTGGATACGCCCGTACGGGGGAACGGCGCGGGAGAGGTGGACGCACGATGAGTGTCTGGATCGCGATCGGCGTCACCGCCGTGGGCTGCTACCTGGTGAAGTACCTCGGCCTCCTGGTACCGGCGGGTGCTCTGGAGCGGCCGCTCGTCAAGCGCCTCGCAGCCCTGTTGCCGGTGGCGCTGCTCGCCGCGCTCACCGCCCAGGAGACCTTCAGTGACGGGCAGCAGCTGCTGTTCGACGCCAAGGTGGCGGGCGTCGGTGCCGCGGTGGTGGCGCTGCTGTTCCGCGCGCCGTTCCTGCTGGTCGTGGCGGTCGCGGTGGTGGTGACGGCGGGGGTGCGGGCGCTGGGCGGGTGAGACCAGGTGGGTACGGGTGGTGCGAGGCGGGTGGCGCGCGGCGCTCACCCCCGTACGACCGTCGCCTCCGCCACCCCCAGCCGCCGTGCATCCCGTTCGGGGCGCAGGAAGAGCGTCACGGTCACTCCGGCCAGCACCGTCAGGCCCGCCATCGTGCCGAACGCGCCGAGGTACCCGTCCGCGACGGTCTCCCCGGCGTCCACCAGCCGGCCCGTCACCGCGGGCGCCAGGATGCCCGCCAGGGCGAAGACGCAGGTCAACGCGCCGAGCGTAACGCCGCGCCGGTCCGCGGGGGAGATCCGGGAGACCGAGGTCTGCGCCACCGTCATGATGATGTCCGAGACGGCCATCGGGCCGAGCAGCAGCACGGCCTTCAGCCACAGTGCGTCCGTCGCGGCGAAGGCCAGGGTCGCCGCGCCGGAGAGGAGCAGCACCAGCCCGTTCTTCACACCGGAGGGCAGGGGGATGCGGGGGCGCAGACCGGCTGCCGCGCGCCGGCCCGCGCGCTGTACGAGCAGGCCGTGGACCAGCATCGCGGTGCCCTTGGCCAGTGCGGCCAGCATGATCAGCAGGCTCGCCTGGCGCAGCTCCAGCCCGCCGACCTCCTGAAAGTAGTCCGCGGCCCAGGTGAGCGTGGCCGACACCGTCCAGAAGGCGGCGAACGCGCCGAAGGCCGCGGACAGCCAGGTCCTGGAGAGCAGCAGCTTCCGGTACGGGACGGAGGTGCCGGCTACGGAGGTGCCACCGGAGGACTGCTGACCTACCGGGTCGCTACCGACAACCTGCCGTTCCCTCGGGACGCTACCGGCGGGCCGCTGTCCTACCGGGACGCTGTCGGCGGGCCGCCGCCCCACCGGGGGCGCCAGTGGTCCTTCCTCGCCGTACCGGAGCCACACCGCCGCCCACACCAGGCCGACGAGGCCCACCACGCCGAACGCCCAGCGCCAGCCCCACGCGGCGGTGACCGCGCCGAGTACGGGCGCCGCGACGGCGACACCCACCGCCGCGCCGCCCAGGAAGATCGCGGTCGGCAGCGTACGGTCGCGCTCCTCGAACCAGCCGTGCAGGTGGTGCACCGCCACCGGGGTCGCCGGGCCCTCCGCCGCGCCCAGCAGCACCCGGGTGGCGACCAGGACGCCGAACCCGGCCACGCCGAACAGCATCGGCAACTGGGCCGCGGACCAGAGCAGCGCCATGCCGAGCAGCAGGACCGGGGTACCTGCCGTACGGGTGAGGAAGGAGCCGCCGAGCGCCGCCAGGCTGAAGAGCGCGAAGAACGCGGCGGACGCGGTGCCGAACTGTTCGCGGGTCAGGTGCAGTTCGGCCATCACCGGGTTGGCGACCAGGCCCATCACCGTCTTGTCGGCGAAGTTGACGAGCATGAAGGCGACCAGCAGCCAGGTGGTGCGCCAGGCCCGCCGACGCTCGGAAGCGGTCATTCCGGATTGCTTGCCGGGGTGTGCCCCGGGCCCGGCGTCCCGGGTCACCGAACGGCCCCCCTGCCCCGCTCTGCGCCACCGGCGTGGGCTTGAGACGAGCCGGCTTCCGGTCGTACCGGCCCAGCCCCGGCGTACGCGCCCGTGCAGTGGGGCGGCAGGGAGTCCCCGCCCGCCCTGATGCGGTTCGCGTACGCGAGGTGCCCGGGGGCCGACCCGGAGACGCCCTTGAGAGCGGGGCCGGGGGCTCCGGCCCCCGCCCCGGTGCTCTTCCTGTGCGGACCGTGCTGCGTTCTGCCATCCGTCATGCCGAGCGGCTCCTCATGCGCGTCGGGCACCTGTGCCGGCCAGGTGCCGCTGTTGGTCCTCCGGTCGGTCGGTCCTCCGGTCGGTCAGCCCCCGTCCGTACGAGTCCGGTGTCCGCGAGCGCCTTCGAAGGCTTGCCCGGTCACGCCGAGATCCTGGACACGGTGGACAACCGGCTCACCCGGATCAGTGAGCTGACCGGCATCGACCTGACGTCGCCGCACGGCACCGCCTCGCCCTGGCGGCCCTGCTGCTGAGCCAGGAGGACGCGGACGGGCCCGGCCCGCCGCCGACCGCTACCGGGCGGTCAGGCGCCCGTACGCGCGCAACGTCAGCAGCGCCTTGACCGTCACCATCGGGCGGCCCTCCAGCGCTGTCCCGGGGGCCCACACGCGCCAGTTCACGGGCCAGCCGCCGTCCTCCCGCTGGAGGGCGGCGAGGTGGTCCAGCGCCCGGTCCGTCTCCGTGTCGGTGAACCAGCGGCGGGCGAGCGAGCCGGGGTTCGCCGCGTAGTCGTACGCGAAATGATGCTCACCTGGCGCGTAGCCGTCGGGCACGGGGGCGTCCGCCGTCCGGTCCGGGTCCAGCAGGACCAGCCGCTGCTCGCGCACCATGATGCCCAGGCGCTGCGCGGCCGCCTCGGCGCGCGGCCGGTCGGGTGCGCCCTCCAGGAAGGCGAGCGCCGCCTGGACCTCGTACGGATGGGTGTTCTCCAAGGACTCCACCGCCTGCCAGCAGAAGTCCGTGGCCCGGAAGAGCCAGGCGTGCCACACCTCGTTGCGGTGCAGCAGGCCCACGACGGGCCCGGTGGTCAGGAGGGCGCTCGGCGGGTCGTCGGGCACCGGAAGCCACGGCGCGGCCGGATAGCCGCGCAACTCGGGACGCACGGCGGGCAGCGCGCCCTCCGGAGTGGACACCCTGGTCAGATAGCGGCAGATCCGCTCGGCCCGCTGCCCGCCGCAGCGCCCGATCAGGTCGAGGACGTACAGGGCGTGCGCGGTGTGCAGCGGCTGGCTGACCGGGCCGCGCAGGTCGGGCTCCAGGGCGTGTCCGTAACCGCCGTCGGGATTCGCGTACGCGGCGAGCGCGGCGTCGACACCGTCCGCGCTCCCTCCCAGGAAGTGGTACGCGAAACGGCGCTGTTCGAGCACCCGGGCAGTGAGCCAGATGAAGCGCTCGGCACGTGCCAGTGAGGTCGGCTGTGGTGCTCCGTTTTCCGCCATGGACCGACGGTAGGGCCGTGCGCTCCGCCCGGCATCGGCGTGGACGCGGCTGCACTCTCAGGGGCGGGGTACCGGACGTGCGCGGTTGACGGCCGGCCGGCGGCGGACGGCTGCCGTGTGGCGGACGGCTGCCTGACAGCGGATGGCCACTCGGTGGCGGAGGGCCCGGGCTTTACTCTGCGTACATGAACGTCCTTCGTGCCGGTTCGGGAGGCCGCGTCGCCAGGGTGGCGCGGCCCTGCCGCAGGGGAGGGCACTCCTTCGAGAGGCCCCTGGCGGTCGTGCGGGAGTGCGGGATATGAGATACGTGCAGGTCAAGGCGAGTGTGGAGTGGGTTTCATGCGGTTGACGGTCTTCTGGGAGCGGATGGCGGATCACTTCGGCGAGGCGTACGCGGACTCGTTCGCGCGCGATCATGTGATGTCCGGGCTCGGCGGGCGGACCGTGCATCAGGCGCTGGCGGACGGGTGGGAGGCCAAGGACGTGTGGCGGGTGGTCTGCGCGACGATGGACGTGCCGTACGACAAGCGCTGACGGGAGTCACGGCTCCGGGGTGACGGTTCCAGGGGCGTCGGCTTCGGGGGCGACGGTCCCGGGGGCGACGGTCCCGGGGGAGACGGTTCCTGGGGAGACGCTTCCTGGGCGGTGGGGCCGCACGGAGGTTTCGGGCGGCGGCGGGCGGCCGTGCCGAGCGGGGTAGGGCGGGAGTTGTCAGACGTGTGAGCGACACTGGGCCCGTGCCAGCGACCGAGAATCCCACCACCCACGACGACCCGCGCCCCAGGGGTGCCGCCCAGCGGATGCCACGGTGGCTGCCCCGCGCCATGGTGCTGGCGCTCGCCCTCGTGGCCTGCTTCCAGCTTGCCAGCTGGGCGTTCCACCAGCTCATCTCGCTGCTGCTCAACGTGCTGATCGCCTTCTTCCTCGCGCTGGCCGTCGAGCCGGCCGTGGACTGGATGGCGGCGCGCGGGATGCGCCGAGGGGGCGCCACCGGGCTGGTCTTCCTCGGCATACTCGTCGGGACCGCGGGCTTCTTCGCGCTGCTCGGTTCGATGCTCGCGGGCCAGATCGCCACCATGGTCCAGGAGTTCCCGCAGTACCTGGACTCGGTGATCAGCTGGATCAACACCACCTTCCACACCCACCTCTCGCGGGTCGAGGTGCAGAACAATCTGCTGAAGTCCGACTGGCTGCAGAAGTACGTCCAGGACAGCGCCAACAATGTGCTCGCCGTCTCCGCGACCGTCCTGGGCAGCCTGTTCAACCTCCTGACCGTGGCGCTGTTCTCCTTCTACTTCGCCGCCGACGGCCCCCGGCTGCGCCGCGCCCTGTGCTCGGTCCTGCCGCCGTCCCGGCAGGCCGAGGTGCTGCGCGCCTGGGAGATCGCGGTCGCCAAGACCGGCGGGTACCTCTACTCCCGCGGTCTGATGGCACTGATCTCCGGCATCGCGCACTACGTCCTGCTGGAGATCCTGGGCGTGCCGTACGCACCCGCGCTCGGCATGTGGGTCGGGCTCGTCTCCCAGTTCATCCCGACCATCGGTACGTACCTCGCCGGCGCGCTGCCGATCCTGATCGCCTTCACCGTCAATCCCTGGTACGCGCTGTGGGTCTTCGGGTTCGTCGTGGTCTACCAGCAGTTCGAGAACTACCTGCTCCAGCCGCGCATCACGGCCAAGACCGTGGACATCCACCCGGCCGTCGCCTTCGGGTCGGTGATCGCCGGTACGGCGCTGATGGGCGCGGTCGGGGCGCTGATCGCCATCCCGGCGACCGCGACACTGCAGGCGTTCCTGGGGGCGTACGTGAAGCGGTACGAGATCACGGACGACGCCCGGGTACGGGGCGGCGGCCGGCGCCGGCGCGCGACCTCGGCCCTGCGGCGGCTGCGCCGGTCCCTGCACGACGAGCCGCCGGCCGCACCGCTGGAGGACCGCGGAACCGGTGGGGACGGGAACGGGTCCGGGGCCGGGGACGAGGGTGATCGCGGCGGGCGCGGCGGGAACGGGCCCGGCGCGGGGGGCAAGGAGGGCTGAGAGGCCGGGTGGCCGGTCCGGGGCGACCGGACCGGACCCCGCGTGGTGCGCTTGACACTGAAATCGAACATCTATTCTTATGAGACGTCCGACCCGTGTTTCCGCCCGGAGTTCCCGGGAGTTATCCACAGGCCGGAGCCGGGTCCGGGCGCATTGTCAGTGGCAGGCGTTAGCGTCATGGACGTGAAGCGATCGACTCAAGCAAACCGGGTGGAAGCCATGGCAGGCACTGACCGCGAGAAGGCGCTGGACGCCGCGCTCGCACAGATTGAACGGCAATTCGGCAAGGGCGCCGTGATGCGGATGGGCGAACGCCCGAACGAGCCCATCGAGGTCATCCCCACCGGGTCGACCGCACTCGATGTCGCGCTCGGCGTCGGCGGCATCCCGCGCGGCCGTGTGGTGGAGGTCTACGGCCCGGAGTCCTCCGGCAAGACGACCCTGACCCTGCACGCGGTGGCGAACGCGCAGAAGGCCGGCGGCTCCGTCGCCTTCATCGACGCCGAGCACGCGCTCGACCCCGAGTACGCCAAGAAGCTGGGCGTGGACACGGACGCGCTGATCCTGTCCCAGCCGGACAACGGCGAGCAGGCCCTGGAGATCACGGACATGCTGGTCCGCTCCGGCGCGCTCGACCTCATCGTGATCGACTCGGTCGCCGCACTGGTGCCCCGGGCCGAGATCGAGGGTGAGATGGGCGACTCCCACGTGGGTCTCCAGGCCCGGCTGATGAGCCAGGCGCTGCGGAAGATCACCAGCGCGCTCAACCAGTCCAAGACCACCGCGATCTTCATCAACCAGCTCCGCGAGAAGATCGGCGTGATGTTCGGCTCGCCGGAGACCACGACCGGTGGCCGCGCCCTGAAGTTCTACGCCTCGGTGCGGATCGACATCCGCCGTATCGAGACCCTCAAGGACGGCACCGAGGCGGTCGGCAACCGCACCCGCTGCAAGGTCGTCAAGAACAAGGTCGCCCCGCCCTTCAAGCAGGCGGAGTTCGACATCCTGTACGGCCAGGGCATCAGCCGCGAGGGCGGCCTGATCGACATGGGTGTGGAGCACGGCTTCATCCGCAAGTCCGGCGCCTGGTACACCTACGAGGGCGACCAGCTCGGCCAGGGCAAGGAGAACGCCCGCAACTTCCTCAAGGACAACCCCGACCTCGCCAACGAGGTGGAGAAGAAGATCAAGGAGAAGCTGGGCATCGGCGTCAAGCCGGCGGACCTGGCGGAGCCCGGCGCGGACGCGGCCGGTGCGGCGGCCGACGCGGAGGCCCCGGCCAAGTCCGTACCGGCACCGGCCGCCAAGGGCGCCAAGGGCACCAAGGCCGCCGCGGCCAAGAGCTAGTCCGTCGTGACGCGGCGAACGGAATGGCCCGACGACCACGGCTACGGCCTCGGCGCGGGAGTCGGTCACGACGGGGGACGTGACGACGACGGCCGGGGCGGGAGCGGCAGCGCCGCGGGCGGCGCCGAGAACCGTAGGAAACGCAAGGACGGCGGTGGTTCCTCCTCGTCGAGGGCCGAGGCGGGACCGCCGCGTACGCCCGAGGAGCAGGCGCGGGCCATCTGTCTGCGCCTGCTCACCGGGTCCGCGCGGACGCGCAAGCAGCTCGGGGACGCCCTGCGCGAGCGGGGCATCCCCGAGGACGCCGCACAGGAGGTGCTGTCCCGCTTCGAGGAGGTGGGGCTGATCGACGACGCGAAGTTCGCCGACGCCTGGGTGGAGTCCCGGCACCACGGCCGGGGGCTGGCCCGCCGGGCGCTCGCCCGCGAGCTGCGCACCAAGGGCGTCGACCCCTCGACGGTCGACGAAGCCCTCGGACAGCTGGACTCCGAGCAGGAGGAACGCACGGCCCGCGAACTGGTCGACCGCAAGCTGCGGACGACCCGGGGCCTGGACCGGGAGAAGCGGATACGGCGCCTCGCGGGAATGCTGGCCCGCAAGGGCTACCCGGAGGGCCTGGCCCTGCGGGTGGTCCGGCAAGCACTGGAGGAGGAGGGGGAAGATCCGGAGCTGATGGAGTACCACTTGCCGGACGCGTGATCCGGTGGGCGTGAGCCGGTAGGGGCGTGGCCTGGTGGGGCGTGCCTGGCGGTGGTGTGAGCCGGTGGAGACGTGATCCGGCGGGGACCCGAGCCGGTGGTGGTGACCTGGCGGAGGCGCGGCCCGGTGGGGACGCGGCTCGGCGAGGAGGTGGCCCAGGGCCCGGTGGGGCATGAGATCGAGCAGGCGTGGCTCGGCGGAGCTGTGACTCCGGGGAGCGGTGGCCCGGCGGAGCAGTGCCCCGGCGAGGAGCGAGGCCGTAGCTGTGCGGCCGGGGGAGTGGGACGGCAGGCGTGGCGGGCGAGACGGCCGTCGGCTGCTGTTGGTCGGCCGTCAGCCGGGAGGCGCGGACGCTCGCGCGTCGGGTGGACGTGCCACGGGTGCACGCGCCGCTACGTTCTGCGGACCCGTGACCGTGCAGTGGTCTCGGCCGCGACTGGCTCAGTGCAGCGCCCCACGGCTGGTGCGCCCTGTGACGTGCGATCGAGCTCCGCGACGGCTGGTGCGGCCTGTGGCGTGCGGCCAGGCTCTGCGACGTGCGCGACGGCTGCATGGCCTGTGGCGTGCGGCCAGGCCCCGTGGCGTCCGATATGGCCTGTGGCGCGCGGCCAGGCCCCGTGGCGGTTCGGTACGGCCTGTGACGTGCGGTCGCGCCCCGCGAGGGCTGGTGCGGCCAGGCTCTGTGGCGTTCGGTATGGCCTGTGGCGTGCGGTCGAGCCGTGCGACGGCTGGTGCGGCCTGTGGCGTGCGGCCAGGTCCTGTGGCGTTCGGTGCGGCCTGTGGCGTGCGGTCGAACCTTGTGACGGCTGGAACAGGCCTGCGGTGTGCCGTCCGGCCCGTACGGACAGTTCGGCTGGTGACGGGGCCGGTGCCCACAGCCGTGTTCGCCTCTTCGGCGGTCGGAGCTGCGCCAGTCGGCTTTCCGGTTTCTGGGGAACCCCCCTCCGGGGAGGGGGCTGGCCGCAATGTGCTGGGCATGCCGTGGGCGGCAGAGTGCGGTGCATGATCTTCACTCGGAAACACCGTGGATGGTCCGCCGCGCCCGGCGTCCTCGTCCTGGGATGCGCCGCGGCCTTACTGGCCACGGGGGCAGTGGCGACGACCACTGCGTCAGCGTTGCCCAAGAGCCCTGGTACGGGGACGGACACGACGACCGCCACCGCCACCGCGACCGGAACCTCAGCCGCACCCACAGCCGCAACCAGAACCTCACCCACTGCCGGACCCGACGCCGTCGAGCGGCGCCCGGTGCCTGGTTCGGTTGTTTCCGTCACTCTCGTCGCCGACCTGAAGGCGAAGGAGGTCGCGGACCGCCTGGAGGCAGCCGGTATCGACGCGGCCCAGGTGCACTACGGCGTACGCGCCCACCGCCTCGTCTACCGCACCCGCGGCGTCCGGGGCGAGCCCACCACGGCCAGCCAGCTGGTCGCCGTGCCCAAGAACGGCAAGCGTGCCCTCCGGACCGTGTCCTGGCTGCACGGGACAACCGTGTACCGAGGGGACGCGGCCTCGGTGAACGAGCGGTCCACCGACCGCGCGGCGGCCCTGCTCTTCGCTTCGACCGGCCGGGCCGTCTCCGCGCCGGACTACCTGGGGCTGGGCGAGGGCCCCGGCATCCACCCGTACGGCCATCCGCAGGCGACCGTCACCGCCTCGGTCGACGCGCTGCGCGCGGCACGGGCGTTCGTCCGGCGGGAGCAGCGCACCCTCGACAGGAATGTGCTGGTCAGCGGCTTCTCCCAGGGGGGTCCCGCCACCATGATGGTCGGCCGGGCCCTCCAGCGGGGCGCCGACCCGTACTTCCGGCCGGGGGCGCTCGCCCCCATCGCCGGGCCCTTCGACCTGAGCGGGTTCGAGGCCGCCGCGGCCGACGACGAGATCATCCGGTCGTCGCTCTACCTGGCCTACTTCGTGACCGCGTGGGACCGGATGTACGGCTTGTACGACACACCGGGGCAGGCGTTCCGTGCGCCGTACGACAAGACGGTGGAGTCCCTGTTCGACGGCGACCACAAGTCGGCGGAGATCGCGGCGGCGCTGCCGGCGACCTCGAAGGAACTGTTCACGCCGGAATTCCTCGACACGATCCGCAGCCCGCGGGGGAAGCTGCGGCGGCAACTGGAGGCGCTGGACACCACCTGTGACTGGCGCCCGGAGGTTCCGGTGCACCTGTACCACGCCAAGGGCGACAAGGACGTGGCGTTCGAGAACGCACGCCACTGCGAACGGCAGCTGACCGCCAACGGGGCCGCCCACCGGCTCACGGACGTCGGGGACGTGGACCACAACGGGACGGTGCGCAAGGCCCTGCCGCTCGTGGTCAGGCAGTTCGACGCCGCTCCCTGAGACGCCGCACCCCGGGACGCCGCCCTCTGCGCCGACGGCGGGTCCGCTCCGGGCGGACCCGCCGTCACCTCATCCGGGGACGTGGGCGCGGACCGGCAGTCCCGCCGCCCGCCATGCCTGGAAGCCGCCCACCAGGTCGGTTGCCCGGTACAGGCCCAGCTGCCGCAGGGAGACGGCCGCGAGGCTCGACGCGTAGCCCTCGTTGCAGACGACGACCACCGCCAGGTCGTGGCCGGTGGCTTCCGGGGCGCGGTGGGCCCCGGTGGGGTCAAGGCGCCACTCCAGTTCGTTGCGTTCGACGATCAGCGCACCCGGGATGGTGCCGTCACGTTCACGCAGCGCCGCGTAGCGGATGTCGACCAGCAGCCCGCCGTCCCGCTGGAGCGCCGCGGCCTGCCCGGGGGACACCCGGTCCAGCCCGGCACGCGCCGCCTCCAGGAGCGCGTCGACCGCGCTCACCGCCAGTCCTCGGGCAACTCGACCTCTTCGAGGCGCAGGACGGGACCGGTGCGGCTGTAGCGGCGCATCAGCGGCAGCGGCGGGTAGTAGGCGTGCACCGAGACGGCGTGCGCGTCGTCGGAGAGGTTGAGCACCTGGTGGACGTGGTGCGGGCCGAAGGCGCGGCCGCGGCCGCCGGCCAGCTTCCGTTGCCGGTCCACGCCGTCCGCCAGTTCCAGTGTCTTCCAGCCCTCGGTGGGCAGTTGGGCGGCGAGCGACTGCTCGGTCAGCTCGCCCGCGGCGGCGGCGAACGCGCCGTGCGAACCGCCGTGGTCGTGCCAGCCGGTGCCCGTACCGGGCGGCCAGCCGATCAGCCACGCCTCGCTGCCGCCGGGACCGTCCAGACGGATCCAGGTCCGGCCTTCGGGGTCGAGGGGCAGCGAGGCGATGAGCGAGGCGTCGGCGGCGGTACGGCGGGCGAAGTCGAGGAGTTCGGCGGCGGTGGGGCCGCCGGTGGCGTCCGGACGCGGGCGCGCCGGGGTACGTACGTCGGGCACAGGAACCGTCCTGAGTGATCGCGAAGAGGCGCGCGACCGGCGGCGAACGCGGCGGCGCGCGGGAAAGGGATGCGGATCAGCAGGACGGACGACACACGCAGCCCGCGTAGCGGACCAGGTCCAGATGGACCCTCCGCCAGAAGCGCGAACCGTTCTCCGTCACGTTCCGGAGTCAAGCACGGGGCTTCCCGCAGGGTCAACCGCCGACCGGCGCCGAGAGGTGCGTAAAGGGGCGCACGCCGACCGGCGCATCGAGGCTCGCCGGAGCGCTCACCGGCCGGCCCCGCCCCCCGACCGGACCTCCGCTTCCGTAACGTCCCGGGCCGCGTCCCGATCCGTGCCCCGAGCCATGTCCCGCCCCGCGTCCCTGTCGGCCTGCGGGGACGGCGTTCCCCCGGCAGGCTCACGCCCGCCCTCCGGCCGTGCCGGATGCGCGAACGGCCCCTCCGAACCCGCCCCGGCCCCGGTTCCGATCCCGGCCCCGGCCTCGGTCCCGTTCCTGGCCCCGAGCCCACCCCCGGCCCCGGCCCCACTCCCGTTCTCAGCCCTGACCCGCGCCTCCCCTTCGAACACCGCAGCGCCCTCGGCGCGCCCCGCAAGCCCTGCGCCCTCCGCGCGCCCCGCAGCTCCCGAACCGTCCCCCGTCCCGTCCCGCGGGCCGTCCTCCGGGCCGCCCCCCGAGCCCCCGCCCCGTACCGCCTCCGCGCACGCGTACAGTTCCGCCGGCCGGACACCGCCCATGGCCGCGACCAGGTGCCCGTCCGGTCGTACGACCAGGACGGTGTGGGCGACCGCGCCCGGGTAGGACTCGGCGACCAGTACCTCGGCGGGCATCGGCAGGGCGTCCACCGTCTTCGAGAGGCGCGGCATCAGGCCGGCCGACTTCCAGTGCCGCCGGTCCCACACGCCCGTACCGGGCGCCACCAGCACCACCAGCAGTCCCCGTCCCAGCCGGGCCCGGAGCGGTACCTCGGAGCCGTCCGAGGCCGTCACGGGGACGTCCGCGACCGGCGCGCCGACCTGCGTGCCCACCGTCATCGCGCACGACGGGTCGGTGGCCGGGGCGAGCGGTGAGCGGGCGTACGCGGGGGGCGCGCCGAGCGGTCCGCGCCCCAAGTGCCCGTCGGTGAGCATCGCCGTGTGCCCGCGGGCCGCCCCCGGCAGGACGGCCCGCCACCGGCCGCCCCGCTCGCCGTCGCGCAGCAGCGGCAGGGCCCGGTCGGCGGCGCGCAGCCGAGCCGTGACGGCGCCCCTGCGCTCGGCCTGATAACTGTCCAGCAGGGCTTCCGAAGCGCCCTGGTGCCAGGCCAGGGCCAGCTTCCACGCGAGGTTCTCGGCGTCCCGCAGGCCCTCGTCCAGGCCCTGGGTGCCGAGCGCGCCGAGCAGGTGGGCGGCGTCGCCGGCGAGGAAGGCGCGGCCGCGCCGCCAGCGCCGGGCCAGCCGGTGGTGGACCGTGTGCACGCCGGTGTCGAGGAGTTCGTACGGCGGTACGGCGGGAACGTGCGGGCCACCCCGGCCCCCGCCCCTCCCGCCGGAACCAGGCACCGGCCCGGCGCCCGCGCCGGGCCCGCCCCAGGCCCCGGCGCCCGCCTCCGACCCGGCCCGGTTCCCGGAGCCGGGCCCGATTCCGGCGCCGGCCCCCGAGACGATTCCCGCCCCCGGGCCAATCCCCGCCCCCGACCCGGCCCCTGCCTCCGCCTCGGCGGTCCACACCGCCAGCGAGTCGCGGATCCGGGCCACCAGCGCGTCCGGGGTGACCAGATCGCGGCCGGGCGGCAGCAGCCAGTCCAGCCGCCACACCCCGCCGGGCAGCGGCCGGGCGGTGACCTCGCCCCCGGACCCGCCGCCGCCCTGCCGCGCGGGCGAGCGGTGCAGCAACGCCTCGCCCGGCCAGGGGAGTTCCGTACGCAGCGCCGCCACGGCGTGCCGCTCGACCGCCGTACGCCCCGGGAAGCGGATCTCCAGCAGTTTGCGGACCGTCGAGCGCGGGCCGTCGCAGCCGACCAGGTAACTGGCGCGCCACCACGCGCCGTTGGCGCCACGGGTGTGCGCGCTGACCCCGTACTCGTCCTGCCGCAGGTCGTCGAGCCGGCTGCCGGCGACGATCCGGGCGCCGGGCTGCGCCGCGAGCGCGGTGCGCAGGGCCCGGGCCAGCGCGTGCTGCGGCACGTGCACGGGAGACACAGGGGAAGCGGGAGAAGCGGGGAAAACGGGAGAAACAGGAGAAGCGGGTGAGCCGGAAAACGGCGACTCCGGGCCGAACTCCACCCGCTCCAGCAGCCGCCTCCGCCGCACCGAGCGCCAGGCCGTCCAGCGGGTGCCCGCGGACTCCAGGGCCGGACCGCAGCCCAGCCGCTCCAGGAACGCGGCGGTGTCCGGCCGCAGGACCACGGTGCGGGCGGGCCGCGGATCGATCGCACCGGGGGCTTCGTCCAGCACCACGCACGGGACGTCGAGGCGGGCGAGGGCGAGGGCAAGCGCGAGGCCGACGGGCCCGGCCCCGACGACGATCACCGGGTCCACGGCGTGGCTCCCCCGGTCCGCGGGTTCTTACGGGACGTACAGGAACTGGCAGTTGGAGCCCGGTGCGCGATCACACAGCGTATGCAACCCATTGCGGGCGCCCGCGTCAAGTGACGGGGGCAGCGGCGCACGCGGCACTGCCCCCGTTCACGGTGTCACACCGTCAGGGCGTGATGCCGCCCCCGCCGCCCATGTCCGGGGGCCGCCGGGTGCCGACCGGGCCGCCGACCGTGCCGTCGGCGCCTTCCAGCGCGTCCGACGCGGTGACCGGCTCGGCCGCCCCGGCCATCACGATGCCGGTCTTGGCCCGCCGGCCACGCCGCTCGATCCAGTTGGCCAGCGCGGACAGCGCCAGACACATCGCCACGTAGATCGCACCGGCCACGATGATCATCGGCACGTACGGGTTCTCGTCGTTGACGACGATGGTGCTGGCCATCTGCTGGATCGTGTAGAGCAGCTCCTCGAAGGTGATCACGTAACCGAGCGAGGTGTCCTTGAGGGTCACCACCAACTGGCTGATGATCGTCGGGAGCATCGCCCGGACGGCCTGCGGCATCAGCACCGTCGTCATGACCTGCGTCTTGCTCATGCCGAGCGCGTACGCCGCCTCGCGCTGGCCCCGGGGCACCGCGTTGATGCCGGCCCGCAGCACCTCCGCCTGCACCGAGCCGTTGTAGACGGTCAGACCCACCACCAGGGCCCAGAACTGCGGCGAGTCGCCGGTCAGGCCCAGCTCCTCCTTGTAGGAGAGCAGGATCACCCACAGGGCGTAGATCGTGATCAGCAGCGGGACGGCCCGGAAGAGCTCGATGAACCCGGTGGCCAGCCAGCGCACCGGCTTGTGGTCGGAGAGCCGGGCGACGGCGAGCAGCACGCCGAGCGCGAGGGAGAGCACCGCGGCGACCGCGAAGACCTGGAGGGTCGTCAGGACGCCGTTGCGGATGTTGGTCCGCACGCCGGCGTTGTTGAAGATGTTCCACATCTCCGGCTCGAACTGGCCCTTCGCGGCCAGTCGCAGCACGGCGAAGGCGAGCAGGCCGAGCACGGCGAGCGCGCCGGCGACGGTGTAGACGCGGTTGCGGACCTCGGCCTTGGGCCCCGGGGCGTCGTAGAGGACGCTGGTCATCGGGCCACCTCCAGGCGGCGTTCGAGCAGCCGGAAGATGCCGCTGATGGCGAACGTGATGATCAAGTAGGCGAGGGCGATCCAGAGGAAGATCCAGCCGATCGGCCGGCCCTGGTCGTTCAGGAGCTTGGAGACGTTGAACAGCTCCGCGTTGCTGAAGGCGCCCGCGATGGCCGAGTTCTTGGTGAGCGCGATCAGGATGCTGCTCAGCGGCGGGATCACGGTGCGGGTGGCCTGCGGCAGGACGATGATGCGCAGTGTCTGGACGAAGGTCATCCCGATGCTGCGGGCGGCCTCCGCCTGGCCCAGCGGCACGGTGTTGATGCCCGAGCGGACGGCCTCGCAGATGAACGAGGACGTGTAGAAGCCCAGGGCCAGCGTCGCGAGCACGAACGGGCTGATGCCCGGGAAGAAGATCTGCGGGACGACGAAGAAGGCGACCAGGAACAGCAGGGTGAGCGGGGTGTTGCGCAGCAGCGTCACCCAGGCCGTCCCGAAGGCGCGCAGCGGGGGCACCGGCGAGACCCGGAAACCGGCGACGAGGAGGCCCAGCAGGAGGGCGAGCGCCCCGCTGGCCGCGGTGAGCGACACGGTTCCGAGGAACCCGGTGCGGAACTCGGGAAGATAGTCGAGGAGTACGTTCATGGGTTCTCCGCGGTAGCGGTCAGGTCAGCGGCGGACGGGTGGACGGCCCGGTGCGGGGTGCGCGGGGCGTGCGCGGCGCGCGGGGTACGGGAGCGCGGCCCGGCGTGCGGGCGCTTGCGTGCGCGGCGTACCGGTGTACGGCCGGGAGCGCGGGCGCGGTCCGCGACGGTGTGCGCACGGGCGCCCCGGCGCGTGGATCCTCAGGCACCCGCGCCCCGTACACCCGCCGGAGCGGCGTACGGGGCGTGCGGCGGTGGACGGCGGGTGCGCGACCCGGGTCAGCCGCGCGGCAGCGGCGTCTCCGGCGCGACGAAGCTGGTCCCGGACTTGCCGAGGGTGCCTTCGTACGCCTTCTTGTAGTCGCCGTTCTTGATGTGCTTCTCCAGCGCGTCGGTGATCGCGTCCCGCAGCGCCTTGTCGCCCTTCGTCAGGCCGACGCCGTACGGCTCCTTGGTGAACGGCTTGCCGACGACCCGCAGCTTCTTGGGCCGCTCGGCCGCGTACCCCTTGAGGATCGCGTCGTCCGTGGTGACCGCGTCCACCTGGCCGTCGAGGAGCTGCTTGACGCACAGCGAGTACTTGGCCAGCTCGGTGGTGGTGGCCCCGTACTTCGGCTTCTTGATCTCCTGGAGCGGGGTGGAGCCGACGATCGAGCAGACCTTCTTGCCCTTGACGGTGTCCGGGCCGGTGATGGACTTGTCGTCCCTGCGCACCAGGAGGTCCGCGCCCGCGGTGTAGTACGGGCCCGCGAAGTCGATCTGCTTCTTGCGCTCCTCGTTGATCGTGTACGTGCCGACGTAGTAGTCGACCTGACCCTTGGAGATCGCGGTCTCGCGGACGTTGGAGTCGACCGTCTTGAACTCGATCTGCTTCTCGGAGAAGCCCAGTTCGGCGGCGATCATCTTGGCGATCTCGATGTCGAAGCCGCTCCGCTTGCCGGTGGTGTCCTGGAAGCCGAGGTAGGGCTGGTCGGCCTTGGCGCCGATGGTGATCTTCCCGGCCTGCTTGGCCTTCTTCCAGGCCGGCGAGTTCACGTTCGCCTTGGCGTTGACCGCGTACGTACCGCTGAAGACTTCTCCGCCGGACGCCTTGTCGCCGGCCGTGCCCGACTCGCCGCCGCACGCGGTCGCGGTCGCCGTCAGCGCGAGCACCACCGCACCCGCCGCGGCCGTCTTACGAATCCTCATGGTGAACATCCTTTGGTTCAGCGGAAGGTGGCAATCATGACGACCGGCCGCAGGGTCAGTGGTGGAGGATCTTCGAGAGGAAGTCCTTGGCCCGGTCGCTGCGCGGGTTGTTGAAGAACTGGTTCGGCTCGGCCTCTTCGACGATGCGGCCGTCCGCCATGAAGACGACGCGGTGGGCCGCCGAGCGGGCGAAGCCCATCTCGTGCGTGACCACGACCATCGTCATGCCGTCCCGGGCGAGCTGCTGCATGACCTCCAGCACCTCGTTGATCATCTCCGGGTCGAGTGCGGAGGTCGGCTCGTCGAAAAGCATGACCTTGGGGTCCATCGCCAGGGCCCGGGCGATGGCCACCCGCTGCTGCTGTCCGCCGGACAGCTGGGCGGGGTACTTCTCCGCCTGCGTGCCGACCCCCACCCGGTCCAGCAGGGCCCGGGCCTTCTCCTCGGCCGCCTTCTTGTCCGTGCGGCGGACCTTGGTCTGGCCCAGCATCACGTTCTCCAGCACCGTCTTGTGCGCGAAGAGGTTGAAGGACTGGAAGACCATGCCCACGTCGGCACGGAGCCGGGCCAGCTCGCGCCCCTCCTGCGGCAGCGGCTTGCCGTCGATCGTGATGGCGCCGGAGTCCACGGTCTCCAGCCGGTTGATCGTGCGGCACAACGTCGACTTGCCGGACCCGGAGGGCCCGATCACCACGACCACCTCACCGCGCCGGATGGTCAGGTCGATGTCCTGGAGTACGTGCAGCGCGCCGAAGTGCTTGTTCACGTTGTCCAGCACGACCAGCGGGTCGCCCGCCGGCGCGGGCCCCTTGTCGCTCTTGGTCACCGATACTTCGCTCATCGGCGTACAGCTCCGTCCTCCTCGGTTGGGGAGGACCCTAGTAACGCCCTGCGACCAGCGTCATTACATCTGAGCGGGATTTGAGCATAACGATACGGCCGCGAAGGGACACACGGCGTGAACGGGGCGCGCGGACCGGGCGCCCCGGTGTACCGGCTGCATAACGGAACCGCCCCTCCGGGAATACCCCCTTGACGTGCGTGCCGTCCATCGCCGTAGATGCCTTTTGGCCGCTCCGTGGACGGCCCGCGATCCGTACGCGCCCGCGTACGGGTGTACACCCATGCACCCGCGCGTCCAGGTATGCGCGGCCGGGCACACACTGTGAGGAGGGGGCCGGTGCGGCTGCTGCTCGTGGAGGACGACGACCATGTCGCGGCCGCCCTGTCCGCCGTGCTGTCCCGGCACGGCTTCGACGTCACCCACGCCCGCAACGGTGAGGAGGCGCTGCAAGCCCTGCTGCCCGGCGACCGGGAGCCCTTCGGTGTGGTCCTGCTCGACCTCGGCCTGCCCGACCAGGACGGCTTCGAGGTCTGCGGGCGGATCCGGCGGATGTGCGGCAGCCCGGTGATCATGGTGACCGCGCGGGCGGACGTACGGTCCCGGATCCACGGCCTGAACCTCGGCGCCGACGACTACGTGGTCAAGCCCTACGACACCGGCGAACTGCTCGCCCGCATCCACGCCGTCAGCCGCCGCCGCGCCGCCACGCCCGCCGCCGCGGGGGAGCCGCCCGCACAGGAGGGCGCCCCGCCCGGTGACCTGCGGCTCGGCGCCGTCACCATCGAACTGTCCACCCGGCAGGTGACCGTGGCCGGCACCGCCGTCCCCCTGACCCGCAAGGAGTTCGACCTGCTCGCCCTGCTCGCGCAGCGGCCGGGCGTCGTCTTCCGCCGCGAGCAGATCATCAGCGAGGTGTGGCGCACCAGCTGGGAGGGGACCGGCCGGACCCTGGAAGTGCACATCGCGTCGCTGCGCGCCAAGCTGCGGATGCCCGCGCTGATCGAGACGGTGCGTGGCGTCGGCTACCGCCTCGTGACACCGCCCGCCGCCGTGTCACCGGCCGGCCCGGCCTCCTGACGGCCGGCGGCCCGTACCGTGCGCACCCGACTCCTCCCGCTCCTGATCGTCCTGATGGCCGGGGTGCTGCTCGCGCTCGGCTTCCCGCTCGCCGGCATCACCGCCGGCGTCGAACAACAGCGGGTGGTCGTCGACCGGATCGACGACGCGGCGCGGTTCGCCTCCCTCGCCCAGTACGTCACCGCCCGCCCGGGCGCCGGCAAGACCCCCGACGAGGACGAACGGCAGGCCACGCTGAGTGCCGAACTCAAGCGCTACCACCAGCTCTACGGCATCCGCGCCGGCGTGTTCTTCCGCGACGGGACGCCCATGGCGGCGGCCCCCGCCGACTGGCGCGTACCGGAGGAGGGCGAAGGCGCACGGGCCTTCAGCGAGGCCCTGGCGGGCCGCCGCAGCCACGACCCGCACCAGATCTGGCCCTGGGACGACGGCGGCCGGATCCCCGTCGCCTCGCCCGTCGTCCGGGACGGTGACGTGGTGGCCGTCGTCGTCACCGACTCGCCCACCGGGCGGATGCGCTCCCGCACCCTGCACGGCTGGCTGCTGATCGGGGCGGGGGAGTGCGCGGCCATGCTCGTCGCGGTGGGCGCCGCCTTCCGGCTCACCGGCTGGGTGCTGCGCCCGGTGCGCGTCCTGGACGCCGCGAGTCACGACATCGCCACCGGCCGGATGAAGTCCCGGGTCGCGGCCGCTTCCGGCCCCCCGGAACTCCGCCGCCTGGCCCGTTCGTTCAACGAGATGGCCGACAACGTCGAGGAGGTGCTGGAACAGCAGCGAGCCTTCGTCGCCGACGCCTCCCACCAACTGCGCAACCCGCTCTCCGCACTGCTGCTGCGCATCGAACTCCTCGCCCTGGAACTCCCCGACGGCAACGAGGAGATCGCCTCCGTCCGTACGGAGGGCAAGCGCCTGGCCCGGGTCCTGGACGATCTCCTGGGCCTGGCGCTGGCCGAGCACGCCGCCGCCGACCTCCAGCTCACCGACATCGCCGCGCTCACCGCCGAGCGGGTCGGCTCCTGGCGCCCGCTGGCCGACGACAAAGGGGTGCTGCTGTCCTACGAGGGCCAGCGGGCCGTGACGGGCTGGGCGGATCCGGTCGCCCTGTCCAGCGCCCTGGACGCCCTCGTCGACAACGCCCTGAAGTTCACGCCCGCCGGGGAACGGGTCACTGTCGGGGTGGCGCCGGACGGCGAGTGCGTACGGATCACCGTCTGCGATCACGGCCCCGGCCTCACCGAGGACGAGCTGGCCCGGATCGGTGACCGTTTCTGGCGCAGCGGCCGCCACCAGAACGTCTCCGGCTCCGGGCTGGGCTTGTCGATCACCCGCGCGCTGCTCGCCGCCGGCGGCGCCACGCTCTCCTTCGCGCCGCACCGGCCGCACGGGCTGCGGGTGACCGTGGTGGTGCCGCGCAGCGCGCCGTGACCGCCGGTCCCGACCAGTCCCGGTCCCGACCGGTCCCGGTCCCGACCAGTCCCGGCCCGGTCCGGGCCCGTTCCAGGTCCGGCCCCGGACAGCCCGCTTCAGGACCGTGAAAGTGTTGTGTTACCGTTGACGGTGTTGCAGTTGTGGTACCCATGAACTTTGTGCGCGCCCGGTGGCTGGAAGCCCCGGGCGTTCCTTGTTTTTCCGGACCTTTCTCCGGTGTGGGGCGATCATCTCGGCGACAGGGAGGCCGCGCAGTGCGGTCTTCGGTTTGCCCCTAGAAGGAGAAAAACATGGCCACCGGCACCGTGAAGTGGTTCAACGCGGAAAAGGGCTTCGGCTTCATCGAGCAGGACGGCGGCGGCCCCGACGTCTTCGCCCACTACTCGAACATCCAGGCGCAGGGCTTCCGTGAGCTCCTGGAGGGCCAGAAGGTCAGCTTCGACGTGACCCAGGGCCCGAAGGGCCCGCAGGCGGAGAACATCATCCCCGCCTGACGGACCGCACGTCAGCGGACGGGGCCCGCACCGGCCGGTGCGGGCCCCGTCCGTATCCGTACGGCCCACCGCCGTACCCCCGTCCCCGCGCGGCTCGCCGTCCGCGCCGAACGTCGTCGCGCGAGCACACCGCAGCCGCACGACACCCGTATGCGTACACCCCGTACCCATGCGGCCCGAGACCGCACGGCACCGTGCCGTACGCGCTCGGCCTCCCGCCACAGAAGGGCTTTCAGTGACCCGAGCGACCGCACCGCGACAGAGCGCCGCATCCCAGCCGTCCCCGCGGACGGCCCCCCAGCCGCCCGCCGTCTCCTTCGACGAGCTGCCGCTGGCACCGGCCCTTCTCACCGCGCTGCGCGCGCAGGGCGTCACCGAGCCGTTCCCCATCCAGGCCGCGACGCTGCCCGCCACCCTCGCGGGCCGGGACGTCCTCGGCCGCGGCCGGACCGGCTCCGGCAAGACCCTGGCCTTCGGACTGGCGATGCTCAGCCGTACGGCGGGGCGCCGCGCCGAGAGCAAGAGCCCCCTCGCGATGGTGCTCGTGCCCACCCGTGAGCTGGCCACCCAGGTCTCCCAGGCGCTCGCCCCGTACGCCACCGCGGTCGGTCTGCGCACGACCACGGTCGTCGGCGGCACCTCGATCAACCGCCAGGTCGACGCGCTGCGCAAGGGCGCCGAGATCCTGGTCGCCACCCCGGGCCGGCTCGCCGACCTGCTGGACCGCCGCGCCTGCAAGCTCGACCAGGTCACCGTCACCGTCCTCGACGAGGCCGACCAGATGACCGACATGGGCTTCCTGCCGCAGGTCACCCGCCTGATGGAGAAGGTGGACCCGAACGGCCAGCGGATGCTGTTCTCCGCGACGCTGGACCGCAACGTCGACAAGCTCGTGCGCCGGTTCCTGACCGACCCGGTCACCCACTCCGTGGACCCGTCGGCCGCGACGGTCACCACCATGGAGCACCACGTCCTGTACGTGGACGACACCGACAAGCGGGCCACCACCACCGAGATCGCCGCCCGCGACGGCCGCGTGATCATGTTCGTGGACACCAAGCGCGGCGCCGACCGGCTGACCAAGCACCTGCTGTCGCAGGGTGTACGGGCCGCGGCGCTGCACGGCGGCAAGTCCCAGCCGCAGCGCACCCGCACCCTGGAGCAGTTCCGCACCGGCCAGGCCACCGCGCTGATCGCCACCAACGTCGCCGCCCGCGGCATCCACATCGACGGCCTCGACCTCGTGGTCAACGTCGACCCGCCGACCGAGGCCAAGGACTACCTGCACCGCGGCGGCCGTACCGCGCGAGCCGGCGAGTCGGGCACCGTCGTCACCCTGGTCACGCCCGGCCAGCGCCGGGACATGACCCGGCTGATGTCCCGGGCGAAGATCACCCCCGGTACGGCCCGGGTCCGGCCCGGCGACAGCGAGCTCATACGGATCACGGGCGCCCAGGCGCCGTCCGGCCAGCCGGTCGTGATCGCCGTCCCCGCGCAGCAGGACCGGCCCAAGTCCACGGGCGGCGGCGGGCGGCGGCGTCCGCGCCGCGGTGGCTCCGGCGGCGCGGCGGGCGGCGGCACCGGCGCGGCGGGCGGCGGCCGTCCGTCCCGGCGTCCCTCCCGCGCCCCCAAGGCGCCGCGCACCCCGCGGGCGCCCAAGGCATGACGCGCGCCGGGGCGTGCACGGAAGTCCGCGCACGCCCCGGCGCCTTCGGGCACCTCGGAAGCCGCCCCTTCCCGGGAACGGCCCGCTACGGCTGCTCCGGCACGTCGTAACGCCGCCTACGGCTTCTCCGACACGTAATAACGCCGCGCGCCCTCGTGCAGCGGCAGCGGATCGGTGAACACCGCGGTCCGCAGATCCACCTTCTGCGCGGCATGCACCTCGGTACCGATGCGGTCCCGGCTCCTTATGACGGTCCGGGTGATCGCCTCCGTCCGAACCGGGTCCTGCCGGTCGGTGGTGACCAGGAGATTCGCGACCGCGATCGTCCTGACCGCCTGCCCCTTCTGGACCAGCGGATAGGCGTCGGCCGGCATCACGGCCGCCCGGTAGTGACGGCTCCGCCCGCCCTGCCGGTGCAGCGCCGGAATCAGGTCCCCGAGCTGGACGAGCCGTATCGGCATCCGCCGGGCCACCTGCTGCACGGCCGAGGTCGGCAGCCCGCCCGACCAGAAGAAGGCGTCCAGCTTCCCCTCCTCCAGTAGCTTCGGCATCCGGTCGATGCCGACCCGCACCGCCTCGATGCCGTGGTCGAAGTCCAGCCCGGCCGCCGCGACCAGCCGCCGGGTGGTCAGCTGGACGCCGGAGCCGTCCGCCCCCACGCCGACGCGCAGCTTCCCGAGGTCCTTGGCCGAGCCGACCGGTGAGTCCGCGGGCACGATCAGTTGCAGGTAGTCGTCGTACAGCCGCGCGCAGGCCCGCAGCCTTGCCGCCTGCCGCGGATGGAGACGCTGCCGCTCGGCCACCGCGTCCGCGGTCGCGATCGCGAACTGCGCCTTCCCGGTCGCCAGGTGCTCCAGATTGTCCAGTGACCCCGCGCTGTTCATCAGCCGTACGTCCACCCGCGGCAGGTCCCGGCGCAGATCCTGCTTGAGGAGCTCCCCGTAGCGCGCGTACACCCCGGAGCGCACGCCGGTGGACAGCGTGAGCTGCCCGCCGGGCGCGGGCGGCCTGGCCACCACCGGCGGCAGCCACCACAGCAGCAGGCCGAGTACGGCCAGTACCGCGGCAACCGCGAGGAACGCCCGGCGGCCGCCGGAACGGGGGAATGCGGAAACCATGGGCGGGATCCTGCCAGCCCGGTACCGGGAAAGGGAGGGGCGAGGTGACGGTGGAAGCACGTACCCTGGTCGATTGAGATGAGTGCGAAGACATACGAGGTGCGCACCTACGGGTGCCAGATGAACGTCCACGACTCCGAGCGGCTGTCGGGCCTGCTGGAGGACGCCGGATACGTCCCCGCGCCGCAGGGCGCCGACGGGGCCGATGTCGTCGTCTTCAACACCTGCGCGGTGCGGGAGAACGCCGACAACCGGCTCTACGGCAACCTCGGCCAGCTCGCGCCCCGCAAGGCCGCGCGGCCCGGGATGCAGATCGCCGTCGGCGGCTGTCTGGCCCAGAAGGACCGCGACACCATCGTCAGGAAGGCCCCCTGGGTCGACGTGGTCTTCGGGACGCACAACATCGGCAAGCTGCCGGTGCTCCTGGAGCGGGCCCGCGTCCAGGAGGAGGCCCAGGTCGAGATCGCCGAGTCGCTGGAGGCGTTCCCCTCCACGCTGCCCACCCGCCGCGAGAGCGCGTACGCGGCCTGGGTCTCGATCTCCGTGGGCTGCAACAACACCTGCACCTTCTGCATCGTCCCGGCCCTGCGCGGCAAGGAGAAGGACCGCCGCCCCGGCGACATCCTCGCCGAGATCGAGGCACTGGTGGGCGAGGGCGTCTCCGAGATCACCCTGCTCGGCCAGAACGTCAACGCGTACGGCTCCGACATCGGCGACCGCGAGGCGTTCAGCAAGCTGCTGCGCGCCTGCGGCAAGATCGAAGAGCTGGAGCGGGTCCGGTTCACCTCGCCGCACCCCCGCGACTTCACCGACGACGTCATCGCCGCCATGGCCGAGACGCCGAACGTGATGCCGCAGCTGCACATGCCGCTGCAGTCCGGCTCGGACACGGTCCTCAAGGCGATGCGCCGCTCGTACCGCCAGGAGCGCTTCCTCGGCATCATCGAGAAGGTGCGCGCCGCGATGCCGGACGCCGCCATCTCCACGGACATCATCGTCGGCTTCCCGGGCGAGACCGAGGAGGACTTCGAGCAGACCCTGCACACGGTCCGCGAGTCCCGCTTCGCTCAGGCCTTCACCTTCCAGTACTCCAAGCGCCCCGGGACCCCGGCCGCCACGATGGACGGCCAGATCCCCAAGGAGGTCGTCCAGGCGCGTTACGAGCGGCTGGTGGCCCTCCAGGAGGAGATCTCCTGGGAGGAGAACAAGAAGCAGGTCGGCCGCGTGCTGGAGGTCATGGTCGCCGAGGGCGAGGGGCGCAAGGACGACGCCACGCGCCGCCTGTCCGGCCGCGCGCCCGACAACCGTCTGGTGCACTTCACCCGCCCCGAGGAGCCGGTCCGCCCCGGCGACATGGTGACCGTCGAGATCACCTACGCCGCGCCGCACCACCTGCTCGCCGAGGGCCCCGCCCAGGCCGTCCGCCGTACGCGCGCGGGCGACGCCTGGGAGAAGCGCAACGCCGCACCGGCCGAAAAGCCGGCCGGCGTCATGCTCGGCCTGCCGACGATCGGCGCCCCGGCCCCGGCCCCGGCCCCGGCCGCGGGCTGCGGGTGCGACTGACGGCGTGAGGGCGGGACAGCCGCCCCGTACGACCGGCGCCGGAAGCGTCGCGGACCCGCCGCCCGGGACCGCGGGCCCGGCGCCGCGGCCTTGCTAGGGTTCCAGCCATGCTTGTCGCCGCCGCCGTCTGCCCGTGTCCGCCGGTGCTCGTCCCGGAGGTCGCCTCCGGAGCCGCACCCGAGCTGGACGGCCTGCGGGCCGCCGCCCTCGACGCGATCGGCGTGCTCGCGGCGGCCCGGCCGGACCGTCTGGTCGTCGTCGGCCCCGCCGGAGAGGCCGGCTGCGGGCCGTACGAACAGGGCGCGGTGGGCTCGTTCCGCGGCTTCGGCGTGGACCTCGAAGTCCGCCTGGGCGCCGCCGGGACCACCCCGGAACGGCCGCTTCCACCGTCGCTGTCGGTCGGCGCCTGGCTGCTGGCCCGTACGGACTGGGCCGACGCGCCGATGGCAGGGCTGGGCGTCGGCGAACCGCTGGCCACCGACCGCTGCGTGCAGGCCGGACGGGACATCGCGGCATCGGCGGAGCGGGTCGCCCTGCTGGTCATGGGCGACGGCAGCGCGTGCCGCACGGTGAAGGCGCCGGGCTACTACGACGAGCGGGCCGAGGACTTCGACGCCGCCGTGGGACGCGCCCTGGGCGCCGCCGACACCGAGGCGCTGACCGGGCTGGACGCGGAGCTGGCGGAGGAGCTGAAGGTCTCGGGCCGGTCCTGCTGGCAGGTCCTGGCAGGCGCCGCACAGGGCGCCGGTCTGCACGGCGAGCTGCTGCGCGAGGAGGCGCCGTACGGAGTGGGGTACTTCGTGGCGGCCTGGTCCTGAGGCGTACGGGAGCGTGCCGAGGCGTACGGAAGTGTGCCGAGGCGTACGGGAACGGCGGGAGCTGGCTCTGAGCTGTACGGAAGCGGCGTTCGCCGCGCCCCCCCGGGACCGCGCGACGGCCGCGGAGCGGGTCGCTCCGCGGCCGTGGTGCCGTCCGTCCGGGCCGCCCCGCCGCGGGCCCGGCGAAAAGGTCAGGAAGCCGGTCCCTGCGGGCCGGAGCCGCCGGAGCCCTGGCCCCCGGTGCGGCGGGACTCCTCGGACAGCCGGCCGAGGGCGTCCTTCGCCTTGCCCGCACCGGTGCCGATCTGGCTGCTGTACTTGCCCTTGGTCCTCTCGTCGACCGCCCGCGCGGCCTTGTCGAGCCCCTGCTCGATCTTGTCCCCGTGCTGCTGCGCGAGGTCACCGGCCTTGCTCTTCAGAGGACCGAGCTTGGCCTTGAGGTTGTCCAGCAGACCCATGGGCACCTTCCTTCGTGCTGCTTCGTGCGGCGTGCGTCCTACTTGCGGGCGCCTTCCCCGGCTTCGCGGTCCGCAGCCTCCTCGGCCGACTGCTGCTTGGGGATCTCGACCCCCTCGGCGATCGCCGCCTCGCCGGCCTCCTCCGCGGACGGCTTCCCGTCCGCGGCTGCCGCCGCGCCCTGCTCCGCCTCCGTAGCGGCCTCGGCGGACTGCTCGGCGGCGGGCTCCCCGCCCTCCGGAGCCGACGGCTCCGCCGTCAGCGTGGCGGCGGCGGCTTCCTCCGTCGATGCCTCTGCTGCCTTGCGACGAAACCGTGAAAACACGCCCATAACTACTCCATAGCCTACTCGTGTGGGCGAAATCCCGGGGCGCCCGGAGCGTCCCATTGCGCCGCCCGCGGGCCCCGGTCCGTGAACCGGCGGCCGGAACCTCGCAACAGGCAACGAACACGGAGGCGAGCCGTCACGTCGCTCGTTCGAGATGTGGCCCGCAGGTTTGCGAGACTGGGCCGGTGAACACCGCAGTTCCCGCACCCCGGGTCATCGCCGTCGTCGGTCCCACCGCGGCCGGAAAGTCCGATCTGGGCGTCGCACTCGCCCGCCATCTCGGTGGCGAAGTCGTCAACGCCGACTCCATGCAGCTCTACCGGGGAATGGACATCGGCACCGCCAAGCTGACGGTGCCCGAGCGCCACGGCGTCCCGCACCACCTCCTGGACATCTGGGACGTGACCCGGGCCGCGAACGTCGCCGAGTACCAACGGCTGGCCCGCGCCGAGATCGACCGGCTGCTCGCCGAGGGCCGCACCCCCGTCCTCGTCGGCGGCTCCGGCCTGTACGTACGGGGCGCCATCGACGCCCTGGACTTCCCCGGCACGGACCCGGAGGTGCGGGCCCGGCTGGAGACCGAGCTCGCCGAGCAGGGCAGCGGCGCCCTGCACGCCCGGCTCGCCGCCGCCGACCCGGAGGCCGCCCGCGCCATCCTGGCGAGCAACGGGCGCCGCATCGTGCGCGCCCTGGAGGTCATCGAGATCACCGGCCGCCCCTTCACCGCCAACCTCCCCGGGCACGAGGCGGTCTACGACACCGTGCAGATCGGCGTCGACGTGGCACGCCCCGAACTCGACGACCGCATCGCCCGCAGGGTGGACCGGATGTGGGAGGAAGGGCTGGTCGACGAGGTGCAGCGGCTGGAGGGCGAAGGGCTGCGCGAGGGCCGTACCGCCTCCCGCGCCCTCGGCTACCAGCAGGTGCTCGCCCAGCTCGCGGGGGAGTGCACGGAGGAGCAGGCCCGGGCCGAGACGGTCCGTGCCACCAAGCGCTTCGCGCGCCGCCAGGACTCCTGGTTCCGCCGGGACCCCCGGGTCCACTGGCTCAGCGGCGCCGCCGCGGACCGCGCGGAACTCCCGGGGCGGGCGCTGGCGTTGGTCGAACGACCGGTCACAGCCTGATCACGTCATGGCATCGGGACGCTCCGCCCGTCATCCGTGCCCCCGGGAGCGTGTCATCATCGACCTTCGATCGAGGCGTGCAGTCGGAGTGGGGAGGGCGCGTGGCGATGGAGGCCGGCCCTCGCAACAGACCGCAGCAACCGGACGGGCCGAGAGACGGACAGCGGGACGCGACCGAGTCGCTGACCCAGGACGGACCCGGGGCCGCCGGCCCGGACGGGCCTGCCCTGGACCACGCGGCGGCGGTCGGTCCCGACGGCCCGGACGCCCTGGGAGAACCGGTTCGCCCGGCGCCTCTGGACACCGGGGACGGCCCCGGGGAGGCGGCCGGAGGCGGTGAGTCCTTCCGGGAACTGCGCCCGCCGCGCCGGCTGCGCATCTGGCAGCTCGCGCCGATCGTGGGCCTGGCCATCCTCGGCTCGCTGATGTTCGCCTTCCCGCTGGCCTTCGAGTTCGGCGGCGACGGCGGCGCGGTGATCTCCATGCTCGGTCTGCTGCTCTTCGGCTGCGCCGCGGGCTGGGGCATGATGGCCGCCCGCCGGGTCGGCCACACCTGGCCGGGTCTGCCCGCCCGCGGCTCCGGTCGCCGCCCGGACTGGCGCGTCGTCCTGGCGTACGCCGCGGTCGTGGCCGTCCTGGCCCTGCTCGCCGTGTGGCGCGTCGCCCGGTTGCACTGATCGCAGCACGCCGGGGCCGGAGGCGGCACCGAGCACAGGACACGCCTGGGGCGGCGTCGGGACATCCGCCGGGGCCGGAGCCGGAACATCCGTCGGCCGGGGCGGGGCCACCGACTGTCACTGCCGCGCCGTACGATGCAGGCATGACCAACGCACAGGGGACCGCAGAGGCCACGGAGGCCGCAGTGAGCGCCGCCACGACCGCCGCGGGCGGCCCCGGCCGGGGCATCGCCTTCCTCAAGGGGCACGGCACGGAGAACGACTTCGTGATCGTCCCCGACCCGGACGGCGTCCTGGAGCTGTCCGCCGGCGCCGTCGCCCGGATCTGTGACCGCCGGGCCGGTATCGGCGGCGACGGCCTGCTGCGCGTGGTGCGCTCCGCCGCCGATCCCGCGGCCCGCGCCATGGCCGGCGAGGCCGAGTGGTTCATGGACTACCGCAACGGCGACGGCTCCGTCGCCGAGATGTGCGGCAACGGCGTCCGCGTCTTCGCCCGCTACCTCCAGCACGCCGGTCTGGCCGGCGAGGGCGAGCTGGCCATCGCCACCCGCGCCGGTGTGCGTACGGCACGCCTGACCGCGACCGGCGAGGTCACGGTCTCCATGGGCCGTGCCGAGCTGCTCCCGGACGGCGTGACGGTCACCGTGGGCGACCGTAGCTGGCCCGCCCGCAACGTCAGCATGGGCAACCCGCACGCCGTCGCCTTCGTCGAGGACCTCGGCCACGCCGGTGATCTGCGCGAGATCCCGCCGTTCAGCCCAGCCGCCGTCTACCCGGACGGTGTGAACATCGAGTTCGTCGCCGACCGCGGCCCGCGTCATGTGGCGATGCGCGTCCACGAGCGCGGCGCCAGCGAGACCCGCTCCTGCGGCACGGGCGCCTGCGCCGTCGCCGTCGCCACCGCCCGCCGGGACGGCGTCGACCCCGCGGTCACCGGCAGCCCCGTCACCTACACGGTCGACGTGCTGGGCGGCAGCCTGACGATCACCGAGCTGCCGGACGGCACGGTCGAGATGACCGGCCCCGCGGTCATCGTCGGCGAGGGAGCACTGGACCCCGCCTGGCTGGTCACGGCCCTGGGCTGAGCCGTGGGCCCGGGGCGTGACCCCGGCCGGGCGCCCGCCCGGGGCACGACCCAGGGTGCTTACCTCGAATGGGTGATCCGGTTCACGCTGGGCGAGAGCGGGACAGCGCTGCGTGATGGGCTCGGTAGCATCAAGCACCGGCCCGGGCGACTGACTGCGGACGCCCAACCGCCGGTCGACGCCGCCGGAGGTGCCCATGAGCGCAGAGGCCACGAACCCTGGTAACCCCGTCGCGCCTGCCCAGGCCGGTCCGTCCGCTGCCCAGGCCGGTCCGTCCGACCTGGGGGAAGCCTCCCATCGCAGACGCGGCCGCCCCCGCCTGGAACTGCGCGGTCTGCGGCGCATCGGCCGGGCCGCGCTGCTCGGGCCGGCCCCCCGCG
Source organism: Streptomyces sp. NPDC045470 (assembly GCF_040646595.1). Lineage (NCBI taxonomy): Bacteria > Bacillati > Actinomycetota > Actinomycetes > Kitasatosporales > Streptomycetaceae > Streptomyces > Streptomyces sp. NPDC045470. The sequence goes on from NZ_JBEZAN010000014.1 coordinate 59,650, forward strand.
ACGGCCTGCCGGACGCCCTGGAGCACGTCGCGAAGGTCCACCGGGCCCACCATCCGGACGCCGACCTGGACACCCTGAGCCGGGCCTACGCGCTCGCGGAGTCCTCGCACCGCGGGCAGATGCGCAAGAGCGGTGAGCCGTACATCACCCACCCGCTCGCGGTGACCCTGATCCTGGCCGAACTGGGCGCCGAGACCACGACCTTGACCGCCTCCCTCCTCCACGACACCGTCGAGGACACGGAAGTGACGCTCGATCAGGTGAGCCGGGAGTTCGGCAAGGAGGTCTGCTACCTGGTCGACGGCGTGACCAAGCTGGAGAAGGTCGACTACGGTGCCGCCGCCGAGCCCGAGACCTTCCGCAAGATGCTGGTCGCCACCGGCAACGACGTCCGCGTGATGTCCATCAAGCTGGCCGACCGGCTGCACAACATGCGCACCCTCGGCGTGATGCGCCCCGAGAAGCAGACCAGGATCGCCAAGGTGACGCGGGACGTGCTGATCCCGCTCGCCGAACGGCTGGGCGTGCAGGCGCTCAAGAGTGAGCTGGAGGACCTGGTCTTCGCGATCCTGCACCCGGAGGAGTACGCCACCACCCGGGCTCTCGTCCTCGGCCACGCCGGCCGCCCGGGCCCGCTCGACACCATCGCGGAGCGGGTGCGCACCGTCCTGGACGAGGCCGACATCGACGCCGAAGTCCTCATCCGGCCAAGGCACTTCGTCTCCGTGCACCGGGTGCGCCTGGCACGCGGCGCGGTCACCGGCGCGGACCTCGGCCGGCTGCTCGTGCTCGTCGCCGAGGACGCCGACTGCTACGCGGTCCTCGGTGAGCTGCACACCTGCTTCACCCCGGTGGTCTCGGAGTTCAAGGACTTCATCGCCGTACCGAAGTTCAACCTCTACCAGTCGCTGCACACCGCCGTCTCGGACGAGGACGGCGCCATTGCCGAAACGCTCATCCGGACCCACCGGATGCACCGGGTGGCGGAAGCCGGGGTGATCGCGCTGGGCAACCCGTACGCCCCCGCGGACGGCTCCGACCCGTCCGGGGCGGCGGGCGGCGCGGCGGGAGGGCCGTCGGCCGAGGACGGCGAGCGCGTCGACCCGACCCAGCCCGGATGGCTGTGCCGCCTCCTGGAGTGGCAGCGCGCCACCCCCGACCCGGACACGTTCTGGACCTCGCTGCGCGACGATCTCGCGCAGGACCGGGAAATCACGGTCTTCTGCGCGGAGGGCGGCTTCGACGACGGGAGCGGCACGGTCGTGACGGACCGCGCGGGCACCGGCACCGTCGGCCTGCCCGCCGGTGCGAGCTGCGTGGACGCCGCGTACGCGCTGTACGGCGAGGGGGCACACCACTGCATCGGCGCGCGCGTCAACGGCCGCCTGGCGACACTGTCCACGGTCCTGTGCGACGGCGACAGCCTGCACCTGCTCATGGCCCCCGACTCCGCCGCCGGACCCTCCCCGGACTGGCTCGACCACACCCGTACCCCGGCGGCCCGGCTCGCCATCTCGCGCTGGCTGGCCGCTCATCCCGGCGCGGAGGCGGGGGAGGGCCCGGTGGGGGCGGGCGCACCGAGCGGAACCGGCGAGACGCGGGGCCCCGGGGCCGCCGCGGCGTCCGGGCGTCACGGCGGTGACACCGCCGGGCTGTCCACCGATCTGCCCGGCGCGACCGTACGCCTGGCGGGCTGCTGCACCCCCGTACCGCCGGACCACGTCACCGGCTTCGCCGTCCGGGGCGGCATCGTCACCGTGCACCGGGCGCTGTGTCCCGTGGTGGCCCGAATGGCCGCGTCCGGCCGGCAGCCGGTCGGCGCACGCTGGCGCGGCGCGGGAAACCGCGTACAGGGCTGCCGGGTCACCCTCCTCGCGGAGGCGTTCACCAGGCCGCACCTGCTCGCCGACCTCACGGAGGCCATCGCCGCCGAAGGCGCCGCCGTGGTCGCCGCCGCCGTCGAACCGCCCCGTGAGCAGCGCGTACGGCACACCTACACCCTCCACCTCCCGGACGCGGCCAAACTTCCGTCCCTGATGCGGGCGATGCGGCAGGTGCCGGGCGTCTTCGACGTGCTGCGGGCGGGGCGGGCGCAGTCGACGGTGGCGGCGCGTTCTTGAGGTGAGGCGCGCGGTCAGGGCGCGCGGGGGCATGGCGCGCGGGGGCGTGGCGGCGCACGCCGGAGCGGCCCCGGGCGCGCGGGGGCCGGGGCGCCACATGGCCCGGTATCCGAGGCGGCCGGGAGACCCAGGTGGTCCGTGGCTCCTGTGACCCGGTACCCGTGCGGTCCGGTTCTCGTGCGGTCCGGTTCTCGTGCGGTCCGGTTTTCCTGCGGTCCGGTTTCCTGCGGTTCGATCGTGGTGCGGTTCGGTCTTGGCGCGGCCCGGCATCCGCACGCGCCCCTCCAGCCTCGACGGGCGCACGGATCCCCCCGTTCGGGTGCCGTACTGTCGCGTCGGCCACGGGCGGGCGCACCGCGCTGATAGCGGTTTGTCATGCCGCTTTCCTCGTCCCACCCCGCCACCGGCCCCGGCTCCGCCCCCGGCCGGGACCCCGAAGGCGCCACGCCCGGCCCGCGTCCGCGCCGCCGCTCCGGGGCCGCCGCCCGCCGCCGGAGCGTCCTCGGTCTGCTCGCCGCCGCCGCGCTGGTCGCCGCCGCTCTGCCGGACGCCACGCCGCTCGGCGTCGGCGACCGGCTCTACCCGCACCTCGGCAACCCGGGGTACGACGTCCGCGCGTACGACATCGCCCTGACGTACTCCGGCCGCAACGACCGGCCGCTGGACGCCGTCACGAAGATCACCGCCCGCGCCACCACCCGCCTGCGGCGCATCAACCTCGACTTCGCCCACGGCACCGTCCGGTCCGTCGAGGTCGACGGCCGGCCCGCGGCCCACGTCAGCCGCGGCGAGGACCTGATCGTCACGCCGCACCGCACCGTGCGGGCCGGTACCCCGGTACGGATCGTCGTCCGGCACACCAGCGACCCGCGTCCCCCCAAGGGCGGCAAGGACAAGGAGATCGGCTGGCTGCGCACGAAGGACGGGCTGGTGATGGCCAACCAGGTCGACGCCGCACACCGCGTCTTCCCGGGCAACGACCACCCCTCGGACAAGGCCCTCTACACCTTCCGCGTCACCGCGCCCGAAGGACTGACGGTCGTCGCCAACGGAACGCGCGTGGCACGCCACCCGGGCGCCCCGCCGAGGCCGGCGAGGAGCGCGATCCGTACCGGGCCGGACGTACGGCAGGAGCGGGCGGCCCCCGCCATGACCACCTGGGTCTACCGCACCGCCCACCCCATGGCCACCGAAGTGGCGCAGGTGTCCATCGGGCGCTCCGCCGTCGTCCGGCGCACCGGGCCGCGCGGCCTGCCGCTCCGCGACGTCGTACCGGCCGCCGACCGCAAGCGTCTGGAACCCTGGCTGGCCAAGACGCCCGGCCAGCTCGCCTGGATGGAGCGCAAGGTCGGCCGCTACCCCTTCGAGACGTACGGCATGCTGCTCGCCCAGGCCGAGACCGGCTTCGAGCTGGAGACCCAGACGCTGTCCCTCTTCGAGGAGCGGCTGTTCACCACGCGGCAGTACCCCCGCTGGTACGTCGAAGCGATCATGATCCACGAGCTGTCGCACCAGTGGTTCGGCAACAGCGTCACCCCGCGCACCTGGTCGGACGCCTGGCTCAACGAGTCGCACGCCACCTGGTACGAGGAGCTCTACGCGCACGAGCACTCCAAGATGTCCATGGACGAGCGGACCCGGCGCGCCTACAGCGTCTCGGACCGGATGCGCGCCGAAGGCGGCCCGCCCGGGGCACCGAAGGCCCCCACGCCCGGCAACAAGACCGGCATCTTCCGCCCGGTCATGTACGACGGCAGCGCCCTCGTGCTGTACGCGCTGCGCGCCAAGATCGGACACGCCGCCTTCGACCGGCTGGAGCGCACCTGGGTGACCCGGTACCGCGACGGCGTCGCGGGCACCGCCGACTTCGTCGCGCTGGCCTCCCGCATCTCGGGCCAGGACCTCGGCGGCTTCTTCCGCAGCTGGCTGTACGACGCGAAGACACCGCCGATGCCGGGCCACCCGGACTGGAAGAGCCACCATCGGACCCCGCAGCCCCCGGCACGGAAGCCGGGCGCGAAGCCTGCGGGCAAGCCGGGCGCGAAGCCTTCGGGGCAGGCGGCCGGGAAACCGGCGGCGAAGCCTGCGAACGGGCCTGGTGCGAAGCCTGCCGGGAAGCCTGCGGGCAGCCCGGGCGGCGCGAAGCCGCGCGGATGAGCCCGCCGCCCGGTCCGGGAAGACCCGGCCCGCCGCCCCCACGCTCCTCCCGTCCCCCTCGCCCGGAAAACCCGTGTGACGGCGACCAGCGGTCGTGCGACCATCGTCTGGCCGATGACGGGGCCGGCACCGGGAATCTCCCGGGCGGGCCGGACGTTGTCACGATCGAGAGTCCCGGGGCCACGCGGCCCCGTACGGGACGTCCCAACGACGCAAAGGATCAAATGACCTCCTCTTCTTCCCTTCCACAGGACCGACAGCGCCTCCCCGAGAGCCGCCGGGCCGACGCCCTGATGGAAGAGGACGTCGCCTGGAGTTACGAGATCGACGGGGACCGTGACGGCGCGCAGTACGACCGCACGGAGCGGGCCGCCCTGCGCCGCGTGGCCGGGCTGTCCACCGAGCTCGAAGACGTCACCGAGGTCGAGTACCGCCAGCTGCGCCTGGAGCGCGTGGTACTGGTCGGTGTCTGGACCACGGGCACGGCGCAGGACGCGGAGAACTCCCTCGCCGAGCTGGCCGCGCTGGCGGAGACCGCCGGCGCGCTGGTGCTCGACGGCGTGGTCCAGCGCCGCGACAAGCCCGATCCGGCCACCTACATCGGCTCCGGCAAGGCCCTGGAGCTGCGCGACATCGTCCTGGAGTCCGGCGCCGACACGGTGGTCTGCGACGGTGAGCTGAGCCCCGGCCAGCTGATCCACCTGGAGGACGTCGTCAAGGTCAAGGTCGTCGACCGTACGGCCCTGATCCTCGACATCTTCGCCCAGCACGCCAAGTCCCGAGAGGGCAAGGCGCAGGTCTCGCTGGCGCAGATGCAGTACATGCTGCCCAGGCTGCGCGGCTGGGGCCAGTCGCTGTCCCGGCAGATGGGTGGCGGTGGCTCCGGCTCCGCGGGCGGCGGTATGGCCACACGTGGTCCCGGTGAGACCAAGATCGAGACGGACCGTCGGCGGATCCGCGAGAAGATGGCGAAAATGCGCCGGGAGATCGCGGAGATGAAGACCGGCCGCGACATCAAGCGGCAGGAACGCCGTCGCCACAAGGTCCCCTCGGTGGCCATCGCCGGCTACACCAACGCGGGCAAGTCCTCCCTGCTCAACCGCCTGACCGGGGCCGGCGTCCTGGTGGAGAACGCGCTGTTCGCCACCCTGGACCCGACCGTGCGCCGGGCCGAGACGCCCAGCGGGCGGCTCTACACCCTCGCCGACACCGTCGGCTTCGTCCGCCACCTGCCGCACCACCTCGTCGAGGCGTTCCGTTCCACGATGGAGGAGGTCGGCGACTCCGACCTCATCCTGCACGTGGTCGACGGTTCGCACCCGGTGCCGGAGGAGCAGCTGGCCGCCGTGCGCGAGGTGATCCGTGATGTGGGCGCCACCCACGTACCGGAGATCGTCGTCGTCAACAAGGCGGACGCCGCCGACCCGCTGGTCCTCCAGCGGCTGCTGCGCAACGAGAAGCACGCGCTGCTGGTCTCGGCCCGTACGGGCCAGGGCATCGACGAGCTGCTCGCCCTGATCGACGAGGAGCTGCCGCGCCCGCAGGTCGAGATCGAGGCGCTGGTGCCGTACACCCAGGGCGCGCTGGTCTCGCGGGCACACGCCGAAGGCGAGGTGATCTCCGAGGAGCACGTCGCGGAGGGCACCGTCCTCAAGGCGCGGGTGCACGAGGAGCTGGCCGCCGAGTTCCGGCCGTACGCCCCCGCCGCGTGATCCGGCAGCCGTAGGCGCCGTGCGCGTCGCACCGCGGGCAACTGCTTACGCTGCACGCAGGTAGTACGGCGAAGGCCCGCCCCCTGAATGGATCGGGGCGGGCCTTCGCCGTGTCCGCGCCGCGGGCTCCCCGCAAGGGTGCCCGCAGACGAAGTCGTCGGGCGGTTCGCGGAGGTCTCGCGACGGCCGCGTATCCGGTACCGGTCGTACCCGGTCGTAACCGGGCGTACCTGGTCGCACGGGTACGCGGCCGTCGCGCTCGCTCACCCGGCGCGTACCGGGTGCCCGCCGCTCGGGTCGCCCGCGTCTACTTCTACTTCGACGCGAACTTCTTGCTCATCGCGTTGTAGAGGCTCTTGGCCTCCGGGCCGAGGTGCGGGCCCGCCAGCCAGCCGGCCGGACGCGGGCCGATCGAGGTGTTGGACACCAGCGCCGGCTTGCCGTCCGAGCCCTTGGCGAACCAGGGGCCGCCGGAGGAGCCGGCGGTCATCAGGCAGCCGATGCGGTACATGGTCGGCTTCTTGGCGTCCATCGAGAGCCGGCCCGGCTTGTCGGTGCACTGCTGCAGCGTCGCACCGTCGAACGGCGCCTCGGCCGGGTACCCCTGGGCGGTGATGCTGTTGATGTCCGGGATCGCCGAAGCGTTGAAGTCGACCGAGTAGGCGCCACCGGCGACCTCTTCGAGGGACTTGCTGCCCGCGCCCTTCTCCGGCGTGACGTGCATGATGGCGAAGTCGTACGGCGCCATCGGCACGCTGTTGCCCTGCGCGCCGCCCTGGCCGATCCACTGGCTGGAGGTCGACGCGCCGTCGGCCCACCACACGCCCTTGGGGAACATCTGCTCACGCGAGGCGTTCTCCAGTTGGGCCGCGCTCTTGCCGGTGTCGTTGAACGACGGGGCGAAGATCATGTTGCGGTACCAGCCACCGGTCTTGCCGGCGTGCACGCAGTGGCCCGCGGTCCACACCAGGTTCGACTTGCCCGGGTGCGCCGGGTCCTTGACCACCGCGCCGGAGCAGACCGCGTGGCCCTCGGGCGTGTCGAAGAAGATCTTGCCGAGGCCGGGCGCGTTCTGGCCGAACGGCGGCTTGACGGCCTTGGCCTGGACCGGACGCGGGTCCGGGTCGGTACGCCCCTGGTCACCCGAGATGTCCTTGGGCGTGGGCTCCTTCGGCGGCTTGGCCTTGCTCGCCCGGTCCGGGTCCCACAGCCCCTTGATGATCGGGTTGATGAACTCACTGGCCTCGCGGAGCCACTTGTCCTTGTCCCAGTTCTTCCACTCGCCGTTCTTCCACTTGTCCAGGTCGACGCCGTGTTCCTTGAGCTTGTCCTGGATGTCCCTGGGGATCGTGAAGCCACCCCCGCCCGCGCTGCCCTGTTCCGCGGACTGGCCGGGCTTGCCGTCCGCCTGGTTGCCCTCGGGCCCGCAGCCGGTGGCGGTCAGCGCCACCACGGCGGTGAGGGCGGCCGCGGCCAGGACCGGCCGACGTATGGATCGCATGGGTGAACTCCCCCTGGTCTGTTCAGGCTTGCCACAGGCCCCCGTCCGGCCCCGGGCGGCCGTACCGCGCCGTGGGTGATCGTGCCGGTCTTGCCCCGGACGTGCCCGCATCTGCTGTTTTGTCATGCACCGGAAAGCTGGGCGCAGGTCCCCACTATGCCGGTGCCGTTGGGGACGGCGGTGGGCGGGTCCCCGGTTCCGGTTCGGTGCGGATCTTTCCGCGGGGTGGGGCGGGGCGGCGTGGCTGGGGGTGCGGGATGGCGGGGGACGTCGGGCCGGGATGGCGCGGGGTGTCGGGCAGGGACGGTGCGGGGCGTCGGGCCGAGGTGGTGCGGTGCGTTGGGCCGGGACGGCGCCGGGGTGGTGCGGGAGTGCGCGCGGGGCGCTGAACGGGGCGGGGTGCGCGGGTGGTGCGGCGGTGGGTGCCCCTCGCCGTGTCGCCCGGTCGCCGCGTTGCCCGGCTGCCCCGTTATCGCGTCGCCCCGTCGCCCCGTCGCCCCGCGGCGTCCGGGTACGGCAAGGATCTTGCGGCAGGCCGTGTTCTCCCGCGTACGCCGTCGTTGATACGTACGGGGGACGGCTGAGTCGTGTCCGGCGGCAGGGAATGAGGCCCGTCCACCGGCCAGGCCCGGCGCCCGCTGACAGCGGACCAGGCCCGGTGCGCGACGGAAGCGGCCCGACGGGGCGCGGCCGGCGCGCGGCGGGGCCGCCCGCAGGGCACCCGAAGCGCCCCGCGCCGCATCCGCCGGTGCATCGCATCCGCAGTTCAACAGAAGAGTCCAGCAGCAGGAGGACCGAACCGCCGTGGCCTTGACCCAGCCTCTGCCGATGGCACCCCCTCCCGCCCACGAGGGCATCCTGCGGCGGCAGTCGCTCCGCGAGTCCGCCGCCCGTACCTACGCGCGCTCGCTCCCCATCGTCCCGGTGCGTGCCCGCGGGCTCACCATCGAAGGCGCCGACGGCCGCCGCTACCTGGACTGCCTCTCCGGAGCGGGCACCCTGGCGCTCGGCCACAACCACCCCGTCGTCCTGGAGGCGATCCGTTCCGTCCTGGACTCCGGCGCCCCGTTGCACGTCCTCGACCTGGCCACCCCGGTCAAGGACGCCTTCGTCACCGAACTTTTCGCCACCCTGCCGCCCGAACTGGCCGACCACGGCCGCATCCAGTTCTGCGGACCGGCCGGCACGGACGCCGTCGAGGCCGCCTTCAAACTGGTGCGGACCGCGACCGGCCGGAACGGACTCGCGGCCTTCACCGGCGCGTACCACGGCATGACGGCGGGGGCGCTCGCGGCGTCGGGAGGCGCGCACGACACCTCCGTGACCCGCCTCCCGTATCCGTACGCCTACCGCTGCCCCTTCGGCACCGGTGGCGAACAGGGCGCCGAACTGGCGGCGCGCTGGACCGCGAACGTGCTCGACGACGACAAGAGCGGCGTCGCCAGACCGGCCGGAATGATCCTCGAACCGGTCCAGGGCGAGGGCGGGGTGATCCCCGCCCCCGACAGTTGGATGCGCCGGATGCGCGAGATCACCGCCACGCGCGGCATCCCCCTCATCGTGGACGAGGTGCAGACCGGCGTCGGCCGCACCGGCGCGTTCTGGGCCGTCGGACACAGCGGCGTGGTGCCCGACGTCCTCGTCCTCTCCAAGGCGATCGGCGGCAGCCTGCCGCTCGCGGTCATCGTCTACCGCGAGGAACTGGACGCCTGGCGGCCCGGCGCGCACGCGGGCACCTTCCGCGGCAATCAGCTCGCGATGGCGGCCGGCGCGGCCACCCTCGCGTATGTCAGGGAGAACGACCTGGCGCGGCGCGCGGGTGAACTGGGCGCCCGTATGACGTCCCGGCTGGACGCGCTGGCCGCCGAACACGGCTGCGTCGGTGACGTACGGGGCCGGGGCCTGATGCTCGGCCTGGAACTGGTCGACCCGGACGCCGCCCCGGACCCGTCCGGAGCCCGCCCGGCCGCTCCCGCACTGGCTGCGGCCGTCCAGCGGGAGTGCCTCGACCGGGGCCTGATCGTCGAACTGGGCGGCCGCCACGGCTCGGTGGTCCGGCTCCTGCCCCCGCTCACCATCACCGACGAACAGGCGGACGCGGTCCTCGACCGCCTCGCCGACGCGCTGGCGGCTGGGTCGCGTTCCGGGGCGGGTGGGGTGTCTGCGGGGGCGTGTGCGGTGGGTGGGGTGGGGGTGTCCGGGAGCGCCGAGGTGTCCGGGGGTGCCGGGGTGTCCGGGAGCGCCGGGGCGTCTGGTTCTGTCAGGGCGCCTGGGGACGCTGGGGTGTACGGGGCTGTCGGGGCCACCGGGGTGGAAGTGAGTTCCGCGCCGGATGGACCGGACGGGGAGGATCGTGCGGCACCGCGACAGGAGTCGTCCTCCGGGATGGCCCCGTGAGCGGGGGCCCACACCGCTCCGGACGCACGAGAGCCCGGTGCTCGGCGCCCCTCCGCGCACCTGCGCCCCGCCGTGCACCTGCGCCCCGCCGTGCACCTGCGCCCCGCCGTGCACCTGCGCCCCGCCGTGCACCTGCGCCCCGCCGTGCACCTGCGCTCCGGCCCGTACGCCTCCACCGTGCCCCACCTCTGCGCGACGGCCCCTACGGGCGCACCGCTTCTCGTGAGCGCCCGGCCGCTCCCGGGCCCACGCCCGCCCCCTGCCCGACGTCCTCCCACCGCCCCATCCCCGTCCAGACCGCGCCGACCCTGCGAGGCACACCCCGATGAACGAACGCCCCGGCCCCGACGGGACTCCGGCCGACGAGCGACGTCTGCCCCGTGAACCCCTGGCCCGGCTGCGGGAACCCGCCGTGCCGCGGCAGAACCGGCGCGCCGGCGCCCACGACAGCGGCGAGAACGGTGAACACGGCGGCCACACCGGCTGTGCCGTACGGCTCGGACACCACGAGCGGCACGGCCTCGACGACTGCCACGGCCTCGGAGCCACCCGGGTCGTCACGGTGTACGAGGACGACGAGACCGACGCCGAACCGCCGGCCGAGGGCGACCGTGAGAGCCCCGACCACCAGGAAGGCGCGCAGGCCGCGGTACCGGACCTGGCCGAGGACGTCGAGGAGGTCGAGGAGGTCGAGGACCCGGAATCGGCGCGGGCCCCCGCGCAGGACCGGCTGGAGCATCAGGACCCGGCCGTCGCCGCCGACGCCGCCGGGGCCGAGAGCCTGCTCCGCTGCTGGATCCGCGAGAGCGGTACGCCCCGCCCGCCCGGCGACCGGCTGCGCATCCCTCTCGACGCCAGCGCGACGGCCCTGCACGTACCCGTCCTGTACTGGTCGGAGACCGGCTGGCACCGCCTCGGCGCACCCGTACTGGAAGGCACCCCCGCCGACGCCGCGGCACTGGACGCCGTGACCCTCGCCGCCCTGTTGCGCCGGGAGGCCGTACGCGTCGGCGGCGCGGGCGACAGCCCTGGCAGCACGGGCAACACCGGCAGCGCTCGCGGCCGTACCGACGACGTCAGCAGCGTCCGGCCCGGTACGGGCACCATCGGCACCACCCCGACCAGCACGGACGGTACCGATGCCGCATCGCTGCCCACCCCGCTGCCCGCTCCGCCCCGGAGGACCGCCCCCGATCACCCCTCCGGAGCGCCGGACAGCGAGAGCGCCGACCTCGTCGGCCGTGTCGCCGACTCCGTACGGCACACCGCGGTGTTCCTCGCCGACCGACGCGCCGCCCCGGCCGACGACCTCGGCACCTCTCGCTTTCTCGCCGCCGAACAGGCGCTGCTCTTCGGCCACCCCATGCATCCGACCCCCAAGAGCCGGGAGGGCCTGACCGACGCCGAGACGCGCGTCTACTCCCCGGAACTGCGCGGCGCGTTCCGCCTCCACTGGGCGGCCGTCCACCAGGACGTGTTCGCCGCCGCCTCGGCCTGGACCGAGCGCGGCCGGACCGTCCCCGCCGAGCAACTGGCCGCCCGCCTCGCCGAAGGAGCGCCCCAGGCGCCCGCCGGCACCCTGCCGCTGCCGATGCACCCGTGGCAGGCCCACCAGCTCGGCCACCGTCCGGACATCGCCGCACTGTACGAGACGGGCCACCTCCACGACTTGGGCCCCGGCGGCCCGGACTGGCACCCCACCTCCTCCGTACGCACCGTCTTCCGGCCCGGCTGCGACGCCATGCTCAAGCTCTCCCTGGGCGTACGCATCACCAACTCCCGCCGCGACAACCTCCGCAAGGAACTGGAACGCGGCGTCGAGGTGCACCGGCTGCTCCGCACCGGCCTGGCCGCGCAGTGGCGGGCGGCCTTCCCCGGCTCACCGGGCTTCGACATCGTCCGCGACCCGGCCTGGTTCGGCGTCACCGGAGCCGACGGCGAGCCGGTGCACGGCCTGGACGTGGTCGTCCGGCACAACCCCTTCGACGCCACCGATGACGCCGTGTGCATCGCCGCCCTCACCTCGCCCCGTCCCTGGCCCGGTCACACCGGCCTGCGGTCCCGCCTGGCCGACGTCATCGGCAGGCTCACCGCCCGCACCGGGCGGCCCGCGGGCGCCGTCGCCACCGAGTGGTTCCTGCGCTACCTCGAAGCGGTGGTGCGGCCCGTCCTCTGGCTCGACGGCACGGCGGGCGTCGCGCTCGAAGCGCACCAGCAGAACACCCTGGTCCTGCTGGACCGGGACGGCTGGCCCGTCGGCGGCCGCTACCGGGACAACCAGGGCTACTACTTCCGCGCGTCGCGCCGTACGGAGCTGGAACGGCGACTCCCCGGCATCGGCTCCACCAGCGACACCTTCGTCACCGACGAGGTCACCGACGAACGCTTCGCCTACTACCTCGGCATCAACAACGTCCTCGGCCTCATCGGCGCTTTCGGTTCCCAGCGCTTGGCCGCCGAGAAGGTGCTCCTCGCGGCCTTCCGGCGGTTCCTCACCGACGCCGCCACCGGACCGGCGGAACACCGTTCGCCGCTGCCCGGCCGACTCCTCGAAGCCCGCACCCTACGTTGCAAGGCCAACCTGCTGACCCGGCTGCGCGGCCTCGACGAACTCGTCGGCCCCGTCGACACCCAGTCCGTCTACGTCACCATTCCCAACCCCCTTCACTCCTGAACCCCAGCACTCCTGCCCCCCTCTACCCCTGGCGCCCGTCCAGTCCCAGCTTTTCCCCGGCCCCGGCCCTTGCCCCTGCTCCATGTCCCCGCTGTCCCGCTGGTCCCCCGATTCCCTGCCCGCCCACCCCGTGACCTCGTGAGGAGGCCCGGAAAGGAGAGAGCGCCATCGTGCCCCCCACCGAATCCGGCATCGACCCAGGATCCGAAGCAGCCTTCGACCACCCCCTCGAAGCCCCTCCGGACGACGCGCTCGACGACACCCTCGACCTGCACCTGCCGCCCGACATCACGGCGCTGTTCAGCGCAGCACCGCTCTCCGCCGCCACCGACCCGGCCGACAGCCCGGGCGGCGGAGTCCTGCTCGACCGCCTCGCCGAGTGGGGGCCCACGGCCACCGCCGCCGGGCCGTTCCAACTCGTGCCGGTACGCCTCGAACGCGACCTGCCGCTGATCTCCGCCTGGATGAACGACCCGGCCGTCGCGGCGTTCTGGGAACTGGCCGGGCCCCAGGCGACCACCGCCGCCCACCTGCGCGCCCAACTCGACGGTGACGGACGCAGCGTGCCCTGCCTCGGCGTACTGAGCGGTGTCCCCATGAGCTACTGGGAGGTCTACCGCGCCGACCTGGACCCGATCGCCCGCTACTACCCGGCCCGTCCGCACGACACGGGACTGCACCTGCTGATCGGGGGCGTCGCCGACCGGGGCCGCGGCATCGGGACCACACTGCTGCGGGCCGCCGCCGACCTCGTACTGGACCACCGTCCGCGATGCGGCCGGGTCATCGCCGAGCCCGACCTGCGCAACGTCCCCTCCGTCGCCGCCTTCCTCGGCGCCGGATTCCGCTACGGCGACGAGCTCGACCTGCCCGACAAACGCGCGGCCCTCATGGTCCGCGACCGTGCCCACCGCCACCTCCTGTGACCGTCCCCGACCCTCGCACCCGCCGCCGACGCCCCCACGCCGGCAGTTCCCCCCTGCCTTCACACGGCCTCTCGACCTCCGGCCGCCTGCTCTCCTTGTACGGCCTGCCGACCTGGCGCCGTCTCCCGACTTCCGGCCGTCCGCCCGTCCCGTACGGCCTACCGTCCTGGCGCCGTCGTCCGACCTCCGGCCGTTCGCTGTCCCTGTACGGTTCGCCGTCTTGGCGCCGTCTTGCGACCTCCGGCCGTCCGTTGCCCCTGTACGTCTCCCCGTCTTGGCGCCGTCTTGCGACCTCCGGCCGTTCGCTGTCCCTGTACGTCTCCCCGTCCTGGCGCCGTGCTTCGACTTCCGGCCGCTCGTTGATCCCCTACGGTCGGCCGACCCCATGCCGTCTCCCAGCCTCTCTCTCCGGCGGCAGCCCACTCGGCCGCCCCACCCACAGCCCGCACGTCCACTCGTCCCCCTTCAGTCCCTCCAACCCCTCGACTCCCTCCACCCGCACCCTTCGCACTGCCCGCGTCTCCACACCTGACCCCATTTCTCCGCGCACTGTCCGTGTCGCTCAGGTCTCGTCCCCAGGAGTCCCGCCTTGCGTCCTTCTTCCGAACCTCTCCATAGCCCCGCCTCCGGTGCCGGTGACTCCGGCAGCGACAGCCCGGACCCCCTCGACCGTGGCGCCGGCAGCCCCGAGGTCACCGCTCCCGGCGACAGCCACCTCAGCCGCCCCGGCGTAGGCGATTTCGCCCCCGCCCCCGGTCCCGCCTCCGAGCCCGCCCAAGCCTCCGGCACTCCGGACGCCGTCGACCCCACGGCTGTCGCCCTCACCGTCCCCGGCCACGCCTTCCCCGCCCCCGGAGCTCCCGAAGCGTCCGAAGTCCCCCGGGACGAGCCGCCCGGCGGCGGGACGGACAGCCACCGTGTGTGGCAGGGAGCCGCTCGCCGGCTGCTCGCCAAGATCCTGGCGGAGTTCGCGTACGAGGAGGTCATCACCCCGGAACCCGACCTGAGTGCCACCCCCGTCCCCGGACCGCGCGACGGACACGGCGATCCCGGCAGCACCCCCGGCGGTGCCCCTGACGGCACCGCCGACAGCCTCCCGGACCTCACTCCGGAAACCCTGGATCTCACTCCGGACCCTCCGGACCGCAACCCAGGCACCCCGGACCGCACCCCGGACCTCCCCCCAGGCGGCAGCCCGGACGGCGCCCCACCGGACCCACCCCGCACCGGCACCCGCACCGGCACCCGCACCGGCCCCTGTAGCGCCGACGGTTCCCCCTCCCGCCTCTACCGTCTGCGGCTGAGCGACGACGTCACCTACCGCTTCCGGGCCCGGCGCGGCGCGTACGGACACTGGCGTGTCGACCCCGACTCCATCACCCCCACAGGCGACCCCCTTCACTTCCTCTTCCACGCCCACGACAACGTCCTGGGCCTGTCCGGTGACACGACCGGCCACCTCATCCGCGAGCTGACGGCCACGCTCGCCGCCGACACCCGCCTGGACGCCACGGCCCTCAGCGCGGCGGAGCTCGCCGACCTCGACTACGCCGCCCTGGAAGGGCACCAGACCGGCCACCCCTGGCTCGTCGCCAACAAGGGGCGGCTGGGCTTCTCGGCGACCGACGCCGCCGTCTGGTCACCCGAGGCCCGCACCCCGCAGCGGCTGCCCTGGATCGCCGCGCACCGCCGGCTGGCCGTCTACCGGGGCGTCCCGGCCCTGGCCACGCCCGATCGTCTCTACGCCGATGAACTCACCCCCGCAACCCGTGCCACCTTCGCCCGCACCCTCTCCTCGCAGGGCCTCGACCCCGCCGACTATCTCTACCTCCCCGTCCACCCCTGGCAGTGGGACGAGACCGTCGCGCCCCTCTTCGCCCCCCAACTCGCCGACAAATCCATCGTCCCACTCACCACTGACAACGACCTGCGACTGCCCCAGCAGTCCATCCGCACCTTCCTCAACACCAGCCGCCCCGGAGCCCGTACGGTCAAGCTCCCGCTCTCCGTCCTCAACACCCTGGTCTGGCGCGGCCTGCCGACCGAACGCACCATCGCCGCCCCCGCCGTCACCGCCTGGGTCCAGGGCCTGCGCGACGCCGACCCGTACCTGCGCGACGAGACCCGGGTGATCCTGCTCGGCGAGACCGCGTCCGTCACCGTCGAACACCCCCTGTACGACCGGCTGCCCGGCGTCCCGTACCAGTACAAGGAACTGCTGGGCTGTATCTGGCGGGAGCCGATCAGCCGTTGTCTGGACCCGGGGGAGCGGGCCCGCACCCTGGCCGCGCTCCTGCAGACCGACCCGCACGGGCGGGCTTTAACGGCAGAGCTGGTGCACCGTTCCGGCCTGGCACCCCGCGTCTGGCTGCGCCGTCTCTTCGCCGCCCTCCTACCGCCCCTGCTGCACTTCCTCTACCAGTACGGCACGGTCTTCTCCCCGCACGGCGAGAACGCCATCGTCGTCTTCGACCAGCGGGACGTCCCCACCCGCCTCGCGGTCAAGGACTTCGTCGACGACGTCAACACCAGTGCCGAGCCGCTGCCGGAGCACGCCACCATGCCCGCCGACGTCCGCGCGGTGCTGCTCACCGAACCGCCGGAGTTCCTCACCCAGTTCCTCCATTCCGGACTCTTCGTCGGGGTCTTCCGCTACCTCGCCCCGCTGTGCGAGCAGCAACTCGCGGTCCCGGAGGCTGAGTTCTGGTCGCTCGTACGGGCGGAGATCCTGCGCCACCAGGGGCGCTTCCCACACCTGAAGAAGCGCCACGAAACCTTCGACCTGCTCACCCCCCGCATCGCCCGGCTCTGCCTGAACCGCAACCGGCTCCACCTCGACGGATACCGCGACCGTGCCCAGCGCCCGCACGCCGCCGTCCACGGCACCGTGCCGAACCCCCTCCACCACCCGTGACCGAGCAGATTGTCAGTGGGCCCGCGTAGGGTGGCAACGCTATGACGAAGCCCTCCCTCCCCGATCTGCTGCACGCCGCCGTCACCGCTGTCGGCGGCACCGAGCGCCCCGGCCAGGTCGCCATGGCCGAAGCCGTCGCCGAAGCGGTCGAAGACAGCTCCCACCTGCTCGTACAGGCCGGCACCGGCACCGGGAAGTCGCTCGGCTACCTGGTGCCGGCGCTGGCCCACGGCGATCGTGTGGTGGTGGCCACAGCCACCCTCGCGCTCCAGCGCCAGCTGGTCGAGCGCGACCTGCCGCGCACGGTCGAGGCCCTGCATCCGCAGCTGCGCCGCCGTCCGCAGTTCGCCATGCTCAAGGGCCGCTCCAACTATGTCTGCCTGCACCGTCTGCACGAGGGCGTCCCGCAGGAGGAGGAAGAGGGCCTTTTCGACCCCTTCGAGCACGCGACGCCCACCAGCAAGCTGGGGAAGGACCTGCTGCGGCTGCGCGACTGGGCGGACGAGACCGAGACCGGCGACCGCGACGACCTCACCCCCGGTGTCTCCGACCGCGCCTGGGGGCAGGTCTCGGTCTCCTCCCGGGAGTGCCTGGGCGCCTCGAAGTGCGCGTACGGCGCGGAGTGCTTCGCCGAGGCGGCCCGTGAGCGCGCCAAGCTCGCCGACGTGATCGTCACCAACCACGCCCTGCTGGCCATCGACGCCATCGAGGGCGCCCCGGTGCTGCCCCAGCACGACGTACTGATCGTCGACGAGGCCCACGAGCTGGTCTCCCGGGTCACCGGCGTGGCCACCGGGGAGCTCACCCCCGGCCAGGTCAACCGGGCCGTCAAGCGGGCCGCGAAGCTGGTCAACGAGAAGGCCGCCGACCAGCTCCAGACCGCCTCGGAGACGTTCGAGCGCCTGATGGAGCTGGCGCTGCCCGGCCGCCTGGAGGAGATCCCCGAGGATCTCGGGTACTGCCTGATGGCGCTGCGGGACGCGGCCCGTACGGTGATCTCGGCCCTCGGCTCGACCCGCGACAAGTCCGTCCAGGACGAGGACGCCGTGCGCAAGCAGGCCCTGGCCTCCGTCGAGAACGTCCACGCGGTCGCCGAGCGCATCGCCAACGGCTCCGAGTACGACGTCGTCTGGTACGAGCGCCACGACCGCTTCGGCGCCTCGCTGCGCGTCGCGCCCCTGTCGGTCTCCGGCCTGCTGCGCGAGAAGCTCTTCGCCGACCGTTCCGTCGTGCTCACGTCAGCCACCCTCAAGCTGGGCGGGGACTTCAACGGCGTCGGCGCCTCCCTGGGGCTGGCCCCGGAGGGCACGGAGGGCGAGGACGTCCCGCAGTGGAAGGGCCTGGACGTCGGCTCCCCGTTCGACTACGGCAAGCAGGGCATTCTGTACGTCGCCAAGCACCTGGCCCAGCCGGGCCGTGAGGGCAGCCGTACGGACATGCTCGACGAGCTGGCCGAACTGATCGAGGCCGCCGGCGGCCGTACGCTCGGCCTCTTCTCCTCCATGCGCGCCGCCCAGGCCGCCGCCGAGAACCTCCGCGGGCGGCTGGACATGCCGATCCTCCTCCAGGGCGAGGAGACCCTCGGCGAACTGATCCGCACCTTCGCCGCGGACGCCCGTACGTGTTTGTTCGGCACTCTCTCACTGTGGCAGGGCGTCGACGTGCCGGGCCCGAACTGCCAGCTCGTGGTCATGGACCGGGTGCCGTTCCCGCGCCCCGACGATCCCCTGATGAGCGCCCGGCAGAAGGCCGTGGAGGAGGCCGGAGGCAACGGCTTCATGGCGGTCGCGGCGACCCACGCCGCCCTGCTCATGGCCCAGGGAGCAGGCCGTCTCGTACGCGCCACGGGCGACCGCGGCGTCGTCGCCGTACTGGACCCCCGCGTCGAGCGTGCCCGTTACGGTTCGTTCCTGCGCCGGTCCATGCCCGAGTTCTGGTACACCACCGACCGCAACCAGGTCCGCCGCTCCCTGGCCGCCATCGACGCGGCAGCCAAAGCCGCAGAGGAGGCGTGAACGGCCCTGCGGCCGGCAACCGGAGCCCTAGGCTCCGGCCGCCCCACTCGGGGGCGTAGCGGCATCACAGGCGCCTCCAGCAGCCGCCTCCCGCCCCCGGCGCCGCTCCTCACGGGACCTGCGCCGGGTGCACGTCGGCCATTCCGCGTTCGGTCGGCCGCCACGCAGCTCGTACGGACGGGCAGCGGGCATTCACCGCCCCAGCGAAGCCCATTCCGGTCGCGCCGAACACACCTCGACGGAACGAGCAGCCGCCCACACCCCACGCACCTTCCGCTCCCGCCCCAGCCCACCCCCGCCCCCTCCGTGACCCCACCATCAATTGAGCAACCCCCACGAAGCCCAACCCCTCCGCGAAAGCGGCGCCGGTCTAGGCGCAAAACCAAGCCCCGGGACCGGCGCAGTGGTCCCGGGGCTCGGTCGAGGGGAGGGGTCAGACCCGCCGCAGCACCGCTACCACCTTGCCGAGGATGGTGGCCTCGTCACCGGGGATGGGCTGATAGGCGGCGTTGTGCGGGAGCAGCCAGACGTGGCCGTCCTCGCGCTTGAAGCGTTTGACCGTGGCCTCGCCGTCCAGCATGGCGGCGACGATGTCGCCGTTCTCCGCCACGGGCTGGCGACGCACGGTGACCCAGTCGCCGTCGCAGATCGCGGCCTCGATCATCGAGTCACCGACGACCTTCAGGACGAACAGTTCGCCGTCGCCGACGAGCTGCCGGGGCAGCGGGAAGACGTCCTCGACCGACTCCTCGGCGAGGATGGGACCGCCCGCGGCGATCCGGCCGACGAGCGGGACGTAGGACGCGGCGGGCTTGCCGGCCGTGTCGGTGGGCGCGCTGCTCGGCTGGTCGGAGCCGCGGACCTCGTACGCCCGGGGGCGGTGCGGGTCGCGGCGCAGGAAACCCTTGCGCTCCAGAGCCATGAGCTGGTGGGCGACGGACGAGGTGCTGGACAGCCCGACCGCCTGGCCGATCTCGCGCATGGACGGCGGGTAGCCGCGGCGCTGGACGGAATCCCGGATGACCTCGATGACCCTGCGCTGTCGGTCGGTGAGTCCCGAACTGTCGGCGCGGATGCCTGGAGGACGGCCGGGCAGTGAGCGGGCTGGCTTCTGCCCCTCGGGGTTCATGGCGTCGTCCATCGGCGGTTTCCGGGTCGGATCGAATCGGCTCTGGGAGTGGCTCTGGGCGGTGATGGTGGCGCTGTCTGCGGTGGTGGTCACGTCGGCCCCTCTCGGAATGTGCTCCCTAGTTAGCCAACGGTAGTTGCTTTCGAAAGGTTGCGCCAAACACACGTTCGAGTGAAAATTTCCGGATTAGCTGACCTGATCACGGGCTTAGGTGTATAGCCGAAAGGCAATTCGGGTCATTGCGGTACTCTTCGCCCCGATCTGACGGTCGGGAGTACGCGCCGTCCCGCCGGGTCCGATCCGGGTGCCGCGACGTACCGATTCTGTCATCCCCGCCCCGCCGGAGCCGCGCCCGGGGTCTGTCCCGTACCCTCGTCGGCGGCCCTCCGAGCGGCCCCCGACGGCCCGCCCCGCCACGACACGCTGGGGGCGCGGATGACCTCCCGACACCACATGTAGTGCTTTGATGACTACAGCCGCCCAGAAGTTGTGGTGCTGATGTCTCTCGGGGCTCCGGGGATCGCCTATGCTTGGGGTCGCTCCGAGGGGCCCGTGAGGGCGGCCCGGAGGTCATCAGCCGTACGCCGGGACCATGGGCGTACGACCGTAATTTTTCGAGGGTGAGGAGGGTGAATTCATGCATTGCCCCTTCTGCAGGCACCCCGACAGCCGGGTGGTCGACAGCCGCACCACCGATGACGGCACCTCGATCCGCCGGCGCCGTCAGTGCCCGGACTGCTCCCGCCGTTTCACCACCATCGAGACGGCGTCACTGATGGTGATCAAGCGGAGCGGGGTCACCGAGGCCTTCAGCCGTAACAAGGTGATCGCCGGCGTGCGCAAGGCGTGCCAGGGCCGGCCGGTCACCGAGGACGCCCTCGCCAAGCTGGGGCAGCGGGTCGAGGAGGCCGTGCGCGCCACCGGCAGCGCCGAGCTGTCCACTCACGACGTCGGGCTGGCCATACTGGGCCCGCTGCAGGAACTCGACCTCGTCGCGTACCTGCGCTTCGCCAGCGTGTACCGCGCCTTCGACTCGTTGGAAGACTTCGAGGCGGCCATCGCCGAGCTGCGGGAGCAGAGCGAGCGGGCGGCGCCCGCGCGGGAGTGCGGGTGCGAAGGGAGCGCCGGACAGCCGGCGGTCCCGGTGCCTGCCACCGCCGCCGACTGAGATCGGCACACCACAGACCTGACCAGGGCAAATGCAGGCGCCCTGGTGCCAGACAGACACACACCGTGCCACGGAACAAGTGCGCACATATGGGCGTTTGCCCGTACAGGGAGGCGGAATGACAGAGACGACGAGCGGCCCGGCACGAGGCTCCCGCGCCAAGGGCAGCAAGGCGAGCAAGGGTCTGCGTATCGAGCGCATCCACACCACTCCCGGCGTGCATCCGTACGACGAGGTGGCGTGGGAGCGCCGTGACGTCGTCATGACCAACTGGCGCGACGGCTCGATCAACTTCGAGCAGCGTGGCGTCGAGTTCCCCGAGTTCTGGTCGGTGAACGCGGTCAACATCGTCACGAGCAAGTACTTCCGCGGCGCGGTGGGCTCCGACACCCGGGAGTCGAGCCTCAAGCAGCTCATCGACCGGGTCGTGAAGACGTACACCAAGGCCGGCGAGGCCAACGGCTACTTCGCCTCCCCGGCGGACGCCGAGATCTTCGAGCACGAGCTGGCGTACGCCCTGCTCCACCAGGTCTTCAGCTTCAACTCCCCGGTGTGGTTCAACGTCGGCACGAAGCAGCCGCAGCAGGTCAGCGCGTGCTTCATCCTCTCCGTCGACGACTCCATGGACTCGATCCTGGACTGGTACAAGGAAGAGGGGATGATCTTCAAGGGTGGCTCCGGTGCCGGCCTGAACCTTTCCCGCATCCGCTCCTCCAAGGAGCTCCTGTCCTCCGGCGGCAACGCCTCGGGCCCGGTCTCCTTCATGCGCGGCGCCGACGCGTCCGCCGGAACGATCAAGTCGGGCGGCGCCACCCGCCGCGCGGCCAAGATGGTCGTCCTGGACGTGGACCACCCGGACGTCGAGGCCTTCATCGACACCAAGGTGAAGGAGGAGGAGAAGGTCCGCGCCCTGCGGGACGCGGGCTTCGACATGGACCTGGGCGGCGACGACATCACGTCCGTCCAGTACCAGAACGCCAACAACTCGGTCCGCGTGAACGACGAGTTCATGAAGGCCGTGGAGACCGGCTCGAAGTTCGGCCTGCGCGGCCGGATGAACGGCGAGGTCATCGAGGAGATCGACGCCAAGGGTCTGTTCCGCAAGATGGCGGAGGCCGCCTGGGCGTGCGCCGACCCCGGCATCCAGTACGACGACACGATCAACCACTGGCACACCTCGCCGGAGTCGGGCCGGATCACCGCCTCGAACCCGTGCAGCGAGTACATGCACCTGGACAACTCCTCGTGCAACCTGGCCTCGCTGAACCTGATGAAGTTCCTGCGCGACGACGACAAGGGCAACCAGTCGTTCGACGCCGAGCGCTTCGCGAAGGTCGTCGAGCTGGTCATCACCGCGATGGACATCTCCATCTGCTTCGCGGACTTCCCCACCGAGAAGATCGGTGAGACCACCCGCGCCTTCCGCCAGCTGGGCATCGGCTACGCCAACCTCGGCGCCCTGCTGATGGCCACCGGCCACGCGTACGACTCGGACGGCGGCCGCGCCCTGGCCGGTGCCATCACCTCCCTGATGACCGGCACCTCCTACAAGCGCTCCGCCGAGCTGGCCGCGGTCGTCGGCCCGTACGACGGCTACGCCCGCAACGCCGACGCCCACAAGCGCGTCATGAAGCAGCACTCGGACGCCAACGGCACCGCCAAGCGCATGGACGACCTGGACACCCCGGTCTGGGCCGCGGCCACCGAGGCGTGGCAGGACGTCATCCGCCTCGGCGAGAAGAACGGCTTCCGCAACGCGCAGGCGTCGGTGCTCGCGCCGACCGGCACCATCGGCCTGATGATGGACTGCGACACCACGGGCGTCGAGCCGGACCTGGCCCTGGTCAAGTTCAAGAAGCTGGTCGGCGGCGGCTCCATGCAGATCGTGAACAACACGGTCCCCAAGGCGCTCAAGCGGCTCGGCTACCAGCCGGAGCAGGTCGAGGCGATCGTCGCCCACATCGCCGACAACGGCAATGTGATCGACGCCCCCGGCCTAGACCCCGCCCACTACGAGGTCTTCGACTGCGCCATGGGCGAGCGCTCCATCTCGGCCATGGGCCACGTACGCATGATGGCGGCGGCCCAGCCGTTCCTGTCCGGCGCGATCTCCAAGACCGTCAACCTCCCCGAGTCGGCCACCGTCGAAGAGGTCGAGGAGGTCTACTTCGAGGGCTGGAAGCTCGGCCTGAAGGCCCTGGCGATCTACCGCGACAACTGCAAGGTCGGCCAGCCGCTCTCCGCCAAGAAGAAGGAGGAGGAGAAGAAGACCGAGGAGAAGCCGGCCGAGAAGGTCGTCGAGTACCGTCCGGTCCGCAAGCGTCTGCCCAAGGGCCGTCCCGGCATCACCACCTCCTTCACCGTCGGCGGCGCCGAGGGCTACATGACCGCCAACTCCTACCCGGACGACGGTCTGGGCGAGGTCTTCCTGAAGATGTCCAAGCAGGGCTCGACCCTCGCGGGCATGATGGACGCCTTCTCCATCGCCGTCTCGGTGGGCCTCCAGTACGGCGTGCCGCTGGAGACGTACGTCTCGAAGTTCACCAACATGCGCTTCGAGCCGGCCGGTATGACGGACGACCCGGACGTGCGGATGGCGCAGTCGATCGTCGACTACATCTTCCGCCGCCTGGCGCTGGACTTCCTGCCCTTCGAGACCCGCTCCGCGCTCGGCATCCACTCCGTCGAGGAGCGTCAGCGCCACCTGGAGACCGGTTCGTACGAGCCGGTCGACGAGGAGGAGCTCGACGTCGAGAGCCTGGCCCAGTCCGCGCCGCGCCACCTGGAGTCGGCCACGGGGCCCTCGACGGCAGAGATCGTCGAGGAGACCGCGGCCCCGGCCCCCAAGCAGGCGCACACCAACGCGGAACTGGTGGAGATGCAGCTCGGCATCAACGCCGACGCTCCGCTGTGCTTCTCCTGCGGCACCAAGATGCAGCGCGCCGGCAGCTGCTACCTGTGCGAGGGCTGCGGCTCGACCAGCGGGTGCAGCTGACATCGGCACCCTCGGGTGACTGATTGACCAGGGTGGGGAGCCGGAATGCCGGTTCCCCACCCTGCGTCTTTGTATCCGGACCATGTGGGTCCGCCCGCAGGATTCAGCGAAATGCCGACGCCTTTCCGACGCCCGACGACGTTTTCACCGATACCTCGGCGTGTGCCGTCCGTCAGCCGCCCATGACGGTGACGAACGTTTCCGGGTCGGTGTCGAAGCCCCGCACGGACGAAAGGAACCGCCACTCGCCCGACTCGTCCCGTGCGAATTCCGCTATCACCGCCGCGGTGGCTCCGGCGGTCACCGAGAAGTCGCCCGCCGCCAGTTCGTCGTATCCCTCGTTGATGCGGAAGGCGGTATTGGCTATATCCCCGAACGTCTTGTGTCCGCCGCGCTGCTGAATGGCCACGCCGACGACCACGCGTGCATAGGTGTTCGCCAGTCGGTTCAGTTCCAGCACCATGGCCTCGTCGGTGCCGAAGCCCAGGCCGGTCCGGCTGTCACGGCTGAGGACGATGGTGCCGTCGGGTGAGCGGCTGTCGAAGTGCACGAGGTAGTCGGGTGCCCCGCGCGGGTCGTCCTTGGTGTAGGTCGCGGCGATGAGGTCCAGGTCGTGGGCCGGAGTGCCCGCGGGGCTGGGGTCCCACTTGAGGGTCACTTCGACTTTGCCGATCCCTTTGTTGAGGCTGCTCACAGAGATCCCTTCCGGTGTTGCAACTCCCGGGCTGTGCAAGGCGTTCCACCAATGGTGTCACGCTCCGCAAGCCCTGCCCCGGCGGTCGGGGTGACGCCGTCCGGTCGGCAGGACTGGTACGCGTACTGCTACTCCGACGTATCGAGTAGGACTGAAGTTCCACCAGTGACCCGTACGGGATATGCGTGTTGGAGCGGGCGAAGGCTGGGGCCCTGGTCAGGGCCATTGTGCGGCGGCGCCGCGATGTTGGCGTCGAGGGCGGCGAGTTGACGCCAGGTCGAAGGTCGCGAGGCGCGGTCCGTTGGGCGCGGGCGGGAATCGCTCAGACAGCCACGTCTCCCCAGAGGCGCGCCAGGTGGCTGTCCAGCGCGTCGAGCGCTGCCTCCGGTGTGAGGTGGCCGATCAGGACGTGAGTGGTCAGGCCGTCGGTCAGGGCGAGCAGTGTGCGCGCCTCGCGTTCCGCGTCGGGTGTCGCGGTGGCTTCGGAGATGAGGCGCGTGAACAGGCTGTGCAGGCCGGTGTAGTTGTCGCGCAGGATCCCGGCCAGCGCGGGGCTGACCGCGGCCTGGGCGACGAAGGCGAGCCAGACGCGCGCCTCGGCCCGGTGCTCGGGGCGCAGCAGGGAGATCTCGGTGGTCGCGTGCCCGAGTGCCGTACGGGCCGACTGTGCGGGGGACTCGGCGAGCCGCGCCGCCACCCGGGCGGAGATCCGTGCCCCGATGTGGCCGAGCGCAAAGACCAGCATCTCCTCCTTGGTGCGGAAACAGCGCTGGACCGCGCCCATGGACACGTCGGCGCGCGCCGCCACGTCCCTGAGGGTGACGCCCTCCAGGCCGTGCTCGTCGGCGAGGCGGCAGACGGCCTCGGCGATCTGCCGGCGGCGGCTCTCGTGGTCCACCTGCTTGGGCATGGGGCGCTCCCGTAATCCGATGCGTGTGTATCGATGTCAAGGGTACGATGTGATGCACTTGCATCGGAACGCGTGTGCGGCGGCCTGCCCGTCGTGGACGTCCAAGGACGAGGGAGCGCGAAGTGGGAGCGCAGCAGGCTCTGTGGGAGCTGCCGGCCGGGGCCCAGGCGGCCGCCGTACGAAGCGGCGAGGTCACCGCTGTCGAGGTGGTCGAACACCATCTGGAACGGATCGCAGAGGTCAACCCGGCCGTCAACGCCGTCACGCAGCTCCTCGCCGACCGGGCGCGTGCGGACGCGGCCGCGGTGGACCGGCGGCGCGCCGCGGGGGAGGACCCGGGGCCGCTCGCCGGGGTGCCCTTCACGGTCAAGGAGACCACCGCGATCGAAGGGGTGCCGACCACGTACGGCGCGGAACGCTTCCGCCACAATGTCGCGCACTCCGATGCGCCCCCGGTGGCGCGGCTGCGCGCCGCGGGCGCCGTACCGATCGGGCACAGCAACATGCCCACACTCATCCTGGCGGGCGTCCACACGCGCAGCGAGCTGTACGGGGACACCGCCAACCCCTGGGCGCCCGGTGTCACGCCGGGTGGGACCAGTGGAGGCGACGCCGCCGCCGTGGCCAGCGGCATGGCCGCTATCGGGCTGGGCAACGACTCCGGCGGATCGGTGCGACTGCCGGCGTCCTTCTGCGGTGTGGCGGGCCTGAAGCCCACATACGGGCGCTTTCCCGCCGACCACCGCATCGGCGCGGAGGATCCCGCGTTCGCCACACAGGTGCTGGTGGTCGACGGGCCGCTGGCCCGTACGGTCGGCGATCTGCGCCTGGCCTACGAAGCGCTCGCGGGTACCGATCCACGGGACCCGAGGGCGGTGCCGGTGCCCCTGTACGGTGCGGAGCTCCCGCGCCCGACGAAGGTCGCGATGGTCACCGACCCGGGCGGCGCGGGGGTGCACCCCTCGGTCCGCAAGGCCGTCGAGGACGCGGCGGACGCGCTGCGCGACGCCGGGTACGAGGTGTGCGAGGTCCCGGACGTACCGCGTCTGGATGAAGCGCTTGAGGTGTACGGCCGTATGACATTGGCCGAATTCGCCCCTACCTGGCCCATGGTGCGGAACCTCCTGGGCAAGGAAGGACATCGCTACATCGAGATGTCGATGGAGGCAGCACGGGACGCCCTCCCGATGGACGTGCCGGAATACCTCCGCCTGACCGGCGCGCGGCTCGGCATCCAGAGGGCGTGGGCCGAATTCCTGGACACCTACCCGCTGTTGCTGGCGCCCGTTTTCACCGAGCCGCCCTTCGAGCCGGGGCTGGAGATGCGCGACCAGGAGGGGCATGCGCGCGTCCAGCGGGCGATGCGCCTGTGTACGGCCACGAGCTTCGTGGGCGTACCGGCGGTGGCCGTGCCGACCGGGGTGGAGGCGGGGCTCCCGTACGGCGTGCAGCTCGTCGGCCGTGCCTACCGGGAGGACCTGTGTCTGGAAGCCGCCGAGGCCGTGGAGCGGAGGCTCGGAGTGATCACTCCCATCGACCCGCGCCCGTAGGGGAGTTCGGTGTGGCGGGAGCGTGACGCGCGGTGATGCCGGGCCCCGCCGGGCCGTACGATGGCGCGGTGCTGGTCAAGTGGATTAGATGCACGGTCGTGGACCGCCGGGGGTTCGAGAGAGGGCAGCGGAAATGGGCGGGGCTGCTCGGCGAGCCGGGCTTCCGTGGGCAGGGCGGCGGGTGGAGCCGGACGCGGCCGTCGGTCGCGCATCTGGTCGCCTTCTGGGAGAGCAGGGCGTTCTACGACTCCTTCATGGCGCGCTCGCACGACCGGCTGGCGGCGGCCCAGGTGGGCACGTTCAAGGACTCCCGGGTGCGCCTGTTCGAGTACGAACTCGACGTGAAGGTGGGCTTCCGGCCGGTGTTCGCCGACGCCGACGTGCTGCGGATGGCGCACTGTCAGGTGCGCGCCGACCGGGTCGACCACTTCATGCTGATGCAGGAGAAGGTATGGAATCCGGCCATGGCCGGCTCCCCGGGGATGCTGCGCGGGTTGCTGGGGCGCGCGCCCGGGGAGGAGTTCCTGATCCTGTCGATGTGGGAGTCGGCGGCCGAGCGGGGGAAGTACCGGCCGGAACGGGTGGAGCGGCTCGGCCTCCGCGCGCAGACGGAGGCCGACGTACGTGCCGTGACCGGCGATGTCGCCGACCTCGAACCTGCGTGGACGGTGTGAGGGACGATGCCCCGATGGTGTCCGCATTCACGCTCACGACGGTGCGGACGTCCCCTCACACGGCGACGTGAGCATTCTTACCCGCGTGGATGCGGGCAGTCGTTTCACGGCTGGGCGGACGCTCGGCTCACGGCTGCGTGTGCGTGCCGGTCTCCTTCGCCCCGCTGGCTGAGGCGACGCGCTCCTCGTCCCTCGCCGGGGTGAAAACTCCGGCGTGCGCGGCTGCCACCGCCGCCGCGGCAGCCTGGTCGGCGGTGCGCTCGTCGACCGGTTCGCGGGTGATGAAGAGGCGGAAGAAGAGCGGTGCGCATGCGGCGCGCGATAGCGCTCCGGCGTCGATACCGCCCTCCCGGGCGGCCGGGAGTTCGCCGCGTTCGACCGCGCGCTGCACCAAGGGCTCGCAGCGCTTGAAGCGTTCCTCGTAGTAGGCGCTCAGTGCGTCGGCGGCCTGCCGCGACTGGAAGGCGGCTGCGATGATCGCGGAGCCGGAGACCGACGTGACCGGATCGGTGAACGACGCCACCACTTCGCGGGCGAGCGCCCGCAGATCACCTTCCAGCGACCCGGTGTCGGGCGGCGTCCAGTTGTCTTCGCCGGCCAGGTCGAGGGCGTCGGCCAGCAGCCCTTCGAGACTGCCCCAGCGGCGGTAGAGCGTCGTCTTGTGCACGCCCGAATGCTCCGCGACGTACTCGACGGTCAGGCCGGGGTAGCCGTGTTCGACCAGGCCGGCCAGTACGGCGTCGCGGACGGCGGCGCGGGTGCGGGCGGTGCGCCCGCCCGGGCGGCGGGTGCCGGGGCCGGGGGCGGGAGACTCCGGGGCTTCGGGCAACTGCAACTCCTGTTGTGTTAGCGCGGCGACTGTGCCATCATCGACGTAATGCTACAAGCGTAGCGTTTGAGTTCGTGGTGCAGTGCGCACCGACGAGTCGGGGGGGGCGCATGACCACACAGATCTCGCTTCACGAGGTGAGCAAGTCCTACGGCGACCGGCTTCTGCTGGACGGCGTCTCCCTCTCGGTGCGCCCCGGAGACCGGGTCGGCATCGTGGGGGAGAACGGTGCGGGCAAGTCGACCTTGCTGCGGATCGTGGCCGGCCTGGAGCGGCCGGACGAAGGCCGGGTCGTACTGACCGCCGACGGCGGTACGGGCTGTCTCGGTCAGGTCCCCGACCTGCCGGCGCACTGCACGGTCGGTCAGGCGGTGGATGCGGCCCTGGCGGAGTTCCGCGACATGGAAAGCCGGCTGCGGGCGCTGGAGGCGCGCCTGGGCGCCGGGAGACCGGAAGACCTGGAGGAATACGGCCGACTGCTGGGCATCTTCGAACTGCGCGGTGGTTACGAGGCCGACGCGCGGGTCGACAAGGCGCTCCACGGCCTCGGCGTCGGGCACGTGGAGCGGGACCGGCCGTTCGGCAGTCTCTCCGGCGGCGAACAGGCCAGGCTGGGCATCGCCTGCCTGATCGCCGCGTCACCCGAGGTGATGCTGCTCGACGAGCCGACCAACCACCTCGACGCGGAGGCGCTGGACTGGCTGGAGGGCGCGCTGACGGCCCACCGCGGCACGGTCCTCGCCGTCTCGCACGACCGTCTCTTCCTGCAGCGCGTGGCGGACACGATCGTCGAGGTGGACGCGGACCGCCGCACCGTCGTCCGGTACGGCGGCGGATACGGCACCTTCACCGCCGCCAAGGCCGCGGCCCGCCGCCGCTGGGAGCAGGAGTACGAGCAGTGGCGCGCCGAGACCGCGCGGCTGGCGGAGTTCGCGGCGGGCGCCGCGCACGACGTCGCCCAGGGGCGGGCGATCAAGGACAACAACAAGATGGCGTACGACCGGGCCGGCGGACGGGTCCAGGCATCGGTGGCCGGACGGGTGCGTAACGCTCAGGAACGGCTCCGCCGGCTGCACGCGGCTCCGGTCCCCAAGCCGCCGGAGCCCCTCCGCTTCCGTGCGGCACCGGCGACCGGAGACACCGAGGGCGCGCTGGTCGAGCTGGACGGCGTACGGGTGGGAAACAGGCTGACGGTGGACACGCTGACCGTCGCTGCTGGGGAGCGGCTGCTGATCCGCGGGGCCAACGGGGCGGGGAAGAGCACGCTGCTGCGGGTGTTGGCGGGGGTGCAGCAGCCCGATGCGGGCACCGTCGCGCGGCGGGGGCGTATCGGCTACCTGGCACAGGAAATACCGGTGGCCCGGCCGCGGGAGCGGCTGCTGTCCGCCTTCGGCCACGGCCTTTCCGGTGACCCGGAAGAGCTCGCCGAACTTCTTCTGTCGTTCGGCCTTTTCCGGAAGGGCGATCTGCAGGTGCCGGTGGGGGCTCTCTCGGCGGGGCAGCGGCGCCGGCTGGCCTTGGCGCGTCTGCTGGCTCGCCCCGCAGACCTCCTGCTTCTGGACGAGCCGACCAACCATCTCGCGCTCGGTCTGGTGGAGGAGCTGGACGCGGCGCTCGCCGTCTGGCCGGGTGCCTTGGTCGTCGTCTCGCACGACCGGCTGCTCGGCCGCCGATTCGGCGGCCGCCGGTGCGAGATACGGGCCGGGCGGGTGGTGTGCGGCGACCGGTGACCGAAGGGGAGGGCGGGTGAACGGATGGCGACGGTGCGGCTGGCCCGGCGACAGCGGGGTACCGGGGCATGAGGCATGTACAGAGCAACCGTTTTAGGGTGGCGGCATGGCACGGCCCCGACGCATCGTCCTCATCCGCCACGGAGAATCGGAGGGGAACACCGACGACACGGTCTACGAACGGGAGCCCGACCACGCGCTGAGCCTGACGAAGGACGGGCTGCGGCAGGCCGAGGAGGCCGGCGGCCCGCTGCGTGCGATGTTCGGCGACGAGGGGGTCTCCGCGTACGTGTCGCCGTACCGCCGCACGCACCAGACCTTCCAGGCGCTCGGCCTCGACATGGACCGGGTCCGGGTCCGCGAGGAGCCGCGGCTGCGCGAGCAGGACTGGGGGAACTGGCAGGACCGCGAGGACGTACGCCTGCAGAAGGTCTACCGCGACGCCTACGGCCACTTCTTCTACCGCTTCGCGCAGGGGGAGTCCGGCGCCGATGTGTACGACCGCGTGGGCGCGTTCCTGGAGAGTCTGTGGCGCAGCTTCGAGCAACCGGACCATCCGCCCAACGTCCTGATCGTCACGCACGGGCTGACCATGCGGCTCTTCTGCATGCGGTGGTTCCACTGGACCGTGGCGGAGTTCGAATCCCTGTCCAATCCGGGGAACGCGGAGTGGCGCTCACTGCTCCTGGGCCCGAACGGCCGGTACACGCTGGACCGACCGTTCGAGCGCTGGTGTGAACCGGAGTCGTACGGCATCACCGGTTAGAGTGCACACCGATGAGCGCCGACCACCGTGACGCAGACCGCTTCGAGCGGGCCCTCAGCAGCCTGCGCGGACTTTCCCTGGGCGATGCCCTCGGCTCCCAGTTCTTCGTTCCCGCCAACTACCCCAACCTCAAACGCCGTGAGCTGCCGCCGTCCCCGTGGCAGTGGACCGACGACACGGAGATGGCCTGTTCGGTCGTCGCCGTGCTCGCGGACCACGGTCGTATCGACCAGGACGCCCTCGCCCGGTCCTTCGCCGACCACCACGACTTCGACCGCGGTTACGGCCCGGCCGTGAACCGCATGCTCCGGCTGATCCGGGAGGGCGGCGACTGGCGCGAGCTGGCCTCGGCGCTCTTCAACGGCCAGGGCTCCTGGGGCAACGGCGCGGCCATGCGCATCGCCCCGCTCGGTGCCTGGTACGCGGACGACCCCGAGCAGGCGACGCACCAGGCCGAGATCTCCGCGTACACCACCCACCAGCACCGGGAAGCGGTGGTCGGCGCGATGGCGGTGGCCGCCGCGGCCGCGCTGGCCGCGGCCCCCGGCCGTACACCCGCCCCCGAGGCACTGCTGGACGGCGTCCTGGCGCTGATCCCGCGCAGCGCCGTACAGGCCGGTCTGCGGCGGGCCCGGGACATGCTCGACTACGGCAACGCCGGCACGGTCGCCGCGGTGCTGGGCTGTGGGCGCCGGACCAGCGCCCACGACACCGTTCCGTTCACGCTGTGGGCCGCCGCGCGCCACCTCGGCGACTTCGAGCAGGCGCTGTGGGCCACCGCACAGGCGGGGGGAGACGTGGACACGACCTGCGCCATCGTGGGCGGGATCGTCGCGGCGGGTGGTGCCGCACCGCCCCAGGACTGGACGGACCGCACGGAACCGCTGCCGAGCTGGATGCCGACGCTTTCCGGCTGATCTGCGGCTCTCCGGCGGAGCCGTGACGGGGGAGGCCCGGGCGTCGGCCGGGCCGTGGCTCTCCGACTGGGCCCGTGGCCCGGGAGGCCGGGGGCGAAGCCGCGGCCGGAGAGCAAGGATGCCCGTCAGACGCATAGTTGATCAACTTTCCCGCCGGGCGGGCCGCCCATGTACCGAGGTGCTGCCTCCCGGCCGGGCCTGATCGAAAAGTCGCTGGTCAGCCCCCGCGCCACCGTCTCCCGGGGTTGTCACCGATGATCGGCAGCGGAAGCGGGGCGGTCAGGTGGCACCCGGTGCGCACGGCCGCCACGATTAGGCGTACGCTTGCTGGCGCCATGCCGTACGAGCCCCCAACCCACACCGTCGAGCGATCGCTTCGCGCCACCACGGGCGCCAAGATCATCGCTGGGGTGGACGAAGTCGGGCGCGGCGCCTGGGCCGGCCCGGTCAGCGTCTGCGCAGCCGTCACCGGACTGCGCCGCCCGCCGGACGGACTCACCGATTCCAAGCTGCTGACACCCAAGCGACGCAACGAACTCGCGGAAGTGCTCGACGGCTGGGTCACGGCGCACGCCCTGGGCCACGCCTCCCCGGAGGAGATCGACGACCTGGGCATGACCGCGGCACTGCGGCTCGCGGCCGTCCGCGCCCTCGAAGCGCTGCCGGTCCGTCCGGACGCGGTCATCCTCGACGGCAAGCACGACTACCTCGGCGGCCCCTGGCAGGTCCGGACGGTCATCAAGGGTGACCAGTCCTGCATCGCGGTGGCTGCGGCCTCCGTGCTCGCCAAGGTCCGTCGCGACACGATGATGGGTGAACTGGTGGGCGTACACGCCGCCTTCGCCTTCGCGGACAACGCCGGCTACCCGTCGCCGGCGCACCGTGCGGCGTTGGAGGAGTACGGCCCCACGGCCCACCACCGGGTGTCGTGGTCCTACATGGACGCCCTGCCCCGCTGGCGCCACCTGAAGAAGGTGCGCAGCACCCCCGAAGCAGCCGCTCTGGAGGCCGGTGGCCAACTCGGCTTCGACTTCTGAGCGGTGCGGGCATGAATTCGGTACCCGATGACATGTTCCGCACCTACGTTTGATAGACATCCTTTTATGCCTCTCATCCCCGAGGAGCCTCAGATTCACGAGAGTGTCCCGGGTCCCCGCGCAACTCCGGCCGCCGGCCGCACCGCGTCGACCCCCCGTCCTGTTCCTGGTCCCGGCCCCCGCCCCGCGCCTCCGCGCGGCGCCCCCGCGGCCAGCGCCCGCCCCGGCAAGCCCGGACCCGCCACGCCGTCCCGCGGGCCGGCCGGCGCCCCTCCGGCGCAGCGCCCGGGCCCCAAGCAGCCCACTGCGACCGCCGGTGCCGCCGGCGCCGCTTCCGGAGCGCAGATCCAGCTCATCCCGGCCCCGGAGAACGGCGCGCTCGACGCCGCCGAAGAGGCCGTCGATCTGCTGCTGGACTCCGGACGTGCGCCGAGCGACATCCTGGTGCTCACCACCGGTGAGCCGCACCCGTGGGCCGCGCACGAACTGTCCTTCGGCGAAGCGGCCTACTGGGCGCAGCAGGATGCCGCGGACGACGTGTTCTACGCGGACGCCACCGCCGAGCGTGCGACCGGACGGCCCGTCGTGGTCGTCGCGGTCAACGGTGGCGCCGAGCAGACCGTCGCCCGGGCTCTGCCCGCCGCGATGTCCCGGGCCGGAGCGCTCCTGGTCGTCTGCGGCGACCCGGAGCGGATCAACGCCCTCCTGGGCGTGCACGCCTGACCGGCGCTGTCAGGGGGAAGCCCGGCGGCCACGAGCCGTCCGGGCGTCTCGTGCCGGGTGCGCGCGGGCCGTCAGCGGGCCGCGGCGCGCCGTCTCGCCTCCAGTGCGCCGGCCGTGCCGCGTCGTGGCGTGCGCCGTCCGTCGTTGTGCGGCGGTTCCGCAGGGGGCCGCGGTTCTCCGGCGTGCGGCTGCGGCCCTGGCGTGCGCGTCCGTTCCGCGGAACGGGACCGCTCCACCGGAGCGCTTCGTTCCGGTGAACCGGGCGGCGACGGTGGTCCGGACCGCCGTGTTCCGCCGGTGCGTCCGGACGCTTCCGGCAGCGCGGCGCTTCCGGCCTGCTCCGAACCTTCCGGCGGGTCCTGTTCCGGCATCGTGCGCCGCTCGGCCGGACCGTGCGATTCGGCTACGTTCGGATGCTGCGGCTGCCCCGCACCGCGCAGGTGGGCGGGGCGTGTGACGGAGCGCGGTCGCCGGCCGCCGCGCCCTTCGCCCAGTACTTGCCAGCCGCCGCGGGTCAGCGTGATGTACGCGCCGCAGCGAAGTCCGTGCAACGTGCACGCGTCGCGCAGTCCCCACATCCAGGCACCGTCCGCCTCCGTCCAACGCGGGTCGCCCTCCCGGCAGTAGAGCAGGACGGCCGTACGGACCGGCGCCCGTAACCGCAGGTCGTGCGGGACGACCTGGCGCAGCTGGGCCAGCAGCGCGTTGCGGAACTCCCAGCCGTCCGGGGCCGCGGCGTGCTGGACGAACGACGCGCTGGCGACGACACGTTCCTCAGGCCCGAGCACCGCCACGACGGCCGTCGAAAGGCCCGGCAGATGCCGGTCGTGCAAGCCGGTGACGACCTCACGCGGGTTGCGCAGTAAGGGAATTCCGGCCGACGCCCACTCGGACGGCTCCAGCATGCGGCTCAGCCGGGCGGCGGAATCGGCGGACGTGGGCAGGGAAACATCCGGGGGCTGGGCGAAGCCGAAAGTCACGGTCCTCCCTTCGTCTACGCGTCCGCACACCGGGCGGCGGCGAGCCGTGCGGGCACGGCTGCGGACCGCCGTACCGGGCCGCGGACGGCGGGTACGGGGAAGCGGGTCCAATTCTTACGTTCGTACAGACATGCGGCAATGAACTCGTCGCGCGCAGGGCCGGAATCGGGCGCCGCGTCTGCTCCATTCATGCCCGCCGCACGGGCCTCTGACGCCCGACGCCCCCCTTCACCTCACCCTTGCACGGCAAGGACCAGCGGAAACACTCCGGCGGCTCCCGCCTGGCGCAACAGGCGAGCGCCCACGGCCAAGGTCCAGCCGGTGTCCGCGTAGTCGTCCACCAGCAGCACCGGGCCGCCCGCCGACGCCAGGGCCTGCGCCAACTCGGGCGGGACACTCAACGATCCGTGCAGCGCCCGCAGTCGCTGCGCGCTGTTGCTGCGCGGAATCCGGGTGTCCGGTCCGTCCTCTCCGTACACCACCGTCCCCAGGAACGGCATCCGCCCGACGGCGGCGATGCGCTCCCCGAGGGAACGCACCAGCTGCGGCCTGGTACGGGAGTCGAGCGTCACGACCCCCACCGGTCGCGCCGGGGCGTCCGGGGCCCCCGAGGCCCAGCCTCCGGGGCCCTTCGCCCAGTCGGCGAGCACCGTCACCACCGCGGACGCCACATCGTCCGGAATCGGTCCGTCGGGGGCCTGCGCCGCGAGCATCGGCCGCAGCCGGTTGCCCCACCCGATGTCGGAGAGCCGGCCCAGCGCACGCCCGGTGGCACTCTGCTCACCTGCCGGAATGCGTCCCTTGAGGTCGACACCGACGGCGGGCAGCCCGGTCGGCCACATCCGCCGCGGCTCGACCTCGGCCCCCGGCCGCCCCAGCTCGCCACGTGCCGCGTCCAGCGAGGCGGCGGACACCTCGGCGGTGAAGCGGGCTCCCGCGCAGTTGTCGCAGCGGCCGCACGGCACCGCGGCCTCGTCGTCCAGCTGCCGCCGCAGGAACTCCATCCGGCAGCCCGTGGTCGTGGCGTAGTCCCGCATGGCCTGCTGCTCGGCCTCACGCTGCCGCGCCACCCAGGCGTAGCGTTCGGCGTCGTACGTCCACGGGCGGCCGGTCGCGGTCCAGCCGCCCTTGACCCGGTGGACCGCGCCGTCCACGTCGAGCACCTTCAGCATGGTCTCCAGACGTGAGCGGCGCAGCTCCACCAGCGGTTCCAGGGCCGGCAGCGACAGCGGACGGTCCGATCCCGCCAGGACGTCCAGCGTCCGGCGCACCTGCTCCTCGGGAGGAAACGCCAGCGAAGCGAAGTACTTCCAGATCGCCTCGTCCTCGCGGCCGGGCAGCAGCAGCACCTCGGCGTGCTCGACACCGCGCCCGGCACGCCCGACCTGCTGGTAGTAGGCGATGGGGGAGGACGGCGAACCGAGGTGCACCACGAACCCGAGGTCGGGCTTGTCGAAGCCCATGCCCAGCGCGGAGGTGGCGACCAGGGCCTTGACACGGTTGCCGAGCAGGTCGTCCTCGGCCTGCTGGCGGTCCGCGTTCTCCGTCTTGCCCGTGTACGGGGCGACCGTGTGGCCGCGCTGCCGCAGGAAGGCGGTGACCTCCTCGGCCGCGGCGACCGTGAGGGTGTAGATGATCCCCGAGCCCGGCAGCTCGTGCAGATGATCGGCGAGCCAGGCCAGCCGGTGCGCGGCGTCCGGCAGCGGGAGCACTCCCAGACTCAG
The DNA here is from genome assembly GCF_040646595.1 of Streptomyces sp. NPDC045470. NCBI lineage: Bacteria > Bacillati > Actinomycetota > Actinomycetes > Kitasatosporales > Streptomycetaceae > Streptomyces > Streptomyces sp. NPDC045470. The sequence goes on from NZ_JBEZAN010000014.1 coordinate 95,892, forward strand.
GCTCTCCCGGTCCAGCGGGCCCCGCAGGACGAGCGCCTCGGCCGCCCCCTCGCCGGTGCCCAGTTGCTCGGCCACGTCGGCGGTGACCCGTGCGTTGGCCGTCGCCGTGGTGGCGAGCACGGGCACACCGGGCGGGAGGTCGGCGAGCATCGTACGCAGCCGCCGGTAGTCGGGCCGGAAGTCGTGGCCCCAGTCGGAGATGCAGTGCGCCTCGTCGACCACCAGCAGGCCGGTGGCGGCGGCCAGCTTGGGGAGCACCTGGTCGCGGAAGTCGGGGTTGTTGAGGCGCTCGGGCGACACGAGCAGAACGTCGACCTCGCCCGCCGCCACCTCGGCCTGGATCGTGTCCCAGTCCTCGGTGTTGGACGAGTTGATCGTGCGCGCGCGGATCCCGGCCCGGGCCGCCGCCTCGACCTGGTTGCGCATCAGCGCGAGCAGCGGCGAGACGATCACCGTAGGGCCGCTGCCCCGCTCGCGCAGCAGCGCGGTCGCGACGAAGTAGACCGCCGACTTGCCCCAGCCCGTCCGCTGCACCACGAGCGCGCGGCGGTGCTCGGCGACCAGCGCCTCGATCGCCCGCCACTGGTCCTCGCGCAGCCTGGCCGTACCGCCGGGATCCCCGACGAGGCGGGAGAGGACGGCATCGGCCGAGGCGCGCAGGTCTTCGTTGCTCATGGCTCCATGCAACCCGATGCCACTGACAACGCGCGAACCGCCGCCCGATGCTGTGGACAACTTCCGTCACCCGCGAGTTATCCACAGGGGTCGCGGCGGTGCGGCGGATCGCGGGACCTTCGAGCCATGAACCAGCACAGCGAATCATCCAGCCAGCCCGAGCGGTCCGAGCAGTCCGAGCAGCTCGGTCGGTACAAGCGGTCCGGCCAGCCCGAGCGTCCCGGTCAGTCCGGTCAGTCCGGTCAGCCCGCGAAGTCCGATCGACTCGGCCGCTCCGACCAGCCCCGCCCGTCCGTACCGACCCGCCCGTCCGCCTCGGCCGTCCCTTACCGGCCGACCTCGCCTTCCCACCCGGCCCTGACCGCTGCCACGACCGCCGCCGCGGCCAAGGACACCGAGGACGGCGACGAGACCGAAGAGGCCAGGGTCACCCTGCGCGGCCCGGCCGAGCTGGCCGACGCGCTGCCGTACCTCCTCGGCTTCTTCCCGGACGACAGCATCGTCCTCGTCGGCCTGCACGGTGAGCGGGGGCGGTTCGGCAGCCGGGCCCGCCTCGGCATCCCGACCGACCGGACCCAGTGGGGGTACGTGTCCGAGCAGCTCGCGGGCTCGCTCGTGACGCTCGGCGAGGAGCGTCGCTCCCGCCCCGAAGGGATCATCGTCTACCTCTGTCAGGAACCGGCGCAGGGAGAGAGCGGCTGGGACGTGAAGGAGCGCCTCAGCCCGCTCGCGCAGATGCTGCGCGTCGCCTGCGGGACGCTGGACGTCCCGGTGCTCGACGCGCTGTGCATCTCCGACGGCCGCTTCTGGTCCTACTGCTGCCCCGACTTCCGCTGCTGTCCCGCCGCAGGCACGCCGCTGACCCCCGCGGGTACGTCGGTGATGGCCGCCGCCGCTGCCTACGCGGGCATCCGAGTACGCGGGTCGCTGCGCGAGATGGAGGCCCGGCTGACCGCCTGGACCGGGCCGCGCGCGGCGGGGCAGACCAGCGCGTTGGACGCCGAGGCCCAGGCGCTCGTCCCGCGCATGATCCAAGAGGACGCGGCGGCACCCGTACGGGCGGAGACCCTGGCCCGGGCGAGCGACCTGCTCCGCCGGTTCCGTGAGGACCCGCCCACGGGCAGCCGCCGGGCCAGGGACGCCTGCGACGACGCACTCCTGACGGACGCCGAGGCCGCCCGTCTCATCCTCGGACTCCAGGACCGCGTCGCCCGGGACCGCGCGGCGGAGTGGACGGAGGGGCCCGACGCCGAACCCTCGCTGCGCCTGTGGCAGGCGCTCTCCCGCCGCTGCGTCGGCGGCTACGCCGAATACGCCGTGGCACCGCTCTCCCTGGCAGGCTGGGTCGCCTGGGCGACGGGTGACCAGCCGTCCGCCCGCGTCGCGCTCGGCCGCGCGCTGACCCTGGATCCCGAGTACCTCTTCGCCCAACTGCTGCACCGCGGCATCAACCAAGGGCTGGACCCGGAAACACTGCGCCGCTGCCTGCGGGAAGAGCGGGAAGAGCGGGACGAACGAGCCGATGGCGCACCGGCGAGCGGAGTCGCACTGGCGTCCGGGCATGACTCCGTACCGGTGCTCGTGGACGGCCCGGCGGCTGCGCCCGGCGCCTCTCCGGGGACGACCCGGCCGGACGGGAGCGGCCGCGGTGACGGAGCGGAGCGGCCCGCCGAGTCGGGCGGCCCCGGCAGGGCGGGGCGCCCCGGTGGCAGCGGACGTTGCGGTGGCTCCGACCGCCCTGGCGGCCCGCGCGGGAGCACCCGCCCCGCCGCGCGGACGAGCACCGGCCGGGGCGGGCGGCGCTCCGCCCGCAACGCCGACCGGAGCCGACCGTGAGCCCGCCGGTGCGGGAGCGCCGGCGTGACCTGGGCGCCGGCCCTGGCGTTCACCTCTGTGGCGCAGTCCGTTTGGAGCCCAGACCCCAGCAGGGAGCGCAGAGAGTGTCAGGCATGGTCCCCACCACTCAGCCGGCCCGCCGGGCACCCGGAGATCACCGTTCCGGGGTGCCCCGGCCGCCGGAACCACAGCCTGTCCACCGGACCTTGATCTGCGTGGCTCTGCCGGCGCTGGCCATCTCCTCCGAACAGGGCCAGCTCACCGGTCGGGGGACGGACGGCTTCTACCGTGCCGGGCGGCGCGTCCTGTCCCGTTGCCAGCTGAGCGCGGGCGGCGCCGAGCCCGTGATCGTGCAGGGCCGGCTGATCGCCTCCGACCGCGCACGGTTCGTCGGGACGGTCCGTACGGCCGTCGACCGCGGCCCGGACCCCGAGATGCGCGTGGAACGGCTGCGGTCCGCCGACGGGGTCGAACGCATCACGTTCCACAGCAGCGCACCGCGCCGGGTGCGGTTGCCGGTGGAACTGCGGCTGGGCACCGACCTCGCCGATCTCGGCGCGATCGCCGTCGGTGTCGCCGGACCCGAACTGCCCGCCAGCGTGCACGGGTCGGGGCTGCGCTGGTCCGCCGCGGGGGCCCACGCCGTGATCGCCGCGACCCCGGCCCCCACCGACGTCATGGCCTCGGCCGGACTGTTGTGCTGGGAGCTGGACCTGCCGCCCGGCGGCCAGCACACCATCGAGGTGCGGGTCCGGCTGGAGCACGCGACGTCGGGAGCCTTCGCCGGCCGGCCGGGGCCGCCGCTCCCGGCCTCGCGCGGCGGCGAGCAACCGCCCCGCCCGTGGTCGGCGGCACGGCTCCAGTGCGACGACCCCCGGGCCGACGCACTGCTGGCGGCCGGACTCGACGATCTCCACGGTCTGCTGATGCGAGGCCCTGGTGCACCCACGGACACGTACATCGCGGGTGGGGTTCCCTGGCGTTGCGGCCTTTCACCGGCCGAGGCCCTCTGGGCGGCGCGCATGTTGCTGCCCCTGGGCACCCGCCTCGCGGCCAACACCCTGCGCACCCTCGCGCATGTCCAACTGACCGGAGCGGGGGCGGATTCCGGCCGAATTCCTGGCGCGCTGCGGGACGCGGGCCCGTACGCCCCACCCAGCTGTACGGGCGTCGAGGCGACGCTGCTGTTCCCCGCGGTTCTCGCCGAAGCCCGCCGCTGGGGCCTGCCCGACCGCGAGACAGAGCAGCTGCTCCCGGCAGCGGAGGGCTGCCTGAGATGGCTGCGTACGGCGGTGAGCGACGAAAGCGTGCCCGGTGACGGAGCCCTGAGCGGAGGCAGCGGCTACGTCCCCGATCCGGCCCCCGGGGGACCGTACCGCTGCGCGACCCAGGCACACGCGCACCGCGCCGCGCTGCTCGGCGCCGACCTCCTCGACGCCTGCGGCAGACCGGGAGCGCCCGCGCTGCGGGAGTGGGCGGCGGGACTGCGGACCCGGTTCCGTGAGGAGTTCTGGGTGGAGAGCCGCAGCGGTGGCAGCCCGGCCGTACTGCGCACGCCGGGCGGCCGGCTGCTGCCGCACCTCGGTTCCGCGGCCGTCCACCTCCTGGACACCGGCCTGCTCGGCGGCGGACGCACAGCCGTCGGCCTGCTCGACGCGGTACGCACGGAGCGCCTCGCCCGCCTCCTGGGAAGCCCGGCCATGGACTCGGGCTGGGGACTGCGGGGGCTCGGAGCCAAGGAGAGCGGTTACAACCCCTTCGGTCACCGCAGCGGTGCCGTACGGGTCCACGAGACGGCGGTGGCCGTCGCCGGCCTGGCTGCCGCCGGCCATGAGAAGGAGGCCGCCTCCCTGGTCCGCGGGCTCCTCGACGCGGCACAGAGCTTCGGCTACCGGCTGCCGGAGATGTACGCGGGTGAGCAGCGCACCCGTGACGGCGCCCCGGTGCCGCACCCCGCTGCCTGCCGGCCGGCCGCCGTGGCCGCCGCGGGCGCGGTGCACGCCCTGACCGCTCTGGCCGGGGTGCGCCCAGACGTCCCGGCGGGGACCGTGGCGGTCCGCCCGGTCGGCAGCGCGCCGCTCGGCGCCATGCAGTTCACCGGGCTCAGCATCGCCGGGCAGCCGTTCGCCGTACGGATCAGCAGACTCGGCCTCGGTCTGGTCGAGGAGGCCGCGAATGGCTTGCAACTGGGGGCGTGAGATGCGTCAGGGCCTGATTATCGTCAGGCGGACGACTATGATCGCGCCATGTCTCCCTACGACCCGTCGGCCTTCCCCCCGTTCGCCGTTACCGTCGACCTGGTCGTGCTCACCGTGCGCAGGCACGCGCTGTGCGCGCTGGCCGTGCGGCGTGGTGAGCCGCCGTTCCAGGGGCGCTGGGCCCTGCCGGGCGGGTTCGTGCGGAGCGACGAGGACCTGGAGGGCGCCGCTGCCCGGGAGCTGGCCGAGGAGACCGGGCTGCACGCCCACTGCCCGGCGGGCCCGCCGCCGCCCTACGGCGCGCACCTGGAACAGCTCGCCACGTACGGCGATCCCAAGCGTGATCCCCGTATGCGGGTGGTCAGCGTCGCCCACCTGGTGCTCGCGCCGGACCTGCCCGCGCCGACGGCGGGCGGCGACGCCCACAGTGCGCGCTGGGCCCCGGTCGACACACTCCTCGACCAGGACGGCGGCCTGGGCCGCGAGGGCGAGCAGTCCGCACCTCTCGCTTTCGATCATGCCCGGATCCTTGCGGACGGGGTGGAGCGGGCCCGCTCGAAGATCGAGTACTCCTCGCTCGCCACCGCGTTCTGCCCGCAGGAGTTCACCGTCGGGGAGCTGCGCAGGGTGTACGAGGCGGTGTGGGGCGTGGCCCTGGACCCCCGGAACTTCCACCGCAAGGTCACCGGCACACCAGGCTTCCTCGTGCCGACCGGAGGGACGACGACCCGTCAGGGAGGCCGCCCGGCACAGCTGTTCCGAGCCGGCGGTGCGACCCTGCTCAACCCGCCGATGCTGCGTCCGGAGGTCTGAGCGACGGGGCGGGTGACGGCCGTTCGGTGGCGGGAAGGACGGGTGGCCCTGCCACGCGGCGCCGTTGGCGGCAGAACGTGACACGCGTGGGCACCAATTGGGGGGCATTACCGACAAAACGGACAGGCGGGGTTACCGTGGCCGGGTGAGTCCCCACCTCCTCCCCGCCGCTCCCGTGAGGTCCCGCACCCCGTGGGGGGCACGATGATCCAGGCCATCGGGCTGACCGGCGGCTCCCGCCAGGGGCGGCGCCCCGCCGTCGACGACCTCAGCTTCGAGGCCCCCGCCGGCCGGATCACCGTCCTGCTCGGCGACGAGGGAGCCGGCAAGACCACCGCGCTGCGCCTCATGCTCCAGTTGGAGAGCGGCCGTGGCGTCGCGCTCTTCCGCGGCCGTCCGCTGCACCGCGTGCCGAACCCGGCCCGCGAGATCGGCGTGGTCCTCGGGGACGTCCCCGGTCATCCCGGCCGTACGGCACGAGGGCACCTGCGGATGCTCAGCGCCGCCGCGGGAGTTCCGGCATCCCGGGCCGACGACGTCCTGGACGTCGTCGGCCTCAGCGGCCTGGCCGACGAAAAACTCGGCGCCTTCTCGCGGGGCATGGACCGCAGGCTCGGCCTGGCCGCCGCGCTCCTCGGCGACCCGCACACCCTCCTCCTCGACGAGCCCTCCCGAGACGTGTCCCCGCGCGAGGCGGCGTGGCTGCACGGCTTGCTGCAGGGCTATGCGGCACAGGGCGGTGCCGTACTGGTCACCTCCAGCGACGCACGGGCGGCCGCCCGGCTCGGCCACCGGGTGGTCACCGTCGAGGAGGGCAGGCTGGTCGCGGACCAGACGGTCACCGACTTCGCCCGGACCCGGCTGCGTCCGCGTGTCGTGGTCCGTTCTCCGCACGCCGACCGGCTCGCGTCACTGCTCGTCGACGAGGCGCAGCGTGCGCGCCCGGGGGCGGAGCCGCAGGCGGGCCGCGCGGTCGAAGTCGTACGGGAGAGCGGGAGCCGTATCGCCGTCTACGGCAGTAGCTGCGCCGCTGTGGGCGACACGGCGTTCCGGCACGGCATTCTCGTGCACCGGCTCGCCGACGAGGTGGGAGACACCGGACCCGTCACCCCGCTCCATCGCGCCGACGGCCGCGCCCGGAACCGCGCCGTACCGGCGGCCACGAGTCCCGCCGCAGAGAATGCGGGTGCGCAGAACCCGGCCGCGCAGCGCCCTGCCGCACAGTCTCCGGCTGCTCCTGCCGCTGCGGCCCCGGGAGGAGCAGCCCCCGATGTCGCTGAGGCGCATGGTGCCGCTGGACCTGCGGAGGCTACCGCGACTCTCAGGGCTCCCGCCGGCTCCACAGCCCCCGGGCACCCCGGGACGCGCGCGGCGCCAGCCGCATGCACCGTCGCTGCCGCCCCTGCCCCTGCCCCTGCCCCCGCCTCTGTCTCGACCTCCGCCCCCGCCCCGCCATCCGGCTCGGACGACGCGACGCCCTCCACGTACGTACTTCCGTCACCCGCCCTGCCCCACCCGAACGCCTCGCCCCTCCCCGCCTCACCACCATCTCGCACCTCTTCCACCTCAGCCTCCACCTCCACCTCCACCTTCAAACCCCTCAAACCCCTCCGCGCCTCCCTTGCCCCAGGCTCTCCCGGCCCCGCCCCGGCTTCGCCGGAAGGCGCGGCCCGGAAGCTCGTCAGCCTGCGGCTGTCGGGCCGTGGCCCGGAATGGCCGTTGCGGTACGAACTCCGCCGCGCCGCGACCGACCCCGCCGGTCCCCTGGTGATCGTGTTGGCGCTGGCGGTGGCTTTGATCTTCGCGTTGGTGCTGGCCCGTGCCGGGGACGCTTCCCGGGTGCATGTGCTCACCGGTTGGCCGCGTCAACTTCCGTTCCCTCCGGTGGCGCTCGCGGCCGGGCTGATCGGGGCGCTCTCCTTCGGCCAGGAGTTCCGCTATCCGGCGCTCGCTCCCGAACAGGGCACGGTGCCCCGCCGCCTCGGCCTGCTCGCGGCCAAGCTGCTGGTCAGCGGTGGCGCGGCGGCGTTGCTCGCGATGGGTACGCTGCTGCTCGACGGCCTGGCGGTGTACGGCCTGTTCGGTTCCGCGGGCCTGCCGCCCGGGAACGATGTGAAGGTGCTGGCCGCCAGTTGGACGGCCCTCCTGGTCGGTTGCGCCTGGGCGGGTGTGCTGGCGGCCGGTGTCTTCCGGTCCACCGCGACGGGGCTGGCCGTGGTCCTGGCCGTACCGGTGCTCGTGCTGCCGCTCGTACAGCATGCGTTGGCCGCACCGGCGGCCCGGTCCCTGGTGGGAGTCCCCGCTCGGCTGCGCTCGGCGGCGCTGGTGCAGTGGCCGTCCGGGTTCGACCAGGCCGTCGAGGTGGCGCTGCGACTGGCGGCCCAACCAGTGGGCGGAGCGCTGTCGTTGTCGCTCGCCGCGCTGGCCCTCGCTTACGCCCTGACCGCGCTGCGGAGGAGGGCCCGCTGACCTTCACGGGCCGCTTTCGTGCGCTGTTGGCGCGACAGTGGCCGGGCCGTCCCGTGGGGAGCACCTTTCTTTCCGATAAAGCGTCAATTGGGGAATGATGGGCGATCACCCTTTCGTGTGCTTTTCACCAAAGACCTCAAGGGGTCCGGGGGCGTCGCCGACAAATGATGCGTGAGTACCCTTGCGCACACCATGATGACCGCGGCTCGCCCCGCCGACGCCGGCCTCACCGGCCCGGGCGAGCTTGACCGCTACTCCTACGCCGCCGCGGGAGCACCCGGCGCCGGCGGTGTCGCCCACGCTCCGGGCGCCGAGCGGGCCGACCGCGTGCCGCCCGTCTGGGACGGGCCCGAGGCGGACATGGCCCGGGCCGGCCGCCGCGCGGCGGGCAACCGCGGACGCGGGCTGCACGGCCAACTCGTCCAGCAGCTCGGCCAGATGATCGTCTCCGGCGATCTCGGGGCGGACCGCCCGCTCGTCCCCGAGGAGATCGGCCAGCGCTTCGAGGTCTCCCGCACCGTGGTCCGTGAGTCGCTGCGCGTCCTGGAGGCCAAGGGCCTGGTCAGCGCCCGCCCGAACGTGGGCACCCGGGTGCGTCCGGTCAGCGACTGGAACCTGCTCGACCCGGACATCATCGAGTGGCGGGCGTACGGCCCGCAGCGCGACGACCAGCGTCGTGAACTGTCCGAGCTGCGCTGGACCATCGAACCCCTCGCCGCCCGGCTCGCCGCCGGCCACGGTCGCGACGACATCCAGCAGCGCCTCGCCGACATGGGCGAGATCATGGGCCACGCCGCTGCCCAGGGTGACGCGCTGACCTTCGGCCGCGCCGACGCCGAGTTCCACACCCTGCTGCTCCAGCTCGCCGGGAACCGGATGCTGGAGCACCTCTCCGGCATCGTCTCCTCCGCCCTGCACGTCTCGGGCGGCCCGTCCGGTGGCTGTGAGCGGCCCGCGGAGAAGACCGTGGGCCAGCACATGCGGATCGTCGACGCGATCGGCGCCGGTGACGCGGCGGGCGCCGAGTCCGCGATGCGCGCCCTGCTGACCACCCACGGCGAGACCGGCGGCCAGGGCGCCGGCGGTGCCGGGGATCACACCGTCCCGCCGCCCCGCGAGCACTGAGGGGCCGGCGCCGCCGAAGATCCCCGCTCACCCGGGGAGGCCCGTACCGACCGGGTAGCCCGGCCGAGAGGCGCGTACCCGTACGCGAGCGGGAGGCGCGTCCGTACGGGACGGACCGCCGGAGCGCGGGACGGCCCGCCGGGGAACGTGCGGGCCACCCGGGGCGCGAGGGGCGGACGCCAGGCGCACGGAGTGCATGGGGGCGCACAGGGCGTGCGGACGCCGGCGGAGCGCACGGACGTGGGCGTGGGACCCACGACAGCGCGCCGCCGCCAGCGAGCGGCCGGCGCGGGCCGCTGTACGTCAGGCCGCCGGGCCCGGGAGCATCATCCGGGCCCGGCGTTTGCTTGGGAGGATTGCGCACCGTAGAGGGGGGAATGTCTCGTTATGCGGTGTGACTCGGGCCACGCAGATTGGGCGTAACGCTCGCCGGGGAGGCGCGATGACTTAAGAGGTGATAGCCGAGGAGGGAATGCGAGCGGCGTTTTCGGCGCTGTTCAACTCCCCGGCTTCCCCTGCGCCGTCGGTCCATCCCCGCCGACGGTCGTCGGCTCCGATCCACCGTGGACGGGGTCGGAAGCCGTTTCCATCGTTCCGAGAGGTTGTTCGTGTCGGCCAGCACATCCCGTACGCTCCCGCCGGAGATCGCCGAGTCCGAGTCAGTGATGGCGCTCATCGAGCGGGGAAAGGCTGATGGGCAGATCGCCGGCGATGACGTGCGTCGGGCCTTCGAGGCTGACCAGATTCCGCCAACCCAGTGGAAGAACGTTCTGCGCAGCCTCAACCAGATCCTCGACGAGGAGGGTGTGACGCTGATGGTCAGTGCCGCAGAGGCGCCCAAGCGCACCCGCAAGAGCGTCGCAGCGAAGAGTCCGGCGAAGCGCACCGCCACCAAGACCGTCGCGGCCAAGACGGCCACGGCTAAGAAGGCCACCACCGCGGCCGCCCCGATGGGTGACGTGTCGTACGGCGAGGCCGAGGGCGGGCCCGAGAAGAAGGCGGTGGCCAAGAAGGCCGCCGCGAAGAAGACGGTCGCGAAGAAGACCGCCGCCAAGAAGACCGTGGCGAAGAAGACCGCCGCCAAGAAGGACGTCGACGAGCTCCTCGACGACGAGCCGATCGAGGAGGCGGCGCCGGCCGGCAAGGGCGAGGCCGCGGCCGAGGTGCCCGAGGGCGCCGAGAACGCCGGGTTCGTGCTGTCCGACGACGACGAGGACGACGCCCCCGCACAGCAGGTCGCCGCGGCCGGCGCCACCGCCGACCCGGTCAAGGACTACCTCAAGCAGATCGGCAAGGTCCCGCTGCTCAACGCCGAGCAGGAGGTCGAACTCGCCAAGCGCATCGAGGCGGGCCTGTTCGCCGAGGACAAGCTGGCCAACTCCGACAAGCTGGCGCCGAAGCTCAAGCGCGAGCTGGAGATCATCGCCGAGGACGGCCGCCGCGCCAAGAACCACCTGCTGGAGGCCAACCTCCGTCTGGTGGTCTCGCTGGCCAAGCGCTACACCGGCCGCGGCATGCTCTTCCTGGACCTGATCCAGGAGGGCAACCTCGGTCTGATCCGTGCGGTCGAGAAGTTCGACTACACGAAGGGTTACAAGTTCTCCACGTACGCGACGTGGTGGATCCGCCAGGCGATCACCCGCGCCATGGCTGACCAGGCCCGGACGATCCGTATCCCCGTCCACATGGTCGAGGTCATCAACAAGCTGGCCCGTGTGCAGCGCCAGATGCTCCAGGACCTGGGCCGCGAGCCCACCCCGGAGGAGCTGGCCAAGGAACTGGACATGACCCCCGAGAAGGTCATCGAGGTCCAGAAGTACGGCCGTGAGCCGATCTCGCTGCACACCCCGCTGGGCGAGGACGGCGACAGCGAGTTCGGTGACCTGATCGAGGACTCCGAGGCGGTCGTGCCGGCCGACGCGGTCAGCTTCACGCTGCTGCAGGAGCAGCTGCACTCGGTCCTGGACACGCTCAGCGAGCGTGAGGCGGGCGTGGTCTCCATGCGCTTCGGTCTCACCGACGGCCAGCCCAAGACGCTGGACGAGATCGGCAAGGTCTACGGCGTCACGCGTGAGCGGATCCGTCAGATCGAGTCCAAGACGATGTCGAAGCTGCGTCACCCGTCGCGCTCGCAGGTGCTCCGCGACTACCTGGACTGATCCGGAAACGGTCACTCCGGACGGCCGTACGAGTGCATTGCGGGCCCGGTCCCCCTCGGTGGGGGCCGGGCCCGCGGTGTGTCCGGGTGCGTGATGCGCCCAACTGACTCACCCTGGGTGTGCGAACACTTCCGCACAGTCAGGAGAGCGTGTATGCGTGGCTATGTCCGGGCCGCCCTCGGGGCCCTCGTCCTGGTTCTCGCCGTACCGGTCACCGCGCAGGCGGACGCGGCGGTCGTGGGCGGCCGGCAGGTGAAGGTCTCCGACAACCCGTGGATGGTCGCCATCGCTTCCCGCTCCCGGTTCGGCGCCGACCGGTCGGGGCAGTTCTGCGGCGGTGTGCTGGTCGGCCGCGCGACGGTGGTCACGGCGGCGCACTGCCTGAGCCGCGCGGTACTGGGCGTGGAGTGGCAGCAGGTCAGGGACCTGCGGATCATCGTGGGGCGCGAGGACATGCGGGGCAGGGGCGGGGAGGAGCTGGTGCCGCGGCGGGTCTGGGTAAACCCGACGTACGACAGCTACAGCAACGCCGGTGACATCGCCGTCCTCACGCTCGGAAAGCAGATGCCGAAGGGGCGGGCGCTCCCGATGGCCAAGGCCGGTGACCCCGCGTACAAGGCGGGCACGAAGGCGAACGTGTACGGCTGGGGCGACACCACCGGCAACGGCTCGTACGCGTCCACGCTCCGCTCGGCGCAGGTCCAAATGTTTTCGAACGCGGCCTGTAGCAGAGCGTATCCGGGCAATGCGGACGGTAGGTATCTGTCCGGTTCCATGCTGTGCGCGGGGGTGCCGAGCGGCGGCCGGGACGCCTGCCAGGGCGACAGCGGGGGGCCGCTGGTGGCGCGGGGGCGTCTGGTGGGGCTGGTGTCCTGGGGGACGGGCTGCGGGAAGGTGGGCAAGCCGGGCGTCTATACCCGCATCTCAGCAATGATCAAGCACGTGACCGCCCACGGGGCCGGCTGAGGGCCGTGGAGCGGGCATCCCGGCCACGGTGCCACGCGTGTGGCGGCAGGGCCTCAGGGCGCCGCGAGGGGCGCTTGACGGCGCAGCCGTCGTGGCCGCGTCGGCACTGCGGGCCGACGGCGGTCTCGGTGCGGGAGCTGACGAGTGCGGGCGGCCCCCCGGTGGTGCCGGGGGGCCGCCCGCCGCACGGCCCTAGGCCGCTGCTCGCTCGTCGTCGGATGCGATGTGTCAGCGTTCCTCATCGGAAGCAGACGCGGGAGGGGCGGTCAGCCGCTCCGTCTCGTCCTGTATTTCCGCGGCGATCTTCTTGAGTTCTGGCTCGAACTTGCGGCCATGGTGGGCGCAGAAGAGCAGTTCGCCGCCGGACATCAGGACGACGCGCAGGTATGCCTGGGCGCCGCAGCGGTCGCAGCGGTCAGCGGCCGTCAGCGGGCTCGCGGGGGTCAGAACAGTAGTCACGTCGCCTCTTCTCTAGCTCGACGAGCTGTCGTACCAGGGTCAACATCCAACCAGGCCGAAAACGTTCCCGCTCGTGCCTATTCCCTGAAAATTTTTTTCCAAGGGGGCCGGGTGTTGCCGGGTGGCGGCGAATGAGCCGTATTGCGTGGTGGTCTGATTCACGTTGGTTGCTGGGCTTTTGTCCTCCCGGCTGGCTTGCCGGTTGTTCAAGAGGACGTGCCCGGAGCCTAAATGGTTCATGCCTCGAAGGGAACGTGATGTGCGCGGCACCGCGCTCTCACTCCAACGAGGGATCGAACACCTGAACGAAAGTCTACTACCATGGACACCGTCACGGGTGGCGTCACATCGGCTCTACCGGGCCTCGGTACGCTCTCACCGGCGACACCGCCACGACCGGGTCCGCGGAATGCGGACCGCCAGTAATTCAGCGAGGAGCGAACCGCGTGACCGCCGAGATGTCCGTGCCGTCCACCGCCGTGCTGACCGGGGCTGACCGGGACGGGTCCAACTACACCGCGCGGCATCTGCTCGTCCTGGAGGGACTGGAGGCCGTCCGCAAGCGTCCGGGCATGTACATCGGCTCGACGGACAGCCGCGGCCTGATGCACTGCCTCTGGGAGATCATCGACAACTCCGTCGACGAGGCACTGGGCGGCTACTGCGATCGTATCGACGTCGTCCTCCACGGCGACGGCTCGGTGGAGGTCCGGGACAACGGCCGCGGCATCCCGGTCGACGTGGAGCCCAAGACCGGCCTGAGCGGCGTCGAGGTCGTGATGACCAAGCTGCACGCCGGCGGCAAGTTCGGCGGCGGCTCGTACGCGGCCTCCGGCGGTCTGCACGGCGTCGGCGCCTCGGTCGTCAACGCGCTCTCCGCCCGGCTGGACGTCGAGGTGGACCGCAACAGCAAGACCCACTCGATCAGCTTCCGCCGCGGCGTGCCCGGCATCTTCACCGAGTCCGGCCCCGACGCCCCCTTCGATCCGGCCAACGGCCTGCTCAAGGGCAAGCGCATCCCCAAGACCCGGACCGGTACGCGAGTGCGCTACTGGGCCGACCGGCAGATCTTCCTCAAGGACGCCAAGCTCTCCCTGGAGACGCTGCACGCGCGGGCGCGCCAGACGGCCTTCCTGGTGCCCGGCCTGACCCTCGTCGTACGGGACGAGCGCGGCGTCGAGAGCGAGGGCCCGACGGAGGAAACCTTCCGGTACGACGGCGGTATCAGCGAGTTCTGCGAGTACCTGGCGCAGGACAAGGCCGTCTGTGACGTGTTGCGGCTGTCCGGGCAGGGCACGTTCAAGGAGACCGTGCCGGTCCTGGACGACCGCGGCCACATGACCCCCACCGAGGTGACCCGGGAGCTGGGCGTCGATGTGGCGCTGCGCTGGGGCACCGGCTACGACGCCACCGTCCGGTCCTTCGTCAACATCATCGCCACCCCCAAGGGCGGCACGCACGTGTCCGGTTTTGAACGGTCCGTGGCCAAGACCGTCAACGAGGTGCTGCGGTCGGCCAAGCTCCTGCGCGTCGCCGAGGACGACGTCGTCAAGGACGACGCCATGGAGGGGCTCACCGCGGTCGTCACCGTACGGCTCGCGGAGCCCCAGTTCGAGGGCCAGACCAAGGAGGTGCTGGGCACCTCGGCCGCCTCCCGGATCGTCGCGCAGGTCGTCGCCAAGGAGCTCAAGGCGTTCCTGACCTCCACGAAGCGGGACGCCAAGCAGCAGGCCCGAGCCGTCCTCGACAAGATCGTCGCGGCGGCCCGTACCCGCATCGCGGCCCGCCAGCACAAGGAGGCACAGCGCCGCAAGACGGCTCTGGAGTCCTCCTCGCTGCCCGCGAAGCTGGCCGACTGCCGCAGTGACGACGTCGAGCGCAGCGAGCTGTTCATCGTCGAGGGCGACTCGGCACTGGGCACCGCCAAGCTGGCGCGCAACTCCGAGTTCCAGGCGCTGCTGCCGATCCGCGGCAAGATTCTCAATGTCCAGAAGTCGTCGGTCTCGGACATGCTCAAGAACGCCGAGTGCGGCGCGATCATCCAGGTCATAGGAGCGGGTTCCGGCCGTACCTTCGACATCGACGCGGCCCGTTACGGCAAGGTCATCTTCCTCGCGGACGCCGATGTCGACGGCGCGCACATCCGGTGCCTGCTGCTGACGCTCTTCCAGCGCTACATGCGTCCGATGGTCGAGCAGGGGCGGGTCTTCTCGGCCGTGCCGCCGCTGCACCGGGTCGAGCTGACCCAGCCCAAGAAGGGCCAGGACAAGTACATCTACACGTATTCGGACAACGAGCTGCGCCAGACCTTGCTGGAACTGCAGCGCAAGAACGTCCGTTACAAGGACAGCATCCAGCGCTACAAGGGACTGGGCGAGATGGACGCCGACCAGCTCGCGGAGACCACCATGGACCCCCGCCACCGCACCCTGCGCCGGATCAACATCAGCGACCTGGAGGCCGCCGAGAAGGCCTTCGACCTGCTCATGGGCAACGAGGTCGCCCCGCGCCGGGAATTCATCACCAGCTCCGCCGCCACGCTGGACCTCTCGCGCATCGACACGTGACGAGCCGCCGTGGGGGCGCGTGAAGCCCCTGCACGCGCCGGTACGGGCGCCTCTCCACCCACGGGTGGAGAGGCGCCCGCCGCGTTTTCCACCCGGAGCCCACCCGCACGCCGATCCGGTCGGCGGGGTCCGCTCCGTAGCGTCGGGGCGGTTGTTGTTCCCGTACCCCGGAGGCCCAGGTCATGAGCGACTTGCTCAACGTTCTCGTCATCGTCGCGGTCATCACGCTGGTGGTCGTGCGGCAGTTCAAGCCGCAGCGGCTGACGTCGGAGGGCAGGAGCTGGTGGCTGCTGCCCGCCGTCCTCGGCTTC
Organism: Streptomyces sp. NPDC045470; assembly: GCF_040646595.1. Lineage (NCBI taxonomy): Bacteria > Bacillati > Actinomycetota > Actinomycetes > Kitasatosporales > Streptomycetaceae > Streptomyces > Streptomyces sp. NPDC045470. The sequence goes on from NZ_JBEZAN010000014.1 coordinate 111,470, forward strand.
CTGGCGGTCCGCGAACCGGGCCTGATCGACAGCGCGCACCCCACCGGATCGGCCGCCCTCCTGGCCGTCGGCGTGGTCCTCGGCCTGCTCACCGGCGCCGCCTGGGCCTGGACCACGCGGATCTGGACGGACGCGGACGGGCAGGTCTGGTCCGCCGGCCGCGTGGTCACCGCCGTGGCCTGGGTCCTCGGGGCGGGGCTGCGGTTCGGCCTGTACGGGGTCGCGGTGCTGGTGGGGGTCCACCTGGGCACTCAGGCCACGATGCTGTCCGTGGCCGCCACGCTGCTCGCCCGTACAGGCACCCTGATGTGGCGTGCCCAGCAGCTCCGGCCGACGTACCGTGTTGCTGCCGGTGGCTGAGACCGCGGTCCCGCGTCCCGGCCGTACGTGCCGGCGGCCCAGCCCCGGGAGCACCGTGCCGGAAGGATCGTTTGTGCCGCTGAGTTTCTGGACGGGCTGGCCCTCGCGGGAAGCGCTCTCCCGCCAGGCTTCGAGCCGGACCCGGGTGTGGATCGGCAGGGCCATCCGCACCGTGATCATGGCCGGTCTGCTGTGGAGCGCCCTGGCGGACCAGGCGTTCCGCGACACGGGAGCGGTGCTGGGGCTGGCCGCGGTCGCGGTCTGCCTCCTGCTCCTGTGGGGGTTCTTCCGTACGACGCTGGAGCACCGGCTGTGGCCGGCGCTCGGGCTGCTGGCGCTTCTGGAGACCGGCGCGTTCTGGTTCCACATGGAAGGCGCGAGGGTGCCGGCCACCGTGGTGTGGGGCGCGAGCGCCATCGTCTCGATGGGGCGGCTGCCGCTGGCGGCGGCGGTGCCGTGCATGGTCGCCTCCCTGGCGGCGTACGCCTCGCGCAGCCCGGACGGCTGGCTGTCGATCACGGCGACCGTCATCGGGCTCGGACTGGCCGGGTACGTCGTACGGCTGGACTCCGAGGCGCGGGGCAACGCGCAGCGGCTGCTGACCCAGGAGCGAGCCGCCCGTAAGGCCGAGGCGGAGACGGCCGCGCTGGCCGAGCGCGGACGCATCGCCCGTGAAGTCCACGACGTACTCGCGCACAGTCTGAGCGCGCAACTTGTGCACTTGGAGGCGGCGCGGCTGCTGATCCAGCGCAGCGGTGACCTGGAGGCGGACCGGCAGCAGATCCTGGAGCGGGTCGTGGCGGCGCGCGGCATGGCCAGGGAGGGCCTGGACGGCACGCGTCAGGCCCTGTCGGCGCTGCGCGGTGAGATGGCGCCGGTGGAGGACTTCCTGCGCCACCTGACCGCCGCTGAGAACGCCCGCCTGGAGGTGACGGGGGAGCGGCGAGAGCTGTCGCCCGAAGCCGGCCTCGCGCTGCGCAGGGTGGCGCAGGAGGCGCTCACGAACGTACGGAAGCACGCTCCGGGCGCGCGGGTGACCGTACGGCTCACCTATGCGGAGGCCGAAGTGGAACTGGAGGTGCGGAATTCCGCCGCGCGCAGGGAACTCCGCGGTGGCGGACCGGGGACCCTCGACGATCTCGGTTCGTCCGGTTCCGGGTACGGTCTGCTGGGGATGCGGGAGCGCGCCGAACTCCTCGGTGGAACGCTGGACTCCGGTCCCGCCGAGGAGGGTTACGTGGTGCGGTTGAGGGTGCCGGTATGACGGCGCGGGTCGTGGTCGCCGACGACCAGACGGTGGTGCGTGAGGGCATCGTGATGCTGCTGGGGCTGCTGCCGGGCATTGAAGTCGTGGGCTCGGCCGGAGACGGTGAGGAGGCGGTACGGCTCACCGCCGAACTGGCCCCGGACGTCGTGCTGATGGACCTTCGGATGCCCCGCTGCGACGGTGTCGAGGCCACCCGGAGGATCCGGACGGAGCACCCGGGCACCGAAGTCGTCGTCCTGACGACCTACGCGGACGACGACCACCTCTTCCCCGCGCTGGAGGCCGGCGCCCGGGGCTACCTGACGAAGGACGCGGACGGTGACGAGATCGTCCGGGCCGTCGAGGATGTGCTGTCGGGTGCGGCCGGGTTGTCGCCGAAGGTGCAGCGGCGGCTGCTGGAGCGGTTCGCGGAGGCCGTACGGACGGCCGTCCCGGCAGCGTCGGCCGAGCCGCCGGACGGACTGACCGCGCGTGAGACGGAGGTGCTGAGGCTGGTCGCCGAGGGACTCTCCAACCCGGAGATCGCCCGGTCGCTGCACGTCTCGAATGCGACCGTGAAGACCCACATCAACAACCTCTTCGCCAAGGCCGGGCTGCGGGACCGGGCCCAGGCGATCCACTACGCCTACCGGCACGGTCTCGCACAACCGCCCGGCTCGTCCATCACCTGATGGGGTGAAGCGAGCTTCTGGAGAACGGTGCCTGGCCGTCAGACCCAGACGTAACGGTGTTCGGGGCGGCCGGTCTCCCCGTACCGGAGACTGAGGCGGACCCGTCCGGCCCGTTCGAGAAGCTTGAGGTACCGCTGCGCGGTCTGCCGGCTCAGGCCCGCCTGCCGGGCCACTTCCTGGGCGGACAGCGGCGCGTCCGCCGTGCGCAGGACGGACCGGACGCGGTCGGCGGTGGCCGTCGAATGCCCCTTGGGCAGCTCCGCGGAACCGGCGTTCACGGAACCCAGCGCCCCGAAGAGCCGGTCGACTTCGGACTGTTCGGCCTGGCCACCGCCCTCGAAGGTGCGGTGCAGGGCCGCGTAACCCTCCAGCTTGGACCGGAGCCCGGCGAACGTGAACGGCTTGACCAGGTACTGCAGCGCCCCGTGACGCATGGCCGCCTGGACGGTAACGATGTCACGCGCCGCGGTCACCATGATCACGTCGGTCTGCAGACCGCGCTGCCGCAGCCGCGCGACGAGCTGGAGGCCGGTCCCGTCGGGCAGGTAGTGGTCCAGCAGGACGAGATCGACGGAGGCGGTCTCCAGGGCGTCCAGGGCTTCGGTGGCGGAGTGGGCGAGGCGGCTGACGCGGAAACCCGGAACCTTCGCGACATACGCGGCGTTGATCTGGGCGACCCGTATGTCGTCGTCCACGACCAGTACGTCGATCACCGCGCGCCTCCTGAGCCGCCATCGGCGCCGCTGCCCTCGGGTGTGCGGCCCTCCGGGGCTCGCGCATCCCTCTCGTCCGCTTCCACCGCGGTGCCACCGTCCGGCGCCTCCTCCGAGAGCGCGTCGGACAGCGCGTCGGGGAGCGTGACGCTGAACTCCGCGCCCCCGCCGGGACTCTCGGCCACCCTGGCGGTCCCCCCGTACCGTTCGGCCAGGCGGCGTACGAGCGGGAGGCCGATACCGCGCTGTCCGTGTGCAGGAGGTTCCTTGGTCGTCCAGCCCTCGGTGAAGATTTCCGTGCGCCGGGCCTCCGGCACTCCGGGACCGTTGTCACGGACCCGGACGACCGCGGTACGGCCCTCGGCGCGCACTTCGGCCTCGACGCATGCCCCGGGAGCTCCGGCCGTGGCGTCCAGGGCGTTGTCGATCAGGTTGCCCAGGACAGTGACCAGGCTGTGCGGGTCCACCACGCGGTCCGGCAGGTGGCTGCCGGGCGCGATGCTCAATGAGACGCCGCGTTCGGTGGCGACCGTCGCCTTGCCGACCAGAAGGGACGCCAGCAACGGATCGTGCACCCGCTCGGTGACCTGCTCGGCCGTCGCCCGGTGCACGCCCACCGCCTGGGTCACGAACTCCACGGCCTCCTCGTGCAGCCCCAGTTCGAGGAGGCCCAGCAGTGTGTGGAGGCGGTTGGCGTGCTCGTGGTCCTGGGCGCGCAGCGCGTCGATCAGCCCACGGGTGCCGTCCAGTTCACGGCCCAGCCGCTCCAGCTCGGTGCGGTCGCGCAAGGTCACCACGGCCCCTCCGTCGTCGGTCGGCATCCGGTTGGCCACCAGGACACGCTGTCCGCTGACGGTCAGCAGGTCGGCGCCGCTCACCCGGCCGGAGAGCACTTCCGCGGTACGGCCGGGTGGCAGCGCCTCCGCCAAGGGCCGACCGGTGTCCTCGGAACGCAGGTCCAGCAGGCGCTGCGCCTCGTCGTTCAGCAGGCGGATGCGACCGTGCGCGTCCAGCGCGACGAAGCCCTCCCGGATGCCGTGCAGCATCGCCTCGCGCTCCGTGAGCAGGGCGGAGATGTCGGAGAAGGCCAGGTCATGGGTACGGCGCTGGAGGCGTCGGGCGACCAGGTAGGCGGCCAGCGCGCCGACGGCGAGTGCCCCGCCCGCATAGGCGAGCAGTTGCGGCACGGTACTCAGCAGCCGCTGCTGCACGCTCTCGTACGCGATGCCGACCGAGACGGCGCCGACGATCTTTCCCTCCTCGTCCCGCAGCGGCACCTTCCCGCGCGCGGAGCGGCCCAGGGTGCCCTCGTCGATCTGCATGACCTCGCGGCCCGCCAGAACGCCACTGGGGTCGGTGGAGACATGCCGCCCGATCTCGTCCGGATCGGTGTGCGACCAGCGCACCCCGTGCGTATCCATGACCACGACGTACTCCGCCCCGGTGGCACGGCGGATGCGCTCCGCCTCGTTCTGGACGGGGCCGCGGCGGCCGGGACGGGAGCTTTCCAGCGCGTCGTCGAGACGCGATTCGGCGGCGGTGGTCTGGGCAATGGCCAAGGCCCGGCGCATCGCCTGGTCGTCGAGCTGCGCGCCGAGCGGAGCGAGGAAGAGACCGGTGGCGAGCGCCGTGACACCGGCGGCGATGGCCAACTGCATCAGCAGCACCTGCGCGAAGACGCGGCGTGGCCAGCCGACGCGCAGACGCAGCGCCGACCGCACGGTACGCAGCATCGACGGCACGACACGCAGCCCGCTGCCGGCGGGCCGGTCCGTATGCGGCTGCGCGCTGCCCTCGGCCTGTTCGCTCATACGAACGAACAGTAAGTGGGGTGGGGAGCGGATCGGTAGTCAGGTCGAGGCTGGGCGGCTGCGGGGCCTGTGGGCAAGTGAACAAGCGGCGAGGGGGGTTATCCACAGGGCTTTCGCGAGATTCCCGCGCGTGGTTATCTCAAGGAGTCACAGAGAGTTACTGCCGCCCTGCAGTGGCGGAGGGGCAGGGGCGGCCGGAAGAGGTTCAACAGATTCAAGAGGTTCGAAGGACTCACAGGATTCAGGGGGCGTCATGAGTGTCTTGAAGGCGAAGATGGCAGGTGCTGTCGGCAGGCGCCGCGGAAGATGCGATAGGTGCGGAGGAAGTGGGGGACGCGAAGGGTGCCAAGGGGGCGAAGGGCGCGGGGGACGCGGTCCAGCGGCTGGATCAGCTGAGAGGGCGTACGGAGAGTACGGCCATGCGGGCGGGCCTGCCGAGCGGAGAGCCGCAGCTGACCGGTGCGAGGGTGCCGTCGGCGCGCTGTTGGACGGTGACCAGCCAGGACCGGCCGTCGCGGTGCGCGACGGTGACGACCCAGGTGGGGGCAGGGGAGTCGTGGCGGGCGGTCGTCGGCGATGCCGGGGCCGTGGCGGTGAGGTCCCTGTCGCTACGGCTTTCCGTCGTCTCGTTCGTGCCATTCCCGCCGCCGACAGGAGGCGGCGCAGACTCACTGCGCACGATGTCGATCGCGTCCGCCCGGTCCTCGCGTATCAGCTCGCGCACGGCGAGGTCGGCGGCCTGTGCCGGGCGCTCCCAAGCCGAGCGGCCACGGCAGTGGTCCAGCAGGATCCGACCGTCCCGGGCCGACGCCACGGCCTCCTTGACCAGCGGAGCGGAAGCCCGCCCGTAGGCGTAGCCGTAGGGGAGCACGAAGAGGGTGGGGGAGAAGCGGTGACCGCCGATGTGGGTGACTTCCCACGCCTCGGCGCCGCTGTCGGCGAGTTCGGAGGCCAGCGGACGCCCGAGGAGGGCGCAACAGCGGTCACGCTTGCCGTTGGTGCAGACGAAGACCAGCGGTTCACCGTCATACGGCTCCCAGAGCCCACCGTGCTCACCCGCACCCAACCGGGCGAAGTCGAGGTGCAGCAGGGTTTCCGGGTCGGTGACGGAGGTGGTCCGGATCCAGGGGCGGCTGGGTGCGGTGTGGGCGAGGAAAGCCCTGCGGGCGGGAGTTCCGTGACAGTCCGCGTGCCGGCCCGGTCGGCGGACGAGGGCCACGCGTACACCTGTGGTGTCCGCCGCCGCTTCCAAGGCCCGGCCGATGCGGGGATCGAGGTGGCTCTCGGACAGTGCCTCGGTGCCCCAGGGGCCGGTCTGCTCGACGAGCAGCCAGGTCCGGGCGGTGGCGGAAGTGCCCGCGACAGGCTCGGCGGCATCGCGGGAAGCGGTTGCGCACGTGCTCACATAGGTAACCCTAACCTGCTGCGGCGCGACCGGAATCCCGAACCGAAACCGCAGGCATCGGGGACCGACAACGCATGGATTCAGAGGCGAATGTGGAGGGTGACGGGCCGCATTGGGGAAGGGGATGTGGGCGACTTCGCCGAGGGGGCGTCTGTGGGGACGACCGTGCGGTCGTTCGCGTTGGGCCGCCGTCGATGTTCAGGGCACGGGCGATTGGGGGCTCGGAACTTGATACTTGGGCTCGGAGGACAGGAGGACAGGAGGACAGGAGGACTGGTGGGTGCGGGGATCGGCAGTTCAGAGAGTTGGGGGATGGAGGTTCGACTGTGAGGGAGTGGGCGGCGTGACATGAGCGAGGTGACGCGAGCGGTTCGGTGAAAGCGGTGCGACGTGGTGTGAACGGTGAGGTTGGGGTGGCGCGATGAGAGCAGCGCGTGAGGTGAGTGGCGTGGGCGTGGAGCGGGTGCTGCGTGTTGGGTTGCGTAAGCGGTGCGAGAGGCGGGTGGTGCGAGTAGTGCGTAAAGCGAACGAGGCGGTGCGTAGGGCTGAGTAGTGGGTCGCGCGGGCAGTGCGTGGGGCGTGTGAAGCGTGACGTAAGCGGTGCGAATCGTGTGGTGCGTGACATGGGCGACGTGTGTGTGAGAAGTGGCGTTGCGAGCGGTGCAGGGTGCGAGTGGTGCGGAGTACGAGCGATGTGAGGTGCGAGGCGTGGTGTGGGGTGCGTGGCGTGAGGTACGTGGTGTGGGGTGCGTGGAAGGGGGGTGGTGGGGGTGCGAGTGCTGCATCACGTGTGTGGGGTGGCGCTTGGTGTGTGGTGGGGGTGGTGAGGGGCGGGAGGGGGAGGGGAGGGGAGGCCCCCGTGAGGGGTGGGGTGGTGGCCTAGGGCTAGGGGGGCGGGGGCGGCATATCTGGGGGCGGGCTTGGGGGTTGGGGTGCTGTGTTCCCGGGGGGGCGGTTTGGATCACGGTAGGGGCTGGGGTGGGCGTGGGCCGGTGTAGTGGCCACTGGGGCGCAGGCGCATGGGGGGTTCCTCGTACTCCTCCAGGGCGTGGGCGATCCAGCCGGCGGTCCGGGCCACCGCGAAGACAGTTTCGCCGGCTTCGGGGGTCATGTTGGCCGTGACGGTCAGTACGCCCAGGGCGAGGTCGACGTTGGCGTGCAGGGCGGTGTGGCGGGCGGTCGTGGCGGCCACCTCGCGTGCGGCCCGCAGCGCCGGGGCGGCCTGGGGTACGTCCTCCAGGAGGCGGAACAGGGTACGTGCGCGCGGGTCTTCGCCCTGGTAGATGCGGTGGCCGAGGCCAGGTACCCGGCGTCCGGCGCGCAGGTGGTCCGCCACCACGGCCGCCGCGCTGCCCCGTTCCAGCACCTCTTGGAGCATGCGGTGGGTGAGGCTGCTCGCGGCGCCGTGCAGCGGGCCGTCCAGGGCGCCGAAGCCGGCCGAGACGACGGTGTACGGGTGGGCCCGCGCGGAGGCGGCCACGCGTGCAGCCAACGTGGAGGCGGCGAGGTCGTGGTCGATGAGGAGGACGAGTGCCGCTGCCAGGACGCGCAGTGACGCCTCGTCGGGCCGCTGTGCGGTGAGGCGTGACCACAGGCGGCGGACGATCGGGGAGGAGGTGCGGTCCGTTCCACTTTGCAGGCGGGGCAGTGCGTCGACGAGTACGGGAATGAGGGCGCGCGCCGTGCCCAGGACGGCGTCCTTGGACAGGTCGAATCGCAGCGGGTCGGCGGAGGCAGCCGCCACCACTGCGACGCGCAGCCGGTCCATCGAGCTGCTGTGGGCGGGCAGTGCGTCGACGGCCCGCCGGGCGGCCGAGAGGGCTTCCTCCGGGGCGGTGAAGTGAACACCGGGGCGCAGTACGCCGGTCCAGAGCCACTCGGCGACCTCTTCGTAGCCGTAGCGGTCGGCCAGTTCCGTCGTGTCCACGCCGCGGAAGTAGCAGCGGTCCGCGTCGATGAGGGTGATGCCGGTACGGAGTGCCAAGTCGCCGCTGCCGGCGGACGGCTCGCGGCGCCCGCCGCGGCGGGCGAGGGCGTCCACTTCCCCGATGTCGAAGGTGCTCCCCCGGCCGCCGGGTGCGCGTCGGCTGGTCAGCTGGCCGCGGCTGACGTAGGCGTAGATCGTCTCCGGCTTCACGCCGAGCCGGTCGGCCGCTTCCCTGGTGGTCAGCCGCCGCTCGTCATCGATATCTCCGGTGCTGCCGACACCGCCATCGGGACCGTCTACGTCCCCTCCGCTGCCGAAACCACCGCCGGCTGCGCAGATACCTTTACTGGCTCCATCGGCTCCATCGGGTCCGCTGTCGCCGTTGCCACGCCCGGTGCCGGTGTCGTCGCCGAAGCCTCCGTTGTCACCGCCGACCCCGCCGACCCCGCCATCACGTGCACCGAGTTCGCGCCCGTCGCCGTCGCCGTCGGCACCGCCCCCGCCGGTCTGACCGCCATCGCCTGCACCGAGTTCGCGCCCGTCGCCGTCGCCGTCGGCACTGCCCCCGCTGGTCTGGCGGCCGCCATCGCCTGCACCCAGTTCGCGCCCGCCGTCGTCGGCATCGCCCCCGCCGACCTTGCCACCACCACCGCCGACACCGAGTTCGCCCCCGTCGCCCCCGCCGCCATGGACCCCGCCGAGATCGTCTCCGTCGATCCCGCCACCGCAGGCACCGAGATCGACCCCGCCGGTCTTGCCACTACCGCCGACATCGAGATCGCCCTCATTGGTCCGGCCGCCACCCCCGTCACCCACAACGTCCCGCCCCTCATCCGTTCCCTGGTCCGCCATGTACTCCACCATAGCGATTGATCATGGGCATGTGTTGATTCAATCAATATTGACAGCCATCCAGTCCAGAATGGACAGTCAAGTCAATGGGGAACGCCCAGGAGAGACAGGGAGGACCGTCATGCCGATTGCCGAGGCCGATGCGACGTTCGACGCGCCCCGCGGGCTTGCGGGAGTGATCGTCACCGAGACCGAGCTGGGGGACGTACGGGGCGGGGAAGGCTTTTACCACTACCGCCAGTACTCCGCCGTGGAGCTCGTGCAGAGCCGCACCTTCGAGGACGTCTGGCACCTGATGCTCCGCGGGTACCTGCCGGACGCGGAGCAGCGCGCCGCCTTCGAGGCGGAGACCGTGGCGCTGCGTCACCTGCCCGACGCCGTACGGGACGCACTGCCCGGCATCGCCCGTGCCAGCGCCCGCAGCGGCCCGCTTGCCGGACTGCGTACCGCGCTCTCCCTGCTCGGTGCGGCAGCGGACTTCCAGCCTCTCTACGACATCGACGCCCGGCAGCGTGGTGCTGACGCGCTCGCCGCATGCGCCGCGGTGCCCACCGTGCTCACCGCGCTGCACCGTATCGGCCGCGGCCTGGAACCGGTCGAGCCGCGGGACGACCTCCCGTACGCCGCCAACTACCTGTACATGCTCACCGGCGAGGAGCCCGACCCCGCGCGTACCGGTGCCATCGAGCGGTATCTGATCTCCACCGTCGACCACGGGTTCAACGCGTCGACGTTCACCGCCCGGGTCATCGCCTCCACGGGTGCGGATCTCGCGGCCTGCCTGGCGGGCGCGGTCGGCGCGCTCTCCGGGCCGCTGCACGGCGGCGCACCCAGCCGGGCGCTGGACTCTCTCGATGCCATCGGCAGTCCTGACCGTATCGACGCCTGGATCCGCGAACGGGTCCGCTCGGGGGAGCGGATCATGGGATTCGGGCACCCGGTCTACCGCACCGAGGACCCGCGTTCGCGGATGCTGCGCGAGGTCGCCCGGGGGTTCGGCGGGCCGCTCGTGGACTTCGCGGTGCAGGTGGAGGAGCGGGTCGAGGCGCTGCTCGCCGAGCTCAAGCCCGGCCGGGAACTGCACACCAACGTCGAGTTCTACGCGGGTGTGGTGATGGAGCTGTGCGGTCTGCCGCGTGAGATGTTCACTCCCACCTTCTGTGCGGCCCGGGTGGTCGGGTGGAGCGCCAATATCCTGGAGCAGGCGGACGACTCGAAGATCATCCGCCCGGCGGCCCGCTATGTCGGTCCGCCCCCGCCGCAGCCGGTGCCCGCCGCGCTGAACTGACGGCGTGCCGGACCGACGGCGCGCCGCCGCACCGATGTACGACGATGGAGGCGCCCCCTTGGCCCCGCAGGCCCCGCGACAGATCCCGGTCATCGTGCTCGCCGGATTCCTCGGTTCCGGCAAGACCACCCTGCTCAACCATCTGCTGGGCCGCAGCGGCGGCAGCCGCGTCGGAGCGGTCGTCAACGACTTCGGCAGCATCGAGATCGACGCCATGACGGTGGCCGGGCAGGTCGACTCGATGGTTTCGCTGGGCAACGGCTGTCTGTGCTGCGCCGTCGACACCAGTGAGCTGGACGAGTACCTGGAACGCCTGGCCCGGCCGTCGGCCCGTATCGACGTCATCGTCATCGAGGCGAGCGGTCTGGCCGAGCCGCAGGAACTCATCCGCATGGTCCTGGCCAGCGAGAACGACCGGATCGTCTACGGCGGGCTGGCCGAGGTCGTCGACGCGGCGGAGTTCGACGCCACCCGGGCCCGGCACCCGGAGATCGACCGGCATGTGGCCATCGCCGACCTGGTGGTCCTGAACAAGGCCGACCGGATCGGAGAGGCGGAGCAACGCTCGCTGCTGGCGACCCTCGCCGAGCTGAGCCCGGGGACACCGGTCGTGCCCGCCACGTACGGACGGATCGACCCGGAGCTGTTCTTCGACCGCAAGCCGCGGGACGCGGACGACGAGGCGGTCCGTCAGCTTTCCTTCGAGGACCTGTTCCGAGAGGAAGCGGAGGCGGAGGCGGAGGCCGAAGCGGGCGGGGAAGGGGCCTTCGAGGAGGATGCGTGCGGTGAGCACGGGCCGGGGTGCCGCGGCCACGGGCACCGGCAGCACCTGCACGCCGCGTACGAGAGTGTCGCGTTCGAGTCGGACCAGCCGATGAACCCGCGCCGGCTCATGGCCTTCCTGGACAGCAGGCCCGCAGGTCTCTACCGGATCAAGGGGTTCGTCCACTTCGACGTACCGGAGAACCGCCAGAAGTTCGCCGTGCACGCGGTCGGTGACTTTCTGCGCTTCTATCCGTCGCCGTGGCAGCCGGACGAGGAGCGTCGCACCCAGCTCGTCCTGATCGGCAGCGGGATCGACACGGCGGCGGTGCGCAAGGAGCTGACCGACTGCCGGGAGACGGGTCCGGGACGCGCCGATGTGAACAGCATGTGGGGCGTGCTCCGGTACGTACCGTCCAACGGTGAGCCCGGTCAGCCCGACGACTTCGCCGGTCCGCAGGAGTGGGAGCGACAGGAGTCGGAGCGGCTGGACCCGGAGCAGCAGGAGCCAGGTCAGCCGGGGGAGCCCGGCGACCGGTAGCCGGCCGCCCGGGCCCCTTCCGGACACCGAGCCCCTTAAACGGCCCCGACGGGCACGAGGGCCCGACGGATACAGCAACGCCCCCGGCCCGGCCGCAGCCGCCCCGGGGGCGTCGTCATCCGTCGTCACCGTTCTCGACGCGGAACCGCGCCCGTCGCTACACCGGTCCGGCCAGCGCGCTGACCGGCTTCGTCAGCGGTACGCCCGAGCCGTCCCGGCGCGGGTCCGGCTCCGGCAGGTCGACCGGGACGCCCTTGGCGTTGGCCGCCCGCACCGGCGCGGCGCCGGCCCAGGCCAGGGAGAGGCAGTCCTCGCCCTTCAGGAACCGCTGGCAGCGCACACCGCCGGTCGCCCGGCCCTTGCGCGGGTACTGGTCGAAGGGGGTGAGCTTGGCCGTGGACACCGAGTCGTCGAGCGTGCCGTGCGAGCCGGAGACGGTGAAGACCATGGCGTCGGCGGCCGGGTCGACGGCCGAGAAGAAGATGACCTTCGCGTCCGGGCCCAGCTTGACGCCTGCCATGCCGCCCGCGGGCCGCCCCTGCGGCCGTACCTGCCCCGCCGGATAGCGCAGCAGCTGTGCCTCGTCGGTGATGAAGACCAGGTCCTCCTCGCCCGTGCGCAGCTCGGCGGCGCCCACGACGCGGTCGCCCTCCTTGAGGGTGATGACCTCCAACTCCTCCTTGTGGGACGGATAGTCCGGCACCACGCGCTTGACGATGCCCTGCTGGGTGCCGAGGGCCAGGCCCGGCGAGGACTCGTCCAGCGTCATCAGGCAGATCAGTTCCTCACCGTCCTGGAGGCTGAGGAATTCCGCGACCGGCGCGCCTCCTGACAGGGTCGGTGCCGCGATCGTGTCGGGGAGCTGCGGCAGGTCGACCACCTGGAGCCGCAGCAGCCGGCCGGTGGACGTCACCGCGCCCACCTCGCCGCGCGTGGTGGCCGGCACCGCGGAGACGATGACGTCGTGCTTGACGCGCTTGGCCTCCGCGTCGAAATTGACCTCGCCGTTGGCCGTACGGGCCAGCAGGCCCGTGGAGGACAGCAGTACCCGGCACGGGTCGTCGGCGACCTCCAGCGGCATCGCGGCCACCGGGGCGCCCGCCGACTCCAGCAGGACGGTGCGCCGCTCCGTGCCGTACTTCTTGGCCACCGCGGCCAGCTCGCCGGAGACCAGCTTGCGCAGCTCGGCGTCCGATTCGAGGATCTTGGTCAGCTCCTCGATCTCCGCCTTGAGCTTGTCGCGCTCCGACTCCAGCTCGATCCGGTCGAACTTGGTCAGGCGGCGCAGCGGGGTGTCGAGGATGTACTGCGTCTGGATGTCGCTCAGCGCGAAGCGGTCCATCAGCCGCTCCTTGGCCTGTGCGCTGTTCTCGCTGGAGCGGATGAGGCGGATCACCTCGTCGATGTCGATCAAAGCCGTGAGCAGGCCCTCGACCAGATGGAGGCGGTCGCGCTTCTTGGTGCGGCGGAATTCGCTGCGCCGGCGCACCACGTCGAAGCGGTGGTCGACGTAGACCTCCAGCAGCTCCTTGAGGCCCAGCGTCAGCGGCTGGCCGTCCACCAGCGCGACGTTGTTGATGCCGAAGGACTCCTCCATGGCCGTGAGCTTGTAGAGCTGCTCCAGGACGGCTTCCGGGTTGAAGCCGTTCTTGATCTCGATGACCAGGCGCAGGCCGTGCTCGCGGTCGGTGAGGTCCTTGACGTCCGCGATGCCCTGGAGCTTCTTCGCGCCCACCAGGTCCTTGATCTTGGAGATGACCTTCTCGGGGCCGACCGCGAACGGCAGTTCGGTGACGACCAGACCCTTGCGGCGGGCGGTGACGTTCTCCACCGCTACCGTGGCGCGGATCTTGAAGGTGCCGCGTCCCGACTCGTACGCGTCGCGGATGCCGCCCAGGCCCACGATCCGGCCGCCGGTCGGCAGGTCGGGGCCCGGCACGTACTTCATCAGCGTGTCGAGGTCGGCGTTCGGGTGCTTGATGAGGTGGCGGGCGGCGGCGATGACCTCGCCGAGGTTGTGCGGCGGCATGTTCGTCGCCATGCCGACCGCGATGCCGGACGCGCCGTTGACGAGGAGGTTCGGGTAGGCGGCCGGCAGGGCGACCGGCTCCTGCTCCTGGCCGTCGTAGTTCGGTGCGAAGTCGACCGTGTCCTCGTCGATGGACTCCGTCATCAGGGAGGTCGCCGAGGCCATCTTGCACTCGGTGTACCGCATGGCGGCGGGCGGGTCGTCGTTGCCGAGCGAGCCGAAGTTGCCGTGGCCGTCCACCAGCGGCAGCCGCATGGAGAAGGGCTGCGCCATCCGCACCAGGGCGTCGTAGATGGAGGCGTCGCCGTGCGGGTGGAGCTTACCCATCACCTCGCCGACGACGCGGGCGCACTTGACGTAGCTGCGCTCGGGGCGCAGCCCCATCTCGTTCATCTGGTAGAGAATGCGGCGGTGTACGGGCTTGAGGCCGTCGCGGGCGTCCGGGAGGGCGCGGGAGTAGATGACCGAGTACGCGTACTCAAGGAAGGAGCCCTGCATCTCGTCGACGACGTCGATGTCGAGGATCCTCTCCTCGAAGTCGTCCGGCGGCGGGGTCTTCGTGCTACGGCGGGCCATCGCGGCTGCGGCTCCTTCGCTTGCGTCCTGCTGCTTGCCGATGCGGGATCAACGTTCGGGTCTTTCGCGGACCATTGTGGCCCGCCCCACTGACAACGCCGACCGCGACCCTCCCCAGGGCCCCGGACGAGGTCACCGCGAAGTCCGCTCGTACGAGGCAGCCCGGCCGGGAACTTCGCCATAGCTCGGCACGCTTGCATACAGTGACAGAACTTTCTCGCAAGCGGATCGAAGGGACGTACATGCCCATGGGTCACACGGCCACAGAACAAGCCGGCTCCGGCGGCCTGACAGCGACCGAGCACCGGCTGGCCAACGGCCTGCGTGTGGTGCTCTCCGAAGACCACCTGACCCCGGTCGCCGCGGTCTGCCTCTGGTACGACGTCGGCTCGCGCCACGAGGTCAAGGGGCGTACGGGCCTGGCCCACCTCTTCGAGCACCTCATGTTCCAGGGCTCCGCCCAGGTCTCGGGCAACGGTCACTTCGAACTGGTCCAGGGCGCCGGCGGCTCCCTCAACGGCACCACCAGCTTCGAGCGCACCAACTACTTCGAGACCATGCCCGCCCACCAGCTGGAGCTCGCGCTGTGGCTGGAGGCCGACCGCATGGGCTCCCTGCTGACGGCGCTCGACGAGGAGTCCCTGGAGAACCAGCGCGACGTCGTCAAGAACGAGCGCCGGCAGCGCTACGACAACGTCCCCTACGGCACGGCCTTCGAGAAGCTGACGGCCATGGCCTATCCGGAGGGACACCCGTACCACCACACGCCCATCGGTTCGATGGCCGACCTGGACGCCGCCTCCCTGGAGGACGCGCGGGCCTTCTTCCGTACGTACTACGCGCCCAACAACGCGGTGCTGTCGATCGTCGGCGACATCGACCCCGAGCAGACCCTCGCCTGGGTGGAGAAGTACTTCGGCTCCATCCCCGGCCACGAGGGCAAGCAGCCGCCGCGTGACGGCTCCCTCCCGGAGGTCATCGGCAAGGAGCTGCGCGAGGTCGTCGAGGAGGACGTGCCCTCCCGTGCCCTGATGGCCGCCTACCGCCTGCCGCACGACGGCACCCGTGAGGCCGACGCGGCCGACCTGGCGCTGACGGTGCTCGGCGGCGGCGAGTCCTCGCGGCTGTACAACCGCCTGGTGCGCCGTGACCGTACGGCCGTGGCGGCGGGCTTCGGCCTGCTCCGGCTGGCCGGCGCCCCCTCGCTGGGCTGGCTGGACGTGAAGACCTCCGGCGGCGTCGAGGTGCCGGAGATCGAGAGGGCCGTGGACGAGGAGCTGGCCCGCTTCGCGGACGAGGGGCCGAGCCCCGAGGAGATGGAGCGCGCGCAGGCCCAGCTGGAGCGTGAGTGGCTGGACCGCCTCGCCACGGCCGCCGGGCGCGCCGACGAACTGTGCCGGTTCGCGGTCCTGTTCGGCGACCCGCAGCTCGCCCTGACCGCCGTGCGGCGCGTCCTGGAGATCACCCCGCAGGAGGTGCAGGAGGTCGCCAAGGCCCGGCTGCGCCCCGACAACCGCGCGGTGCTCGTGTACGAGCCGACCGAGCCGACCGCCGCCGAGGACAACGACGAGGAGGCGGCCCAGTGAGTGACGCCGTCAGCAGCACGATGACCTTCCACCCGCAGCCGGCCGGCGGCGACCCCAAGCCGTGGGCCTTCCCGGCCCCCGAGCGCGGACAGCTCCCCAACGGCCTCACGGTCCTGCGCAGCCACCGCCCCGGCCAGCAGGTCGTCGCCGTCGAGGTCGACATCGTCGCGCCCCTGGAGGCCGAGCCGGCGGGCCTGGACGGCGTCGCCACGATCATGGCGCGCGCCCTGTCCGAGGGCACCGACAAACACGACGCCGAGGAGTTCGCCGCCGAGCTGGAGCGCTGCGGCGCCACTCTGGACGCGCACGCCGACCACCCCGGCGTCCGGGTGTCCCTGGAGGTCCCGGCCTCCCGGCTGGACAAGGCCCTCGGCCTGCTCGCCGACGCCCTGCGCGCCCCCGCCTTCCCGGACGGCGAGGTCGAGCGCCTGGTGCACAACCGCCTCGACGAGATCCCGCACGAGCTGGCCAACCCGGCCCGGCGCGCCGCGATGGCCCTGTCCAAGGAGCTGTTCCCGGCCGACTCCCGGATGTCGCGGCCGCGCCAGGGCACCGAGGAGACCGTCACCCGGATCGACGCGGCGGCCGTGCGCGCCTTCTACGAGGCCCATGTACGCCCCGCCACGGCCACCGCCGTCGTCGTCGGCGACTTCACCGGCGTCGACCTGGACGCGGCCCTCACGGAGACCCTCGGCGCCTGGACGGGGTCGCCCGCCGAACCGGTGAAGGCCAGCCCGATCACCGCCGACGACACCGGCCGTGTCGTGATCGTCGACCGCCCCGGCGCCGTCCAGACCCAGCTGCTGATCGGCCGGATCGGCGCCGACCGGCACGACCGCGTCTGGCCCGCGCAGGTGCTCGGCACGTACTGCCTGGGCGGCACCCTCACCTCCCGCCTGGACCGGGTGCTGCGCGAGGAGAAGGGCTACACCTACGGGGTGCGTTCCTTCGGGCAGGTGCTGCGCTCCTCGGCCGACGGCGACGGCGCCGCGATGCTCGCCATCAGCGGCTCGGTGGACACCGCCTCCACCGGTCCGGCGCTGGACGACCTCTGGAAGGTGCTGCGCACCCTCGCGGTGGAGGGCCTGACGGACGCCGAGCGCGACGTGGCCGTACAGAACCTCGTCGGGGTCGCGCCGCTGAAGTACGAGACCGCGGCGGCCGTCGCAGGCACCCTCGCGGACCAGGTCGAGCAGCAGCTTCCGGACGACTACCAGGCCCGGCTGTACGAGCGGCTGGCGCGGACCGGCACGGTCGAGGCGACCGCCGCGGCCGTCAACGCCTTCCCGGTCGACCGGCTGGTGACGGTCCTGGTGGGTGACGCCGCCGAGATCGAGGAGCCCGTCAAGGCGCTCGGCATCGGAGAGGTGACGGTCGTCAAGGGCTGAGGAGCGTCACCGGCACGTCACGCCGCACGTCACTTCGGCACGTCACGCCGACGCGTCACACCGGCACGTCTTCGGCGCGGGGCGGACAGCCTCCGTCCGGTGGTGGCCGACGGCTGCCGGTGAGGGCCGGCGGTGGCTGACGGCCCGTGACCCGGGCGTGTGACGAACGGTCACATAGGGGATCCAGTGGTGCGCAGGCGCCACTGGATCTTCTTTATGTCCCAATTGTTGGGGGTGGTTGCAGGGTGCCCGTGTGGCGTACGGCACAAAATCGGGGTTCTGTTTGCCGATTGAAAGTTGCCGCGTTTAGCGTCGATCCGGCTGTCCGCAGGATCACCGCCGCAACCGCGGCACGGACAGTCATCGCCGAGTCCCCGTACGGCGCGAGCCAGGGGAGCCGGGGACCCATGTCCCCTGGGGTGAATCGGACGCCTTCCCGGAGGTGCCCGTAGGAGACCTTCCTGCTCCGAACCCGTCAGCTAACCCGGTAGGCGAGAGGGAAGGAAAGGACACAGCCAGCCCATGGCGTTCACCCGTGCCACCGGGAAGCACCGTGGTCCGAGCCGCAGCGCGCGGACGACCCGTAACCTCGCCGGCATAGCCACGCTCGCCGCGTCCGGCGTCATCGCCTCCGTCGCCTCCCCGGCCCTGGCGGTCGGCAACCCGGACGACGCGAGCAACCACGACACCGGCCTCCACCACGCCGTCGTCCTCGGTGACGAGCTCGCCGAGCAGATCGAGGCGCAGGCCGACGCGCAGCAGGAGGCCGCCGAGGCCGCCGCCGCGCAGGCCAAGGCCGAGGCCGAGGCGCGCAAGCAGGCCGAGGAGGCCAAGCGCCAGGCCGAGGCCGAGGCCAAGAAGGAGCGCGAGGCCAAGGAGCGCGCCGCCCGCGAGGCCGAGCGCAAGCGCCTGCTCATGTACGTCGCGCCCGTCGACGGTTCCTACGTCTCCACCAGCTACAAGGCGTCCAGCGGCCTGTGGTCCTCCGGCAGCCACACCGGCATCGACTTCCACGCCTCCTCCGGCACCACCGTCCACGCCGTCGGCTCGGGCACCGTTGTCGAGGCCGGCTGGGGCGGCGCGTACGGGAACAACGTCGTCATCAAGATGAACGACGGCACCTACACCCAGTACGGCCATCTGTCGTCGATCAACGTCTCGGTCGGCCAGACCGTCACCCCGGGCCAGCAGATCGCCCTGTCGGGAAACACCGGCAACACCACCGGCGCGCACCTGCACTTCGAGGCCCGCACCTCGGCGGAGTACGGCTCGGACATGGACCCGGTCGCCTACCTGCGCTCGCACGGCGTGAACGTCTGACGGACATCCGTCCCGCTCGTCACTCCCGTCGCACCCGTCCCCCGTATGATGCCCCGGCCCTCGTGGCCGGGGCATCTGCGTTTCCGCCTGCGCGGCACCTGGCCAAAAAATATCCATGAATGTGCCATGGCCGTCGGATATCCGGTTCCTGTCGCATAGAGTCACTCGAAAGTCGCCGTCCGGCGGCAATTCCGGAAGTTCCCAGCGGATTACGGTGGAGGCGCAGGCGATGCGAGGTCCCCTTTCCGCGCACGTGGTGTGCACGGCGATCCGCGGCGACATCGTATCCGGCGTTCTCCCGCCGGGCAGCCGCCTGATCGAGGAAATGCTGGCCGGTCGTTACGGGGTCTCCCGCGTTCCCGTGCGAGAGGCGTTGCGTACGTTGCAGTCGGAGGGCTTCGTCGTCATCCGGCACCACGCGGGTGCCTGCGTGGCCGAGCCGACCGAACGGGAAGCGGCCGACGCCCTGGACATCCGGGCGCTGCTGGAGCCGCTCGGCGCCGCCCGCGCCGCCACCCGCCGCACCGCGGCCCATCTCAAGGTGCTGCGCGGCGTCGTGCGGCTGGGCCGTGAGCGGACCCGGCACGGTCACCGCGCCGAGCTGCGCCAACTCGACGGCTGGTTCCACGAGACGCTCGCCCAGGCATCCGGCAGCACGGGCCTGGCGGCGCTGCTCACCCAGGTACGACGCAAGATCGACTGGATGTACGTGGTCGACCTCCCGGCCCGCGACGAGCGCTCCTGGGAGGAGCACGGGGCGGTGCTGGACGCGGTGAGCCGCGGGGACGCCGAGCGGGCCCGCGCCCTGATGGCGGCGCACATCGAGCGCTCGCGCCCGGCGTACCGGCTGCGTCCGGTGGTCCCCGGGCCGACGGTGAGGAGTTCGAAACAGCCCGTAAACACGGCGCGCGAACGGAATTAACGGGCGGGCCGTATACAAGCGGTAGGGGATTTCGCCGGAGGAATGGCGCGGGTTTCGATGCGGCGCTGCGGGCTGCGAAAAGCGCGGGAAAGCGGGAATCCCGTCAGGCGCGGGTTGATTGCCGCGAGGAGTGCGCAGGGGGAGCGGAAGAACCCCAGAGGGATCGGGATGGCGACGCGGAGGGGGATTGCTCGGCGTATCCCTTAGTGATGGCATGCCCTGGAGCGATGGCGCGCGAATTTTCCCGGTCGCCGCCTGCCGGTCGCGGCGTACGGCACCGCACGAAAAACGGCCCCGCCCCGGCGCCGGTGACCCGGCTACCGCGGCGGAGCCGCGAACACAGTGACCCGCGAAGCGGTTCAGACGGTCTCCGGGAGCTCCTCAAGGCCCTCGGCGACCAGCTTCGCGAGGCGGTCGAGCGCGGCGTCGGCGCCCTCGGCGTCGGAGGCCAGCACGATCTCCTCGCCACCCTGGGCGCCCAGGCCCAGCACGGCCAGCATGGAGGCCGCGTTGACCGGGTTGCCGTCGGCCTTCGCGATCGTCACGGGAACCCCGGCGGCGGTGGCCGCACGGACGAAGATCGAGGCGGGGCGGGCGTGCAGACCCTCGGCCCAACCGACATTGACGCGGCGCTCAGCCATGGTGTTGCCCTTCAAGTCGTAACGGTTGTCTAGACCAGTGTCTCATGTCGCCGGGAGTGCTCCGGCAGCCCGCGGCGGCGCCGTAGGCGGCGCTTTTCGCAGGCCGGAGGCACGCTACCGGCGGGTCGTCGGCGTACGCCCGTACCGTCCGCCATCCGGGACCACGCCGTCCGGGACCTCCGGGCCCACCGTCTGGACCTGCCCACCGTCTGGACCTGCCCACCGTCCGGACCCGCCCACCGTCCGGACCCGCCGACCGGGCCCACCGCCCGGACCCGCCCGGCCCCCTCCGTCCGGGACCGACCGCCCCGGCCCAGCCTGCCCCGGCCCGCACGGGCCCGCACACCGAGCCGGTTGTCGGTGGCGGGTCGTACGCTGTCCCCCATGCAGAGCCCGTCGGACAGCGTCTACCCGGCCCACTGGGAAGCCGATGTCGTGCTGCGCGACGGCGGCACCGCGCGCATCCGTCCCATCGCCCCCGACGACGCGCAGCGCCTGGTCTCGTTCTACGAACAGGTCTCGGACGAGTCGAAGTACTACCGCTTCTTCGCGCCCTACCCGCGCCTGTCCGACCGCGACGTGCACCGCTTCACCCACCACGACTACGTCGACCGGGTGGGCCTGGCCGCCACCGTGGGCGGCGAGTTCATCGCCACGGTCCGCTACGACCGCATCGACGACCGTGGCCGCCCCGCCAAGGAACCGGGCGCCGACCAGGCCGAGGTCGCCTTCCTGGTGCAGGACGCCCACCAGGGCCGCGGGGTGGCCTCCGCCCTCCTGGAGCACATCGCCGCAGTCGCCCGGGAGCGCGGCATCCGTCGGTTCGCGGCCGAGGTGCTGCCCGCCAACACCAAAATGATCAAGGTCTTCACGGACGCCGGGTACACCCAGCAGCGCACCTTCGAAGACGGCGTGGTGCGCCTGGAGTTCGACCTGGAGCCCACCGAGCAGTCCATGGCCGTCATGCGCGGCCGCGAGCAGCGCGCCGAGGCCCGTTCCGTGCAGCGCCTGCTGGCGCCCGGCTCGGTCGCCGTCATCGGCACCGGCCGCGCCCCCGGCGGCGTCGGCCGCTCCGTCCTGCGCAATCTCCTCGACTCCGGCTATCCGGGCCGGGTGTACGCGGTCAACCACGCCTTCCCCGAGGGCGGCGCCCTCCTCGACCCCGAAGGGGTGCCGGGTCACCGCTCGGTGCCCGAGATCCCCGAGCCCGTGGATCTCGCGGTGCTCGCCGTCCCCGCCGCCCAGGTCCCCGACGTGGTCCGCGACTGCGGCGAGCACGGCGTACGCGGCCTGGTGATCCTCTCCTCCGGGTACGCCGAGTCCGGCCCCGAGGGGCGCGAGCGGCAGCGCGCCCTGCTGCGCCAGGCCCGCTCGTACGGCATGCGGCTGATCGGGCCGAACGCCTTCGGCCTGGTCAACACCGCGCCGGACGTCCGGCTGAACGCCTCGCTCGCCCCCCAGATGCCCGGCGCCGGGCGCATCGGCCTGTTCACACAGTCCGGTGCGATCGGCATCGCCCTGCTCAGCGGCCTGCACCGGCGCGGCCCCGGCGACGGCTCGATCGCCGGTATCTCCACCTTCCTGTCGGCCGGCAACCGCGCCGACCTCTCCGGCAACGACCTGCTCCAGTACTGGTACGACGACCCCGCCACCGACGTCGCGATCCTCTACCTGGAGTCCATCGGCGACCCGCGCAAATTCATGCGACTCGCCCGCCGTACGGCCGCCGTCAAGCCCGTCGTCGTCGCCAAGGGCGCCCGCCACACCGGCACCGCGCCGCTCGGCCACACCGTCCCCACGGTCCGCATCCCCGACAGCACGGTCTCCGCCCTGATGCGCCAGGCCGGCGTGATCCGGGTCGACACGGTCACCGAGCTGATCGACGCCGGGCTGCTGCTCGCCTCCCAGCCGCTGCCGGACGGCCCGCGCGTCGCCATTCTGGGCAACAGCGAGTCCCTGGCCCTGCTGACGTACGACGCCTGCCTCACCGAAGGACTGCGCCCGCTGCGTCCGCACGTCCTCGCCGCCGCGGCCACCCCCGAGGACTTCCGTACGGCGCTGTCCGCCGCCCTGGCCAACGGGCTCTGCGACGCCGTCGTCGTCACGGCCATTCCCTGGGTGGGGGAGGAGGGCGTGGCCTCCCCGGGCGAGGGCGCGGACCTCGCCGCGGCGCTGCGCGAAGCGGCCTCGTCCGCCGCGCCCGCCAAGCCGGTCACCGTCGTACACCTGGCCATGGACGCCCTCGCCGACGCGCTGGCGGCCCCGCCGCCGTCCGGCGACGCCCTGACGCCGTCCCGGAACGTCCCGCAGCCCTCCCACGACGCCTCGCCGTCTCCCGGCGGCGCCTCGACCCGCCCGCACGCCCCCGCGCCCCCCGAGGACGCCACCGAAGCCCCACTGGCCCCCGCCACGGCCCCCACCGGCACTCCGGACGGCAGCACGCCCACCGGCACCGCCCCCTCCGGCACCCCGGACGGCAGCGCGTCCCCCAGCCCTCCGACTGCTCCCCTCATCCCCGCCTTCCCCGCCGCCGAGCGCGCCGTCCGGTCGCTCGCCCAGGCGGTGCGCTACGCGAAATGGCGCCGGGACGCCGCCGACCCGGGCCGGGTGCCCGAGTACGAGGACATCGAGGAGGCCGCCGCCGGCGCCGACATCGACCGGCTGCTCGACGAACTGTCCCGGCACGCCGACATCACCCGCTCCGTCCCCCTGCCGGCCGAGGACGCCCACGCCCTGCTGGCCCGGTACGGCATCCCCGTGCGCCCGGCCCATCCGGCCCCCGACCCGGACACCGCCGTACGGGCCGCCGCCCGCCTGGGCTACCCGGTCGCCCTGAAGACCACCGCACCGCACCTGCGGCACCGCCCCGACCTCGGCGGCGTCCGCCTCGACCTGACCGGCGAGGCGGAGCTGCGCCGCGCCTACGCCGAGCTGACCGACTTCCTCGGCAAGCCCGAGGAGCTGCGCCCGGTCGTCCAGCCGATGGTGCCGCGCGGCGTCGACACGGTCGTCCGCGCCGCCATCGACCCGGCCGCCGGCGCCGTCCTGTCCTTCGGCCTGGCCGGCGCCCCTTCCCAACTGCTCGGCGACACGGCGCACCGCCTCATCCCCGCGACCGACCGCGACGTCGCCGAACAGATACGGTCCATCCGCACGGCTCCGCTGCTGTTCGGCTGGCGCGGCAGCCAGCCCGTGGACACCGCCGCCCTGGAGGACCTGCTGCTGCGGGTCTCCCGGCTGGTCGACGACCACCCCGAGGTCGTCGGCGTCGACCTGGAGCCGGTCGTCGTCGCCGCGCACGGCCTGGCCGTGCTGGACGCCACGGTCCGCCTGGCCCGCCCGCCGGCCACCACCGACCTGGGCCCGCGCCGGATGCCCGCCTACTGAGCGCCGGTACGGAAACCCCTGCCGGGGGTCCCGGGCCCGGACGCGGCCTCTCGGACCCGCCCCGGCCGGTACGCCCCGTAAGATGGCCGCATGGCTAAGACCGGTACGACGACCCAAGGGCTGCGCGCGGCGATCGAGCGCAGCGGCTATTACCCGGCCCTGGTGGCCGAGGCGGTGCAGGCCGCGGTCGGCGGCGAGCCGGTGGTGTCGTACTTGGTCCACCAGGAGACGACCTTCGACGCCAACGAGGTCCGCCGCCATGTGACGGTCCTGGTTCTGACGGGCACCCGCTTCATCGTCAGCCACACCGACGAGCAGTCCGCCGACGACACCTCCCCGTCGCCGTACGCGACGACCTCGACCGAGTCCGTGAAGCTGGGCCGGATCTCCTCCGTCGTCCTCAGCCGGGTGGTCGCCAACCCCGAGTCGTACACTCCGGGCCGGCTGCCCCGCGAGGTCGTCCTGACCATCGGCTGGGGTGCGGTCGCCCGCCTGGACCTGGAGCCTGCCACCTGCGGCGACCCCAACTGCGAAGCCGATCACGGCTACACGGGCTCGTCGACGGCCGACGACCTGTCGCTGCGGGTCAGCGAGGCCGGCGACGGCCCGGACACCGTGCGGCAGACCCTCGCCTTCGCGCAGGCCCTGTCCGAAGCCACCGCGGCCACCACCCGCTGATGGCGTACGCCGCCCCCGCCTGGCCGGAACCGGAACCCCTCGACCTGGCCGGCGCGCCGGTGCCCCGCTACGGCACCGGCTCGCTCGCCGACCTGCTGCCCACCGTCACCGCGGGCCAGGGCCTGACCCTGCCCGGTACGGGGCAGGCAGGCGCGCCGGGCATGCGGCTGGATCCCGCCGACCGCGTCTGTGTCTTCCTCGTCGACGGCCTCGGCTGGGAGCTGCTGCGCGCCCACCCGGACGAGGCGCCGTTCCTGACGTCCCTGCTGGACAGCTCGTTCAACCGCACCGGCCGTCCGATCACCGCCGGCTTCCCGGCCACCACCGCCGCCTCGCTGGCCTCCGTCGGCACCGGGCTGCCGCCGGGCGAGCACGGCCTGGCCGGCTACACCTGCCTCAACCCGGACACCGGCGAGCTGATGAACCAGCTCCGCTGGTACCCGTGGACCGACCCGTACGCCTGGCAGCCGTACCCGACCGTCTTCCGGCAGGCGCACGCCGCCGGCATCCACACCTGCCAGGTCTCCGCGCCGACCTTCGAACGCACCCCGCTCACCGAGATCGCGCTCAGCGGCGGCACGTTCCACGGCCGGCTCTCCGGCGAGGAGCGCATGGACCTGGCGGCCGAGCAGCTCGCCGCCGGTGACCGCTCGCTGGTCTACACGTACTACGCCGAGGTGGACGGCGCCGGGCACCGCTACGGCGTCGACTCCGACGCCTGGCGCGGCCAGCTGATGTACGTCGACCGCCTCGCCCAGCGCCTCGCCGAGCAACTGCCGCCGCGCAGCGCCCTGTACGTCACCGCCGACCACGGCATGATCGACATTCCGTTCGGCCCGGACCACCGCATCGATTTCGACGAGGACTGGGAACTGCGCGCCGGCGTGCGGCTGCTGGGTGGCGAGGGGCGTGCGCGGCATCTGTACGCGCACCCCGGCGCGGCCGGTGACGTGCTCGCGGTATGGCGCGAGGTGGTCGGGGAACATATGTGGGTGGCGGGCCGTGACGAGGCCGTCGCCGCCGGGTGGTTCGGCCCCCGGGTCGACGACCGGGTCCGGGCCCGCATCGGTGACGTCGTCGTCGCCGCGCACGCCGACATGGTGATCGTGGCGAGCGAGACGGAGCCGCGCGAGTCCGCGATGGTCGGGATGCACGGCTCGATGACGCCGGCCGAACAGCTCGTACCGCTCCTCGAAGTCCGCACCTGAGCCCCGTACCCGGGTCGTGCGCCTGAGCACGGCCCCGCACGCCCTGTCCTGCCCGCCCCGCCGCCCGGTGAGCCCGCCCCCACGTGCGCTCCCGACCGTCCCCACTCGCCACGAGCCCGAAAGGCCCGCGTTCTCCCATGCCCGAGCTGGTGTTCTTCTCCGGAACGATGGACTGCGGAAAGAGCACCCTCGCTCTGCAGATCGAGCACAACCGCTCGGCCCGCGGCCTGCAAGGAATGATCTACACACGCGACGACCGGGCGGGCCGCGGCAAGCTCTCCTCCCGCCTCGGGCTGGTCACCGAGGCCGTCGAGGCGACGGACGAGATGGACTTCTACGCCCACATCGTCGCCGCCCTGAGCTCCGGCGGCCGGGTGGACTACGTCATCGCCGACGAGGCGCAGTTCCTCGCCCCGGACCAGATCGACCAGCTCGCGCGCGTCGTCGACGACCTGGAACTGGACGTCTTCGCCTTCGGCATCAGCACCGACTTCCGCAGCAAGCTCTTCCCCGGCTCGCAGCGCCTGGTCGAACTGGCCGACCGCGTAGAGGTCCTCCAGGTCGAGGCCTTGTGCTGGTGCGGCGCCCGCGCCACGCACAACGCCCGCACCCTCGACGGCCAGATGGTCGTCGAGGGCGCGCAGGTCGTCATCGGCGACGTCCACAGCGCCCCGGCCGAGGTCGGCTACGAGGTGCTGTGCCGCCGCCATCACCGGCGCCGCCAGACCTCGGCCTCCGCCCACGCGGCGGCGCTGTCTCCGGACGTCCTGCCGGTGTACAGCGTCGAGTAGCCCCGGCCACGGAAGCGAAGGGCGCGCGGCGCCGGTACGGCGCCGCGCTCAGCACCGCGCGCCCGGTCGCGCGCCCTCCGGCCGCCCGCTCAGCCCGGCTGCTGGAGCACCGCGAACACGGCCCCCTCGGGATCGGCGACCGTCGCCACGCGCCCGTACGCGGTGTCCTGGGCCGCCCGCACCTCCTGGCCGCCCAGTTCCGCCACCCGCCGGACCGCCGCATCGGTGTCCGAGACGGCGAAGTACGTCACCCAGTGCGGCCCCAACTCCCGCGGCAGCGCGTCGCCGACGCCGTGCACGCCCGCCACCGGCCGCCCCTTCAGATGCAGCGTCAGGTAGTCGGGAACCGCTTCCTCCGGCCGGGTCTCGTACCCGAACACCGCTTCGTAGAAGGCGGTCACCCCCGTCTCCCGGGTCACCAGCTCGTTCCACACCGGCGCCCCGGGCACGCCGACCAGCGCCGCGCCCACCATCTCCTTGCCCTGCCACAGCCCGAAGACCGAACCCTGCGGGTCCGAGGCGATCGCCATCCGGCCCGCCTCGTCGTCCGCGTCCAGCGGCCCGACGGCGACCGTGCCGCCGCAGCCGCGGATCTGCTCGGCCGCCGCGTCCGCGTCGTCACTCGCCAGATAGGTCGTCCAGGCGACCCGCAGCTGGCGGTCGGGCGCCAGTTCCCCGATACCGGCCACCTCCCGCCCGTGGAGATACGCCCGGACGTACGGACCGAAGTGCTGCGGTCCCGGTTTGAACTCCCAGCCGAACAGCGCACTGTAGAACTGCTCCGTCGTGGCCAGGTCGTGCACCATGAGACTCACCCAGCAAGGCGCGCCGGGCGTCCGCCGAGTCGTTGCCTCGGTCGTCATCGTCACTCTCTCCTCGGACCATCGGGGTGGTGGCCGTGCGGGGACCGGGCGCGAGTGCGCCGTCCCGTGCAGATGCTCGCACCCCCTCATCCGCTGCGCGCCCCGGCCGCGCCGTCTTCGGCGCGTTCCCATGGGAGAATGCCCGATTTGATGTTTCGCACCCGTTTCGGCGACGTTGCCGTTCGGGGACGCACGAGGTGAGCCGCCGGAGAAGCCCCCGTAAGCCCCGGAGAGGCCCCGTAAACCCCCGGAGAACCTCCGTAGACCCCGGGGAAGATCCGCAGGAGCCCGGCACCTTCAGCGCCGGGCCCCTCCTGCGCGAGGATGAGCCCCATGAATGCCCTCATCACCGCCGCCGGACTGGCGGACGCTCTGGCCTCGGGGACCCCGCCGGTCCTCCTCGATGTCCGCTACCGGCTCGGCGGCCCGCCCGGCCGCCCCGAGTACGAGGCGGGGCACGTGCCCGGCGCCGTCTACGTGGACATGGACGGCGAACTCGCCGGTCCCGCGGGACCGGCCGGCCGCCATCCCCTCCCGGACCTCGACGCCTTCGCCGGGACGATGCGCCGGGCCGGGGTCTCGGCGGACCGGCCGGTCGTGGTGTACGACGGCGGGCAAGGCTGGTCAGCGGCCCGTACCTGGTGGCTGCTGCGCTACACCGGCCACCCCTCGGTGCGGGTCCTGGACGGCGGCCTGGCCGCCTGGACCGCGTCCGGGGGCGCCCTGAGCACCGAGGTGCCGTCCCCGGCGCCCGGCGACTTCACCGCGACGCCCGGCGCGCTGCCGCTGCTGACGGCGGACGAGGCCGCGGCGCTGGCCCGGCGGGGCGTCCTGCTGGACGCGCGGGCCGGGGAGCGCTACCGCGGCGAGGTGGAGCCCATCGACCGGGTCGCCGGGCACATCCCGGGCGCGCTGTCCGCGCCGACGACGGAGAACCTCGCCGCCGACGGCACGTTCCTGCCGCCCGCCGAGCTGGCCGCGCGCTTCACGGCCCTCGGGGCCACCGCCGACGCCGAGGTCGGTGTCTACTGCGGTTCGGGTGTCTCCGCGGCTCAGGAGGTGCTGGCCCTCGCGATCGCGGGGGTGCCGGCGGCGCTGTACGTGGGCTCCTGGAGCGAGTGGTCGGGCGACCCGGCGCGGCCGGTGGCCACCGGCGCGGAGGCGGGCTGACACCCGGGGCGGACTGACACCGCCTGGCCGAAAACGTTCCGTACGCCCGTTCGTGACGACGGGCGGGTGTACGGGCCGGCGGCCGAGGGGGTAACGGGCGCGGCCGAGCGTACGGGGTGACGGGCGGGCGTACGGGGTGGCCGACGACGGCGTCCTCGTCGCCGGGCCGCCGACCGTACGTCTCCCGCTACTCCGGTTTCTTGCGCCGCGTCCCGAAGACGATCTCGTCCCAGCTCGGTACGGCGGCGCGCCGCCCGGGCCGTACGCCGTCGGCCTCGGCCTGGCGGTCGGTCGTGCCCGTGAGGCGGTCCCGGTGACCGGCCACCGCCCGTGGCATGAGCACGTCGGCGTAGGCCGAGCCCGCGCCCGCGCTCGCCGCCGGAGCGGCCGGTTCCTCCAGCTCCTCGTCCTCGGCGGACTCCTCCTGAACGGGTGTCTTCACCGGCTCGGGGACGACCATGTCGCCACGGAAGCTCGGCACCGCTTCCAGGAGGCTGGTGAGGGAGTCGCGCTCCCGCTCGCCGGAAGCGCTCTCGGCCCGCGCCGGCTCGTCGTCCTCGCCGCCCGCACGGTCCCGGTCCCGGTCCTGGGACGTCTGGCGGTCCAGGGCGCGGTCCAGCGGCCGGTCGCGCGGCAGCCGCGCGATCCGCGGTACGAACGGGAAGCTGGGCTCCGGGGTGTCGTCGGTCTCGCCGATCAGCGCCCGCGCCTCGTCGTCGACGGCCTGGACCAGCCGCCGCGGCGGGTCGTAGGTCCAGCTCGCCGAGTGCGGCTCGGCCGCGACGCGGTAGACCAGCAGGACTTCCCAGGTGCCGTCGTCGCGCCGCCAGGAGTCCCACTGCACGGAGTCCTTGTCGGCGCCGCGCAGCAGCAGCCGCTCCGCGACGGCCTCGCCGAGCTGCGGGCCGGTGTTCTCCCCGGGGCGGCGTACGGGCGTCTTGCGGGCCCGCTCGGCCATGAAGGCGCGCTCGGCGAGCACCGGGCCCTCGAAGCGGCGCACCCGGTCGACCGGGATGCCGGCGAGCTGGGCGACCTCTTCGGCGGAGGCACCTGCTCTTATACGCGCCTGGATGTCCCGCGGGCGCAGGTGGCTCTCGACCTCGATCTCGATCTGGCCGAGCCGCGCGCGGTCGTTGCGGACCGCGGCGCGCAGCCGCTCGTCGATCGGAAGCGTGTACTCGGTGCTGTCCGCAGCTTTGAGCACCAGCCGTGTGCCGTCGTTGGAGACGGCCACGACACGCAGTTCGGGCATGGGGACCTCCCGGGTGGTGCCTGCCGACGTCACGTGCGTCGCTGCTTCCGCTAGTCGAGTGTGGCCTGCCCGGGTGCAGCCTGCCACAACATTGCCGAGTTACCCGGCGTGTCGAGGCTTGGCCCAGAAACGCCGTTATGACACGGTTACCAGTTCGCAACGCTCAGTGACCATGTCCTGTTCCTGCTCCCAGTCACCCGTGTCCGGTGGCGGCACCCGGGGGTGAGTGCCACCTTCCGGCCCCCTCCCGTGTATCCGGGCAGCCGGACGGGATTCCGGGGCCAGGGCTCGCCACAGTACTCCATTCGGGCCACGGAGGTGGACCGCCGCGCCGCCCAAGTTCTCGTACGCCAAGGGAGTTGGTCGCCTTGTCGATCTCTCTACACGGTGTGACGGGTGGCGAGGTTCACAGAATCCGCAGAATCGGAACTACCGGCTTCGCCCATAGGTCACTTGTCCGTGCAAGATGGATCGAAGGGGCGATCAAAGGCTGGAGATGGACAACAAAAGCGATACCGACACGAAAAACAAGGAGAAACGGCTCGACCTGAGCGTTCCTCAGGTCGCGGGCAGTGCCCTGGCGGCCGCCGTCGCCGCCTTTCTCGCCGGGAAGCTCGGCGTGTACGGGACCATCATCGGCGCGGGTGTGGTGAGTGTCGTGGCCACGACCGGTGGCTCGGTCTTCCAGCACCTCTTCCGGCGGACCGGCGAGCAGCTCAAGGAAGTCGCCACGGTCGGCACCCGGCCGAAGCCGCGCCGGTCCTCGGTCTCCCGCAGAACACCGGGCGCCGGGCCGGGCACCGGCATGGTGCTGCCCACCTTCGACCGGCAGGGCGCGGAGGACGAGATCACGTCCGTCGCGGCCAAGGACGAGGGCCGGGCCGGCGACACCGACCGTACGCAACTGCTGCCGCAGGCCGGGGACCCGGACACCGACCGTACGCGGCTGCTGCCGCAGGCCGATCCGGCGCGGGCCTCCGGGGCGGACGCCGGAGCCGCCGACAAGACGCAGCTGGTGCCGCGCCTCGACGACCGGACCATGGCGCTGGGGCAGGCCAGGCCCGGTCACCCGCCGGCCGGCGCCACCGCGGTGCCGCAGCGGGCCGACGAGGTCAGCACCGCCACGTACGGCACCCGCCTGCGCGGCTGGAAGCGGCCGGCGCTGGCCGCGCTGGCGGTCTTCGTACTGTCGATGGGGGCCGTCACCTGCGTCGAGCTGCTCACCGGGAAGGACGCGGCGGGCGGCCCGGGCACCTCGGTGGGCAACGTCTTCGGGGGCAACGGGCACAAGTCCGAGCCGAAGGCCCCGCCCGCCACGGACCGACCGTCACCCGGCACCTCCCACGGTGACGGCTCGACGGGCGGCACGCCGTCGCCCGGTCCCAGCGGCTCCACCGGCACCGGCACCGGCGACGGCGACACCGGCAGCACGGGCAAGCCGTCCACGCCGACGCCGAGCCCGGACGCGAGCCGGAGCGGCAAGCCGACGCCGCCGCCGAGCCCGCAGCCGTCGAAGTCCGGCGGCAGCACCGGGGGCGACACCGGCAAGGGCGGTGACGACTCCCCGGGCGATTCCGGCGACCGGAACAAGCAGGAGCCCGGCGGACAGCAGGCTCCCGACCCGAAATCCTCGTGAACGCGGGACGGAAATCCGCGCCCGGGCGGGACGTAATGCCGTCCCGCCCGGGGACCGAATCCCCTTAACCGGAGCGGAATTTCCGTCCGTCGCGAGGACCGAATGCCTTTCGGCGGGAGAACGGACGGGGCCGTCCCGCGCGGGCGGTGACCGAACCGGCCCGGACCCGGCAGTGCGCCGGGTCCGGGCCGTTCCGCTGCCGGGCCCGCGGGCCCTTCGGGGCGTTCATCCCTGCGGGACGTTGGGCCGAATGAGCGTTTCAGCCGTCCGGGCGGTCCGGCCGGCCCTGCCCGGCCTCACTCGCCCAGCACGCGCCGCAGGTAGGCGTTGGTGAACAGGCGCTGCGGGTCCAGCCGGTCGCGCAGGGCGGTGAACGCGCCGAATTGCGGGTAGACGCCGGAGAGGTACGCGGCGTCGCGGCTGTGCAGCTTCCCCCAGTGCGGCCGGCCGCCGTGCGCCGTCATGATCCGTTCGGCCGCCGTGAAGTACGCCCGGTACGGCGTCCCCCGGTACATGTGTACGGCGAGGTAGGCGGTGTCCCGCCCGGAGGCGGTGGACAGCGGGATGTCGTCGGCCGGCGCGGTCCGCACCTCCACCGGGAAGCTCACCCGGAAGTCCGAGCGCTCCACCAGCGCCCGCAGCTCGCGCAGCGCCTCGACGGCGGCCGCCCGCGGCAGCGCGTACTCCATCTCCACGAAGCGCACCCGGCGCGGGCTGGTGAAGACCTTGTACGGGATGTCGGTGTACGTACGGGCCGACAGCGCGCGGCTGGAGAGCCGGGCGATCCCCGGGACGGTGGCGGGCACCGCCCGGCCGACGGCGCACGCGGCGCGGAAGAGCCCGTTGGAGAGCAGTTCGTCGTCGACCCAGCCGCTGACCCGGCCGAGCGGGGCGGCGGGGCCCTGGCTGCGGTTGTTGCGCTTGGTGCTGCAGTTGCCGGTGTGCGGGAACCAGTAGAACTCGAAGTGCTCGTTCTCGGCGACGAGCTGGTCGAACTCGGCCGTCACCCGGTCGAACGCCATCGGCTCCTCGCGGGCCGACAGCCAGAACTGCGGCTCCACGGCGAAGGTGACGGCGCTCATCACGCCCAGCGCGCCCAGGCCCACCCGGGCCGCCGCGAAGACCTCCGGGTTCTCGGTGGCGGAGCACGTGAGCACCGAGCCGTCGGCGGTGACCAGTTCGAGCGCGGTGATCTGGGCGGCTATGGAGGCCGAGTCGCGGCCGGTGCCGTGGGTGCCGGTGCTCGCCGCGCCGGAGACCGTCTGCTCCATGATGTCGCCCATGTTGGCCAGCGACAGGCCGTGCGCGGCGAGGGCGCGGTTGAGCTGCTGGAGCGTGGTGCCGGCCGCCACGGTCACGGTGCCGGCGGCGCGGTCCACCGCCCGTATGCCGGTCAGGCGCTCGGGACGGACGAGCACCCCGTCGGTGGCGGCGACCGCGGTGAAGGAGTGGCCGGTGCCGGCCGCCTTGACCGTGAGCCCGTCGGCGGCCGCCGCGCGGACCGCCGCGGCCAGTTCGCCGGTGGAGGCCGGCGAGACGCTCCGGGCCGGCTCCACGGCGACGGTGCCCGCCCAGTTACGCCAGGCGGGCCGGGGCCTGGCCCCCCGTATCGCCCGGACCGTGCGGGCCGCTCCCGTCCGTACCGCTGTCATGTTCCTGCCGGTCGTCCGCTGTGCCTCGGCCATCTGCGCCCGTCCCCTCCCGCTGCGGCGCCGGCCGCAGCCGGCGGTATCCGAGGAACGCCACCGCCGCCGCGAGCGCCCCCGCCACGGCCGGCACCAGGTAGCCGCGCCCGGCTCCGGCCGCGTCCACCACCCATCCGGCGGCCGACGAGCCGAACGCCACCCCGACCGCGAGCCCGGTGCTGGTCCAGGTCATGCCCTCGGTCAGATTCGCGCGCGGTACGTGCTGCTCGACGAGGGCCATGGTGGTCACCATCGTCGGCGCGATGGACAGGCCCGCGAAGAAGAGCGCCACGGCCAGCAACGGCAGGTTCCCGACCAGTTGGAGCGGGATCATACTCACGGCCATCGCACACACGCCCACCAGCCACCGGCGGGCGGCCGGACCCTTGAAATGGATCATCCCGAAGACCACGCCGGCGGCGCACGACCCGAGCGCGTAGGACGCCAGCACCAGGCTGGCGGCGCCCTGATGGCCCTGCTCCTCGGCGAACGCCAGCGTCACCACGTCGGTCGCACCGAAGATCGCGCCGGTCGCCACGAACGTCACCACCAGCACCTGAAGGCCGCGCGAGCGCAACGCCGAGCCCTTGGCGAGGTGTTCGCGCGGATGCGGCGGCGGCTCGGTCGCCCGCTGCGCCGTCAGCCAGAAGACCCCCGCCACCAGGAAGACCGTCGCCAGCAGCGGGCCCGCCTCGGGGAACCACGAGGTGCACAGGCCGATGGAGAGGATCGGTCCGACGATGAAGCACGCCTCGTCGACGATCGACTCCCAGGAGTAGGCGGTGTGCAGCAGGCGCGGCGAGCTGTGGTGGACGGCCGCCCAGCGGGCCCGCACCATCGAGCCGACGCTCGGCACGCAGCCCGCGCAGGCCGTGAAGACGAACAGCGTCCAGTCCGGCCAGTCTTGCTGCGCGCTCACCAGCAGGCCCGCGATCGCCGCCGCCGAGATCAGGGTCACCGGACGCAGCACCCGGCGCTGGCCGTGCCGGTCCACCAGCCGGGAGACCTGCGGGCTGAGCACCGCCGAGGCCAGCGCGACGGTTGCCGCCAGGGCGCCCGCCAGGCCGTACCTGCCGGTCAGCAGGGAGACCATGGTGACGATGCCGATGCTGGTCATCGACAGCGTCATACGGCCCAGGAAACCGGCGGCCGTGAACGACTTGGTGCCGGGCGTGTCGAAGAGCGCGCGGTACGGGCTTGGCATGGGGGAGCTCCGCCGGTCAAGAGCCGATGCCCGGGAGGTCCGGGAGTCGGTAAGGCATGTCTGAGGCCGAGACAGCTTACGCGCGCTGCCCTGGTGGCCGCCTCCGGTTTTCCGCCTGTCAGTGGCTGGTGGCAGGATCGAAGACATGCCCGAACAGTGCGATCCGCCCCTTCCGACCGCCGGGGGGACCCCCGGTCCCTACGACGCCCTGCTGCTGCTGTCCTTCGGCGGCCCCGAAGGCCCGGACGACGTCGTCCCCTTCCTGGAGAACGTCACCCGTGGCCGCGGCATCCCCCGCGAGCGGCTGAAGGAGGTCGGGCAGCACTACTTCCTGTTCGGCGGCGTCAGCCCGATCAACGCGCAGAACCGTGAGCTGCTGGACGCACTGCGCAAGGACTTCGCCGAACACGGCCTGGACCTGCCGGTCTACTGGGGCAATCGCAACTGGGCCCCCTACCTGACCGACACCCTGCGCGAGATGGTCCGCGACGGTCACCGCCGTATCGCCGTCCTGGCCACGAGCGCCTACGCCTCGTACTCCGGCTGCCGGCAGTACCGCGAGAACCTCGCCGACGCGCTGGCCACCCTCCGGGCCGACGGCTTGGAGGTACCGCGGGTGGACAAGCTCCGGCACTACTTCAACCACCCCGGCTTCGTCCGCCCGATGGTCGACGGCGTGCTCGCCTCCCTCGCCGAGCTGCCCGCCGGCGTACGCGACGGCGCCCACATCGCGTTCACCACCCACTCCATCCCGACCGCGGCGGCCGACACCTCCGGCCGCCCGGAGGACCACACCGGCAACGGCGAGGGCGGCGCGTACGTCGCCCAGCACCTGGACGTGGCCCGGGTGATCGCCGACGCGGTCCGCGAGGAGACCGGCGTCGACCACCCGTGGCGGCTGGTCTACCAGTCCCGCAGCGGTGCCCCGCACATCCCCTGGCTGGAGCCGGACATCTGCGACCACCTCGAAGAGGCGCACGGCGCGGGCGTTCCCGCGGT
The DNA here is from genome assembly GCF_040646595.1 of Streptomyces sp. NPDC045470. NCBI lineage: Bacteria > Bacillati > Actinomycetota > Actinomycetes > Kitasatosporales > Streptomycetaceae > Streptomyces > Streptomyces sp. NPDC045470. Next base: position 146,402 of record NZ_JBEZAN010000014.1, read on the forward strand.
CGTCATGGCGCCGATCGGCTTCGTCTCGGACCACATGGAGGTCAAGTACGACCTCGACACCGAAGCCACCGCCAAGGCCGCCGAACTGGGCCTGCCGGTCGCCCGCTCCGCCACCGTCGGCGCCGACCCGCGCTTCGCCGCGGCCGTCCGCGCCCTGCTCCTGGAGCGCGCCGCCGCCGAGCAGGGCCGCGCACCGGCCCGCTGCGCCCTCGGCGAGCTGGGGCCGAGCCACGACCTGTGCCCGGTCGGCTGCTGCCCGGCCCGCGCCCCGCGCCCGGCCGCCGCGGGTGCGGACTGGACGGGCCCGGTGGCGGAGGCCCGGGGGTAGCCCCCGGAGCCCGCGGGCCCAGCGGCAGGTCCCGGAGCCGAGGGCCCAGCGGCAGACCCGGAGCCGTACCGGGACGACAGACGGCGGCGCCGCGCCGCCCCGCGGGGCGGTCCCGAGCGGCCGCCCGTACGAGCAAGGAGCACCGTGTCCGATCCGCTGCAGGACGAACTTCTCGGCCTCGCCCTGGAGGCCGCCCGGCGCGCCGGTGAGCTGCTGCGCGACGGCCGCCCCGCCGACCTCGGCGTCGCCGCCACGAAGACCAGCCCCATCGACGTCGTCACCGAGATGGACATCGCCAGCGAGAAACTGATCACCGGCTTCCTCGCCGAGCACCGTCCCGACGACGGCTTCCTGGGCGAGGAGGGCGCCAGCGTCGCGGGCAGCAGCGGGGTGCGCTGGGTCATCGACCCGGTCGACGGCACGGTCAACTACCTGTACGGACTGCCCTCCTGGGCCGTGTCCATCGCCGCCGAGCGGGACGGCGAGGCCGTCGTCGGCGTCGTCGCGGCGCCGGTGCGCGGCGAGACGTACCACGCCGTCCTGGGCGGCGGCGCGTTCCGCAACGGGGAGCCGGTGCGCTGCCGTCCCGCACCGCCGCTGTCCCAGGCCCTGATCGGTACGGGCTTCGCCTACATCGGCGAGCGCCGGGCCGCCCAGGCCGAGGTGCTGCGCACCCTGCTGCCGCAGGTCCGCGACATCCGGCGCGGCGGCTCGGCCGCGATCGACCTGTGCGACGTGGCCTGCGGCCGGCTCGACGGTTACTACGAGCGCGGACTGAACCCGTGGGACATGGCGGCCGGCGCCCTGATCGCCCGCGAGGCCGGCGCACGGACCGGCGGCCGCCCCGGCGAGCCTGCCTCGAACGACCTGGTCGTGGCCGCCTCGCCGGATGTGTTCGGGACCCTCCAGCCCCTGCTGGAGGAGCTGGGCGCCTGGCACGACTGAGCCTCTGTGCCGACACCCGGCCGGACGCCCGCCGCCCGACGGGAACGCGACAGCGCCCCGGACCCTGTGCGGGTCCGGGGCGCTGCCGTCGTACGCGGCCGGGAGAGGTCAGGCGCTGGCTGCGGTGACCTGCACGCCGTGCTCGGAAGCAAGGCGCTGCAGATCCTCCAGCTCGGCCTGTTCCACCTCGACGAGGAAGTCGTCGCCCGACTCGCGGGCCCGGTCCAGGTCGGCTTCGGTGTTCCGTATGCGCTGCAGAATTCCTGCGGTGAACGCGTCCATGGTGCGCCCCCTCGTCGTGGGTCGGTGGCACGGGGGTGTGCCGACGGGCGGGGCGATCACGGCGTGGCCCCTGCGAATGGATCAGAGAGCGGCATGGCGCCGTACAGGGCGTGATCGCGGGTGTGCAGACGTCCTCCCCATGGGCAACCTCACGGAAACCTCAAGCGGCACGGGAATTCGAAAACGGCCCGGACGGCACCGTTCCGGGGCCCGTCGCGGCCCGGCCCGGCCCCTGTGGCCCACCCACCCGGCCCTTGCGGACCACCCGTCCGAGGCCCCCGGCCCGCCCGCCCGGCACCGCGCGGAACGGGGCGCAAGCCGCCATCCACCCCTCTTACTGCCGGTTTACAGCCGTTCGGGGCAGGATGGAGGGGCTCCGAGTTTGCCGTGCCCCGGAACATCCAGGGCCGTGAGGAAGGATTTGCGACGTGCGTGTTCTCGTCGTCGAGGACGAGCAGCTGCTCGCCGATGCGGTGGCCACCGGGCTGCGCCGGGAGGCCATGGCCGTCGACGTGGTGTACGACGGCGCGGCCGCCCTGGAACGCATCGAGATCAACGACTACGACGTGGTCGTGCTGGACCGGGACCTCCCGCTGGTGCACGGCGACGACGTCTGCCGCAAGATCGTCGAGCTGGGGATGCCCACCCGTGTCCTGATGCTGACCGCCTCCGGCGACGTCAGCGACCGTGTCGAGGGCCTGGAGATCGGCGCCGACGACTACCTGCCCAAACCCTTCGCCTTCACCGAGCTGACCGCCCGGGTACGGGCTCTGGGACGCCGTACGACGGTCGCCCTGCCGCCCGTCCTGGAGCGGGCCGGCATCAAGCTGGACCCGAACCGCCGCGAGGTCTTCCGCGACGGCAAGGAGGTCCAGCTCGCGCCGAAGGAGTTCGCGGTGCTGGAGGTCCTGATGCGCAGCGAGGGCACGGTCGTCTCGGCCGAGCAGTTGCTGGAGAAGGCGTGGGACGAGAACACCGACCCCTTCACCAACGTCGTGCGGGTCACGGTCATGACCCTGCGCCGCAAGCTGGGCGAGCCCGCGGTGATCGTCACGGTGCCGGGTTCCGGCTACCGGATCTGACGCCGATGCCCGCTTCGTCCAAGGCGCCCACCCCGCCGCCCGTCACCCCGCCCATGCCCACCTGGGATCCCAAACCGGTCAACGCCCGGCCCTTCCCCTGGCTGCGCCCCACCATCCGGATACGGCTCACGCTGCTGTACGGCGGCATGTTCCTGATGGCCGGCATCGTGCTGCTCACGATCATCTACATGCTGGCCGCCAACGCGCTCCAGGAAGGCAGCGAGCTGCCCGTCAAGATCCTCCGGGGCAACTTCGCCGCCACCAGCAACGTCTGCGACCTGCCCAGCCAGTCCTCCGGGGAGATCTTCACCCAGGCGATCCAGAGCTGCCTCCAGCACCAGCGGGCGCAGGCACTGAACACCCTGCTCAACCGCTCCCTGCTGGCGCTGCTGGGCCTGACCGTCGTCGCGTTCGCCTTCGGGTACGCGATGGCGGGCCGGGTCCTGTCGCCGCTGGGCCGGATCACCCGTACCGCGCAGCGGGTGGCGGGTTCGGACCTGCACCGCCGGATCGAGCTGGGCGGTCCGGACGACGAGCTCAAGGAGCTGGCGGACACCTTCGACGAGATGCTGGACCGGCTGGACCGGGCCTTCGAGTCGCAGCGCCGTTTCGTCGCCAACGCCTCGCACGAGCTGCGCACGCCGCTGGCGATCAACCGGACGCTGCTGGAGGTCCAGCTCGCCGACCCGGACGCCTCGCCGGAGCTGGCGCAGCTGGGCAAGACGCTGCTGGCGACCAACGAGCGCAGTGAGCAGCTCGTCGAGGGTCTGCTGCTGCTGGCCCGCAGCGAGAACAAGATCGTGGACAAGAAGCCGGTGGATCTGGCCGAGGTGGCCTCGCAGGCCGTCGACCAGGCCCGTGCCGAGGCGCAGGCCAAGGGTGTGGAGATCCGCGGCGTGCGCCGGCAGGCGTTCGTGCAGGGCAACGGCGTGCTGCTGGAGCGCATCGCGCTCAACCTCGTGCAGAACGCGGTGCGCTACAACATCCCCCAGGACGGATGGGTCGAGGTCACCACCGAGCCGCAGCCGGGCTGTGCGGTGCTGGTGGTCTCCAACACCGGCCCGGCCGTCCCGGCCTACGAGGTGGAGAACCTCTTCGAGCCGTTCCGGCGCCTGCGGACGGAACGCACCGGCAGCGACAAGGGCGTCGGCCTCGGCCTGTCCATCGTGCGGTCCGTGGTGCGCGCGCACGACGGCAGCATCACGGCGACGCCCCGCGAGGGCGGCGGACTGGAGATGCGGGTCGTCCTGCCGCTGTGAGGGCCGCAGGCGGGCGGGGAGCCGCGTGCGGGGTACGGGACCCGTGCCACGGCTCCCCACCCGCCAGGCTGTCCTTTTTGACCCGGGACCCCACCTCTTGGCACTCTTGGTCGCCCTCCGCACGCCGGCCACCCCGGCTTGACGTGACGGCGGGCGGCCATGGATCCTTCGCCGAGTTCGCTTTGCGCTGAATTCCTACGCTCCGCCCGACGGCCCGTCCGTGTGTGATCCCTCACAGGCGCGAGATTCGAGCCACCCACTCTCCGTGATCGGAACGGTCGGCGGAAGGCCGGGAAAATCCGGGTTTCCAGGGGCCTTGATCACGGGAAGTACACGTGATGGCGTGCGCGAGGTGCGACATTCGGACCGTGTACGGTCCTGATCGCCATCCAAACCGATCACCTCTTCAGGGGTGCGGTTGGGTGTCGATTGAGTAACAGACCTTGATGTGAGGCAAAATCTCCGCCTCAGGTCGGGCACAAGTCCGGCCTCTCACGCGTTACGTGCGCTGGAGACACCGCAGACACCCAGAGGGGGAGAGCGACATGGCTACGGATTACGACACCCCACGCAAGACAGATGACGACCTCAACGAGGACAGCATCGAAGAACTGAAGTCGCGGCGGAACGACAAGTCCGCCTCGGCCGTCGACGTCGACGAGTTCGAGCAGGCCGAGGGCCTGGAACTGCCCGGCGCCGACCTTTCCAACGAAGAACTCGCCGTCCGGGTGCTGCCCAAGCAGCAGGACGAGTTCACGTGCATGAGCTGCTTCCTGGTCCACCACCGCAGCCAGCTGGCCGCCGAGGACAAGAACGGCCAGCCGATCTGCCGCGACTGCGCGGCCTGAGGATCGGTCGACGCCGTGGCAGGCGTGAACCCGTTCCGTAAGGGACGCAAGGGCGAGAAAGGCCCGGCGGCCGGCGCACGATCACGCGACGAAAACGCGCCCGTGCCCGCCGACCCGACCGCCCTGCCCGCGGAGCGGAGGACCGGTGCAGTGGAGGAGCGAGGCCGTGCGGCCTCGCTCGCGGCGGCCGTGGGCCGCGGCACCAGGAAAGGCCGCGACGGCGCACGCAAGGGCCTGACGACGGTCGCCGAGCGCATCATCGACAACGCCCCGCGGATCCCGGTCCGTGATCTGGCGACGTTGCGCCGGCAGTTCCCCGGCCTGACCCCCGAGGAACTGGCCGACAAGCTGGTCTCCGGTGCCACACGGGGCACCGCCACCGTCGGCGCGGGGGTGGGCGCGGCGGCGATGCTGCCGGTACCGCCCGCCATGCCGGCCGAGCTGGCCGCCGAGATCGTCGGCGTGGCCTCCGTGGAGATCAAACTCATCGCCGAGCTCCACGAGGTCTACGGCCTGCGTCCCCCGGGCACCCTCAGACAGCGCGCCACCGCCTATCTGACGTCCTGGACCGAGGAACGCGGTATCGACGTCACCAAGCCCACCACGGTCAACGCGGCGCTGGGCGGCCAGATGAAGCGCGAACTGCGCCAGCAGATCATGAAGCGCACGCTGCGCAACCTGCCGAACCTGACACCGTTCATGGTCGGCGCCGCGGTCGGCGCGGTGATGAACCGGCGGGACACCAAGAAGCTCGCGGACAAGATCCGCAAGGACCTGCGCGCCAGACAGGTGCCGTGGGACGCCCTGCCGCACGCCGAGACGATGCCGGACACCACGACGCCGGCCCTGCCGCCGGAGGACGATCGCTGAGGCCCCGCCGGGAGTGTCGTACGGCCATCGTGAAGGGCCGCTGAGACCCGCCGGAGCGTCGTTCGGTCGCCGCGGAGGACTGCCGCAACCGGCTGCGAAACCACTGAAGCCCCACCGAGGCACTCCGGCCTTCATCGGGACGCGGCACCGCGCCCCCGGGAAGGCCCCTGAGCCGCCCGACGGCGCCCTGCCCGGCCCCGCAGCCCCCACGGGGTCGGTTCAGGCCCGTACGGCCGCCAGCGCGGCCACCAGGCGCTCCGGCTCACGGGTCGAGAGGTATGCGTACGGAGTCGGGTCCGCCGGGTCCGTGATCTCCACCCGCACAGCGGTGCGGATGTAGCTGCGCAGCAGCATGAAGGCGCGCGTGTCCGCCTTGTGCGTACGCCACGCCAGCGCCTCCTCCGGGTCCAGCGCCCGGGCCTCGCCCAGCGCCGCCACCGGGATCCGGGCGTCGCCCGCGATCAGCGAGTCGCCCACGACGCGGATCCGTACCGAGCCGTACGAGCTGACCGCCACTGCGGACAGCGCCGCGCCGCCGATCAGCCCGCCGAGCATCGGCAGCGTGCCCAGCGGCAGCAGCATCAGGGCGCAGGCCACGCCGATCAGGCCGGCGATCACCCACCAGGAGCGGGGCGCGGTGAGGCGTTCTTCGTACGACTGCATGGCTCCAGCTTGGCACGGCGGCGCGGGCCGGTTACGCGCGCGGGTAGGGTCTGCACTCGTGAGTGGAACCGACAAGGCCCCGACGCGGCTGACGCCACCGGCCGACGCCGTCGCCCCGGTGCGGCACCCCGACGCCCCCGCGCCCGGAGAACTCCTCGGCGCGCACTACGACCACTGCTTCGGCTGCGGCGCGGCACAGGCCCACGGCCTGCAGCTCCAGGCCCGTGCCGAGGACGGCGTACGGGTGACCGCCGAGTTCACGGTCAAGGAGGCCCACCAGGGCGCACCCGGCCTCGCGCACGGCGGGGTGCTGGCCACCGCCCTGGACGAGACGTTGGGCTCGCTGAACTGGCTGCTCCGGGTGATCGCCGTGACCGGCCGCCTGGAGACCGACTTCCTGCGGCCCGTGCCGGTCGGCACGGTGCTGCACCTGGACGCGGAGATAACCGCCGTCCACGGCCGGAAGATCTACTCGACGGCGGTGGGCCGCATCGGCGGCCCCGAAGGCCCGATCGCGGTGCGCGCCGACGCCGTCTTCGTCGAGGTCAAGGTCGACCACTTCATCGACAACGGAAGGCCGGCCGAGATCCAGGCCGCGATGGCCGATCCGGACCAGGTCAGACGAGCTCGTGCTTTTGAGGTGAACCCGTGAGTCAGGTACGCAATCCGGTGGATGTGCTGATCCGGCGTCTGGACCCGGAGGTGCCGATTCCCGCTTACGGGCATCCCGGTGACGCGGGTGCCGACCTGGTGACCACCGAGGCGGCGGAACTCGCGCCGGGGGAGCGGACGGTGCTCCCCACCGGAGTGTCCGTCGCCCTGCCCGACGGGTACGCGGCGTTCGTGCACCCCCGCTCGGGCCTGGCCGCCCGGTGCGGAGTGGCGCTGGTGAATGCCCCCGGGACGGTGGATGCCGGGTACCGTGGGGAAATCAAGGTGATCGTGGTCAATCTGGACCCGCGCGAGAGCGTGCGGTTCGAGAGGTTCGACCGGATCGCCCAACTGGTCGTCCAGCAGGTCGAGAAGGTGCGCTTCCACGAGGTGGCGGAACTTCCCGGCTCGGCGCGGGCCGAGGGGGGATTCGGTTCCACCGGCGGTCATGCGGCGGTGGACGGCTCCACGGGTGGGAATGGATACGCATCGGTCGGTGCCGACCGGGAAGGACAGTGACGTGTTCGGTCGTCGCAAGAAGAACGAGGCTCCCGCAGAGTCGGTCCCCGCAGCGGAAGCCGCCGACGAGACGGCCTCGGACGAGACCTTTGCGGACGAGGGTGCCGGGTCCGGCGAGGAGGAGCGGCGGGTGAACCTGCCCCCGGCTCCCCGTCCCGACGGCCCCTGGGACCTCTCCGAGGTCACGGACGCCGCCGAGGGCCGGGTGGACCTGGGCGGCATGTTCGTGCCCGGCGTCGAGGGCATGGAGCTGCGGGTGGAGGTCGCGGGCGACGCGATCGTCGCGGCGACCGTGGTCCTCCAGGACAGCGCCGTGCAGCTCCAGGCGTTCGCTGCGCCCAAGAAGGAGGGCATCTGGGGCGAGGTCCGCGAGGAGATCGGCGCCGGGATCACCCAGCAGGGCGGCGTCGTCGACGAGGTCGAGGGCCCGCTGGGCTGGGAACTGCGCGCGCAGGTCCCCGTACAGCTCCCGGACGGCACCAACGGCGTCCAGGTCGTGCGCTTCGTCGGCGTCGACGGCCCGCGCTGGTTCCTGCGCGGCGTCATTTCCGGCCAGGGCGCGGTCCAGCCCGAGGCGGCCGGCATCCTGGAGCACATCTTCAAGGACACCGTGGTCGTCCGCGGCGAGGCCCCCATGGCCCCCCGCGACCCGATCGTCCTCAAGCTCCCCGACGACGCCCAGATGGTCCCCGACGGCGTCCAGCAGGAGCCCGCGGAAACCTCCCGCTTCGGCGGCGGCGTCGAACGCCTCGAACGCGGCCCGGAAATCACCGAAATCCGCTGACGCGCGGCGCCGGCTGACGCTTCCGCACTTCGCTCCCGTGACCGCACCGGTCACGGGAGCGAAGTGCGTTGCAGGACCGTGGCAACTCCGCACGCGGCAGACTGCACGGCTGTGCCAGGCTTCCCCTGTTCCAGGGCGGTTCGTGCCCGCCCTCCACACCTTGAACCGGAGGAAGCGCTTCCGTGCGCGTTCTTATATCCCCGTCCTATGGGAGTTCAGCGACACGTCGCCACTGGGCCGACACCGTCGACCAGCCCGTGACCTTCACCGACGACAAGTACGTCCACGTGCTGAGTGCCGAGCAGCGCGCCCGGCTGCAGACCGTCCACCCGGACGGCATGGCCCGCTTATGGGGCGCGGTGCCCACGCATGACACGAAGATGCGTGACGTCGTGCCCGGCGACGTCGTGTTCTTCACCGGGCAGGGCCGGGTGCGGGCGGTGGCCGAGGTCGGGGTGATCTTCCGCAACGCCGAACTGGCCGATCTTCTATGGCCTCCGGAGCCGGGCGGTCCCAGCTGGCACACCGTCTACACCCTGCTGGACCTGGTCGAGGCGGATATCCCGTACTCCGAACTGAACGCCGTTCTCGGCTACCGGCCTCACCACAACTACCCGGGACAGATGGTCCTGCGCGGTGACAAGGCACAGTCGGTGCTGGACGAGTTCATGATCACTTCGGGGCTGTTCTTCAGCCGTGCCTGTGCCGAACCGGCCCGCGCGCCGGACACGGGCTCCCAGGAAGCTGTCCGCCGGGCCGCGGCGGAAGAGATGCGTACCTCGAAGACCACATACCGGCGGACCGGACGGCTCATTGTCGTCGACCGCCGGGAAGCCCGGCTCGTGGCCGCCTTCAAGGAACACCTCGCATCCTGCGGACGGGAGCCGGCCGAGCGTTTCTACTGCCTGTCGGGCGTCAGCGACCTCTACCTTGAAGACGCCGAGGGCGCCGAGCTCATAGAGGCCAAGAGCACGGCCTCGCACCACTGCGTACGCCAGGCGCTCGGCCAACTGCTGGACTACGCGCCGTACTGCCCTGCGCCGCCCGACCGCCTGAGTGCGCTGCTTCCGTCCCCGCCCGCGCGCGCAGATCTCGCCCTCCTGCACCGTTACGGAATCGACTGCGTGCACCGTGACACCTCGGGTGTCTTCGTGCGGGCCGAGGCTCCGGCGGAGCGCCGGGAGCTGATGCGGGCGGTCTGGTCCTCCTGAGGCCTGCTGCCGCCTTCGGTATCTCCCCGAGGCGCCCGGCGGCTCGATACCCGTGCACCGATGGGTCGTACTCCCTTGCGAGGGGATGCGGCCCATCGGCGTTTCCGCAGGTCAGGTCGGTAAGCGTATGAGAATCGTCAACGGGGCGCTAATGGCCGTAAGGGAGGCGTCAACGGTGGTCGGAAACGGTCATGTTGGCGGTTTGCTCTAGGTGTCCGTTCAACCGAACTTCCTAGGAGCACCCGATGGCCGACGTGGCCTTCGTCGTCACCATGCTCGCGGTCTTCGCGCTGGTGGCCCTCGTCGCCAAGGGGGTGACGAGGCTGTGACCGTCGAGAACGTCGTCGGGCTGGTCGTCGCGATCGCCCTGCTCGGCTACCTGGTCCTCGCCCTCGTCTTCCCGGAGAGGTTCTGAGCGTCCCGATGAGCCCCATCCTGGCCGGCGTGCTCCAGCTCACCGCGCTCGTCGCGGCGCTCGCCCTGGCGTACCGTCCCCTCGGCGACCACATGGCCGCCATGTACAGCTCGCGCAAGCACCTGCGCGTCGAAAAGGTGATCTACCGCTGCATCGGAGCCGACCCGGACGCGCAGATGCGCTGGCCCGCCTACCTGCGCGGGGTCCTGGCCTTCTCGCTCGCCGGTGTGCTCTTCCTCTACCTGCTGCAGCGTCTGCAGGGCGGTCTGCCGCTGTCGCTCGGCTTCGCGTCGATCAGCCCGGACCAGGCGTTCAACACGGCGGCGTCGTTCGTCGCGAACACCAACTGGCAGTCGTACAGCGGTGAGCAGGCCATGGGCCACGTCGTGCAGACGGCCGGTCTGGCGGTGCAGAACTTCGTCTCGGCCGCGACCGGCATGGCCGTCGCGATCGCCCTCGTACGCGGCTTCGCCCGCACCCGTACCGGCGACCTGGGCAACTTCTGGGCCGATCTGGTACGCGGCACCGTGCGCATCCTGATACCGATCGCCGTCGTCGGCGCGCTCGTCCTCGTCGCGTGCGGCGCGATCCAGAACTTCTCCGGCATCCACGGGGTCGGCCAGTTCCTGGGCGGCACCCAGCAGACCAACGGCGGCGCGGTCGCCTCCCAGGAGGTCATCAAGGAGCTGGGCACCAACGGCGGCGGCTATTTCAACGCCAACTCGGCCCACCCCTTCGAGAACCCGAACGGCTTCACCAACCTCTTCGAGGTCTTCCTCATCCTGGTCATCCCGTTCGCGCTGACCCGTACCTTCGGCCGGCTCGTCGGCAACGTACGGCAGGGCTACGCGATCCTGGCCACGATGGGCGCCATCTGGCTCGGCTTCACCGCCCTGATGATGTGGACCGAGTTCGCGCACGGCGGCCCGGCGCTCCAGGCGGCGGGCGCGGCGATGGAGGGCAAGGAGAACCGCTTCGGCATCGGCGGCTCGTCGATCTTCTCGGTCGCCACCACCCTCACCTCGACCGGCGCCGTGGACGGCTTCCACGACTCCTTCACGGCCTTCGGCGGCGGCATCCAGTTGCTGGGCATGATGCTCGGCGAGATCGCGCCCGGCGGCGTCGGCTCCGGCCTGTACGGCATGCTCGTGATGGCCGTGATCGCGGTGTTCCTCGCCGGCCTGATGGTGGGCCGGACCCCCGAGTACCTCGGCAAGAAGCTCGGCACCCGCGAGATCAAGCTCGCGGCCTGCTACATCCTCGTCACCCCGACCCTGGTGCTCGGCTTCACCGCCGCCTCGATGGTGCTGCCGGACGCGCTGGGCTCGATGCTCAACACCAAGGCGCTGGGCGCCGGCCCGCACGGCTTCTCCGAGGTGCTGTACGCCTTCACCTCCGGCGCCAACAACAACGGCTCGGCCTTCGGCGGCCTGAACGCGAACACCCCCTGGTACAACACCACGATCGGACTGGCGATGCTGCTGGGCCGCTTCCTGCCGATGGTCTTCGTCCTCGCCCTGGCCGGCTCGCTCGCCGAGCAGCAGCCGGTCCCGGAGACGGCGGGCACGCTCCGTACCGAGAAGCCGCTCTTCGCGGGTCTGCTGGTCGGCACGATTCTGATCATCACCGGCCTGACGTACTTCCCGGCGCTGGCCCTCGGCCCGATCGCGGAGGGGCTGTCATGACCACCGAAGTGAACGACGTACAGCAAGAGGAGCGCCGCTCCATGTCCACCGCAACCCCGACCCGCGCGCCCCACCAGGACGTACCCGGCGGGCACCCGCCGGAGGGCGGCCGCGTCGGCGGCGGCCTCTTCGACCCCGGGCAGCTCGTTAAGTCGCTGCCGGACGCGCTGCGCAAGCTGGACCCCCGGGTGATGGTCAAGTCTCCCGTGATGTTCGTGGTCGAGGTCGGATCGGTCCTGACCACCTGCTTCGCCGTCGCGTCCCCCTCGGACTGGTTCGGCTGGGCCATCGCCGTCTGGCTCTGGCTCACCGTGATCTTCGCCAACCTGGCGGAGGCGGTCGCCGAGGGCCGCGGCAAGGCCCAGGCGGACACCCTGCGCAAGGCCAAGACGGACACCGTGGCCCGGCGGCTGAACGGCACCGCGGAGGAGCGGGTGCCCGGCACGGAGCTGCGCATCGGCGACCTCGTCGTCTGCGAGGCCGGCGACATCATCCCCGGCGACGGCGACGTGGTCGAAGGTGTCGCGTCGGTCGACGAGTCCGCCATCACGGGCGAGTCCGCCCCGGTCATCCGCGAGTCCGGCGGTGACCGGTCCGCGGTGACCGGCGGTACGAAGGTGCTCTCCGACCGCATCGTCATCAAGATCACGACGAAGCCCGGCGAGACCTTCATCGACCGGATGATCAACCTGGTCGAGGGCGCCGCCCGGCAGAAGACGCCGAACGAGATCGCGCTGAACATCCTGCTCGCCTCGCTCACCGTCGTCTTCCTGCTGGCCGTGGTGACCCTCCAGCCGTTCGCGATCTACGCGGGCGCCGAGCAGCCCATGATCGTACTGCTGGCGCTGCTGGTCTGCCTGATCCCGACGACGATCGGCGCGCTGCTGTCGGCCATCGGCATCGCGGGCATGGACCGCCTGGTCCAGCGCAACGTGCTGGCGATGTCCGGGCGCGCCGTCGAGGCCGCCGGCGACGTCTCCACCCTGCTGCTCGACAAGACCGGCACCATCACCCTGGGCAACCGCCAGGCCGCCGAGTTCGTCCCCGTCAAGGGCGTGACCGAGGCCGAGGTGGCGGACGCCGCCCAGCTGTCCTCGCTCGCCGACGAGACCCCCGAAGGCCGCTCCATCGTCGTCCTGGCCAAGGAGAAGTACGGCCTGCGCGAACGCCACCAGGGCGAACTGGCCGACGCCGAGTGGGTGCCCTTCACCGCCCAGACCCGCATGTCGGGCGTGGACGTGACCGAGCACGGCACCGTACGCAAGGTCCGCAAGGGCGCGGCCGGTTCGGTCATCGCCTGGGTGCGGGAGCAGGGCGGCACCGTCCCCGACGACGCCGACCGGCTGGCCAACGGCATCTCCGAGGCCGGCGGCACGCCGCTGCTGGTCGCCCTGGAGGACGAGCGGGGCGCCCGGGTGCTCGGCGTCATCCACCTCAAGGACGTCGTCAAGGACGGCATGCGCGAACGCTTCGTCGAGCTGCGCAAGATGGGCATCAAGACCGTCATGATCACGGGCGACAACCCGCTGACGGCCAAGGCCATCGCCGACGAGGCGGGCGTGGACGACTTCCTCGCGGAAGCCACCCCCGAGGACAAGATGGCGCTGATCAAGCGCGAGCAGGCGGGGGGCAAGCTGGTCGCCATGACCGGCGACGGCACCAACGACGCGCCGGCCCTGGCCCAGGCGGACGTCGGCGTCGCCATGAACACCGGTACCTCCGCCGCCAAGGAGGCCGGGAACATGGTGGACCTGGACTCCAACCCGACCAAGCTCATCGAGATCGTCGAGATCGGCAAGCAACTGCTGATCACCCGGGGCGCGCTGACCACCTTCTCGATCGCCAACGACGTCGCGAAGTACTTCGCGATCATCCCGGCGATGTTCGCGGTGGCCTACCCGGGCCTGGACACCCTCAACATCATGCGGCTGCACAGCTCGCAGACCGCGATCCTGTCCGCGATCGTCTTCAACGCGCTGATCATCGTCGCGCTCGTACCGCTGGCCCTCAAGGGCGTGCGCTACCGCCCGGTGAGCGCCGACCGGATGCTCCGCCGCAACCTCGGCATCTACGGACTCGGCGGCCTGATCGCCCCCTTCATCGGCATCAAACTCATCGACCTGCTCATCTCTGCGATCCCCGGGATCGGGTGACTTCCTCATGAACAACTCGGTACGCAACACCGCCCGCCTCCTCGGCGCCGGCCTGCGCGCCCTGCTCGTCCTGACCGTGGTCTGCGGCGTGCTCTACCCCCTGGTGGTCACCGGCGTCGCCCAGGCCGCCTTCCACGACCGGGCCAACGGCTCCGAGGTACGCCAGAACGGCAAGGTCGTCGGCTCCGAACTCCTCGGCCAGCGCTACGACAAGGGCACCGACGCCCACGGCAACCCCATCCCCGACCTGCGGTACTTCCAGCCCCGCCCGTCCGCCGGCCTGGGCAGCAACAAGACCAACGGCGTCAACCCCCAGTACGACCTCCAGGTCTCCGGCGCCACCAACCAGGGCGCCACCAACACCGACCTGATCGCCGCGGTCAAGGAACGCAAGAAGTGGGTCGCCGAAACCTACGGCGTACCCGAGTCCGAGGTCCCCGCCGACGCCGTCACCTCCTCCGGCTCCGGCCTCGACCCGGACATCTCCCCGGCGTACGCGGAACTCCAGGTCACCCGGGTGGCGAAGGAGAACCACCTGGACCGCGCCGAGGTCGAACGCCTGGTGAAGGAGACCGCGGAGGGGCGGGTGCTGGGGTTCATGGGGGAGCCCCGGGTGAATGTGCTGCGGTTGAACATGGGGTTGAGGGACCTCACCAAGTAGTCAGGGGCCCGGGGCCCGGCCTGCGGTACCGCGCCGGCCGGGCCCCGGGCCCGTGCGGTTCCGTCCCGTTGCAACCCTTCCAAACCGTTCCGGCCCGCTCCGTCCCCGTTCGCGCCCCCGAGAACCGCCTACCAGACGTCCCCGCTCCGCCAGTCGCAAACCAGTTGCCCCGTGAGGTCCAGCGGGACGCCGGTCCGCAGGACGTGGATGGCGCCGTCCTCCTCCTTGGTGGGGCGCAGGCCGGTGGGGGAGAGGACGGCGGACGGGCCCTGCCAGAGGTGCCAGCCGCGGGATGCGTAGAAGTCGGCGGCGCCTTCGGAGGCGCTGAGGGCGCCCAGGTCGTAGGCGGTGCGTACGACCCGCTCCAGGGCCGTCATCATGGCGGCGCCGTGGCCCCGGCCGCGCCGGTCCGCGCGGACGCCTACGCCTTCGACGTAGCCGCAGCGCAGGGGGCGGCCGGCGTGCAGCATCCGGCGCTGTACGACGGAGGCGTGGCCGATCAGTTCGTCGCCCTCCCACACCAGGGCGTGTACGCCGCCCAGCGCGTGGTCCCAGTCCTCCTCGGTCATGTCGCCCTCGAAGACGTCGTGGAGAAGAGCCTTGGCCGCGGCGCGGGTACGGGGGTCGAGTTCCGCGGTGTGGGCGAGGTGGGTGCGTGCGTCGGTCATGGCTGCAATGATCGTGGAGCTGGCGGGAGGAGAGCCAGCCAGGCCGGAAGGGCGACGGCCGTGCTGGACGGGGGCGGTGTCGGGGTGCTTTGTCATGTACGGAGCAGCCGTGGTGGGATGGCTCCGTGAGCACGCCCGCAGCCCCGCCGTACCCTCCCGCTCAGCCGTACGTCCAGCCCGGCGGCCCGCCACCGTACCTGGGGACGGACTGGGAACCGAAGCGCACGCGCTCGCGGCGCACGCTGATCCTGTGTCACATCGGGATGCTGATCCACTTCCCGGTGCACGTTGTGATGCTCCTCGCGGTGTTCGCCTTGGTGCTCGCGCTCAGCATCGTGGGGGAGTTCGTCTTCGCGGTGCTCTTCTTCCTGGAGAAGCCGGCGCTCAAGGCGGCGGACCGCGCGTTGAGCCACATCCCTTTCCGGCCCACGTGGTGGGCGACATGGAGGGAGGTACGTCATGAGGGTGAGCCCGGCTTTCCCCAGGCCCGTGTCGAGGAGGCGCTGAACGGGCGGAAGCCCAAGACCACCGATGCCCTGCTCCGGGCTCATCTCTATCGGGGCATCGGGCCGTGGGCCGCTCTGGAGATCGCCACGGCGCTCGGCTGGCAACTGGACGACAAGGCCCGGGCCCGGCCCAGAGCCGAACTGGTTCTGCGCCGCGCACCGGCGCCCGGCAGCCTGACAGCGACCGGGCCCGCCGACTGAGATGAGCGCGCCGGCTGTCTCCCGGCCCGAGGTGCGAGGCGGCTCGGGCGTCTCGTGTGCCGGCGCCTGGGGCCCGTCCGGCGGATCATGTCCGGGCAGGGGACGGTAGGTTGACCGCATGCCTTCTGCACTTGTTGTCGGTCACGACCCGCAAGCGATAGTCGGCGCCGACGGAGAAGCTCTTCGTGCGGCGCTCGACGCGGAGCTGGCCCGGTTCGGTGAGCACGGCATCGATGCGGCCATGACGTTGATCGCGTTCGACGCGTCGGCCGAGCCCGCTCTTGTCGCATCGTTGACCGAGCGGCCGTGGGACGTCGTGGTCGTCGGCGGCGGGATCCGCAAGACCGAGCCGCTGCTTCCGCTCTTCGAACAGGTCGTGAACCTGGTCCGGCGCCATGCGCCCCAGGCCGCGATCGCGTTCAACACCAGTGGCGGGGACAGTGTCGAGGCGGCACAGCGGTGGGTCTGAATCCCGGACGGACCGTCGCGTCCTGAGTCGCCGTCGGGTCACGGCAATGGAGACGGATACGGTTCCGTGAGCCGTGGAAGGCGTGGGCGCGCTTGTCGCGGGCCTAGCCGCCGTCCCCGCCGTCCGGCCCGCAGTGCGTCGCGACGCCTCGACGATCCGCTGCAGCGCCGCCGCGTGTGCCTCCAGCGCGGCCCGTCCGCCGTCGCTGAGGTTCACCCAGGTGCGGGAGCGCTTGCCGACGTACCCCTTGCGCACCTCGACGTACCCGTGCGACTCCAGCGTGCTGATCTGCTTGGACAGGGCGGAGGGGGACAGTCCCGCTGTTTCCTTTTCCCGGGCGACGGCCGTCGCGTACGGCGGCCGAGAGCAGCGCCTGTCGGCAGCGCGGTCCGAAGAGGGCCAGCGCGGCGCCGCCCGCCACGCCCAGCGCGGTCCACCAGTACGGCATGCCGAGGTGCCAGTCCGGTTGCAGCAGTGGGAGGACGGTGCCTGCCAGGAGTACGGCGAGCAGGGTGAGCAGCGCGTAGCGGCGGAAAGGCCCGGAGATGTCCTGTCGGCGGGTGCGGACGGGCTGGCCCAGCAGGGCCGAGCCGCGGCGGGTGTTGAGCAGCGCGACGTAGCCGACGGCGAGTGCCCCGAACGCCACCGAGGATCAGCCGTTCGCTGCCGCGCCGAAGAAGTCGGGGGCCGCGAAGAGCGCGGCGAACACGACGCCGGCGAGTACGTACACCCATCGGGCGTGGTCGGCCGGGCCGTGGGCCTGGTTCCGGCGCCGGCCTATGTCGTCCAGTGCGCGGGCCGCTTCGTCCGCCGAGGGATGCGGGCTGCCGGGGTCGGGGGGCGGTGATGGTGAGGGCATGGGGCCTCCAGGGGTGCCGGGATTGCTCCAGTGGAACTTGTTTCCTGTGAGGAAACCGGTTTCCTGGCGGCTGGTCCGTCAACGGGGTAGCCACCCGGTGCCCCCGGACCGGACGCCCCGCCCCCGTATCAGAGTCCCGTCAAGACCTGCCCCCCACCCGCCACCTGCGGCTTTCAGGTGGGTGCGGGGTCGGTAGGGTCGGCTCAGGTTCAGCCCGGTGGGGGCGGCCTTCACGTAAGACAATGGGGCCATGGCACGCGGCAAGCTACGGATCTATCTCGGCGCTGCACCGGGCGTCGGCAAGACGTACTCGATGCTGTCCGAGGCGCACCGGAGGGTGGAGCGCGGTACGGACGCCGTGGTGGCGTTCGTCGAGCACCACGGCCGGCCCCGTACGGAGGTCATGCTGCACGGCCTGGAGCAGACCCGGCGCGCGGAGCTGGAGTACCGGGGCTCGGTCTTCACCGAGATGGACGTGGACGCGGTGCTGCGCCGCGCGCCGGCGGTGGCCCTCGTCGACGAGCTGGCGCACACGAACGTGCCGGGCTCCCGCAACACCAAGCGCTGGCAGGACGTCGAGGAGCTGCTGGAGGCCGGGATCGATGTGATCTCGACGGTCAACATCCAGCACCTCGAATCGCTCGGCGACGTCGTCGAGTCGATAACGGGCGTGCGGCAGCGCGAGACCGTGCCGGACGAGATCGTCCGCCGGGCCGACCAGATCGAGCTGGTCGACATGTCGCCCGAGGCGATCCGGCGCCGGATGGCGCACGGCAACATCTACAAGCCGGACAAGGTGGACGCCGCCCTCTCGAACTACTTCCGGCCGGGCAATCTGACCGCTCTCCGGGAGCTCGCGTTGTTGTGGGTCGCCGACCGGGTGGACGAATATCTGCAGCAGTACCGTTCCGAGCACAGTGTTTCCAAGATCTGGGCGGGGCGGGAGCGCATCGTCGTCGGCCTCACCGGCGGCCCCGAGGGGCGTACGCTCATCCGCCGCGCCTCCCGGATGGCGGCCAAGGGCTCGGGCAGCGAGGTCCTCGCCGTCTACATCGCGCGCAGCGACGGGCTGACCTCCGCCTCGCCCAAGGAACTCGCCGTGCAGCGGACCCTCGTCGAGGACCTCGGCGGCACGTTCCACCACGTCATCGGCGACGACATACCGAACGCGCTGCTGGAGTTCGCGCGCGGGGTCAACGCCACCCAGATCGTGCTGGGCTCCAGCCGCCGCAAGACCTGGCAGTACGTCTTCGGGCCCGGCGTCGGCGTCACCGTCGCCCGGGACTCGGGGCCCGACCTCGACGTCCACATCGTCACGCACGACGAGGTCGCCAAGGGGCGCGGCCTGCCCGTGGCGCGCGGCGCCCGGCTCGGCCGGACCCGGATCATCGCCGGCTGGCTGGTCGGCGCCGTCGCGCCCGTCCTGCTGTCGCTGCTGCTCACCGCCATCGACAACGGCCCGGGCCTGGCCAACGACGTCCTGCTCTTCCTCTTCCTGACCGTCGCCGCCGCGCTGCTCGGCGGGCTGATGCCGGCGCTCGCCGCGGCCGCGGTCGGGTCCGTGCTGTTGAACTTCTACTTCACCCCGCCCACCCACTCGATCACCATCGCCGACCCCAAGAACATCGTCGCCATCCTGATCTTCTTCGCGGTCGGCGTCTCGGTGGCCTCCGTCGTCGACCTGGCCGCCCGCCGCACCCACCAGGCGGCGCGGCTGCGCGCCGAGTCGGAGATCCTCTCCTTCCTGGCGGGCAGCGTGCTGCGCGGCGAGACGACGCTGGACGCGCTGCTGGAACGGGTACGGGAGACGTTCGGCATGGAATCGGTCGCGCTGCTGGAGCGGGCCGGCGACGTCGAGCCGTGGACCTGTGCGGGCCGTGTCGGCGGCGCCGCGGAGGGCGACCCGCGGACCAGGCCGTTGATGCGGCCCGAGGACGCGGACGTGGACATGCCGGTCGGCGACCACATGGCCCTGGCCCTGACCGGCCGGGTGCTGCCCGCCGAGGACCGCCGGGTGCTCGCCGCCTTCGCCGCGCAGGCCGCCGTCGTACTGGACCGCCAGCGGCTGGTCGGCGAGGCGGAGCGGGCCCGCGAGCTGGCCGAGGGCAACCGCATCCGTACGGCGCTGCTGGCCGCCGTCAGCCACGACCTGCGGACGCCCCTGGCGAGCATCAAGGCGTCGGTGACCTCGCTGCGCTCCGACGACGTCGCCTGGTCCGAGGAGGACGAGGCGGAACTGCTGGAGGGCATCGAGGCGGGCGCCGACCGGCTGGACCACCTGGTCGGCAACCTGCTGGACATGTCCCGCCTGCAGACCGGTACGGTCACCCCGCTGATCCGCGAGATCGACCTGGACGAGGTGGTGCCGATGGCGCTGGGCGGTGTCCCGGAGGGCAGCGTCACCCTGGACATTCCCGAGGAACTGCCGATCGTCGCCGTCGACCCGGGGCTGCTGGAGCGTTCCGTCGCCAACCTGGTCGAGAACGGCGTCAAGTACAGCCCGGAGGGCGAGCGGGTGCTGGTCTCCGCGAGCGCCCTCGGCGACCGCGTCGAGCTGCGCATCGCCGACCGCGGCCCGGGTGTGCCGGACAGCGCCAAGAACCGCATCTTCGAGCCCTTCCAGCGGTACGGTGACGCCCCCCGCGGCGCGGGCGTGGGCCTGGGCCTCGCCGTCGCCCGCGGCTTCGCCGAGGCGATGGGCGGCACCCTCGCCGCCGAGGACACCCCCGGCGGCGGCATGACCATGGTCCTCACGCTGCGTGCCGCCCCCGGCGGACCGCCGGTGCAGCCCGACCTCCCGGCCCAGGCGACGACGTGAACGGGCGTCCCGCCGCCACCGGAGCGGCACCCCGCGTGCCGCCCCCCGGCCCACTGGAGCCGCCATCCAGCCGACACCCCGCGGGCACGGCCCGGCGGGTTTCCCCACCACGAGGAGAACGACAGTGAACCGGGTGCTTGTGGTCGATGACGAGCCGCAGATCGTACGGGCCCTCGTGATCAACCTGAAGGCGCGCAAGTACGAGGTGGACGCCGCCCCCGACGGGGCCACCGCCCTCAAGCTGGCCGCCGCCCGCCACCCCGACGTGATCGTCCTGGACCTCGGGCTGCCCGACATGGACGGCGTGGAGGTGATCAAGGGCCTGCGCGGCTGGACCCGGGTGCCGATCCTGGTGCTCTCCGCCCGGCAGACCTCCGACGAGAAGGTCGAGGCGCTGGACGCCGGGGCGGACGACTACGTCACCAAGCCGTTCGGGATGGACGAGCTGCTGGCCAGACTGCGGGCCGCGGTGCGCCGGGCCGAGCCGACCGGGCCCGCCGAGGACGAGGTGGTCGTGGAGACCGAGGGCTTCACCGTCGACCTGGCCGCGAAGAAGGTCAACCGGGACGGCCGGGACGTGCGCCTTACGCCGACCGAGTGGCATCTGCTGGAAGTCCTGGTCCGCAATACGGGCCGTCTCGTCAGCCAGAAGCAGCTCCTCCAGGAGGTCTGGGGGCCCTCGTACGGCACCGAGACCAACTACCTGCGGGTCTACATGGCACAGCTCCGCCGGAAACTGGAGAGCGATCCCTCGCACCCCCGGCACTTCGTCACCGAGCCCGGCATGGGCTACCGCTTCGAGCAGTGACCGCGGCACCCGGAGACCGGCCGGTACGGCGTCGTCCGCGGCCGTGATCCAGGGCCCCGCGCACCGGTACGCTGGCCTCATGAGCGCTGGGACCCGATCCGAGAAGCCGGCAGGCCGTTTCCGCCGGATGCTCGACAGGCTGTCCTCCTCCGAGGAGGAGCTGGAGTCCGCCGAGCTGCAGCAGGACGCGCAGAACACCGGCTGTACCCGCATCTGCGACTGCGACGACCGGCAGATAGTCAAGGTCACCGGCACCCTGCGGCATGTGACGCTGCGGCCGCGCGCCGGTGTGCCCGCCCTGGAGGCGGAGCTGTTCGACGGCTCCGCCGCTCTGGACGTGGTGTGGCTCGGCCGGCGTGCCATCACCGGCATAGAGCCGGGTCGCAAGCTCATCGCCTCCGGCCGGATCTCCATGAGCCACGGCCGCCGGGTGCTGTTCAATCCGAAATACGAACTCCGACCACTCGGACAGGAGTAGCCGGTGACGTCTGACGACCGACCGAACCGAACCACCGGACCGGCCGGCGGGCCGGCCCAGGAGCAGGACGCCGCCGCGGACGGGAGAGCCGTCACCGAGGCCGCCCTGTTCGAGGCTTTCGGCGGCGTGCGCGGCATGGTCGAGACCGTGCTGCCCGGCCTGCTGTTCGTCACGATCTACACGATCAACAAGGACCTGCACATCTCGGCGATCGCCGCGCTGGCGGTCTCGCTGGTGCTGGCCGTCGCCCGCCTGGTGCGCAAGGACACCGTCAAGCACGCCTTCGGCGGTGTCTTCGGGGTGGCCTTCGGCGTGGTCTTCGCGATGATGACCGGCAACGCCAAGGACTTCTACCTGCCCGGCATGCTCTACACGCTGGGCCTGGGCGTCGCCTACATCGTCACCACGCTGGCCGGCGCACCGCTGATCGGCCTGATCCTGGGGC
The DNA here is from genome assembly GCF_040646595.1 of Streptomyces sp. NPDC045470. NCBI lineage: Bacteria > Bacillati > Actinomycetota > Actinomycetes > Kitasatosporales > Streptomycetaceae > Streptomyces > Streptomyces sp. NPDC045470. Next base: position 168,010 of record NZ_JBEZAN010000014.1, read on the forward strand.
CGGTGTTCAAGGAGAACCTCTCCTGGCGCACCCGCAACCCGGGCCGCAAGAAGGCGTACGCCAAGGCCAGCTACGCCTGGGGTGCGATCCTGCTCGCCAAGTGCGCGATCCTCTTCCCGCTGTACTGGTGGGCGGACACCACGCACCTGGGCTGGGTGCTGATCGCGCTGAAGATCCCGCCGTTCCTGCTGGCGGTCTGGCTGACCTGGCTGTTCCTGGCCAAGGCCCCGGCGCCGATCGACGTCTTCGCGGAGATGGAGGCCAAGGAGAAGGCCGAGGAGGAGGCGAAGGCGCGGCGCGAGCGCGAGGCGCGGGAGAACGGCATCCTGGACGGGGTGGCCGCGGACCTCGCCACGGACATCACGCCGCAGGCGCCGGCCGCCGAGCAGCAGGGCCGGGCGCCGCAGCACCGCGGCTGAGGCCCGCGACGCTGCCGCAGACGCGGGGCCGTACGGGAAGTCCGTACGCGACAGCTCGCATGCGACAGTCCGTACGAACGGCGAAGGGCCGGGAACCCCTGAGGTTCCCCGCCCTTCGCCGTTGCGTCCTACGGGCCGCCCGCCGTCACGCCTCCCGGCGTACCGACAGCAGGTCCTCCAACTGCTCCTCGCGCGACTGGGCCGCGACGAACAGCAGCTCGTCCCCGGCCTCCAGCGCGTCCTCCTTGTTGGGGGTGAGCACCCGGTTGCCGCGGATGATCGTGACCAGGGAGGTGTCCTCCGGCCAGTCGACGTCCCCGACGCGGGTGCCGGCCAGCGCCGCCTCCGGGGGCAGCGTCAGCTCGACGAGGTTGGCGTCGCCGTGGCTGAAGCGCAGCAGCCGTACGAGATCGCCGACGCTCACCGCCTCCTCGACCAGCGCCGACATCAGGCGCGGGGTGGAGACGGCGACGTCCACGCCCCACGCCTCGTTGAACAGCCACTCGTTCTTGGGGTTGTTGACGCGGGCCACCACCCGCGGCACGCCGTACTCGGTCTTGGCGAGCAGCGAGACGACGAGGTTGACCTTGTCGTCGCCGGTCGCCGCGATGACGACGTTGCAGCGCTGCAGCGCTGCCTCGTCCAGCGAGGTGATCTCGCAGGCGTCGGCCAGCAGCCACTCCGCCAGCGGCACCCGCTCGACCGAGATCGCCGTCGGCGCCTTGTCGATGAGCAGGATCTCGTGCCCGTTCTCCAGCAGCTCGCCCGCGATGGACCGGCCCACCGCGCCCGCGCCCGCGATCGCGACCCTCATGCGTGCGCCTCCTCGGGCCCTTCGGCGAACACCGCTTCCACCTTCTCGACCTCGTCGGTGCGCATCATCACGTGCACCAGGTCGCCTTCCTGCAGCACGGTCTGCGACGTCGGCAGCATGGCCTCACCCAGCCGGGTGAGGAAGGCGACCCGGACGCCGGTCTCCTCCTGGAGCTGACTGATCTTGCGGCCCACCCAGGCAGGCGAGGTGTGGACCTCGGCGAGCTGGACACCGCCGCTCGGGTCGCGCCACAGCGGCTCGGCCCCGGAGGGCAGCAGCCGGCGCAGCATCTGGTCGGCGGTCCAGCGCACGGTGGCGACCGTCGGGATGCCCAGGCGCTGGTAGACCTCGGCGCGGCGCGGGTCGTAGATGCGGGCCGCGACGTTCTCCACGCCGAACATCTCGCGGGCCACCCGGGCCGCGATGATGTTGGAGTTGTCGCCGCTGCTGACGGCGGCGAAGGCGCCCGCCTCCTCGATCCCGGCTTCGCGCAGGGTGTCCTGGTCGAAACCGACCCCGGTGACCCGGCGGCCGCCGAAGCCGGAGCCCAGACGGCGGAAGGCGGTCGGGTCCTGGTCGACCACCGCGATCGTATGACCCTGGCTCTCCAGGGTCTGTGCGAGCGCGGAACCCACCCGCCCGCACCCCATGATGACGATGTGCATCGGCCCCTACCTCGCACCTTTCCCTGTGCTGTGACGCCGGCTGCTTCGACCTGGCGTGTTCGGCGACCACGCTACCTGGCGTGGGAGCCGCTGCATCCACGCAGTTCGCCCGCACGGCCCTCTCGGGCGTTAAGAACGCGACAAGAGAACATAAGGGGAGGGTAAGTTTCCTTGCGGTACGGCCGGGAATCTGGTCAGCGATCATGGGGCGGGGTTCTCGTGGCAGGCGCGCCCGGAAGGTCCGGACCGGCCCGCTGCGCCCCGGCCGGGGCCCGCGGCCGGCGCGATCATGTGCGCCGGGACCGCTCCGTGAGGCACGCTGAGCGGCGTGTCCACCGTGCCTCAGCAGCCCCAACAGGGCGCACCCGCCCCGCATATGGTCGTCTGCGGCGACGACGCCCTCGCGCGCCGCCTCGCCGCCGAACTCAAGGACGTCTACCGGGAGCGGGTGACGCTCGTCGTCCCCTCCGCCAGAGAACCGCACCGGCCCCGCATCCCGCCGCCCGCCGGAGCCCTGGGGCGGGCCCAGGCCCTGCTGGGGCGGGTCTCGGCCGCCATGGTGCGCACGCAGACCGGCTCGCCCGGCACTCCCGGCGGCGAGGCCGGAAGCACCGGGGCCACCGGAGCCACCGGGGGCGCCGAGGAACCGCCCGACGAGCCCATACGGGTCCTGGAAGCGGCGGAGGCCGACGACGACACGCTGGCCGAGGCCGGCATCGGCGCGGCCGGAGCGCTCGCACTGGTGTACGACGATGACGAGACCAACATCCATGCCGCGCTGCGGGCCCGACGGCTCAACCCCCGGCTGCGGCTGGTGATCCGGCTCTACAACCGCAAACTGGGCCAGTACCTGGAACAGTTGCTGGACCAGGCCGCGGCCGTCGGCGCCCTGGACACCGAGGGGGCCGACGCGTCCACCACGGTCCTGTCCGACGCCGACACCGTGGCCCCGGCGCTGGCGGCCACCGCCGTCGCGGGCACCAGCAAGGTCATCGAGGCCGACGGCCTGCTGCTGCGCGCCGTGGAACGCAGCCCCGCCCGGCAGAACCCGGCCGCGGCCTCCGGACTGTGCCCGCTCGCCGTCCTGACGGCGACGGCGGACGTGGCCGCCGACCCGGCGGACCCCTCGGTCCCTCCGGGCGCGTCGGGCGGGGACGAGCCGTCCGCCGACGACGGCCCCGAGCTGCTGCCCGACGACGTCACCGCGGCGGCCGCCGCCGGGCGCGGCACCGTCGTCCTGGAAACCGTCACCTACCAGGGCCGCCAGCCGCGCCCCGGCAGCCGGAACGGCCGGGCACGCAGGCAGCGGCGTGACGGCGCGGGCACCCGGTGGGGGCCGGGCAGCCTGTGCGGCCGGGGCGTACCGCTGGGCTCCTTCTTCTCCCGCCGGCTGCGCTGGTCGCTGGCCGGCGTCGTCGGCGCCGTCCTCGCCCTGGCCGTCGCCTCCTCCCTGACCACCGGCGACTCCCCGCTGCACGCCACCTACCTCTCGCTCCTCGATCTCTTCGCCATCAACGAACCGGCCATCGGCGAGCCGGTCTCCCGCAAGGTGCTGCAACTCCTGTCCGGACTCACCGGATTGCTGCTGCTGCCCGTCCTGGTGGCCGCCGCGCTGGAAGGCCTCGGCACCTTCCGCAACGCCACCGCGCTGCGCCGCCCGCCGCGCGGACTGTCCGGGCACGTGGTGCTGCTGGGCCTCGGAAAGGTCGGTACGCGGGTGCTGGCCCAGCTCCACGAGCTGGGCACCCCCGTGGTGTGTGTGGAGGCGGACCCCGAAGCGCGCGGCATCGCGCTGGCCCGCCGGCTGCGGGTGCCGACGGTGGTGGGAGATGTGACGCACGAAGGCGTACTGGAAGCCGCGAAGATCCAGCGCGCGCACGCCCTGCTCGCTCTGACCAGCGACGACACCACCAATCTGGAGGCGGCCCTCTACGCCCGCTCCGTCAAGCCGCAGTTGCGCGTGACGCTGCGTCTGTTCGACGACCGCTTCGCCACCGCCGTCTACCGCACACTGCGCGCCGCCCACCCGCGGGCGCGCACCCGCAGCCGCAGCGTCAGCTTCCTGGCCGCGCCCGCCTTCGCCGGCGCGATGATGGGCCGCCAGATCATCGGCGCGATTCCCGTCGAGCGACGGGTGCTGCTCGTCGCCCGGGTCGAGGTGCGCGGCCACGCCGCCCTGGAGGGCCGCACGATCGCCGACGTGTTCCGGCCCGGCCTGCTGCGCGTCCTGGCCGTGGACACCTCCGCCCCGGAAGACCCGTCGGACCCGGCGCCCGGCGCCGCCCAGGAGACGCCGGAGCGCGGCCACGCCCGGCTCGTACGGGAGCTGGGGGACGGCTACGCGCTCCGGCCGCAGGACCGCGTCCTGCTCGTCGCCACCCGCCAGGGGCTGGGCGAGCTGATCTCCCGGCATCCGCGCGCGGCGGGGGCGGTACGGCAGGAGGCGTGAGGAGCCTGCCCCGGGACCAGGTCGGACGCTCGCGCTCCGTCCGGCAGGATGGAGGGGGCTCCGAAGGGCGGGGCGGTGCACGGCGCGGCGGCAGGGAGTGCGGACGGTGAAGGACGGCGGGATGTCCCCGGAGTACCTGGAGGGCTACACCACCCTCCTCGCCGAGGTGTCCGACACCGGGCGGCTGCCCCGGCGCGCGGAGCTGGACGCGCTGCGGGACCTGGGGGAGCGGGCCGCCGAGTCGGGCCACGGGCTGCGTGAACTGGTCGGGCTCTTCCTGGGGGAGACACGGCGGGTCTGGGGCGCGCTGCCCGGGGTGGCGCGGGCGGCCGGCGCGGCGGAGCGGGCCCGTACCGGCGACGCCGTGCTGGGCGCGGTGGACGCCGCCATCGCCGCGTTCGGCGAAGGCCACGAGCGTGCGCAGCGGCTCGCCGTCCGCCAGGAGGAGGCCGCGCGGCGCGAGTTCGTCGACGACCTGCTGTACGGGCGCAGCGACCTGGGACGGCTGGCCGAGCGCGCCGAGCGGTTCGGGCTGCGCCTGGCCCACGAGCACGCCGTCGCGGTGGCCGAGGGCGACGAGCCCTTCGACGACATCCACCCGGTGGCCCGCCGGGTGGAGCGCGAACTGCTCGGCCGGTTCGGTGACCGGGACGTGCTGATCACCACCAAGGAGGGCCGGCTGGTCTGCGTCGGCGCGAGCCGCGAGCGTACGGTGCTGGACGCCTTCGCCACGTACGCACGCTGGCCCGACGTGGGGCGGCCCGGCGCGCGGCGGGTCGCCATCGGCCGGGTGCACTCCGGCGCGGGCGGGGTGGTGCACTCGTACGAGGAGGCGCTGGGCGCGCTGGAGCTGGCCGAACAACTGGAGCTGGACGAACCGGTGCTGCGCGCCGCCGACCTGCTGGTCTTCCCCGTCCTGCTGCGCGACCGCGCCGCCATGGCCGACCTCGTCCACACGGTCCTCGGGCCGCTGACGCAGTCACGCGGCGGCGCCGGACCGCTGCTGGAGACGATCGGGGCGCTCGCCGCGTCCGGGTACGTCAACGCCGAGGCCGCCCGCCGGCTCAAGGTGAGCGTGCGCACCCTCTCGTACCGCCTGGAGCGCATCAAGTTCCTGACCGGTTACGACCCGGCGGACGGCCTCCAGCGCTTCACGCTGGAGACGGCGGCGCTGGGCGCGCGGCTGCTGGGCTGGCCGGACAAGCCGTTGTAGGACGCGAAAGGGTGAAAACCGGCCGGTACCTCTACCGCCCGGCCACCCCCGACGGCAAGACCGTGTCCCGTTAACAGGTCATCAGGAACACATAAAGATTGCCGGGATCCGGCAATGTGCGGTCCCCTGGCAGCCTGCCACGATCTGGGAACCGGCAGGAACAGACAGGGACGGGGTGACGGACAGCCATGGGGGACTTCGCAGCGTTCACACGAGCCGCGCTCGCCTTCCCGGCCGTCTTCTTCACCTTCGCGCTGCTGGTGGTGGCCGCCTACTGGCTGCTGGTGCTGCTCGGCGGGGCAGGCGTCGACATCCTCGACGGGGGTGAGGGTGTCGACGGCTCCGCCGGCACCGCCGGACTGCCCGTGACGGTCACCCTCTCGCTCGGCGTGCTGATCGCCTGGGCCGTGTCCCTGGCCGGTGCCGCGCTGACCGGGAGCCTGCCGCTGCGCGCCGCCGCACTGGTGCTCGCGCTGCTCGCGGCCTGGGCCGGCACCCGCGTCGCGGTGCGCCTGGCCCGCCGCCTGCTGCCTCCTGAACGGGTCGCCTCGCGAGAGGACTTCGTCGGCCGGGTGTGCGTCGTCCGCACCGGCCGGGTCTCGTCCGACTTCGGCCAGGCCGAGGTGCGCGCCGACGACGGATCGACGGCCGTCGTCCAGGTCCGTACGGAGGAGACCGGCCTCACCGCCGGCAGCAGCGCGCTGATCTTCGATTACGACGCCGACGGCGAGTTCTTCCGGGTCGCGCCCTTCGACGCCGCTCTGGACCCGTACGGCCCGGCCGTCTGAGCGCCGAGCGGCCACCGACGAGGCCGACCGACCACCGACCGGGCCTGACCGACGACCGATTGATCCTGACCGGCCACCGACCGGGCCCGACCGACCACCGACCGGAGCGCACCGCGGCCCCGAAGCCGCCCCCCGCGCCCGTCGACTGCCCGACACATCGCAGGGACTGATGTACCGATGGATGCCATCACCGTAGGAATCGGCGTGACCGTCGCCGTGGCCGTACTGATCGTGCTCGTCACGGTCCTCGCCCTCACCCGCCTCTACCGCAAGGTCCACCAGGGCCAGGCCCTGATCGTCTCCAAGTACCGCAAGGTCGATGTGACCTTCACCGGCTCGGTGGTGCTGCCGGTGCTGCACAAGGCCGAGGTGATGGACATCTCGGTGAAGACCATCGAGATCGGCCGCACCGGCCACGAGGGCCTGATCTGCCGGGACAACATCCGCGCCGACATCCGCATCGCGTTCTTCGTACGGGTCAACAAGACCCGCGAGGACGTGGTGAAGGTCGCCCAGGCCATCGGCACCGAGCGCGCCAGCGACGTCGGCACGCTCCAGGAGCTGTTCAACGCCAAGTTCTCCGAGGCCCTCAAGACCGTCGGCAAGCAGCTCGACTTCCAGGACCTCTACACCAAGCGCGACGAGTTCCGGGACCGGATCATCGCCGTCATCGGCACCGACCTCAACGGCTACAGCCTGGAGGACGCGGCGATCGACTACCTGGAGCAGACCCCGCTGGAGCAGCTCGACTCCGCCAACATCCTCGACGCGCAGGGCATCCGCAAGATCACCGAGCTGACCGCGATCGAACACGTCCGCACCAACGAGTACCGGCGCAACGAGGAGAAGGAGATCACCCGGCAGAACGTCGACGCCCGGGAGGCCGTCCTGGAGCTGGAACGCCGGCAGGCCGACGCGGAGATCCGCCAGCAGCGCGAGATCGCCACCGTACGCGCCAAGGAAGAGGCCGAGACGGCCCGCGTCCAGGCCGAGGAGCGGCTGCGCTCGCACTCCGCCCACCTGAAGACCGAAGAGGCGCTCGGCGTCCAGAACGAGAACCGCGAACGGGAGATCGCGGTGGCGCAGAAGAACCGCGAACGCGTCATCGCCATCGAGAACGAGCGCATCGAGAAGGACCGCCTCCTGGAGGTCATCGCCCGCGAGCGGGAGACCCAGTTGACCCGGATCGCCGCCGACAAGGAGGTCGAGGCCGAGAAGCGGGAGATCGCGGACGTCGTACGGGAGCGGATCGCGGTCGAGAAGACCGTCGCCGCCCAGGAGGAGGAGATCAAGAAGCTCCGTACGGTCGAGGAGGCCGAGCGGGAGCGCCAGTCGATGATCATCCGCGCCGAGGCCGAGGCACAGCAGCGGCTGGTCAAGGACATCAAGGCGGCCGAGGCCGCCGAGCAGTCGGCGGCTCACCGTGCCGCCGAGGCGCTGACGCTGGCCGAGGGCCGGCGCAAGGCCGCCGACCTGGACGCGCAGGCCAAGATCCGGCTCGCCGAGGGCACCCAGGCCGAGGCGGCGGCCGCCGGACTGGCCGAGGTCAAGGTGCGGGAGATGAACGCGGCTGCCGTCGAGAAGTCCGGCCGCGCCGATGCGGCGGCGGCCGAGGCGCTGCTCAAGGCCGAGGCGGCCGGACTCACCGAGAAGGCCGCGGCGATGGCGGCGCTGGACGCGGCGAGCCGGGAGCACGAGGAGTACCGGCTGCGCGTGGCGGCCGACAAGGAGGTCCGCCTCGCGGGCCTGGACGCCCAGCGGCAGATCGCCGAGGTGCAGGCGAAGGTGCTGGCCACCGGCCTGGAGAACGCGAAGATCGACATCGTCGGCGGGGAGAGCGTCTTCTTCGACCGGCTGGCCGGCTCGATCGGCGCCGCCAAGGGCCTGGACGCGCTGGTCGAGCGCTCCGAGACGGTCCGCACGGCCGCCGGCCCGTGGCTGGACAAGAACGGGTCCACCTTCACCAAGGACCTGACCACGATGCTCGGCGGTCTCGGCGCGGCCGGGCTGCGCGACCTGACCCTGGCGGGAGCCCTGACCAAGCTCATCGACCGGGGCGGCCCGCAGTCCGGGCAGCTCCAGAGGCTGCTGGACGCCGCACACGCCGACGGCCTGGCGGACACCCGGATCGCCGAGGTGGTCGCGGCTCCGTCGCCGGCCAACGGTGCGGCGGTGGCGGCGAAGTAGCCGCCGGCCGGGCGGTACGGGCCGCGGGGGAGTGCTTCCGGGGGGATGCACTGCCTCGCGGTCCGGCCGCCGCGGGCAACTCGGTTGCATACGGGACGGACCCCGTCTGCAACCGTCGGCTGCGTACGGGCGGACCCCGTACGCAGCCATCGACGAAAACGTGACAGCCGATGGCCGGCAAGCGCGCGCAGGCGGGCGCGGGGCCGTGCGGGCCGGGAGACGGCCCGCGTGCAGGGACAGGAGACGCATCGCGTGCAGGACGACCTCGTGACGGAGACAGGCACCCGCGACGGACAGGACGGACAGGGCCCCGGCCCCGGCCCCGAGGACGCGTCGTCCCGGTCCACCACTCCCTCCGGCACTGGCCCCGTCTCCGGCGCGGACCCCGCCCCCGGCACCGACCTCGCGGACGGCACGTACGAGCTGCTGCGCGACCGCCTCGCGGGCGCCGCCGCCGACCTCGCCGAGCGGGCCCGTACCCTCAACGCCCGCCGCGTCGAAACCTTCGGCGGCACGGAACTCGCCCTGCTCGGCACCGACGGCCTGCGCACCGCCGACGCCTGTGTGATCCGGGACGCCGCGCAGGTCGGCGGCCTGCTGCTGACCGGCCGCAACGGCCGTCCGGAGCCCGGCGCGCCCGCGACCACCGTCGCGGACGTCTTCGCCCTGCACCGCCTGCACACCACCGGCGACGCCGTACGCCTCGAACCGGCGGACCCCGACGCCGTGCCCGGCCTCCTCGACGACCCGCGCTTCCAGCGGGACTTCGAGGAGCTGTACCGCTACTACCGCCAGGCCCGGCTGCTGCGGCTGTACCGCACCGGCGCCCTGCTGCTCGCCGTCTTCCGTACCGGCGAGCGGCTCGACGACATCCGCGTACTGCGCTGGAAGATCACCGCGTCCGGCGGAACGGCGGAGCACGGCACGCCCGTCTACCTGGACGCCAAGGGCGAACGCGACCACACCGCCCCGCCCTCCCACGACTTCACGTGGACCCCCGCCACCCGCGAGGACCAGGTGAGCGGCCGCTACCCGCAACTGTCCGTCCAGGGCGAGGTCTTCCTCTCGACCGCCGGCGGCTCGCTCACCCTGAAGACCGAGCCGGACACGGAGACGGACGACGGTCTTTACTCCGAGCCGGTGGACGAGCCCCTGCAGTCCCTCGCCGACGCCGAGGTCGCGCACGCCCGGGTCGGACCGCTGGTCCTGCTGCGCGTCCGCCCGTACAAGGAGACCGCCGACCGGTACCTGGTCTTCAACACCCGCACCCACGACGTGCGCCGGATCGACGCGATCGGACAGGCGTGCCGCGCGCTGCCCGAGGACCAGGGCATCGTCTTCCCCGGCGGTCACTACCTCACCACCGGCACCGCCAGAACCTTCGACACCGACACCACCGGTCTCGCCTTCGACCGTGAACACCGCTCCCCGAACGGCGAGGACGTCCTCTACGCGTTCCACGACCGCGCCGAAGGCCGCACCCTGCTCCTCCCGTACAACGTCGTCCGCGAGGAGGCCGCCACCCCGCTGACCGCGTACGGCCACGCGCTCCTCGGCGACGGCACCCTGGCCGTACTGCGCGGCTCCCGCGAGCCCGGCCGCGTCCACCCCGTCCAGATCTGGCGCACCCCCTTCACCTCCGACGCGCACGCCGCGGCCCAGCCGGCCGGCGACGGCGGCCCGCTGGCCCGGATCGGCAACGCCGAACTGGTACGCGGCGTGTCCGACGCGCTGTCGGTCGCCCGGATGGCCACCGACATGGCCCCCGCGGGCCCGGTGTTCGAGGCCATCGCCGCCGCGGCCGCCCGGGTCGCGGACCGTCATCACTGGCTGGACGAGGCCGGACTCGGTGCGCTCGGCGAGCCCCTGGAAGCCGTACGGGCCGCCGCCCTCCAGGTCGTCGAGGAGTTCGCCCGCGTCACCGAACTGCGCCGCCGGGCCGCCGCCGCCCTGGAGGAGGCCGCGGACGGCACCGCCGCACTGGTCCGGCGGATCCGCGGCGAGCAGCCCACGACCGCCGAAGCCTGGGTCCGCAACCTCACCGCTCTCCGCCACGCCCAGGGCCGCCTGGAGACCCTGCGGGAAACCCGCCACATCGACCTGGACCGCCTCGCGGAACTCTCCGCGGGCGTCACCGACGGCCTGGCCGCCGCCGGCCGCCGGGCCATCGCCTTCCTCAGCGGCGCGGACGCCTTCACCGCCACCCACCGCGCCGTCGAGGCCCTGACCGAGGAAGCCGCGGCGGTGGCCACCGCCGCCGACGCCGAACCGCTCGCCGCACGCATCGACGAACAGGCCGAAGGACTGCGCGTCGTCACCGAGGTCGTCGGCACCCTCGACCTCGCGGACACGACCGTACGGACCGCCGTCCTGACCCGCGCGGGCGAGGTGCTCGGCGCCGTCAACCGTGCCCGCGCCACCCTGGACGCCCGGCGCCGCGACCTGCTCGAAGCCGAAGGGCGCGAGGAGTTCGCGGCCCGGTTCGCGCTGCTCGGGCAGGCCGTCTCGGGGGCACTGGCCGCGGCCGGCACCCCCGAGGAGTGCGACGACGAACTCGGCCGCCTCCTCCTGCAACTGGAGAACCTCGAAGCGCGCTTCGGCACGTCCGACGCCCACCTGGAGCGGATCGCCGCCCAGCGCGAGGAGATCCACGAGGCGTTCTCCGCACGCAAACAGGCCCAGCTCGACGCACGTGCCCGGCACACCGACCGGCTCGCCGGATCCGCCGGACGCGTCCTCGCCACCGTCGTCCGCCGGGCCGCCACCCTCACCACCTCCGACGAGATCAACGCCTTCTTCGCCGCCGACCCGCTCGTCACGAAGATCCACACCATCACCGGCGAACTGCGCGACCTCGGCGACGGCGTCCGCGCCGACGAACTCGACGGGCGCCTGCGCGCCGCCCGCCAGGAAGCGGCCCGGGCCCTGCGCGACCGCACCGACCTGTACGACACCAGCGGCACCATCCGGTTCGGCCGCCACCGCTTCGCCGTCAACACCCAGCCCGTCGACCTCACCCTGGTCCCGCACGGCGACCGTCTCGCGTACGCCGTCACCGGCACCGACTACCGCGCACCCGTCCACGACGCGCGGCTGCTGGCCCACCGCGCCTTCTGGGACCAGCCGCTGGTCTCCGAATCACCGGAGGTCTACCGGGCGGAGCACCTGGCGGGGCTGATCCTGGCGGGGGCGGAGGAAGGCGCGGGCCCACGGGATGCCGACGCGCCGGTTCCGGACCTCGCCGCGCTCCGGGAGGCAGCCGCCACCGACACGCTCCTCCCGCTCGTCCGCCAGGTGGCCGAGACCCGCTACGACGAGGGGTACGACCGGGGCGTCCACGACCACGACGCCGCCGCGATCCTCGCCGTGCTCCTGCGCCTGCACACCGCCGCCGGTCCGCTCCGCTACCCGCCGCACCTGCGCGCCGCCGCCCAGCTCTTCTGGGCGTACGGCACCGACGACCGCGCCCGCGCGCTGTGGACCACCCGCGCCTGCTCCCTCGCGCGCGCCCGGTCGGTGTTCGGAACACCTCCGGGGTGGAGGGCGCTCTCCGCCGAGCTGGGCGGGGCGGCGTACAGGTTCCTGAGGGAGGCGGGGGAGCAAACGGCCTGGGAAGTGTCGGCCGGGGAGGCGGCTGATCCGTCGTCCCCCCTCGGCGACTACCTCCTGGCCGAACTGGCCGAATCAGCCACCGCCGGCCGCCCCCGCTTCGCCACCAGCGCCGCCGCACGCGACCTGCTGGCCGGATTCCAGGACGCCCTCGGCGGCCCCGACGCACCAGCCGTCAAGGAACTCGCCGAGGACCTGCGCGCTCTCGACGGCGACCTGGCCGCCCGCCTCCAGCTCGTCACCGGCTGGCTCGGCGCGTACGCCGAGGCGCGCGGCGCCGCCGCGGACGCGCTGCCCGAAGCCGTCGCGATCGAGGTCTGCGGCCCGGCCCTGGACCGCAGGGAGCTGACCGCGCCCACCGGCGACGCCGTGCGCGGCCTGCTCGGCAGCCATCCGCTGATCGCCGCCGGCGGCACCCTCCCGGTACGGCTGGACGAGCTGCTCGCCCGGACCGAAACGTTCCGCCGCACCCGCGTACCGGCGCACCGCGCCTACACCCGGCGCCGCACCGAACTCCTCACCGCCGAACGCGACCGGCTCCGCCTGGACACGTACCGCCCCCAGGTCATGTCCGGCTTCGTCCGCAACCGCCTCATCGACGAGGTCTACCTGCCGCTGATCGGCGACAACTTCGCCAAACAGCTGGGCGCGGCGGGGGAGCGGCGCCGCACCGACAGCCAGGGCCTGCTCCTGCTGCTGTCGCCGCCGGGGTACGGCAAGACGACGCTCATGGAGTACGTGGCGGCCCGCCTCGGCCTCCTCCTGGTGAAGGTGGACGGCCCGGCCCTCGGACACCGCACCACCTCCCTCGACCCCGCCGCGGCCCCCGACGCCGCCGCCCGCCGCGAGGTCGAGAAGATCTCCTTCGCACTGGAGGCGGGCAGCAACGTTCTCCTCTACCTCGACGACATCCAGCACACCTCGCCGGAACTCCTCCAGAAGTTCATCCCGCTGTGCGACGCCCAGCGGCGGATGGACGGCGTCCGGGACGGCGAGGCCCGTACGTACGACCTGCGCGGCAAGCGCTTCGCGGTGTGCATGGCGGGCAACCCGTACACCGAGTCGGGTCGGCGCTTCCGGCTGCCGGACATGCTCGCCAACCGCGCCGACGTCTGGAACCTCGGCGACGTCCTGAGCGGCAAGGAAGAGCTCTTCGCCCACTCCCACATCGAGAACGCGCTGCCGGCCAACCCGGTCCTCGCCCCGCTCGCCGCCCGCGACCGCGCCGACCTCGGGCTGCTGGTCCGGATGGCCGAGGGCGACGACTCCGTACGCGCCGACCGGCTCGCCCACCCCTACGGCACGGCCGAACTGCGCGAGATCGTCTCCGTACTGCGCGGCCTGCTCCAGGTCCGCGAGGTGGCGCTGACCGTCAACCGTGCCTACATCACCTCCGCCGCGCAGGCGGACGCCACCCGCACCGAGCCGCCGTTCCTCCTCCAGGGCTCGTACCGCAACACCGGCAAGATGGCGGCGCGCCTGGTCCCCGTGATGAACGACACGGAGCTGGCGTCGCTCATCGACGATCACTACCGGGGCGAGGCCCAGACCCTCACCACCGGTGCCGAGGCCAATCTCCTGAAGCTGGCCGAACTGCGCGGCCGCCTCACCTCCGAGCAGGCGCGGCGCTGGGCGGAGGTGAAAGAGATGTGGAGATCGCGGGAGGGCCGGGAAGGCGCCGGGGCCGCGTCGCAGGCCCGGCCCCTGACGCTTCCCGGCCGTTAAGAAAGCGTAGAAATCCGAGGCGCCGGACGGCGGCCTTTACGAAGTCATGGAAAAGCCGTGGCGTTAAGAAGTCGTAGAGAAGAAGAAGGGGGCGCAGAGCGTCGGTCCGCGTTGTGCAGGGACGATGAAAGCGCTGGTGGCCGCCGCGGCCGTGGAATACGGTCCCGGCATACGGACCCATCGCCGCCGCCCGCACGGGTGGCGGGTGGGCGACCACCTTGACGAAGGCTTAGCATCCTCTGCGTGTCCAAACTGACCGACGTGCCCAAACGGATCCTTATCGGGCGCGCATTGCGCAGCGACAAGCTCGGCGAGACCCTGCTCCCCAAGCGCATCGCGCTCCCCGTGTTCGCCTCCGACCCGCTCTCCTCCGTGGCCTATGCCCCGGGCGAGGTGCTGCTCGTCCTGTCCGTCGCGGGTGTGTCGGCGTACCACTTCAGCCCGTGGATCGCGGTCGCGGTCGTGGTGCTGATGTTCACGGTCGTGGCGTCCTACCGGCAGAATGTGCACGCCTATCCGAGCGGCGGCGGCGACTACGAGGTCGCCAACACCAACCTCGGACCCAAGGCCGGGCTCACCGTCGCCAGCGCCCTGCTGGTCGACTATGTGCTGACCGTCGCCGTCTCCATCTCCTCCGGAGTGGAAAACCTCGGCTCGGCGATCCCCTTCGTGACCGAGCACAAAACGCTCTGCGCCATCGTCATGATCGCGCTGCTGACGGTGATGAACCTGCGCGGCGTCAAGGAGTCCGGCAAACTCTTCGCGATTCCGACGTACATCTTCGTCGCCGGCGTCTTCATCATGATCATTTGGGGTGTGGTGCGCGGCGCGATCATGGGCGACACCATGAAGGCGCCCACCGCCGACTTCACCATCCACGCCGAACAGGGCGGCCTGGCCGGCTTCGCCCTCGTCTTCCTCCTGCTGCGCGCGTTCTCCTCCGGCTGCGCCGCGCTCACCGGCGTCGAGGCGATCTCCAACGGCGTCCCCGCCTTCCGCAAGCCCAAGTCGAAGAACGCCGCCACCACCCTGGCCCTCATGGGCGGCCTGGCCGTCACCATGTTCTGCGGCATCATCGGCCTGGCCATGGCCACCGACGTGAAGATGGCGGAGACCCCGGCCAAGGATCTCCTGCACAACGGCGTCCCGGTCGGCTCCGGCTACACCCAGAACCCGGTCATCTCCCAGGTCGCCGCCGCGGTCTTCGGTGACGGCACGTTCTTCTTCGTCGTACTCGCCGCCGCCACCGCCCTGGTCCTCTTCCTCGCCGCGAACACCGCGTACAACGGCTTCCCGCTGCTCGGCTCGATCCTCGCGCAGGACCGCTACCTGCCGCGCCAGCTGCACACCCGCGGCGACCGGCTGGCCTTCTCCAACGGCATCGTGCTGCTCGCCGGCGCGGCCATCGTCCTCGTCTACATCTACGGCGCGGACTCCACCCGCCTGATCCAGCTCTACATCGTCGGCGTCTTCGTCTCCTTCACGCTCAGCCAGGTCGGCATGGTCCGCCACTGGAACCGCCACCTGCGGACCGAGAAGGACCCGGCCAAGCGCCGCCGGATGCACCGCTCCCGGGCGATCAACGCCTTCGGCGCCACCCTCACCGGCCTGGTGCTCGTCGTCGTCCTGCTGACGAAGTTCAGCCACGGCGCCTGGGTCGCCGTCCTCGGCATGGTCATCTTCTACGTCACCATGACCGCCATCCGCCGCCACTACGACCGGGTCGCCGAGGAGATCGCCGCCGAGGACGCCCCCGGCGACGAGGCGGTACGGCCTTCCCGTGTGCACTCCGTCGTCCTCGTCTCCAAGGTCCACAAGCCCACCCTGCGCGCCCTGAGCTACGCCAAGCTGATGCGCTCCGGCACCCTGGAGGCGGTCAGCGTCGACGTCGACCCCGCCGAGACCAAGGCCCTCAAGACGGAGTGGGAACGCCGCAACATCGACGTCCCCCTGAAGGTCCTCGCCTCCCCCTACCGCGAGATCACCCGCCCGATCATCGACTACGTCAAGTCCCTGCGCCGGGAGAGCCCGCGCGACGCCGTCTCCGTCTACATCCCGGAGTACGTCGTCGGCCACTGGTACGAACACCTCCTCCACAACCAGAGCGCCCTGCGCCTGAAGGGCCGCCTGCTCTTCACGCCCGGCGTCATGGTCACCTCCGTCCCCTGGCAGCTCGACTCCTCCGAAGCCGCCAAGCGCCGCGCCCGCAAGCGCGCCGAATGGAACGCGCCGGGGGCGGTACGCCGGGGCCCGGTGGCCCAGCCGAAGAAGGAGAAGGCGGCCACGCGCAAGTAGGGACGCCGTTGCTCCTCTGTTCCTTCGGGCCCGGACCTGCCATGTGGTGGGTCCGGGCCCGTGTCGTCCGGTGGGTTCGGGTTCCGGTCCCTCGCACCGTCCGGTGGGTTCGGGTCCCGGCACCTCGCACCGTCCGGTGGGTTCGGGTCCCCGCATCTCACCCCGTCCGGTGGGTTCGGGTCCCGGCACCTCGCCCCGTAGACTTGTCGGTCGGCGTCCGGCCCACCGCACCACGGTGAGCGGCGCCCCCTGACTCTCGCCCCACCTCTCCAGGAGCTCCCCCACCATGCAGACAGAACCCAAGAAGTCGCTGGTAGGCGAGGAGTACGAGGTCGAGGTCGGCCCCGTCGCGCACGGCGGCCACTGCATCGCCCGTACGGACGAAGGCCAGGTCCTCTTCGTCCGGCACGCCCTCCCCGGCGAACGCGTCATCGCCCGCGTCACCGACGGCGAGGAAGGCGCCCGCTTCCTCCGCACCGACGCCGTCGAGATCCTCACCCCGTCCAAGGACCGCGTCGAAGCCCCCTGCCCCTTCTCCGGCCCCGGCAAGTGCGGCGGCTGCGACTGGCAGCACGCCGCCCCCGGCGCCCAGCGCCGCCTGAAGGCCGAAGTGATCACCGAGCAGCTCTCCCGCCTGGCCGGCCTCACCCCCGAGGAGGCCCGCTGGGACGGCACCGTCGAACCGGCCCCCGGCGACAAGGTCCCCAAGGGCGAGGTCCCGGCCTGGCGCACCCGCGTCCAGTACGCCATCGACGCCGAGGGTCGCGTGGGCCTCCGCAAGCACCGCTCGCACGACATCCAGCCCGTCGACCACTGCCTGATCGCCGCCCCCGGCGTCTCGGAACTCGGCATCGAGAAGCGCGACTGGCCCCAGATCGCCACCGTCGAGGCCATCGCCGCCACCGGCTCCAACGACCGCCAGGTCGTCCTGACCCCCCGCCCCGGCGGCCGCCTCCCCATCGTCGAACTCGACAAGCCCGTCTCGGTCCTCCGCGTCCACGAGAAGGACGGCGGCATCCACCGCGTCCACGGCCGCCCCTTCGTCCGCGAACGCGCCGCCGACCGCACCTGGCGCGTCGGCAACAGCGGCTTCTGGCAGGTCCACCCCAAGGCCGCCGACCTCCTGGTCGAAGCCGTCATGCAGGGCCTGATGCCGAAGAAGGGCGACATGGCCCTCGACCTCTACTGCGGCGTCGGCCTCTTCGCCGGCGCCCTCGCCGACCGCGTAGGCGAAAAGGGCGCCGTCCTCGGCATCGAATCCAGCAAGCGCGCGGTGGAAGACGCCCGCCACAACCTCCAGGACCTCGACCGCGTCCGCATCGAACACGGCAAGGTCGAGCAGATCCTCCCGCGCACCGGAATCTCGGACGTGGACCTGATCGTCCTCGACCCGCCGCGCGCGGGTGCGGGTCGGCAGACGGTCGCCCATCTCGCTTCCCTGAGCGCCCGACGCATCGCGTACGTGGCGTGCGACCCGGCGGCACTGGCCCGCGATCTGAAGTACTTCGCGGGGGAGGGGTATGTGGCGCGGAGGATGCGGGCGTTTGATCTGTTTCCGGTTACGCAGCATGTGGAGTGTGTGGTGATTTTGGAGCGGGCTGGAAAATAGCCTCCGGCGTGGGGTTATGCGATTCGCGAGCGAGGTTTCGGACTTCTGTTCCAGGCGTCCCGACGCACGCCCGACGCGCGTCCTGAATGGGGCGTCAAGGGTGCCTGGAGGCGATTGACCGGAGGGACGAGGAGAGCTGGCGCGGTTCTCCTCGTTCGGGACCGTGCGGTGTGTCGGGTTCGCGGATGTCGACTGCGGCCGACGTTGTCGCCCGGTGCTCGGGACGTGCTCTTCGGTGATCCCTGAGCGGTTGCCGTGGTGGAGGTTTCAGGGGCGACGGAGGCTGGCGGAGGGGCGTGGCGTTGCGGAAGCGGTTCGTCCGTGCGGGGAGCAGTTGAGTCCGCCCGGCCTGACTGGGGTCTGTCGGACGGACGTCGACCTGTTGTCCGCCGGGTCTCGATTCGTACGAGGCGCACATGGTGAGCGGTCTGCGTGGGGGCAGCGGTCTCGGCGGACGGGCGGAGCGGCGGAGGAGTGATTCATCCTTCCTCGGCTGCTGCTTGTACCGGAAAGAGAGTCCGACGAGCGAGTCGCGGGTCCCGGACTCCGGTGCATGTACTGACGTGCGATGACGAGGGCTGTCGGCAGCTTCCTTTCATCGGCAGCTCCAGCTGACCCCGTCACCGTCTGCGTTTCTCCCTGATGTGATCTTGGCCAGAGGCCCGTACGGGATAAGGCGCGCGGGACTGCCCCACCGACCGGAGTCACCTTCCGAGGCCCCATTCCACCCGCACCGCTCCCTGCGCGGTGATGAGCGCCCCGTCGAGATCGGCGAGGCGTTCGGCAAGCGTTGCGGTGGCTGTGCGGGGCGGCAGAGCGGTCGAGAACTTCAGGCCGCGGACGGCGCGAGGGCCGACGGTGGGGAGGGTGAGAGAGTCGGGGAGTTCGGCACGGGCGGTCTTCCAGTCGGCGGGGGAGGGGTCTTGTCGGAGACGGATGTGGGTGTCGGTGGGGCGCTGAACGGGGTCGGCGAAGGCGCGGCGGCGGGCCTGCGATGGCGGCGTTCCAGAGATTGACCTGGCTCGCGATCCGGTGCGTGGCCTCCTGCGGTGAGTTGTCCGTCACCACGGGGCTCAGCATCATTACGTGCCGCTGCCCGCCCTGGAAAGCGTGCACGGTGCCGACCCGCACCCGCTCGCGCGACAGCATCCGCTCCAGGACCTCCTTGTGGGCCCGGAAAGGCGTCACCGCCCCGATCTCGGCCTCTGCGGGAAGGCCGGCGAGGAGATCGGTCACGGAACCGCGGGCCGCGACCGCTTCGGCCTCGTTGCACCGGGACGTCTCGTGTGGGCCGCGCGCCGACACCCCACCCGTCACGTCGAGTCAGCCTGCGCGGACTGTGTCCGGGTGTTCCTGCTGGAGGGAGATGCCCGGAATGTGTTCGAGCTGTATGGCGTCGCCGATGATCAGTGCTCGGCGGGCCCGGAACAGCAGAGACGGCACGGACGGGATGGACGGCTCGCGGTCACGGCCAACCGGGTCTGGGACGAGCTGCTCTTCTCGCGCGCCTGCGAGGGCTCCGGCCGCGCCCTCGGCAAGCACGAGGCGCAGGACTCCGTCACCGGTGCCGTACACCATGAGTCCGACGCCGGAACCGTCGCGTGAGCATCGTCATTCTGGATACGTCCGGCTTCTCGCTGCGCTCGATCCGTGCGCCCGGAGCACCGAGCGACGAGCGAGGCGATCCTGGCCGCAGGGCTCCTTGTGATGTCTCCGCTGCTCCTCGCCGAGCTGGACCACGTGGCCATCCGTGAGCTCGGCCGCGACGCGACGGTCAGTGCGGTCGTCGACCGGCGGGACCGCGTCATCGTCCCCCAGAGCGGGGAGGCCCGCATGGGTGCCGCGCAGTCGGTACACCCGCTACCGCGCCCCGGACCTCAATCCGCAGACATGGTGGAAGTGGCACTCGCGGCGGACTACGACACTGACGCCGTGCTCACCCTGACGGCTGCGACTTGCGGGGGAGGGGCGTCCGCTGGGCCGCTTCAAGGCGTTCCGCGGGTTGCCGGACGACCTTCCGCTGTGAACGGATACGGAGCCTCTCGTGTGGCGCCGTCGTGGAGGGCTTCGTGTCGGCACTTGTCGTCCCGCGTCGCCCGCGTCGCGGCCGGCCTGGCCGCGCGAACTGCGCTGCCGACGGTGACGCACGTATGACGCACAAAGCCCGCCTGATTGGCTCATACGGAGGCACAACAGCTTCGGACCTGAAGTTCTCTTGAACCCCTCCCGGTTGGAGACTTTCCGGTCGCGCGCCATGTGGAGAGCGTGGTGATCTTGGAGCGGGCGGGTAAGGGCGTCTGATTCGAGGAGATGCGCGTGCACGTCGTGTGTGGTGTGGTGTTACGGGCGGGATCGTGACGTAAGAACGACACGCGCTCGACGTAAAACCTGACGGGGTGTCAGCTAAATGTTGACGTCTAGGAGAGGCTTCATTTCAGCTCAACCGGCGACTCTGCTACCGGCGTTGAGAGCCTCGACGACGTAGCCGTCGTCGGCGGTAGGTTCTCCGATGGGCTGACCCATGCAGTTCGGTCGGGAGTGTGTGCGGGAGTCAGGCGGGGTTTCTTCTCGAATTCCGGGGCGTGTTGCTGTGGTGCTCGGCGGGGAGCCCGCCCGAGCTGGCGAGCGATTACCTGACTCTGGCTTCGAGTTGGGCGCTCCGTAGCTACGACGCCCCGCGAGAAGCCTCCTCGGTTCGCCGAGTCGAGCACGTTCTGATGACGCTCATTGCGACGACCCCGCGGGCGACGGCGCTCGTCAGGCGATGCTCGACGTCGCCCACCCGTACGAGCCTTACCCCTCCGCCGGATGGAGTGCCTCGGTGGGCGGCCGGGCCCGCGTCGGCCCGAAGATCACCTTGGGGCGACCTTTAGAAAAACTTGACACTCCATTACCCAGGGGAATATATGTTCGGTGCGCGCCGATGGCATTGGGGGCCGTGGCAGGGGGGATCGGCATGAGTTCGCCGTGACGTGAGCCCAGCCTCAGCATGCTCGAAACCATTGTGGTGCGGGCATGTCTGACCGTTGGGAGTTCGTGTATGAGATGGCGTGACACCTTTGGCCGGCCGGTAACCGTGACGCTGGCAGCGTCGGTTGCGATGGCTGCCTGGATCGGCGGGCCGATGGCCGCAACGGCGCAGGCAGCGCCTGTGGAGGGCCCGGGTTCGCTCGTGGAGGATTTTGCATACCCTGACCGGGACAAGCTGCTGGCCGAGAAGGGCCTGAAGCTGGTATCGGGCGACGGCAATATCACGCTGGCTGACTGCAAGACTGACGGCAGTCTGGTGCGTATCAACAGCCGTACCAGCGGAGACGTGTGCTTTGCTGTCTCCGGAGCCACGGGATATCTGTCCATGGAGATCGAGCGGGCCTACCTCGCCAAGGCCGATGACGGCGATGTCGTGGCGACTGTCCGCACCGAAGACCCCCGGACCAATGGCTCGAAGGTCGAGAAGGTCGACCTGGAGCCCGGCAAGTGGAAGTCCGTCGGTGAAGGACTCGATCCCAAACTCTCCGCCACCCTGCTGGAACTCAGCGTTGGCCAGGGGAAGCCCGGCCCGGTCCTGTCCGGTGATTCCGTACGCCCGTGGCTGGCCCGTGTCACGGTGAACCAGCCGGGACACAAGGACGGACGGAACTGCAGCGCGGCCCTGGTCGACAGCAGTTGGATTCTCACTGCAGCCAGCTGCCTCGGTGGATCCGCCGCGATGCCGGCTCTGGGCGAAGGGGCGCCGAAGGACAGCGTCACGGCGGCTTTCGCCGGTAAGGCTCCGGTGAAGGTCAACTACCTGGTGCCGCGCGGCGATCGCGATGTCGTGCTGGCCCGATTGGCCACCCCGGTCACCGACATCACCCCCGCCACGCTCACCAGTAGTGCTCCCGCTGACGGGGCTGCGCTGGAGGCCGCCGGGTACGGCCGCTCCGACACCGTCTGGGTGCCCCGTGGCCCCCACGCAAGCAAGACGACTCAGGCCAAGGCCACCGACGCCGAGGTGGAGCTGACCGGCGGCCGGATGTGCAAGGGCGACGCCGGTGGCCCGATCGTCGATGGCAGCGGTCGCATCACGGCAGTGCAGAGCCGCGCCGACCACGCAGGCTGCCTGGGTCAGCCCGGCGAGAGCCAGACCGCGACCGCGGCTCGCACCGACAACATCACCGAATGGCTCGACGCAGGTGTCTCCAGCCGCAAGGACCGGTTCAGCCTAGATGAGGGAGCTGGTTCGCGGCATGTGTCGGGAGGCGCTTCCAGTGGGGTCGTCGCGGAGTTGGGTGGCGGTGCCGAGTTGGGTGCCGCCGGGAAGTTCGGTTCCGCGCTGCGTCTGAACGGGACGTCGGGGTTTGCGGCGACGGCTGGCCCGGTGGTGGATACGACGAAGTCGTTCTCGGTGTCGGCGTGGGTCAAGCTGGACAACAAGAACAAGAACTACACGTTTCTGTCACAGGCAGGTGACCACGCCAGCGGATTCCAGATCTACTACTCGCAGCACTACGACAAGTGGGTCTTCAATCGTCACGCTTCTGATGCGGATGATACGAAGATTGTCCGTGCGATGAGCAAGGATGTGGCGAAGGCGGGTGAGTGGACGCATCTGGCGGGTTCGTACGATGCGGACACCCAGACGCTGTCGCTGTTTGTGAACGGCAAGCTCCAGGAGTCGGTGAAGTTCACGACACCGTGGCGGGCCAAGGGCGGACTCCAGTTGGGCCGGCTCTTCTACAAGGGGGCCTGGCAGGAGAACGCGCACGGTCTGATCGATGGCGTGCACGCGGTGCAGTCGCCGGTGGCCGAGGCCGATGTGGCGGCCATGTCCCGCGGCGATATGCCCACATACCTCAAGGAGCTCGCTTCCTTCTCTTTGGATGAGGGTGTTGGTTCGGGGCGTGTGTCGGGGGGTGTTCCGGGGGAGTTTGTCGCGGAGTTGGGTGGCGGTGCGGAGTTGGGT
>NZ_JBEZAN010000014.1:190822-240267 GCF_040646595.1 Streptomyces sp. NPDC045470
CTACACGTTTCTGTCGCAGGCCGGTGACCATGCCAGCGGGTTCCAGATCTACTACTCCAAGGCGTACGACAAGTGGGTCTTCAACCGTCACGCCGCCGACACGGACGACACCAAAATCGTCCGCGCCATGAGCAATACCGCAGCCAGGGCCGGCGAATGGACACACCTGACAGGTACGTACGACGCTTCCCAGCAGACGGTTTCGCTGGCTGTGAACGGCCAGCTTCAGCAGACAGCGAAGTTCACGACCCCGTGGCAGGCCAAGGGCGGTCTGCAGATCGGCCGGCTCTTCTACAAGAGCTCCTGGCAGGAGTACGCCGCCGGCACCATCGATGACATCAGTATCTCGGCAGAAGGCCCCACAGCCCACTGCTCTCCGACACAAACGGTCGGGCACCGCGGCGCTCCCCAGCTCGCGCCGGAGAACACCGTTGCCTCCCTGGATGCGGCGATCGATCACGGCGCGGACTGGGTGGAAACCGATGTGCAGTTCACCAAGGACGGCCAGCCCGTCATCATGCACGACGACACCGTGGAGAGAATGACCGACGGCACGGGGCGCGTCGATCACCTCACGTCTGCGGAAATCGCCAAGTTGAACGTGAAGGGCGGCGGACGTGTTCCCACGCTCGAACAGGTACTGGCCTCGCCCAAGGTCAAGTCCGCACGACTCCTCCTGGAATTCAAGGGGCCCCAGCCCTCGGCGGACATTGACCGGGCACTCGGTCTCGTAGCCGAAGCCGGCATGGCCGGGCGCACCATGGTGCAGTCGTTCGACGAGGGCATCGTGCGCCACGCAGCCGCCTCTCCCCACCAATTCAAGGTCGCACTGCTGCGCTCCAAGCTCGACGCGGATCCCGTGGCGACCGCCCGCGCGTTCAACCTCAGCGCGTACGCGGTGGGCTTCAAGGGACTCTCGGCCCGGCCGGGCGTGGTGAACCAGCTCAGGGCGGCCGGTGTCGAGACATTCGTCTGGACGGTCGACCGTGAAAACGACTGGAAGACGGCCACGTCGTGGGGGATCGACGGAATGATCACCAACCGTCCGGACGAGTTCCTCAAGTGGCGGCAGGGCTACTGCGCCGCCAAGTGATCCCTCGGCACATTCTCCGGCAGGCAGGAATCCTTGGTCGGCCTGCCGGGACCAGAAGGCATTTCAGCCCTCCCATGGGATGAAGGAGAAGACATTGGCAACCAGATACAGACGCGCGTCCAGATGGCGTGGCGTCGTGGCCGCGGTCATGGGCCTGACCCTGGCCGCCGGAGTGGACGCACCGGCCGCCGCAGCCGAGGACACACCGGTGTACGGCCGGTCGGACGTCCTGGAGGCATGGAGAGTCGGCGGGCCCGGCGTGCGCCAGGCCGCCGAAACCGCATTGCAGGGCTCGGACGAAGACATCCGTACCTTCATGACCAAGGACCTCCCGGCCCTTGAGGAACAGGATCTGCGCGTCCAGGTCGCACAGATCATGGTCATCGGCGGCCCGGGCGTGAGCGAAGCGGCCAACGTCGCACTGGACGGCGGGGTAAAGGAGCTCCAGGATTTCCTGGACGACGGACTCGTCAAGCCGTACGACGATGATCTGCGCGTCCGCGTCTCGCAGATCATGGCCGCCGGCGGGCCGGGCGTGCAGGAGGCGGCGGGCAAGTCGCTGGACGGCACCCCCGACGACTGGCTCAAGTTCATCAACCAGGGGCAGCTCAAGCCGGCCGAGGATGACAACCGCGTCCAGGTCTCCCAGCTGATGGTCGCGGGCGGCCCGAATGTGCAGAAGCTCGCCCAGCAGGCCCTGGACGGCTCTGCCGAAGACATCCAGGAGTTCCTGGATCACGGATGGCAGGTGGCTGCCGCACGTGACCAGGAGAAGCTGTCCGTATCCCAGCTGGCGCAGCTTGCCGACAAGGCCCAGAAGCGGGCCAAGCAGCTGACCGAGAAGGCCAAGGAGGAAGCGGCCAAGGCCGAGAAGGCCACGGCCCGGGCCAAGGCGGCAGCGGAAGAAGCAGCCCGTCAGGCCAAGGAGGCCCAGTCCTCGGCCCAGGAGGCCGCCGCCGCTGCCCGCAGAGCGGCCGCCGCGGCCGACCGGGCGGCGCAGTCGGCTCGTACCGCGGTGTCTGCGGCCGCGGGTGCCAACCAGGCAGCACGGGTGGCTTCCAGCGCAGCGGCCCAGGCGGCCTATGCCGCCAGCCGGGCCGGCAACGCAGCGGCTTCGGCCAGATCGGCCGCTGCGGCGGCCGCCGGCGATGCCAACCGCGCCAAGGAGGCTCGTAAAGCCGCGGAGGTCTCCCGAGAAGCAGCGGCGGGAGCCAAGAAGGCAGCCGTTGCCGCAGATAATGCCGGCGAAGCGGCGGAGCACGCCGCGGTTGCGGCGGGGGCCGCGGCCCGGTCGGGCGTCAATGCCGCTGCGGCCGCTGCTGCCGCGGCCGAGGCAGGCCAGTGGGCCGGCCAGGCCGGCGGCAAGGCTGAGGAGGCAAGGGCCGCGGCAGCCAGGGCCAAGCGGCTGGCCGACAAAGCCACGCGTGCGGCCAACGCCGCGCAGGCCAACGCCCGTGACGCCGCGAAGGCCGCACGGCAGTCACGGGACGCCGCCAACGACGCCGCGCAGCATGCCGAGGCCGCGGCCAAGGCAGCGGAGAAAGCCGCGGACGAGGCCGGCAAAGCGGTGAACGCGGCCAAGCAGTCCAAGGAAGCAGCCGACGCCGCGACGACGGCGGCCAACAACGCGCAGATTGCCGCGAAGCAGGCGAAGACCGTGGCCGCGCTGGCGCGCAAGGCCGACGCCGAGCGGCTGGCCGAACAAGAGGACGAGAACGTCCTCGCGGCCGAAGAAGCCAAGAAGGCCCATGACGCCGAGGTCGCCGCTGCCGAATGGGAGGCCGGGCGGATCCACCGGCTCAATGCCGAGACGCAAGAGCTGCGCAAGGAGGCCGAAGCCGCCACCGACCCGAAGGCTGCCGCGGCCAAGGGACGGCACCTCGCGGTCAACCTCCTCAACTCCGGCGGGAACTGGGTCCGCAGCAATGCCGAGATGGCGCTGGAGGGCACCGACGCGGATGTGTCCGAGTTCGTACGCACCGGGTTGACGATCGCCCTGGATCAGGACGACCGCGCCAGCGTGGCGCACATCGCGGCCACCGCCGAGAAGCCCGAGCAACGGCAGGCTGCCGTGGCCGTGGTGGACAAGCCGATCGACCAGGTGCGGGAGTTCCTGCGCACCCGGGCCTACCCGGGCAAGGAACACGACGACCGCATCGCGGTCTCACAGATCATGACCACGGGTGGCCCGGGCGTGAAGGACGCCGCCAACAAGGCCTTGGACGGCACTGCCGGCGACCTGCACCAGTTCCTGGTGGCCGGGCAGTACCAGGCCCGCGAAGCGGACGACCGCGTCGCCGCCGCGCAGGCCGCGGCCAACGGCGGGCCCGAGGTCAAGTCGGCGGCCCAAGCGGCCTTGTCGGGGCCTGCGTCGGGACTGCGGTCCTTCCTGCAGGTCGGCCTGTACAAGGCGCAGCAGCGGGATGCCAACGCGGCCGCTCACATCGCCGAGATCGACACGCTGCTGGCGGCTGCCGACCGGTCAGCGGCCCTCGCGCACAAGGACGCGGCCGAGGCTCAGCGGGTGGCCGCACATGCCCGCAATGAGGCCGCCGAGGCCGTCAAGTGGAAGAACGCCGCGAAGAAGTCCTCCGACGACGCGGCCATGTACGCACAGCAGGCCGACAAGTCGGCCGACCAGGCGGAGGAATCGTCCGAGCGGGCGGCCGCGTCCGCCAAGACGGCCCGCAACGCCGCCGCGGCCGCACAGAAGGACGCACGGGCTGCGGACCTCTCCGCACAGCAGGCCCAGCATTCCGCGGTGCGCGCCTCGCATTACTCATCGCAAGCACACACCTCCGCCTATCAGGCACGCAATTCCGCTGCGGCCGCCGACCAGGACGCTCTCGCGGCTGCCAAGGCGTCCACCGAGGCACTGAAAATCGCGGCTGACAAATTGGTCGAGGAGCTCAAGGCCCAGATACGGGAAGAGGCACTCAAGCCCAGTAAGCCGATCTCGGACAAGGAACTTCGCGCTTCCCTGGAAAAGCGGCTGTTCACATGGCGCCGCGAAGCCTGGGGGGACGGTGAACTGAAGCCGGGTGAGACGGTCTTGGTCTGCGGTGGTGACGGGGCCGGTGGCATGGGCTGCATCACGACCACCTATCTGGACCGTTTGATCGCCTGGTACATAGGTGCCGACGAAATCGAGCACTGCCTCCAGACGAAGTCCGCCAAGTGCCTTCCCGGCCTCGCGATGAGCGCTCTCAAGGTGAAGGCGCTGAAGGGGCTCAAGAAGAGATGCCGGCCCAACAGCTTTGTCCCGGGCACCCGCGTCCTGATGGCCGATCACCGGACCAAGCCGATTGAAGACGTCCGCATCGGCGACCAGGTGATCGCGACAGACCCGCAGACCGGCCGCACCGAAGCGAAAGCCGTCCGGGACACCATCACCGGCGGCGGCAAGAAGAACCTCGTCAGCATCACTGTCCCCCGTTCCGGCGCGCAGTCCGGCGGCACCGTCGTCGCCACCGACAAGCACCGCTTCTGGGAGACCGGCAGCAACGGCGCATGGCTCGACGCCGCAGCGCTCAAGCCCGGAATGAAACTGCTCAGCAGCTCCGGTGCACCGGTGCCGATCAACGCCACCAAGACGTGGACTGTGCCCGGCCAGCGGGTCCACAACCTGACAGTCGCCGATCTGCACACCTACTACGTGGTCGCCGGCGACCAGCCTGTTCTCGTCCACAACGACAACAACTGGTGCGACGAAGACCTCAAGGCGATGGGAGAGTGGGACAAGGGGCGAAGCGGTAGCGTGGAAGAGAGCGCCAAGTACCACATTGACAAGCACGGCAAGGGGCGGACCTTCGCCGAATACACGAAGGAAGCCAAGGCTCTCTGGGACAAGACACCGGCCAAGGACCGTATTCGCGTCACGGTGGGCCATGGCAAGCCGGGCTGGAAGATCAAGGGCGACTGGAGAAGTGGTGAAGGAATCTACACCGACGACGGGAAGATCGTGACATGGTGGGACTGACAGGCAGCTCCGACTTCCGGAACGCCTACAATGACTTCCGTGCGATGCCCTACCCTGACCGCCCTAATCCCGGGAAGCTGCAGGACCTGGGGTCCGATCTGCTCGACATCGACTACCAAATCGCAGGATATGCGGGCCAGGTCGTCAACGGTGACCTGAACGCTTCGGACATCCCGGATTTGGACGAGCACGCCCGCGAAGTCAAGTACCTCCTGAGCGCATTCGCTTCGGTGAGCACCGCAACGGATCAAGAATTGCAACTCAAGGAGAAGTTTCATGCCTACGTCGCTACGCTGGATCGAATGATGGTCGAACTCCAGCGGCTGGCCGCCGGCTGACGGGTTATAACCTCGAGGGCAGCGTAGGCCGACGGGCTTATGCATCGCCAGGCCAGCACTTTTCCAGTGAGGTTCTTGGTAAGGGCTGGACGTTCTCAGCGGGTGGTCACAGGTGATCCTGTGGCCACCCGCTGTCGTGGTTTCCAGCGCAAATGGGCTGAGGTCTTGCTCTCGAAGTGGCCCCCGGAACCGTCGCCGAGTAGTAGTCGCAGCGGCGAGTGCTGAGTGGCAGCGCCTGCAGAAGGGCGGTCGCCGTGCGTCAAACGAAGCACATGCGCGTGCGCGATCGCGAGCTGCGCCGCGATCATGGCGGTGTCCAGGCGCTGCCGCAGGTGCTCGGTGTCGGCTGGGAAGGCCGCAGAGCGAGTGGCGCTGCCTCACCAAGGGCCCGGTCGAACCGCTCGCACAGGTATTCTGGATCACCTCGTCATCGCGGCCCGCCGGGCTTCCGCTCCATCTCGATGGAGACTCACGGACACGCCCCCACCCGCACGAGTGTCTTCGTGCTGCCTGGGAGCTTGCCTTGTTGTTCCGTGCGTCCGCCGAAACAGTCGCCGCTATGGCGCTCGACGATTCGCTCTTCGTCCATCTGCACGAGCAATTTGCCCACCGGCACGGCCATCGCCCTGGCCCGTCCGAGGCGCGTTCCTGGGAGCGGAGTCTTCCCATGCTCGCAGCCGCACTCAACGAGGCGGGGCTGGGGGCTGTCGAAGTCATGATCGAGTACGAGCTGCCTTTGAACAGCAAACGCGCCGACGTTGTCCTCGCCGGATCGCATCCGGCCACTGGCGCGCCGTCCTACGTCGTCGTGGAGCTCAAGCAGTGGAGTCAGGCTGCCCCTGACGAGGACGACCCGGAATGGCCGTATGCAGCTGCACATCGTCGAAAGTCCGGAGGAACAGGAGAGTCATCTCGAGGGGCGCCGAGCCCAGGGCTACGGCGCCCGGATGTCGGCAGGCTACTGCTGGCCCTGGTCGAAGGAGCCGAAACCGGGTGAGCCGCTCGCCGCGGCACCCTCAAATGATCAACGCACCACCCACGGATGATCATGTGATCGTGGAGGCACAGGTGCGTGACTACGGGTTTTCGCCAGCTCAGCAGGATGAAATCTGGAGGCGCTGGCGTGAGGGACAGTCGTTCAGCTTGATCGGGCGGGCGCTCGGGGATCCGATGCAGCACGCCCGTCGGTTCCTGTACCAGAGCGGCGGCGTCCGCCTCGTGCCGCAGGCGCGTTCGGAGCGGCATCTGAGTGGCAGCGAGCGTGAGGAGATATCCCGCGGTATCGCTGCGGGGGAATCGGCCCGGCAGCTCGCCAAGAGGCTGGGCCGATCTCCTTCGACCGTCTCCCGCGAGATCGCCCGCAACGGCGGCCGGGACCGCTACCGAGCTGCCTCGGCCGATACATCCGCCTACCAGCGCGGGCGCCGCCCCAAGCAGGCCAAGCTCGCCCAACGGCATGCTCTCCGGGCTCTGGTGGAAGCCAAGTTGGCTCTGTGCTGGCCGCCCGAGCAGATCGCAGGATGGCTGCGACGGCAGTTCCCTGGTGACGCCACCATGCAGATCTCGCACGAAGCGATCTACCTCTCGCTCTACGACCCCCGCCGACGCCAGGCCATCGACCGTAGCCTCACCCAGCGGCTGCGGTCAGGCAGGCCCATGCGCCGCCCGAAGCTCGCTCGCCGGCCCACCGGGCGGGGCATCATCCGAGGCATGGTGTCCATCACCGCCCGCCCCGCCGAGGTCGAGGACCGTAAGGTCCCCGGCCACTGGGAGGGCGACCTTGTGATGGGCACCCGGCCCTCCGCAGTGGCCACGCTGGTCGAGCGCACCAGCCGCTACACGGCCGTCGTCGCGCTGCCCGACGGCATCAAGGCGAGCAGGTCACTCCCCACCTCATCAGCAGTCTCCTCAGCATCCCGCCCCAGCTACGACGGACGCTCACCTGGGACCGGGGTCGGGAGATCGCTGAGCACCAGGCCATCACCGCCGAGACCGGGATGCCGATCTACCTCTGCAAGCCACGGAGCCCATGGCAGCGCGGCATCAACGAGAACACCAACCGGCTGCTACGGCAGTACCTCCCCAAGGGAGCGGACCTCCGCACGTTCAGCCAAGCCGACCTGGGCGCCATCGCCCACGAACTCAACCACCGGCCTCGCAAGACCCACGGGTACCGCACTCCGGCAGAGGTCTACGCTGACCTCCTGAACAGCAGTGATGCGCTGACCGCTTGAGGTCGCCGAGTGGCGGCTGCGGCGCAAGCTCAGTCAGCTTGAGCTGGCTCTGCGCGCGGACACCTCGTCGCGGCACCTGTCCTGCGTGGAGACCGGGCGCGCCCGGCCCAGCCAGAAAATGGTGCTGCGCCTGGCCTGCCATCTGGACGTACCGCTGCGCGAACGCAACAGCCTGCTGATGGCCGCGGGCTACGCGCCCGTCTACCGCGAACGCCCGCTGGACAGTGAGGACATGCGCGCGGTGCGGTCGGCGGTGGACATGCTGCTGGAGGGGCACGATCCGTACCCGGCGGTCGTCGTCGACCGGCTGTGGAACGTGGTGCGCGCCAACCGGGCGATGGGCGTCATGCTCGACGTCGCCCCGCCGGAACTGCTGGCGCCCGCGCCGAACGTGATGCGGCTGGCCCTGCACCCCGAGGGCCTTCCGGCCCACGCGGTCGACTATGGGGAGGTGCGCGCGTACCTGCTCGGCGGGCTGGCACAGCAGGCGCACACCACCGGCGATCCCGCCCTGAGGGCTCTGTACGACGAGGTCAGCGCCTACGAGGTGCCTGTGCACGAGGCCCCGGCGCCGCCCCAGGAGCGCGGGCCACGCGAAGCGGTGGTGCCGATGCGGTTCCGGACCCCGTACGGGGAACTGGCGATGTTCAGCAGCATCGCCACCTTCGGCGCGCCGGCCGACGTCACGCTCTCGGAGCTGGCGATCGAGCTGTTCTTTCCCATGGATCAGCACACTGAGCGGGTGCTGCGGGGGCGTGCTGGTGGTCCGGGGCTGTCCGGTACGCCGGCTGCTTCGGTTGCGCTCGGGGCCGGGGAGCTGCTGGCGGATGCGGCGGCGAGAGGGGCCGGGCGATGAGGGGCGTACGTGCGGGGTTCTCGCGCGCACGGCCTCGCGGCGGATCTGCGATCCCTCGCCGGGCGGGTGAGAGGCGAAACCTTCCGCCCCGAGGGTGACGGGTATGACGGGCACGACAGGTACGACGAGGAGCGCACCGGGTTCCAGCGCGCCGCCCGCCACCGGCCCGCCATCATTGTCGGCGCGCGCTGCCCCGGGGGCGTACGCCTGGCCGTGGAGTTCGCCGCCGTCCACGGTCTGCCGGTGACGGTCAAGGCCACCGGTCACGGGCCGGCCGTCCTCGCCGACGGCGGCGTGCTGGTCACCACTTGCCGCATGGACGGCGTGCGGATCGACGCGGCCACGGCCACCACCCACCCGGAGGCGGGCGCGCGGTGGGAGCAGGTCGTACCCGAGGCGAGTCGGAGCGGCCTGGCGCCGTTGAACGGCTCCGCGCCGCATGTCGCCGCCGTCCCCTACACCCTCGGCGGCGGCCTCAGGCTGCTGTCCTCTGCCTACGGCTACGCCGCCGACCACGTACGGGCGATGGACGTCGTCACCGCCGACACTCGCCTGCGCCACGTCACCCCGGACAGCGACCCGGACCTCTTCTGGGCCCTGCTGGGCGGGCCGCGACAACTTCGGCATCGCCGCCGGGCTGGAGATCGGCCTGCTGCCGGTCGAGCGGATCTACGGCAGCGGTCTCGGGTTGAGGAACATCGGAACGAAAACCGGCGCCAAGCTCTCGTCGGGCCCTGGTGGGCGGCTGACGGCCCATCGGTTGCCGGTCCCGCCTGAAGTCGTCCCATGGATAACGCCCTGTTACCTGCGGGAGCTTGATTCGTCACCTGCGGTGACGCTCTCCCGGCCGTACATGAAGCAGCCCTGTTATCCGTGGCAGGGGAAGCGATGCCCGCCGTCGTGCAACTGCCGGCCGGGAAGGTGTTGACCGTCCGCGCGGCGGCCGACGCCTTCCTCGACTCGCTCCGCAACCCGGACACCGTCCGCAGCTACTCGACCGGGGTCGGCAAGACCGCCGAGCGGATCAGGGGGCCCGTCCGCCGGCGTCGGTCGCGGACGACGGGATCGGCGAGGCCCTGGAGTTGCTGTGGGGGGCGGAGGCCGTCAGCACTTGGAATGCCCGCCGGGCGGGGGGCTGTCGTGGCTGGGCTGGTGCGCGCGGTACGGCTACGACGGCCCGGCGGTCCCGGATTGGACGAAGCGGCCGGCGGCGCCGGACTCCGAGACCCCGGCCCGCTCGAAGACGGCCGTGGACCGGCTCATCACCCGGCGCGAGGTCCACTTGAGGGAGAAGACCCGTGGCGGATGCTGTACGGGACCGCCAGGCGGTCGGAGGAGAGCCTCGGCGTGAACAATCGAGGACCTGGACCTCGCCGCGCGCCGCTGCCCCGTGAAGGCCAAGGACGCCCGTAGCAAGCCCCGCCACCGGGGACAGGCACGCTAGGACTTCGTCCCGGAGACGGTT
Source organism: Streptomyces sp. NPDC045470 (assembly GCF_040646595.1). Taxonomy (NCBI): domain Bacteria; kingdom Bacillati; phylum Actinomycetota; class Actinomycetes; order Kitasatosporales; family Streptomycetaceae; genus Streptomyces; species Streptomyces sp. NPDC045470. The sequence goes on from NZ_JBEZAN010000014.1 coordinate 200,788, forward strand.
TATCGGGGCGCTGGAACCGCCCGGCTCCTGCCCCGCCTGCTGCGCGGCCGTACTCGCTCCGGTGTTCGTCAGCCGTCGCCGTCCCGGTCCGGGGAAGGTGGCCAGCCCGCGGGGTGTGTGCCCGGGCACCGGGCCGGCCCCCTCTCCTGCGGCCGGGCCCGCGCCCTGCTCGATCTCGATGAGCACACCGCCGTACGCGGACCGGGGGCCGGCTGGGACTTGCACGAGTACCGCCGTTCTGCCCTCACCCACCTCGGAGAGCAGGGTGCCTCCCTGCTGATGCCGATGGCCAAGTCCCGGCACGAGAAGCCGGAGAACGTACGCCGCTACTTCAAGCCGTCCCCGCGGCGATCTCTGAGCTGACCAGCCTCCTCGCGCCCGGCGAGGCTCGGCGCCGCGTCACCTGTTCGGGCCGGACGCGTGCCCCGGCCCCCGGCAGCCGCTTCGTCCCGTGAACGGCGGCGATGATCCGGACAGAGAGCTCTGCCGTCGTGGCGCCGGACCTGCCGGTGATGGGAGGGCTTCACCGTTCGCCGGGGGCACCCGTGTCCCGGTCGCCGTCCGCGTGCGTCAGTACAGCGCTGGTGACGAGGTCGAAGAGGTGGTTGGCGCGGGGTGCGAGTGCGGGTTGATCGCCGAGCCACGCGAGCATGGCTATCAGGGCGAAGAGGTCGTCGCCGTCGATGTCGTTCCGGGCCGCGCCTGTGGCCTGAGCCCGGGCGAGGAGCCGGGCACCGGCTGCGCGCAGGGTGACGCACGAGGCATGCAGGGCGGATTCGGGGTCCTCGATGGCCGCCGCCATCAGTACGGTCACCCCTCGGTACTCGGTTGTCCAGGCGACGCAGTCGCGCACCCATGAGACGAGAGCGTCCTCGGCCGTGTGCGCTGTCTCCAGCTCGCTCGCTCTGGCCGTCAGGTCGCCGAAGCTCGCGTGGAGCAGGCCCTCCAGGAGCGCCTCGCGCGTCGGGAAGTGCCGCAGCAGCGTCGCGAGGCCGACATCGGCTCTGCGCGCGATGTCGCGCATCGACACGTCGATGCCCTGCTCGGCTATGACGGGGCCCGCCACGGTGAGCAGGTGGTCGCGGTTTCTCTGCGCGTCGACTCGCATCGGTCTCCTCACTTGACCAAGTGGTTCACTGATCCATATATTCGGACCACTGAACCGCTTATGTGGTCCACTGAACCGAATAAGCGTATACCGTGCCGTAGCCAGGAGGAACACGATGCCGACCCGCATGATGAAAGCGATCCGGCTGCACGAGTTCGGCGGTCCCGAGGTGCTCCGGCACGAGGAGGTCGCAGTTCCCGAACCGGCCTCGGGCGAGGTGCTCGTCCGCGTGAGGGCGGTCGGTCTCAACCCGCCCGACTGGTACGTACGCGAGGGCATGCCCGGCATCCCTCCCGAGTTCCGGCCCCCGTTCGACCTGCCCCTGATCCCGGGGACCGACATCTCGGGTGTCGTGGAAGCCGTCGCCGCCGATGTCCCCGGCTTCACGGTCGGGGACGAGGTGGTGGGGCTGCTGCGCTTTCCCGTCGTGATGCAGAGCGGCGCGTACGCCGAGTACGTCACCGCACCCGCTTCCGACCTCGCGCCCAAGCCGGCCACCGTGGACCACACGCACGCTGCCGCGCTGTCCATGTCGGGGCTGACAGCGTGGCAATACCTGATCGACGTCGGGCACGGTCACCCCTCCCCGTTCCAGGAGGCAAGGCACCGCCCCATGGAGCTGGGCAGCGACACCACGGTGCTCGTCAACGGAGCCGGCGGCGGCGTCGGCCACCTCGCTCTGCAACTGGCCAAGTGGAAGGGGGCCCGCGTCATCGCCGTGGCCTCCGGAGCCCACGAGACCTTCCTTCGCGGCCTCGGTGCCGACGAATACATCGACTACACCAAGCAGCGCCCCGAGGGCATCGTCCGCGACGTCGACCTCGTCCTGGACACCGTCGGGGGTCCCGACAGCCGGCGCTTCCTGTCCACTCTCAAGCGCGGCGGCGCACTGTACCCGGTGTACTTCGGAGAGTTCGACGACGAGGAGAACGCGAGGCTGGGCATCACCGTGTCCGGCACGCAGGTACGGGCGAACGGTGCTCAGCTCGCGGAATTGGGACGCCTGGTGGACGCGGGCGCGGTCCGCGTCGCCATCGACAGCACGTTCGCGCTCGCAGACGCCCGGGCGGCACACAAGCGCGCCGCCCAGGGGCACATCCAAGGCAAGATCGTGCTCACGGTCCCTTAAGGCTGGCCGGTGGGCCGGGGGTGAGGAATATCCGGTGCGGCTCTCTCGCCCCCCCCGGCTGCCCGAGGTTCACCCGTCGTCGGTGGCGTGTCTGTCGCGCAGGGGCCGCCGACCGCCGGGCAGGTCGGGGAGCTGGAAGGAGTACCGGCCCAGCGCGTTGATGTGATGGCACACGAGCGGGGAGAGCCGGGCGGCGTCCTCGTCGCGGGCAGCGAAGCCGTCGGCGCGGAGCTGGGTGAGGGCGGTGTCCATGTGGCGGGTGTTGAACGGCGCGAGGGCGTTGAGGACCGGGCTCAGCGCCCCGATCTGGCCTCCATGTCCTCCAGGTGGCGCTGGCGGAGCTGCCCGTGCCTGCCGTGGCAGATCTTCCGGGCGAGAGAACGGCGGTCCTCCTGGAGGTTGGCCTGGTCCTTGATCTGCCGTCGGCAGCCGGGAGCGGGGTGGGGCGACCGTCGCGGGAGAGTATCCGGATGACGTCGTAGGCGCGGACGGCTCCGGTGGCGATGGAGTCGATGAGGCGAAGAGTGTCCTCGCCCATGGCGTTCGGTACGGGCGAGGTCGGCCCGGCCGCGGGTGGCGCCTTCGGGGCGAGGGTCTGACGGGCACACAGGGTGAGGGAAGTGTGGTGGGTGCGCAGGGGACGGGAGGTGTGGTGGTCCGGTGTGTGCCGTAGACCGTAGTGGGGAAAGTGCCGGTTTTGCCGGTAGTTCTGGCGCTTTGCCCGCGACTCTCCCTTTATGGTGTTGCCGCTGGTCAGTGACGTGCCGCGGGGTGGCGGTCCGATGAGGCGGCCGTGCGGCGTCCGGTCTGCTCCACTCGTGCCCGTGCGGCTGCTCCCGGTTCCATCGGCGAAGCACCGTTATGAGGAATTAGTTATCTTAATTCTCATTCGCCCGTATGCCGCAGTCACCCGCTGTGAGGCGCATTCGTTGACGACGTATGACTGACACGATCGTTTCCCCCACGCGCCAGCTCGGCTCCTGGCAGCTGAGCTCGACCGTGCCCCGCAGCGCGCCCGACGTCCGTCCCGACGTCCATCTGCTGCGCCCCGGGCAGCGCGTGCGGCTGGAGTACACCGGCGACCTGCTGGAACAACTGCTGGCCGCCCTCGACGGCATCAAGGACGGCCGGTAGCGGCTCCCCCGGCGCCCGCCGCCCCCGCCGGGCGGCGCGTCGGCCGGCCCCTTCCCCACCGGCCACCACCGATTCCTGTGAGAGCTGTTGTGAACGACACCCCGCGGGCCCCCGTGCCTCCCGGTACCGGCCGGCACCGGCTGCCGCGCCAGAGCACGGAGGTGCCCGACGCCTTCCCCGGCTTCCCCGGCGGCATCCCGTACCCGCACCACCCGCACGACGGTTACCTGAGGCAGGAGGTGGGCGACGACGGGTGGGACGCCGCTGTCGTGGAGGAACTGGGCCACGAGCTGGCGGAGCTGTGGGACACCGCCGAACAGCCCCCCGTGGCAGGTGGTCCGGCGGCCGTTTTCCCGGTCGGCGAGACCGTGTTCCCCGCCGGCGGCGCGGTGTTCCCGGCCGCTGATCCCGTCTTCCCGGTTGCCGAGGGCATCTTCCCGGTAAGCGACTCCGTGTTCCCGGCCGCCGAGGGCGTCTTCCCGGTGGGCGACTCCGTGTTCCCGGCCGCCGAGGGCGTCTTCCACCCCGGAACCTCTTTCCAGTACCCCGAAGAGTCGTTCCGCCCTCCCGGGACCGGCTTCCGCACCGACGACTTCGCGTATCAGGCGGATCACTCGGACGACGACATCGGGTACCGCTCGGACGACGACTTCGCGTATCGCCCGGACGACGGCGTCGGGTACCGCTCGGACGGCCGCGTCGCGCACCACCTCGACGGCGTCGTGTACCACCCCGGAAAGGCCGTCTTCCACGCCTCCGCGGCCGAATTCCCCGCGGACGAGGCCGGGTTCTGCCCGACGGGTACCGCCGGTCGCGCCGCACCGGTCTCCGGCCTCCTCGCGGACAGCGACGCGGAACCCGCCGGCTGGTCCTGGAGGCGCCTGCTGAGCGCCTCGTCCGTCCTGATGACGGCGGTGATCGCGATCGCCGTCGCCGCGCTGGGGGCGGTGGCCTCGTACCCGTCGCTGCGCGGGATCGCGGACGGCGTCGCTCCGGCGGACATCGCGGGGCTGTGGCCACTGCTGATCTACGGCCCCTGGGTCGTGGCCACCCTGTCCATCCTGCGCGCCCGCGCCTACCGGCGCCGTACGCTGCACTCCTGGGCCGTCGTGATCTTCTTCGCCGCCGTGGCCACGCTGCTCTGCGTCGCCCGGGTGCACCCGTCCCCGGCGGGCATCGCCGTGGCGGGCCTCCCGCCGCTGACCGTCCTGCTCTGCTTCCACCAGTTCGTACGCCAGCTCGACCTCGCCACCGCACCGCCGCCCGCCGCCCGGCACGCGCAGAACAACCGGGGCCAGCACCGCCATCGTTCCGCGGGGTGAAGTGAGGCGAGGTGGGCGGGCATGAGGCTGGGGGCTTGAGCCGGACAAGTGGGGCTGGGGCCAGAGGCGGGGGACTCGCCGTGCGGCGTCAGGCCGTCGCCGTGTCCACGAGGTCGGTGACGAACTTGCGTACCCGGCCGCGGAGCACCGGTGTGACGCCGTGGATGACCTGCGCGCCGTACGCGACGGCCACCCCCGGCCCGGCGTCGGTCAGCCACCGGCTCTTGCGCGGTGTGCTCAGCCACTGCGGTGTGTCCTCGTGGACGGCGGGGCCGTGCGGCAGGCTGCGGCTCAGCGGGGTGCCCGGTTCGTACCCGTCGGCCGCGCCCAGCAGCGTGTCGGTCCAGGGAGCGGAGTCCGACGTCGTCTCGATGTAGAACCGGCCGCCTTCCGCCGCGTCCGCGATCGTCACGCCGATCCGGCCGATGCGCCGGGGCGGCGTCCGCGGGCTGCTGATCCCGTCGAGGTGGGTGGGCACGCTCTCACCCACGGCGAGTTCGGTGTAACCCCAGGAGCCGGACCCGGCGATGGACGGCATACTGCGCCGGATCGCGGGCAGCGCCCGCTGGGTGGCGTCGGCCAGCACCTCCTGGGCGGTGGCCGGGGCCTTGAGGACCTCTGCCTGGTGGCGGGGCTGCCAGCCGGCCGCCTCGCTGTCCATGATCTTGACCAGCCGGGAGATCTCCTCCGCGGTGAGGAACTCCTCGACCGTCTGCAGCATGAGCGTCTCGCTGATGTGGATCACTTCGCTCTCCTCGTCGGAGTCCGGGGTACCGGTTCTGTACTCCACGGTGCCGTCGGGGTGAGGGGGCGGGCAGGCGCAGACGGGGGCGCACATGCGCGCAGCGGCTCGTACGCGTGTGCGCCCTTGGGGTGGCTGTCCCGCAGAGATCACTTCCCGGTGAGCGAGGCACCCTTCTCCATGTTCAGCGGTCGCGCGGCCGTCTCGGCGAGGCCCAGGACCGCCGCGACGTTGGACTCGCTCAGCGGAATGCGCAGCAGCCCGACGACCTCGGACTCGGTGAGGGAGGAGATCGTCGGGCTCGACGCCGAGTTCGCGGCGGCGGACTGCGGGGCGAGGGCGGCCGCGCCGGCCGCGGCGAGCACTGTGACGACTGCGGAACGGATACGCATCAGGGTGAGGGCTTCCATAGGAGTCGGGGGAAGTGGTGCGGGTCGGTGGCGCTACGCCGAAAAGCGCGCATCCAGTCAAGGCGGGCACGGACGGTTACGAAGCGCCGCGGTCCGTGCGACCACCCCTACGGGTGCCCGGGATCACCCGTGCGGCAGACGGAACGGCAGGGGTGTTCGAAGGCGGCGCGGTGGCCCGGCGGCATCCGGACTCCGGCCGCTGCTCCGGCTCCGGCTCCGGCCGCTGTTCCGGCACCCCGCGATACTCCGGCTCCGGCCGCTGTTCCGGCTCCGTAACGGTCCGTACGTCCGCGCCGGCCTGCGCCGGGTGGCCGCGGGTGGGCGCCGTCGCGACTAGCCCGGACGATCATGGGTACCCAGCGCGCCGGGCCACCGATGACCACGGCGGACCGGACCCGCACGGGAAAGTGAGCCGGGAGGCGGAGTTGGCGGAGGCTAGGGGTACGGCCGGGTGGCGGTGGGTGTGGTGGGAAGTGGCCGCGGTCGGCCGCACGGTGCGGGGCGCGGTGCGGGGGTCCGGGCCGGAGCGGGACACCGTCGTCCAGTCCTTGAAAGCGGCCGGTGCCGCGGTCACGGCCTGGGCGCTGACCGGCTGGTGGCTGAACGCGCCGCTGGCCCTGATGGCCCCCTGGACCGCGCTGGCGCTGGTCGACGCCACCGTCTACCGCTCGCTGCGGTCCGGACTCCAGCAGCTCGTGGTGATCGTGCTCGGCGCCCTGCTGGCCTCCGCGGCGATGGCCGTGACCGACGGCAGCACGCTGGGCGCCATGCTCATCGTGCTGCCGGTGATGACGCTGGTCGGCACCCACCGCAGACTGGGCGCCCAGGGCATCTACGGGGCGACCACCGCCTTGTTCGTCATCACCTACGGCGCCTACTCGCTGACCGAGGTCGGGCACCGGCTCATGGAGACCGCGATCGGGGCGGTCATCGGCATCACGGTCAACGCGCTGATCCTCCCGCCGGTGCACCTGCGCAATGTCCACGACCAACTGCGGCGGCTGCCCCGGGAGAGCGCCGAACTGTTGCAGATCATGGCCCAGGGGCTGCGGGACGAGGAGTGGAGCGCCACGGACGCGGCGGGCTGGCACGACCGCGCGCGCCGCCTCGGCCAGGTGCTGCGGGCGCTGGCCAGCGCCCGTGAGTGGACCGCCGAGAGCTCCCGCTTCAACCCCGGCTTCCGGCTGCGCCGTACCGGACCGCCTCCGCCACCGCCGGAGAAGGCCGACGCGGTGTGGGAGCGGGCGGTCGCCCACCTCTCGGCCATCGCCCGCACGCTGGCCGGCACGGCAGGGGAGAAGGCCCGGCTGACCGCGCCCGGCGCCGCGTTCCTGCGGCGCTACGCCGACCTCGCGGACGAGGCCGCGACGCTGTGCCGGGCCGAGGAGGACCTGATCGCGGACAGTGACCGGGCGGAGGCGGGGGAGCGCTACCGCCGGGCGCGTGCGCGGGCGCAGGAGCTGTACGACGGGCTCGCGGACGACTTCCGTGAGCAGCGCGACCCGCCGGCCGCCGCGGCGAGCGGTGAGCTGCTGGTGGAGATGAAGCAGTTGCTGCACGAGCTGACCCACTTCGCGGAACCGGACACACCGAAGAACACCGGGGGCACGGGAAACACGGGACAGACGGGAAATGCGCGCAACGCGGGGGACACGGGGAAGCCGTACGGCCGGAGGAAACCGTGGAAGCAGGGGAAGCCGGGGCGGGAGGTGCAGTCGGGCGGGAGGTGAAGCCCGGCGGCCGAAACCAGGAGAGCCGCGGGGTCCAGTCCGTATCGCAGGCGCCGCCGAAGCCGGGAGAGCGGCGGGGTCCAGTCCGTATCGCAGGCGCCGCCGAAGCCGGGAGAGCGGCGGGGTCCAGTCCGTACCGCAGGCGTTGCCGACGCCCCCCGCCCGTCCGTCGGGCCCCGGCCGACGGGCGCCCGCCCGGATCCCGCGGCCCCCCGCCCGTCCGTCGGGCCCCGGCCGACGGGCGCCCGCCCGGATCCCGCCCGGCCCCCACCCGACCCCGTACCGGCAGGCCACGACGTTTCCCCTGGGGTGTCGTGGGCACTCGTGAGCCACACGGCACACCGTCCCCCGGACGGGTGAGACGGGTGAAGGGAAGGACCGCGACGTGAAACGCCCCCCGGCTCGCGGAGACCTGTCGGCGGCGGTCGTCTCCGCACTGGAGCAGCCGCCCGGCACCGTGCGCCTGCCGGACAGCCGTACGGCGGCGGCGTCGGACCCGTACGGTGACGACCTGCAACTCGCCCTCGCCCTCTGTTACGAGCTGCACTACCGCGGCTTCGACGCCGTACCCGACACCTGGGAGTGGGACCCGGAACTGCTGCGTTTCCGTGCCGCCCTGGAGCACGCCTTCCTCGGCGCGCTGCGTGCCGAGGTCCCCGAGCGTGAGGACGTGGACGCGCTGCTCGACGACTTGCTGGTGGAACCGGCGGACGGCGACGGCGTCTCGCACTTCCTGCGTGACAAGGGCGAGTACTGGCACCTGCGGGAGTACGCGGCCCAGCGGTCCCTCTACCACCTCAAGGAGGCCGACCCCCACCTGTGGGTGGTGCCGCGCCTGTGGGGCCAGGCCAAGGCCGGGATGATGGCGGTGGAGTACGACGAGTTCGGGGCGGGCCGCGCCGAGCGGGTGCACTCGCGGCTCTTCGCCGACCTGATGGACGACCTCGGCCTGGACCGTACGTACGGCCGTTACCTGGGTGTCTGCGCACGGCAGATGCTCGCCGTCAACAACCTGATGTCGCTCTTCGGGCTGCACCGCGCGCACCGGGGCGCCCTCGTCGGCCACTTCGCCTGGGTCGAGATCACCTCGTCACCCGGTTCCCGCCGCCTCGCGCAGGCGCTGGAGCGGCTGGAGGCCGGACCGGCGGCCGTGCACTTCTACGCCGAGCACGTCGAGGCGGACGCCGTGCACGAACAGGTGGTGCGCCACCAGGTCGTGAAGGGACTGCTGCGGGAGGAGCCCGCGCTCGCCCCGGACGTCGCGTTCGGCATCGGGGCCACCGAACTGCTGGAGGACCGGCTGGGCGAGCACCTGCTCAGCGCCTGGCAGGCGGACGAGTCCTCACTGTTCGCCGCGCTCTGACGCGCCGTCGGCCGTACGCGCGGCCGGGGGGCGCCTGCGTCCGCGGTGACTGGTGTCGCACCACGGGTAGGCCCGGCTGCGGCGGCACATGCACAGCGCCACGAACGGACGGTCCGAACGGACCGTGGTCCCGTCGTCCGACTCCACTTCGACCGGGCCTTCGACGAGCACCGGGCCACCGGGGTCCTGGACGACCCGGCGCGCCTCCTTGTGCGCCCGCTCCGGTACGGATTCACGTTTCTGCTCACTCGGCTCGCTGCGCACGGACCACCACCAGCTCTTCCTTCTCCTGGCCCGGGGCGATCAGCCCCTGGGCCTCCAGCCACGGGGCGCGCTGCTGCATCACGGGCCCGAACGGGATGAACCTCCGGTCGGTGACCGAGGTCTCCAGCCCGGCGTCCGTCAGCAGGTCCACGGTCCGGTCGGGATCGCAGAGCTGCGAGTGCACGAGCAGCAGCACACCGCCCGGGGCGAGCAGCCCCGGTACCTGCGCGCACAGCCGGTCCAGCAGGGCCCGGCCGTCCGGCCCGGCGTCCCACGCCCGCGCCCGGCCGCCGCGCGGCAGTACGGGGGCCGGACAGGGCACGTACGGCGGGTTCGCCATGACCAGGTCGAAGCGGCGCCCGGCCACGGGGCGCAGCAGATCGCCCCGGTGTGCGCGCACCCGGCTCGCGTGCCCGGCGAACCAGGCGTTCAACCGGGTGGTGAGCACGGCGGCGAACGCCGCGTCCGTCGCGGTGACCCGTCCTGCTCCGTGCCGGGCCGCGGCGACCGCCAGGGCACCGCTGCCCGCGCCCACGTCCAGTACCTCGGCACCCGGCCTCAGGGTCTCGCGCCGGAGGGCCGCGGCCAGCATTCCGGTGTCTTCCTGGGGCGCGTACACGCCGGGGGGTCTGATGAAGAACACCTGCCACGGGTACCCCGGAAGCCCCGTTCATCTCACGCCGGACGAAAGACGCTGTGACAGGACACCGAACGGCCCACCGGATGTCACCGCACGGCGGTGAGCGTGGTGACCAGCACGTCGCGGTACGCCGGCCGCGACCGGTCCATCGGCCGGATCGGCGAGACACAGTGCAGCGAGTCCCGGTCGTCCGACAGCAGCAGACTGCCCGGCCGGTACAGGGTGGTGGACAGTAGCTCCCGCCCGTCGTGGGTGTAGACGCTGCTCTGGCCGCCGGTGGCGTTGTCGCGGCAGACGAGCAGGGACGACACCAGCGTGACGCCGTCCTTGTGGCGGCCCTCCGGGGTGGGGTCGCCCGCGTCGTCGGCCGTCGCGACGACCCGGAAGGGGTGCACCTTGACGATCCACCGCCCGGCGTCGTCCAGGGCGGCCGCCGCCTGCCCCAGCAGGGTGAACAGCGGCCGCAGCAGCGGGTCGGCGACGAACGCGTCGGTCAGCGGCTCGAAGTGCCGGTCCACCGTCTCGTACAGCGGATTGGTGTCCTTCGGCTGCACGAACGGCGTATGGGAGAGCTGGACGAGTTCCCCGGTGGCCGGGGTGAGGGAGAACTGGCCGTACCGGCGCAGCCTGCGGGTGCCCTGCTCGGCCGCGTACCGGTCCTCGCCCAGCTCGTCCCAGTGCGCCGCGAAGCGCGCCCACGCCGTGTCGTCCGCGCCCATCAGGGCCCGGACCGAGTCCGGGGACATCAGGCAGACGGCGGAGTGGGTCAGGCACGAGCGTGCGGCCTCGACCGGGGAGCCGGCCCCGGCCGCGCCGCCGGTGCCGGAGGGTGCCGAGCGGTCCTCGATGTGCTCCACGTCGGTTGTCCGCCTTTCTGCCGGGCGTGCGCCGCAGCGCCTGCGTGGTCCCATCGTGTGGCGGCCGACCGCTGATCGCATCTTGCGCGCACCCGGTGCCCGGCAGCGGGAGCGCCGCGGCGGATCATGGGCCGGGCACTGCCCGCTCGGCGGCCTGTTCATGCCGGTTGACTCAATGTCGTCGTAAGTCGTCACCTTTCTTTGACACCTCTTTTCGGCGCTTCTTACGGTGATCGCACCGCCTCCGCCAGAGAACGCCCAGAGAAGAGGAACCCATGCGCGTCCTGTGCACCGCGACCGGCTCTCCGTCGCACGGCAGAGCCCTGCTCCCGCTGGCCCGCGCGCTGGCCGGGGCCGGCCACGACGTCACGGTGGTCACGACGCCCGAAGTGGCCCCCGTCTTCGCCGCCGACCCGGTCACGGTGGAACCCTCCCTGCCGCGGATCGACTTCGGGTCCGACTGGCAGGAGGAGGCCGAGGAGCCGGCAGACGCGGACGGCGTCTCCGACGAGGACCGGCACCTGCGCATGCTGCTCGACCGGCTCGTCGGCGACATGGCCGTCGAGAGCCACGACGTGCTGGCCGAACTGGCCCGCACCGTACGCCCGGACGTCATCATCCGGGACGGCATGGACTTCGGCGCGTGCCTGCTCGCCGAGCGGCTGGGCATCCCGCAGCTGCCCATCCCCGCGGGCACGGTCAACATACTCGACCCGGAACTCCTGCTGCCGGGGATCAACAAGCTGCGCGAGCGACTGGAACTGCCCCTACAGGAGAAGGCCGGATCGCTCTACCCGTACGGCCGCTTCGACTACCTGCCCGCCGCGTTCTCCTTCGCCCGCTTCCCCGCGACGGTTCTGGCCTACCGCCAGAGCACCGTCGTGGACCGCACCGCCGGACTGCCCGGCTGGGTGGCCGAACTGCCCACCGACCGGCCCCTGGTGTTCGCCGCGGTGGGCACGGCGCTGCCGATGTTCCGCGAGGTGCTGCCGGAGGGCGCACCGCTGCCGGTGGGAATGACCGACCCGTCCGAGCAACTGGGCACCATCGTCGCGGCCCTGTCCCAACTGGACTGCACGGCCGTGGTGGCGACGGGCGGCATCACTCCGGCCGGAGCGGAGCCCGCGTCGCACGTGCACCTGACGGACCGTCTCGCGCAGCCGCTGCTGCTGGAGTGCGCCGATCTGTTCGTCACCCACGGCGGTTACAACAGCGTCAGGGAAGCGGTGCGCACGGGCACGCCCATGGCGGTGCTGCCGAACTTCGGCGACCAGTTGCCCAACGCCCAGCGGGTACAGGAACTGGGCCTCGGCCGGCACCTGACCGACACCGCGCCGGAGGCCGTCGCCGCCGTGTGCCGAGAGATCCTGGACAACCGCGGCATCGCCGCCCGGATCCGGCAGGCGCAGCTCGCCAGCCTCGCGCTGCCGGACGTCGGGCAGGTCGTGGACGACCTGGAGAAGCTCATCGCCTGAGGCGGCGCGGGTCGTCCGGGGCACCGGTCGCCTGGAACCGCACAGGCCGGGAGCGCGGCGGGCCCGTCGTGGGACGGGGCGCCGCACTTCTGCGTTGCGTTCCCGGGAGCATTTCCGGGGCGCTCCCGGGGGCGTTCCTGGTGGTGGGGGCGGGGCTTTCAGGCGCGCACGGACGGCGCCGCCGCGCGGGCCGTCGGGACGACCACCGGTGAGCCGTCGGACGGGGCGGCGAGGATCTCCGCGTCGACGCCGTACAGCTCCTTCACCAGCGGCGCGTCGATGATCTCGCGCGGCGGGCCGGCGGCGACCACCCGGCCCGCCCGCATGGCGACGACCGTGTCGGCGTAGCGGGCCGCCGCCGCGAGGTCGTGGACGACCATGACGATGGTCCGCCCGGCCGCCGCGACCTCGCGGACCAGGTCCAGCACCTCCACGGCGTGGCCGATGTCGAGGGCGCTGGTCGGTTCGTCGAGCAGGACGACCGGGGTCTCCTGGGCGAGCGCCATGGCCAGCCAGCAGCGCTGGCGTTGGCCGCCGGAGAGCTGGTCGAGGCGGCGGTCGGCCAGGCCGGTGGTGCCGGTCGCCTCCAGGGCGCGGGTCACGGCCCGTTCGTCCTCGCGGGACCACTGGCGGAACAGGCCCTGGTGCGGGTGGCGTCCGTACCGGACGAGGCCCGCCACGGTGACCGCCTCGGGTGCCTGCGGGGACTGGGGGAGCAGGGCGATGCGGTGGGCCGCCTCCCGCTGCTTGAGCCGCCACACGTCGGCGTCGCCCGCGAACACCCGGCCGGACGCGGGTTCGTGCAGCCGCGCCATGCAGCGCAGCAGGGTGGACTTGCCGCAGCCGTTGGGTCCGACCACCGCCACCACCTGACCCGACTCCACCGTCAGGTCGACCCGGTCGACGACCGGGTGCCCGGCGTATCCGGCGGTGAGCTGCTCGACGCGGAGTTCCACTGTGGCCGGCCTTTCCCCGGGGCGAGAGGTCACACCTCTTGCCTATTTGTCATAAGGTAAGGCTAACCTTAACGCTAAGTGGCGGACGTGCGGCTGCCGCGGCCGCCGTACGCACGCCTCGTCACGTCGTGCTTATTGAAACCCGGAGTCCCCGATGACCGTGTCCCGCCGCTCACTTCTCACCGCCCGACGCCGTACCGCCTCGGCCGTCGCCGCCCTCGGCGCCGCGGCGCTGCTGCTGACCGGCTGCGGCTCGGACTCCGGCGCGGACGCCAAGGACAAGGGCGGCAAGGACGCGGCGGCGTCCGGCACCCGTACGGTCAAGGACGCCACCGGCAAGGTCGTCGAGGTGCCCGCGAACCCCAAGCGGATCGTCACGCTGACCCAGGAGGACCTGGACGCGGTCCTCGCGCTGAAGATCAAGCCGGTGGGCATCACCAACGGACAGGGCCTGGACGAGCCGCCCGCCTACCTGAAGGACAAGGTCAAGGGCATCGACATCGTCGGCGGCCTGCTCAAGCCGGTCATGGACAAGGTGGTCGCGGCCAAGCCCGACCTGATCCTCGCCGGTGACATGCAGGACGAGCAGGTGCTCAAGCAACTGCGCGAGATCACCCCCGCCACCCTGGTGACGATGGCGCCCACCGACGACTGGAAGGTGTCCTTCCGCGGCATCGGCAACGCCGTCAACAAGCTGAACGACGCCAACAAGGTCATCGCCGACCACGAGGCCGCCGCCAAGGCGGCCGGCGAGAAGCTGGGCGCGAACAAGGGCGCCGCCGTCTCCATCGTGCGCTGGAACCCGGACGGGCCGAGCTGGATGGAGAAGAAGCAGTTCGCCAGCGGCGTCGCCCTGGAGATGGGCCTGCAGCGCCCCGCCAACCAGAACAAGGACGGCAACGCGCACGCCCCGTCGCTCAGCCTGGAGAAGATCGACGAGATCGACGGCGACTGGCTGTTCCTGTCCACCCTCACCTCCGACGGCGAGAAGGCCCTCAAGGACGTCCAGACCAAGCCCGCCTACAAGGAGCTGGGCGCGGTGAAGAAGGGGCACGTGGTGACGGTCAACGGCTCCGTCTGGTCCACCCGCGGCGGCCCGCTGGCCAGCGATGTCGTCATGAACGACATCAGCAAGGCGCTGTCCAAGTCCTGAGCCGGGGCGGCCGGGAGGCCACTGCGGTGCCGGTGGCACCCCTCGGGGTGCCACCGGCACTCCGTCATGCCCCGGCCGCGCCGCCGTTCCTGGCGTACGCGAAGTCCGCCGCCGTCCAGGCCAGGCCCACCGCCCCGTCGAGCAGGGCCTGCATGGCCCGGGGTGACACCGCAGCCTCCGCGAACTCCGGCTCGTGCGGCCCGCAGACGCCCCCGCTGATGTCCAGCACGGGGTGGATGGCGGGCACCACATGGGACACATTGCCCATGTCCGTACAGGCGAAGGGCCCGCGCTCGACCGGCTCGGGGCGGCCCAGGGCGCGCGCGTTGGCGCCCCACAGGGCGATCAGTCCGGGGTCGCCGCGGAAGTCCAGGTAGTCGGGCTCCGGGCGCTCCAGGGTCACCTCGCAGCCGGTCGCCAGCGCACCGGCCCGGAAGCACGCCTCGACGCGCTCCCGCAGCTCGCGCAGGTCCTCGGCGGCCTCGGCGCGGATCTCGTACTCGGCCGTCGCGCGGTCGGGTATCGCGTTCGGCGCCGAGCCGGCCGAGGTCGTGACACCGTGCACCCGCCACTGCGGCGGCAGTTGCTGGCGCAGCAGGCCCAGGGCGACCTGGGCCACGGTCAGCGCGTCGGCCGCGTTGCGGCCCTCGTGCGGGTTCAGGCTGGGGTGGGCGGTGCGGCCGGTGTACGTGACGGACAGTGTGCCGAGCGCGAAGGACCGGAAGTCGGACATTTCGAACGGGCACGGGTGCACCATCATCGCCGCGTCCACCCCCTCGAACGCGCCCGCCTCCAGCAGTAGCGCCTTGCCCGCGCCGCGCTCCTCGGCCGGTGTGCCCACGACCCGGACCGTCAGGCCCAGTTCCGCCGCGTACGGAGCCAGGCCCAGCGCCGCGCCGATCCCGGCCGCGGCGATCAGGTTGTGGCCGCAGGCGTGGCCGAGGTCCGGCAGGGCGTCGTACTCGCAGGCGATGGCCACCGTGACCGGGCCGGTCCCGGTGGTGGCCGTGAACGCGGTGTCCAGGCCGTGGGCGGGCGCGGTCACCTCGAAGCCGTGCTCGCGCAGCAGCCCGGCGCACCAGGACGCTGCCCGGTGCTCGGTAAAGGCTGTCTCCGGACAGCCGTGGATACGGCGGCTGAGGTCGGTCAGGACGGTGTCTTTACCTTTGATGTGCCGGCGCACGGCGTCCTTGACGGCGGTGAGCGCGGCGGGACCGGGGATGGGGGCGGGGGCGGACGTCATCGTCTCCTCTTCGGGCTCGGTGACCGGTGCCGATGGCGGTCGGCGGCACCGCAGAAGAGTAAAAATAACTTAGGCTTCCCTAAGTTTGTGCGCGGGCTGCCGGCCGGCCCGCGAAGCTCGGTTTCCTCCCTGGGAGTTGTCACACACATGCATCAGCGTCCGGTCGACCAGGCAGTCCCCGCGGCACTGTCGCGCCCCAGCGCTCCCGCGCCGGGAACATCCCGTCCCGCCGGGCCCGCGGAATTCCCTCTGCTCACCGCGCAGGCCGGCATTCATTACGCGAGTCAAATCAATCCCAAGAGCCCGGCACTCAACACGGCGGACGTCGTCGAGATCCAGGGGCCCCTGGACGAGACGCTGTTCGAGCGCGCCCTGCTGCGTACGGTCACGGAGGCCGAGACGCTCCGCGTGTGTGTGAGCGAGACGGACGGCGAGCCGAGGCAGCACGTCGTACCGCCGGACCCGGAACGGCTGCTGCACCGCATCGACCTGCGCGACGCCGCCCGGCCCGCTGAAGAGGCGGCCCGCGACTGGATGCACGCCGACCTCACCCGCGCCGCCGACCTGGGCGAGGCCGGACAGCTCACCACCCAGGCCCTCTTCCGTGTCGCCGACGACCGGTACTGGTGGTACCAGCGGGTGCACCACATCGCGGTCGACGCCTACGCCCTGCAACTCGTCGGCAGCCGCGTCGCCGAGCTCTACACCGCCCTCGCCACCGGGCAGGAGCCCGCGGCCACCCGGTTCGCGCCGCTGCGCGACCTGGTCGAGGAGGAGGCGCGGTACCTGGAGAGCGAGCAGTACACCGCCGACCGGGAATTCTGGACCGCGCGGATGGCCGGGCGGCCGGAACCGGTGACTCCGGCGCGGGGGGCGGGGGACCGGGAGGAGCGGGGTGCTGGGGCTGCGGGGGGCCTCGGTGCTGCTGGTTCTGCTGGTTCTGCTGGTGACGAGGATGCTGCTGGGGACGCGGACGTCGCTGGTGCCGCCGGTTCCTCAGGTGTCACCGGTGGCGCTGGTGCCGCCGTGACCGGTACGGCCCTCTCCGCCGCGACGCTCGCCGACGCCATCGCCGCCGGTGACGTCCTCCGCACCCGTACCGATCTGCCCGCCGCCACCCTGGACCGGCTCACCCGGGCCGCCGAAGCCGTCAAGGCGACCTGGGCGGAACTGGTCATCGCCGCGACCGCCGGCCACCTGCACCGTCTCACCGGCACCGAGGACGTCGTGCTCGGCCTGCCGCTGACCAACCGCCGCGGCCCCGCCGCCCTGCGCACCCCGGCCATGACCGTCAACGTCCTGCCCCTGCGCATCGCCGTACACCCCCAGGACACCGGCGCCGTACTGCTGCGCCGCATCGTCCTGGAAATGCGCGCGGTACGCCGCCACCAGCGCTACCCGCAGGCCGACATCCGCCGTGACCTCGCACTCTCCTCGGCCGCCGTGCCGCTGACCGGGCCCATGGTCAACATCAAGCCGTTCGACGGCGACCTCGACTTCGCGGGTCTGCCCGGCACGGTCCACAACCTCGCCGCGGGCCCCGTCGAGGACCTCGCCGTCACCGCCTCGCCCGACGCGGACGGCGGGCTGCGCATCAGCCTCGACGCGCACACCGGACGGTACGCCGGGGACGAACTCGACCGGCACCGGGAATCGTTCCTGCGCTACCTCGACGGGCTCGCCGAACTCCTGCTGACCGACCCGCACCGCCCCGTCGGCACCATCGACCTGCTGGACGCCGACGCCGTACGCCGGGCCACCACCGGACGCGACGAACCGCCCGCCGACCGCACCCTGCCCGCATACTTCGCCGAGCAGGCCGCCCGCACCCCGCACGCCGTGGCCGTCCGCACCGGCGCCACCGCGCTCACCTTCGCCGAACTGGACGCCGCCGCCAACCGCCTGGCCCACCTGCTGGCCGACCGCGGCGCGGGCCCGGAACGCCCCGTCGCCCTCGCCCTGCCGCGCGGCACCGGCATGATGACGTCGCTGCTCGCCGTCCTGAAGGCAGGCGGCGTCTGCCAGCCCCTCGACCTCGGCCACCCGGCCGCCCGGACCCTGGCCGTCCTCGAAGACGCCCGCCCGGTGTGCGTCGTCGGCACCACCGCGACGCTGGCCGCGCTCCCCGCACACGGACTGCCCGTCCTCGCGCTGGACGCCCCCGCCGTCACCGACGCGCTCGCCGCGCAGCCCGAGAGCGCGCCCGCCGTGCCGATCGCGCCCGGCCAGGCCGCCTACGTCATCCACACCTCCGGCTCCACCGGGCGCCCCAAGGGCGTCGTCGTCAGCCACGCCTCGCTCGCCAACCTGTACGCCGGGCACGGCAGCGACCACGTCGCCCCCGCCGTCGCCCGCACCGGCCGGGAACGGCTGCGCGTCGCGCACAGCGCCTCGTTCGCCTTCGACGCGTCCTGGGACCCGGTGCTGTGGATGGTCCACGGACACGAACTGCACCTCCTCGACGACACCGCCTACCGCGACCCCGCCGCCCTCGCCCGGTACGTGGACGAGCACCGCGTCGACTACCTCGACGTCACCCCGTCCTACGCCGAAGCCCTCCTCGCCGAGGGGCTCCTGGAGGACGGACGGCACCGCCCGGCCGTGATCGTCGTCGGCGGCGAGGCCGTACCCGTACCGCTGTGGGAACGGCTGACCACGACCGGAGGGCTGCACGCGGTCAACCTCTACGGGCCGACGGAGACCACCGTCGACGCGTACTACTGGACGGCGCCCGTGGCAGGTGGCAGCGCGACCGGCACCGCGGCCTCCGAAGGGCGGCCCGTGCGCGGCTCCCGGGCCTACGTCCTCGACGCCTGCCTGCGGCCCACGCCGGACGGCGCGACCGGCGAACTGTACGTGGCGGGCGCCTGCCTGGCCCGCGGTTACCTCGGACGGCCCGACCTGAGCGCCGAACGCTTCGTCGCCGACCCGTACGGCGCCCTGCACGGCGCGCCCGGCAGCCGGATGTACCGCACCGGCGACCTCGTACGGCGCCGGGCGGACGGCACGGTCGAGTTCCTGGGCCGCAGCGACGACCAGGTCAAGATCCGCGGCTTCCGCATCGAACTCGGCGAGATCCAGGCCACCCTGGCCCAGCACCCCGCCGTCGCCCAGGCCGCGGTGATCGCCCGCGACACCCCGCACGGCAAGCGCCTGCTGGCGTACGCGGTGCCGCGGACGGACGACGGGGAGGCCGTACAAGCCGTTCCCCCCGGGGCCCCCACCCCACCCACCCCCGCCGCCCTCCGCGCACACCTCGCCGCCGTCCTGCCCGCGCACATGGTCCCGGCCACCGTGACGCTGCTCGCCGCGCTGCCGCGCACCGCCAACGACAAGCTGGACCACCGCGCCCTGCCGGACCCCGAGCCGGGCGTCCCCGGCTCCGGTGACGGCGGAGCCGACGGCACCGGCGCGGGTACGGGCCGTACCGGAACCGGTTCCGGCACCGGGCCCGGCGGTACGGACGCCGCCGGCACCGGCAGCCCGCACACCGACATCATCCGTGGCCTGCTGGCCGACCTCCTCTCCCTGGACACCAGCCCCCCGGCGGACGCCGGGTTCTTCGACCTGGGCGGTCACTCGCTGCTGGCCGCCCGGCTGGCCGCGCGTATGCGGGAGATCTTCCAGACGCCCGTGAGCACCGCGGACGTCTTCCGCAACCCCACCCCGGCCGCGCTCGCCGCACTCGTCCACTCCGCCGCACCGACCGACGGCACCTCGTCCGCGGCCCTGCCCGCGTCTCCCGTACCCCGCACCGGACACCTCCCCCTCTCGCCCGCCCAGCAGCGGCTCTGGTTCCTCCACCGGCTCGAAGGCCCCAGCCCCACCTACAACATCCCGCTCGTGCTGCGCATCGACGGACCGGTCGACCGTGGCGCGCTCCAGCTCGCCCTGCGCGACCTGACCGCCCGCCACGAGACACTCAGAACGGTATATCCGACCACTGACAACGGCGGGGAGGAACAGCCCTACCAGCGGATTCTCCCCGTCGATCACCCGCTGGCGCGGCCGGAGGTGCATCTCGCCGAGCCCGGTGGTGACGACCTCGCCGAGGCCGTACGCCACTGCTTCGACCTGGCCACCGAACCCCCGCTCCGCGCCACGCTGTTCAGCGACGGCACGGACCGCCACACCCTGCTCCTGCTGCTGCACCACATAGCCGGTGACGGCGCCTCCACCACACCCCTGGCCCGCGACCTCGCCACCGCCTACACCGCCAGACACGCGGGCCGGTCGCCGGAGTTCGCGCCGCTGCCCTTCCAGTACGCCGACCACGCCGCCCGGCAGCAGCAGCTCCTCGGCACGCCCGCCGAGCCCACCCCGCTCGCCGCCGCCCAGCTCGCACACTGGAAGCAGGCCCTCGCCGGGCTGCCCGACCAGCTCGACCTGCCCACCGACCGGCCGCGCCCGGCCGTCGCCGCGCACGCCGGCGACACCGTCCCCTTCACCCTCGACGCCGCGGCCCACGCCGCCCTCCAGCGCCTCGCCCGGACCACCGGCACCAGCGTGTTCATGACCGTGCAGGCGGGCCTCGCCGCCCTCCTGACCCGGCACGGCTGCGGCACCGACATCCCCCTCGGCACCCCCGTCGCCGGCCGCGCCGACGACGCCACCGCCGCCCTCGTCGGCTTCTTCACCAACACCGTCGTGCTGCGCACCGACACCTCCGGCGACCCCGCCTTCCGTACGCTCCTGGAACGGGTACGGGCCACCACCCTCGCCGCGTTCGAGCACGACACGCTGCCCTTCGACCACCTCGTCGAGGAGCTGAACCCCCGGCGCTCGCTCGCCCGGCACCCCCTGTTCCAGACGATGCTGGCCTGGCAGTCCGTACCGGACGCCGCGTTCGCGCTGGGCCCGCAGGCCACCGCCCGGATGACGGCCGTGCCGTCCGGTACGGCCAAGTTCGACCTCACCCTCAACGCGGGCGAGCAGCCCGGCGGCGGCATCGGCGGCTTCTTCGAGTTCCGTACCGACCTCTTCGACCGCGCGACCGTACAGGGCCTCGCCGACCGGCTGACCCGGCTGCTCACCGCGGCTGCCGACGCCCCGGACACCCCCCTCGGCCTGCTGCCGCTGCTCGGCGACGAGGAACGCCACCGCGCCCTCGTCGCGTGGAACACCCCCGCCGAGCCCCTCGCCGCCCGCCCCGCGGCCACGCTCCCCGAGGTCTACGAGGCCGCGGCGGTCCGCCACCCCGGGCGTACGGCGGTCAGTGACGAAGGGCAGTCCCTCACCTACGCCGAACTCTCCGGCCGTGCCCACCGCCTGGCCCGGCTGCTCGCCGCTCGCGGCATCGGCCCCGGCTCCATCGTCGCGCTCGCCCTGCCGCGCTCCGTCGACCTGGTCACCGGCCTGCTCGCGGTCTCCCTCGCCGGAGCCGCCTACCTGCCGCTCGACCCGGACTACCCGGCCGACCGCCTCGCCTACATGCTCGACGACGCCGCCCCGGCCGCCCTGATCACCGACACCGCGACCGCACCCCGGCTGCCCGGCCACACCCTGCCGCTGATCACCGTGGACGGCGGCGCGGCCGACGGACACGACGCCGGTCCGCTGACCCAGGTCGACCGCACCCGGCCGCTGCGCCCCGACGACGCCGCGTACGTCATCTACACCTCGGGCTCCACCGGCCGCCCCAAGGGCGTCGTCGTCACCCACCACAACGTGACCCGCCTGTTCACCGCCACCGACCACTGGTTCGGCTTCGGCCCCGACGACGTCTGGACGCTCTTCCACTCCTACGCCTTCGACTTCTCCGTCTGGGAACTGTGGGGCGCGCTGCTGTACGGCGGCAAGGTCGTCGTCGTACCGCACCTGACCAGCCGCGACCCGCACGCCTTCCGGCAGTTGCTGGCCACCGAGCAGGTCACCGTCCTCAACCAGACCCCGTCCGCCTTCTACCAGCTCGCCGCCGCCGACCGCGAGAGCGACGGCTCCGAACTGGCCCTGCGGTACGTGGTGTTCGGCGGCGAGGCGTTGGAGCTGGGCCGCCTCGGCGACTGGTACGAGCGGCACGCCGACGACGCGCCGGTCCTGGTCAACATGTACGGCATCACCGAGACCACCGTGCACGTCTCGTACTTCCCGCTCGACCGCGCCACCGCCGCCGGCGCCACCTCCAGCACCATCGGCGTCAACATCCCCGACCTGCGCGTCTACGTCCTCGACGACCGGCTCCAGCCCGTACCGCCCGGTGTCACCGGCGAGATGTACGTCGCGGGCGAGGGCCTGGCCCGCGGCTACCTGGGACGTGAGGAACTGACCGCCACCCGCTTCGTCGCCGACCCGTACGCCCACCTCTTCGGCGAGCGGGGCAGCCGCATGTACCGCTCCGGCGACCTCGCCCGGCGCCGCACCGACGGCGCCCTGGAGTACTTCGGCCGCGCCGACCAGCAGGTCAAACTGCGCGGCTTCCGCATCGAGCTGGGCGAGATCGAGGCGGTGCTCGCCGCGCACCCCGCCGTCGCGGACACGGCCGTCGTCGTACGGGAGGACACCCCGGGCGACAAGCGGCTCGTCGGCTACGCGGTGCCCGCCGCGGGCCAGTCGCCCGTCCCCGCCGCCCTGCGCGACCACGCCGCCGCCGAACTGCCCGTCCACATGGTCCCGTCCGCCGTCGTCCTCCTCGACCGGCTGCCGCTGACCGGCAACGGCAAACTGGACCGCAAGGCGCTGCCGGCGCCCGACCGCCCGGCCGCCACCGGCCGCCCGCCCCGTACCCCCCGCGAGGAACTGCTCTGCTCGGTCTTCGCCGAGGTGCTGGGCCTGGACCGGGTCGGCGTCGAGGACAACTTCTTCGACCTCGGCGGGCACTCGCTGCTCGCGGTCCGGCTGGCCGGCCGCGTCAAGGCCGTACTCGGCACCGAGGTGTCCATCGGCACGGTCTTCCAGTCGCCGACCGTCGCGGCGCTCGACGCCGCCCTGGACGCCGTACGCCACGACGACCCGCTCGACGTGCTGCTGCCACTGCGCCCCGCTCCCCGGAGCGCGGAGAGCAGCCGTGCCCCCGTCCACTGCGTCCACCCGGCAGGCGGCCTGAGCTGGTGCTACGCCGGACTCATCCGCCACCTGCCCGCCGACGTGCCGATCTACGGACTCCAGGCCCAGGGCGTCGGCGCCGCCACCGCGGACCAACCGCTGCCCGCCACCCTGGAAGAGCTGGCCGCCCACTACGCAGCGCGCATCCGCGAGGTGCAGCCCGAAGGCCCGTACCGGCTGCTCGGCTGGTCCACCGGCGGCATCATCGCGCACGCCATGGCCACCCACCTCCAGGACGAGGGCCACGAGGTCGAACTCCTCGCCATCCTCGACGCCTACCCGGCCGAGGGCTTCCGCGGCCTGCCCGTACCCGACGAGGCCGAAGCGCTCGAATCGCTGCTCACCATGGGCGGCTACGGGCCCGACAGCCTGGAGGGCAAGCCGCTGACCACCGCCAACGTGGTGGAGGTCCTGCAACGCGAGGGCAGCCCGCTGTCCGCCCTGTCCACCGGCACCATCAAGGCGCTCGGTGCCATCTACCTCAACACCAACGACCTCGTACGCGCCTACGACCACCGCGTCTTCCGGGGCGACGTGCTCTTCTTCCGGGCCGTCGTGGACACCATCGACGACACCCTCACCCCCGACACCTGGACGCCCTACGTCACCGGCCGCATCGACAACACCAACATCGAGTGCTCCCACAAGGACATGACCCTGCCCGAACCGATCGCGCACATCGCCCGCGTGGTGGCCGCCCGCCTCACCGAACTGGAGGGGTGACCCGATGACCACCGCACCCCCCGCCGCACGGCCCCGGCTGAACCCGAGGACCGCCGTCGTCCTCGTCTACACGGCCGCCATGTGCATGAACGGCCTCGACTCGACCATCGTCAACCCCGCCCTGTTCACCATTGCGGGCGACTTCGGACAGCCCGTCTCCGCGGCCAACACCGTCGAGACGGCCTTCCTCGTCGCCCTCGCACTGGCCCTGCCGGCCGCCGGCTGGCTCGGCGACCGCTACGGCACCAAACGCGTCTTCCTCGGCGCGCTCGCCGTCTTCACCGCCGCCTCGGCCGCCTGCGGTCTGGCTCCCGGCCTGTCCACGCTGGTCGTCGCGCGGGCGGTGCAGGGACTGGCGGGCGGCCTGCTCACCCCGGTCGGCATGACCCTGCTGTTCCGCGCGTTCCCGCCGCACGAACGGGCCAAGCTGTCCAAGGTCCTGATCGTGCCGACGGCCCTGATGCCCGCGCTGGGCCCGCCGCTGGGCGGCTTCCTCACCCAGCACCTGTCCTGGCACTGGCTGTTCTTCGTGAACGTGCCGATCGGCGTCGCCGCCGTCCTGCTCGGCGTCCTCGGGCTGCGCGAGCACGTCGAGGGCGTACCGGGGCCGTTCGACCGGGCCGGGTTCTGGCTCGCCACCCCGGGGCTCGGACTGCTCACGTACGCGCTCGGGTTCGGGCCCTCGCACGGCTGGGCGCAGCCCGCCGTCGCGGCCGCCGCCGTACTCGGCGCGGTGCTGGCGGTGGCCGCCGTGGTCCACCAGCTCCGCACCCCGGAGCCGCTGCTGAAACTCCGGCTGCTGGCCGGACGGGCATACGGCACGGCCTCCGCGCTCGGCGTGCTCACCGCCGCCGGCCTGATGGGCGTGCTGTTCGTCTTCCCGCTGCTCTACCAGGCGGCGCTGGGCGCCTCGGCGCTGGACGCGGGCCTGAGCGTCTTCCCGGAAGCGGTCGGCCTGATGCTCGCCTCCCAGGTCGTCGACCGGCTGCTGCCGCGCATCGGCCCGCGGCGCCTCGCGGTGCCCGCGCTGCTGCTCGCCGCGGTGGTCTTCGCGGCCCTCGCCGTACCGGGCGCCGCGGACAACGCCTGGCTGGTACGCGGCCTGATGTTCACCATCGGCCTGGTCCTCGGCACGGCCGTGCTCACCGTCCAGCTCGCCGGCTTCGAGGACGTCGCGCCGCCCGACATGGGCCGCGCGATGGGCCTCTTCCAGATCGTGCGCACCCTGGGCGGCGCCCTCGGCATCGCCGTCTGCGCGGGCGTGATCGGCGGACACGGCACCGGCGGCACCGGACCGGGCCCGTACCGGGTCGCGGTGTGGGTGACGGCCGCGCTGGTCGCCGTGGGCGCGCTGATCGCCGTACGGCTGCCCAAGGACCCGCCGCAGCCGCCGCCGTTCGACGACGACCCCGACGAGGAAGCGGGGGAGGAGACCCGGGCTCCGGCGGCCGGCTGAGCCGCGCCGCACCGGATACGACCGCGCCCCGGACCCGCACTCGGGTCCGGGGCGCGGTGTGTCGACCGGGCTCAGGCGCCGGACAGCAACGCCCCCAGCCCCGTCGCCAGCCCGCCGCGCCAGCACGCGTAGTCGTGCCCGCCGTTGAACTCCTCGTACGTCACGTCGTAGCCGCGCGCCCGCAGGACGTCGTGCAGGCGGCGGTTCTCCGCGAGCAGCATCCACTCCTGGAGGCCGACCTCCAGCCGTATCCGTACCGGGCGGCGTTCGGTGGTGGCGTACTGGCCGGTCAGCCACTCGGTGCCGCGCTCGTCGTCCGGCCACCAGAAGGAGCCGGACTGCGAGAGCGCCAAGCCGAACCGGTCCGGCCGCCGGAAGGCGGCGAACACCGCGGTCAGGCCGCCCGCGCTCTGCCCGGCCACGACCGTGCGCTCCGGGCGCGGATCGGTCCCGTACGCGGTGTCCGCCCACGGCAGCAGCGTGTCCGCCAGCCAGTCGACGAACTCCCCGTTGCAGCTCAGGTCTTCCATCCGCCGCCCCATCGTGTCCACGAGCAGGGCGACCGTGGGCGGTACGGAGGCGTCGGCGTGCAGGTTGTCGAGCAGGTCGCCGACGCCGAGAACCGGCCCCCACATCTCGCCGTCCAGCAGTACCGCGACCGCGTACGGGCCGCCGTCGGCGCGGTGCCCGGGCGGCAGGTGCACCGTGACGTTCCTGCCGCCCACCTCGGCCTGTACGGACGTGCCGCGCGCCGCGCCGGGCCTGCGCCCGGTGCACGGCTGCGCCGGAGCGCCGGGCAGCTCCAGGACGGAGGCCGGGTTGCGGCCGTCCCGCGACGGCAGGACGGGCGACGTGTTCAACGGGTCGGGCACGGCGCTGTCCAGGACCTTCAGCCACGCCTCGCGGTCCGTACGCAGCAGGTCCTCGCGCGCGCCGGTGCCGGGGTGGAACTGGTACGAGGCGCGGTGGTCGGAGCGCAGCCGGTGGCTGAGCGCCCAGACCGCGGTGCCCTCGACGCGCGTCATCAGGTTCGGCGTCAGGTCGCCCGCGTGCCGGTCCCGGTCGGTGACGGTGTGCAGGAGCGCCAGCACGTCCGTGGCCGGGGACGCCGGGTCGTCCCGCCACAGGAACGTGACGAGGACGTGCCCGGGATCGCCGTCCGGGTCCGGTTCCACGAGCGGCGTCCCGGCCGCCGCGGCGCGGCGCCAGAACTCCTCCTCGGCGCCGGGCCGCCCGGCCCGCACATCGGCGGCGAGTCCTCGCAGCAGCGGGCTGCGGACAGCAGCGGTCACTTGCTTACCCCTCTCAGGAGCGTCGTCAGCACGGAGTGTCGGTCGCGTTCGCCGGAGCCGTCGTGTTCGTCAGACACGGGTCGCCGCCGAACGGCCCAGCAGTACCCACAGCAGGAAGGGCCCGCCCAGCACCGTCGTCACGACACCCACCGGCACCTCCGTACCCGCGAAAACGATCCTGCCGATCGTGTCCGCCGCCACCACCAGGAGCGCGCCCGTCAGCATCGTGCCGACCAGCGGCACCCGCAGGGGTCCCGCCAGCCGCGACGCGATGACCGGCGACGCCAGCGCCACGAACCCGACCGGCCCGCAGATCCCGACGGCCAGCCCCGCCAGCGCCACCGCCAGCAGCAGGCACACCGCGCGGGTACGGCCCGGAGCGGCGCCCAGCGAGGAGGCCGTGGCGTCGTCGAAGCGCAGTACGCCCAGGTGACGGGCGACCGCGAGGCTCAGCGGGACCAGCACGGCCAGACCGATGAGGACGGGCACGGCGACCGCGTAGCTGCGCCCGTTGAGGCTGCCCGAGGTCCACACGTACAGCGAACTCGCCGAGCTGAGCGAGCGCCGGGACAGTGCCACCTGGGTGGCGGCGGAGGCCAGCGCGGACATCGCCAGACCCACGACCAGTACGCGGTAACCGCGCTGCCCGAGGCCCCCGGAGACGACCGTGACCACGACCGCCGCGACCAGCGCGCCCAGCGGGCCCGCCCACCAGGCGCCGAACGTGCCGGTCGCGCTGAGCGTGACGGACAGCAGGACGGCGGCGGTCGCGCCGTCGTTCACGCCGAGCAGTTCGGGAGTGGCGAGACGGTTGCGGGCCAGCGTCTGGGTGAGGCAGCCGGCCAGCCCCAGCGCGGCACCCGCCGCCAGCCCCGCCACGATCCGCCCGAGCCGGAACTTCTGCACCAGCAGGACGTCGAACCGGTCGCCCTGACCGAAGATCGCCTGGAAGGTGCGGGTCACGCTCATGTCGCTCTGCCCGGCGTACGCGGACAGCACCACCGCCAGCAGGAGCAGCACGGCCAGCAGCAGCCCCGCGAGCGTGGCGCGCCGGGCGACGAGGAAGGAGAGCGGGCCGCGGCGCAGCACGAACGTCTCGGCGGGGCGCACCCGGCCGGACCCCGCGGCACGGCGCTTCGGGACACGGCGCGTCAGGCGCTCCCGCAGCGCGTGCAGTACGCCGCGCGCCGCCTTGCCCGGCGTGCGCTCCTCGGTCGCCGGTTCGGTCATGCCCATCGCGGTGAGCTGCCGGGACCGGACGATGCCGATGAGGACGGGCGCGCCGATCAGCGCCACGATGACGGAGACCGGCGCCTCGAACGGGCGGGAGACCACCCGGGCCGCCACGTCCGCCAGGACGAGGACGGCGGCGCCGATCAGCCCGGCCAGCAGCAGCCGGGCGGCGAGCCGGGTACCGGCGACCGCCCGGGCCAGGAAGCCGGCCAGCAGCCCGAGGAACGAGATCGGACCGGCCAACGCCACCGCGGCCGCGGTCAGCAGCGTCACCCCGACGGCGACCACGGTACGGATCACCGGCGGCCGGTGGCCGAGACTGCGGGCCAGGTCGTCGCCGAGCGCCAGCGCCGACAGCGGCCGGGCGACCAGCAGCGCCACCAGGAACCCGACGACGAGCACGGGCGCGAGCCGGCCGAGTTCGCCGAAGCCCTCGACCCCGGCCAGCGAACCGAGCACCCAGAATCGGAACCGGTCGTAGGTCTCCGCCGAGTTCACCACGATCACGCTGGTCAGCCCGCCGAAGGTGGCGCCCAGCGCGGACCCGGCCAGCACCAGCCGCATCGGTGAACCGCCGCCCCTGCGCCCCGCGATGAGCAGCACCAGGCCACTGGCGACCACCGCGCCGGCGAACGCGCACACCAGGTAGGCGTAACCGCTGTCCAGGCCCAGCAGCGCGATGCCCGCGACGACACCGAACGAGGCCCCGGCGTTGACGCCGAGCAGGCCGGTCTCGGCGAGCGGGTTGCGGGTGACGGCCTGGAGCAGGCACCCGGCGACGCCGAGCGCGCCGCCGACGAGCAGGGCGGTGAGCGTACGGGGCAGCCGCAGGTCGCCGACGACGAGAGCCAGCCGCGGGTCGCTGCGCGCGCCGCCGCGGTCGAGCAGGTAGTCCAGGACGCCGCTCGCGCCGACCTCGCCGGCGCCGACGCACAGGGACACGACGGCCAGGACGAGGACGGCGGCGGTGAAGCCCGCCACGGCGAGTGCGACCGTGCGGCGCGTGGTGCCGGCGGGACGCTCGCCGCCGGGGTCCACAGCGGGCTCCCCGGAGGCAAAGTGCGGGTCATCGGCAGGGGGTCGGGCATTCTTTTGCGCCACCACGCCCGGCAACGCGACGCCTTCGGCGCCGTGTTCGGGGGGCGGGGCGGCTATACCCGTACGCTGCTTTTGCATAAGGTGAGGCTAGCCTAACCATTTATGCAGCGTGCGGGCGGAATGGCGGAGTGGCTGGGCACCTGTCCTATATTAGGTTAGGCTTGCCTAACAAATGGGGAGGTTGCTCATGCCTGAGCACATACCGGGCCGTGCCGAATTCACCGGCCGTATCGCGCTGGTGACCGGCGCCGGGCAGGGCATCGGCGCCGCGGTCGCCGCCGCCCTGGCGCGACAGGGCGCCCACGTCGTGGCCACCGACCGCACCGCACCCGCGGCACCGCCGGCCGAGGACGGCGCCGCGGGAACGGTCACCACCGAAGCCATGGACGTCACCGACCGCACCGCCGTCGACGCCACCGTCGCCCGCGTCGAGCGCGAACTCGGCCCGATCGCCGTCCTGGTGAACGTGGCCGGCATCCTGCGCCCCGGCGCCGCCGCCGAGCTGTCCGACGCGGACTGGGCCGACACCTTCGCCGTGAACACCACCGGCGTCTTCCACACGTCCCGCGCCGTCGCCCCGCACATGGTCGAACGCGGCTCCGGGAGCATCGTCACCGTCGGCTCCAACGCCGCCGGCGTGCCCCGTACCGGAATGGCCGCGTACGCCGCCTCCAAGGCCGCGGCGGCCATGTACACCAAATGTCTGGGGCTCGAACTCGCCCGCAGCGGCGTGCGCTGCAACATCGTCGCGCCCGGCTCCACCGACACCGCCATGCAACGCGCGCTGTGGACCGACGACGACGCACCCCGCCGCGTGATCGCCGGCGACCCGCAGACGTACCGCACCGGCATCCCCCTCGGCCGGATCGCCGACCCGTCCGACATCGCCGACGCGGTCGTCTTCCTCGCCTCCGACCGCGCCCGGCACATCACCATGCAGGAGCTGTACGTCGACGGCGGCGCCACCCTGCGGTGACCCGCGCCGCGCCCCGCCGCCCGCACGGGACGCACGCACCACCGCACCCCCGCTCACCGCACGCCCCTCCGCACCACCACCCGTATCAGCCATCCCCCGGAACCTCGCAGCCTTCCGAGAATTGGAGCTCCCGTGCCGACGGCACCCGAAGTCGCCACGCACGTCCCCCTCGCCGAGACGGCCCACCCCGCCGTAGGAGCCGCGACCTCGCTCCTGGGCGCCTACACCCCCGGCGCCCGCTTCCTCGGCACGCCCACGCGCACCATCCTCGCGCAGGGCACCCACAGCGAAGTCCCGCACGACGAACGCCCCCTGCCCCAGCGGGTCGCCGCCACCCTCGACGCCGCACAGGCGGCGGGGCACAGCGCCCCCTTGGTCATCGGCGCCGTGCCCTTCGACCAGACGGCCCCGTCCGCGCTCACCGTGCCCGCCACCGTCCGGACCGCGCCGCCGCTCACCGCCGACCCGCTGATCGCGCTGCCCGCCGACCCGCCCGCCGCGGCCCGCTGGGACATCAGACCCGTACCGGCCCCCGAGGTCTACGGCGCCGGTGTGGCCGCCGTGGTCGAGCGCATGTGGCGCGGCGAGTTCAGCAAGGTCGTCCTCGCCCGCACCCTCGAACTGACCACCCCGGACGCGCTCGACATCCCCGCGCTGCTCCAGCGCCTGGCCCGCCGCGACCCCTCCGGCTACACCTTCGCGCTGCCCACCACGCCCCGGCGCACCCTCCTGGGCGCCAGCCCCGAACTGCTGGTCACCCGGCGCGGCCGGCGGATCGTCGCCAACCCGCTGGCCGGGTCCATCCCGCGCAGCGACGACCTCGCCGAGGACGTCCGCCGGGCCGCCGCCCTGCTGGAGTCCGCCAAGGACCTGCACGAGCACGCCGTCGTCGTGGACGCCGTCCACCGGGCCCTCGCCCCGTACTGCACCGACCTCGACGTCCCCGTCCGGCCCACCCTGCTGCGCACCGCCGCCATGTGGCACCTGTCCACCACCGTCACCGCCACCCTCGCCGCGCCGGAAACCTCCGCCCTGGAGCTGGCCTGCGCCCTGCACCCCACCCCGGCGGTCTGCGGCACCCCCACCGACACCGCCCGGCAGGTGATAGCCGACACCGAACCGTTCGACCGCGGCTTCTTCACCGGTATGGTCGGCTGGGGCGACGCGTCCGGCGACGGCGAGTGGGTGGTGACCATCCGCTGCGCCGAGGCCGAGGAGCGCGCCCTGCGCCTGTACGCCGGAGCGGGCATCGTCGCCGCCTCCGACCCCGGCGCCGAGACCGCCGAGACCGGCGCCAAGTTCCGTACCTTCCTGAGCGCCGTCGGAGCCGAACTGTGACCGATCAGTACGCCTACGCCCACTCGCACGCGCCCACCTGGCCCGCGGAGTTCGCCGAGCGCTACCGCGAAGCGGGCTGGTGGCGCGGCGAGACCTTCGGGCAGATGCTGCGCGACCGGGCCGCCGCCCACCCGGACCGGGTCGCCGTCGTCGACCCGGCCGGCGAGGGCCGCCGCTGGACGTACGCGGAGCTGGACCGCCGCGCCACCCGGCTCGCCGCCGGGTTCCACGCCCGCGGCATCGTCCGCGGCGACCGCGTCGTGGTCCAGCTCCCGAACGTCGCCGAGTTCTTCGAGGTGATCTTCGCGCTCTTCCGCCTCGGCGCCCTCCCGGTCTTCGCGCTGCCCGCGCACCGCGAGACCGAGATCCGCTACTTCTGCGAGTTCACCGAGGCCGCCGCCTACGTCATCGCCGCCGAACACGGCGGCTACGACTACCGCGCCCTCGCCGCAGCCGTACGGGCCGACGTTCCCGGCCTGCGCCACGTCTTCGTCACCGGCGGCGACCCGGGCCCCTTCGAGGCCCTCGCGGACGTACCGGCCGACCCGGCCTCCGACACGGTGCCCTGGGAGGAGCCCGCACCGGACGACCTCGCCTTCCTCCAGCTCTCCGGCGGCAGCACCGGCGTCCCCAAGCTCATCCCGCGCACCCACGACGACTACATCTACTCGCTGTGGGGCTCCAACGAGCTGTGCGGCGTGAACGAGCAGAGCGTCTACCTGTGCGTTCTGCCCGCCGCCCACAACTTCCCGCTCTCCTCGCCCGGTTCGCTCGGCGCCCTGTACGCGGGCGCCCGCGTCGTACTGTGCCCGCAGCCCAACCCCGACGTGGCGTTCCCCCTCATCGAGCGGGAACGCGTCACCCTCACCGGCCTCGTCCCGCCGCTCGCCCTCGTCTGGACCGAGGCCGCGCCGGCCACCTCGTCCGACCTGAGCAGCCTCGACGTCCTGCTGGTCGGCGGCGCCAAGTTCAGCGAGGAAGCCGCCCGGCGCGTACGGCCCGCCCTCGGCTGCACCCTCCAGCAGGTCTTCGGCATGGCCGAGGGCCTGGTGAACTACACCCGGCTGGACGACCCCGAGGAGATCATCGTCACCACCCAGGGGCGGCCCATCTCCCCGGACGACGAGATCCGCGTCGTGGACGACGAGGACAACGACCTGCCCGTGGGGGAGACCGGCCACCTGCTCACCCGCGGCCCGTACACCATCCGCGGCTACTGGAAGGCGCCCGAGCACAACGCCCGCTCCTTCACCGCGGACGGTTTCTACCGCACCGGCGACGTCGTCCGGCTCACCCCCACCGGCCATCTCGTGGTCGAGGGCCGCGCCAAGGACCAGATCAACCGCGGCGGCGAGAAGATCGCCGCCGAGGAGGTCGAGAACCACCTGCTCGCGCACCCCGCGGTGCACGACGCCAACGTGGTCGCCGAACCCGACCCGTACCTGGGCGAACGCACTCTCGCCTACGTGATCCTGCGCTCCGGCGCCGAAGCGCCGACCCCCGTCGCCGTGAAGAAGTTCGTCCGGGCCCGCGGCCTCGCCGCCTACAAGGTGCCCGACCGCGTGGTGTTCGTGGACGCCTTCCCGCAGACCGGCGTCGGCAAGATCTCCAAGAAGGACCTCAGGTCCGCCGCCACCGGCACGACGTCCTGACCGCCCCACCCCGACCCGTCCTGAAGGGACCGCACCGCACCATGGCCCTGCCCGCCATCGCCCCCTACCCCATGCCGTCCGCCGGCGACCTGCCCGCGAACCGCGTGGACTGGAAGGCCGACCCGTCGCGCGCCGTCCTGCTCGTCCACGACCTGCAGAACTACTTCCTGTCGGCCTTCGACACCCAGGCGTCCCCCGCCACCGACCTGCTGCGCAACGTGGCGGCGCTGAAGGAGGAGGCAGCCCGCCTCGGCATCCCGGTCCTCTACACCGCCCAGCCCGGCGGCCAGACGCCCGAGGAACGCGGCCTCCAGCAGGACTTCTGGGGCCCCGGCCTGCCCGCCGACGAGCACGCGGCGGCCATCGCCGACGCGGTCGCCCCCGGCCCCGGCGACACCGTGCTGACCAAGTGGAAGTACAGCGGCTTCGTCCGCACCGACCTCGAAGAGCGGCTGCGCGACCTCGGCCGCGACCAGCTCGTCATCACCGGTGTCTACGCCCACATCGGCGTCCTGATGACCGCCTGCGACGCGTGGATGCGCGACCTCCAGGCGTTCCTCGTCGCCGACGCGGTGGCCGACTTCTCCGCGGACGACCACGCCATGGCGCTGCGCTGGGCGGCCGCCAAGTGCGCCGTGGTCACCACCACCGCCACCGTCTTCGAAGGGAAGTGACCCCCATGGCACTGACGCTGGAGCAACTGCGCAAGGACGTCGCCGACGTCCTCGGCGAGGACCCCGCCGACATCCCCGACGACGAGAACCTCGTCGACTACGGCCTCGACTCGGTCCGCCTGATGGCCCTGGCCGGCCGCTGGAACCGCGACCACGGCATCGAGGCCGCCGTCGCCGACCTGTCGGAGGAGCCCGCCCTGGAGAAGTGGGCGGTGCTGCTCGGCGTCACCGGCTGAGCTTCCGTCCGTACGGCAGCGGGGCGGTACGCGGAACACTCCGCGCACCGCCCCGCTCCGTATGCCGTGTGTGCCGCGTGGTGCCGTCAGACGCCCGGCGGCACCCGCGACGGGCGGCCGCTGCCGCGCGTCATCGCGTACCCGCCGATCCCGGCGAGCGCCGCCAGCAGACCGCCCACCGCCGTCCACACCCACCGGTCGGACCACCGGCCCGAGGACCAGCCGCCGTCCGGCTCGGACGCGGCGACGGACCGCTTGCCCGCCGCCGAAGCCGACGCCGACGGCTCCGGGGAAGCACTCTCCCCGTCCTTCGGACCAGCGGCGGCGGCCCCCGGCACGAGCGGGGCGGCCAGCTTGCCGTCCACCGCGTACGCGCCGCCCGTCCCGGCCACCGTCGGCTCGAACTCCGCGTGCACCGGCAGCCCCAGGTCCTCCTGCGGCAGATCCGTGACCGTCAGACGCACGAAGTACGTGCCCGGCAGCGGATCGTTGGACGACTGCTCGGCCCAGGAACGGACCGTCCGCAGCGTGCAGGACAGCTCCACCGAAGCCGCGTCCGCGGCCGCCGCCCTGGTCTGCGCGCCGTACGTGCACGCCTGACGGCGCCGCAGCCCGTCGTACACGTCGAGCTGCCAGGTCGCCGCGCCGTGCCGGGCCGCCTTGGGCAGCGTCACCTTCGCCTTCATCGTGGCGCGCTGCCCGGCGTCCACCGGCACCGCCCAGTACAGGTAGTCACCGGTGGACGCCCCGGCCGTCGCCCGCTGCCCCGGCTGGACCGGCGTCGCGGTACGGAACGACGTCCCCGCCTCCGTCGGCCCCGCGGCACCGCCGCTCGCGGACGGCGACGGGCTGTCCGCCACGGCACCGCCCGCCGTACCGAACAGCGCGGCACCCGCCAGCAGCGCGGCGGTCACGAACGTACGCGTACGCATCAGTTGGTCCTCCAGACGGCGACACGCCAGCGCGACAGCCAGCCCCACAGCAGACCGGCCACCAGGCCGACCAGCACCAGCGCGCCCAGGAACCACCAGCCGCGGCCCAGACCGAAGGACGCCACGTCCGAGGCGTCCGACGGGCCGTCCACGACATCGATGGCCAGCTCCACCGGCAGACCCGGCTCGGTCTTGACCCCGGCCGGCGCAGCGAAGGAGTTGCTCAGCCGGAGGCAGACCGTCTCCGGCGCGTCCTTCGCGGCGCCGTCGGCGTTCTTCAGCGGCGCCTTCGGGTAGCGCAGCCCGGACGAGATGACGTCGGTACGCCCGTCGCCCGCCTCCGAGCCGCGCACGATCTCCCGGCCGTGCACCGTCGAGGCGCGCAGCAGCATGCCGTAGTCGTTGTTGACGGCACGGTCGGCGCCGATGCTCGCCGACGCGCGCAGCTCCTGGCCGGGCCGTACGTCCACCCGGTACCAGCGGTGCTCGGCGAACTTCTCCCGGTCGGTGTACAGGCCCGGCTTGAGCACCGGTGCCTTGGCACACTGGTCCGCGCCCTGCGTCGCCACCGGCGTCACCACCGGATCGGCCGCCCGGTCCACCAACTGGTGCACCCGGTCCCGCAGTTCACTGGTGTGCTGGACGGAGGTGTACGTGCCGCCGGTCGCCTCCGCGATGCAGCTCAGCTGCTTGCGGGTCTTGGCGTCCGGCAGCAGCCCCAGCGTGTCCACGGTCAGATGGATGCCCTTGGCGGCGATCTCCCGCGCCACCTCGCACGGGTCGAGCGGGGCACAGGTGTCCTCGCCGTCGGTGATCAGCACGATCCGGCGGGTCGCGTCACCGCCCTTGAGGTCGTCGGCGGCCCCCAGCAGGGCCGGGCCGATCGGCGTCCAGCCGGTGGGGGCGAGCGTCGCCACCGCGGTCTTCGCCTCGGTCCGGTCGAGCGGCCCGACCGGGTAGAGCTGCTTGGTGTCCTTGCACCCGGTCTGCCGGTCCGGGCCCGGATAGTTCGCGCCCAGGGTACGGATGCCGAGCTGGACCTCGCCCGGCACCGCGTCCAGTACCTCGTTGAACGCCTGCTTCGCCGCCGACATCCGGCTCTGCCCGTCGATGTCCCGCGCCCGCATCGAGCCGCTGACGTCGAGTACCAGCTCGACCTTGGGGGAGGGCTTCTTCGTGTCCGGTTCGTCGGCGGCTGCGGCGGAGGTGGGCAGCAGCCCCACGGCCAGGGTGGCGAGCAGGCCGCAGACCCCACCCGCCAGCCGTTTTCTTGTGATCATCGCCGGATCGTATGGACGATCGGGCTCGGTGATCAAAACGGGCGGGCGACGCTGACGGGAAATCAGTGCCCGGAGTGTGCGCGGCCGCCCCGGTGGACCGTGCGGTCACCGGGGCGGCCGGGAGACGTGCCGGTGCGGCTAGCCCCAGGTCACGACCAGCCTGGCGGTGGACGGGGTGAAGGTCTTGTACGCGTCCGAGCTCCGCTCGTTCGTCGCCTTCAGCCCCAGGGTCATGCTCGGCCACCTGTTCTGCTGGGCCGCCCGGGCGCTCGCCGTGACGTCGAAGGACAGGGTGCGGTTCTGGCAGGGCCGCTGCGGGGGCGAGACCCAGCCCAGCATCCGGTACCACCGCGGCTGCTTGTTCCACGTCGTGGACGGATAGATCCGGCCGGTGTCCCAGGCCTCGACGTTGTAGGGGGCGCACGACTGGGACGTGGCGTTCCGGATGCGGAGTTCGGCCTTCCGGATCGTTCCGGGCCGGTGCAGGTCCTGGCTGCCCATCGTGATGAACGAGCGCCACACGCCGTTCAGCTCACGGTTGTTCCTGAGGTCCCTCTTGCCGACGCGCGCGACGTCGTCCGTCTGACCGTGGTAGGTCCTGTTCGGGTGCGCCTGGTTGACGCTCGTCCACAGGCCCACGCGGCCCCTGGGCGCGGCCGGTCCGGGCTGGCGCTGCTCGCTGACGGACGCGCCGGCCTGCCCGGCCTGCGTGCCGGGGCTCGCGGCGACGGCGGCCGGGGCGGCGAGGCCGCCGACGAGACCGCAGGCCAGCAGGGCGTACGACGACCGGGCTCGCCTCCGGCCGGTGAGTGAACGGGATGTGGGCATGGTCTGCCTCCTGTGCGGGGAACGGCTGAACGGTTTCCAGCCTTTCCCCACCGTCCGCGCACCGCGCTCCCACCGCGTCCGACCGTGAGAGCGGCGGCCGCGTATTCACTCGACCGACGGAAGGCGATGAACGGAGGGTGACGGCCGCCGGGAGACTCAGCCCTTGGACCAGGTGACGGCCAGCTTGGCCGTGCTCGGGGCGAACTTCTTCCACGCGTGGGTGTCGTTCTCGTTCGCGGCCCGCAGTCCCAGGGTCATGTCCGGCCACTTGTTGGACTTCGCCGCCTTGGCGTTGTCCGTGACATCGAACGTCAGCACGCCGGCCGGGCACTCCTTGGCGCTGTGGCCCTTGGCGTCGGTGACGGTGGCCAGCAGCTTGTACCACTTCGGCTGCTGGTTCCACGTCGTGCTCTTGTAGGCGCGGCCGGTGTCCCAGAGCTGGACGGGCCGCTTGGCGCACGACCAGGAGTAGGTGTTCCTGATCACGAACGAGGCGCGCTTGATCGTCCCGGTCCGCTGCAGGTCCCTGGTGCCCATGGTGATGAACGAGCGCCAGGTCCCGCCCGTCTCGTCCTCATGGCCGACGCGCGCGACGTCCCCGGTCTTCGCCCAGTAGGAGGCATCGGGGTACTTCTTGTTGACGCTGGTCCACAGGCCCACCGGCCCCCTGGGAGCGCGCGCCTTGGGCAGGCTCTGCTCGGTGGTGTACGTGCCGGACGGGTCGGCGTACACGCGCACGGTGTCGGTGCGCTGCGACTGCACCTCCACCCGCCGGCCGGAGGAGGCGGCCTGCTCGGAGGCCCGCTGGAACTCGGCCTGCTGAGCCGCGGACTGCCGCGACTTCGTGTCGTGAGCGTCGGAACCCGCAGCCCAGGCGGTGGGGACGGCCAGACCGCCGACGACGCCGCAGACCAGTACGGGATACCACGGGCCGGACGGCTTCCAGCCGGTGAGGGAACGGGATGTGGGCATTGCGCACCTCTCATTGCCGGGAGCGGTGAACGTACAAGGGCCCGCCACCGCCGCCCGCACGCCGCGCCGCCCCTGCGGCCGTCCGGGGGAAGCCACCCGCCCCGCGATTCACTCGTCCGTCGGAATGATGAGGACAGAGGGTGACGGCAGTCGGGTGGCACCTGCGGCCTTCGGACGGCACACCGCGCCACCATCGCCCGCTGCCCGCTGCCCGCTGCCCGCTGCCCGCTGCCCCGCGCCGACATCGACGTTCCGGCACAGTGCCCCTCGTCGACGCCCCTACGCCGCCCCACCCGCCCCCTGCGCCCGGCCCACCTGCCTGTCCCGGTCCCGTGCCGCCGCGGCGATGTTGCGGGCCATCCCGCCGAACACCACCGAGTGGAACGGCGCGACACTCCACCAGTACGCATGGCCCGCCAGCCCGTGCGGATGGAACACCGCCCGCTGGAGATAGACCGTACGGCCCGCCCGGTCCCGCCCGACCCGCAGTTCCAGCCACGCCAGCCCGGGCAGCCGCATCTCGGCTCGCAGCCGCAGCAGCCGCCCCCGCTCGATCTCCTCGACCCGCCAGAAGTCCAGCGAGTCACCGGCCCGCAGCCGCTGCGCGTCCCGCCGCCCCCGGCGCAGCCCGACGCCGCCCGCCAGCCGGTCCAGCCACCCCCGCAACGCCCACGCCAGCGGGAAGGAGTACCAGCCGTTCTCCCCGCCGATGCCCTCGATGACGTCCCACAGCGCCTCGGGCGAGGCGTCCACCCGGCGCGCCCTGCGATCGGTGTAGAGACTGCCGCCCGCCCAGTCCGGGTCGGTCGGCAACGGGTCGCTGGGGGCCCCGGGCACCGAGGCCGACGACCAGCGGGTGGCGACCCGTGCCTCCCGCACCCGCCGCAGCGCCAGCTCCACCGCGCGGTCGAAGCCGGTCAGCCCGCCGGGCGGGTCCGGCACGTACCGCGCGATGTCGTGCTCCTCGGCCACGGCCTCGTGGCGCAGCGACTCTGCCAGCGGACGCGCGATACCCGCCGGTACGGGCGTCACCAGCCCCACCCAGTGACTGGAGAGCCCCGGCGTCAGCACCGGTACCGGCACGATCAGACGACGGGGGAGCGCCGCGACCCGCGCATAGCGCTGCATCATCTGCCGGTAGGTCAGTACGTCGGGTCCGCCGACGTCGAACCCCCGGTTCACCGACTCCGGCAGCGCGGCGCAGCCCACCAGGTAGTGCAGCACGTCCCGTACCGCCAGCGGCTGGATACGGGTACGCACCCAGCTCGGCGTCACCATGACCGGCAGCCGCTCGGTCAGGTACCGCAGCATCTCGAAGGACGCCGAGCCCGACCCCATGATCACGGCCGCCCGCAGCACCACGGTCGGCACCCCGGACTCCAGCAGGATGCGCCCCACCTCGTCCCGCGACCGCAGGTGCGGGGAGAGTCTTCGCCGGTCGACGCCCTTCGGCACCGGACCGCCCAGATAGACGATCCGCCGCACGCCGGCCTTCCGCGCGCACTCCGCGAACGTACGGGCCGCCCGGCGGTCGGTGTCCTCGAAGTCCTTCCCCGAGCCCAGCGCGTGCACCAGGTAATAGGCGACCCCGACGCCCTCCAGCGCCGCCGTGAGCGACTCCGCGTCCGTGACGTCGCCCCGTACCGTCTCCACCTGCCCCGACCAGGGGTGATCCCGCAGTTTCCCCGGCGTGCGCGCCAGACACCGCACCGGGTACCCCGCGGCCAGCAGCTCCGGCACCAGCCGCCCGCCGACGTACCCGCTCGCCCCGGTCACCAGACACCGTTCCACGCCGCGCCTCCCGCTAGCCGTTCGGTCCCGCAGGCCACTCAGGCCCGTACCTTCTGTCACCTACTACCCCGCACGGCACGTGCCCGCGAATGCAGCGCAGCAGGAGAGGGGGGTGCCTTCGGGGCCTTCGGCCCGTCGTGTAGTGTTCTCCGAGTTGCCACGGAGCCGTCAGGCGCCGAGACAGCCTTCACGCCACACCGGCAAGCACCATCACCACTGCACGGCTCCTCAACGGGATGAATTTCGGCCTGCCGAAATTCGGAACAACAGCGACTCGATTATGAGTCGCCGGGGAAAACCGCTAAAGTGGTGAACACGCCGGAAGGCGCGAACAAAACCCGCTCCAGCAGGGGCCGGAAACGGAAAGCGGAAACGCCGAACGGATCTGGTAAGGTTGGAACCGCGAAGAAGCCGAAAGGCCGAAACGCACCG